>NZ_JOHY01000005.1 GCF_000721495.1 Streptomyces sp. NRRL F-5123
CACCCCCACCGGCGGCCGGCCGCCGACGAGACCCCGGGAGGGGGACGATCCGGGGGTGCCCCCGCAGGAATGCGCTACCCAGCGCGGCACCGACTCGGGAAGAGGGTGAGCGCGCATTCCGAGGAGGTACCCCCGGAGTGGCACCCGACCCCACCCACCGAAGCAGAAGCGCGATGCCCCGCCGGGCAACACCCAGCGGCGCGGGGCTGCATCCGATGTGCGGCCGGCGCCGCGTAGGCGCGCGCAACCCCACCGGCCGCAAGGTCCCGCCGAGGACAGGACGAGCCACCCCCCGCGGGCCGAGGGCGCGCTCACGCGTCCGCGGGAACCCACCGCAGAGCCCACCCGTAGGCGTAGTCGACCGTACGCTGAGGGCTGAGGCCCGGACGGGCCGGGAGGTAGCGGGCCTCGCGGCGCAGCCGCAGCACCGCACCCCCGCCCCCGCCCTCCCCCGCACGCTCCCGCGTGAGAAGCACGAGCGCGCACACCGCCGACCCACCCCCTGAGGGAGGCAGCGCGAAGTCCGCCGGCGGCCCGTGCTCGGGCCGCACCTCCACCGTGCCGCCGGAATCCGCGAAGCTCCCGCCGCGCACCGCGAGGAAGACCAGCACCCGACGGAAGCGCACCGCCTGGTCGAGGTTGACGGTCAGTTCCGCTCTGCCGCCGCCCGCGTCGAGCTGGACGTACGGCGGCAGCCACAGCGCCCCGGTGGCGCCGCCGAGCGCCTGCACCACCCCCTTGCGGCCGTCGGCGAGCTCGAAGAGCGCCCCCAACTCGGCGCCGCCGTCCGCGCTGTGGGCGATCCGCAGCAGCCCGGGGCCCAGCCGCGTACCGCCGGCCGCGCGGCGGCCGGCCCCGGCCGGGGGGCGCCGCGCGGCGGAGGGCAGCGGCGGCGCGGTCCGGGCCAGGGCGCGCAGCCGCCACCCCCCGCCCTCCCGGTAGCACTCGCCGACCGCGGTGGCGGGCCCGCCGGTGACGCCGGGCAGCTCGAACCGCACGGGCCCGCCGCCGCCGAGCGCGCTCAGCCGCGGGGCCGGGATCCGCGCGGCGGGCCCGCCCTCGGCGCGTACCACCACGAGCACCGCGGTGACCGCACTTTCGAGTGACGCCAGGTCGAGCAGGAGGGTGTCGACGGCCGAGCCGTCCGCGCCGCCCTCCCGCGTGTGGGTGACGGCTCCCGAGACGTGCTCGGGCGCCTCGGCGACGACGAGGTCCGCCGGGCCGCGCACCGCGCCGTCCGCGAGCAGGAGCGCGCACAGCTCCGCCCGCGGCGTGCCCTGACCCGCGCCGCGGCGGAACTCCAACCGGACTTCCGCGGTCGGCAAACGGACGCTTTCCCCCCTGCGCAGCAGCACTGCAGACCTCCCCCGGCGCGTCGCGCCTCCCCGGCGGCCCCTCCGGCACACGCCTTTTACCTGATCACAGCGCTGTTCCGTGACCGGTTTCCGGGGGTTCGCTCGTATTGGGGACATCGTGCCACGAGGAAGCCGTCAAACACCCGTCAAACAACCCTCTAATCGGTCTCCCCAACGACCACATCGTGGGCTTAACTTATGGCTCATGACCACCCCCCGCGGTTCGTACGGTGGCGGCTACGGCGGCTACCCCTCGTCTGCGTCCTTCCCGGACACCCCGATCTACGACAGCCTCGTCGCCGAGCGCGGCACGCCGCAGATCGCCCCGATCCGCGTACCGACGCCGTACTCCGGCTTCGACTCAGGCATGCCCGCCGGCTACGGCGCCAACCTGCCCGCCACCCGGCCGGCGCTGCCCGCCCTGCCGGCCGGCCCCTCGTCGCCCTCCTACCAGCCGCCGCAGCCTCCGGCGCCCGGCGGCTACCCGGGCGGCGGCTACCCGCAGCAGCCCGCGCCGTACGTCCCGCAGCAGGCGCAGCCTCCCCGCGGCGGCTACGCCAACAACGGCTTCAACGGCGGCAACGGTTTCAACGGCGGCTTCCCGCCCGGCGGCGCGCCGATGGGCGCGCCGATGGGCCAGCCCATGAACGGCCAGCCGGGCGGCTACGGCGGCGGCATGCCGCAGCAGGCTCCGCCCGGCGGCTACGAGGCCGCGCGCCCGGTGCCGCCGCGTCCCGTTCCTCCGCGGCAGGTCCCCGGCGGCCACCCCGAGGAGCAGTACCCGCGGCGCAACCTCGGCAACGGCGGCGGAGGTTACTACCAGGGCTGACCTGCGGGGGCACGCGCTGGCACCATGGCGTCATGAGTCCGCTGACGCTGAGCGCCCTGAACATCCATCCGGTCAAGTCGCTGCGCGCCGTCGGCGTGCACGAGGCGGTTGTCGAGCCCTGGGGGCTCGCGGGGGACCGCCGCTGGATGCTGGTCGACGCCGGCGACACGGCCGTGACGCAGCGCGAGCACGCGCAGCTTGCGCTGGTCGGCGCGCTGCCGCTGCCCGGCGGCGGGCTGCGGCTGTCCGCGCCCGGACAGCCGGACCTCGATGTCGCCGTGCCTCCCGCGGGGGCGGAACTGCGCGGCGTGCGGATCTTCGCGGGCAAGGTGGACGTGGTCGCCGCCGACGCGTCGGCCGGCGCGTGGTTCGGCGCGTACCTCGGCGAGCCGGTGCGTCTGGTGTTCCTCGACGAGCCCGCCGTCCGGCGGCCGATCGACCCGGCCTACGCGCGCCCCGGCGAGACCGTCAGCCTCGCCGACGGCTTCCCGCTGCTGCTCGCCTCGTCCTCCTCGCTCGGCGCCCTCAACGCGCTGATCGCCGCCGGGGACCGCCCCGCGGAGGGCCCCCTGCCGATGAACCGCTTCCGGCCCAACGCGGTGGTCGACGGCGCCGCCGCGTGGGCGGAGGACGGCTGGCGGCGGGTGCGGATCGGCGAGGTGGTCTTCCGGGTCGCCAAACCCTGCGGGCGCTGCGTGGTCACCACCACCGACCAGTCGACCGCCTTCCGCGGAAAGGAGCCACTTCGGACGCTGGCGCGGCACCGAAACGTCGGCTCCCGCCTGCTCTTCGGGCAGAACCTGGTCCCTGAGGGCACCGGAACCCTGCGCGTCGGCGATCCGTTGACCGTTCTGGAGTGACGTGCGGACGCGCCGTCCCGCCCTTCCGGCGGGTTGCCGGCGCCTTTGCGCGTCGGTCGTGCCGTCCGGGGGTATGCGTGGGCGGTAGGGACGGGTGAAGGAGGTGGCGGCCGTGGCTCGTCGGAGCAGGACCACCAGGTTCGCGTGGCGCTGGCGGCGCAATCCGCTGCGCCGGCGTTCCGACCTCGTCGAGGCCTGGATCGGACTGGTCACCGTGCTGCTGATCTGCACGGTGCCGCTCGTCGGCTGGTGGGCCGGCCAGTCGGCGGACCGCGCCCTGACCCGGGTCGCGCGCGTCCAGCGGAGCGAGCGCAGTCTCGTACCCGCCACCGTGGTGCCCGCGTCCGCGGCGCGCGGCGCCCGCACCGCGCCGGGCGCGGAGCGGGCGGTGGGCCGGCAGGCGGATCCGGCCGGCGAGGAGGTGCTGCGCTGGACGGCGCCTGACGGCACGTCGCGCTCCGGGAAGGTGCCGCTGGATCTCGAGGTGTGGCACGGCACCCGGCTGCTGCTGTGGACGGACCACCAGGGCGGGCTGGTCGCGCCGCCGCTGGACCACGCGACGGCCACCGCGCACGCCGCGCTGGCCGGGGTGACGACCGCGGGCGTGGCCGCCGGCGCGCTGCTGCTGGCGCGGCAGCTGCTGCTGTGGCGGCTGACGCAGCGCAGGATGGAATCCTGGGACCGCGCCTGGGCCCGGTTCGGCCAGGACTGGGGCCGGGCCGGAGCCGGCGGCTGACCCGGCGGCGCACGGCTCCGCCGCGGGGGCGCCCCGGTGCGCGGGCGGATGCGCCGGGCGACGCCGCCCGCCTGACGGGACGTCGTCAACAGCGCCCCTTCGCGCACGCTACGGTTGATCCCCGGTCGGCCGACGCAAGAGGTGGGGGCAGGGCAACCCGATGGCACATGGCGTGGTGCAGGTCACCAACCCGAGCAGTTCACGGTGGCGCCGCCGCACGGGCGAGTACGCCACGGTGGCCGACGCGCTGGCCGCCGCCGCCGACGGCGACGTGCTGACGGTGGGTCCCGGCACGTACCGCGAGAACCTGGTGATAGACCACGCGGTCACCCTGCGCTGCGCGGACGGCCCCGGCACGGTGCGGATCGCCCCCTCGTCGGGCGTGGCGGTGACGGTGCGGGCCTCGGCCTCGGTGCACGACCTGGTGGTCGAGGGCCAGGACAGCACGGCCGCCGCGCTGCTGGTGGAGGCGTGCTCGCCGGAGCTGACGGGGCTGCGGGTCAACGCGCGTTCGGCGGTGGGCGTCGAGGTGCGCGACAACGCCCGCCCGACCGCCAGGCGTTGCACGGTGGACAACCCGGCGGGCGTCGGCATCAGCGTGCTGGACGCGGCGGGCGGGCTGTTCGAGGACTGCGAGGTGGTCGCGGCAGGCCAGTCCGGCGTGACGGTGCGCACGGGCGGCAGCCCGCGGCTCGAGCGCTGCCGGGTGCACCACGTCTCGGGCTCCGGCCTGTCGGTCACCGGCGAGCACAGCTCGCTGGAGGCGGTCGGCTGCGAGGTGTTCGAGGTGCGCGGGACGGGCCTGCACCTCTCGCAGCGCGCCTCGGGCCAGCTCACCGACTGCCGGGTGCACGGCACCACAGGCGACGGGATCTCGCTGGATTCCGACGCGGTGCTGGCGATGTCCGACTGCGACGTCCACGACATCCCGGAGAACGCCGTGGACCTGCGGGCCCGCGCGGTGCTCACGCTGACCCGCTGCACGGTCCGCCGCTTCGGCCGCAACGGCCTGTCGGTGTGGGACCCGGGCACGAGGGCCGACGCCAACGGGTGCGAGATCCACGACAGCACGGGCGACTACCCGGCGGTGTGGGTCAGCGACGGCGCGGTGGCCGTTATCGACGCCTGCCGCGTGCACGACGTGCCGGACGCGCTGTTCGTGCTGGACCGCGGCTCGCGCGCGGACGTGGTGGACAGCGACTTCACGCAGATCCGCAACACCGCGGTGTCGGTGAGCGACGGCGCCAACGTCCAGCTGGACGACTGCCGGATCCGCGACGCGGCGACCGGCGCCTGGTTCCGCGACCACGGCAGCGGCGGCACCTTCGCCCAGGTCACCATCGACTCCGCGTCGACCGGCGTGATCGTCACCAAGGGCGCGGACCCGGCGCTGGAGCGCTGCACGGTGACCAACACGACCGAGTCCGGCATCTACGTCTCGGCCGAGGGCCGCGGCACCTTCACCGCCTGCAAGGTGACCGGCAGCAAGGGCTACGGCTTCCACATCATCGACGGCTGCCGCTCCACGCTGACCCGCTGCCGCACCGAGCGCTGCGCCCGCGGCGGCTACGAGTTCGCCGAGCCCGGCCCGGTGACGGAGGACTGCACGAGCGACCGGGCCGCGACGCCCGAGCCGGCCCCCGTCACGGTGCCGCCGGTGCCCGAGCGGCAGCCGGCGGGACGGTCGTACGGGCTGCTCGGCGGGGTGCCGCAGCAGCAGCCCGCCCAGCCCGCGGCGCAGCCGGAGCCCGCCCCGGCCGCCGGGCGCGGGAGCGCCGAGGTGCTGGCCGAACTGGACGCGCTGGTCGGCCTGGACGGCGTCAAGCGCGAGGTGCGCACCCTCATCGACATGATCGCGGTGGGCCGCCGCCGCCTTGAGGCCGGCCTCAAGGCGCCCTCCCCGCGCCGCCATCTGGTCTTCACCGGCTCCCCCGGCACCGGCAAGACCACTGTGGCGCGGCTCTACGGCGAGATCCTGGCGTCGCTCGACGTGCTGGAGCGCGGCCACCTGGTGGAGGTGGCCCGGGTCGACCTGGTCGGCGAGCACATCGGCTCGACCGCGATCCGCACCCAGGAGGCCTTCGAACGGGCCCGCGGCGGCGTGCTGTTCATCGACGAGGCCTACGCGCTCGCGCCGGAGGACGGCGGCCGGGACTTCGGCCGGGAGGCGATCGACACCCTGGTCAAGCTGATGGAGGACCACCGGGACGCGGTCGTCGTGATCGTCGCCGGGTACACCGCCGAGATGGAGCGCTTCCTCGCCTCCAACCCCGGTGTGGCGTCCCGCTTCTCGCGGACGATCACCTTCGGCGACTACTCGGCCGAGGAGCTGCTGCGGATCGTGGAGTCGCAGGCCGCGGAGCAGGAGTACCGGCTCGGCGAGGACGCGGGCGAGGCGCTGCTGAAGTACTTCTCCGCCCTGCCCAAGGGCCCCGCGTTCGGTAACGGGCGGGCGGCGCGGCAGGCGTTCGAGGCGATGGTGGAGCGGCACGCGGTGCGCCTGGCGCACGTCGACGAGCCCACCCACGACGAACTCCAACTGCTCTACCCGGAGGATCTGCCCGAGCTGCCCTGAGCCGCACGGTCCCCGCCCGCGCCCCGGGCGGGGTACAAGAGGGCGGCCGCCGGGCGCGCGGCGGCGGGCACGTGGAAAGATGGGGCAGATGCGCCCGCGGCGCACCGCGGCGGCCGGTCACACCGGGAAGAACCCAGAACGCACAAGACGCAGAAGACGAGGTCACGGGTGGGCGACAACCAGAACCTCCTCGCCGAGCAGCGCAGGGCACTGATCCTGGACGAGGTGCGCCGCCGCGGTGGTGTGCGGGTCAACGAGCTGACGCGCAGGCTCAACGTCTCGGACATGACGGTCCGCCGGGATCTGGACGCGCTCGCCCGGCAGGGCGTGGTGGAGAAGGTGCACGGCGGAGCGGTGCCGGTCGTCGAGGCCAGCAGCCACGAGCCGGGCTTCGAGGCGAAGTCCGGCCTGGAGCTGGGCGCCAAGGAGGCCATCGCGACGGCCGCCGCCGCCCTGGTGCCGCCCGGCAGCGCGATCGCCCTGGCCGGCGGTACGACCGCGTACGCCCTCGCGCACCATCTGCTGGACGTACCGGACCTGACGGTGGTGACCAACTCCGTGCGCGTCGCCGACGTCTTCCAGAACAACCAGCGGCGCCCCGGCGCGGCCCCCGGCGAGGGGTCGGCCACCGTGGTGATCACCGGCGGGGTGCGGACGCCTTCGGAGACCCTCGTCGGGCCGGTGGCCGACCGGGCGATCCAGGCCCTGCACTTCGACCTGCTCTTCCTGGGCGTGCACGGCATCTCGGTGGAGGCGGGCCTGTCGACGCCGAACCTGGCGGAGGCCGAGACCAACCGGCATTTCGTCCGCTCGGCCCGCCGGGTCGTGGTGATCGCCGACCACACCAAGTGGGGAACGGTGGGCCTCAGCTCGTTCGCGTCGCTGGAGGACGTGGACACGCTGGTGACGGACGCGGGCATCCCCGAGGTGCTGCGGGCCGAGATCGCCGAGCACCTGTCGGACCTCATCGTGGCGGGCGAGCCCGCCGAGAGCTGACCGCCCTGCGGCCGGATCCGCCCGTGCGCTCGTCGTGGCGGGGGAGCCCGCCGAGAGCTGAGCGGCGGGCGGCCGGATCCGCCCGTCAGCCGCCGATCCAGGACCACGCGCTGCTGGGCGCCAGCAGGAAGAGCACGACCGCGACGACCAGGACGATGCCCGCGAAGGCGCGCAGCCGCCGCACGCCGGGCGTCAGGGGGCGCCGGGGCGGCCGGTTGTCGGGCCGCCACGCGGCGGCGTGCTGCGAGGGGGTGTGCGGCCGGCTGCGGCGCCGCCCGAAGCGGCGCGGCACGGCGTCGACGCCCCGCTCGTCCTCCTCGCGCAGCCGGCGGGCGACGATCCTGGCCCGCGCCGAGGGCTCCTTCGGCGCGGTGGCGCGTATCGCGCGCTCGGAGTCGTTGGCGAACTGCTCCCACACGTCGTCGGGCAGCGACGGCTCGTCGGCCGCGGGTGGTGGTTCGGTGGTCACTTCTGCGCTCTCGTCTCGTCCAGGCATGGCCGGGGCGGCGGCACTCGGCGCGCTTTCCCCCCACCGGCGAATCGATACTTCCCCTGCCACTTTTACCACGCCGGATGCCGTGCGCGGCGTGATACTCCGGCTGCGGGCGGCTCCGCCGCAGGTCAGCGGTATTCCGCGAACCTGGGGCGGATCCCGAGCAGGGTCAGCGCCGCCGCCAGGCCGAGCGCCCCCGCGGGTACCGCGGGCCAGCCGTCGAGGGCGCCGTGGGCGTCGGCGGCGTGCTGCGTGAAGTCGGCCAGCTGCCGGTCGGCGAGGCGCTCCAGGGTGGTGGAGAAGTCCCAGAAGTCGAAGGCGACGTTGCCGCGGCCGACCTCGGTGAGCACCACCGCGGCCGCCTCGGTGTCGCCCTTGTCCTTGAGCGAGCGCAGCCTGTCGTCGTCGGAGCGGAAGTTCGCGTAGCGGCCGAGCATGTCCTGGTAGGCGGGGCGCTCCCCTGCGGTGGCGTAGCCGTCCGGGGTCAGGAGCCCGTCGAGCCGCTTGGCGAGGGTGTCGAACTGCGCCTCGTCCGCCTCGCCGAAGGCGCTGTCGTGCACGAACCAGCGGCTCTCGGTGGCCGCGGCCTGCGAGGCGACGGCGCCGGCCTCGGCGAGGTTGGTCCAGGGCCGCAGCCCCTGGCTGCTCGCGGCGTCCACCGCGTCGGCGGCGGCGTTCATGGCCAGCGCCCCGGCCAGGGTGACGGCGAGGGTCGCGGCGGTCGCGACGAGCAGCGCCGGGTTGAAGCGCCTGCGGTAGTCGCGGGCCAGCTCCCACTGCCACCACAGCAGCAGCAGGACGGCGAGCGCGCCCAGCACCCCGACCGCCAGGCCCCAGCGCACAGCGGCGTGCCGCGCGTCGTTGCGCTGCACGTCGGCCTGCTGCTGGTAGGCCGCCGACAGGGCGTCGGCGAGCGGCAGCAGCCGGCTGTACATGATGCTGCCGGCCGAGACGTTCATGGCGACGGCGAAGCGCGGCGGGTGGCCGACGGTCTGGTCGGGGTCCTGCTCGGCGACGTAGCGGGCGCGCCCGCTGAGGTCGTCGTACTGCCCGAGGCTGTCGAGCAGCTGCGCCACCCGCGCGCCCTGGCCGGGGTCGCCGCCGAGCTTGCGGAGCAGCTCGCTCACCAGCGTGCGGTCCCGCTGCGCGGTGATCAGGGCGTTCAGCTGGTTGCCGACGATCACGTCCGGGTCGTCCGCGGAGCGGCCGGGGGCCAGGGTGTCGGCGCGCTGCGCGTCGAGGTCGGCGAGCGTGGAGCGCAGCTGCGCGGCCGCCGAGGCGCGGTCGGTCACGGTGCTGCCGAAGCGGGCGGTGGCGTGCCGTACGGAGACCGCGCCGGCGACCGCGACCGCGCACAGGACGCCCAGCGCCACCAGGACGGCTGCGGTGCGGACGGCGAGCCGCCGCGACCCGCCGCCGGTCAGCCGCAGCCTGCGGGGCGCCCGGTAGGTCTCCGCCGGGCTCGCCGGCGCCGCCGCGGGCTCTTCGGTGTCAGGGGCCTCCTGGGCCGGCGGGGCCGTGTGAGCCGACGCCTGGGACATCGTCATGCCGTGACGCTAGGCGCGGGTCGGGAAAGGGCGGTGGCCTCCGGGCGACCGCGGGGTGTCCTACGCGTAACAGAACTGCCGCGAAAGCATGGGGAGTTGGCGTCCGTGGGGGCCCGGGTGCGCGCGGTCAGGGGGCGTCCGCGGCGGCCCGGCGCGCGCGGTCAGGGGGCGTCCGCGGGCGGGGCGGCCGGCGGCGCGGACGCCGGCCCGTCGGGCTCCTGCCCGTCGGGAGGCCGCCACAGCGGATGCTCCTCGCGCGCCCACCAGCGCGGTACGTATCCGGTGCGCAGACCGCGGCGGGCCTCGGGGTCCTGCAGCGCGAACCACACGTGCCCGGCGATGACGGCGGCGAAGACCAGCGCGAGCCAGTCGTGCACGAAGGTGGAGCCGGTGCGCCAGACCAGCGGGGCCAGCCGCGGGAACCACATGATCACCCCCGTGCCGGCCATGACCAGCAGCGCGCCGGTCGCGAAGGCGGCGTAGAGCTTCTGGCCCGCGTTGAACTTGCCCGCGAGGCTGGGCTCGCGCCTGCGGTGGCGCAGCGCGACGCGCAGCCAGCGCCAGTCGTGCGGGAAGAAGCGGCCGAGGCGGCCGGTGTCGGCGCGGAAGGCGCGCGAGGCCAGGCCGAGCAGCACGGGCAGCGGCACGGCGATCCCGGAGTACTCGTGCACGGTGACCAGGAGCCGGCGGCGGCCGACGATCTCGGCGAGCTGCGGCAGGTACAGGCACGCGCCGGTGGCGACGCACACGCCCATCAGCCAGGTGACCGAGCGGTGCACCCAGGTCTCGGCGCGGGTGAAGCGGCGCAGCCCGGTGGCGCGGGCGGGCTTCGGGCGCGGGGTCACGGCGGTCATGAGGTGGGGTCGTCGCGGCGGCCGTTGGACTTGCCCACCCAGCCGTCGACGTCGTAGCCGTAGTTCTCCCAGTAGCCGGGCCGCACGTCCTTGGTGACGGTGATGCCGGACAGCCACTTCGCGGACTTGTAGAAGTACATCGGCGCCACGTAGAGCCGGACCGGGCCGCCGTGGGCGGCGCTGACGGGCTTGTCGTCCATGGTCAGCGCCACCAGCACGTCGGCGCGGCGGGCCTGCTCCAGCGTCAGGCTCTCGGTGTAGACGCCGTCGAAGCAGGTGAAGCGGACGGCGGTGCCGGCGGAACGCACGCCGGCGGCGTCCAGCAGGGTCGACAGCCGCACCCCGGAGAAGGCGGTGTGCGGCACCCGCCAGCCGGTGACGCACTGCACGTCGCGCACCAGCCGGGTCTGCGGCAGGGCGCGCAGGTCGGCGAGCCGGTATTCGGCGGGGCGGTCCACCAGCCCGCCGAGGGTGAGGCGGTAGTCGCTCTCGCCACGGTGCGGCACGGAGTTGGAGACCGAGTAGAAGCGGAAACCGCCGCCGCCGGGCAGCAGCGAGGTCACCCCGGTGGGGTCCTTGGCGCTGACCGACGCCAGGACGGAGTCCAGCCGGTCCTGCACCGCGCCGCCGACCGCGACCCCGGCCGCGCCGAGTCCGAGCATGCCGAGCACCGTGCGCCGCCCCACGGGGCTGCCGCGGCCCTCCTCGGGTCCGGGGCCGTGGGGTGTGTCCGGTGGCGGCGTGCGGTCGTCCATGGGTCGATTCGAGCACGCCGGCGGCCGTCTGGCCAGGGCCCCGGACGGTCCGTCAGGCTTCCGTCACATCCGGGCGGCACGCCGGGCCTGCGGCACCCGGGCCAGCAGCCGGGCGAGGGCGCCGTTGAAGGCGTCGGGGCGCTCCAGGTTGGGCATGTGGCCCGCGTCCTCGACGACGGTGAGGGTCGCGCCGGGGATGTGCCGGTGCAGGTACTCCGCGTCGGAGACGGGGGTGAAGACGTCCTCGCGGCCGACGACGACCAGGGCGGGCACCGCGATCCCGGCCAGGGTGGCGGTGTAGTCGGGGCGTTCGGCCCGGCCGCGCAGCGCGGCGGCCGCGCCCTGCGGCGGGGCGGCGAGCATCATGCGGAGCACGTGGTCGGCCACGTCGGGCCGCCGCGCGAGGGTCGCGGGGCAGACCATCGAGCCGAGCACCTCGCGGGCGTACCCGGCCGTGCCCTCGCGCTCCAGCCGGTCCGCGCGGGCGTACCGCTCCTGCCTGCCCTGCTCGGTGTCGGCCTGCGCGAAGGTGTCGGCGAGGACCAGCCCGGCGACGCGGTGCGGGAAGAGCCGGTGGAACTCCAGGGCGATCTGACCGCCCATCGACAGCCCGCACACCACCGCGTCGGCGACCCCGAGGTGGTCGAGCAGCGCCGCGAGGTCGCGGGCGAAGGTGCCGAGCGGGGTGCTGCCGGCGACGACCTGGCTGCCGCCGTAGCCGCGCAGGTCGGGGGTGATGACCCGGTGGCCGGGGGCGGCGTCCTGCTGCGGCGCCCACATGGTGAGGTCGAAGGGGTGCCCGTGGATCAGCAGCAGGGCGCTGCCGTCGCCGCCCGTGTCGCAGTAGGTCATGCTGATGCCGTTGACGAAAGCCGTGTTCACCTGCGGTTCCCCCCTTGTCGTGGTTACTGTCCCGATGCTAGGCAGAGGGCAATCAGCGGAGCAATGACCGGCTTTGATGTCGGAGCAATGAGCCGGTGCCCCGACGGGCGGCACGGGCGGGCGGCACGGGCGGGCGGCACGGACAGGCGGCACGGACAGGCGGGGGAGCGGGTATGGCGCGGGATTTCCGGCAGGCGGCCGACGCGGTCGCGGCGCAGATCGCGGCGGGGCGGCTGCGTCCGGGCGACCGGCTGCCGACGCAGCGGGCGTTCGCGCGGCGGTACGGCGTCGCCGAGTCGACGGCGAGCCGGGTGTACGCCGAGCTGACCCGGCGCGGCCTGGTCGTCGGCGAGGTGGGACGCGGCACCTTCGTACGGGCCGCGGCGCCCGCCGCGGACCCGGCGCTCGCCGAGCCGGGCACCGCCCGCGTCGACCTGGAGCTCAACTACCCCGTCACGCCGGGCCAGCCGGAGGCGCTGGCCGCGGGGCTCGCCCGGCTGGCCAGGCCGGACGTGCTGGGGGCCGCGCTGGGCCCTTCCGGGGCGGGCGGTACGGCCGCGGCGCGGGCCGCGGCGGCGGAGCTGCTCGCCCGGCCGGGCTGGGCGCCGGACCCGGCGGGCGTGCTCTTCGCCGGCAACGGGCGGCAGGCGGTCGCCGCGTGCGTGGCCGCACTGGTGCGCCCCGGCGGGCGGCTGGGCGTCGAGGCGCTGACGTACCCGGTGGTCAAGGCGATCGCGGCGCGGCTCGGGGTGACCCTGGTGCCGCTGGAGTGCGACGCCGAGGGGCTGCTGCCCGGCGCGCTGCTCGCCGCGCACCGGGCCGCGCCGCTCGGCGGGCTCTACGTCCAGCCGACGCTGCACAATCCGCTGGGCACCACCATGGGGCCCGGGCGGCGGGCCGAACTGGCGGCGGCGCTGCGGGAATCGGGGCTGCCCGCCGTCGAGGACGCCATCTGGGCCTTCCTGCGGGCGGACGCGCCGCCGCCGCTGGCCGCGTACGCGCCGGAGCGGGTCGTGCTGGTCGACAGCCTCTCCAAGCGCCTCGCGCCGGGCCTGACGGCGGGCTTCGCGGCGACCCCGGCGGCGCTCACCGCGCGGGTGTCGGCCGCACTGCGCTCCGGCGGCTGGACGAGCGCCGGGTACGCGCTGGCCGCGGCGACCGGGTGGATCGGCGACGGCACCGCCGCAGCCCTGAGCGCCGCCAAGCGGGAGGACGCCCGGCTGCGCGCCGAGCTGGCCGCCGAGGCGCTGGCGGGGCTCGCCGTCCGGTCCGGCCCGTGCTCGTATTTCTGCTGGCTGGAGCTGCCGCCGCCGTGGCGGGCCGACACCTACGTGGCCGCCGCCGCCCGGCGCGGCATCGCGGTGACGCCCGCGGCGTCCTTCGTGGTGGGCTCGCACAGCACGCCGGCCGCGGTGCGGATCGGGCTGGCCTCTCCCCCGCCGCCGGTGCTGCGCCGGGCGCTCGACACGCTGGCCGAGCTGGTGCGGACCGGCCCGGACGACCTCGGTCCGGAGTGAACGACCCCACGGCCGGTCGGCGGCACCTGATGCCCCGCCGGCGCCCGTCCGCCCACCGAACCGGCAGGTCAGCGGTGCGACGCGCGACAAGTTGCGACATTCCCCACATCGGGTGACGCTGATATCGCATCACGGAGTGCTGAAGCAGTCACTCTAAGCAGTTCGCTCAACCGTTCCCATCGGAGCGGCGTACGGCCGGCGCCCGCATGTGCGGGACCGTCCCAGCCGCGGAGGGAGTCGCAGCCGTGATCATGCAAGCGGACCAGACCGACCGGACCGACCCGACCCACCGAACACCGCGCGAGTGCGTCCTCGAACTGGAGGCGCACCCGTACCGGATCCAGCAGATCCGCCGCATCGTGGCCGCGCAGCTGCGCTACTGGCGGCTCGATCCGCTGGTCCAGCCCGCCGCGAGCGCCACCAGCGAGCTGCTGGCCAACGTGCACCGGCACGCCCGGCCCGACAAGAAGTGCGGCGTCCGGCTGACCCTCGCCGACGACCGACTGACCGTGGCCGTCACCGACAGCGACCCGCGGCTGCCGCAGCTGCGGCCCGTGGAGCCGATGGCCACCACCGGGCGCGGCCTGACGATGGTCGAGGCGCTGAGCGACACGTGGGGCACCGACCTGCTGCCGGAGGACGCCGGCAAGGTCGTGTGGTTCGTGCTGCGCACGCCGGTCGCGGTGCCGACGATGCTGCCGGGCCGCAACACCGTACCGTTCGAGCGCGCCATGGCCGAGCCGCTGCCGGAGCCGGCCCTGGAGCCCGTCACCGCGCCGGTCACCGGCACGGTCCCCGAACCGGCCGCCGTCGCTGCGGCGGCCTGACCGCGCGGGCCGCCGGTGTGGGCGCCGGCGGCACCGCGCACCGGGCGCCGCCTCCCCCGCGCATGGGGAGGCGGCGCCCGACGTACGCCCGTCACCCGGCCGCGACCGCCCGCAGGACATCCAGCCGGGCTGAGCGGTGCGCCGGGCTCCGGGCGGCGAGCGGCGAGCGGCGAGCGGCGAGCGGCGAGCACGCCCACCAGCAGCACCACGGCGAGCGGCAGCGGCGGGATCGCGAACGCGCCCGTGCCGGTGCCGCCGGCGGCCGGCACCAGGGCCCGGCGCCCCCGTCACCGTCACCGTCACCGTCAGGCTCGGGCCCGTCGCTGCCGGCCCGCCCACCGCCCGACGGCGCGAGACGCCCGGGTGTCCGCCGCTCTCCCGCAGCGCCCCCACCTGAGCGGTCCGCCCGGCGCGCGGGGCGGGCGTGACCGCGGTGAAGCGGCCGGCCGGGAGGCCCACCGTCACGCCGTCCAGGACCCGCACCGCGGTGTCGCCGAGGCCGTGGACCTCATCGCGTCCACCACACGGCGGCGGCCCCGCCGCCGGTCTCGCTGCCGGCTGCGGGGCCGCGCCGATCGGTCGGCACGCCGACCGTCAGGCCCGATCGGTCGGCACGCGGGCCGTCAGGCACCGTCCTTGCCGCTGCTCCGGTCACGCGGGCTGCGGGCGAAGTGCTCCTCCAGCACCGACATGCGGCGCCAGTACTCCTCCTCGTCGATCTCGCCGGAGGCGAAGCGCCGGCCGAGCACCGCGAGCGGGCTGTGCTCGCTGCCGCCGCCCGCCGCGGGCGGCCCGAACTGCCGCCACGGGGCGCCGCGTCCGCGCCACACCGTGCGGCGCAGCACGGTGATCACGGCGGCCACCGCGAACACCCAGATCAGGGGGAAGAAGAGGATCCACGGGCCGGGCCCGCCGTCGTGCCACGCCAGGGTGTCCATCGTCTGTCAACTCCTCGGTCCTGCCGGGTTCTCCCGACACCACCGAGCCTCGCTTCCCCGGCCGCCGAAGTCGTCGTACGGCCAGCGGCACCGCGGCTGCTCCGCGCGGAGTACGCCGCGCCCGCCCGGCACCCCCGCGGGCGGCGCCGGGCGCAGGCCGCGGGCCTCCGGGGGCAGGCGCAGCGGGCGGCGCGGGGGGGGCGTACGCCCACCGGAACGTACGCTCCCGGCGCCGCCGTACGCCCTTCGCCCCGGGTCAGCCGCCGAGGACGGCCAGCGGGTCGTCGAGCACCGGCTGCCAGGCCAGCTCCGCGGCGCCCACCAGGCTGTTGTGGTCCAGCGCGCAGGCCAGCACGGGCACGCTGCCGCTGCGGCCCCACAGGCTGTGGTCGGCGACGACCGCGCGCAGCGCCTCCGGGTCGGCGTCCAGCAGGTGACGGTGCAGCCCGCCGAGCAGGATGCGGTCCGGGTTGAGGACGTTGACGAGTCCGGCGAGGCCGCGTCCGAGCCGGTCGATCATCAGCAGCGCCGCGGCCCTGACGGCGGGGTCGGCGTACTCCGTACGCAGCAGGGCCGCGCTCTGGTCGAGCAGCGACACCTCGGGGCCCGGGGCCCGCCCGGCCGCCTCGAGGAAGGCCAGCGGGTCGGCCTCGACGTCCAGGCAGCCGCGGCTGCCGCAGTAGCAGGGCCGCCCGTCGGGCCGTACGGTGAGGTGGCCGACCTCCAGCGCGAGGCCCGAACTCCCGGTGTGCAGACGGCCGTCCAGCACCAGCGCGCCGCCCACGCCGCGGTGCCCGGAGGCGACCACCAGCAGGTGCTGCGCGCCGCGCCCCGCGCCGTGCCGGTGCTCGGCGAGGGCCGCGACGTTGACGTCGTTGCCGACGAAGGACGGGACCGGCTCGCCGTCCGGGCCCAGGATGCCCACCTCGGCGATCTTCCCGGCGAAGACCTCGGCCACCTGCGTACCGGCCGGCCAGGACAGGTGCAGCGGGTTGAGCGCGAGGCCCTCGGGCTCGGCGATCGCGGACGGCACCGCGAGGCCCGCCCCGACGCACAACCGTCCCGACTCCCGCAGCAGCCCGGCGCCCGCCTCGACAACCGCGCCCAGCACGTGGGCGGCGTCGGGCGGCACGGTCATGGAGCCGGGCGCCGTCGCCACGATCTCGCCGCCGAGGCCCACGAGCGCGGCGCGGAAGCCGTCGGCGTGCACCTGCGCGGCGAGCGCGACCGGACCCCCGGGCGCGACGTCCAGCCGGTGCGAGGGCCGCCCCTGCGCGCCCGCCGGGCCGTTGGGCCGGGTGTCCACCCGGATCAGCCCCAGCGCTTCCAGTTCGGCGGCGACCGCTCCCGCCGTGGCCCTGGTCACCCCCAGCTCCGCGGTGAGCAGTGCGCGGGTCGCCGCACGGCCGGTGTGCACGAGCGCGAGCGCGGGGCCGAGTGCTCCGCGGCCCCGCTCCAGCCTTGTCCGAATCTGTGTCACCCCCCTATTCTCACTTTGTGCCGACACTGAACAAAATAGGGACGGCCCTGAGTCGATCTTCCCGACCGTCCCGGCCTTCCCGTTCCCCGATCACCGATCCCGCCCTGCGCCGGCTGCGCATCGCCCTGACCGTCTTCTTCGCGGTCGACGGCTTCCTCTTCGCGGGCTGGGTCGTCCGCATTCCCGCCATCAAAGCCCAGACCGGCGCCTCCGCGAGCCAGCTCGGGCTGGCCCTGCTCGGCGTGTCGGCGGGCGCGGTGGCCACCATGGTGCTCACCGGACGGCTCTGCCGCCGCTTCGGCAGCGACCGCGTCACCGTCGGCACCGCGATCATGCTGTCGCTGAGCATCGCCCTGCCGCCGCAGACCCACTCGGCACTGGCACTCGGCCTGGTCCTGCTGGTGTTCGGCATAGCGTACGGCGGTCTGAACGTCGCCATGAACAGCCTCGCCGTGGACCTGGTGACGGCACTGCGCCGCCCGGTCATGTCGTCCTTCCACGCCGCCTACAGCTGCGGCGGGCTCGTCGGCGCCGGCCTGGGCGGGCTGCTGGCGCCGCACCTGTCGCCGGCCGTCCACCTGGCGCTGCTCACCCCGGTCGGCCTGGTCACCGTGCTGCTCACCGGCCGCGTCCTGCTGGGCACGAGGCTCCAGGCACCGCCCGAGCAGATCCCCCCGCCCGCCGCACGTACCCCCGCACCGGCCGCACCAGGCGCACCGGGCGCACCGGGCGCACCGGAAACGACGCCGGGCAACGGGACCTCCGCACCGGCCGCACCGGAAACGACGCCGGGCAACGGGACCTCCGCGTCCGCCACCGCACGCCACCCGGGCCTGCTCGTCGCGCTCTTCGGCCTGATCGCGGCCTGCTCGACGTACGGCGAGGGGGCGCTCGCCGAGTGGGGCCCGCTGCACGTCCAGCAGGACCTGCACCGCGGCCCCGGCGTCGCCGCCGCCGGATACGCCGCGGTGACCCTGGCGATGACGCTCGGCCGGCTGTCCGGGACGGCCCTGCTGCTGCGGCTCGGGCAGACCCGGGTGCTGGTGCTGGGCGCGGTGCTCGCGGCGGGCGGCATGCTGCTCGCAGCGCTGGCCCCGCTGCTGCCGCTGGTCGTCCTGGGCTTCGCGCTCACCGGGCTCGGGCTCTCCAACACCTTCCCGACCACGATCGCCCGGGCGGGCGCGCTGACCGGCCCCGGCGGCGTGGCCGCCGCGTCCACCTTCGGCTACGGCGGGCTGCTGCTCGGCCCGCCGACGATCGGCTTCCTCACCGACGCGGTGGGGCTCCCTACCGCTCTGACGACGGTGTCGGCCCTCGGCGCCGTCGCGGCGGCGCTGGCGTACTCGGTGCGCAACCTGGGGCGTACGGCGGCCTGACGGGGCCGGGCGCGCGCGAGCCCCGCGGGACGGCGTCCTGCGGGGCTCGTACGCGTACGACGGGGGGCACGGGAAGTGCGGGAAGGGCCTTACGCCTCGGCGTGCTTCGGGAGCATCCGCTCCAGGACGGCACGGTGGCCGGGGCGGGCCTCGGCATGGCGGGAGCGGCCACTGTCGGTGATCGCGACGTAGACGCCGCGGCGGTCCTCCGAGCAGATGCCGCGGTCGACCAGCCCTTCCTTCTCCAGCCTCGCCACCAGCCGTGACAGCGCACTCTGGCTGAGGTGGACGCGATCGGCCAGCTCCTGCACGCGGAAGGTGCAGCCGCCGTCCTCCGGGTCGCCGGCGAGCACGTCGAGAACCTCGAAGTCACTCGCGCACAGACCGTACTGGTTCAGCTCACGGTCCAGTTCGCAGGCCGTGCGGGCGTGGATGGCGAGGATCTCCCGCCACTCGCGCTCCAGCGCACGCTCGTCCTTGTCCACTGCCATGCCCGCAGGGTAGCAGAAAACGGACCCCGATGCACGGTAATTAAATGCGCTTGCATCTCATGCACTTGCATGTAATCTACCGATCATGACCTCTCCGTCAGCCACGTCCACCACCGTCCCCCGTGCGCAGGACCGATGGAGCGCCCTCCAATGGGGCACGCTCTTCGTGCTGTGCGCCGCGCTCTTCCTCGATGCCCTCGACGTCTCGATGGTCGGCGTGGCCCTCCCCTCCATCGGCTCCGAACTCTCGCTGTCGACCACCTCGCTGCAGTGGGTCGTCAGCGGCTACATCCTGGGCTACGGCGGCCTGCTGCTGCTCGGCGGCCGCGCGGCCGACCTGCTCGGCAGGCGCCGGGTCTTCCTGATCGCGCTCGGCGTCTTCGCCGTCGCCTCGCTGCTCGGCGGCCTCGTCGACTCCGGCTCGCTGCTCATCGCCACCCGCTTCGTCAAGGGCCTGAGCGCCGCCTTCACCGCTCCCGCGGGCCTGTCGATCATCACCACCACCTTCGCCGAGGGCCCGATCCGCAACCGCGCCCTGACCATCTACTCCAGCTGCGGCGCGACCGGCTTCTCCATGGGCCTGGTCCTCTCCGGCTTCCTCACCGAGGCCGGCTGGCGCTGGACGATGCTGCTGCCCGCGCCGGTCGCGGTGATCGCGCTGATCGCCGGCCTCAAGCTGATCCCGCGCACCCCGCGGGAGAGCACGCAGGGCCGCGGCTACGACCTGCCGGGCGCCGTGACCGGCACCGCCTCGATGCTGCTGCTAGTCTTCACGGTCGTCTCGGCCTCCAGCGCCGGCTGGGCGTCGGCCCGCACGCTGGGCTCCTTCGCCGCCGTCGCGGTGCTGCTCGCGGCCTTCACCGTCATCGAGAACCGCTCCTCGTCGCCGCTGATCCGGCTCGGTGTGCTCCGCTCGTCCACGCAGGTGCGGGCCAACCTGGGGGCCGCGACCTTCTTCGGCTCGTACGTCGGCTTCCAGTTCCTGGTCACGCAGTACCTGCAGAACGTGCTCGGCTACAGCGCCATGCAGACCGCGCTGGCCTTCCTGCCCGCCGGCGCGCTGGTGGCGATCCTCTCCACCCGGATGGGCCCGGTCGTCGACCGGTTCGGCACCCCGCGGGTGACCGCGTTCGGCTTCCTGGCCCTCGTCATCGGCTACGTCCTCTTCCTGCGCATCGACCTGCACCCGAGCTACGCCGGCGTCATCCTGCCGTCGATGCTGCTGCTCGGCGGGGCCTTCGCCACGGCCTTCCCGGCGCTCAACATCCAGGCCACCAACGGCGTCAAGGACCATGAGCAGGGCATGGTCTCCGGCCTGCTCAACACGTCCTTCCAGGTCGGCGGCGCGATCTTCCTCGCGGTGGTGACGGCGGTGGTCACCGCCAACACCGACACCTCCGGCGGCGCGGCCGGCAGCAAGCAGGCGGTGCTGGACAGCTACCGCCCCGCGCTGTGGGTCGTCACCGTCATCGGCCTCGTCGGCCTGCTTCTCACCCTGACCGGCCTGCGCAGGCGGCGCCCGACGTACGGCATCCTCGTCGCCTCCTCCGAGGGCGACGAGCGGGCACGGCAGGCCGCAGCGGAGCGGGAGGCCGCCGAGAACGGCGCGGTGGCGTCCGCGGGAGCGTCCCGCACCGACGGTGACGGCTCTGCCCGCGCCTGAACTCGGCGTGCCCGCGGTACGGGGGCGGGCACGCGACCGGCCCCGCGCGCTACGGCGCGCGGGGCCGCCGGCGTCCGGGGGTTCCGAGCGCGTTCGGCTTGCGGGCTCCGCAGCAGCGAGGGCGCCGCGCCTCGCCGCCGCGGCGCGGGGATGATGCGCGGGCCGGGCTCGTGAGGCGGAATCGTGACAGCGGGCTCGCGAGGCCGGACGGCCTCAGCCGAGCCAGCCGGGGCGGACCAGGCCCGATTCGTAGGCCAGGACGACCAGTTGGGCGCGGTCGCGGGCGCCGAGCTTGACCATGGCCCGGCTGACGTGCGTCTTCGCCGTGAGCGGGCTGACGACCAGGCGGCGCGCGATCTCCTCGTTGGACAGGCCCATGCCGACCAGCGCCATGACCTCGCGCTCGCGGTCGGTGAGCTCGTCGAGCGCGCCCGCGGCCGCGGGCTCCTTCGACCGGGCGGCGAACTCCGCGATCAGGCGCCGCGTCACACCGGGCGAGAGCAGCGCGTCGCCGGCCACCACCGCGCGGACCGCGCGCAGCAGCTCCGCGGGCTCGGTGTCCTTGACCAGGAAGCCCGAGGCGCCCGAGCGGATCGCCTCGAAGACGTACTCGTCCAGCTCGAAGGTGGTCAGGACGACGACCTTCACGTCCGCCAGCGCCGCGTCGCCGGTGATGTCGCGGGTCGCCGCGAGCCCGTCCGTCAGCGGCATGCGGATGTCCATCAGGACGGCGTCGGGCCGCGTCCCGCGCACGACGCGCAGTGCCTCCCGACCGTCCGCGGCCTCGCCCACCACCTCGATGTCGGCCTGGGCGTCGAGCAGCGCCCGGAAACCCGCCCGCACCAGCACCTGGTCGTCGGCCAGCACAACGCGGATCATGAACGCTCCTCGGCAGCCGGTCCGGCCGCATGGTCGGGGGTGTCCTCGGCAGGGGCGCCAGGGCCGGCAGGGTCCGCGGCCGCGGTCCGGCCGCCGAGCGGGAGGCGGGCGCGGACGCGGTAGCCGCCGTCGGGGCGCGGGCCCGTCTCGACCGTGCCGCCCAGCGCCGCGGCCCGCTCGCGCATGCCGACCAGGCCGTTGCCGCCGCCGGTCTCGCCGCCCGCCGAGGCGGGGCCGTCGTCGTCCACCTGGACCTGGAGCAGGCCGGGCCGGTAGGCGAGGTGGACCCGGGCGGTGCGCGAACCGGAGTGCCGCACCACGTTGGTCAGCGCCTCCTGGACGATACGGAAGGCGGCGAGGTCGGCGCCGGGCGGCAGCGCGACCCGCTCGCCGTCGACGGTCACTTCGGCGCGCAGCCCGGCGGCGGTGGCCTGCTCGACCAGCTCGGGCAGCCGGTCCAGCCCGGGGACGGGGGCGCGCGGCGCCTCGCTGCCCGGGGTGCGCAGCGCACTGAGCACCTGGCGCACCTCCCCCAGGGCCTCCTTGCTCGCCGCCTTGATGGTGGTCAGCGCGGTGCGCGCCTGCTCGGGCCGCTCGTCCATGAGCGCCAGGGCGACACCGGCCTGGACGTTGATCAGCGAGATGCTGTGCGCCAGCACGTCGTGCAGCTCCTGCGCGATACGCAGCCGCTCCTCGTCCGCCCGGCGCTGCTCGGCCGCGGCCCGCTCCCGCCGCTCGCGGGCGATCCGCTCGCGCCGCACCCGGAAGAGCTCGGCCGCGGCCAGCACCGCCGCCAGCCAGGCGGCGACACCCGAGACCTCCGTCCACGACGCCTGGGAGTCGCCGGAGGGCGGCAGCCAGCGGTAGAGCCACAGCACGACGAGGGCGTGGGCGGCGAAGGCACTGCCGGCCACGACGAGCACGCCTTTGCGGTGCCCGGCGGCCACCGCGCTGAAGAAGGCCACGACGAGGCTCGCGAAGACCGGCCCGTACGGGTAGCCGAGCACGACGTAGAGCAGCGTGACCACGGCGACGCCCGCGGCGACGGGGACGGGCGCGCGGCGGCGCAGCAGGAGCAGGGCGGGGCCCGCCAGCAGCAGCAGGTAGCCGAGCCGGTCGAGGTCGACGCGTACGGACTGGTGCCGCCCGGCCGCGCTGGAACCGGTGATCTGGAGGAACGCCAGCAGTACGACCGGGACCCACAGCGAGAGCACGCCGCGGCGGCGCGACTCCCCCGCGGGCGCGGGCCCGTGCCCGCCGTGCGGCGGCCCCGGGTGCACCTCGTACGTCATGCGTCCACGCTAGACCGCTGGGGCCGGGGGCGGCGTCCGCTGCGCGAGGGCGGTGCGGCTACTCCGTGGGGAGTACGCCGCGGGCCGCCTCGGCGCCGGCCGGCTCGCCGGAGGGGGCTGCGGCTGCGGCGTCGTCCCTCCCGCTGCCGGCCTGGTCGCCGGGCGCCAGCCCGACCTGTGCGGCGAGCGCGGCGGCGGCCTGCTCGAAGAACGGGCCGCGCGCCTCGACCACCCGGTTGAACTGCCCGAACAGCTCGAAACTGACGATCCCGAAGAGCTGTGCCCAGACGGCGACCAGCGCGGCGACCACACGTATCGGCAGCTCGGGCGCGAGCTCGGCGGCGAGCCGGACGGCGTCGGCACGCACCGGCTCGGCGAGCGGGCGGCCGGCGGACTCGCCGAGCAGTCCGGCGGCATGCGCGTCGCGCACGACCGAGACGAGGGCGAGCGGCACCCGGGACGCGGGGCCCACGGTGGTCTGCGGCGCGGCGTAGCCGGGCACCGGCGAGCCGTAGATCAGGGCGTACTCCTGCGGATGCGCGACCGCCCACTCCCGGACCGCGCCGCAGACCGCCTGCCAGCGGTCGACCGGTGCGGCGGTGGCCGGTGCCTTCACCCCGGCCACCGCCGCTGCGGCGGCGCGGTCGCGGGCGTCCGCGTCGACCCCGGCGAGCGCCCGCTCCGCCGCCTCGCCGACGGCGTCGTACGCGTCGATGATGAGAGCGGTGAGCAGGTCGTCCCGGGAGGGGAAGTAGCGGTAGAGGGCGGAGGACGCCATCCCCAGCTCCCGCGCGACGGCACGCAGCGAGAGCCCGGCCGACCCGTGGGCGGCGAGCTGTCGGCTCGCCTCCTCCTTGATCGCCTCGGTGATCTCGGCCCTGGCCCTTTCCCTGGCTCCCTTGATGGCACTCATGGTCCCCAGTGTGCCATCGGAGAAGAGCATTGGCCAAGAACGAGATCGGGGAGATAAAAAGAGAGCGGTGCTCTTGCTTTCGGGGCCCACACAGGAGCACACTGTTCTCAAGCGAGAGCACCGCTCACGGAATGAGAGCGGAAGACAGGAACGACAGGAAAGAAGGAGAGGCCGTCATGTCCGAGCAGGTCCTGCACGTCCGGAAGCCCGGTTGGATCACTGTGAACGTCCTCAACCGCGCGGTCGCCTTCCTGACCCGCCGCGGGCTCAGCGTCTGGGGCTCCCGGGTCCTGGCCGTCAGGGGCCGCAAGAGCGGCGAGTGGCGGACGACGCCGGTCAATCTGCTGGCGCTGGAGGGGAAGCGGTATCTGGTCGCCCCGCGGGGGCACGTGCAGTGGACGCACAACATGCGGGCGGCGGGCGGCGGTGAGCTCCGCCTGGGCAAGAAGGCGGAGGCGTTCACGGCGGTGGAGGTCGGCGACGACGAGAAGGTGCCGGTGCTGCGCGCCTACCTGAAGCGCTGGAAGGCGGAGGTCGGGGTCTTCTTCGACGGTGTCGGCCCGGATTCGTCGGACGAGCAGCTGCGCGCGATAGCCCCCAGGCACCCGGTGTTCCGCATCACCGAGCCGGGCGGGCGTTCGGACGCGGGTGCGGATTCCGGCGCGTGAGCGGGCGGGTGTGCGCAAGCACCCGAATGCGCGGAGGCGCACGGAAAGGGTCCGGCAGGGCGGCCCGCGTCGGCGTCCGGGCGGCCGCCGCCGGGGAACGGCCGCCCGTGGCCGGCGGTCAGGCGCGGCTGAAACTGTCCAGCGCGCGCCGGGCGACGGGGTGGGTGCGGACGATTTCGGCGAGCGACCTCTTGCCGCTGGTGATGCCGGCGAACGCCCGCCAGGCCGGCGGGAAGGTGGTCAGCGCCGTGTGGAAGAGCCCCGGCCGCTGCTCGAAGACGCCGAGCAGCCGGCGCCCGACTCCCATCTCGACGCCGAGGCCCGCCTTGACGGCGAAGGCGTAGTTGAGCGCCTGCCGCCGGGCGTCCACCGCGTCGTGCGCCTCGGCGATGCGTACGGCCCACTCCCCCGCGAGCCGGCCGGAGCGCAGCGCGTAGGAGATGCCCTCGCGCGTCCAGGGTTCGAGCAGCCCGGCCGCGTCACCGCAGACCAGCACCCGGCCGCGGGAGAGCGGCGAGTCGTCGGCGCGGCAGCGGGTGAGGTGCCCGGTGGAGACGCTGGGCTCGAATCCGGCGAGCCCGAGCCGGGCGACGAAGTCGTCCAGGTAGCGCTTGGTGGCGCCACCGTCGCCGCGGGCCGAGATCACGCCGACGGTGAGGGAGTCACCCTTGGGGAAGACCCAGCCGTAACTGCCCGGCAGCGGGCCCCAGTCGATCAGCACCCGGCCGGCCCAGTCCTCCGCCACGGACGGCGGGACAGGGATCTCCGCCTCCAGACCGAGGTCGACCTGGTCGAGCTTGACCCCGACGTGTGCCCCTATCCGGCTGGCGCTGCCGTCGGCGCCGATGACCGCGCGGGCGTAAACGATCTCCTCGTCGCGCTTGCCGGCGGCGCCGCCGCTGCCGCTCGCGCTCACGACGACCGCGACCGTGCGCCGGTCCGGCACCCCGGGGCCGTGCTGCTCGACCCGGGAGACGGTCACACCGGTGCGCACCACGGCGCCCGCCTCGCGGGCCGCGTCGACGAGCGCGGCGTCGAACTCCGGGCGGTTGACGAGGCCGAAGAGCATCTGCCGAGAGCGCTTGGTCCTGGTCCGGCGGCCGTTGAGGCTGAAGGTGACCGCGTGCACCCGCTCGCGCAGCGGGAGGTCGAAGCCGGGCGGCAGCGCGTCCCGCGAGGGGCCGATGAGGCCGCCGCCGCAGGTCTTGTACCTGGGGAGTTCTGCCTTCTCCAGCAGCAGGACGCGCCGCCCGGTGACCGCCGCCGCGTGCGCGGCCGACGCTCCGGCGGGGCCCGCGCCGATCACCACGACGTCCCAGACCCCCGGCGTCTCCCCGTCCTGCGCTTCGCTGCCCTGCGCCGCCTGCTCACCGCTCACGTCTGATCCGCTCCCGCTCGGCCCGTCCGTCGTCACCCCTGCTCAGGGCATCCTATTGCTCCCGCCGGACCATACTTGCTGTGGCACCATCGGCAGCGACCGTTGCGTGCACCCACCGAGCGCCGCGACCCGCCGATTCCTACGAGGAGCAGCCCATGCCGTCCGTTCCGCTGTCCCAGACCGTGGCCTCGCTGATGCCCCGCGCGCGTACCGAGCTGGCGGAGCTGGTGTCCTTCGCCTCGGTGGCCGACGAGCGCCAGTACCCGCGCAGCGAGAGCGAGAAGGCGGCGGCCTGGGTGGCGGCGGCCCTGCGCGGCGAGGGCTTCCAGGAGGTGGCGCTGCTGGACACCCCGGACGGCACGCAGTCGGTCTACGGCCTGCTGCCCGGCCCGGAGGGCGCCCCCACGGTGCTGCTGTACGCGCACTACGACGTGCAGCCCCCGCTGGACGAGTCGGCGTGGCTGACACCGCCGTTCGAGCTGACCGAGCGCGACGGGCGGTGGTACGGCCGGGGCGCCGCCGACTGCAAGGGCGGGCTGCTCATGCACCTGACGGCGCTGCGGGCGCTCGCCGCGCAGGGCGGGGTGCCGGTCACCGTAAAGGTGATCGCTGAGGGCTCGGAGGAGCAGGGCACCGGCGGGCTGGAGCGCTACGCCGAGGCGCACCCCGAACTGCTGACCGCGGACGCGATCGTGATCGGCGACGCGGGCAACTTCCGGGTCGGGCTGCCGACGGTCACCTCGGTGCTGCGCGGCATGGCGCAACTGGAGGTCCGGGTGGCAACGCTCGAAGGCAACCTGCACTCGGGCCAGTTCGGCGGCGCGGCACCCGACGCGCTGGCGGCGCTGATCCGCATGCTCGACTCGCTGCGCGACGCGTCCGGCGCGACCACGGTCGCCGGCCTGGACGGCTCGGGCACCTGGGCGGGCCTGGAGTACCCGGAGGAGGACTTCCGGCGGGACGCCAAGGTGCTCGACGGTGTCGGGCTGGTCGGTACGGGCACGGTCGCCGACCGGCTCTGGGCCCGGCCCTCGGTGACGGTGATGGGCATCGACGCCCCGCCGGTGGTCGGCGCGACCCCGTCGGTGCAGGCCACCGCCGGTGCCCGGGTGAGCGTTCGGGTGCCTCCGGGCATGACGGCGGAGCACGCCGCGACAGCGCTGGAGGAGCACCTGCGGGCGGCCGCGCCGTGGGGCGCGCAGGTCGAGGTGAAGCACTGCGGCAGCGGCCAGCCCTTCCAGGCCGACACGAGCAGCCCGGCGTACACGGCGATGGCCGAGGCGATGCGCGAGGCGTACGGGCAGGAGATGGCCATCGCGGGGCAGGGCGGTTCGATCCCGCTGTGCAACACGCTCGCGACGCTGTACCCGCAGGCGGAGATCCTGCTGATCGGGCTGAGTGAGCCGGAGGCCCGGATCCACGCGGTCAACGAGAGCGTGTCGCCGGAGGAGTTGGAGCGGCTGTCGCTCACCGAGGCGGTGTTCCTGCAGCGTTACGCGGCCTCGAAGGCGTCATAGCCGCAGCCGGTGCGGCCCCCGGCCCCGCGGGATGCGGGGCAGGGGCCGGGGCCGGTGGCCCTCCGGCTCACTGTGCGGGGTGGCCGGCTTCGAGGTTGAGCGGGCGGCCCTGCTCGCGGGCGCGCAGGGCCCAGCGCAGCCGGTCGAGCCGGACGGGCGGCAGCAGGCCCGCGGCCTCGTCCTCGGTGACGAAGCGCCAGTCGCGCAGCTCGGCCGGTGGCAGCAGCAGCCGGCCGATGTCGGCGGTGGGCATGCGCCCGCCGTCGAAGATGAGCCGCAGCCCGCCGTGTCCGGCGGGGTGCGGCGGTTCCCAGTCGACGACGAGGAGTTCCAGGCCGCCGGTCAGCTCGATACCGAGTTCCTCGGCGACCTCGCGGTGCCCCGCGGCGGCCGGCGACTCACCGCGTTCGACGATCCCGCCGGGGAATTCCCAGCCGGACTTGTAGGTGGGGTCGACCAGCAGCACCCGGTCGGCGTCGTCGAAGAGCAGCACTCCGGCGGCGACCGTCTCGGCCCGCGGCTCGGGCGTCTGGACGATCCCGCACGCGCCCTCGCCCCGGGCGAGCGCCTCGGCGATCTGCAGCGCGGTCTGCCGCGGCGTCAGGCCGGCGGTGGACACCACGTGCGCGTCCCGGGTGAGCCAGGGCAGCGCGTCGAGGTAGTCGGGCACGCGCTCCAGCGCCCAGCGGCAGGCCGCCTCGTCCGCCGGTGAGGGGTCCGCCGCGTCCGTGCCGTCCGCGCCGTGCGGGTGGTCCGCGCGGCCCGCGGCGCCGGTAGGGTCGCGGTGTCCGGTACTGGTGGCGATCCGGTGACGCAGGATCGTTTCTCCGGGATCCAGCACGATATGTCTGACCTCGATCCCGCGCGCCGCGAGACGGCCGAAGATCTCATCCCGGTACGCCTGCCTCAGCAGCGCCATCGGCACCACGAGCACCCCGCCGACCTCGGCGAGCAGCCCGGCCGCGGCCTCGGTCACCAGCCGCCGCCAGAGGGTGAGTTCCTGGTAGTCGGTGACCTCCTGGAGCCGCTTCTCGGGCAGCAGTTGCCGCAGGCAGCCCGCGAGGACGTCGGGGTCGTACAGGGTGCTTTCCGGTATGAGGTCGAGCAGCTCGCGCGCAGCAGCGCTCTTGCCCGCGCCGAACGCCCCGTTCACCCAGATGATCACGGTGCCCCCTTCTCCGTTGACCCCTACGAATTGCCCGGATCATCGGCACCGGCAAACGCGTCCTCCCCGGCAGCCCCGCGCAGCGGCCGCAGCAGCCGGTGCGGCGCGGCGATCGCCGCGGTCACCGGGTCGGAGCGGACGGGCCGGCCGGGCAGCACGCGGGTGCGCATCTCGACGCCGGCCGGGGGCACCTGCGCCAGCGCGCAGTGCGGGCACCCGCCCGTCATGTCGAGCCGGGTCCCGCACTCCGCGTGGTGGAAGGTCCGGGTCGGCTCGCCTTCCACCGCGTACTCCCCGCCCCAGCGGAGCAGGCCGTGCAGCGGCGGCCACAGGCCGAGTCCGGCGTCGGTCAGCACGTAGTCGTAACGCGGCGGGGACTGCTGGTAGGCCTCCTTGCGCAGGACGCCGGCCTCGGTGAGCGCGGCGAGCCGCGTGGTGAGCACGGCCCGCGGGATGTCCAGATGGGCCAGGAAGTCGCCGAAGCGGCGGACCCCGTAGAAGGCGTCGCGCAGGATCAGCAGGCTCCAGCGCTCGCCGACCACCTCCAGGGCGCGGGCGAGCGAGCAGTCCTGCCGGGCGTAGTCCGTACCGAGTGCCATGGGCCCAGCGTACCGGCAGGTTCGGTGAACAGACCGACATGCTAGGCTGCCGCCACCCAGTGAGTTCAATGAACAGACTCACCTGACTCCACCTTGCCCGCGCCCCGACGGGCCGGCCGCACCCCGCGGAGGGAACCCATGAACGCCCAGGCCGCACACGACGATCCGGCCCCGGCCGCCGCACCGCCCGGCCCCCGCAACCACGGACCGGCACCCGCGCCCGTGTCCCCGACGGCCCCCGCGTCCCCGGCGCCCGGCGCGGGCGTCACCCTGCTCACCGTCGGCCTCGGCACCCTGGTCACGCTGATGGCCTTCACCGCCCCCACCGCCACGCTCGCCGTCACCGCGCGGGGACTGCACTCCGGCCCCGTCGCCCAGACCTGGATGCTGACCGGCACCCCGGTCGGCCTCGCGGCCCTGCTGCTCACCATGGGCAGCACGGCGGACGCCCGCGGGCGCCGCCGCACCTTCGCCGCGGGCAGCGTCCTGCTGCTGCTCGCCACCGTGCTCGCCGCCGCCGCACCCGGCACCGCCCTCTTCCTGACCGGCCGCGTCCTCCAGGGCGCGGCCAGTGCGGCCGTCCTCGCCGCGGGCCTCGGCCTGATCGCCGAGACCCACCCGGCCGGCCACCACCGGGTGCGGGCCCTCGGCGTCTGGGGGTCGACCGTCGGCGCCGGCATCGCCCTCGGTCCGCTCTGCGCGGCGCTGCTGGCCGACGCCTGGGACTGGCGGGCGATCTACTGGGGCCTGGCCCTGCTGACCGTGCCCGTTGTCGTGCTGACCGCCGCCGTGCCCGAATCCCGCGCCGCCCGCCCCCGGCGGCTCGACCTGGCGGGCGCGGTCACCCTCAGCGCGGGCATCGGAGCGCTGGTCGCCGGGTTCGGCGAGAGCCGCGGCGGCTGGCTGCGGCCCGCCGTCCTGGTCCTGGTCGCGGCAGCCGTCGCCGTGCTCGCCGCCTTCGCCGCGATCGAGCGCCGGGTCGCCGAGCCGATGCTCGATCCCGCGCTGTGGCGCAGCCCCGTCTTCCTCGCCTCCGGCGCCGGGGCGCTGACCACGGGCCTGGCCGTCGTGGGGCTGTTCAGCTACCTGCCGACCGTGGTGCAGGGTGTGCTCGGCACCAGCGCGGTCGCCACCAGCCTGCTGCTCGTCGTCTGGTCCGGGCTGTCCGCCGTCTCGGCGCTGCTGGCCCGGCGGCTCGCCGTGCACATGGGCGCCGCAACGCAAGCCGCGCTGGGCCTGGTGACATCCGCTGCCGGACAGGCGGGCCTCTACGGCCTGCACACCGGCGGCTCGTACGCCCGGCTCTTCCCGGGCCTCGTCGTCGCGGGCGCCGGCAGCGGCATCCTGAACGCCGCACTGGCCCGGCTCGCCGTCGCGAGCGTCCCCGCCGACCGCAGCGCCATGGGCTCGGGCGCCAACAACACCGCCCGCTACGTCGGTTCCGCGCTCGGCGTCGCGCTGACCGTCTCCGTCGTGACGGCCGCGCACGGCAGCTCCCCCGCCGCCGCCCTCGCCGCGGGCGCCGACCACGCCTTCCTCCTCAGCGCCGCCGTGTGCCTGGCCGGCGCGGCGGCCGTCCTGCTGCTGGCCCGCCGCGCGGACCGCACCGCGGCCTGAGCCCGGCGCCGTGCCGCCCGCACGGGTCCGGCTTGACAGGGCCGCCCCACCCCGCTCGGCGACGGGGAGGGGCGACGGACGGGAGCGACCGGCCGCCCGGCGAGACCGGCGTGAGCACCGACTGCACGGCCAGGGCCTTGGACTCGCGCACCTCCCGGGGGACAGCCCCAGCCGTGCGTGCGGCACCGCCGGGGGGCGCCCCCAGATCCGAAGGACCCCGGGGGGCGTCACGAACCGGGCCGTCACCAACACCTCGGACGCCGGGTGCGACTGCCCCCGGCAGTTCCCCCACCGTTCTGCTGCACCGCTGGGGGCCCGGGGCCGAAGAACCCCGGGGAAGGTCCGTCCCCGACCGGGCCGTCACCAACACCTCGGACGCCACGTGCGACTGATCCGGCAGCCCCGGCAACTCGTGCCGCACCGCTGAAGGGCACCCCGCGACCGACGGGCTCCGGCTCCGGAAGCGGTCCTCCCGGACCCGGCCACCACCAACACACCCGCACACCACGTGCGACTGATCCGGCAGCCCCGGCAACTCGTGCCGCACCGCTGAAGGGCACCCCGCGACCGACGGGCTCCGGCTCCGGAAGCGAGCCCCTGGGCCGCTGCGGCGGCCGCGCCGACCAGGCCCGCGTCGGTGCCCAGCTTGGCCGGGACGACGTCGACGCCCGCGGCGAAGGACAGCGTCGCGTAGCGCGCGAGGTGCTCGCGCAGCGGGTCGAAGAGCACCGGGCCGGCACCGGCCACCCCGCCGCCGATGACGGCGACATGGATCTCCACCAGCGTCGCGGTCGCGGCGATGCCGGCCGCGAGCGCCTGCGCGGCGCGGTCGAAGGACGCCAGCGCGAGCGGGTCGCCGGCCCGCGCGGACTCGGCGACGGCCGCGGCCGTCGGCGCGGCGCCCGCGGGCGGCGTCCAGCCGGACTCCACCGCGCGGCGGGCGATGTTGGGGCCGCTGGCCAGCCGTTCGACGCAGCCGCGCGAGCCGCACGGGCACGCGTCGCCGTCGAGGTCGACGCTGATGTGCCCGATGTGCCCGGCGTTGCCGGTCGGCCCGGGCAGCAGCGTGCCGCCGAGCACCAGCCCGCCGCCGACGCCGGTGGACACCACCATGCACAGCGCGTTGTCGTAGCCGCGCGCCGCGCCCTGCCAGTGCTCGGCGGCGGTCATCGCCACGCCGTCGCCTGCCAGCACCACCGGCAGCCCGCCGGCAGCCCCGGCGACCCGCGGGGCGAGCGGGAAGTCCCGCCAGCCGGGCACGTTGACCGGGCTGACGGTGCCGTGCACGGCGTCCACCGGGCCCGCGCTGCCTATCCCGACGGCGACGGCCGCGTCCCACTGCGGCGCCGCGCGCAGCTCGCCGACCACCTCGGCGACGGCCCGCATGACCGTCTCGCCGTCGCCCCCGGGGGGCGTCGGCCGCAGCGACCGCGTGACCAGGCGGCCGTCGGTGTCGACGAGCGCCCCGGCGATTTTCGTACCGCCGATGTCCAGTGCGGCCACGAGTGGACCGGTCACGCCGTGCAGGTGCATCGCTTCGGGGTCTCCTTCGGTGTGGTGCGGTGTCGCACGAGGTCTCGTGCGAGGTCTCGCGCCCGATGGCGCCGGAGTCGTGCGGGTACGGTGCGGGGCGGCGGGTCCGGTACGACGGATCGTGCCGGACCGACGGCCAGGGTTCCGCGACGGCGGCCCCGGGGGTAGTCTCGCCTGATCGTGACAACGTTGTCCATCTCTTGCCGCAGGGAATACTACGACCGTGACCCATACTGCTGGACGAGTCCCCCGGCCCACCATGAAGGACGTCGCCGCTCGCGCGGGCGTCGGCCTCAAGACGGTGTCCCGGGTGGTGAACGAGGAACCGGGCGTCACGCCCGACACCATGGCCCGCGTCCAGGCCGCCATCGACGCCCTCGGCTTCCGGCGCAACGACAGCGCGCGGCTGCTCCGCACCCGCCGCACGGCCAGCGTGGGCCTGGTCCTCGAAGACCTCGCGGACCCCTTCTACGCTGCCCTCAGCCGGGCCGTGGAGGACGTGGCGAGCGCGCACGGGGCGCTGCTGTTCACCGGGTCGAGCACCGAGAACCCGCGCCGCGAGCAGGAGCTGGTGCTCGCCTTCTGCGCCCGCCGGGTCGACGGCCTGGTCGTGGTGCCGGCCGGTGACGACCACCGCTACCTGAGCCCGGAGATCGACGCGGGTGTGGCCACCGTGTTCGTGGACCGGCCCGCCGGCCGCATCGACGCCGACGTCGTCCTCACCGACAACGCGGGCGGCACCCGCACCGGCGTCGCCCACCTCATAGCGCACGGCCACCGCAGGATCGGCTTCATCGGCGACCAGCCCGGCATCCACACCGCCGCCCAACGGCTGCGCGGCTACCGCGAGGCGATGGCCGACGCCGGGCTGACCGTCCGCCCCGAGTGGTACGCGATGGGCCCCACCACGCCCGACCGCGTGCAGGCGGCGCTGGCGGTGATGCTGTCCGGTCCCGAGCCGGTCACGGCGCTCTTCGCGGGCAACAACCGGGTCACCGTGAGCGCGGTCCGCGTGCTGTCCGGCCGCCCCGAGCGCATCGCCCTGGTCGGCTTCGACGACTTCGAGCTGGCCGACCTTCTCGATCCGCCGGTCACGGTCGTGGCCCAGGACGCCCCGGGCCTGGGGCGGACCGCCGCGCAGCTGCTCTTCCGGCGGCTGGACGGCGCGGTGGAGGGGACCAGCCGCGTCGAGCTGCCCGCCCGGCTCGTCCCGCGGGGCTCCGGCGAGATCCCGCCGTCCTCCTGACCGGACGGCGGCTCAGCGCCCCGCCAGGGCGTCGAGCTCGCCGCGGGTCAGCCCGGTGCGGGAGGCCACCTCGGCCGGGTCGAGGGCGCCGCAGTCCAGGCCGCGCAGCAGGTGGCCGCACAGCGCGCGGGCCGTCGCCGGCTCGTCCAGCACCGCGCTGCCCCCGGCGCGCTTTCCGGCGTAGGCCGCGAGCCGCGCCGCGGCGGCGTCCAGGTCCTCCCGGCAGAAGGCGTAGACGGCGGCGTAGCGGGTGGGCAGATGCGCCGGGTGCATGTCCCAGCCCTGGTGGTAGGCGCGGGCCAGCGAGCGCCGCACCAGCCCGTAGTGCAGCCGCCATGCGGTGTGCACGTCCTGCGTGGAGCCGACCGGCAGGACGTTGGTGGAGCCGTCCGAGAGCCGTACGCCGGTGCCTGCGGCGGCGACCTGCATGACGGCCTTGGCGTGGTCGGCGGCGGGGTGGTCGGGGGCCTGGTGGGAGGGGCCGACACCGCATGCGGCGCTGTAGTCGAAGGTGCCGTAGTGCAGCGCGGTGAGACGGCCGGCCGCGGCGCCGATGAGCCGGGAGACCGTCGCGGTGCCGTCCGGGCCCAGTACGGCCTGGGTGGTCTCGATCTGGACCTCGAAACGGATCCGGCCCTCCGGCAGCCCCGCGGCCCGCTCGAACTGCCCGCACAGCTCGGCCATCGCGGCCACCTGCGCGGGGAATGTCACCTTGGGCAGCGTGACCACCAGCCCGTCCGGCAGCCCTCCCGCGTCGAGCAGCGCGGTCAGGAAGACGTCCAGGGTGCGGATGCCGCGCTCACGTACGGCGGCCTCCAGGCACTTCATCCGGATCCCGGCCCACGGCGGCGCCCCCTGGCGCCCGGCCATTTCCGCGACGGTACGGGCGGCGGCGCGGGCGGCGGCGTCCTCCTCGGCGTCGGGCCGCGGGCCGTAGCCGTCCTCGAAGTCGATGCGCAGGTCCTCCACGGGCTCCCGGCGCAGCTTGGCGCGGACCCGGTCGTGCACCTCGGCGGCGAGCCCGGCGGGCAGCGCGAGCAGCTCGCCGAACGCGGCGGCGTCCGGGGCGTGCGCGTCCAGCGCGGCCAGCGCCCGGTCGCCCCACTCCCGCGGGGTGCCGGGGCCCGCGGTGTCGGCGGGCACGTAGACGGTGTGCACGGGCTGCCGGGTGCCCGGGTCGCCGGGGTAGCGGCGGGCGAGTTCGGCGTCGGTGGCCGCGAGCGAGGCGCCGACGCGGGCCACGTCCGCGCCGGTGAGCGTCCTTCGGTCCGAGCCCGTCACAGGCCCCACCTTCCCCGTACCGGCCGACGTCCGTGTCCGTGAATCGACGGAGCGACGCTAACCCGGGCGTACGGCCAGGTCAACACCGTCCGGGCAACGCCGCGGCCCCCGTGCGCGCGGGGCGTACGGGGGCCTGCGGGCAGCAGCCCGGGGGCGGTTCAGCCCTTGCGGGCCTTGATCTCCGCGGTGAGCTGCGGGACGACCTGGAAGAGGTCGCCGACCACGCCGTAGTCGACGAGGTCGAAGATCGGGGCCTCGGCGTCCTTGTTGACGGCGACGATCGTCTTGGACGTCTGCATGCCGGCCCGGTGCTGGATGGCGCCGGAGATGCCGTTGGCGACGTAGAGCTGCGGCGAGACCGACTTGCCGGTCTGGCCGACCTGGTTGCTGTGCGGGTACCAGCCGGCGTCCACCGCGGCGCGCGAGGCGCCGACGGCCGCGCCGAGGGAGTCGGCCAGCTCCTCGATGAGGGAGAAGTTCTCGGCGCCGTTGACTCCGCGGCCGCCGGAGACCACGATCGCGGCCTCGGTCAGCTCCGGCCGCCCGGTGGACTGGCGCGGGGTGCGGGAGACGACCTTGGTGCCGGTGGCCAGCTCGCCGAAGACGACCTCCAGCGGCTCGACGGCGCCGGCCGCGGGAGCGGCCTCGACGGGCGCGGAGTTGGGCTTGACGGTGATGACCGGGACGCCGCGGGTGACGCGCGAGCGGGTCGTGAAGGCGGCGGCGAAGACCGACTGGGTCGCGACCGGGCCCTCGTCGCCCGCCGTCACGTCGACGGCGTCGGTGATGATGCCCGAGCCGAGCCGCAGCGCGAGCCGCGCGGCGATCTCCTTGCCCTCGGCGGAGGACGGGACGAGGACGGCGACCGGGGAGACGGCAGCGGCGGCGGCCTGCAGGGCGTCCACCTTGGGCACGACGAGGTAGTCGGTGAATTCCGGGGCGTCTGCGGTGAGCACCTTGACGGCGCCGTGCTCGGCGAGCACCGGGGCGGCGGTGTCGGCACCGGCGCCGAGGTGGACGGCGACCGGGTCGCCGATCCGGCGGGCCAGGGTGAGCAGTTCGAGGGTGGGCTTGCGGACGGCGCCGTCCACGTGGTCGACGAGGACGAGGACTTCAGCCATGGGTGCGTTCTCCTGCGGAAGAAGGGGAGTCGGGGGCGGGAGCGGGCGGACGGGCCCGGGCGCGGCGCGCCGGGCGGGGCCGTCCGTCAGATGAACTTCTGCTCCGCGAGGTAGGCGGCGAGCTGCTTGCCGCCCTCGCCCTCGTCCTTGACGATCGTGCCCGCGGTGCGCGCCGGGCGCTGGGTGGCGTCCTGCACCGCGGTCCAGGCACCGCCGAGGCCGACATCGGCCGCGTCGATGCCCAGGTCCGACAGGTCCAGGGACTCCACCGGCTTCTTCTTGGCGGCCATGATGCCCTTGAAGGACGGGTAGCGGGCCTCGCCGGACTGGTCGGTCACCGACACCAGTGCGGGCAGCGACGCCTCCAACTGCTCGCTCGCCGCGTCCCCGTCCCGCCGCCCGGTCACCTTGCCGCCGGACACCGCGACCTCGGACAGCAGCGTGACCTGCGGGATACCGAGCCGCTCGGCGAGCAGCGCGGGCACCACGCCGGCGGTGCCGTCGGTGGAGGCCATGCCCGTCACGACCAGGTCGTAGCCGATGTGCTCCACAGCCTTGGCCAGCACCAGCGAGGTGCCGATGGCGTCCGTGCCGTGCAGCTCGTCGTCCTCGACGTGGACGGCCTTGTCGGCGCCCATCGACAGCGCCTTGCGCAGCGCGTCCCTGGCGTCCTCGGGGCCCACCGTCAGTACGGTGATCTCCGCGTCGTCCGCGGCGTCCGCGATCTGCAGCGCCTGCTCGACCGCGTACTCGTCCAGCTCCGACAGCAGTCCGTCGACCGCCTCGCGGTCGGTGGTCAGGTCATCGGCGAAGTGGCGGTCGCCGGTGGCGTCGGGCACGTACTTCACAGCGACTACGATCCTCAAGCTCACGCCTGCTCTCCTACTGCTTCGTCCTGCACGTCTTCGTCAACTGCCCCGGCAGCGCCCTGGAAGTGCCCCGGAACTGGCAGCATAGGCGCCAGTGGCATCGGCTCCCCGCCGCGTACTGCACGCGTCGCGTCGAGTCCCCTGCGGTTATATTACTCGCCAGTACACAGACCGCGCCGCCCCTTCGCAAGGTCCTCGACTGTGACCTGCCCGACGTCCGCGGCACCGGCCCGCCGAGGACGGCCGCTCAGACCGCGGCTGCGAGCGCCGCGATCACGTCGGCTCTGCGCGGCTGCCCGACCGCGCGGCGCACCACCGCGCCGCCGGCATCCAGCACCAGCACGGTCGGGGTCTTCTCGATCCGCAGCCGCCGGACCAGGCCGAGGTGCGCCTCGGCGTCGATCTCCACGTGCCGCACCCCCTCGATCATCCCGGACACCTCGGCCAGCACGCGCCGGGTCGCCCGGCAGGGCGCGCAGAACGCGCTGGAGAACTGCACCAGGGTGGCCCGCTCCCCCAGCGGCCCGCCGAGCTCGGCGGCGGCCAGCCGCTCGGTCTCGTCCGCGGCACCCATACGCGTCCTCCTCGGGGCATTGCCGTTCAGGGCAGTTCGGTCGGCAGCACGATCCGCGCGCTGCTCGGCGCCGCCCGCAGGCAGTCCACCACCTGCGACGGCGGCGCCGCGTACACCGTCGGATAGTCGCACTCCCCCAGCTCCGGGCGGACAGGGAAGGCGAGCCGCTCCACGTCGAGGGAGAAAGCGGCGTCCACACCGGGTTTGTTCCCGCGTGCGTCCACCCTGCTCCAGCGGTCCGCCCCCGGCAGCCGCAGGGCGACCAGGCCGTGGACGACGGGGTCGGACCCGTCGTCCTCGGTCAACCGCTGGTAGCACAGGCCCGCCGGGATGCCGCGGGCCCGCAGCAGGGCGGCGAGGGCGTGGGACTTGGCGTAGCAGATGCCGTTGCGCTGGGCCAGCACGTCGGACGCCCGCCAGGTGACGCGCGGGTCCCCCGAGTCGAAGGAGTGCGGGATCATGTCGCGCACGTATTCGTACGCCGTGTGCGCATACTCATGCAGATTGTCGGCGTCCTCGGCGAGGAGCGCGGCCGTCTCGACCACCACCGGGTCGTGGTGGTCGAGGACGTCGTCAGCCACGAGGAAGGCGGAAAGGTCGGCGGTCTCCGGGATCGGTTCCATGGGCAGACCCTAGGGAGCCGCCGTCCGCAGATCAATCAATTTACCAGTTGTCGTATATCTATTCAGACGTGCGCGACTTCCTCCGCGATGGCCGCGGCGAAGGCGTCCACGTCCGCCTCCGTGGTGTCGAAAGCGCACATCCAGCGCACCTCGCCCGTGGACTCGTCCCAGAAGTAGAAGCGGAAGCGCTTCTGCAGCCGCTCGGCGACCTCGCGCGGCAGCACCGCGAAGACGGCGTTGGACTGCACGGACCGGGTCACCCGGACGCCCTCGATGCCGCGCACGGCCGCCTCCAGCCGGCGGGCCATCGCGTTGGCGTGCCCGGCGCTGCGCAGCCACAGGTCGCCGGCCAGCAATGCCTCGAACTGCACCGACACGAAGCGCATCTTGGACGCCAGCTGCATCGACAGCTTGCGCAGATACCGCAGCCCGCGCACCCGCTGCGGGTCCAGCACGACGACGCACTCGCCGAGCAGCAGCCCGTTCTTGGTGCCGCCGAAGGACAGGATGTCGACGCCCGCCTCGGTGGTGAAACGGGCGAGGGGCACCCCGAGCGTCGCGGCGGCGTTGGCGAGCCGCGCGCCGTCCATGTGCACCGCGAGGCCCAGTTGGTGGGCGTGGTCGCAGATCGCCGCGACCTCCTGCGGGGTGTAGCAGGTGCCCAGCTCGGTGGTCTGGGCGATCGACACGACCTGCGGCTGCGCGCGGTGCTCGTCGTCGAAGCCGTACGCCTGCCGGTCGATCAGCTCGGGAGTGAGCTTGCCGTCCGGGGTGGGGACGGTGAGCAGCTTCAGGCCGCCCACGCGCTCGGGCGCGCCGCACTCGTCCACGTGGATGTGCGCGCTCTCGGCACACACCACCGCGCCCCAGCGCTCGGTCACCGCCTGCAGGCCCGTCACGTTGGCGCCCGTGCCGTTGAAGACCGGGAAGACCTCGGCGGTCGGGCCGAAGTGCCGCCGGAAGACCTCCTGGAGCGCGGCGGTGTACGCGTCCTCGCCGTAGGCGACCTGGTGGCCGCCGTTGGCGAGCGCGAGGGCGGCGAGCACCTCGGGGTGAACGCCGGCGTAGTTGTCGCTGGCGAAGCCGCGGACGGCCGGGTCGTGCCGGCGTACGGCGTCGGTACGGTCGGCCGGGGTGCCGGCCGGGTCGGTCACGGTTGGGGCGTCAGCCACTGGCGGGTCCCGTTCACTTCTGCTGCGTTGCGGTTCCACTGGGTCGCGATCGCCTCGGCGAGGTCGGTCACGTCGGTGAAGCCGGGGAAGGTCGACTGCGGGCGCTCGGCCCGCAGGCCGTCGTGCACCAGCGCCTTGATCACCAGGACGGTGGCCGCCGCGGTGGGGCCGCCGTCGCCGCCGAGCCGGCGGAAGGAGTCGCCGAGCGCGAGCGTCCAGGCCTCCGCGGCGGCCTTCGCGGCGGCGTAGGCCGCGTTGCCCGCGGTCGGGCGGCTCGCGCCCGCGGCGCTGATCAGCACGTAGCGGCCGCCGGGGCTGCGCATGAGCCCGTCGTGGAAGCCCAGCGAGGTGTTCTGAACGGTGCGGACGAGCAGCTGGTGCAGCACGTCCCAGTCGGCCAGCTCGGTCTCCGGGAAGGACGCCGAGCCGCGCCAGCCGCCCACCAGGTGCACCAGGCCGTCGACCCTGCCGTGGTCCTTCTCGATCCGGGCCGCCCAGTCCTGGGTGGCCTCCAGGTCGAGCAGGTCGACGATCTCACCGGTGATGTCGGCGCCGCCGGCGTCGTAGCGGGCCGCGTCGACGGCCTCGGCCAGCCGCTCGGGGTCGTGGTCCACCGCGACGACGTGGCCGCCCGCGCGGGCGAGCCGCTGCAGCACCGCGCGGCCTGCCGGCCCGCCGGCGCCCGCCACGGCGATCACGGCTCCGTCGAGACCGCCGGAATACGTGTCGGTCGTCATCTCCGCCTCCTCGGCCGCACCGGTCACGCGGCACTCCCTACCAGGCCGGCACCGGTGATCCCCTTGGTGGAAGTAGTAGGCCCACCTGCGCCAGGTTTCACAAGACCCTCCGGTGAATCGTCGATCACGCCGCAAATCTTCATGGGGGGCAGAGTGTAGCCATCCGGCGCAAGGACCCCCTCATACTGCCCCAGGGCCTCCAGGGCGAGGGCGTACAGGCCGCCATCGAACCACCGACGAGCGATGCGGTAGAAGTAGGCCCAGCCCTTCCCACCCATGCGCTCGTCGCGGTTGTAGTCGTGCCACGACTTCTCATGGCGCAGCTTCTCCAGCAGCATTTCAAAGCACGCGCGATCCTCTGGCTTCGGCTTCGAGCCTCCTTCCAGGATGCTCTTGATCCGCTGCCATTGCTCATCAGAGACACCGACTGGAATCTTGATCTTGTTACTGCGGTGCCATTCGATCATCGGGTCCTTACTTCCGCCCGATCGCGCAATGGTGTTGTCGCCGACAATCTCCACTCGCACCCGCAGAAGCTCCAGGATGCGCTTCTTGTCTGCCGGATTCAAGGTCGTCACGTTGGCCTTGACCTGGTCAATCGTCTTCCGCATGGCGTCGGCCCGCTGCTTTTTGCTGTCGACCTCTTCCAGCCACTCGGCAATGCGATCCTGCTCCTCGCGCAGCTTCTGCTCCTTGGCGGCGATCTCCCCCTTCAGCTCGTCGATCAGCTTCATGTCCATCTCGTCGTCCTCGTCGAGAGAGGCCGCGAGCATGGCGATCTTCTTCCGTCGAGCGTTGCGCAGAGTGTTCAGCGCGGCATCGATCTCCTTCGAGCGCGCACGGTAAGACTCGGCTCGCTCGGGAACGCTTCCGAGCCACTTGTCGACCATGCCCATGATGGCCTCGGGGTCGCTTATGAGCTTCGAGACCTCGTCCCACACCAGCTCTTCGACCTCCTCGCCAGGGATCGGCTTGCAGTCGTGCCCCTCGGCCGCGGTTGCGGGGTTGGAGCACCGGTACGAGAGGTCGTCCGTGTCGTGCCGGTGCACCCCGTGGCGACCGTGGCCACACACGCTGAAGAGGTGGCCCGACAGGAGGTGACTGCCGTAGTTCGTCCGAGGAGCCCCCTTCATGTCGTCCAGGACGGCCTCCAGCGCCTTGCGCCGCTCCTCGGATTCGAAAAGGGGGGGCAGCTCCAGGCGGTAGCTCGTCATGATCTCCTCGCCGTCCTCGTTCACGCCGGAGAAGCTGAAGTCGACGTACCCTCGGACGGCCAGTCGCAGGCGGAGGACCAGGTTGTCTCCCGTCCACTGCTTGCCGGTGCGAGTGAAGCGCTTGAGCTCGTTCAGAGCGTTGGCGGCTTCCCCGCGGCTCATCTTGCCGTCAACCAGGAACTCAGTCGCCTTGAAGATGTTCTTCTGCTCCGCAGGGTTGATAACCGGCTCGCCGTCTTCGTCAAGCATGTAGCCGTAGGGCGGCGTACCGCTGGCCCAGCCGCCTCCGGAGACCTTCTTGATCCGGCCACCCATCGTGCGCTCCAGGATCAGGGCGTGCTCGACCTCAGCCATGTATGCGAGGAGGGAGAGCTGGATGCCGAACATCTGGTCTTCGGAGTCGATCCGGCCGTCAGCAGTCGCGACGCGCACGCCGTGGTCGGTGGCGTCGTAGACCCAGCGATGGATGTTGCGCATAGTTCGCCCGATGCGGTCCAGCTTGGCGAACACAACTACGTCGATCAGACCCGCCGCGATGTCTTCGGTCAGCCGATCCAGCTCGTCTCGGTGTGCAAGTTTGCCAGAGACGCCTCCATCGCAGTACACGTCCACGATGGTGTGGGGCGTATGGCGTAGCTGGTACGTGACCCACGCTCGGCTCCGCTCCTCTTGAACGTCTAGGCCGTAGCCGTCGAGCTGCTTGGCAGTGGAAACGCGCAGGTAGATAGCTACGCGGAGCGTCTTGCGTTTCCGCGGCAGAGTCTTGGTTCGCATGATTCCCCCACGTGGCTGGGCGCGCGAACGCGCGAAGCCCCCCGCGCCTGTCGGCCGGGGGGCGCGTTCACGCCGTGTGTAACTGTAGCTGGATTAGTGCAACTTGACCACCGGGCCAAGGAGGATCCGCGCGAGGCGTTCCCGCTCTGCCGGCGTCCATGTCGTCTTCCGCCACTCGACGGTCACCGCGGGCCTGTCGCTCACGGTGCCACCCAGCCGTTGTTGCTGGTCGCCCGGCGGTGCGGCTGGCCGTAGTGATCCACGGGGTCACCGCAGATGAAGCACGGACCGTTCTTCATGAACTCGGCCTCTATGCGCGCGCGGTCGAGCTCGTTCACGTGGTAGACCGCGGTGCCGTACTTGGCCTCCAGCAAGTTGAACTCCACGCGGAGGCGGTCAGCCTCCCGACTCAGTCCGAGGCCGGTGTGGAAGATCCGCTTCGGGCGCCGGCCACGCAGCCGGCCGAAGGCGGCCACACCATGCAGGGTGTAGACGTTCTCGCGGTTGAACTCGGGGTAGCGGCGCGCCTGGTGGAACCCGTAGACGATCAGGATGTCCTCGGGCGTGATCGGGTCGAGCGACTGGAACTCCTGCGTCACTTGCACACTGCCCGGTTTTCGAACGACGCCCGCGACTCGGACGTCAGGTGGAACCCGCCGAAGTCGCAGGCGTGCACCCGGTGCTCGATCTTCAGACCCCGCCTGCTGCCGGCGGCGTCACCGCGCCTGCTCCGCTTGGCCTGCGCCCGCCCGAGCGCCTTCTCGGCGTTGCGCGAGCTCATGAAGTCCCGCTTCCCGCACTTGCACGTCTTCCAGTCGCACGTCACAGCTCTTGGATTCCCTTCGCTCCGCCCGTCCTGCGGGTCGTCTTCTTCTTCGTCTTCAGGCTCGGGTCGTCCTTCGTGAACTTGTCACACTTACACGACAGGATGTGGCACTTGCCGCGGGACGACCCGTCGATTGCGTGGTTGTTCGGGCTGTGCCCGCACTCGGGGTTCCAGCAGTAGCCGGGCCAGCCCTCCGCCTTGCCATCGGCGTTGGCCAGGATGATCCCCGACGAGGTGAGCGGCACGACCCGGCCGGTCCCTCCGATGTGCACCTTCTTGGCAAAGGCTTCCGCCTCGGCCGCGGCTCCGAAGGGGCCGATGTTCAGGCCCTTCGTGCCATCAGCCCAGGTGTGGACCAGGACGACGAGGTCGCGCATCTGGAGCATGTCGCCGATCTCCTTGATCAGCGCCTTCGCCATCTGCTCGGGACCCTCGAAGGTCTCGTCATCCATGATGTCGACGACCCTCTTGATCTCGTGCGTCCTAGGGGTGATCCTCACGGACGCTCGCCCTCGGGAACGTCCTCGACGTCGACCACCTCGCACCAGGACTCGACGTACTCGGCGACTTCCTGCTCGACCAGCTCGCTGGCCTCCGCCTCGTCCTTGCCCTCCGGGTCGAAGTCGTCGTCGACCTCGAAGTAGGCGGTCCTCTCGGTGTTGATGTAGGGGCCGCTCACGCTGACCTTCAGGTACTTCATCAGCCGACCACCAGGTCCGCGGCGCGGGCCGAGCGAGCGATGCGGATCTGCTCGCGGGCGTGCTCGATGTCGTTACGGAAGTGGTCGACGATCTCCTGCTTCGCCTCGGTGAGCGTCAGCGGGGTCGCATACTCGGAGGCGAACTTGATGGGGAGGATCTTGGGAAACGCTGCGTCGCTCCAGTCGACGAAGAACTTCTCGCGGGCCACTGTGTGCTCCTCTCGTCCGGCTGCCATCGTCAGGAGGTGGGCGCCACCCCACCCCGACCCCCTTACGGGGGTTTCGGCGACACTTACACATTCACTCCGCGAGCGGCTTCACGAAGCGGGGGTCGACGTACTGGATGCCCCCCTGCGCCTCGACCTTGACGTCACCCTCCCCGTCGCGTGGACCGACCAGCGTGCCCTTCACCTCGCCCGTGAAGAGCACGGCACCACCGGAGGCGGTCTCGGCCTCCGCGCTCACGATCACACGGTCTCCGAGCTTCAGCCGGGCGCCGAGCGCTGCCTCCAGCTCGCTCACCAGGCTCCCGAGGTCGCCGTGCGAGTCCTCCCACTCGTCGATGCGGGCCTCGTCGTACGCCTCTTGCGACACGCCCTCCTTCAGGTCGCCGCCGTCGTTCAGGAAGTCGCAGATGCGCTCCTCGCGCTTGTCGTACGCCTTGCGGTACCGGGCGATGATCTCCAGGGCGGTCTCGGGCTTCGTGTTCACTGTTCGGTCCCCTCTCCGTTGATGACCCGCACTCCGTAGCGACGGGTGTTGACGTAGGTGTAGACGTTCCATGTCGTGCCGACCGGCTTGTCCAAGTCGACCCAGTCCCCCAGGAGCTTGATCACCCAGCTCCCGCGCTTGTCCAGGATCTCGACCGCCGTTCCGTCCGGCAGTTCGTCGAGCTCTCGGATCGTCGTGATGATGTTGTCCAACTTACACACTGGGGCCTGCGTGTGCAAGTGGCGCGATCAGGTTGGCGACGCCGGCCAGCCGCTTGTGCAGGTCGGCTATCGAGCCGTCGTTCACCAGGATGTGATCGAAGTCGTAGTCGTCGAGTGCGACCTCCGACCCGTACACCCGGCCGTACTTGTCCTTGGCCGGGCCGATGCCGGGCCGGGTCACCCGGATCACGAGGCCGCCGCGGTCGCGCACCGCTCCGGCCTCGTTCGGAAAGCGCACGTCGGTCACCACCAGGGCCGACGTGTCGTCGTGCTGGCGGAACAGGGCGTCCACCCAGACGCTCTCGCCGAACAGCCTTCGGCCGGCGTCCGTGCCGACACGATGCAGCAGGGCCCGCACCTCGGGGTAGTGGTCCTTGGCGTACTCCCAGCCGACATCCCGTATCAGGACGCTCAGCCGGATGTTCCCCGTACCGTACGGACCCGGGATCACGGGGTCGACGGCGAGCAGAACCTCGCGCAGCTTGTCGGCGAAGGCCGCCGGCCTCCAACCACGGGTGATGAGGACGTTCGCCGATTCGTTCTTGCCGGAGCGGGCGTATCCGCTCAGGCCGATGATCAGGTCACTCATCCTCGAACTCCTGGGGGTACTCGGGGAAGGTCAGATCGACTGCGTTCTGACGGGCCTCCTCGAAGCCGGCCAGCCACTCCCCCCGAAGGGTGAAGCCTTCCGGCACCTCCGGCTCCAGGCCGCGCAGCTCCTCGGCCGCGTCGCGGTAGGCCGCGCGTACCAGGTCGTCGAGCTCGTGCTTGGCCTCGTCGTACTCGTCGCCGTACTTGCCGACGAGCATGTTGGCCATCTGCACCTCGACGGTCGGCGCCCAGCGCGATCCCTGGCCCGGTACGTACTCCCAACCTTCTCGCTCGCGCGCCATCAGGCACCCGCCGCGATCTGCCAGACCTTCGCCATGCCGCCCCGCCCGGACGGCCGGCGGTCGCCTCGCCACTCGACGAGGCCCTTGGCCATGAGGGTGTTGCGGGCGGCGTTGATGCTCGACAGCAGGATGTGCAGCTTGCTCGACAGCTCGAAGTCGGTCATGCCGTCCGGTGCGTAGAGGATGGCCTCCAGGACCCTGTCGGCGTGCGTGTCCATCGGTCGGTTGGCGAGGGCTCGGCTCATCGGTCAGGTCTCCTTGGTCTGCGGCTTGGCTCGTCAGCGCGTGGGCAGCCATCCCACGCGGACCCCCGAAGGGGTTTCACCTTGCGGTCAAATCAGCGGGCAAGACTCTTGTGCCGTCCGCCGATCCGGGTCTGCCCGAGGTCCGCCCGGTGTCCGGCCTCCTTGCCTTCGCCGAAGCCCGAGCCGGTGATCTTGCGGGGCCCCGCCTTGCGCACCTTCGGGTGCAGGCGCTCGTACTCGGCGACCACCATCTGCTTCCGGTCGGACAGCACCAGCTCGGCACTGCGGCCCGCAGTGGTCGGTGTCGTCTCCTCGGCCGCCAGGTGCTCGGCCTGAACCAAGCGGCTGAAGACGGCGTTGCGGAAGCCGGCGTGCCACGCCTTGCGGTAGGCGGTGGTGGACTCTCCCCACTGCGGGCGCCCGCGGTTGACGCCGTTGAAAGCCTGGAGGACGAGAGAGTTGAAGAGCATGTCGATCCGGTCCAGCGTCGACTCGAAGGCGACGATCTTGACCAGCCGGTACCGTCGTCGGGTCGACGAGTCCTGGAGGGCCCAGTACACGGTCTGGCCGCCGAGCGCCTTTGCGATGTGGGTCAGGAGGTCTGCTCGGTCGACGACGTACGTCCCCTTGATCCGATACGAGCGCTCCACGATCTTGTCGGACTTGGGGTCCGCCTCTGCGAGCATCGCCCGCTCGATCCCGTACTTCGCCATGAGCTCGGCGGCCTTGGCGAAGTAGGCCAGCGCCTCGTCGGGATGGGCGCCCGGATCCTCCGCCTTCGCCAGGAGGGCGCGGATCTGCTTCAACTTCGGGTTCTCATTGGACATCTCTGCTCCACTTGCGCGATGGGTTGGCTCATCAGGACCGGAGATCCACTTCGGCCGACCCCCTGCCGGGGGTTTCGCCTCACTTACACACGTGGCCGTTCGACGGAGGCCAGACCTTGAACCAGCCCGTCGCGATGGCTCGACCGTCGCGGTCGACGAACACGGACCGGCGCCCACCGTTGGGGAGATCTGTGCTCACGCACGCGGCGGTACGGAGCTTGGTCTGCCGAATGTGGTTGTCGTCGATGTAGTAGATGCCGAGTCCGATCGGTTGGCCGTCGTCCTTCGAGTTGTGCGTCAACACTCGGGTGAACGCCATGTCAGCTCGTCTCCTTGTGGCCGTCGAAGCAGTAGACGTACGAGGTGTCGCCCACGCTGGCCCAGCAGAGACGGTGGCCCCAGACGGTGCCCCAGTATTCGCGGTGAGCCTTCTTGTTGGCTGCCGTCCACGCCTTCCGCTTCGCCGGGTCGTTCAGCTTGGGGTCCAGGTAGACGACGTTCCCCGCGCGGTCGACGTAGTACGAGTAGCCGGCGGTGTCGCCACGCCGACCGGCATCCCAGTAGCAGTTGCGGTCGTCCGAGTCGTCAGTGCACGGCCGGCTCGGGACGTGGAATACGGGGAGGTACACGACCTTCGCCGGTACCGCTGGCGGCTTGTGCTTGGTTGTCGGCGAGGCCGAGGCCCGGGAGGTCGAGGCCAGGGCCCCGAGCAGGGCCGCGACCAGGAGACCGATCAGTAGGTTCTTCTTCACGAGGGGTTCCCTTCATGCTGAGTGATCCGGTGCGAGGCGGCGGGGGCGTCCACTTGGCAGGAAGTTGGTATTGGTAGGCGGTCAGCTCGGGAATCTCGTGAGGCTCGGCGACGCCGTTCGCGACGGCGACGGAGTACACATCGACGAACAGGGCTATCGCCTTCTTCACGATGTCGCTGTTGGTCAGCCCGGTCGGTTCGAGGATCTGGAGGTGCCGGGCCAGTTCCTCGTCGACTCGCGCAGCAACCTGGCGGGGCGGGGTGCTCAACTCGGACCCCCCGTCAGACGCTGGATCTCCTCGCGGAGCATGTCCTTCTCGCGCGCTTCGCTCATGAGCAGATCGCGCAGGTCGGCGAGCTTGAACTGCGCCCACGCGGCGAGCTTCGCCTCGCGCTCGTTCTCAAAGAGCTTGGGGTACGTGCGCTTCAGTTCTTCCCAGCGCTGATTCATGCCGCGGCCTCCGCCAGCTCCAACTCGGCGAACTCCGTCACGCGCCCGTCCTGGGTCAGGTAGCCCGCGTGCATCAGGTCGACCGCGGCCCGGACGTACGAGCCCTGGAGGTTCGCGATCATCCCGCTCCGGACCAGGAGAGCGAACAGGTCCAGCGTCTCCCTGGCGTCGAGCTCACCCGCCTCGAAGGCCATGATGTCGATGGCGATGTCCTTCATGCGTCCCATGTCTTGTCCCACTTACACACTCGGTTGGCTCATCAGGACCGGAGATCCACTCCGGCCGACCCCCTGCCGGGGGTTTCGCCTTGGGTGCTACTCCTCGCGGACGCTGACCGCGTAGGCCCGCTCCTCCCCCATCGGGTCGCGCGTCACCACGCGGATCTCCACGGGCTCGCCGGAAGTCGGAGGGATCAGTTCAGCCGAGATGATCGCGGCCGGACGGGCAAGGCCCGCGAGGAAGGAGTAGAGGTGGTATCGAACTTCGAGGGCGTTCACCGCGACCTCCGTTTCGTTGGTTACACTAACACGATTGCGACACTTACACATCTCTGTCGAGGATTGCGTGCCATGCGTACTGGGCGGCGCAGTAGTACAGGGACTCAGACCCTTCTCCGCGGCCGGCCGCAACCCAGCTACGTTCGGCCGCGTCCACCTCGTACAGTGCAGCGGTTGCCTCGTCGTCGGGCCCCGCCATCGGACGGCGGATCACGAGTACACCAGGTCCCCGAAGAGTGCCACCTGCACGATCGCGTCGGCCGCGTCCGCGTCGATCATTCCGGTCTCGATGCCTTCCTCGTCCTTGTCGAGCCACGACTGCACGATGTACCCGTGGATTTCGCTGTTGACGTACCCCTGGTCCAGGTCGAGGAGCTTGGCGTATGCCTCGCGAACGTCGTCGGCGTTGAGGTAGTGGACGCCGTCGACCTCGCGCTTACCCCCGAAGTTCCGGTCGTCGATGCCCTCGACGATCGTCCAGGTCTTCCCCTCGGGCAGCGCGTCGAACTCGGCCTGCGTCGGCCGCATCGCCCAGTACGTGATCCCGCCCTCCGCGGCGGTGTCGATGATGTCCTGGGCGATCGAGTCGGTGAGGCACTTCTTGATCTGAGCGGCGGTAGGCACTGTTGATCTCCTCAGTCCTCGGTCATGATGACGGCCCGGTGCGTCCGGGTCGATCGGATGAACTCCGGGAAGGTCCGCACGATCGCGGGCGCAGAGAGCTGGTCGTGAACCAGCCGGACGAGGATCAACTCACCGGTCGGGCAGCACCCGTCGATGCAGTTGTCCCAGTAGGCGATCAGTCGCTTGTCCTCGATCCACATGTCGTTGACCGCGGTCTCGAACTCCTCCTGTCGCGCGTCCTCGTCGGGATTGACGAGGATCGCGCGCAGCTTCTCGGCCCAGCGGTTGAACCGCTCGTCGATCGACTCGGACATCAGACGACGGCCGAGCCGTCGTACTTGTTACGGCGCACCTCGCGCCGCTCCAGGGTGGTGGCCCTGTCCTTGCGCTTCGAGTCGCGGACGGTGCGGTCGTGGTCGCGGAACTTGGGGGTCATCTGCTGTGCTCCTTGCTACGTGGCCTGGCTCGTCAGGACGTGGGCTGCCATCCCACGCCGACCCCCCGCAGGGGGTTTCGCCTTAGCCGAACCGGAAGGTCAGACCCAGCAGCTCGGGGACGCTGGACTCGACGATCTCGACGTCGTACCAGGCATTCCCGCGGGTCCGGCCCGCGCCGGTCTCCGGGAAGATGTGGTCGTCTGCCCAGTCGCTCCGCTCGTCGGTGTCCTCCGCGGGAAGCGGGAGGGGAACGGTGACGACCGCCTCGGTCTTGATCTCTGCCCCGCCCTCGTAGGTGTTGGTGATGGCGAGCTTCACCGTCGCCTCGCTCACAGCCCCATCTCCTCGACCAGCTCGTCGACCGTGGGAGTCGGCTGCAACTCCCAGGGCAGTGCCAGGAGCAGGCCCTCGACCTGGTCCGCCAGCTCGCACAGGGTCAGCCACTCCGGGGTGCCCGGGTCCTGCTCGGTGCGCCACTCCTGCACCTCCTTGACGAGGGCCTGGAGCTTCGTCGTGCGCTCTCGGATCTCTGCGCTCACAGGGCCAGCTCCGCGACGTACTCGGCGATCTCGTCGTCGGTCATCACGCGGCCCTCGCCTTCCGGGTCGTCCTCGTCGTAGACGTGGTGCATGTCGTCGACTTCGTCGTCGGTGGCGTGACCGCACAGCCAGTCGATCGCCACCCCCTCGTTACCGGAGACGGCCAGGACCCGCGCGATGGCGTCAGCCTCGGAGCAGGTGAAGTGACCACCCGCCTCGGCCGTACCGAGCCGCGTGAATACCGCTGCCAAGTCGTCAACCGCGTCAATCAGTCGCTCGGGGGCCCGGTGGTTCACGGTCACCTCTACGACGGTCGGACGGAACAGTCTGCGGAACAGCTTCATTCGTCACGCCTTCACGTTCTGGCCTGCCTCATCGGGCCGTGGTCTGCCATCCCACGACGACCCCCGAAGGGGTTTCGGCGTTGCGACACTTACACAGCTAGACCGCCTTGACGAACTCGAAGCCCCTCGTCGAGGTGCCGATCAGCCGATCTCTCCACACCACCCAGGTAACGGCCTGAACCGTCGAGGGGAGCTCGCGCAGCCGCTGGGCGGCCTCGCGGTAGCAGCGCGCGATCAGGGCGTACCGGCCCTTCGCACCCAGCCCCCGCTCCCGCGCCCCGTACTCCTCGCCGACCGCGATGTCGTGTGCGTGCCGGTCGACGCAGACCGCCTCCGCATCCTCCGGGTCGAGTATGCAGCGGTAGAAGTGGCCGGTCTTGCGGTCCATCGGGAGCACTTCGATGGGGTCGGCCCCCGCCAGGATCTTGGCGGCCTTGGCCAGGGCGTCGCCGAGGTGCCCCGAAGGCTCCCCCGTCTCGTACGCCGCGGTGGCCAGCTCGACGTTCAGGGGCCAGGAGGTCTGCGGGGACAGCGCGGCCAGGAGGCCAGCCCCCTTACGCGCGTCACCGTCCGTCATCATGGTCGCCAGGTCGTGGGCGTTGCGATACCAGAAGCGCCCCTGCGTCTCTTGCTCCTCGGTGGCCGCCCACCACGTGTTGATGACGTTTTGGACAAACCCTTCACGCGTCGCCCCGTCAGCCCTGATGTCGATCATGAAACCTTCCTTCCCCTCCCGCGGCTGCTCATCAGGAGGCAGGCACCGCCCTGCCCCGACCAGGACGACCGAGAGCGGCCGGCCTGGTTTCGCAATGAGGTGTTACGTGACGCTGATCAATCGGGGCTCCCTGTGAAAGCGGTACTCGGCGTCTGTCCCCTCGCGAGGACGTCGAGCGTCGAGTAATGCCTGGTTCCGGGTGATCTTCATGTGACCCTCTCGGACTTGGTGAAATGTGCTACGCGGTTGGCTCATCAGGGCCCGGGAACCACCCGGACCGACCGGCTTTCGCCGGTTTCGCCTTGCGACACTTACACAACTACAGCTTCATGAACACTACGTCGGGCGCGCCCAGCGTCCAGTTCGGGACGCGCTCGGTCTCGACGAAACCGAATCGCCGGTAGTAGTCCGGCAGGAACCCGTCGAAGCAGTCGAGTTTCGAGGCCCCGTAGTGCAGGATCGCGTCCCACACCATCCCCTCCCCGCGTCCCTTGACCAGGCTGAACAGCCCGATCAGGATCCCGTCGTTCGCCACCCCGAAGCCCGACGCGAAGTCGTCGCTCAGGTAGTAGCGGGCGTCGCGAGGCATCTCCTCCGGCTTGCTCGTCGCCTCCGCGATCCTCGGGGTGGTCAGCCTCGCGAAGTCCAGAGCCGCGGTGTACTCCTCCCACGACGCGGGGTGCACGATGCCCGTCACGATTGCAGTGGTCACGCTTTATCTCCTCAGGAGTCGAGCAGGCTGGCTCATCAGCGACCGGCAACCCAAGCCGGTCGGACGCCCCAAAGGGCGTTTCGCCTTACCGGGGTGTGACTCGCGTCAGTACCTCCGGGTCGTGCTTCGCGTGCCACTCCGTCCAGCACGCCTCCGAGCAGAAGTCCTCGTGTGCCCGGATCGGGGCGTGGCACCCGTCGTTCTCGCACTCGTCGATCTCCACTGCTCACCCCTCAGTTCGTCGCGAAGCCGCGCAGCTCGGCGAGCACCATCAGGCACTCGGTGACGGTCGTCAGGTCCGAGTAGTCGATGCTCGAACCGTGCTGCTCATCCGAGAATCGCTGGAGCTTGGCCCGGAGCTCGGCCGGGGAGGCGGGCAGATACTCCGCCATCAGTCGGTCGAAGGACTCCGGACTGGTCTGGAAGCTGCCGTGCGTCGTGACGCGCAGCCGAACGTGACCGAACAATCCCTATCCCCCTACTTCTTGAGCCAGGAGCAGGCGTACGCCGAGCCCTGGTCGCAGTCGTCCTGCTTGCTGGTCGCGAAGCCGTCGTTGTATGTACTCACCGCGTCGGCGCTCTTGCCCGGCCGAACCTCCGGATGGATGGTGCCGAACACCACACCACCACCCAGGAGGAATCCGACGAGCAGCGCCACCATCGAGCGCTTCATCGGTCAGGCCCCGGCCAGGACGCGGGCCTTGCGGGCGTTGAAGCGCCGCACGTCGGCCTGGTAGGTCTGCTCCTGGAACTCCAGCGCCAGGGCGACCAGGCTGTTCTTGCGGAGCTCGCCGTTGATCCGCGCCCGAATCCGGCCGTACTGGATGCTCTGCGGGGTCTTGTCCAGCGACACCATGACGTACTCCCTCTCGGAGTTGAGCAGGCTGGCTCATCAGCGACCAGGAACCACCTGGCCGGACCCCCTCTCGGGAGTTTCGCCTTGCGACACTTACACATCTGGTCAGATCAGACGGAGGCACGTCACCTTCCGGACCTCCAAGGTCAGCCAGCCCCCGGCCTCCTGGTACTGCGGCTCATACGGGGAACTCTGAGCGTCGGCGAGCAACCACTCGACCGTGAAGGTAGCGACGCCGGTCAGCGCCTGAATCCAAGCCAGGGCCACTTCACTCTCGAAGGGCCAGAGCTCGATGACCGGGTCCGACTCGCCCTCGCCGTCGAAGGTCTCGACCACGTATCCGGCCTGGGCGATCGGGGGCTTGGGGTTGATCTCGGTGAGGTACTGCGGGTAGCCGAACCGCCCGGCGCAGTCGATGCAGAGGTGCTTCCTCACGCCTTCGGTGGTGTCGTAGAAGTGGGTCGCGTTGGCGGCGTGGCCCAGGTAGGTGCAGTTCATGTCCGTCCCTCTCGACGTTGTTACACTTACACACTTGGTGTTCAAGGTCAACCCGCATCGGCGGGGACCTGGCACCTCCGGGGGTCCTTGACGACCGTGGACCGCTCCCCGAGGGGCCGGTCACCGGAGGCTTTGCGGAAGCCTTGCGGCTCCCCCCGCCCCCTTCACGCCGGGGGCGGGACTTCCTTGTGAGACTCAGTCTCTCGACTGTGTCTCGCCGTTCCCTCCGCCCCGTTTCCGGGGCCGTTCTGGGAACGGTGACAGTGACTCGCCTTGCCCCTCTCGGTCACAACCAACTTGCCTAGTATCGGCGGCGCAAGGGCTCACCCCACGCCGTTCCACGCCCCGTACGGGCGACGCTTCACCAGGATTGGCCGGGTCGGATTGTGGCCGCAAAAGCGGCCCCGACTCTGCTCAGGTCTGTATGTCGGAGGGTTTCGCGAAAGTCTCCCACTTGCACAGCCCCAGGACCGCAGATGGTGGCCCATCCCTGGTTCGATTCGGTGTTCGGCCGGTAGCCTCCCCTACTCACCCACACACTCCCAGAGGGGGTGCTGCGACGTCCCTTGCGGGGGCCGGATGAGCGCCTTGCGAAGTTCTGTGAGCCGCTGGCCTGCTGGCCTTGGCTCGTTCCGAGCTTACCGGGCTCGGGCCGTTTGTGCAACTTGCGCTTTGCTCAACTTACACACTTGGGGAGCCGTTAACCACCGGTCGCAGTTCGTTCCCAGGTGCATCGGTAACCCTGGTCACTCGCCCTGTGCTGTCTTGCTGAGCTCGACTCTACACGAAGTTGAGCCGCTGTGCAAGTGTCGCTTGCGCTTCCCTTGCGGCGTCCCGTGGTGGCGACGGGCAGAACGTTGCCACACTTGCACACCGATGTCAAACCTCGCAGGTCAGGGGGCGTCCGAAGGGGGATCAGATCGCATCTAAGCGGCGTTCCCAAGGGCGTTGGGCCAGGGTGTCAACGCGCCTTCAAGGGCAGCCGAGGGCACGCGTTCTAGGCCACCTGAGACGTGCCTGTCAAGCGTGAGCGACGACACCTTGACGCCGAGCGGCGGGGTGGGGTATAACCCCCTGCGCGCGAGAGCGGAGACCGCCACGTCTTAGCGGCCAAGATCGCGCCACGGTTTCAGGGTCGATCTCACGATCGAAAAAGCGTATCAGCAGCCACAAACACCAAGGTCACGCAGAACGCGATGGGTGGCAGATTGTCTGTCACCTTCCTCGTCCAATGAGGCTCCTCGACAGCAGCCCCCTCGCGGCGATCCACGTCGACCAGGGGGACACTGAGGAACTGCACATCCGCCTGGGCGCCATCGACAAGTATCGAGATCCGCACAACCTGCTTACGCGCCAGGAGGAAGGGCTTCACCGTGAGGCTGTTGCGCGAAGCGGGATCGACCTCAACGACGGGAGGAGTGCTGCCAGTCGGCTCCGTCGAGACGTCAAGCACAGCAACGATGTCGGCCCCGAGGTCGTACTTGATCGGCGCGCCGGCGTGAAACTGGTCGAGAGTGATGTCCTTGCGACCGCCGTTTTTGAGCTCCAGCTCAATTACGCGAGGCCGAAGAACAGGCGTAATGCCGTGAGTCACCATGAGCGCGCTGGTCGCACTATGAGAAGCCACAAACAGTGACGTGTTCGCCAGGGTCCGGTACACAAGGCGACGCTTGGGGTTGCTGGCCCGCACGGTCGCTAACGCGCCGAGCGCTCCGAGCGCCAGGGCAACAACTGTCGTGACAGCGAACTGCCAGAAGTCGCCGTCCTTGTACCAAGCCGCCGCAGTCAACATGCCCCGGATTCTAGAGCGTCCCCTCCAGGGCTTGACGAACATGGTCAGCATTCAGCGCGACCTCCGGGTGCGCGGCGGCGAACAGCCGCAGCCGGCCGAGCGGGGAGTCGGGGGCGGGGGGCTCGGTGGCCAGCTCGGTGCCGGCGACCTGAAGGGCGAAGGCGAGGTCGTCGTCGGTCATGCCCTCCAGCGTAAGGCGTAGGCCAGCAAGCCGCCCACGCTCTGTGGCGCCCCTCCGGGCGCCCCCAGCCGCTTCGCCAGACATCTCTTCGCCGCTGCTACTAGCCTCGGTGGCCGCCGCCAGGCGGCCCAGCCCCAAGCCTCATGTGTAAGTGTGACCACCGTCACGTGAAGTGGTCTTTGTGCGAGGCCAGCCGAGCTCCGTATCTATAAGTGTAAGTAGCTAAGAGCAAGACGAACTTGCAGGCTGAAGGCCCTGTCGGGCCTCGCTGGAGCAAGCGTGCTTCGCAGTTAGGGGCGCGGAGCGCCCCACTGAGCGTAGCTACTTACTACCTACAGACCCCCTCGGGTTGACAGCTCATGGCAGCTACCTCGACAGGTAGGACGTCACCGAGGGTGCAACTTCCACGTCGGAGGTGATCCGATGCCGAACTGGGAAGGGTCGGACAGGCGCTCGCGCCTGCCGGCCGACTGGCCCAAGCGCCGGCTCCGGGTCCTGCGGCGGGACGGAGGGCAGTGCACCGCGCTGACAGAAGCGGGTGGACGCTGCATTTCGACCGCAACCGACGTGGACCACGTCCGACCCGGTGACGATCACAGCGACTCGAACCTGACGTCGTTGTGCTCATACCACCACCGGATCAAGTCGAGCCGTGAGGGTGCGGCGGCCTTGGCCGCCAAGCGACGTGCGATCGAGCGGAAGTTCCGACGCACCGAGCAGCATCCCGGGCTCCTCTGACCCGCGCTCCTGGGCGCAGGGGGACAACACCGCCCCCTGAGTCTGTCCCGGTTGAGCGCGAGCGCCCCCGAGCCCTCCTCTCCTCGGGCGAGGCGCCGGCCCCTGGCTCACCACCAGGGCCGAGACTTCCGGCCGCGCATGTGAGTCCTCGTATGCGTTGCGCGGCCGGGTTGAGGCTGGGGGTCGCTCCCCCGCGTCGGCAGGTTCGCAGCCGGTGCGTGCACCCCGGTTCGTGGGTTCGATCCCGCGCGGCGCACAAGGAGCGGATGACGGCCATGCTCCTTCGATCAAATAGCCCGTCCGTGCCTACCGGGCCACACGTCATTAACGCCCGGCATTCTTCGAAGGAGGGGACGCGCATCAAGACCGTGAAGATCAAGGCTGACGACGCCCGAGACCTGCTCGAAGGCATCTCGTCTGCCGGCTTCGAGTACGTCACGGACGTGCAGACCGGCGAGAGTCGATGGCATGAGCTTCGACAGCTCATCGTGCGCGACGAAGCCGGCCAGCTCTTCGCGAGCGACTACGAGGACGGCCTCACCGAGAACCAGGAGGGCGACCACTGGTGGTACCGGGAGTTCGCCGAGTTCTACCCGGTGCGTCAGCGCGAGGTCGTCGTCGTCGAGTACGAGCGGATCTCCGCGTGACCGGCTGGACCTGGGCGTGGATCGCCTGGCTCGGCGCCTTCGTGGTGATCGAGGGCAAGGCGCTCTTCAACAAGACGGAGGGCGACACCCTCAGTGAGCACGTCTGGAAGTGGTTCGCTACGGGCCAGGGCTCGGCGGGTACTCCGTCCGGCTGGGTCCGGCTGCGCCGTTTCGGCCTGCTCGCGTTCATGGCCTGGCTGTCCGTCCACTTCCTGACGGGCGGCCGATTCTAAGGAGGGGGCCCTGCCCGATACGTACGACAACACCACCTACAGCTTCGAGCTGGGTCCGACTGGCAGTCTCAGCCAGACGGTTCCCTCGGAGCTGCGCACGCAGGAGGTCGACGCCGCGGCGAAGGCCGTAGCCGACGCCTACCTCGCGTTCTGCGCGCTCATCAACTTCGAGCCCTACAGCGTCCGCGTGGTCCTCTACACCGAGGCTGGCGAGCGCGACAGCATCGAGCTGATGTCGACCGAGCCGAACGAGTCCGGCGGCGAGTGAACTGAAAGGAGGTGACCGGTGGGCGCACGTGGCCCTGTCCCAAACCGTGAGGAAGACCTCGCGCGCCCCCGGTCGCGCAAGGGGTCCGACGAGCAGGAGACCAAGCGCGGCATGATGCGGCCGGTCCGCATCCCCCGCGCTGACCCTGACTGGCACCCGGCTGCCAAGCAGCTCTACGAGAGCCTGCGGAAGTCCGGGCAATCCGACTTCTACCAGCAGTCCGACTGGGCCTACGCCTGGGCGCTCATGGACGACTTCTCGCACTACAAGAAGTCGTACAAGCGCTCGGCGCAGATGGCCCAGACCCTGTACTCCGCCCTCGGGAACCTCCTGGTGACCGAGGGCGATCGGCGCCGCGTGCGCATCGAGCTCCAGGAGCCCGAACCGGAAACGACGCCGGCCTCGATCCTCGCCATCGCTGACTACAAGCGGGAGCTGGAGGTCGACTGACCCTTGGAGGTGGGCCATGGCTCATGCGCTCACCCCCGAGGAGATCGACCTCCTGGAGCCCAGCCACATCGGCCCGACCTGGCAGAAGGACACCTTCGGTCGCTGGGTCTTGCCGGAGAAGACGCTCGGCTGGCAGATCGCCGGCTGGTGCTCGGAGTACCTGCTCGCCGAGAACGGCGGGCCCTGGAAGCTGACGAAAGAACAGCTCCGCTTCATCCTGCACTGGTACGCCGTGGACGGCGCCGGCCGGTTTATCCACCGCAAGGGCGTCCTCCAGCGCATGAAGGGCTGGGGCAAGGACCCGCTCCTCGCGGTCATGTGCCTGGTCGAGCTGGTCGGCCCGAGCCGCTTCTCCCACTGGGACGAGGCCGGCGAGCCGGTCGGCATCCCGCACCCGCAGGCGTGGGTGCAGGTCACCGCGGTCAACCAGTCGCAGACGACGAACACGATGAGTCTGATCCCGTCCCTGATGTCGGACGCCTTCAAGGTGAAGTACGGCATCAAGGACGGCGCGGTCCTCATCCGTGCGAACGGCGGCAAGTGCCGGCTCGAAGCCGTGACGTCGAGCTACCGCGCCCTAGAGGGCAAGCGAACGACGTTCACTTTGCTGAACGAAACCCACCACTGGGTGAGCGGGAACAACGGCCACCGGATGTACGAAACGATCGACGGCAACGCGACCAAGAAGGACTCGCGGTACCTGGCGATCACCAACGCCTACCTCCCCGGTGAGGACTCGGTCGCTGAGCGGATGCGCGAGGCGTGGGAGAAGATCCGCGAGGGCCGCATGGCCCAGATCGGCTTCCTCTACGACAGCATTGAGGCTCACCCGGAGACTCCGCTCACCGCGGAGTCCCTGCGCATCGTCATCCCGAAGATCCGGGGTGACGCGGTCTGGCTGAACGTGGAGTCGATCATCGCGTCCGTCATGGACGCCACGATCGCTCCGTCCCGGAGCCGGCGCATGTGGCTGAACCAGGTCGTGGCCGAAGAGGACGCGATCTACGGGCCGGCCGAGTGGGACCCACTCCTCGACGAAGGCAAGTCGCTGAAGCCCGGAGACGAGATCGTTCTCGGGTTCGATGGCGGCAAGACCTCAGACAGCACAGCCTTGGTGGCTCTCCGCGTGCGCGACATGCACGCCGTCCTCCTCAACATCTGGGAGCACCCGGAGGGTGAGCAGGCGAAGGAGTGGACGGTCCCGCGGCATGAGGTCGACAGCGCCGTGCACGAGGCGTTCCGCCTCTTCGAGGTGCAGGCGTTCTTCGCGGACGTCGCGCTGTGGGAGAGCTACATCACCGACTGGTCGGAGACGTACGGCGAGGGCCTGGCGGTGAAGTCGCCGGTCGGCAAGGACTCGATCGGCTGGGACATGCGTGGCTCGCAGAAGACCGTGACGCTCGCCCATGAGCGGCTGATGCGCACGATCTTCGACAAGAAGCTGTCCCACGACGGTGACCTGACGTTGCGCCGGCACGTGCTCTCAGCTCGCCGTCGCACGAACAACTACGGCATCTCCTTCGGCAAGGAGAGCAAGGACTCCCCGCGCAAGATCGACGCCTACGCGGCGCTGATGCTCGCGCACGAAGCCCTCCACGAGCTGCGTACGCGCGGCAAGAAGGTCCGCAAGCGGACCGGCCGGGGCTACTTCATGTGACCTGTGTAAGTGACGCGAAAGGTGGTGAGGCATGGCCGACACCAGCCCGAAGGCTCTGGCAGTGGAACTCCTCGCCATTCTCGACCGTGACGAGGGCCGCCTGGAGCGGATCGACCGTTTCATCCGCGGCCGGCACGATGACCCGTACATGCCGCCCCACGCGGACGACGAGTACAAGCTGCTCGCCAAGCGCGCGGTCTCCAACTGGATGCCCCTGCTCATCGGCACGCCGGCCCAGGCCCTGTACGTGGACGGCTACCGGCCGGGCACCGACGAGGGCGGCCTGCCCAAGGCGTCGGCCTCGACGAGCCCGCAGTGGTCGCACTGGCAGCGCTCGCGCCTGGACGCCCGGCAGGCCGCCATCTACCGCGGCGCGCTCGGCTTCGGTCACTCCTTCGTGCTGACGGAGCGGACCAAGAAGGGCGTGATCTCGAAGGGCCTGTCGGCGAAGAAGACCGCGGCCCTGTACGAGGACCCGGCCAACGACGACGAGCCGTACGCGGCCCTGACCGTCACGGCCTGGCCGAAGGACAAGAAGCCGGGCAAGGCCCGGATGTTCGACGGCAGGTACGAGTACGCGGTCACGTTCGAGTCCCTGCTCGACGCGGATTCGGTGCGCGCCAGTAAGGGCGTGCTGCACGGCGCCTCGGAGTGCCCGGTGACCCGCTTCGCGGCCCAAGTCGACCTCGAAGGTCGGACGGTCGGCGTGGTCGAGCCGATGATCCCGTTGCAGAACCGCCTCAACCAGACGATCTTCGATCTCCTGGTCGCACAGACGTACACCTCGCACGAGGTCCGGTACGCGACCGGCATGGCTCCGCCCATGCTGATGGAGCTGGTCGACGAGAACGGCAACGTCACCACCGACGCGGCGCTGGCGGTCGACACACGGCCCAAGCTCGGGCCGGACGGCAATCCGATGCCGGCCCCGATGAATCACAACGCGCGCAGGTTTCTGTTCGCGGAGGATCCGGACGTCAAGTTCGGCAGCCTGCCGGCCGGCCCAATCGCCCCGCTGATCGAGTCCGTCGACATGAGCATCCGGCACCTGGCCGCGATCTCGCAGACTCCCCCGCATTACCTGCTCGGGCAGATCGCGAACCTGTCCGCCGAGGCGTTGCTCGCCGCCGAGACGTCGCTGAACCGGAAGATCACCGAGTTCCAGTCGCTCTTCGGAGAGGCATGGGAGCGGGTGTTCAGGATCGCGGCGGAGATGGACGGTATCGAGTCCGCCCAGGACGACTACATGGGCGAGGTCAAGTGGCGCGACATGGAGTCGCGTTCGCTGTCGCAGTCCGCTGATGCGCTCGGCAAGCTCCGCGACCAGCTCGGTATCCCCGCGCAGGGTCTGTGGAAGCGCGTGCCTGGCGTCACGCAGACGGAGTACGAGGACTGGGTCGACATGGCCGAGGACGAAGACTCCGCCGGCAAGCTCGCCAACGCGCTGACCCGGGCCACGCCTTCGGCTGACCCGGTGCCGGCCAGTAACGACAGCAACGGGGCGGTCGCCGCGTGACGAGCTGGTCCCGCGAGTCCGAGGCCGATCGGGCAGCCGCCTCGTTCCAGACGGCGCTCAACCAGATCGGCGCGGCCACCGTCGTGGACGCGATGACGCTGTGGCAGGACGTCCCGACAGATGCTCGGACGTCCACCGCGGCCGGCTGGCTGAAGCGGGCCATCACGCTGGTGATGGGCCGGCGCCGGCAGAGCCGAGACCTGGCCCGCGCCTACTACCGCCTGGCCCGCGCTCTGCGGACCGGGGCGACGGTAGCTGACCCGTACCACCCCGAGCCCACGTACATCACCCTCGACGTGCTCCGCCGCGAGTTCGCCGAGCTGGCAGGAGAACCGCCTGAGAGCCCCCAGGAGGAGCCCTCGGACTCTTCCAGCTCCAACACCTCGGACTCCTCCTCGTCGGCCGCGACCAGCGCGTCTGGGGAAGCCGGCGGGGAGGCCACCGACCCTGACCAGGATCGGGAGGACGAGCTCGACCGCATTCTCGTCGAGGAGATCGAGGGCCTGATCGCAGCCGAGGAGCAGGCCGAGCGCGACGCGGAGCAGGAGCTCCGCACCGTGCTGGAGGCCCTCGGCTCGAACAACCTCCAGCAGAAGGTCGACGCGATCGACGGCGCCAGGAGCGCTGACGAGGTTGACCAGGAGCGCGAGGAAGCCCATCGACAGGCCGGCGCCCGCCAGGCCGCAGCCGCCGAGCGCGTTGCCATGAACGGCGGCCGGTCGGCGATCTGGACGCACATGTCCAGGGACCGCCGGGCGATTGGCTACATCCGACTTTCGCGTACCGGTACCCCCTGTGGGTGGTGCGCGATGTTGATCAGCCGTGGTGCTGTCTACAGCTCCGCCAAGGCCGCGGAGTTCGCGGACGGCGACAAGTACCACGACAACTGCCACTGCTACGCCGAGCCTGTGTTCTCGCGCGGGCAGTACCAGAGCTCGCCCGCATACGAGCTCAACCGCCGGTACGCCGAGCTGTGGCCCAAGGTCACGCACGGCCTGTCCGGCAAGGCGGCTGTGTCCGCCTGGCGCCGGAACATCCGGCAAACGCAGAAGGCCGCAGCCCAGGAGGCTCGGCGTCCCCAATGAGCGTCCAGGAGGCGTGAAGTGCCCGAGCAGGAAACCCCCAGCACCGAGACCCCGGAGACCCCGGCCGAGACCGTCGAGACGCCCCCGGAGGGCGAGCAGCCCAAGGGCGAGGAGACGGCTCAGACCGAGGAGACCGTTCCCGCGGAGGTGCTTCGCAAGAAGCTGACCGAGGCGAACACCGAGGCGGCCGGCTACCGCACGAAGCTCCGCGACGTGGAGGCCAAGCTCAGCGCGGCCAAGACCGTCGAGGAGTTCGAGGCGGCGACCGCCGACCTGAAGGGTCAGGTCGAAGCGCTGGAGCGACAGATCCTGCTCCGCGACGTAGCAGCGAAGTTCGAGCTCCCCGAGGCCCTGGCCAAGCGGCTGACCGGCACCACGCCGGCCGAGCTGGAGGCCGACGCCAAGGAGCTCCAGAAGCTCGTCGCACCGATCGCCCCCGCCTCGCTCAGCGGCGGCCTGGACCCCGACGACGGAGACGACTTCGACCCCGTCAAGGCCGCTCAGGAGGCGCGCAAGCGCCGCTACTGATCCACCCCGGCGTGTAAGTGACGCACGCCGAGCCTCCCTGCATCCCCTACTGACAGGAGAACCACACAGTGCCGTACACCGAGCACGACGTTGTCAAGCCGGAGAAGATCGCGGCCACCGCCGCGGTCGCCCTGGAGCAGTCCCTCGTCGTCCCCGCGGTCTTCCAGCGCGAGGGCATCGACCAGTTCAAGGGCGCCAAGGACGATACGGTCAACATCAAGGTCGAGGGCGTCCTGCCCTATCGCACCTACGGGTGGCGGAACGACCGCAGCACCGAGATCCAGTTCGACACCTACAGCGAGCGGACCGTGTCCGTGACCTTCGGTGGCGACGTCTACTCCGGCGTCCAGCTCACCGACGAGCAGAACGAGATGGACCTGAACGGCTGGGCCAAGCTGATGGCCAAGCAGACTGAGGCGGTCGGCAAGGGCCTGGAGTACCAGGCCGTCGACTACCTGCTCAACGCCCCGTACGAGGTCACCCTCGGCGGCGCGGTCTCCGGTCGCTCCCTGCGCCAGACCCTCATCCGGGCGCGCGAGGTGATGAACAAGTTCCGCATCCCGAAGGAAAGCCGGACCCTGCTGATCGGCTCCGGCTGGGAGAACGAGCTCCTGTCCGACGAGGATCTGAACCTCGCCTCCAACGTCGGCGACGCCGAGGCCGTCTCCGCTCTGCGCGAGGCCACCATCGGCCGCCGGTACGGCTTCAACATCGTCACCAGCGACGAGGTCCCCGCCGACTTCGCCGTGGCGATGGTTCCGAGCGCGTTCATCTTCGTGACCGGCGCCCCGAGCGTCCCGCAGTCCGTCCCGTTCGGCGCCTCCGCCAGCTACAACGGCGTGGCCCTGCGCTGGATTCGCGACTACGACTCCAGGCGCCTGATGGACCGTTCGATCGTGAACACCTACAAGGGCTTCCGGACCGTGTCCGACTTCCTGGTCGGCCGCGACAACCAGAACCCCTCGCAGGGCTACGTGTCGACGTACGAGCACTTCGTGCGCGCGATCAAGCTGGACCTCGACGCGACCGCGGACGTGCTGCCCGACCCGGACGGCCCGGACGCCAAGCAGCAGGAGCTCGCCGCGATCACCGGCATCGCCGGCACCGCGGACGGTGCCACCGTCTGATCGGCTGAGTGAGCAGGGCGGGGTGTGTAAGTGTCGCGCCCTGCCCCTCCTCGTGAGCGAAGGAGAACATCTTGGCGACCTACGCCACCCTCGACGAGCTGAAGGCTCGTCTGGACTGGACGCTCGACGCTGACGAGGAGCGCATCGCGAGCTCGGCCCTGGAGGACGCCTCCGACCTTGCCGGCCACTACGCCAACCGTGAGTGGCTGGAGGCGTCCGTCCCCCGCATCGTCAGGACCCTGGTCCTGAAGGCGGCCAAGCGGTACATGATCAACCCTTCGGGCTACACACAGTCCCGAGCCGGCGACGAAACCCTGGCGTGGAGTGACGCACAGGGCGAGGACGCCGGCACCGTCCACTACACCGGCGACGAACAGCGACTCCTCCGGGAAATCGGCGGCCGAAAGCCCGGCCTGGCCTCAGTGGAGGTCAGCGCCTGGAACTCGGTGCGCCGGCCCGTCACGGTCGGCCTGGTCCCGGTCGCACAGCCGGCCCCGAACGCCAAGCCTTTCCCGATGTTCTCGGACGAGATGGAGCCCTGGTGAGCTCCATGCAGCGCAGGCGCGGCGTCACCGCGCGGATTTGGAAGTCCTCGTACCGGACCGACCACCGCGGCAACCGAGTCTTGGTCGCCGACGCGGACGGCCCGTACGAGGTCCGCTGCGCGCTGATCCCGCAGCGCAGCGCGAGGGCCGAAGTGCCGGGCCAGCAGCAGATCAACATCACGCGGATGATCGTCGACCCCGACCTCGAAGGCGTGACGCTCTGGTCGCGTATCGAAGTGCTCGGGTCCGTCTGGGACGTGGTGACTCCGCCGGCCTACCACCACGGCGAGCGCCACACCCGGCACTGGTCGATCGACATCCGAGAGAGACCGAGCTGATGGCCACTATCTACCAGCGCACCCCGAAGCTGATCGCCCAGCTCCCCGAGGTCCAAGAGGCCATCTGGGAGCGCACCTTCGAGATCGCGGCCCGAGCCGAAGAGCTCCTGGTCGCGCACCGGTACGAGGGCATCGCTCAGGTCGACATCGCGAAGGGCGACATCGACGCCTACGTGGTGCTCGAAGACACCAACGTGACGAACGCGAGTGGTGGCGCCAACTCCGCTGCCTCGATCGAGTTCGGCCGCAACGGCTACAACGTGCAGGTCGTCAACGACCAAGGCGAGGTCGTGAGCGAGTACACCGTCGCGCCGGCCGAGGGCCTTCACATCCTCGAAGACGCCTCGCGCCTGCCGCGCAAGCAGCGCCCGGTGCACGTCGCGAAGACGGTGAAGATCAAGGCCAGCAAGTTCTACCGCAACCGCAGCGGGGGGCGAGGCTGATGGCTGGACTCCCCCCACAGATCAAGGCGCTGGCCGAACTGACTCCGGTCGAGGATCTGATGCTCGCGGTGCTCCGCCAGGGGCTCCCCGGCATCCAGGTCCAATCCCTCATCTCGAAGGACCAGACCTTCCCCCTCGTCCTCCCGCGTCGCGACACGACCTTCGGGAACTGGGCGGGCGACACCCGCTTCCTCGACGCGGCCCGCGTGTCCGTCGAGTGCTTCTGCGAGGACCCTGACGGCGACGAGGACGCGGCGATCCTCTCCGAGGCGGTCCGCGTCGTGCTCCGGGACGCCTGGCTCAGCCAGACGGTCTACCCGGGTCTCGGGCACATCACGCGAATCGACCTCGCATCCGCTCCCCGCCGGCAAACGGACTGGGCCACCAGCGCTGGCCCCGTCCAGTACGCCGACCTGCCGACCGGTGTCTGGCGCTACGAGGCGCAGTACGACATCGAGATCCGCAAGCCGCGCACCCGCCCGTACCCCACCCCGTAAGGAGTCCCTTCGTGGCACTGAACGACCTCGCAACTCTCGTCATCGGGAGCGGCAACTACCTGACCGCTGCGGTCGGCACCGACATCCCCGACGACCTCCTGGCACCGACCTCCCCCTGGGAGGCCGTGGGTCACACCAGCCTGGAGGACGTCCTCTCCATCAGTTCCGAGGGTGGCGACGCCACCACGATCGGCTCGCTCCAGAACAAGAGCCTGCGCACCAAGTACAGCGCGCGGACCGAGACGATCGCCTTCACCCTCCAGCAGTTCGACACCGCGGGCCTGAAGCTGTACTACGGCGCCAACGCCCCGCTCCTGCCGAACGGTCTGGTCGGCGTGCCGGCCGACCCGGTCCCGACGACCTGCGCCTTCCTCGCTGTCTTCGTGGACGGCGAGAACGTCTTCGGCATCTACGCCCCCAAGGCCGAGATCTACCGGGCGGACGACCTGAGCGTCGGCGACACCGAGTCGCTGGCCGGCCTGCCGCTCGGCGTCAAGCCGATGGCCTTCGGACCGAACAACTGGACCTACGCCATTACCCCGCTCGGCTCGGTCGTCGCCACCGGCGCGACCGCCGGCACCCCCGGCTCCTTCACGCCGGCCGGCGCGGTCAGCCCGTTCGACCTGGCCGACCTGGACTCGGTGATCGCCAACCCGGCGACCGCCTGGACCACCGGCCAGTACGTCAACCTCGGCGACGCCTCGAAGGCGCACTGGGACGGCTCCGACTGGATCGCCGGCCCTGTCGCCTGACCACATGTGTAAGTGTCGCTGACGCGACCTTGCTGCTCCCCCGGCGTGTGAGTGACGCGGACCTCCTCGCACGCCGGGGGCCCTTCGGGGCCCTGCCTGACGGTCCGCACCTGACAACCCACGACTTTGGAGGTCCGCAACCCCATGGCCAGCTTTTCTCTCGACGACATCCGTTCCGCCGCCGACGCCAAGTACGGCTCGACCGACATCACCGTGGACGAGAAGACCACCGTCCACCTGCTCAACCCGCTCCGGCTGCCGAAGGAGAAGCGCGCCCAGCTCGCCTCGATCCAGGACCAGCTCGACGCCGAGGGGGACGTCGACCAGGAGAAGGTGCTGTCCGACGCGATCCGCCTGGTGGCCGACCACCCGCGCAAGGCCGAGGCCCTGCTGAAGGCCGTGAACGGTGACCTCGCGGTGCTCGCCGAGATCTTCGAGACCTACGGCAAGGGCGCTCAGGTGGGGGAAGCCTTGGCCTCTGCCGCCTGATCGACGACTACGGGGAGGGGCTGTACGCCGACCTCCGGTTCCACTACGGCATTGACCTGGTGGACGTGATCGAGGGGCGAGGTCCCTCCCCGTACTTCGTCCTCGCGCTCGTGCGGAGGCTGCCTGACACCTCCCTGACCGTCGCTCTCGCGTCCGGCGGCCGGGACCAATTCGGCTGGGGCACAAACCGCCACATGCTCGCCGACGTCTTCGACGCGATCAACCAGAACACCCGGGCGACCGGCAACTTCAAGAAGCCACCCAAGATCCCGGCCTGGCCCCGCCCGAAGCCGCTGAAGCAGCCGGCCAAGGCCACGCCCGATCCCAAGCCCGGACGCCGAGTCTCCGTGGCCGACATCTACAGGAGCTTCACAGCCCGGAGGTAGCCCATGCCCGCAGGGCAGGTAATCGGCCGCGTCAGCGTCCGCGTGCTTCCCGACACCGACTCCTTCCGCCGCGATGCGCAGAAGAAGCTCGACGTGATCGAGAAGCAGCTCGAAGTCCCCGTGCAGACCAAGGCCGACATGACCGGCTTCCTGACGCAGATGCTGACCGAGATCCGCAAGATCTCGCAGCAGAACCGCCAGTCGGACGCACGGAAGATCAAGCTGTACACCCGCATCGACACCAGCACGATGACCGGCGAGCTGGCCAAGGCCATTCGGCAGTACAACGCGAAGGCTCGGTCCGGCTCGAAGGTTCAGCTCCAGACCGAGCTCGACGCGGGCGACGTCAAGCTGGCCATCAGCGAGGAATCGCTGAAGGAGATGACGCACAAGCTCAAGAAGTGGCGCGACGACAACAGCCCGCTCAAGATCAAGATCGAGCCTGACGTCGCCTCCTCGTCGAGCCTCGCGGCCAGCGCCCGCCTCGGCGTACTGACCCGGCCGCGGACGGTGTCCATCGTTCCGCAGATCAACAAGGCCGCCCTCGCGAAGGTCTCCACTCTGCTCGCCGCCCTGTCCGGCCTCCGGGTACTCGACCGGCTCTTCAGCGGCTTCCGGGACTTCATCAAGGATCTCGACCGGAGCGTCCCGCTCATCGGCACGCTCGCGGCGGCCATCGCTGGCGTCGCCGGCTGGATCCTGTCCGCGACGAGCAACCTCTTCGCGCTGTCCGCCTCGCTGGCGAACATCGGGCCGACCATCGCCCTGCTCCCCGGCCTGCTCGGGGGCTTCGCGGTCGGCATCGGCGTCACCGTCGCTGCGCTGAAGGACTTCAACAAGGAGATCCCCGAGGTCAAGGCAGCGCTTCACGCGCTCCAGGACTCGATCAGCGCGAGGTTCTGGGACCAGGCCAGGGCGCCGATCAAGGAGATGGTCGACGAGCTCCTGCCCGAGTTCACGGCCGGCGTCAACAAGACGGCCACGCAGCTCGGAAACTTCTTCGGTGGCCTGGCCACCAGTTTGAAGGGCGCCCTCGACCCCGAGCTCAACCAGATGTTCGTCGACCTCTCGTCGTCGATCCACATCGCGACGACCGGCACGGGCGCCTTCGCGAACATCATTACCGTGCTGGGCCGTGTTGGTACCAGCTATCTGCCGCAGCTCAGCCAGTGGTTCGTCAACATCTCCAAGCAGTTCTCGGACTTCCTGAAGGCCAAGGGCGACAACGGGATCACGGCCGAGATCGACGAGGGTATTCAGGCCCTGAAGGATCTCGGAGGCGTCCTCCACAACACCTACGGCATTCTGTCGGGCGTCGCCAAGGCGGCCACCGATGCCGGCGGTACGTCGCTCGCCTCGCTGAACAACGCGCTGGCTGGCATCCACAAGACGGTGGACTCCCCCGGCTGGCAGTCCGGCATGGTCGACGTCTTCAAGGCCGCGCACACGGCCATGGACAACATCGCCAACCAGTCTGGGCCGGCAGTCAAGACGCTCTTCAAGCAGCTCGGCTCTCTGCTCACCACAGTGCTGCCGGAAGCCGGCGACATCATCGGCAAGGCCCTCGGCGGCATCGCCAACGCCCTCTCGCAGCCCGCCATCTCGCAGGGCATCAGCGCCCTGTTCGACGGCCTGGACGGCGCAGTGACCGCGCTACTTCCCGCTCTCGACCCGGTCGGCCAGCTCCTCGCAGCACTGGCGCAGGTAGTCGCCACGATGCTCCCCGTCTTCGCCAAGCTGGTCTCGGCCGCGGTGATCCCGCTGGCTGGCGCGCTGTCTGCGCTCGCACCGTCGATCACGCCGATCATTTCGCTGCTCGGCGGCGCGCTGACGCAGGCGGTACAGATGCTCGCGCCGTACATCCAGCAGCTCTCGCCGCTCGTCGGCCAGCTCCTCAGCGCCGCATTCGACACGCTGGCCGCCATCCTGCCTCCGGTCACGGCCATCTTCGGCGACCTCCTGGCAGCCGTAGTGCCCCTGGCGAAGGCGCTGATCAGCAACCTGACTCCCGTCCTGCCCGTGCTTGGCGACGCGCTCGGTCAGGTGCTTACGGCGCTGGAGCCCCTTGTCGAGACGGCACTTCAGATCGTCACCGCGGTCATCCTGCCGCTCCTGCCGGTCCTGTCGCAGCTCCTTCAGCAGCTCCTCCCGCCCCTGGCGGACGCCATTACCCGAGTCGCTGAAGCGATCGAGCCGATCCTGATCGCGCTCCTCCAGGTCGTGACCGTCCTGATGCCGGTCCTCGCGCCGACCATCAGCTTCCTTGCCACCCTCCTGGGGACCATCCTGGTCGACGCGGTCAACGCGGTCGCCGAGGTCTTCGAGGGCCTGGTCGAGATCTGCATCGGCGTCTGGGACACCATCGTCGGCGCGATCGAGCTGGCCTGGGGCCTGATCTCCGGCATCTTCACCGGCAGCTTCTCGACCCTGGCGCAGGGCTGGTCGGACTTCTGGAACGGCATCTACAACATCGTCCACGGCGTCTGGGACATCATCCTCGGTGCCCTGCGGCTGTTCCTCGACATCGGCTTCCTCGGGGAAGTCAGCAAGGGAATGAAGGCCATCGGCGCCGGCTTCCAGGCCGGCTGGCGGGTCATCACGGACCTGTTCACCGCGAACTTCGCGACGATTCGCAGTTACATCACCCTGTTCAGCTCGGGCGCTCGACAGGCGTTCGTCGATGCCATGGCATCCATCGGGCGGTCGATCTCGTCCGCTTGGACCACGATTCGCACGACCGCTGAGACCGAGCTCGGCAAGCTGGTGACCACGGTCTCCACCTGGATCGGCAAGGCGGTCACCGAAGTGGGCACCCTGCCCGGCAAGGCGCAGGCCGCACTCTCGACGATGAGTACGGTACTGGTCGCGGCCGGTAAGGCGCTGATCACCGGGTTCATCGACGGCATCAAGAGCAAGTTCGGGGCGGTCAAGTCCACTCTCGGTGGCCTCACCTCGAAGCTGACGTCCTGGAAGGGTCCGGAGTCCCTGGACCGCGTGCTCCTGGTGGGCGCCGGCCAGCTCGTCATCGGCGGCTTCATCAAGGGGCTGGAGTCCCGCTACGACGCGGTCCGCAGGTCTCTCCAGGGCCTGACGGACGATGTCGCCGGCACGCAGTTCCAGATCCCGGGCGTCTCCGCGGCCGGGGTGTCCGGTGGTGTAAGTGGCGCAGTCGCGGCGGCTCTGAGTGGCTCGACTGGAGGCACGACGAAGGTACTCAACTACTACGCCGCGCCCGGCAGCAGTCTCGGGTCCGAAGAGGATCTGTTCGCCGCCGCCAACCGCGCCCGGATGGGATGGTGATCGACGGATGCCCAAGCTCCTCCTGTCGTCGGACTCCGACGTCCTCGACCTCAACGAGATCATGGACAAGGGGTTGGGCTACCAGGCGAAGACGGGGGTGACGGGCCTCGGCCTGCCCCCCGTCAGCGTCCAGTGGCTTGAAGGTGCCGGCGACGGCGCGATCTACCGCAGGCGTCGAGTTCTGACCCGCGACATCGACATCCCGCTGGAGATCCTGGGCCGAGATCGAGCCCACCTCCAGCAGCTCACCTCCCGGCTGGCCCTCGCGCTGGCCGGGAGGTGCACCCTCACTCTGCAAGACGACGACGGCACCCGATGGACGACGGATGTCTACCGGACCGGCGGCGGGGACTACACGTACGGCGGTGATACGACCGGCGATCGGGACATGGAGATGGTCATTACTTTCCGCTCCCCCGATCCGTACTGGACCTACTCCGAGGCCCAGAATCGGTACATCGGAGGCGACGACACCGCGGGGCCGTTCCTGAACAACCTGGCCCAGGTGAAGATCACCGCCTCGCAGGCCATCGGCGAGATCGAGCTCGACAACGCGGGCGACGCGGAGGCGTACCCGATCTGGGAGATCACCGGTCCCGGACGGAACTTTGTCGCCGTCTCCCCTGCCGGAGAACGCCTCGCCTGGAACGGCACTCTCACCACCGGCCAGAGCCTGACGATCGACACCCGCAAGGGAACCGTCGTCGACCAGACCGGCGCGAACCGGTACGCCGAGCTCGGCCCGGCACCGCGTATGTGGACGGTCAAGCCGGGCCTGTCCAGCGCGACCGCCCAGCTCGAAGACATCGGCAGCACCTCCAGGATCGCGTGCTCCTGGCGACCCCGGAAGTGGATGGTGGTGTGAGTGAAGCTCTCGGACATCACGGTCGAGGTCCGCGACAAGTCCCTGACTCGTCGCGGCCTCATCCGTCCGGAAGAGCTGTCGATGACGCTCACCGACAACTTCAACAACATCGGCTCCTGGTCCCTGACCCTGGCGGCCGAGAATCCCCTCGCGGACGTCCTGCGCCAGCCCGGCGCCGGCATCATCGTCACCGGCCCGACCGACGTCCTGATGTCCGGGCCGATGGTGAAGGCCGAGTTCGCGGCGACGCAGGACGACCCGGGCGGGTCCATCAGCTTCGACGGCGTGTCGGACACGGTCATCCTGGCCGACACGCTGGCGTTCCCCGACCCGACCAACCCGGACGGCGACAGCCAGACACTCGCTCACGACGTCAGACAGGGCAAGGCCGAGGACGTCATGCACGCCTTCGTCATGGCCAACATCGGTCCAACGGCCCCGGCCGAGAGGCGCAAGACGGCGCTGATCGACAGCCCCAGCCAGCACCGCGGCCCGGACGTCACCAAGTCCGCCCGCTTCCCCGTGCTGGGCAACCTGCTCGCCGAGACCGCCCTGTTGGGGAGCCTCGGATTCCGTGTCATACAGCGCGGTACGAACCTCGTCTTCGAGACCTACGCCATCACCGACCGGACCAATCTGATCCGCCTCGACGTAGCCAACGGCACGCTCTCCGGGCAGCGTGTCGCCATCAGCCCGCCCGGCGTCACGCGCGCCATTGTGGCCGGCCAGGGGCAGATGACCGACCGCCAGTTCCTGGAGGTCGACACCGATGAGTCGATCGCCGCGGAGGCGGCCTGGGGCCGGCGCATCGAGTCGTTCATCGACCAGCGCCAAACGGCCGACTGGACGGAACTCCAACAGGCCGGCGATCAGGCGATGGCCGACAGTGGCTTCACCGCGGTCAACGTGCAGGTCGTCCCAATGGAGGACGGCGCGATGCGCTACGGCATCGACTGGGGCCTGGGTGACAAGGTCACCGTGATCGTCGAGGGCCAGGAGCTCACGTCCAACGCGACGGGCGTGGTCATGAAGGCGGACGCGGACGGCTTCAAGGTCGGCGTCCTGCTGGGTGACCCGAGCGGCTTCGATGCGAACGCCGCGCTGTCGAAGCGTGTGACAAACACCGAGACCCGTGTCTCACAACTGGAGCGGGCGTCAGACAGTGGCGGCGCCACCATCACGGACAACGAGATGATGTCGATCATGGGGGGCTGGTAATGGCGACTACACCCAAGGCTTTCGTTCGATCCGTGGCGCCGACCAGTGCCACGACCATGTACTCGGCACCGGATGGCGTGACGCCGATCGTGACCAGCATCGCGGTATCCAACTCGGCGACCACGCCGGGGTCGATCACTATCACCCTGGACGACGTCGCCCTGATCTCGGGTGCCGTGGTGCCGCCTCAGGGCGTGCTCACTCTGGATGTCAAGCAGGTGTTCAGCTACGACATCTCGGTGCTCGGTGGCGCCACCTCACTCGGCGTGCACATCTGCGGTGTGGAGGTGTCGTCCTGATGGGAGTGACTCTTTATCCGGACCCGCGCCCCCGCGGCGTCATCGTCCGTCAGATCGTGAGCACCAGCGCGCTGGTCGGCAACACCGAGACGATGATGTACACACAGACCTTCTACGCGGAGGCCGGACGGAACTACGAGATCCACTTCCGCACCGCCGTACTCGGCAACAGCGCGGGCGACGGCACCGCAGTGCAGTCCGGCCGCACTATCTGCCGATGGGCCGCCGGCTCCACCGTCACCACCGCGGGCACACTTATCGGCGACGTATACACCACCGCCTTCGCGCCCGACCTGACCCGCGCATCCGGCGTAGACGCCACTTTCAACCTCATCTCCCCGCCGGCCGGCCTCATCACCATCGGCATCAGCCTGTACGCCCTTCGGCAGCCGGCAAGCACCTACGGCAGCGTGCACTACGGCACCAACGGTCAATCTGAACTGTTGGTCTCCGACAACGGCGCCACGGCAACCTAGGAGGAAAAACTAGTGACTCAGAGCAGCTACCCCTTCGATGGCCAGTCCGTCAGTGAGGCTCAGTTCAGCCGCTTCTTCCGCGAGCTCGCCTCGCACTCCGGCGTCGCCGACACGCTCGGCGGGACCAGCTTCGCCGTGACCGGCGACAGCTCGGGCATGCAGGTGAAGGTGGCCCCCGGTTTCGCCATCATCCGCGGCCACGCCATCCAGTCCACGGCGATCGAGACTATGGCCATCGCGGCGGCCAGCGGAGCCCAGCGGTATGACCGCGTCGTCCTGCGCCTGGACCCGACTGCGAACTCCATCCTGATCGCCGTCGTGAAGGGCACCTCCGGGGCTGGCGCGCCGGCGCTAACTCAAACCGACACCGGCATCTACGAGTTCCCCCTCGCCACCGTCAGCGTCCCAGCCGGCGCCGCAACCATTACGGCCAGCCAGGTGACCGGCGAGCGCGAGTTCCTGGGTAACACCGTGGGCGGCTGGACGACCGCAACCCGGCCGCAGGGCCCCCGCACTGGACGACTCGGCCTGAACGGGTCGACGGGCACCTGGGAATACTGGGACGGCACGCAGTGGAAGGATCTCGCGCCGACCGTCACCTGGTCGTCCGTCTCCGGCGCGCCAGCCACCTTCCCCCCGAGCGCGCACACGCACCTGTGGGCCGACATCACCGACAAGCCGGCCGCCTTCCCGCCGGCCACCCACTCGCACGACTGGAACTCGATCACCAGCAAGCCGACGACCTTTCCGCCGGCCACCCACTCGCACACCTGGACGTCGATCACCAGCAAGCCGACGACGTTCGCGCCGAGCGCGCACTCGCACTCCACTTACCTGGAATCCGGAGACACGATCTCCTGGGCCAACGGCTCGAAGCGTCCCTACAGCAACACCGCGACGGACGGCACCTGGTACTCGGTGTGGGTCGAGGGCTCCGGCAGCTTCTGCCGCAACACCAGCGCGAAGAAGTTCAAGGAGAACATCGAGAGCTTCGAGATCGACCCGGACACCGTCCTCGCGATGCGGCCGGTCATCTACGACCGCAAGGGCAAGGTCTCCGAGGACACCGGCGAGTGGAAGGAAGGCCGCAAGAACGAAGTCGGCCTGATCGCGGACGAGGTCGACGAGCTCGGCCTGAAGTGGCTCGTTCAGTACATGGACGGTGAGGTCGACGGCCTGCGCTACGACCTGCTCGGCGTCGCTCTGCTCCCGGTCGTCCAGCGCCAGGCCGAGCAGATCGCCGCGCTGGAGGCCCGCCTGACGGCCCTGGAGTCCGCGTGATCGACCCGAATGTGCAAGTGTCGCTGATCACTGCTGGCGGTGCCGTGGCGGTCGCCGGCCTGGGCCTGCTCGTCGAGTACATGCGCCGGCAGGTCAACGCCATGAGCGAGGTTCGCGAGAACGTGCAAGTGGCGCGGGATCATGTCGCCAACACGCACACGACCAACCTGCGCGACGACCTGGACTCGGTGGCCGCCCAGCTCAACCGAGTCCTCGAACTACAGGAGCTGCACGGCCGAGAGCTGGGCGCCCTGCGTGAGGACATGGCGCACGAACGGCGCGAGCGCCTGGCTGTGGCCTCCCGACTCGACGACCACATGGCCGCCACTACCTGATCGCCCCCTGTCATGGCCCCCCTCCAGCTCGGAGTCGGGGCCTTCGTCTTGCCCGAAGGAGATACGCATCGTGACCATCAAAGGTCAGGACTGGTCCAGTCACCAGGTCGCCGAGCCGTCCACCGCCGGCCTCAGTTTCGTCATCATCAAGGCCACCGAGGGCACCAGCTACACCAGTCCGAACATGACCAAGCAGACCGCGCACGCCCGGAAGAACGGCCTGCTCGTCGGCTTCTACCACTTCCTCCGGCCCGGCGACATGGCCAAGCAGGCGGCGTACTTCGTCGCGAAGGCGGCCAGCGTCGAGGGTGACACCTTCTGGGCCGACTGGGAGGACCCGAAGGTCTCCTGCGCCGACAAGGACGCCTTCCTCGCGGAGGTCAAGCGGCTGCGGCCGACGCACCGCGTGGGCCTTTACTGCTCGCGCGATTTCTGGGTCAACCACGACCACACCTCGGTGTGCGGCGACGCCCTATGGATCGCCCAGTACAACGGCTTGGCCGGCGCCCCGAACATCGAGCACGCCTGGGTCATCGACCAGTGGACCTCGACTCCCGTGGACACCGACGTCGCGAACTTCGTGAGCAAGGCCGCCATGGAGACCTGGCAGCGGGCGCTCATCCCCAAGCCGGCCGCTCCGGCGCCGGCCAAGCCGAAGCCAGCGCCGGCCAAGCCCGCGGCGAAGCCGGTCGTCAGCCTGGCCCACTTCCTCGCCGCCCAGAAGGCGGACAGCAAGGGGAAGCAGGGGCACACCACCTACACGGCCGAGGCCCTGGTGGTGGAGAAGGCGCTCCGTACCGAGGGCCTCCTCGCGGCTCAGTACGTGGATGGCAGTGCCGGCACCAAGACCAGGGTCGCCTACGCGGCCTACCAGCGTCGGCTCGGCTACAAGGGCAAGGACGCGGACGGCTACGCCGGCCTGTCGAGCCTGAAGGCGCTCGGCAAGAAGCACGGGTTCGGGGTAAAGGCATGAGCCCTCACCTCAAGCGGGTCATCCGCACCTTTCTCCAGGGCGTCGTCGGAATCGCGTCCGCGCTTCCCGGACTGCTCTCCTCTGCGGGCCTTGGGAACACCGTCCCGTACGCAGCTCAAGCGGTCGTCGTCTCGACCGTACTGGCGCACGTCATGGGACTCCCCGCAATCGAACAGGTACTCGATAAATTGGGTATAGGGCTTATCGACAGCGAGTAACAAAGCCCCCGTCGGTGCACTCCGGCGGGGGCCCCTCGACCCCTCACTGCCGCTTGGACTTCTCGATCTCTTCCAGCGTTACAACCTTCGGCGCCCTGCGACGCCTGCCAGTCGGACCCGCGGGCGCCGCCTTCTTGGCGGGCACCGCCTTCTTAGCCGACGTGGCCCTCTTCGCGGGCTCGGACGTCTGGCCGACAGCGCTCTCAACCATGGCCGTCACCGCAGGGTCGAGCCCCTGCACTGGCTCCAACTCGCCCTCCTCCAGCCACTCTTCGAGCGGCGCGCCATGCTCGGCGCACAGGTCCTTTTCGATGCTTCGGCCGTCACTAACGCTGATGACGTAGGTCTTGGCCGGGATCAGCTTGCAGGTGTCGCAAGCGGTGACCTCGATCTTCATGCCGTCTCCTGGTGTGTATCTTGGTGTGACCCCAACGATACTCCCGCACCATTGACGCACTTGCGGTAGTGTGGAAGTGTTGCAGAAGCATGGATGGAACGATTGAGTGAGTAAGGAGGAACATGGGCAAGCGCAAGATCCAGAATGAGACCGAGGTCGACCGCTGGTTTGAAGAAGGCTTGACATACCAGCAGATGGTCGAAAAGTACCTTGAGCTCTACAACATAGAGACCTCCCCTTCAATGTGGGGGAATTACCGCCGCCGGAAGCGTCTGGAACGGCGGATCGTGCGCGACGACGACCTCATCCCCTGGGCCGTGAAGCCGGAGCACCGCTGGATCTATCCGCTGGTGATGCTTCGAGTGGAGGCTCGCCGCCGGGCCGGCAAGGAACTCACGGCTGACGACGCCGGTCGCCTGGCCTCCTGGTTGCAGATGCTGGACGAGGCCGAGGCTGTAGTGCACTACGACCCCGACACGGAGGAGGGCTTTTTTCTGGTGCCTCGCCAGCCCGGGGATGACCTCATTCATCGACCCAAGGAGAAGACTGCACGCCCGAACGCAGACAAGGCGATGGACAACGAAGACTGAAGATGATCGCAGGTCAGGCGCAGAACAGGGCCCCCCACATCCGTAGTGTGGGGGGCCCTGTCGTTGCCCAAGAGTAGGGTCCACACAGTCACATCCTCAACTTTATTACCTGCGCGATGCAACCTTCTGCCCGGATTGCGGGTCGAACTGTCGAGTCGTGGAGGTCTTGTGAAGCTTCGTGAACAAAGTGTGAGCGTAGCCCTTGACAGCCCTTGACGGCTCATGAAGGATGAACGTCCGGCTACACTTACACACAAGGAGGTCGTAGATGGTCCATCGCCTGGGGGGCGGCCCTTCTTTCGCACCGGGAGGATGGAAGGGTGCGTACACCTCTCCTGACGGACTGATCCAGCTCGTGGTAGACGAGGAGGAGTACAACTTCTACATCGACGCCAAGGAAGGCTACAGCGCCCACCTCATGAGGTCGGTACTTCTGATGGCCTCGCAATACAACCTTGAACTGCTGGACGACAGCGAAGGAGACCCCGAGTTCGTGGATGACGAGACGATCCGCATCTACCTGTGCCCGAGGCCGGCATGCGTGCCGGAGCTGGCGGTGGTTGCGTGACCCTGAACCTGATGGAACTGCCGCAGGCCAAGCCCCTGCACCCCAACATGGCTGTTCCGCGCGACGGCTGGGGCCGACCCCTGGTCGTCCCACGTGGCGGCGGCAAGCCCAAGGGGCACACCCGCACGACGACGTTCATCGACTGCATCGAGGACAAGTCGAACATCGTCGACTGGAAGGCACGTAACGTCCTGATCGGCGTCGCGAAGCGGCCCGACCTGGCGGCCACGGCCCTGGAGTTGGACCCAGAGGACCCGGCCGACAAGAAGCGGCTCAACGCCCTTGCCGAGCAGGCGGAGGACGCAGCCGGCGCCAACGAGAAGTCCCGCAAGGGCACTTACCTGCACGACCTGAGCGAGTACGCCGACCGCGGCGAGCCGCTGCCCCGGACCGTCTCGGGAGCCGACCTCGACGACATGGCCGCATACATGATGGCCACCAGCGCGCTGACGGTTGTGGCTGTCGAGCAGTTCGTCATCGTGCCCGAGCTGTCGGTGGGCGGTACGTTCGACCGACTGTCGCGCTACGAGGGGCCCGGCCCGGACGGCAAGCCGATCGAGGGCAACTTCATTACCGACACGAAGACTGGCAGCATCGAGTACGGCCGACTCAAGATGGCCAGTCAGCTCGCGACCTATTCGCGTGGCGTGCTGTACGACCACACCAGATTCCCCGCGCCGAGCAAGGACGACAAGAAGGCGTTCGCGGCCTGGAAGAAGCAGGAGTTCACCGCCGAGGAGGCCGAGCAGGCTTACTCGTCACTGCCTCCCGTCAACCAGGACTGGGGCATCATCGTCCACTTGCCGCAAGGGCAGGGGGTGTGCAACTTGTACTGGGCGAACCTGCGGATCGGGTGGTCCCTGGCGCAGCTTGCCCTCACCATCCGGGAAGCACGGTCGACGAAGGGGGCGCTGACACCTTTCGTGACGCAGGCCACATGATCCGAGCTTGACGCACTTGCACAATGTGTGTAAGTTGAACAACGTCACCGCGAGAGAGGAGCACAACACCGCGTGAAGATCACGATCAAGTACGGCAAGGGCTACGACGACACCTGGGCGGTCTTCGAGGGAGCGACCCCGGAGGTCAGGGCCGACATCATGGACTACTTCGGCATGGACCCCGCCACGCAGGTCGGGCTCAGCCTGAGCAGCGTCGTCGTCAACGCGACGCAGATCGCGCACGGCAAGGGCCTGATCGCCACGTCGCTCGGCGCCACGGTCGTCGAGGAGACGGCCAGTGAGCCGGCGCAGCCGGCTGGCGACCCGTGGGCGACCGCGGCCAACACGTCCAGCAGTGTAAGTGTCGCAGAGCAGCCGGCCGTGAATCCGAACGCCTGGATCCTCGGCGAGATCGAGAAGCAGACCACGGTCGACGGCCTGAAGAAGCTGTGGGCCGAGAACCAGAGCTTCTTCGCGGACGCCTCTGTGATGGCGGCCTGGAAGGCGAAGGGCAAGGCGCTCCAGGCGGCTGCCGCGTGAACCGGTCCCCGAGTAAGACCGGGGACATCCTCCTCGTCATCGCGGTGATCGTCCTGGTCGCCGCGTCCATCTGGACTTGGACCTCTGCGCCCTGCGAGGCGTGGCGGTTCGGAAAGGCCGGCGACATGCCGGCCCGCTGCATCACCCACAAGTAATCACCCCGTAACTGCCCGAGCGGGCAACGAACGAAGGAGATCAGACACAGTGGCTCTCAACCTCATCGACATCCCGGTCCAGGGCGGCGGCTGGTTCAAGCCCGCGGACAACAAGGACGCGGCGGCCATCCTCATCGAGGTCCACAGCTTCGAGCGCCAGCGCCCCACCCCGAACGGCCCGAAGGACTCGGCCCTGTGCGACGTGACCGTGTTCAAGGACGCGGCCTCGCTCGCGGCCGGCACCCCCGAGGTGACCAAGGGCCAGAGGATCGAGCAGACCATCCTCGCCCGTGACCTCCAGACGATCGTCGGCGGCGCGACCATCGCCAAGCTCGACCAGACGGCCCCGACCAAGCCCGGCCAGAAGCCGGCGTGGGTCTGGCGCCCGGTGACCGACGCCGCGGTCCGCAACGCCGTGGTCGAGTACGCCACCAAGCGCGAGGCCGCCGCGGAGGCGGCACTGGCGGACGCCCCCGGCTTCGACGACTAGTCCCGCCGGCCACCCCGGAAGACGTCTGCCCAAGCCTTGATCATGTCTGCGCGCTGCTCCGGGGTCGTATCCCGAAAGGACACGAGCACAACAGCGGCTGGTATTGCGACAATCAGCGCGATTACCCACGGCGCTGTCACGAGAAAGTGTCCGACCCAAGACCACACGTTCCATCCTTCGCTCGACTGCCCGCGAAACGGGTGCCGAGCAGGCGCCCGCAACGACAGGCGGATGCCTGTTGTCGCACGGTGCCCGCTTGCCGTGCGCCGTCAATGACGGTTCGTTGCGGTCGCGTAAGGACCAGGGTGTTGCTGGGTCGTGCGGGCTAACCACACCTCAAGGCCACTGGCCCCAGGTCGCTGGACACGTCTGCACGTCACAACCCCCCATCTGGGGGGCCTCTCCGAACGTGCTCGCACTATGAATGTAGCACGGCGCTTGCCGTGCGTGACGACGAGAGGAGGCACATGAGCCCGCGCCAGCGGGCAGAGAGGAGGTCTCGATGAGGCCGAGTTGGGAGGGGGCTACCGCATGCTGACCCCCGGTAGGGCACTCGCCCAGAACGCCGAGGCCGGCCGCGAACTCCCCCGCGTCGAAGCGTTCGACGACCTGTACGCGATGGGCGTCCGTCCCCGGCACGGCGAGGTCGTGATGATCGCCGGCCGCTCGGGCACACAGAAGTCAGGCTTCGCCTTGTTCTGGGTGGCGCAGATGAACCTGCCGACCCTGTACTTCAGCGCAGACATGAGCGCCTTCACGGCGTCCTCGCGGCTCGCGTCGATGATGACGCGGGACACCTCGACGATGGTCGAGGCGGGCATGGCGGAGGGCGGCAAGTACCGACAGGGCTACATCGACGCGCTGGACGGCCTGAACATCACCTTCAGCTTCGGCTCGCCGATCTCCTGGCGCGCGGTCGACGAGGAGATGGAGGGGTTTGTCGAGCTGTGGGAGGCCTATCCGAGCGTCCTGGTCTTCGACAACCTCATGGACTTCGAAAACGCGGAGAGCGATTACACCGAGCAGATGGCCGTGATGCAGGGCTGCACCGAGCTGGCCCGTCACACGGGCGCGACGGTGATCATCCTGCACCACGCAAGCGACAAGGCGTGGGAGGCCAAGACCTCGCCCTGGTCCCCGCCGAGTCGGGACCAGGTGAAGGGCGGTCTCTCCGAGAAGCCCGAGCTCGCGTTGTCTGTGGCTCTCGACCCGACGTCGATGGCCTACAACGTGGCGTGCATCAAGCAGCGCATGGGTCCGTCCGATCCGACTGCCGGCCGCTACGCCACGATGATCTGCGAGCCCGAATACACCCGCTTCAAGAAGGCCGAGAAGCGCGAGATCATCCAGGCCGCCAAGGCGGCGCCGACGCAGGAGTGGACCCCGTCGAAGGTCGCACTCAGCTAAGAGGAGGTGTGTAAGTTGAGCAACAGCATTGCTGCACGGAACCAGCACAACAAGCGCAAGGGCGCGGACTGGGAGATCGAGTTCGCGAACGGCATGCGCGAGGAGGGCTTCGACATCGAGCGCCTGCGCCTGGCCGGCGCCGAGGACGAGGGCGACCACGTCATCCGTGAGGGCCGCGGGCACTTCATCGTCGTCGAAACGAAGAACGCCAAGTTCGAGCCGGGCACGTTCATTGGCGAGGCCGAGCGGGAGCGGCTGAACTTCGCCAAGCACCGCGGCCTGGACCTGGACGACGTCGAGTCGATCGTCGTGGTCAAGCGCCGTGGCAAGAACTGGCGCAAGGCGTTCGTGCTGACCACCGTCGAGGACTACTTCGACCTGGAGCCTCAGTGATCGGGGTCATCGGCGGCGGCAAGACGCAGGCCGAGCTCGACGAGATGCACGACGACCTGGAGGCGTTCTTCGCGTACGTCGAGGACCCGGAGTGCGAGCTCGACATGATCCTCGCCGTCGAGGAGGAGTACGGGGTGGTGCATCCGTGAGGTTCCCGCGCATCGACAGTGGGTCGGCCGGCGCCGACAGCAAGCCCGTGCTCGCCGCGGTGCTGCATCACTTCGACGTGGACTTCAACGACCAGCGCAACTCCGGCATGGCGAAATGCCCGCTGCATGAGGACCGGACGCCCTCGTTCTCCTACCGGCTCGACGAGGGGCTGTGGAACTGCCACTCGTGCTCGAACGGCGGGGACAGCTTCTCGCTGATCGCGAAGTACCACGCGATGCAGCTCGGCAAGGAGCTGACCTTCCCCCAGGTCAAGCAGTACGCGAAGGATCACGGCCTCGAAGAGGGGGCGGTCGTCGAGAGGAACGACGGCTACTCCAGTCGATACGGAGGCGGCCACCGGGCGGCACAGAAGAAGGGCCGCACGCCGGCCGCAGGCGGCTACGTGCCGGCCTGGAAGAGGAAGTAAGGAGGTAGGACAGCTTGGCCGAGCACGACCCGCTCACGCCGCTCTCGACGTCCCAGAAGGAGATGCTGGAGGAGGCGGTCACCACCTACCAGCGGCACGTCACCGCGGAGGCCGCGAAGTACCTCCTCAACCGGGGCATTGGCCGGGAAGAGGCGATGGCCTTCCGGCTGGGGATCGTCGCCGACCCGGCGCCGGGCCACGAGAAGTACCGCGGCATGCTCGCGATCCCGTATCTCGGGCGCGACGGGCAGCCGCTCACCGTGCGGTTCCGGTGCCTCGTCGAGCACAACCACCGCGACTACTTCCACGGCAAGTACAACACGATCAAGGACGACATCCCCCGCATGTTCAACGTGGGGGCCGTCCACCGCGCAGGCGAAGAGATCCACGTCACCGAGGGCGAGCTCGACGCGATCATCCTGACCAAGCTCGGCCTGCATGCGGTCGCCATCCCCGGCGCCAACATGTGGTTCGGCCGGCACAGGCGGATGCTCGCCGGCTTCAGCCGCGTATGGAGCTGGGCCGACCCCGACGACGCGGGCGCCGAGCTCACCGGCAAGATCACGCGCGCTCTACGCTCCGCGAAGGCGGTGCGCCTGAAGGCCGACGTGACCGACACCTACCTGGCACACGGGGCGGAGCACGTGCTCTCCCTCGCCGCATAGAAGGAGGACCGACAGTGGTGGAAACCGAGACCGTCGAGACCGAGCAGGCGCCGAAGAAGGGTGGCCGGAGGCCGGATCCGATGACGCAGCTCATCGCCGACGTGAAGGCCGCGATCAAGAACCTCGGTGAGTACGAGGTGACCGAGATCAACGACCAGCTCCGCCAGGGGCACGACCGCCGGGCGGCGGCCTGGAGCAACGAGTACCGCAAGAGCGGCCGGCTCGACGGCCTGATCCTGGGGTACGCCTTCGAGGTGCTGAGCAGCTACGAGCACGAGCGGCGCCACGCCCTCGTCCAGCTCGCCGCCGTGGCCCTCAACGAAGCCGCCCGCCCGGACGGTGCCAGGTGAGCGCCGAGGAGGAGTTCTTCTCGGAGGACTGGGAGGGAGTCGAGGTCCAGGAGGAGGACGACGAGGTCGTGGACGTCTTCGGCAACGTGAAGCGGGCCGCGTCCATCCTGGGCGACCTGCGGGCCGCCCTCCGCAAGGAGGGCTTCACTCGCGAGGAGACCTTCGACCTGGTCCAGACGTTCTGGGCCTCGGAGCTGGGGGTGTTCGAGTGACCCTCGACTTCGAGATCGACTGGGACGAGATCCCCGAGGAGCGGCCCATCGTCTTCCCGGGCAAGCGGCCGGGCGGCGAGCTGCCCCACGTCCTGGTCGTCGAGGAGCACCCGGACGACGGCTTCACCGTCGAGCACATGCACGACTGCCTCGACCAGTGGGGCGAGGTGGCGTGCGACGTGGCCTTCAACGAGGACTGGGTGGGCCTGGACGAGTTCTTCCATCGCGCTGACGTCGAGGCCGGCGAGAAGGCGACGGACGGCCTGATCCCCGGTCGCTACTGGGTGGCGGCATGGTCGTCGGAGTATTACTGCTACTCCTACGGCACCACCGAGTACGACCACGGCGTTGCCCTGCTCTACCCGGAAGAGGCCGAGTGAGGCTGGCGGAACTGCCGGGTGAGCCCGGCCCGACCCTGCACGACATCTACGCGGCGATGACGGAGGCGGAGCAGGACGCCTTCGCGTCGCACCTGCTGGGCGAGTCGTCCGCCGACTGGCTGAGCGCGACGCTCCGCCGCTTCGGGCACGACGTGTCCGCCACCACCATCCGTACGTACCGCCGGGCACTCCGGCAGGAAGGAGGCTCCGGTGAGCGAGCTGCTTGACGAGCTGCTGGCCAAGCCGGTCGGCCCTGCGGTGCCGGCCCGAGTGACCGACCCCGAGCGGGACTTCACCCGGCAGATCGAGGTCAAGGGCGACGAGGCCGACGTCACCGTGCGGGGCGAGTCCTTCGAGGACAACGAGTCCGCGGCCACCGCAGTCCTCCAGGGCCAGGGCCTCGACCCGTCCGAGTGGACGGTCACCGGCCTGCGCTCGTCGGAGTGGACGATGGCCAACGGGGAGACGGGCGTGTCCACGCGCTTCACCTTCGCCCGGTGTGTAAGTGTCGCAACGGTCGAGCGGCCGGCGCTCGACGAGCTCCTGGCCGCGATCAAGGCGAGTCCCGTCATCCACCCGCTCGACGAGCGCGACGGCGAGCACACCTTCATCGTGGCGCTCGGTGACATGCAGTTCGGCAAGCTGGACGGGGACGGGCCCGCCGGCACGCTTCAGCGCACGATCGAGTGCCTGGATCAGGCGGCCGAGCTGCTGGCCCTGTACCGGCTGCGGTTCGACATCGGCCACGTCCACGTCGCCTGGCTCGGGGACCACATCGAGGGGTTCGTCAGCCAGGGCGGCGCGAACACCTGGCGAACGCAGCTCACGCTCACCGAGCAGATCCGCCTCACGCGCCGGGTCATGCTGCACGCACTCCTGCTCTTCGCGCCGTTGTGTGAGCGGCTGACCATGGCCGCGGTACCGGGCAACCACGGCGAGGCCGTGAGGCTGATGGGCAAGGGTCTGACCCGGTACGACGACTCGCACGACACCGAGTCGCTGATCGCCGTCAAGGACGCCTCGGACCTGCACCCCGAGCGGTTCGGGCACGTCGAGTTCTACGTGCCCGACACGGACGAGCTGACGGTCGTCGTCGACTGCTCGGGCACGGTCGTGGCCCACGCCCACGGCCACCAGTTCCGACCTGGCAAGCACTTCGAGTGGTGGAAGGGCCAGGCGTTCGGACGCAGCTCGGCCATGCACCAGGCCGACGTGCTGCTCGCCGGCCACCTGCACCACGAGTTCGTCGAGGCGGACGGGCCGCGGACCTTCATCCAGGTCCCGTCCATGGAGTCCGAGTCCACCTGGTGGCGGCACGCCAAGGGCGCCGAAGGCGCTCCCGGGCTGATCGTCGCCGTCACCAGCAAGGGCCGCGTGCCCGTGAAGGAGGTAGTGAACTGAACATCATCGAGATCACGAACGCGCACGACACCGCCGAGCAGGCGTCCGCCGACTGGTCCCTGACGTACGACCCCGAGGTCCAGCGGATCGCCCACCGGGCCGCCCGAAAGGCGGGCGACCAGTACGGCAACACGCTGGAGGTTGAGGACGCCTACCAGGAGGCACTACTGGCCATCGCGATGAGGCCCAGTGCCGCCAGGAGCGCCTACGAGACGGGCGCTGGCGCCCTGTACTGGTGGATCGGTCAGAGGCTGCGAGACGCCCACCTGACCGAGGCTCGGCACCGCTCCAAGGCGAAGTCCTGGGAGGTCAACCAGGCCGCCCTCGAAGCGCAGGGGTACTAGTGGCCGCCGGCTACACCCGCGCGATCGTCGAGAAGACGCTCACTGCGATGTGGGACCCGGACTCCCCGTACGGCATGAAGAACGAGTCGGCTCCGGATGCGGACATGCCGAGGGGCTACGTCGACAAGAAAAAGGGCAGCGACTTCGGCGCTCATCTCGCCGATGTGCGCCGCGCGTGGGGTGCCGGCCCCCTGTCCCTCGTCGAGAAGCAGGCCGTCTTCATGCGGTACGCGCTCGACCAGGAGCAGGAGGTCATCGCCGGCTTCCAGCGAGTGACTCAGCAGGCGGTCTCGTACCGGATCGAGCGGGGCGTCGGGAAGCTGGCGGCCCACCTGAACGGCCAGAAGTACATCGACGGCTACGACCAGCTCGACGGATCGGGCGTGTAAACGTGGCAGGGGGCAGCCGCTCAGGGCTGCCCCCTGCGACAGCGAGAGACGCATGCGCCGCCAAAGGGACTTCGCTCGTGACCGTCGCCCCCCAGGGCAACTGGCGGGCTCGCCTACAACCGCGCCTGCTTCCGGAGCCTGGCCGAAGTCACCGAAGAGACCTGGCCGGACACCGCCACGTACACCCTCGACGCCTGGCGAGTTGACGGCGTATGCGCATTCTCGGCGGCCGTGGAGTGCGGAATCTGAGCGGCGCAGAAGGCGAGCACAGTGAACCCGCTCACGACGCTCGTCGTGAGGGCCTCATAGGTCGGCCGCCCGAAGTGGTCGGCCACCACCCACACCACGAGCGTGACTGCGAAAGCGATGAGGGATGCGTAACCCCAGGTCACCGGATTTTCTCCTCCGGAGTAGCGGTGACTGGTGAACGCCCGACGCTCGTTGGACAGTCTCGACCCAGCCACCTGAATGAACAGATGACAAACTCCTAGGCGGCCGTCACTGTCGTGACGTTAATGCCCTCCAGAGGAGTCGTTTGGTCGAGTCCTGTCGCCTCGGCTCGCTCGGCGTTGGTCTCTCGGTAAAGCTGGGCAGAGCCCTCAGGGTGCCCCAGATGGGGCCAAACCCTGGCCACCCCAGATCGGCGATGACCGTAACTTTCGGTACGTTGACCGCTCCCGACGAGCCGATTCGGGAACACCCTGCGCTTCTCGGATCAGCGGATACTGACCGTCAGCCCGAGATTTCTTGGCGGGTGCCCGTTACGTTACGGGGGGCAACGCCATGATCACAAATCGAGGATCCGCATCCCCGGCGCGGGGTCAGCTCCAATCGCGGCCGGCCAAGCAGGCGCGACAGCGTCACGGATGCCCCTACCTGCGAAGTCTCCTTCACGGGGGCGTCGTTGCCCTCTACACTGGCCCACGATCCACCACCGGGGAGGGGACACCATGGGGATGACACGCAAACTGCTGTCCATCAGCACGCTCGGCCTGATCGACTTCCGCTCCGACAAGGAGCGCACCGCGGCCTACACGAAGGCCACGAAGCGGCAAGCGAAGAAGCAGACGAAGATCATGAAACAGCAGGCCAAGCAGAACCGGTAGACCACTGCGCCCCCCGACCGCAACGGTCGGGGGGCGCCTCCCTTGTGCTGCACCTCGAATTCGCATGGAGCAGGCGCAGCGACCCTTGTTGCTCCAGCGGCACGGCGAAGGCTCTCCGCGGAGAGGTCAGCCGGACCGCGGATCGCTACGCGGCCGGGGTGGAGAAGTGACCGGTCTTCACGGCGTCCACGAAGTCCTGCCACTGGTCCGCCTCGAAGCTCAGTGCCGGCCCAGCTACGTCCTTGGAGTCTCGGCAGCCGACCATCCCGTCACGGAGTCGCGTCTCCAGGCAGTTGCCGTTCTGACCGCTGTAGCTGCTCTTGAACCAGTTTTCGCGCATTTGGATAGTTCTCTTTCTACTGGCGAAGCTGCTGGGCAACTTCCCCGATGAAGGACTGTGAGGCAATCGGGCTCAGCGCTGCGGCACGCAACCGGTCGAAGCAAGCTCCGTAGTAGCCCGTGTCGGCTGGCGTCTCCAGGTACGAGTGTGCCGTGTGGTTCTCCAGCAATACAACTTCCAAATTCGCAGGAGCCGGGAATTTGTAGATGCTGAAGGACCACGGCCCTCCCCGGTACGCTCCGACTGTAAATGGTAGTACCTGGAGGGTGACACTCGGAACCTCCGAGAGAGTCATGAGGTGGCGGAGCTGCCGATGCAGGACGTCGGGCCCTCCGCACTGCTGCCGAAGGGCCGCTTCACCGAGGATGATCCACGCTTCGAGCGGGGCCTCGCTGCGCGTGATCGCCTTCTGACGCTCCATCCGGACGGCGATCCGAGCCTGAGCTTCGTCGTCCAACGGGCCAGGTTCGCCGGCTGCGATCACCGCCTCTGCGTACTCCTGGGTCTGGAGCAGGCCGTGAACGAGTCCCGGCTCGAAGGCCCTGAGGTCGGCGACATCTTCCTCCAGCCCAACAAGGTCAAGGAAGTCGTCCCGAAGCTGATCTTCGAGCGCCCTCCACCAGCGACGCTCACGGCTCTCCCGGGCAAGGGCCAACCAACCGTCGACCGCCTTGACGTCCGTAACGGCGTACAGGTCCAGAAGCGCTCGAAGGTCGATCTGCCGAATGCCCGACTCCCCCTTCTCGATCCGGCTGATCTTCGACGCGTTGCACCCCAACCGGGCCGCCGCATCCTCCTGCTCCAAGCCAGCTTCCAGCCGTAGCCGTCGCAGGTTCGCCCCAAGGACCCGCCTGCGGACCGTGGGTCGCTGTACGACCGCCATCTGACCTCCAGGGTTGCACGCGAACGAATATGCCAATCAGTCAACATGCTCGACCAACCAAGTTGTACCACTTGCAACTTGGGCCGCTCCGGGTCCATGCTATCGGCGTCGCCACCGCAACTGACGGTGTCGCACCCGTTACACATGCCTGTGGAGGGGGATCATGAGCCAGACCAGCAGCTACTTCAGCAAGCTGGAGTTACGGTGTACCCCCTCTGCCATCGGGTTCGCCCGGCGTCACGCCCGCCAGGTGTTCAACGAGTGGGAAGTGCCCAAGGCGCTGTCCCTGGACGCCTCCACCGTGATCTCCGAGCTGACCACCAACGCAGTACGGCACGCCAGACAGCCCGTTTCTCTGGTCAAGGTGAGGCCGGGTCAGCCCAAGGTCCTTCCGGTGTATGCCCTGGGTTTGTGGATCACGCGCACCCAGCTCCGGGTCGGCGTCTGGGACCTCGACAACCGTCTCCCTGAGCCCCAACCGGCCTCCCTGGAGGCCGAGGGCGGCCGTGGTCTTCTGATCGTGGACGACCTGTCCAAAGGAAAATGGGGAGCTGTCCCGGTAACTCCAAGGGGAAAGCTGGTCTGGGCGGCGTTGCCGCTCCCCACTGACTATCACCCTCCTTATGTCGCGATCATCTCGTTATGCTCCAAACGCCGAGAGGCGGTCGGCGCATGACCGACACCCTTACACCCCTCGTCCCTGACGAGTGTCGTGCTGATGAGGAGACCCTGAGCCGCGTTCTCGACGCGCTGCTGTTCGAACTCAACCCCGTCTGCCTCTCCGCCGGCCTCTTGGACTCGTGTGAAGCTGTACTGGGCGAGGACTCCAGGCTCACCCCCGGTCAGGCGGAGAGCCTGGCGCTGTTTCAGCTTCAGGTACTCGCCGGGCTCATGCGCTACGTGCCATGCGAGCACCCGATGCGGGAAGCGGCCGTCAACCTCCTGCGCGAAGGGACGCCGCCCGCAGATGACGCCGCGGCACTCGGTCACCTCCGCCGACTGGCCCTCTGCGTTCTCGAATTGGCTACCTGGATCGCCCTGGCCGCCTCTCCGAAGAACTTATCGGCCGGCGCCCCGAGAGGCCCCTAACCCCCCGATTGTCGGTCCGGACCCTGTTGCTGTCGGCGGACAAGCGGCTGCGCTCTGTCTCACCTAGGTGAAACGACACCGCGAGCGCACTTGGGGAAGGGGTCCGGGCCGACCTCAATCCCCGGTCTCGAAATCACCCGCGAGACCGGGGTAGCGCCCTCGTTTGTCATCCCCATTCCGTTATGACGAACGAGGGCGCCCCCCGACTGCGGTCTTCGCGAGTCGCGGTCGGGGGCCACGGTTCCGATCTCATCAGTCGTGCTCACGTCGGAGGGTGAGATCGGGTGTTCTCCCATTCCATGGCCGTGGGAGGGCACATGCCGGTTCGCCTTCCGAGGGGCGAGCCGAGGGGTGTCGCTCCGGTCCACTGCCGTCGTCTGGGGCGACACCCCATACCCGTGACTCCCACGTCGGCGTCCCCCAGTGATAGGGAACCGGTTTGGTCGTGTCGCCGGGTTGGGCCCGTCTCGTCCTCGAAACGAGATGGGCCTCCCCATCGGAACGAAGGAACGACATTGCACGCCACAGACGGTTTAGCAACTCGGGTTGCACAGGCAGAAGAACCTTACGTCGACTGGGCGGAGCTAGCCCGAGTCGCCCCCAACGCGCAGGACGGGAACGCGGATCGGTTGGTGATCCTGGCTGGCCTCAAGCGCGCGTGGGAAGACGGAGCGCTCGTAAGCGACCTCGCGGCCCGTACCGGCCGCTCACGCCGGTGGGTGTACCGGTGGCTTCGCGCCGCCGGAGTTGAGGTGCGCAAAGGCATCACCCTGGAAGAACGTGAGCAGCGCGCGGCGCGCTGTCAATACGTACGCGAGCATCGTGACGAGATTATCACTAAATACGCAGGGGGTGCCGCAGTGCTGAAGCTCGTAAAGGAGTACGGCGTCACCTTGGAATTCATGACCGCCCAATTCAGCGAGTGGGGGCAGCCGATGCGCAGCGCCCGTGAGGCCGCACGCCTCCAGGGGACCAAAATGGTACTGCGCAACTAAAGTCTAATTACAAGTGAACCCTATAGCTCCTCGCTGTGGTTGTCCGCCACAGCGAGGAAGGGGCCCTCTATTCCGTGGGGGGTTATGAGGGCCCCACTTTCGCTTCAGCCCTTCGTAGCTAAGTCAGGAAGAGCACGCATGAGGCCGCCCCTGCCGGCCTCCGCGAAGACCCCGGTTCGAGTCCGGGCGAGGGGGCTACGGCCGCCGTCAGGCGGTCGGACGAAAAGGGAATCATCCGTGCACGTCATCCGACCCGAAAGAGGTACGACATGCCCGTGAAGACCGTGGTGCCGGCCACCGAGCCGGCCATCTCCGACAGCACCCTCGGCGACCTCGTGGCCGCCGTCAACCAGGACTCGACCGCGGTCGTGGTCGGCATCAAGACGCGGGTCGCCGCGTCCCAGACCGACGCGAACGTCTGCATGATGGGCGGCTGGACCGCCTGAGCACCAGCCTGAGTAGCTGACACCTCGCGCCCCCGAGGTGGGACCTCCCCACCTCGGGGGCGCACCCGGCCACGTAAAAGGAGGGCGTCCTCATGCACTTCATGAACCTGGGCCACACCTACGAGAACACCGCGCGGCTTGTGCACGCGCTGAGCAACCAGCGTCCCACCCTCGAAGAGCTGCCCGTCGCCTACCGGCGGGCCATCACCACCATTCGCCCCCTGGCGGCGCACAACAGCGACAACTACCCGCTCATCTCCTTCGAGGATGGCGAGTGGGCCGACCACTGCCGGACGCACAACATCTTCGGCCACATCTTCGACGGAGCAACGCCTAGCGACAAGGAGACGCGCGAGAACTGGGAGGCCCACCTCGCCGTGGCGATGCGGCTTCTCGACGAGACGAGCCCCGGCCTCTTCCGCATGGCCAGGCTGCTCGTGACGGACATCGTCATCCTGAACTCCGGCGCGGATGGCGGCGGGTCCGCCTCGCAGATGCCCGGCGTCGTGGTCATGAGCCCCGGCCCCAACTGGGGGGTGCCCGAGTACATGGAATGTCTCGTGCACGAGAGCATGCACCTCAACCTGTTCGTTGGTGGCGCCGTGTACGGCAGCTTCAAGCTGCCTTCCATCGAGCTGGAGGCCGACGAGCACCGTGCCCTGTCGGCTGTCAAGATCGGCCAACGACGCCCGCTCGACAAGGCGTTTCACGCCGCCGTCGTCACGGTCCCCCTGATGTACCTCCAGCACCAGCGCGGCGCCACGACCCTGATCGACCTCTACACCGAGTCGCTGCGGGACGCCTGCGCCGACCTCACGGCGCACCGGGGCACGTTCACCGACTATGGCGCGATGCTCCTGGACGAGCTGTGCGAGTTCGCGGCCGGCATCGACTTCACCCACGTGGCGGAGACGATCTCGAACCCCGCCTTCGCGGGATACCGGCCGGAGGTGGCCGCCTGAGCGGCCACCTCGCTCTACTCGAAGTTGATGCCAACTTCGCGTGCCAGGCTCAGGGCCAGCTCCATCGACCCTGGGCCTTGCACTGTTGCACCCTTGAAAAACGACACTCCGCCCACATCGAGTAGGGTCGAGTTTTCGAACCGAACCGTTCCCATTTTCACGTTGCCGAACTGGCCCCCTGTAAGGTCGCAGTTCACATACCTCACGTTGTGCATCTCCGCAAACTGGAAGTCGGCTCCACTCATGCGACAGTCGATGAAAGCCACCGCGTAGAGCTTGGTGTTGCGGAACATGGCCGGGGCGATTGTGCAGTTTTCGAAGGTCACGTCCCGGAAGGTCCCCGCCTTCCACGAGGAACCGGTCATTCGGCTGCCGGTCACCGTGCAGCGGATGAACGAGACGTCCTGTGCCGAGACTTCGGCGAAATCGCAGGTCACGATGCGTGAGTCACTGATCTGGCTTCGAACCAGCCTCGTACCGGTGAAGCGCAGGTTCTCAAACGCGCACCCGTCTACTTCCAGGGCCTCAACGTCCCGACCGATCAGGTGCTCACCGTCGAACAGAAGGCCCTTGACAATGGCGTCGTCCTCAAAGTCATCTCTGGGCATCTCAGCAGCGCGGAGGCCGCCGGGGATTCGTGGTGCGTCGGGGTTCTTAACCCGCGCAACCTTGCCACCTTGACGAGCAATCTGAGGCATAGCGTAGCGATCCGTTCACCGAGCGACTGGGCGTGCTCGGATTCTACGAGAAATCAACTCGCCGGGGTGGCGCTTCCCGCCGTAGCGCTTGAATGGATGAACAGCAGTACCCCCATGGAGGTTCGACCTCCTCGCCGGGCGGCCTCCTGGTGGGGGCAGCGCTCACCTGTCCTCGCGAGGGGTACCGCTGCCCCGATGCTCCGGTCCAAGCCAGCAGGTATGAAACAGCAACAGCCCCACTGTCAGCGGTGGGGCTGTTTTGCCTGGGTCAAGCCTGCTGCGTGTCGGCTATCTCGAACTTGAAACCTGCCCCACTCCCGGTGATCCCCTTGGTGGAGGCGATCGTGTCACGGAGCTTCCTGGACAGCGCCTCGTAGAACATGCTGAGCGGAAACTCGTCCGCCAGCACGTCGTCCACCAGCTTGCGCGGAGGAAGAGACAGGTCGAGGGCATCGGGACCCTTGGCCCAGACCGAGCCGGGGTGCGGCGAGAGGTAGCTCGCGACCAGGTCGTACGCGGCGAACCAGTGCACGAGCTTGGGGCGGTCGATGCCGTCCCGGTACAGCGTCTCGATCTCCTCGCAGAGCTGGTTGGTGACCTGCGGTGCACGCTCCCAGTCGATGTGCAGGGTGTTGTCCGTCCAGCGTACGGCGTCGTGCTTGTGCAGGTAGGAGAACAGCAGCTGCCCGCCGAGTCCGTCGTAGTTGCGGACCCGCGCGCCGGTGACCGGGAAGCGGAAGAGCCGGTCGAAGAGGATGGCGTACTGCACGCCCAGACCCATCGGGTGCCCCTCGGCCTGCAGCTCGACGGCGGCCCGGAAGCTGGTCAGGTCGCAGCGCAGCTCCTCCAGGCCGTACATCCAGAACGGCGCCCGCTGCTTGATCATGAACGGGTCGAAGGGCAGGTCGCCATGGCTGTGGGTGCGGTCGTGGATCATGTCCCAGAGCATGTACGTCTGCTGCGCGAGCGCCTGGTCGGACACCAGCCGGGCCGCCTCGGGCGGCAGGTCGAGACCCAGGATGTCCACGGCGGCCTCGGTCACCACCCGGAAGCGCGCGGCCTCGCGGTCGCAGAAGATCGCACCCCAGCTCCAGGAGGCCGGGGGCTTGCGCACGGCGACGGTCTCCGGGAAGAGCACCGCGGAGTCGGTGTCGTAGCCCGGCGTGAAGTCCTCGAAGACGATCGGTACGAACTGCGGGTTGTCGTAGCGGGTGCGCTCCAGCTCGGCGATCCACTCCGGCCACATCACGCGCAGGGCGACGGCCTCCAGGTTGCGGTCCGGGTTGCCGTTCTGGGTGTACATCGGGAAGACGACGACATGGCGGCGGCCGTCGGTGCGGTCGGCGGCGGGCCGGAACGCCAGCAGCGAATCGAGGAAGTCCGGCACGCCGAAGCCCTCGTCGGCCCAGCGGCGCAGGTCGGCGGCCAGCGCGTGGTGGTAGGCCGCGTCGTGCGGGAGCAGGGCGGTGAGCCGGTCCACGGCCGCGGCGACCCGGTCCACGGCCTGCGCCGCGTCCGTGCGCGAGGGCGCGTCCTCGGCCTCGAAGTCGATCGACCCGTCCTTGAGCTGCCAGGGCCGGACGGTCTCGACGGCCTCCTTCAGCTCGGTCCACACCGGGTGCCCGATGACGTCCTCACCGGATATCCCATGAGCAGGTGCCGTCCTCGACGAAAGAATGTCAGCCATCACCGCTCCTCCACAGGAAAAATTGCCGTACCGACACCGTATCCGCGACCATGTTCCCGCTTCAAGCGGGCGAGGAGGAGATCCTCCGGCGGAACGGCTCCAGGATCGCCTTTCCTGCGGCCGATGACCCTATTCGTCCCTTGACCGTCCGGAATTCCTCCGGTGTCGAAAAGTCGTCACGGTGTGTTCGGCCCCGCGCCGTCCGGGCGGCCTAGGCTGCGGGCATGAGCTTCCTCACCGTCGGTCACCGCGGGGTCATGGGCGTCGAGCCGGAGAACACGCTGCGGTCCTTCCGCCGCGCCGAGCAGGCAGGGCTGGACCAGGTCGAGCTCGACCTGCACCTGAGCAAGGACGGCGCGCTCGTGGTGATGCACGACGCCGGGGTGGACCGCACCACGGACGGCAGCGGGCTCGTCCGGGACCTCACCCTCGACGAGATCCGCGCACTGGACGCCGGGCTCGGCGAGCGGGTGCCGGTGTTCGAGGAGGTGCTCGACGTGGTGCGAGGCCCGATCCAGGCCGAGATCAAGGACATCGCTGCCGCCCGCGCGCTCGCCGGCACACTGCGCGAGCGCGGCGCCACCGGCCGGGTGAGCGTGCTCTCCTTCCACGACGAGGCCCTCGCCGAGATCCGCACGCTGCTGCCCGAGGTACCGACGGTGCTGGTGGCCGGCGGGTCCGGCCCGGACATCGTGCCCCGCGCTCAGGCGGTCGGGGCGCGCCTGGTCAGCCTGGACCTCACCCGCCTGACGCTGGACACGGTCCGCCGCTGCCACGCCGCGGGCATCCAGGTCATCGCCTGGACGGTGAACACCGCGCAGGACTGGGCGCTCGCCCGCGCCCTGGACCTGGACGGCGCCGTGACGGACCTTCCCGCCGAGCCCGCCGCCTGACAGGGCCGGGGCGGGGCTCAGCGCCCGCTCAGAGCTTCTTGGTGAGCAGCTCGAACTCGAGGTCGTCGCGCGTCGGCAGGCCGAACCGCTCGTCGCCGTACGGGAACGGGCTCGTCTGCCCGGTGCGCTCGTAGCCACGCCGCTCGTACCAGGCGATCAGGTCCTCCCGGACCGAGATCACCGTCATGTGCATCTCCGCGACGCCCCACTCGTCGCGGGCGAAACGCTCCGCCTCCGCGATGATGACCTTGCCGAGCCCGCCGCCCTGCAGTGACGGCCGCACCGCGAACATCCCGAAGTATGCGTGCGCCCCGCGGTGCTCCAGCTGGCAGCAGGCCACCAGCTCCCCGTCGCGCTCCACCGCGACCAGCCGGCTGCTCGCGTTCTCGATCACCGCGAGCACGCCCTCCGGGTCGGTGCGCTGACCGTCCAGGATGTCCGCCTCCGTCGTCCACCCCGCCCGGCTGGCATCCCCGCGGTAGGCGGACTCGATCAGCGCGACCAGCGCGGGAACGTCTGCCGCGGTCGCGGCGCGAAATCTCGGCGAAGCGGCGGTGTCCATGACCCCGCACACTATCCCGCCGGTCCCCCGAACGGCTCCGGGCCCCTTTCCCCGAGACGGGGAGGGCGCCACGGCCGCGCCGCGCGCGCGTGTTTCCGGGTTGCGGCTGCGCCGCGGGCGAGCACTTTCGGGCTGCGGGCTGCGGGCTGCACCGCGGGGCGCACGTTTCCAGGGGCGCGGGGACCGCGCGGGCAACCACCTCACCGGCCGGCGGTCCGGTGCGGACCGAACCGCACCCTCCGGACGTGGCGGAGTGCGGCGCCGTCCGCGCAGTTCCCCGCCGCCCCAAAAACGCTCGCCCCGCGGAGCAATGCGCACGCGCCCCGGCGCGAAAGGGGTGGACCCACGCCCTCGGACGCCTCCGTGCGCTCGGGTGTGCGCCGCCGGGCGCGGGCAGGAAGGTGGTGGGCCGCCGGGTCGGGCGGGCGCCCGAGGGGGGGTGGACGCGGTGCACGGACCGCCGGTGGTGGCGTGGTTGCTGGTGGCGCTCAGCGCCGCGACCGCGCTCTCGTGCGTGCTGCGCCGAGAAGCACGCACGGAGGCCCTGCTGGGCACGGGCATGGCGCTGATGGCCGTCCCCCTCTCGGTGTACGAGCCGCCGCACTGGAGCCCCGCGGTGCTCGCCGCCGTCTTCGCCGGCGCGGCGGTGTACGCCCTCCGGCCCTCCGCGCACCACGCGACGGCGCACCGGATGCACCACTCGGTGTGCGCGGGGGCGATGGTCTACATGGCGGCGGCGACGGCCGGCGCGGGCCCGGCGCACTCCGCTCACGCGGGCCACGCCGCCGCCGGCGCGATGGGCACCCCGGTGCTGACGGGAGTGCTGCTGGCCTATTTCGCCGGCTACGTGCTGCGCGCGGGCACCCGGCTGGTCGCCGAGGCCGGTCCCGCCGCGCCGCCCGGCGGTGCGACACGCCTGCGGCACGCCCCGGAGGTGGCCGCGGCGTGCCGCGTGGCGATGGCGATGGGCATGTTCGCGATGCTGCTGACGATGTGAGCCCGGTCCGGCGTGCGGCGCGGGAGCCTTGTGACGCCTGGGACGGACGGGGTTCCGTGAGTGATACGTCACATTGCGTGCAGGCCGCCCCCGCGGCCCGCCGCCCGCTCCTAGGGTGATCGTCATGACGGTCCCGTTCGTGCTGCTGGTACTGGGCGCACTGACGGCGGCGATGGCGCCGCGCCTGCTGTCCCGTGCCGAGTGGCCGGAACGCGAACCCGTGCTGGCCCTGTGGGTGTGGCAGTGCGTGGTCGCCGCCGTGCTGCTGTGCTGCCTCTCGGCGCTGGCGCTGACGGCCTCGGCCGCGTGGGCGGCCGTACGCGGCCATGTGTTCGCCTTCGCGCCGCACGGCGTGGTCGACGCGTACGGGCTGTCGGAATACGGCCGCGGAGCCGCGGCGCTGGCGGTGATGCTGGCGCTCGGCGGCCTGTGGACGGTCGCCATGCTCACCCGCGAGGTCCGCGGCGCCCGCGGCAGACGCCGCCGGCGGCGGGCGGAGCTTCGAGTGCGCTCACCCCGGCTGCCGGGCGAGGACGTGCCGCCCGGAGAGCGCCTCGTCGTCCTGGAGGACGCGCGCTCGGACGCCTGGTGGCTGTCCGGCGCCGAACCGCAGCTGGTGATCACCACCACCGCGCTGCAGCGACTCAAGGGCCGCCAGTTGGACGCCGTGCTGGCGCACGAGCAGGGCCACATGCGGGCCCGTCACGACGTGCTGCTGCACTGCGCGGGCGCGCTCGCGGGCGGCTTCCCGCAGGTACCGGTCTTCGCCGCCTTCCGGGACCAGGTGCACCACCTGGTCGAGCTGGCCGCGGACGACACCGCCTCGCGCCGGGTCGGCCGGCTCACCACAGCCCTGGCGCTGGTGGAGCTGAACGAGGAGCGCGGGGTCTTCGGTCCCGCCCCGACGCCCCTCGCGGGGCTCCCCGGCCGGGTGCACCGGCTGCTGGACCCCGCCCCGCGGCTGCCGCTGGCGCGCCGGGTGCGGATGAGTGCGTTCGCCCTGCTCGTCCCGGTGGTGCCGCTGCTCATCGCCTTCGGCCCCGGCCTGAACTCCCTGACCTGATGCGGCGCCCGATGCGACGGCGGGCGCCGTCCCGGCGATCCCCCGCGTCGCCGGGACGGCGCCCGTCTCCCTGCCCCGTCCGGGCACTGGCCCGGCGGGATGCGCTGAGTATATTGGCTCGGAGCCAGTCAACGCAGGAGTAAAGCATGTCCCCTCGGAGCGCTTCGGTCAATGAAGCGATGCGCAGGCGTTCCCGGGAACGGCTGCTGCAGGCCACCGTCGAACTCGTGGAGGAGCGCGGTTACGAGGCCACCACGCTGGCCGACATCACCCGGCGCGCGGGGTCGGCCAGAGGCCTGGTCTCGTATTACTTCTCCGGCAAGCGGGCACTGCTGCAGTCGGCCGTGCACCGGCTGATGGCCGACGAGCTGGCCGCGGCGCTGGAATTCGAGCCACGGACCGGGGACGGGCAGCAGCTGCTGGCACGGGCCATCGACGGGATGCTCGGCATCAGCGTCCGGCACACCACGCTGATGCGTACACACATGGCGGCGATCCTCCAGGAGGAGGGCTTCATCCAGTGCCCGGAGCAGCAGCGGCTGGCGTTGCTGCTCCGGGAAACCGTGACCTGCTGGGGCGCCGACAACGCGGAGGAGGAGTACCGGCTGCTGCGCGCGCTGCTGATGGGCGCGACGGTGGCGATGCTGCTGCCGGGAGCGCCGATGCCGCTGCACCGGCTGCGGGCCGAGCTGTTCCAGCGCTACGGCCTGGAGTGGGAGTGGGGCTTCCCCCCGCCGGAGCCCGCCGGGCCCACCGGTCCCGCGGCCGCCACGACCGCCTCCGATGCCTCCGGCACTGCCGGGACCGCCCCTGCCGCCACCCCTGCAACGCCGGTCTGAGCTGGGGCGACCCGCGCCGTACGGGCCGTTGTCGGTGGCCGGGTGCAGACTCTGTGGTGCCGGTCACATCGACGCTACGGAGGCGGCACGCCATGGACGACGTGATGCTCGCGGTGGGCACGCAGAAGGGGCTGTTCCTCGCCCGCAGGGAGGGCGGCGGCGGTCGGTGGGAGATGGACGGGCCGCATTTCCCGATGCAGGCCGTCTACTCGGTGGGGATCGACACCCGGCGTGCCGTGCCGAGGCTTCTGGTCGGGGCGGACAGCTCGCACTTCGGCCCCTCCGTCTTCCGCTCCGACGACCTCGGCGCGAGCTGGCAGGAGCCGTCCAGACCCGCGGTGCGCTTCCCCGCCGACACCGGCACCTCTCTGGAGCGGGTCTGGCAGCTGCATCCGGCCGGGCCCGCGTCACCCGACGTGGTGTGGGCCGGTACGCAGCCCGGTGCGCTCTTCCGCTCGCAGGACGGCGGGGAGAGCTTCGAGCTGGTCCGCAGCCTGTGGGAGCACCCGCAGCGCCCGCAGTGGGAGGCCGGGTTCGGCGGCCAGGCCGTGCACACGGTGGTGACGCACCCGACCGACGCCGAGCGGGTCACGGTCGCGGTGTCGACCGGCGGCGTCTACCGGTCGCAGGACGGCGGGGCGAGCTGGGCCCCGTCCAACTCCGGGGTGCAGGCCACCTTCCTCCCCGAGGAGCAGCGCTATCCGGAGTTCGGCCAGTGCGTGCACAAGATCGCCCAGGACGCGGCCGATCCGGAGCGGCTGTATCTGCAGAACCACGGCGGCGTCTACCGCAGCGACGACGGCGGGGCGCGGTGGGAGGGCATCGCGGACGGGCTGCCCGCGGAGTTCGGCTTCGCGGTCGCGACGCACAAGAGCCGCGGCGATGTGGCCTACGTCTTCCCGGTGGCCGCCGACAGCTTCCGGATGCCGCCGGACTTCCGCTGCCGCGTCTACCGCACGGAGGACGCCGGCCGCAGCTGGACGGCGCTGTCCGACGGCCTGCCCGAGGTCCCGTCGTACGGCGTGGTGCTGCGCGACGCCCTGTGGACCGACGACGGCGACCCCGGCGGCGTCTACTTCGGCAACCGGAACGGCGAGGTGTACGCCAGCGCCGATCAGGGCGACACCTGGGAGCTGGTCGCCGCGCATCTGCCCGACGTGCTGTGCGTGCGGGCGGCCGTCGTGTGACCGCCGGGCGGGCCGGCTCGCGTCCCGATCCCCGTCCGTGGCAGGCCTGTTGAGCCAGTAGAGTGACGGACCGTGACAGCACGACCGTTGAACGAGATTGTCGAGGCGGGCTGGGCGAAGGCGCTCGAACCCGTGGCAGGCCGAATCGCGGAGATGGGGGACTTCCTGCGGGCGGAGATCGCCGCGGGCCGCACCTACCTGCCGGCCGGACCGAACGTCCTGCGCGCCTTCCAGCAGCCGCTGGACGAGGTCAAGGTCCTCATCGTCGGGCAGGACCCGTACCCGACGCCCGGCCACGCGGTCGGCCTCAGCTTCTCGGTCGCGCCCGACGTTCGCCCGCTGCCCGGCAGCCTGGAGAACATCTTCCGGGAGCTGGGCGCGGACCTCGGGGTGCCGAGGCCGTCCAACGGCGACCTCACTCCGTGGACACGGCAGGGGGTGCTGCTGCTCAACCGGGCGCTGACCACCGCGCCACGACGGCCGGCCGCGCACCGCGGCAAGGGCTGGGAAGAGGTCACCGAGCAGGCGATCAGGGCGCTTGCCGCGCGGGACAAGCCGCTGGTGTCGATCCTGTGGGGGCGTGACGCCCGCAATCTGCGCCCGCTGCTGGGCCGGCTGCCGGCGATCGAGTCGGCACACCCGTCCCCGATGTCGGCCGACCGCGGCTTCTTCGGCTCCCGCCCCTTCAGCCGCGCGAACGAGATGCTGCTGCAGCAGGGCGGGGAGCCGGTGAACTGGCAGCTCCCCTGAGCGGCCGAAAACGGTACTCTGCCCGGGTGACAACGCATTCGAATACCCCGGCGGGCTGGTACGCGGACCCGCAAGGCACCCCGAACCTGCTCCGCTACTGGGACGGCACCCAGTGGACCGAGCACACGAATCCCGGCCAGGTGCCCCAGCAGCAGGGCGGGGGCAACGCCTGGGAGCTGAATGTCAGCCGCACCCCCGACCCGGCGAAGGTCCAGCACCAGGTGCAGCAGCAGGCCGGCGTGTCCCCGACGGGGTTCGGCGGCGGCACGCTGTTCAGCGAGCCCGTCCTGGTGGTGAACCAGAAGGCCAAGCTGATCGAGCTGGTCAACGAGTACAGCGTCTTCGACCAGCACGGCAACACGCTGGGCTCGGTCGTCGAGGTCGGCCAGAGCACGGCGAAGAAGGTGCTGCGCTTCGTCTCCAGCGTCGACCAGTTCCTGACCCACAAGCTGGAGGTCCGGGACGCCCACGGCACCCCGCACCTGGTGCTGACCCGGCCGGCGAAGTTCATCAAGTCCAAGGTCCTGGTCCAGCGGGCCAACGGCGAGCCGCTCGGCGAGATCGTCCAGCAGAACGCCTTCGGCAAGATCCGCTTCGGCTTCATGTACAACGGCCAGCAGATCGGCGCGATCAAGGCGGAGAACTGGCGCGCCTGGAACTTCGCCATCGTCGACCACACCGAGACCGAGATCGCCCGGATCACCAAGACGTGGGAGGGCCTGGCCAAGACCCTGTTCACGACCGCGGACAACTACGTCCTGCAGATCCACCGGCCGCTCCAGGACCCGCTGCTGAGCATGGTCGTCGCCTCCGCCCTGACCGTGGACACCGCTCTCAAGCAGGACTCCCGCGGTCTCGGCTGAGCCCGGCATGACGCACTGGGTACTGGGGGTCGACTCGGGCGGCTCCGGGGTACGGGTGGCCGTCGCCCGCGCCGACGGGTCAAGCGGTCCGGCACCCGTCACCGCCGACCGCCCCGCCGTGACCGGCGAGCGCGGCATCGACGCGGCGAGCCTGCTCGACCGGGTGCTGCCGCTCGTGTCCGGGCTGCTGCGCGAGGCGGGCGCGGAGTCGGTGGCGGCGGCCTGCGTCGGTGCGGCCGGGATGGCCACGCTCGGCGACGACCTGCGCGCCGAACTGCCCGCCGCGCTCGGCGAGGCCTTCGGGGTGCGCGCCCTGGCGCTGGCCGGGGACGCCGTCACCGCCTACGCCGGCGCGCTCGGGCTGCGCCCCGGCGTGGTGGTCGCCGCCGGGACAGGGCTGATCGCCCTGGGCACCTCCGGCGACGGCTGGCGGCGCGTCGACGGGTGGGGCCACCTGCTCGGCGACGCGGGCGGCGGCGCCTGGATCGGCCGCGCGGGCCTGGACGCCGCGATGCGCGCGTACGACGGGCGGGCGGGCGGCTCCGACCCGCTGCTGGCCTGCGTGCGGGAGCGGTTCGGGCCGCCGGACGGGCTGCCCGGCCTGCTCTACCCGCGCGCCGACCGGCCCGCGGTGCTGGCGTCCTTCGCGCCCGACGTGGCGCGGTGCGCCGCGCAGGACCCGGTGGCGTCCGGCATCCTGCGGCAGGCGGCGCAGCACATCCTGGAGTCGGCCGCCGCTGCCCGCCCGCCGGGCGAGGGCGCGGTCGAGGTGGGTCTGGCCGGCGGGCTGTTCCGGATGGGTGAGCCGCTGCTCGCGCCGCTGCGCGACCAGGCGGAGTGGCTGCTGCCCGACGCCGTCCTGGTGCCCGCGGCGGGCGACCCGCTGGACGGCGCACTGATGATCGCGGGCGCCCTGCACACCGGTTCGCTGACGCTGCCGTGCGACGGCGCGCTGCTGACCGTCAGCCGTCGCTAGCCGGGCGGTGCCGGAGCGATCGTCGCTGCTCAGACGCGTACGATGACCGCCGTCTGACGGTAGGTGACGGCCCGCACGGCAGCGGAAACGGACAGTTCAGGACAGGCCGCACCGTCCCGCACCCGGCTGGACGGCCGGGCGCCGCGAGGCGTTAGCATGCCACGCCATGAGCACTACCACAGGCGGTCCCGCCTCCGGTCTCCCTGTTCGTATGCCGCGCCCGCGCCAGACCGGACGGCACCGCCGGCCCGAGGCGCTGTCCGCGCCCGAGGGCGCCCCGGTGCTGGTCCTCGCCGTTCCCGGCACCCCCTCGACGGCCGCGCTGAGCCTGGCCGAGGAGGTCGTCAGCATCGCGCGTTCCGAGCTGTCCGGGCTGGACCCGCGGATCGGCTTCGTCGACGGGGCCGACGCGGAGGACGCCGACTTCCCCTCGCTGCGCAGCGTGCTCGACCAGGTGGCCGTCGAGCGGGCCGGTGAGGACGTCTCGGCGGTCGTGGTGCCGCTGCTGGCCGGTCCCGAGGCGTCGGTCCTGCGACGCGTACGGCAGGCCGTCGCCGACAGCAAGGCGCAGGTCGAGCTGACCGACGTGCTGGGCCCGCACCCGCTGCTCGCCGAGGCGCTGCACGTCCGGCTGTCCGAGGCCGGGCTGGCGCGCGCCGACCGGGCGCGGCTGTTCACGGTGGCGACCGCCGCGGACGGCATCATCCTCGCGACGGTCGGCGGCGAGGAGGCCGCGCAGGCCGCCGGGGTGACCGGGCTGCTGCTCGCCGCCCGGCTCGCGGTCCCGGTGCTGGCGGCCGCGCTCGACGAGGACGGCTCCGTCGCCTCCGCCGCCGAGCAGCTGCGGTCCTCGGGCTCCGACACGCTGGCGCTCGCGCCGTGCCTGATCGGCCCGGAGATCGCCCCGCAGGTGCTGCACACCGCCGCCGCCGAGGCGGGCTGCTCCGCCGCGGACGCGCTGGGCCCCTACCCGGCGGTCGGCAAGCTGGTCGTCACACAGTATGCGGCGGCGCTGGGTCTGCCCATGCCGCAGCAGGGCAGCGGCGTGCCGATGCGCTGAGAGCGCGCGGCCGCAGTCCGTACGCACGTCCGCAGCCGGGCGGTCCCTGCCGGGGCCACCCGGCTCGTGCGTTCCGCGGGGCCCGGCTCCGCGGCGGGGCCGGCGGGGTCAGCCGAAGACAACGCAGGACGCGGCCGGCACGTCGAGGGAGCCGGCCTGCTTGGGGATGCCGGTGGCCGGGTCGACGTCGAACCAGGTGACGTCGCCCGAGCGCTCGTTGGCCGCGTAGAGCCGGGCGCCCCCTGGGTCGAGGGTGAGGTGACGCGGCCAGTCACCGCCGCAGCCGACGGTGTCGAGGAGTTCGAGCCGCTCGCCGCCGTCGTGCACGGCAAGGACGGCGATGCTGTTGTGGCCGCGGTTGGCGGCCCACGCGAAGCTCCCGTCCGCGGAGACCACCAGCTCCGAGGGGTAGTTCTCGCCCTCGGTGCCTTCCGGCAGCACCCGGGTCTCGGACAGCGGGCGCAGGCTGCCGCGTTCGGCGTCCCAGCCGCACACGGTGACCACGGAGTCCAGCTCGTTCATGACGTACACGTGCCGCCCGTCCGGGTGAAAGGCGAGGTGCCGCGGGCCGATGCCGGAGCGCAGTCCGAGTTCGCGTTCGATCTCCAGCTCGCCGATGGCGGCGTCGAGTTCGCAGACCCGCAGCGAGTCGGTGCCCAGGTCGACGCTGACCGCCCAGCGGCCGGTCGGGTCGGGCAGCACGGCGTGCGCGTGCGGGCCCTCCTGGCGCTGCGGGTTGGGGCCGTCGCCCTCGTGCTCCAGCACCGAGCGCAGCACGTCGAGCCCGCCGTCGGCGCGGATCGCGAGCACGCTGACGCTGCCGGGCGCCGAGTAGTTGGCGGTCAGCAGGTGGCCCTTGTGGACGGCCAGGTGGGTCGGCGAGCCGCCCTGCACCGCGACGGGGCCGCCGATGAGCGCCGGCGCGGCCGGGTCGGCGAGGGAGAAGGCGGCGGCGGCGCCCTCGGGGTCGGTCTCGCTCACCGCGTAGAGCGTCCCTCCATCGGGTGACAACGCGAGGAAAGACGGGTTGACCACGTCGGCGGTGGGGGCGCCGAGCGTGGTGAGCGCTCCCGTCCCCGGGTCGACGGCGGCCGTGGTGAGGCCGCGCCCGCCCCCCGAAGTGAACGAACCGATGTATGCGTGCCCGGCCACTGCCGTACCTCTTCCGCCTGTTGTCTGTACGGCGGCCGAGAGTAGTGCCTCGCGGCGGTCGCGTCGCGCCCGGGGGCCGTCTGTCGCCCGCCGGTGGCCCGCCGATGCGGCGGCTGCCGGGGGCCGTTGGGCGGCGCGGGCGGCCGTTCACAGCGGCGATGGCTCAAAGTAGCCGGTCCACCGGGCGCCGTCAGTACGGTGATCATGAGATCCCCGACGATCACCCTCCACCCGCAAGGAGTACGGCCGCACCATGCCCTTCGACGCCCTGGACGCCCGCATAGTGCGGCTGATGCTCGACCAGCCCCGTACGAGCGTCCGCGGATACGCCCGCATCCTGGGCGTTGCCCGCGGCACCCTGCAGGCCCGGCTGGAACGGCTGGAACGCGACGAGGTCATCACCGTCGCGGGCCCGCGGGTCTCCCCCGCCGCGCTGGGCCACCCGGTGCTGGCCTTCGTACGGCTGGAGGTCGCCCGCGGGCACCTGGACGAGGCGGGCGAGGCGCTGGCCGCGGTGCCGGAGATCGTCGAGGCGTTCTCGGTCGCGGGTGGCGGCGGTGATCTGCTGACCCGGGTGGTGGCGCGCGACAACGGGCATCTGGAAGCGGTCATCCAGCGGCTGGGCCGACTGCCGGGCGTGGTGCGGATCCGCACCGAGATAGCCCTGAGCGAGCGCGTCGCGCACCGGCTGCTGCCGCTCGTCGAGTCGCTCGCGACGGAGCCGGGACCGGCCGCCCCGGAAGGGACCGGAGCGGCCGGCGCGCCGGAGGAGGGCGGTCAGCGGGCCGCCAGGTAGTCCTTCGCGGCCTGCGGCGCCTTGTTCCAGGAGCCGGCGTCGAAGGGCGGCTGCGGGTCGTACTCGATCGCGAGCTGGATGGCCTGGGCCGCGACGGGGCCCGCGATCAGCTCGGCGAGCCGCAGCGCCATGTCGATGCCGGAGGAGACCCCGGCTGCCGTGATGATCCGGCCCTGCTCGACGACCCGCTGCTCGGTGTGGACGGCCCCGTAGGACTCCAGCAGGCCGGCGGCGCTCCAGTGGGTCGTCGCGCGCAGCCCGGCGAGCAGTCCGGCGGCGCCCAGCAGCAGCGAGCCCGTGCACACCGAGGTGGTCCAGGCGGTGGTGGCGTGGACGGAACGGATCCAGTCGAGAAGCCGTGCGTTCCCGGTGTTCGCGCGCGCACCGGGCCCCCCGGGGACCACCAGCACGTCGGCGGCGGCGATGTCGTCGAAGACCGCGTCGGCGGTGAGGACGAGCCGGCCCGCACCGTCGGTGACCGGTCCCGCCGCCGGGGCGGCGAAGACGATGTCGGCGTCCGGCAGATTCCGCAGGACCTCGTAGGGGCCGACGGCGTCGAGCGCCGTGAAGCCGTCGAAGAGCGGGAAGACGATGCGCATGGCGGTCTGCCTTTCCTGGCCGGTGGAGCCGGTGGAGTGGTGGGTGCGGTACGGGGAGAGGGCCCGTCGCGGGTGCTGCGGGCATGCGGGACGGCCGGACGGCGCCGCGCGGTGCCCGTACGGCGGTTCCTGGGCGGACGGGGGTTCAGTCCGCGGCGGTGTGCGGGGCGAAGCGCCGCCGGTATTCGCCGGGTGTCACCCGGACGGAGCGTTTGAAGCTGCGGTGCAGCGTGGCCACGGTGCCGTAGCCGCAACTGCGGGCTACGGCGTCCAGCGGGGTGCCGGTGGACTCCAGCAGCCGGCGGGCGGCCTCGACGCGGGCGCTCTCGACGTACGCGGCCGGGGTGCGGCCGGTCTCGGAGCGGAAGACGCGGGTGAAGTTGCGCTCGCTCATACCCGCCCGGGCGGCGAGGGCCGGCACGCCGAGGTCGTCGCAGAGGTGGTCGGCGATCCAGTCCAGGACCTCGCGCAGCGGCTGCCGGGCCGGCCGCTGGGCGGCGAGCTGCGCGCTGAACTGCGCCTGGCCGCCTGGGCGCTGCACGAACATCACCAGCTGCCGGGCGATGGCCCGCGACACCTCGGGCCCGTCGTCGGCCTCGACCATGGCGAGGGCGAGGTCCATCCCGGCGGTGACGCCCGCGGACGTCCACAGGTCGCCGTCCCGTACGAAGATCGGGTCGGGGTCGACGACAGCCTGCGGATACCGCTCGGCCAGCAGCGCGCACGACGACCAGTGGGTGACCGCCCGCCGCCCGTCCAGCAGCCCGGCGGCGCCGAGCAGGAAGGCGCCGCTGCACACCGAGGCGGTACGCCGGGCCCGGCGCGCGGTGGCGGCGAACCAGTCGACGAACTCCCGGTCCGCGCAGGCCTCGTGGACGCCTCCACCGCCGACGGCCACGAGGGTGTCCACCGGGCCGGTGAACTCGCGTGTGGTCAGGGTCGGGGAGACCGCGAGGCCGCCGCTGGACGCGACCGGGCCGGGTGCCGCGGCCACCGTGCGGACCGTCGTCCCCGGTCTCCCGGCGCGCTCGGCCCGCTGCCCGGCCTGCACGAACACCTCGTGCGGCCCGGCGAGGTCGAGCATCTGGAAGCCGGGGAAGACGGCGAAGACGACGGTCCGGCGGGTCATGTGTCCATCCTCGGCGGCGGCCGTCATGGCGGCAAGGACAGCCTTGTGACGATTTCCGCCATCCGCCGAGGGCGTGAGACCGGCGGGGGCGGCGCCCGTCAGTCCGCGGGCTTCCTCGCCCGGCTGGGCTGGACGCGCTTGGGCTCGCCCTTCATCTTCGGGTGCTCGGGCGGGTACGGCAGGTCTCCGAGCCCGTGCTCGCGCTCGTCGCGGTCGGCGAGGTCGAGGGCCGCGTCGAGGCGGAAGGCGTGGTCGTCCATGTCGGCGTGCAGATCGCCCAGCTCGGCGTACCGGGCGGGCATGGTGACCAGGTCGAAATCGGCCGGCGCGACCTCGGTCAGCTCCTCCCAGCGCAGCGGCGCGGACACCGGAGCGTGCGCGAAGGGGCGTACGGAGTACGCGCTGGCGATGGTGCGGTCGCGCGCCGTCTGGTTGTAGTCGACGAAGATCTTCTCGCCGCGTTGCTCCTTCCACCAGGCCGTGGTGATGTGCTCGGGGTCGCGCCGCTCCAGCTCGCGCGCGACCGCGATGGCCGAGCGGCGCACCTGCACGAAGGTCCACTCGGGCGCGATCGGCACGAACACGTGCAGCCCGCGCCCGCCGGAGGTCTTGGGCCAGCCCCGCAGGCCCAGCCCGTCGAGCACATCGCACAGCTGCAGGGCGGCGCGCACCGCGTCGTCGAAGCCGGTGCCGGGCTGCGGGTCGAGGTCGATGCGCAGCTCGTCGGGGTGCTCGGTGTCGCCGCGGCGGACCGGCCAGGGGTGGAAGGTGAAGGTGCCGAGGTTGGCCGCCCACAGCACGGCGGCCACCTCGGTGGGGCAGATCTCGTCGGCGTAGCGGCCGCTGGGGAAGGCGATCCGGCCGGTCGGGATCCATTCGGGGAGGTTCTTCGGGGCGCGCTTCTGGAAGAACGACTCGCCCTCGACGCCGTCGACGTAGCGCTCCATCGTGGTGGGGCGGTTCCGAAGCGCCCGCAGGACGCCGTCGCCGACAGCGAGGTAGTAGCGCACCAGATCGGCCTTGGTGAGGCCGCGCTGCGGGAAGTAGACCTTGTCCGGGTGCGAGACGCGCACGGTGCGCTCGCCGACGGTCAGCTCCAGCGTCTCTGCCATGCCTCCCACGCTAGGCCGGACGGCCCGCCACCGCGCCCGGGGCGCCGCCCGCGCGCACAATCGGAGCATGGACCTGCCGGTGATGCCCCCAGTGCAGCCGATGCTCGCCAAGCCCGCGAAGGCCATTCCGCCGGGCATGCAGTACGAGGCGAAATGGGACGGCTTCCGGGCGGTCGTCTTCCGCGACGGCGACGAGATCGAGCTGGGCAGCCGCTCCACCAAACCGCTCACCCGGTATTTCCCCGAGGTGGTCGAGGCACTGCGGAGCCGGATCCCCCGGCGCTGCGTGCTGGACGGCGAGATCGTCATCGCCCGGGAGGGGCGCCTGGACTTCGACGCGCTGCTGGAGCGCATCCACCCGGCCGAGTCGCGGGTACGCCATCTGGCGGAGGTGACGCCCGCGAGCTTCGTCGCCTTCGACCTGCTCGCCCTGGACGACCGGTCGCTGATGGCGGAGCCGCAGACCGCCCGCCGGGACGCGCTGACGGCGGCACTGCGGGACGCGGACGCGCCGGTCTTCACCGCGCCCGCCACCGCCGACACGGCGCTCGCCGAGGACTGGTTCGACCGCTTCGAGGGCGCGGGCCTGGACGGCATCGTGGCCAAGCCGCCGCAACTGCCCTACCGGCCCGGCGAGCGGGTCCTGGTCAAGGTCAAGCACGAGCGCACCGCGGACTGCGTGGTCGCGGGCCTGCGCCAGCACAAGAGCGGGCCGGTCGTCGGCTCGCTGCTGCTCGGCCTGTACGACGGTGCCGGCCGCCTCCAGCACGTCGGCGTCTGCGCGTCCTTCCCGATGCGCCGCCGTGCCCAGCTCATGGAGGAACTGGCCCCGCTGCTCATGGACTCGGTGGCCGGGCACCCGTGGCAGGACTGGACGAGCGAGGAGGCGCAGGGCGCGAGCCGGCTCCCCGGCGGTCCGAGCCGCTGGACGGGCAAGAAGGACCTGTCGTGGCTGCCGCTGCGCCCCGAGCGCGTCCTGGAGGTCGCCTACGACCACATGCAGGGGGACCGCTTCCGGCACACCGCGCAGTTCCGCAGGTGGCGCCCGGACCGCGAGCCGGAGCAGTGCACGTATGCCCAGCTGGAGGAGCCGGTGCGCTACGACCTTGCGGACTTCCTGGCCACCGGGCGGCCCGGGGGCTGAGCTGCTCCACGGGCCGGCCGGGGGCCGCGGGCGGGGCGCCGCACCCGGTGCCGGGCGTCAGCCGTCAGCCGTCAGCCGTCAGCCGTCAGCCGAGGAAGCTCAGCCGGACCTGGCGGCGGGGGTTGTCCCTGTTGGTGTCGACCAGCACCACGGACTGCCAGGTGCCCAGTTCCAGGGCGCCGCCGAGCACCGGGAGGGTCGCGTGCGGCGGGACCAGGGCGGGCAGGACGTGGTCGCGGCCGTGGCCGGGGGCGCCGTGCCGGTGGCGCCAGCGGTCGTCGGCGGGGAGCAGGTCGCGCAGGGCGGCCAGCAGGTCGTCGTCGCTGCCCGCGCCGGTCTCGATGACGGCGACCCCCGCGGTGGCGTGCGGCACGAACACGTTGAGCAGGCCGTCGCGGCCGGCGGCCGCCTCCCGCAGGAAGGCCGCACACTCTGCTGTCAGGTCGTGCACGGTCTCTGCCGAGCCGGTGGCCACGTCGATCACGCGGGAACGGAAACGATCACCCATAAGGCCATTGTGCCCCGCCCGCCGTGCGCCTTCACCCGCCGTGCGCCTTCACCCGGGGTACGGCCGCCCGGCGGCGGGCCGTTGGCGCGTTCGGTGCCCGTTCCGGGCACGGCCGGGCAGCCGAGGAGCTGGTCGGCGAGGGGATCGTTGCCGGAGACGGGGATTGGTCTGTACCATTCTGCGGACCCGGACCACCGTCCGGCCCAAGGCCGCGGCCCGGAGGGGGGTATTCGCGTTGCGCCGGCTCACCGCACTGGTCGACTCCTGCCTGCTGCCCACCGTACGGGGACGCGGCGGGCGGCTGCCCGACTGGGTCCTGCACAGCCTGGAGAACGGCGCCCCCGGCGCCGCCGTGGACGTCCGGGGCCCTGCGGCCCGCGTGACGGCCGAGGCGCTCAAGGCGGCGCTGCCGGACGCCCTCACCGGCCACGCGGGCCCGCCCCCGACCCGCCGCCCGGAGCACGCGGCCCGCACCGACGGCTGCGCTGCGGCGGCCGAACTCGTCGCGGCGGGCGCGAACCTGCACCTGGCCGTACGCCCGGGTGCGCGGGCCGACGACACCCGGGTTTTCGTCACCGACCTCCAGACGCACGGCGTCGCCGCGGCGCTCGGCCCCTTCACCGCGGGCGGCGCGACCAGCCTGCGCCCCTTCGCGGAGGGCGCCGCCGCCGGAGTACGGGCCATCACCGCGGGCCACGCGCCCGCGCCCGGCGACGAGGAGGTGCCCGCGATGCTCAGTGCCCGCGCCGTGACCGGCGTGCTGCGCGGCGAGCTGGGGTACCGCGGGGTCGTGCTGAGCGACACGCTGGACCGGCCGGCGATCGTCGACGGCTGGGGGGTGCCGGGGGCCGCGGTGCTGGCCTGGATCGCCGGGGTGGACCTGGTGCGTCTCGGGCCGTCGAGCGGCGCCGGGGTGCGGGACGCGATCCACGCCGCCGCGGCGCGCGCGGTGGCGGACGGCGACCTCCCCCAGCAGCGGCTGGAGGAGGCGGCGGAGCGGGTGGCCCGGCTGCGCCGCTGGGCGTCCGAGCCCCGGATGCCGGAGTAGGACCTCCGGGGCCGCGGGCATCCTGGAGCGCGGTCGCCGAGCCCTGGGAAGGATTGCCGGGTCCGTGCCGTTGCCGTCTGCATGGACGATGCGGTGCGCGAGGTCGAGGTGGCGGTCGTCGGCGCGGGGCAGGCCGGGCTGTCGGCGGGGTATTTCCTGCGCCGCTCCGGCCTGGAGCCGGGCAGCGGCTTCGTGATGCTGGACCACTCCCCCGGCGCCGGGGGTGCCTGGCAGTACCGCTGGCCGTCGCTGACCTACGGCAAGGCGCACCGGGTGCACGAGCTGCCGGGCATGCCGCTCGGGGACGCGGACCCGGAGCGGCCGTCCGCCGAGGTGGTGGCCGGGTACTTCGCCGCCTACGAGCGGGCGTTCGGCCTGCGGGTGCGCCGCCCGGTGGACGTCACGGCGGTACGCGACGGCGGCGGCCGGCTGCTGGTCGAGACGGACGCGGGCACCTGGGCGGCCCGGGCGCTGATCAACGCGACCGGCACCTGGGACCGGCCCTTCGTGCCGTACTACCCCGGCCAGGAGACCTTCCTGGGCCGCCAGTTGCACACCGCCGGCTACCGCGGGGCCGCGGAGTTCGCGGGCCGGCACGTCGTCGTGGCAGGCGGCGGCACCTCGGCGGTGCAGCTGCTGATCGAGCTGGCGGAGGTGGCGCGCACGACATGGGTGACGCGCCGTCCGCCGGTCTTCCGCGAGACGCCGTTCGACGAGGACTGGGGCCGCGAGGCGGTGGCGCGCGTCGAGGAGCGGGTGCGCCGGGGGCTGCCGCCGCAGAGCGTGGTGAGCGTGACGGGGCTGGCGGCGACCGAGTCGGTTCAGCAGGCGGTGGAGCGCGGCATATTGCGCCGCCGGCCGATGTTCGACCGCATCACGCCGCACGGGGTGGCCTGGGACGACGGAGGCACACTGGACGCCGACGTGATCTTGTGGGCGACCGGTTTCCGTGCGGCGCTCGACCACCTCGCACCGCTGCGGCTGCGGGAGCCGGGAGGCGGCGTCCGGGTGGAGGGCACCCGGGTCGTCAAGGACCCGCGGATCCACCTGGTCGGCTACGGGCCCTCGGCGAGCACGGTCGGCGCCAACCGCGCGGGCCGCACCGCCGTACGCGAGATCCGGGCGCTGCTGGCCGGCCGGGCACCGGACACCGACTCCGCCCCGGGTCCCGCGCTCGAGCCGGCGCGCTGAGCCCCGCGCCCCGGGCATCCTTGCCCGAGGGGTGCTCCCGCAGGGCGTTTCCCGCTGCTTCTGCCACAACGAGGCAATAAACATCGGATGTCTCCTTCCCCCGGGAAGGAGTCTGCGGCAGGATGGGCGCATGCGTGATCGAGATCAGCCCGGCCCGCGCCGGTGCGGCGCGGAGGACCCATGCGCGTAGCGCTTTTCGTGACCTGCGTGAACGACCTGCTCTATCCCGGCACGGGCCGGGCGACGGTGCGTCTGCTGGAGCGGCTGGGCGTGACCGTGGATTTCCCGACAGCCCAGTCGTGCTGCGGGCAGCCGCAGTTCAACACCGGCTACCGGCGGGAGACCGAGCCGCTGGTGCTGCGCACGGCGGCGGCGTTCGAGGAGTACGACCACGTCGTCACCCCCTCGGGCTCCTGCGCGGCCATGGTGCGCGACAACTACCCGCGGATCGGCGCGAAGGCGAAGACCGAGGGCCGCGGCGACGGGCTGGAGCGGGCCGCGGCCGCGCTGGCGGCCAAGACGTACGAGCTCACCGAATTCCTGGTGGACGTACTGGATGTCACGGACGTGGGCGCGTACTTCCCGCACACGGTGACCTACCACCCCTCCTGCCACGGGCTGCGCGTGCTGGGGCTGGGCAACCGGCCGCGCAAGCTGCTGGACGCCGTGGCGGGCCTGGAGCTGCGCGAGCTGCCGGGGGCCGAGGAGTGCTGCGGCTTCGGCGGCACCTTCGCGGTCAAGAACCCCGACGTGTCGGCCGCGATGGGCCGCGACAAGACCGCCAACGCCCGGCGCACCGGCGCCGGCCTGCTGTGCGGGGCGGACAACTCCTGCCTGATGCACCTGGACGGCATCCTGCGCCGGGACGGATCGCCGATGCACACCGTGCACCTGGCCGAGGTGCTTGCCTCGACCCGCGAGGAGCCGTACCGGGCGCCCGACGCACAGGCGCGGCACATTGCGCCGCAAAAGCCCGGCCGCGGGACGGAAGAGGTCCGATGAACTCCACCTACCTGGGCCTGCCGACCTTCCCGCACGCCGCCGCGCCCGCGACCAGGGACACCCAGCTGCGGGCAAACCTGCGGCACGCCACGCACACCATCCGCGCCAAACGCGCCGCCGCGGTCGCCGAGCTCGGCGACTGGGCCGAGCTGCGCGCGGCGGGCGCTGCCGTCAAGGACCACACCCTGCGGCACCTCGACCACTACCTGCTGCAGCTGGAGTCCGCGGTCACCGCGGCGGGCGGCACCGTCCACTGGGCCGCAGACGCCGCCGAGGCCAACCGGATCGTGACCCGGCTCGTCCAGGAGACCGGCGAGACCGAGGTCGTCAAGGTCAAGTCGATGGCCACGCAGGAGATCGAACTCAACGAGGCGCTGGCCGAGGCGGGCATCACCGCGTACGAGACGGATCTGGCCGAGCTGATCGTGCAGCTCGCCGACGACCGCCCGTCGCACATCCTGGTGCCGGCCATCCACAAGAACCGGCGGCAGATCCGCGACACCTTCACCGGGCAGATGGGCCGCTGGGGCAGGCCCGCCCCCGAGGGGCTCGGCGACAGCCCCGGCGAACTCGCCGAGGCGGCGCGGCTGCACCTGCGGGAGAAGTTCCTGCGGGCCAAGGTCGCCGTCTCCGGCGCCAACTTCATGGTCGCCGAGACCGGGACCGTGGTCGTCCTGGAGTCCGAGGGCAACGGCCGGATGTGCCTGACCGTGCCGGAGACGCTGATCACCGTCGCCGGCATCGAGAAGGTCGTGCCCACCTGGCGGGATCTGGAGATCTTCCTGCAGACGCTGCCGCGGTCCTCCACCGCCGAGCGCATGAACCCGTACACCAGCACCTTCACCGGCACCACCGACGGCGACGGCCCGGGCACCTTCCACCTCGTCCTGCTCGACAACGGGCGCACCGACACCCTCGCGGACGCCACCGGGCGGCAGGCGCTACGCTGCATCCGCTGCTCGGCCTGCCTCAACGTCTGCCCGGTGTACGAGCGGGCCGGCGGCCACGCGTACGGCTCGGCCTATCCCGGTCCTATCGGCGCCATCCTCACCCCGCAGCTGCGGGGGACGGGCACCGCGCTGGACGCGTCGCTCCCCTACGCCTCCTCGCTGTGCGGGGCCTGCTACGAGGTCTGCCCGGTCGCCATCGACATCCCCGAGGTGCTGGTGAGCCTGCGCGAACGGGTCGCGGAGGGCGGCGAGGTCACGCGGGCGGGCGTCCGTACGACGATCAAGCCCGCCAAGGGGCACGCCGCCGAGCGCGCCGCGATGCGGGCCGGACGCTGGGCCCTGGACCACCCCGCGGCCTGGCGCACCACGCAGCGGCTCGCGCTGGGCAGCCGGGCCCTGCACCCGCGCCGACTGCCCGGCAGGGCGGCGAAGGCATGGACCGCGAGCCGGGAGCTGCCCGAACTACCGGGCCAGTCCTTCCGCGAGTGGTGGCGGCAGCGCGAACGCCGGGCCGGCGGACGGCCGGCGGACGGCGCGCACCAGGCGGACGGCGACGGACCGAAGGGCGGTCAGCAGTGAGCGGGGACAGCCGTGCCGAGATCCTGCGCCGGGTGCGCCAGGCCCTGGCGGTCACCTCCGACGGCGGCGCCCCGGGCGAGGACCGCACGGAGCGCGGATATCTGACGGTGCACGCGGAGCGGACCGCGGACGAGCGGGTGGACCTGCTCGCCGAGAACCTGACCGACTACCGCGCCACGGTGCACCGCACCGACGCCGCGAGCCTGCCCGCGACGGTCGCCCGGCTGCTGGCCGAGCGCGGCTCGCGCAGCGTCGTCCTCCCGGAGCGGGCTCCGCGCGCGTGGGTGTCCGGGGCGGCCGGCGTCGAGGTCCTGGACGACGGCACCCCGCTGCCTGCCGCCCGGCTGGACGAGGTCGACAGCGTCGTGACCGGGTGCGCGGTGGCCGTCGCCGAGACCGGCACGATCGTCCTGGACGCCGGTCCTGACCAGGGCCGCCGGCTGCTCACGCTCATCCCCGACCACCATGTGTGCGTGGTGCGGGTGCCCGAGCAGGTCGTCGACTCGGTGCCGCAGGCGCTGCCGCGGCTGGACCCGGCCCGGCCGCTCACCTGGATCTCCGGGCCCTCGGCGACCAGCGACATCGAGCTGAGCCGGGTCGAGGGCGTCCACGGGCCGCGTACCCTCGACGTGGTGCTGGTGACGCCGTAGCGGCCCGGGCCGCCGGTCGCGGTCACGGCGCGCTGGTCGCCATGTGCGCGTCGCGCCGGACCAGGGCGGCGTAGCGGCCGTCCGCGGCGAGGAGTTCGTCGTGCGTACCGCGCTCGACGATCCGCCCGGCGTCGAGCACCACGATCAGGTCGGCGTCGCGGATCGTGGAGAGCCGGTGCGCGATGGTGATGGTGGTGCGGCCGGCGGAGAGGGTGTCGATCGCGTCCTGGACGGCCTGCTCGGTGCGGGTGTCCAGGGCGCTGGTCGCCTCGTCGAGGATCAGCACCGGCGGGTCGCGCAGGATGGTGCGGGCGATGGCCAGCCGCTGCTTCTCACCGCCGGAGAAGCGGTAGCCGCGCTCGCCCACCATGGTGTCGTAGCCGTCCGGCAGGCCCGTGATGTGGTCGTGGATCTGGGCGGCCTTCGCGGCGGCGTGGATCTCGTCGTCGGTGGCGTCCGGTTTGGCGAAGCGCAGGTTCTCCGCGACGGAGGCGTGGAAGAGGTACGTCTCCTGGGAGACGACGCCCACGGCGGCCGCGAGCGTGTCGAAGGTCAGGTCGCGCACGTCCGTGCCGTCGATGGCGACCCGGCCGGCGGTGACGTCGTAGAGCCTGGGCACCAGGTAGCTCAGGGTGCTCTTGCCGGAACCGGTCGCGCCGACGACGGCCAGGCTGCCGCCCGCGGGCACGGTCACGTCGATGCCGCGCAGCGTGGGGTCGGTACCGGCGCCGGGGTCGTAGGAGAAGTCGACGCCCTCGAAGGCGACCTCGCCGCGGACCGTGTCCAGGGCCCGCGCGCCGGGCCGCTCGGTGATGTCGATCGGCAGGTCGAGGTATTCGAAGATGCGCTGGAAGAGGGCGAGCGAGGTCTGCACCTGCACGCCGGTGGCCAGCAGCGAGATGGTGGGCCGGAAGAGGCCCTGTTGCAGCGAAACGAAGGCGACCAGGGTGCCGATGGAGACCGCCGGGCCGCCGTGTCCGGTGGCCAGGCCCGCCGCCCAGTAGAGCAGCGCGGGCATCGCCGACATCACGATGCCGATGACGGCCATCCGCCAGCGGCCCTGCATGTTGGAGCGCACTTCGAGGTCGACGAGCCGCTCGGACTCGGTGGAGAAGTCGCGGGTCAGGGAGTCGGCGCGGCCCATGGTGCGGCCGAGCAGGATGCCGCTGACCGACAGCGACTCGGTGACGATCGCGGACATCGACGCCATCTGCTTCTGCCGCTCGGTGGCGATCTTCTTGCGCTCGCGGCCGACCCTGCGGGCCGTCCACACGAACGCCGGGAGCAGCACGAGCGAGACGATCGTCAGCCGCCAGTCCAGCGCGGCCATGGCCACGATGGAGGCGATGACGGAGGTGGCGTTGGAGACCAGCGACGTCGCGGTCGAGGTGACGGTGGCCTGCATGCCGCCGATGTCGTTGGCGATGCGCGACTGCACCTCGCCGGTGCGGGTGCGGGTGAAGAAGGCCAGCGACATGCGCTGGAGGCGGGCGTAGACGGCGGTGCGCAGGTCGTGCATGACCCGCTGGCCGACGGTGGTGGAGATCAGGGTCTGCAGCACGCCGAAGACGCCGTTGGCGACCGCGGTGGCGATCATGCCGAGCACCAGCAGGCTCAGCAGGCCGGTGCGGCCCTGCGGGATCGCGGTGTCCAGGATCGCCCGCAGCAGGAAGGGCGAGGCGACGGACACCAGCGAGGACAGGGCGACGAGCAGGCCTACGACGGCCAGCCGGCCGCGGTAGGGGCGGAACAGCCGGATGATGCGGTGGACGTCGGTGGGCTTGCCGGACTTCTTCTTCGGTGGCGTCCACCGGTCGGTGAGATCGTCGGGGCGCAAGGGACTCCTTGGGAGACGACGGCAGGGCTCTCGATGGAGAGTGTAGGTCATTGTTACCTATGCTCACAATGAACTTCATTCTGCTACGCTGTATTCCATGGAGACCCGCACCGCCGAGCCCGCCACGGCCGCCTCGCACGACCCGGCGCCCGCGGCGGAGCCCGTGCCCTCCGAGGCGGCCGTACCCGGTCCGTCGCGGACGGCGCCGGCTGCGGCTCCCGACCGGCCCGACCGGAAGGACGACCTGACCGGCAGGCTGTCCGACCAGCTGCTGGGCCTGAGCCGCCGGCTGCACCGCGCGCAGCGCCTCCGGCTGGAGCCGCTGGGCATCACCCCGGCGCAGGCACGGCTGCTGCGGGCCCTCTCGCACTGGGACGCACACGGAGCCGAGCCGCCCCGGATGGCCGACCTGGCGCAGCGCCTGGAGGTGGTGCCGCGGGCGGTGACCACGCTGGTGGACGCGCTGGAGGAGCGGGAGCTGGTGCGCCGGGCGCCCGACCCGTCCAACCGGCGGGTGATCAGGATCGAGCTGACCGAGGGCGGGCGGAGCGCGGTGCAGGAGCTGCGGCAGGCCCGCCGGACGGCGGCGGCGGAGATCCTCTCGCCGCTGGACGACGACGCGCGCGCCGCGCTGACCCGGCTGCTGGCCGTGCTCGACCAGGAGGAGCCGGAGGGCGCGGGCCACTCGCGCTGAGGCGGGCCCGCGCCTCCCCACGACGCGGGGGCTGCGGGGGCTCCGGGGTTGCGGACCCCCGGAGCCCCCACAGCCCCCGCGCGGCATGTCCGGCGCGTCCGGCGACTGCTGCGCCGCGGACACCCAGCGGGCTACTTCCCGAGGTCGGGCGTGCCGTCCTGCGCCGGCACCGTGGTCGGCGCTATCTGCGCGGTGCAGGCGCTGCACCGCTTCGCCGCCGCGGGGACGGCGGTCAGGCACTCCGGGCACTCGCGCATCGGCGCGCCCGTGGCCTTGGGGAAGAACCGCTCCTGCATGCGGTTCATGGGCAGCACGACCAGGAAGTAGATGACGGCCGCGACGATGACGAAGCTGATCGTGGCGTCGATGAAGACCCCGTAGGGGAAGGTGACCCCCGACGCGTGGAAGGTCCTGGCGCTGAAGTCCCCGGTGGCGCCGCTGACCAGGCCCACGATGGGCGTGAGGAACGCCTTGACGAAGCCGTTGACCAGCGCGGTGAAGGCGGCGCCGATGACGATACCGACGGCCAGGTCGACGACGTTGCCGCGGAGCAGGAAGGCGCGGAAGCCCTTCATGGGTGGGGGTCCCCTCTGTGGATCACGAGCGGTGGAAGACCACAGTGTGCCCGCTCCTGCTCCGTACGGGTGAATCGGACGGCCCGTCGTCCGGTTCACCCCCTTGCGTCCGCCGCCGGAGTCTCGACGGCTGGTACGGGGCGGCCGGTACGGGTGCCCCGGGCGGGCGGCGGCTCCGGAGGTGCCCCCGGTCGGCGGAAAAACCTGTTGACCACGCACCGGTGGCTTCGCGAAGGTTGCACGGTTCAGAACCGCACTTCGGGCGCTTTCCGCCGTTCCGCCCCGGATTTCCGCGTCCGCAGGGCCGCCCGCGACCGCCTGCGGAACCGCTTGCCCGCGGGAGCCGCCCGTGCCCGCCGTCCGCCGCTCCGACCCCAGGACATCATGCCGTCCCTACGCGATCTTCCGCTGTCCGATCCCGGTGTCCCCGACGTCCGCTCCGGAACGCGCTTCCTGCTCTGGCTGGAGGTTCGGCAGTGGCGCGGCCAGCTGCTCGCCACTGCCTGGGGCACCCTGCACCTGGCCGCAGTGGCGACCTTCCCGGTTCCCGTCGGCCTGGCCGTGCAGGCGGTGGTGGACCACTCGGGGAGGCGGCTCGTGGCGGCAGGCGCCCTGATGCTGCTGCTCGGGGTGCTCACCGCGCTCGGCGACACGATGCTGCACCGCACCGCGGTGACGAACTGGATCAGCGTCGCCGCCCGCGTCCAGCAGCTGCTGGCCCGCAAGACCGTCGAGCTGGGCGCGGTGCTCACCCGGCAGGTCGCGGCCGGCGAGGTGGTGGCCGTCAGCACCGGCGACGTGGAGAAGATCGGATGGTTCGTCGAGGCCCTGGCGCGCTTCACCTCCGCGCTGCTGGCCACCGTGGGGGTCACCGTCGCCCTGCTGGTCTACCGGCCCGAGCTGGGCGGCGTCGTCGCCGCGTCGGTGCCGGTGCTGGCGCTCGCCTCGCTGCCGCTGCTGCCCGCGGCGACGCGGCGGGCCGACGTCCAGCGGGAGAAGGCAGGCAAAGCCACCGAGCTGGCGTCCGACACCGTCGCCGGGTTGCGGGTGCTGCGCGGCATCGGCGGCGAGGACCTCTTCCTCGACCGCTACCGGCGCGCCTCGCAGGAGGTGCGCACCGCCGCGGTGCACAGCGCCCGGATGTGGGCGCTGATCAGCGCGGTGCAGACGCTGCTGCCCGGCCTGCTGCTGGTCGGCGTGGCCTGGTACGGCGCGCGGCTGGCGCTCGACGGGCAGATCACGGCGGGCGAGCTGGTCACCGTGTACGGCGCGGTGGGCTTCCTGCTGATGCCGCTGCGCAACTTCGAGGAGATCGCCATGGCCTGGTCCTTCTCCCGGCCCTCGGCGAAGCGCGCGGCCCGGGTGCTGGCGCTGTCGAGGGGCGGGGAGGCGCCCTCCGGCGGGGCGTCCGGCGGCGCTGAGCCCGCCGGGGACCTGTGCGACCCGCTGACCGGGCTCCGCGCTCCCCTCGGCCTGCTCACCGCCGTGGTGTGCGGCGACCCGGACGCCGCGGGGCGGCTCGCCGACCGGCTCGGCGGGCACAGCCCGTCGGGGCGGGGCGGCGAGCCCTCGGCGACGCTGGGCGGGCAGCCGCTCGACGCACTTCCGCTGGCGGTGGCGCGCGCCGCTGTGCTGGTGCAGGACAAGGATCCGGTGCTGCTGTCGGGCACTCTGGCCGAACTGCTCGCGGTGCCGTCCTCCGGGCGCGTCACGCCCGGCGAGGCGCTGACGGCCGCGCAGTGCGGCGACGTGCTGGAGTCGCTCGTGCAGTCGCTGCCGGAGACGGGGACGGCGCCGGATCCGATGCGGGCCAGGATCACCGAGCGCGGCAGGTCGCTGTCCGGCGGTCAGCGGCAGCGGCTTGCCCTGGCCCGCTCGCTGGTCGCCGACCCCGGGGTGCTGGTGCTGGACGAGCCGACGTCCGCGGTCGACGCGCACACCGAGGCGCGGATCGCCCGCGGCCTCGGCGCGGTGCGGGCCGGCCGCACGACCGTCGTCCTCACCTCCAGCCCGCTGGTGCTCGACCGGGCCGACCGGGTGGTCTTCGTCGACGACGGCACCGCGGTCGCCGCGGGCCGCCACCACGACCTGCTGCGCACCGAACCCCGCTACCGCGCCGTCGTCACCCGGGAGCCCGACGCGGGCACCGCCGGCCACGCCGCCCTGCCGGCTCCCACGGGAGCCGCGCACCCCACCGTCCCGATGGAGGAGTCCGCATGATCGGCGTGCGACCGCCGGAGCACGATCCGGCAGCGCCGCAGCAGGGCAGCACCCTCCCGGTGGGCTCGCCGGCGACGGTCCGGGCGTACGTCCGCGAGCTGGCCCTCCGTCACCGCCGTGCCTTCCTCCTGCTGGTGGGCGTCAACACGGTGTCGGTGCTGGCGTCGATGGTGGGGCCGTACGTGCTGGGCGGGATGGTCCAGGATCTGTCCGAGGGGCGGCGGGACGTGCATCTCGGGCGGGCGGTGGCCTTCTTCCTGGCCGCGCTGGTGGTGCAGGCGTTCTTCGTCCGCCTGGTCCGGCTGCGCGGCGCGATGCTCGGCGAGCGGATGCTGGCCGATCTGCGCGAGGACTTCCTGGTCCGCTCCGTGTCGCTGCCGCCCGGTGTGCTGGAGCGGGCGGGGACGGGCGACCTGCTGTCCCGGATCACCACCGACATCGACCGGCTGGCGAGCGCGATGCGCGAGGCGGTGCCGGAGCTGGCCATCGCCGTGGTGTGGGCGGGGCTTCTGCTGGGTGCCCTCTGCGTGACCTCGCCGCCGCTGGTCCTGGCGGTGCTGGTGGCCCTGCCGGTGCTGCTCGTCGGCGCCCGCTGGTACTACCGGCGGGCCCCGCAGGGCTACCGCTCCGAGGCCGCGGGATACGCCGCCGTCGCCGCGGCGCTCACCGAGTCGGTCGACGCGGGGCGCACCATCGAGGCGCACGGGCTGGGCAACCGCCGCGAGGAGCTGTCGCGGACCCGGATCGGGCAGTGGGTGGCGTGGGAGCGCTACACGATGTGGCTGCGCACCGTCCTCTTCCCCGTGATCAACGCGACCCATGTGCTGGTGCTGGCCTCGGTCCTGATGATCGGCGGCGCCTTCGCGCTGCACGGCTGGGTGACCGCGGGCCAGCTGACCACCGGCGCGCTCTACGCCGAGATGCTGATCAACCCGGTCAACATGATCCTGCGGTGGTACGACGAGCTGCAGGTCGCACAGGTCTCGCTGGCCCGTCTGGTCGGGGTCCGCGAGATCGAGGAGGAGGCGGGTGACGAGCGGATCGCCCCGCTGGGCCGCGATGTCGCCGCCGACAAGGTGCGCTTCGGCTACCGCGCCGGCAGCGACGTGCTGCACGACGTCAGCCTGCACGTGCGCCCGGGCACCCGGCTCGCGCTGGTCGGCCCGTCGGGCGCGGGCAAATCCACGCTGGGCCGGCTGCTGGCCGGGATCTACGCCCCGCGCACCGGCGAGGTCACCCTCGGCGGCGCGCAGCTCGCCCGGATGCCCGCCGAACGCGTCCGCGAGCACGTGGCGCTGGTCAACCAGGAGCACCACGTCTTCGTCGGCACGCTGCGCGACAACCTCCTGCTGGCCAGGGCGGACGCGGCCGACGGCGATCTGTGGGAGGCACTGCGGGCGGTGGACGCCGAGGACTGGGCGAGGGCGCTGTCCGGCGGCCTGGACACCGAGGTCGGCTCCGGAGGCTCGGTGCTCACCCCGGCGCAGGCGCAGCAGCTCGCGCTGGCCCGGCTGGTGCTGGCCGACCCGCACACGCTGGTGCTCGACGAGGCCACCTCGCTGCTGGACCCGCGGGCCGCGCGCCATCTGGAGCGCTCGCTGTCGCGGGTGCTGGACGGCCGCACGGTCGTCGCCATCGCCCACCGGCTGCACACCGCACACGACGCGGACGTCATCGCGGTGGTCGAGGACGGCAGGATCAGCGAGCTGGGCAGCCACCACCAGCTCGTCGCCGCGGACGGCGCCTACGCGGCCCTGTGGCGTTCCTGGCACAGCTGACCGGTCCGGCGCGGCGGCGCCGGAGCCGCCCGCCACCGGACGGCCCGGGCGCTGCGGGTGTCAGCCGAGCACGCCCAGGGCGCCGAGCGCGCAACCGCCGCCGACCACGAAGAAGACGGGCGTGAGAACCTTGATCTCGACCCAGCTGCCGGCGCGGAAGCGCATGAACTTCGGCGGGCCGATCGGGTACCAGCGGCGCCGCCCGATCGGTATCGGCCACAGCACCGGGCAGCCGGAGACGGTCAGGGCGTCGCCGAGGCAGTGCACCAGGGAGCCCAGCACGATCGGCAGGCCGATCCACAGGTAGTGCTGACCGGGTTGGGTGAAGAGCCAGTCCTTGCCGTTGCCCGGGTCGTCCAGCACATCGGCGAGCATCCACGCGCTGGTCGCACCGAGGAGCCACACCAGCACGTCGTGCGCGCCACGGGCCTGCCGCCACAGCAGGCCCTCGACGGCCAGCACCATGTGGATGAAGAGGATGACCAGCACCGCCCAGCGTCCGCCGTACACGGCGGCGGCGGAGAAGCCCCCGCCGACGAGCACCGCCCAGACCCAGGTGTGCGTCAGGGTGCGGTGGCCGCCGGCCCGGCGCGGGTCGCCCGCCTTGCGGGTAGCCTTGTAGGTCGCGTGCGCGATGGCGTCCACGACCTTGCACAGCCCCCGCGACAGCGGGCCGAAGGCCCGGGAGATCGTCGCCGCCTGGTGGTCGAGGTCCGGGGCGAGCGCCGCGCCCGCGCAGATCAGGGCGCCGACCAGCACCGTCGGCCAGGGCATCGGATGGTCGAGGCCCGCGGCTACCGCGCCGACGGCCAGCCAGGCCGCAGCCCCGGACAGTGAATGCGCAGGTCCCATCATCAGGCTGCTCCGTCCCCCAAAATGTGCCGCCCGCAGGCGGAGTTGACGCGTGGTTCGACGGCACACCATATCGTCGGCGATCACCGGCGGCGCCTCCGGTTCCGCCCGGAGCGGCCGGGACAGGCAAGATGGTGGGGTGACCCTTATCGACCAGCTGCCTTCCGACCCCGGCCCCGACGCCCTCTTCGACGCGTTCTCGACGTGGGCGCAAGGGCAGGGCATCACCCTCTACCCCGCCCAGGAGGAGGCGCTGATCGAGGTGGTCTCGGGGGCGAACGTCATCCTCTCCACCCCCACCGGCTCCGGAAAGAGCCTGGTCGCGGCCGGTGCGCACTTCGCCGCGCTGGCCCGCGACGAGGTCACCTTCTACACCGCGCCGATCAAGGCGCTGGTGTCGGAGAAGTTCTTCGACCTGTGCAAGCTGTTCGGCACCGAGAACGTCGGCATGCTCACCGGCGACGCCTCGGTGAACCCGGACGCGCCGGTCATCTGCTGCACCGCCGAGGTGCTCGCCTCGATCGCGCTGCGCGACGGCCGGGACGCCGACGTCGGCCAGGTGGTCATGGACGAGTTCCACTTCTACGCCGAGCCGGACCGCGGCTGGGCCTGGCAGATCCCGCTGCTGGAACTGCCTCAGGCGCAGTTCCTGCTGATGTCGGCGACCCTGGGCGACGTCTCCCGCTTCGAGGAGGACCTGACCCGCAGGACCGGGCGGCCCACCTCCGTGGTGCGCTCGGCGACCCGCCCGGTGCCGCTGAGCTACGAATACCGGACGACCGCACTCACCGAGACGCTCACCGAACTGCTGGAGACCCGCCAGTCGCCGGTGTACATCGTGCACTTCACCCAGGCGGCCGCGGTGGAGCGGGCCCAGGCGCTGATGAGCATCAACATGTGCTCGCGCGCCGAGAAGGACGCCATCGCCGAGCTGATCGGCAACTTCCGCTTCACCACCGCCTTCGGCCGCAACCTGTCCCGCTACGTCCGGCACGGCATCGGGGTGCACCACGCGGGCATGCTGCCCAAGTACCGCCGGCTGGTGGAGAAACTGGCGCAGGCCGGTCTGCTGAAGGTGATCTGCGGGACGGACACGCTCGGCGTGGGTGTCAACGTGCCCATCCGCACCGTGCTCTTCACCGCGCTCACCAAATACGACGGGCAGCGGGTGCGGGTGCTGCGCGCCAGGGAATTCCACCAGATCGCGGGACGGGCGGGCCGGGCCGGCTTCGACACCGCGGGCTTCGTGGTCGCGCAGGCGCCGGAGCACGTCGTCGAGAACGAGAAGGCGCTGGCGAAGGCGGGCGACGATCCGAAGAAGCGCCGCAAGGTGGTGCGCAAGAAGGCCCCCGAGGGCTTCGTCAACTGGTCGCAGAACACCTTCGAGAAGCTCATCGCCTCCGACCCGGAGCCGCTGACCTCTCGTTTCCGCGTCACCCACGCGATGCTGCTGTCCGTCATCGCGCGGCCGGGCAACGCCTTCGACGCGATGCGCCGCCTGCTGGAGGACAACCACGAGGACCGCCGCTCCCAGCTGCGGCACATCCGCCGGGCCATCGCCATCTACCGCTCCCTGCTGGACGGCGGCGTGGTGGAGCGGCTGGACGAGCCCGACGCCGAGGGCAGGATCGTCCGGCTGACCGTCGACCTCCAGCAGGACTTCGCGCTCAACCAGCCGCTGTCCACCTTCGCGCTCGCGGCCTTCGAACTGCTCGACCCGGACTCCCCGTCCTACGCGCTGGACATGGTGTCGGTGGTCGAGTCGACGCTCGACGACCCGCGGCAGATCCTGGCAGCCCAGCAGAACAAGGCCAGGGGCGACGCGGTGGCAGCGATGAAGGCTGACGGCGTGGAGTACGAGGAGCGCATGGAACGGCTGCAGGAGGTGTCCTACCCCAAGCCGCTGGAGGAGCTGCTGCTGCACGCCTACGGCGTGTACCGCAAGAGCCACCCATGGGTCGGTGACCATCCGGTGTCCCCCAAATCGGTGGTGCGCGACATGTACGAGCGCGCGATGACGTTCTCCGAATTCGTGTCGTACTACGAGCTGGCCAGGACCGAGGGCATCGTGCTGCGCTACCTGGCGAGTGCGTACAAGGCGCTGGACCACACCGTGCCCGACGACCTGAAGTCCGAGGACTTCCAGGACCTGACGGCCTGGCTCGGCGAGCTGGTCCGGCAGGTCGACTCCAGCCTGCTGGACGAGTGGGAGCAGCTGGCCAACCCCGAGGTGGAGACCGCGGAGGAGGCCGCCGAGCGCGCCGACCAGGTCAAGCCGGTCACCGCGAACGGCCGGGCCTTCCGCGTCCTGGTCCGCAACGCGCTCTTCCGCCGCGTGGAGCTGGCCGCCCTGGACAAGTTCGAGCTGCTGGGCGAGCTGGACGAGGCGTCCGGGTGGGACGCGGACGCATGGGCCGACGCCATGGACGCCTACTGGGACGAGTACGACGACCTCGGCACCGGTCCGGACGCCCGCGGCCCGAAGCTGCTCATGATCGAGGAGGAGCCGCAGCACGGGCTCTGGCGCGTACGGCAGACCTTCGCCGACCCTGCGGGCGACCACGGCTGGGGCATCTCGGCAGAGGTCGACCTCGCGGCCTCCGACGAGGAGGGCCGCGCGGTGATCAGGGTCACCGGCGTCGGCGAGCTCTGAACGCAGCGCCCCCGGCGGGTGGCGTCAGCCGTCGACGGCCTGGTGCCGCCCGCGCAGGAGCCGCAGCAGGCTGCGCCGCGGCCGCTCCCCCACCGACCAGGCGCCCGCGACCGTCCGCGGGGCCCCGCGCCCCCGCGCGGCGGCGCCCCCCGGGCCGGCGAGCGCTCCACCGGGCGGGGGAGGGGCCGACGCGGCATCCGGCCCAGGACCGGGCGGCCGGTCCCGCGGCGGCGGCACGTCGCCCGGTCCCGTCACCAGGACACCGCCCGGCTCCGGCGGCAGCGCGCTCCCCGGCTCGTACAACGGTTTCGGCGGCACCCTCTCACCGGCGCGGGCACGCCCGAGAGCCTCGGCGAGCGCCAGCAGGCCCGCGGCGATCTCGTCCGGGGCGTCCGCGACGGTCAGCCTTCTGATCAGGGCCGTACCCGCCAGCGGCCCCGGGCGGCCGTGGGGCAGCACCGTGTGGATGCCGCGCAGGCGCCTGCGCTCGTGCGGATCGGGCACCGCCTCGTCGGTGACCTCGGGCCCCAGCAGCGCCGCCCACACCGCGGCCTCCGCCCAGGGGCCGGGCGCGTCCTTGACCAGCCGGGCGACCTGCCGGGACCGCCAGCCGCGCGGCCGCAGGTCCACTCCCTCCGCCTGAGCACCGCGCAGCTCCGCCGGCAGCCGGCCGGCCAGCAGTGCGGGCCGGGCGACAGCGAACTCCCGCAGTTCACCGGCGAGGTAGAGCCACACCAGGGCCCGGTAGCGGTTCACGTACCAGCGCACGGGGCGGACGAATCCCGCTCGCGTCAGGCGGAGCAGCCGGTCCCGGCCGACCCCGAGCAGATCGGCCGCCGCCGTGGTGTTGACCAGTTCGATCCGCGACAGCAGGCCCACCGTGCCCCCGTCCTGATCTCGCACCCGGGCGAGCTCCGTCGCGGACACCCGCCGCCGGTCGGCGCCGCCGCAGGTGACCGTGCCGATCTCGCCGAGTTGCAACGCCAGCTCGAACTCGGCGAACGGCAGGTCCAGTTCCTCCCGGGCACGGTTGAGCGTGAACGTCTGCGGCGGGTCCTCGCCCGCCGTGTCCGGCAGCGGCGGCGACGGCACCGCCGACGCGCCCCGTGCCACTCGCGCGCGCCGCTCCGGGCGGGAAGCCGGGCGCCCCGCAGGCCCGTTCGCCACTGGTCCCTTCCTCGCCGCACCGCCCGGACCCGCCGTTTCCCCCACGCCCGCGCCACGGCCGCCCGTACCGGACGTCCCCGTCACCCGGGCCGCATTCGCCGCAGTCCTCGTCGTCCCCATCGCCGCCACCGTCTCTCTGTGCTGTCTTTCGATCACTGACAGTCACAACGATAGCGCGCACGGCGGCCCACCCGTTCCCGCCCTGTGGATAACTCGCGCCCCCGCAGCTCAGCCCGCTCCCGGCGCCCCGCGCGACGGCCCGTGCCCCGGCGGTCGCGACCTCAGAAAGGCGAACTCGACTGGCGGGCCGCGACCCCGAGGTGCTCGCCGACCCGGTGCACCAGCAGCGTCATCTCGTAGGCCACCCGCCCGACGTCGGCCTCCATGCCGCTCAGCACCGCCAGGCAGCTCCCGTCGCCCGCCGCGGTCACGAAGAGGTATCCCTCGTCGAACTCGACCATCGTCTGCCGCACGCCGCCGGCACCGAACTGCCGGCCGGCCCCCTTGGCAAGGCTGTGGAACCCGGACGAGACCGCCGCCAGATGCTCCGCCGTCGGACGGTCCAGGCTCTCGCTGGCACCGGTCACCAGTCCGTCGTTGGACAGGACGAGGGCGTGTCGGACGTGCGGCACGCGCCGTGTCAGATCATCGAGCAGCCACGCAAGCTTGTTGCTCACCGTCATCGCCCCTGCCTCCCGTCTCCCCTGCCCTAGAGCCTGTCGCGCCGGAGGCGCTTCGGCAACCCCGCCTGGGGGCGGCGCGGGGGCGCAACGGCGCCGTAGGGACGGAGGACCGGCGGGTTTCAGCCGCCGCGCGGGGCATACATGATGACGCCCACTCCGACCAGGCAGATCACCGCTCCGACGATGTCGAAGCGGTCAGGGCGGTAACCGTCGGCGACCACGCCCCACAGGAGCGAACCGGCCACGAAGACGCCGCCGTACGCGGCCAGGATGCGACCGAACTCCGCGTCGGGCTGGCGGGTCGCGACGAATCCGTAGAGGCCGAGAGCCACGACGCCCGCACCCGCCCAGGCGAGCCCGCGGTGCTCGCGCACGCCCTGCCAGATGAGCCAGGCACCGCCGATCTCCAGCACCGCGGCGAGGACGAAGAGGGCCATGGAACGGAGGGTGATCACCTCACCATGATGCATGGCCGGTATCCGCGGAGGGCCGAGGGGTGGCACACCCCGCGCGGACCGGACAGAGCGGGGCGGAAGGCACCGCTACGGCATGCATCGCCCCGGGACGTCGTCACCGTGCGTGATGTCCCGACACTGCAGCGCCACCACGACCGGCACCCCCGTGGCGGCGGCATGAGCCAGCCGCTCGCGCACCTCGCGCGGTGTGCGCGGCCGGTAGCCCGGACCGTCCTGACAGCATGCGCACGAGGAATGGAAGCGCAGCCCGGACGCGAGCACCGCGCCGAGCGCGCGCCACGCAGCCGTGTCACGGCGCCTGGGCGCGGCGAACTGCGTGCCCGCATTGATCAGCCGACCCGCGCACCGCGGGCACGTCCCCGCAGTGTCGCGGGCGAGCGGCACCTTCCACGAGACCCGGCACGGCAGGCAGACGTAGTGGGTGCTGCGGATGCGTCCCATGCGGCGAGGATAGGCGACAGCGACGGGGCGTCCGAACGGATTTACGGTGTCCCCGACCCCCTCGACGTAGTGGTTACCGGCTGGTTAAGGTGCGCGGACCGGAACGAGAGGGAGGGCGCCACATGGCCGCGGCCGAGCATGCCGACCGAGTGGAGGACGATGAGGCGCTGTTCGTGCTGACGGCCGCGATGCTGACGGCCGAGCGCTTCCCCGGGGTGCTCGGCGACGACTATCCCGCCGCGTGCGAGCAGTTGGGGCTCGATCCGCTGCCCGGCGGCTACGGTCTGATGTTCGGCCAGGACGGACGCGGCGCCCGCTGGACGGTCGTCACCACGGACGCCGCCCTGGTCGCGTGCGCGCTGGCGGCGTGGGACTGCGGCCTGGAGTACGACCTGGCGCCGCAGGAGGACACGATTGCCGCTTCCTTGCCCGGCTGGCCGCTGCCGGTCGCGGTGGCGGTGCCCGACGTCCCGGATCCGCACGATCCGGCCGAGGAGGAGGCTGGACCCGCGCTCGCCCCGCCGGACGTCTCGGTGTGGGGGCCGCCACAACGGCGGCTGGGCGCCGACGAGATCGCGGTGCACTGGCACGAATGGCGTGACCAGCTCCCGCCCTCCCTCGCCGCCGCGCCCGCCGACCCGCCACCGGACGAGGCGCCCGCTGCGGCCGAGATCTCCCACCCCGGCGTCCGCCGCGCACTGGCCGAAGCGGCGGAATACGCCGGCGCTCCCCCGCCGCCCGGCCGGATACGGACCACCGCGGGCACCCTGCGCGCCGACGGGCCGGGGTGGAGCCTGGTCGCCCGGCCCGACGACATCGCCTTCGTGCTGCTGGACGAGGCCCCCGGCGAGGTGATGCCGGTCGGTCGCGGCGAGTCCTTGCCACAGCTCCTGGAGGCACTCGACAAGCTTGCCGGATCGCCCTCCTGACGGCGGACCGCCGGCCGCGCCCCGCGCACGTGCGCAGGCTCCGCACCATGGCCGTACCGCGCGCGCGTACGCAACCGCCGGGCCCCGGGTACGCGGCCCGGCCTGCGTGCGGGCCCGGCCCTCACCCCGCGGCGATGTCCGCCGCCACCGCGTCCGCCGCCTTGCGAGCGGCCACCAGCACGGGATCCCACACCGGGGAGAACGGCGGGGCGTAGCCGAGGTCGAGGCCGGTCATCTGCTCGACCGTCATGCCCGCGGTGAGCGCGACCGCCCCGACGTCGACCCGCTTGGCCGCCCCCTCGCCGCCGACGATCTGCAGCCCGAGCAGCCGTCCGGTGCGGCGCTCGGCCAGGACCTTCACCGTCATGAGTGCCGCACCCGGGTAGTAGCCGGCGCGGCTGGTGGACTCGATGACCGCGGTCACGAACTGCAGCCCCGCCGCGCGCGCCTGGGACTCCTTCAGACCGGTGCGGGCGATCTCGACGTCGCAGACCTTGCTGACGGCCGTGCCGACGACACCGGGGAAGGTGGCGTAGCCGCCGCCGATGTTGATGCCGATGATCCGGCCGTGCTTGTTGGCGTGGGTGCCCAGCGCGATGTGCTGGAGCTCGCCGGAGACGAGGTTGAGCACCTCGACGCAGTCGCCGCCCGCCCACACGCGCTCGCTGCCGCGCACCCGCATCGCGCGGTCGGTGAGCAGGCCGCCGTGGACACCGAGCGGCAGCCCGGCGGCGGCCGCGAGACCGGTCTGCGGCCGTACCCCGAGGCCCAGCACCACCAGGTCGGCGGGGTGTTCGGCGGTGTCGGTGGCCACTGCGCGGACCCGGCCGTCCGCACCGGTGAGCACCTCGCGGACCGGGGCGCCGGAGACCACCCGCACCCCGAGTCCTTCGAGAGCGGTGCGCACCAGCCGGCCCATGTCCGGGTCGAGGGTGGTCATCGGCTGCTCGTTGCGGTCGATCAGGGTCACGTCGAGGCCGTGGCGCAGCATCGCCTCGGCCATCTCGACGCCGATGTAGCCGCCACCCACGACGACGGCCCGCCGCACCCCGGAGCGCTCCAGGCCGCGAAGGACGGCCTCGCCGTCGTCGAGCGTCTGGACGCCGAAGACGCCTGGCGCATCGATGCCCGGCACGCGCGGGCGCACCGGCTCCGCGCCGGTGGCGATCACCAGGTGGTCGTAGCCGGTCCACTCCTCACGGCCCGCGGCGTCGCGGCTGCGCACCCGGCCGCGCTCCGGGTCGACCGTGACGACCTCGGTGCCGAGCCGCAGGTCGATGCCGCGCTCGCGGTGCTCCGCCGCGGTCCTGGCGACGAGGACGCCGGGGCCCGCCGCGTCACCCGCGATCCAGTACGGGATGCCGCAGGCCGAGTAGGACGTGTGGTGGCCGCGCTCGAACGCGACGATCTCCAGGTCGGCCACGGATCTGCGGCGGCGTGCCTGCGACGCGGCGGACATGCCCGCGGCGTCGCCGCCGATGACCACCAGACGCTCCGTCATCTCCGCCGGACCACCTTCCGTCGCACCCCGGTTGCCGCACCGTGATCACCCTACGTGCAGCGCGGTGCGGTGCCCGTCCGCAGCTCTTTACGTCACCCACGTGTCCCAGTACCCTCACGAAGGTTCTTGCAGCAAGTTGCGCAAGACGTACGGCCGTTCTTTCCGTGGCGCGCGGAACCGGCGGCTTCCCCCACACCGGCTGCCTCCGTGCGGCCCTGTTCGAGGAGCACATCGTGACCCTCCTGACGCGCCATCACCGCAGAGCCAGGCCCGGCCCGCTGACGCTGCTGCTCGCCGCGCTCTGCGCGCTCGTGGCCGCGCTGCTTCCCGCGCTTCCCGGAACCGGCGCCCGCGCAGCCGCGGCGACCGACGCCGGCAACACCGCCACCGTCTTCTACTCCACGACGTCCACCGGCTGGGCGACCTACAACCTGCACTGGGCACCGGACGGCGACAGCTGGACCGCTGTCCCCGGTGTCACCATGGAGTCCGCGTGCGCCGGCTGGGTGAAGAGGACCGTCGACCTGGGCGCGGCCACCGGGTGGCAGGCCACCTTCAACAACGGCCAGGGCACCTGGGACAACAACGGCGGCAAGAACTACGCCCTGGGCACCGGCACCATCACCGTCAAGGACGGGGCCGTCGCCCACAGCGACCCCTGCGCCGGCGGCGCCACCGACCCGCCGCCCGGCACGTCCGCGACGGTCTTCTACTCCACCGCGACGGTCGGCTGGACGACCGTCAACCTGCACTACGCGCCCGTCGGCAAGGCCTGGACGACCGTTCCGGGTGTCGGCATGGAACCGGCCTGCACGGGTTGGGTGAAGAAGACCGTCGACCTGGGCGGGGCATCGGGGCTGGCGGCGACCTTCAACAACGGCAACGGCACGTGGGACAACGACAACGGCGCCAACTACGCGCTGGGCACGGGCGTCAGCACCGTCAAGGACCACAAGGTCACCGCCGGCGCCAATGATCCCTGCGCGGCGGTCGTGCCCGACACCACCGCGCCGAGCGTGCCGAGCGCGGTCAAGGCCACGGCCACCGACACCGCGGTGGTGCTGGCCTGGGATCCGTCCACGGACGACACCGGGGTGACGGGCTACCAGGTCACCCGCACCGGCGGCAGCAAGGGCACGGTGGTGACGAGCGTGGGCTCCACCGTCTTCTCGGAGTCCGGCCTGGAGGAGGCCACCACCTACACGTACACCGTCGTCGCCCTGGACGCGGCCGGAAACGTGTCGGCGGCATCCGCCCCGGCGAGCGCGGCCACCGGCCACGCCCCACCGCCCGCCACCTCCGGCGAGATGATCGGCACGGACCCGCGCAAGGACCCGATCTACTTCGTGCTGACCGCGCGGTTCTACGACGGCGACACGAGCAACGACCGGGGCGGAAACCAGGACGTGGCCTCGGGAAACGCCGCCAACCACGACCCGATGTTCCGCGGCGACTTCAAGGGGCTGGTCCAGAAGCTGGACTACGTCAAGGCGCTCGGCTTCTCGGCGATCTGGATCACCCCGGTGGTCCTCAACCGCAGCGACTACGACTACCACGGCTACCACGGGTACGACTTCTACCGGGTCGACCCGCGGCTGGAATCGGCGGGGGCGTCCTACCAGGACCTCATCAACGCCGCGCACGCCAAGGGCATCAAGATCTACCAGGACGTCGTCTACAACCACAGCTCCCGGTGGGGCGCCAAGGGGCTGTTCACCCCGACCGTCTACGGGGTGCGGGACGCGCAGTGGTCCTGGTACTACGACGAGAAGGAGGACGGCTTCGAGTACGACGGCCTGACGATCGATCCCAAGACCGGGAAGTCGTACTACAACGGCGACGTGTGGTCGACCGCCGAACCTTCCGGCAACACCTGCCTGAACTGGGGCAAGCCCTCTGGCCGGTACAGCCCCGAGGGCTACACCATCTACAACTGCCAGTGGCCCGGCCCGACCGACAAGCTCTTCCCCGCCGACCTCTACCACCAGTGCTGGATCGGCAACTGGGAGGGCGAGGACTCGCGGTCGTGCTGGCTCGCCGACGACCTCGCCGACTTCGACACCGAGAGCCCCACGGTACAGAACTACCTGATCGGCGCCTACAACAAGTACATCGACATGGGCGTCGACGGATTCCGCATCGACACGGCCGTCCACATCCCGCGCGTCACCTGGAACCGCCGCTTCCTGCCCGCCATCCAGCAGCGCGTGCTGCAGGACTGGGGCCAGGACAAGGCGCAGAACTTCTTCGTCTTCGGTGAGGTCGGCGCCTTCGTCAACGACAAGTGGAACCGCGGTTCGGTCAACCACTCGGCGCAGTTCTACACGTGGAAGGAGCGCAAGGAGTACAGCCCGGACGACACCGCAGCAGCGATCGAGCAGTACAACTACGAGGAGCAGCTCGGCACCGGCAACCAGCCGACGTCCACCAACGCCTTCCTCGACGGCAATGCTTACCACACGCCGGACCACAGCCGGTTCTCCGGAATGAACATCATCGACATGCGCATGCACATGAATTTCGGTGACGCGCACAACGCCTTCGACAACGGCAAGGACTCCGACGACTCGACGAACGACGCGACATACAACGTCGTCTACGTCGACAGCCACGACTACGGCCCCAACAAGTCGTCGGTGCGCTACGCCGGAGGCCAGGACGCGTGGGCCGAGAACATGGCGCTGATGTGGACCTTCCGCGGCATCCCCACGCTCTACTACGGCTCGGAGATCCAGTTCCAGGCCGGCAGGACGATCGACTGCGGACCCAGCTGCCCGCTGGCGACCACCGGCCGGGCCTACTACGGCGACCATCTGGAAGGCAGTGTCACCGCGTCGGACTACGGCCTGGTCTCCAGCGCCTCCGGCGAGGTCGCCGGCACGCTGGCCCAGCCGCTGGTCGAGCACCTGCAACGGCTCAACCGGATCCGCCGGGCGATACCGGCCCTGCAGATGGGCCAGTACAGCACGGACGGGGTCAGCGGCGGCATGTCCTTCAAGCGCCGCTACACCGACGCCGCCTCCGGGGACGACAGCTTCGCCCTGGTGACGGTGACGGACGCGGCCACCTTCACCGGGATACCGAACGGCCGCTACGTCGACGCCGTCACCGGCGACACCCGCACCGTCACGGGCGGAACCCTGGCCGTCACCGCTCCCGGCAAGGGCGACATGCGCGTCTACGTCCTCGACCTGGGCGGCAGGAACGCCGCGCCCGGCAAGATCGGCGCCGACGGCCCCTACCTGAGGTAGGGCCCGCCCGCCCGGGCCTCTCCACGGCGGGGGGCCCGGGCGGGCGTCCGGGTGGTCACGCGAGGGCGTCGCGGGCGTCCATGAGCGCGAAGCCCAGCAGGTTCAGGCCCTGCCAGCGCGCGGGGTCTGCGGCGCGCTCGTCGTCCGCCGCCAGGCCGATGCCCCAGATCCGGTCCAACGGGCTGGCTTCGACGAGCACCCGGCCGGCGGTCGCCAGCAGGTATTCCCGCAGCTCGGGGTGCTGCCCGAACTTGTGGCGGCTGCCCGCGGCGACGAGCGCGAAGCGCTCCCGCTGCCAGACCGCCTCGTCGAAACCGCGTACTTTGCGCCCGGCGGCCTTCGCAGCGCCGGGCGACGCCGCCGCCAGGATGCGCTGCTCGGCCTCCGGATCGTCGAAGAGCCGCGCCTTGCCGGCCATCATCCAGTGCTCCGCCGTGGCATAGCGGGCGCCGTCGACGATGAAGGGAGCGGGCCACCACTGGCTGAGGCAGCCGGGGCCCGCACTGCCGTCGCGCTGCGGACGGTGGCCCCAGAAATGCAGGTACTTCGCACGGGCGCCGCGCCCGACGCACGCGACCAGCTCGTCGACGGACCGCACGGTGGCGGGAAGAAGCGACATCGGACCCAACCCCTCCCAGATGGCCGCCCCGCCCGTGTCAGGGCAGGACGAGCGGCCACGCTACCGGGGTGACGTCCGGCTCAGCGACCTATTTGGCGCCGGGTGACACGGCGCAGACGGCGGCGCTGCGAGGAGTCCAGCGTCAGGTACGCCGCCGCCGGGATGCCGACGATGATCAGGAAGGACACCCACCAGGGAAGGACGATGAGCAGGATCAGTCCGACCGCCACACCACCGATGGCGACCTTCGCGCGATTCGACATCTGTCCCCGCCTCCGTTCACGGCGTCCGGCGGCCGGCCGCCGCTCCTTCGCACACTTACCGCCTACCCACCAGAACGTCCGCTCGACCGTCCTGGTTCCCGGCGTTCCAGGCGGCGCGGCGGGCCGGGCGGACCGGGTCTGTCCGGCCCACCCGGCCCGCCGCGCCGCTCAGCGCCCGCCGGTCAGACCGGCCCGGCGCAGCGCGTCGGCCATGGCGCCGTTCTGCGGTGCGGGCGCGGAACCACCGCGGCGCCCACCGCCCTGCCCCTGCCCCTGCCCCTGGCGGCCGCCGCCCTGCCGTCCTCCGCCCTGCCGTGGCGCGGTGCCGCGCCGCTCACCGACGCCACCGCCCGCGGCGCGCGGCTCGTCCTCCAGCCGCAGCGTGAGCGAGATCCGCTTGCGCGGCAGGTCGATGTCCAGCACCTTGACCCGGACGATGTCCCCAGGCTTGACGACCTCGCGCGGGTCGGAGACGTACCGGTCCGACAGCGCCGAGACATGCACCAGGCCGTCCTGGTGGACGCCGACGTCCACGAACGCGCCGAAGGCGGCCACGTTGGTCACGACGCCCTCCAGCAGCATCCCCGGCCGCAGGTCCTTCATCTCCTCCACGCCCTCCTTGAAGGCCGCGGTCTTGAACGCCGGCCGCGGGTCGCGTCCGGGCTTCTCCAGCTCGGAGAGGATGTCGGTGACGGTCGGCAGGCCGAAGGAGTCGTCCACGAAGTCCTCCGGGCGCAGCCGCCGCAGCACGGCGCCGTTGCCGATCAGCTCGGGGACGGCGGTGCCCGCGCTCCGGCCGATCCGCCGGACCACCGGATACGCCTCGGGGTGGACGGCGGACGCGTCCAGCGGGTCCTCGCCGCCGAGGATGCGCAAGAAGCCCGCGCACTGCTCGTACGCCTTCGGGCCGAGCCTGGCGACGTCCTTGAGGGCCTTGCGGCTGCGGAAGGGGCCGTTGGTGTCGCGGTGGGCGACGATGTTGGCGGCCAGGCCCTCGGTGATGCCCGAGACGCGGCGCAGCAGCGGCACCGACGCGGTGTTGACGTCCACGCCGACACCGTTCACGCAGTCCTCGACCACCGCGTCCAGCGAGCGCGACAGCTTCACCTCGGAGAGGTCGTGCTGGTACTGGCCGACGCCGATGGACCGCGGGTCGATCTTGACCAGCTCCGCCAGCGGGTCCTGGAGGCGCCGGGCGATGGACACCGCGCCGCGCAGCGACACGTCCATGCCGGGCAGCTCGGCGGACGCGTAGGCGGAAGCGGAGTAGACCGACGCGCCGGCCTCCGAGACGACGGCCTTGGTGAGCTTCAGCTCCGGGTGGCCCTTGATGAGGTCGCCCGCCAGCTTGTCGGTCTCGCGGGAGGCGGTGCCGTTGCCGATGGCGATCAGGTCGACGCTGTGCGCGGCGGCGAGCCTGGCCAGCGTGGCGAGGGATTCGTCCCAGCGGTTGCGCGGGGCGTGCGGGTAGATGGTGTCGGTCGCGACGACCTTGCCGGTGGCGTCCACGACGGCGACCTTGACGCCGGTGCGCAGGCCCGGGTCCAGGCCCATCGTGGCGCGGGTGCCGGCCGGCGCGGCGAGCAGCAGGTCGCGCAGGTTCGCGGCGAAGACCCGCACCGCCTCGTCCTCGGCCTCCTGGCGCAGTTGCACGCGCAGGTCGATGCCGAGCCGGACGAGCATGCGGGTGCGCCAGGCCCAGCGGACGGTGTCCAGCATCCAGCGGTCGCCGGGGCGGCCCCGGTCGGCGACGCCGAAGTGCTGGGCGATGCGCCGCTCGAAGCTGCTGGGGCCCTCGACGGGCTCCTCCGGCTCCAGGGTGAGGTCGAGGACCTCCTCCTTCTCGCCGCGCAGCATGGCCAGGACGCGGTGCGAGGGCAGCTTGCCGAAGGGCTCGGCGAAGTCGAAGTAGTCGGCGAACTTCGCGCCTGCCTCCTCCTTGCCCTCGCGCACCTTGGCGACCAGCCGGCCACGGCTCCACATCCGGGCGCGCAACTCGCCGACCAGGTCGGCGTCCTCGGAGAAGCGCTCGGTGAGGATGGCGCGGGCGCCCTCCAGCGCTGCCGCGGCGTCGTCCACGCCCTTCTCTGCGTCGGCGTACGGTGCCGCGGCCGCCTGCGGGTCCAGCCCCGGGTCGGCGAGCAGCGCGTCGGCGAGCGGTTCCAGCCCCGCCTCGCGGGCGATCTGGGCCTTGGTGCGCCGCTTGGGCTTGTACGGCAGGTAGATGTCCTCCAGCCGCGCCTTGGAGTCGGCCGCCATGATCTGCTCGCGCAGGGCGTCGTCGAGCTTGCCCTGTGAGTCGATGGACTCCAGCACCGCGGCGCGCCGCTCGTCCAGCTCGCGCAGATACCGCAGGCGCTCCTCCAGGTTGCGCAGCTGCTCGTCGTCGAGGGTGCCGGTGGCCTCCTTGCGGTAGCGCGCGATGAACGGCACCGTGGCCCCGCCGTCGAGCAGATCGACGGCCGCCCGTACCTGACCTTCGCGTACGCCCAGCTCCTCGGCGATCCTGCGTTCGACCGAAACGTTGCCGCTGATGATGGTGCTCCTCAGACCTGGCCAAGACACCTGCCGCTTGGCGGTTGTCCAGCATCGTAGACGCCGCCGGGCGGCGGCACCCGGCAAGGCGCCGCGGGCGGGTACGCGTCATCGGAAGTGCCGGAGCGGTCCTCGCCGAGTCGCCGGGATGGGACACTGGCCCGGGCGCGGCCGCCGCGAAGCGGCCGGGCAGAGATCGTCCGTGGCCAATACGGTCCCCTCACGGTTCTCCGGGGTGGGGATATCCCCCGCGTTCCGGGGGGACTGGCACCCCGGCAAGCCGGGTGATGGCGCCATGGTCCGCGGCGGGCGGTGGTTCGTAGCGTCGCCGTACGGCCCGTCCGGGCCGTAGGACAGACACCGCCCATCACCGAGGAGCGCCCCATGGCGATCGTCCTGACCACTCTCGAACCGACCGAGCGGGCCCCCGGCGGTGAGGCCAGCGAGTTCGCCCCGCTGCTGCGGACGGTGCGCGAGGCCGGGCTGCTGCGCCGGCGGCGCGGGCACTACGCGGTGTCGATCGCGGTGAACCTGCTGGCAATGGCCGCGGTCTGGACGGCGGTTGCCGTGGTCGGTGGCACCGGGTCGTGGTGGGTGCTGGCGCTGGCGCTGCCGGCGGCGGTGTTCTCCTCGCGCAGCGGCTTCACCGGGCACGACGCCGGGCACCAGCAGATAGCGGCGGACCGCCGCGCCAACCGGCTCATCGCGCTCTTCCACGGCAATCTGCTGCTGGGAATGGGCGCCGCGTGGTGGAGCGACAAGCACAACCGGCACCATGCCAACCCCAACCACATCGGCAAGGACCCGGACGTGGAGGTGGGCGCCCTGGTGTGGACGCGGGCGCAGGCGGTGGAACGGCAGGGCTTCGCCCGGTTCCTGACGAAGCACCAGGCGCGGCTGTTCTTCCCGATGCTGCTGCTGGAAGGCCTCGCGCTGAAGGTGGCGAGCTTCCAGGACCTGCGGCGTCTGGACCGCCGGGAGCGGTTCGTGGAGGGCTCGCTGCTGGTCGCCCACCTGGCGGGCTACACGGCGCTGCTGCTGACCCTGCTGCCCTGGCCGCAGGCGGTGGCCTTCGCCGCGCTGCACCACGCCCTCTTCGGGCTGCACCTGGGGTGCGCGTTCGCCCCCAACCACAAGGGCATGGAGATGCCCGAGCCGGGCGCCCGCTGGGGGCATCTGCGCCGCCAGGTACTGACCTCGCGCAACGTACGAGGCAATCCGGTGCTGGACTTCCTGCTCGGCGGGCTCAACTACCAGATCGAGCACCACCTCTTCCCGAGCATGCCGCGCCCGCACCTGCGGCTCGCCCGCCCGCTGGTGCGCGCCCACTGCGAGCGGGTCGGCGTGCGCTACACCGAGACCGGGCTGCTGGACTCCTACGCCCAGGCGCTCGGCCACATGCACTCGGTGGGCGAGCCGCTGCGCTGAACCGCGAAGGAGGCGGGCCCGCTCACAGCCGGGCGGGCTTGGCCGTGCCGAAGAGCCAGGTCGCGAACAGCGGGGTCAGGTCGCGGCCGGTGAGCCGGGCGCAATATGCCGTGAAATCGGCGGTGGACGCGTTGCCGTGGGAATGTACCGCGGCCCAGCCGCGCAGCAGGCGGTCGAACGTGGTGCCGCCGAGCGCCTGGTGCAGTTCGTAGAGCACCAGCGCGCCGCGGGCGTAGACCGGCTGGGCCGACACGTCGGCGGCCTCGGGCGGCGCGGCGGGCGGGAAGGACCATGTGGCGGGGTCGGCGAACGCCTCGGCGGCGCTCCGGGAGAGGGGCACGCCGGCGTCGTGCTCCTGCCACATCCACTCGGTCCAGGTGGCGAAACCCTCGTTGAGCCACATGTCCTGCCAGCTGCGCGGGGTGACGGAGTCGCCGAACCACTGGTGCGACAACTCGTGCACCAGGGTCGTGACGTCGACCGCGGGCCCGTCGCCGTCACCGGGGAAGACGGGACGGTTCTGCGTCTCCAGCGCGTAGCCGACCGCACCGCGGGGCAGGTGGTCGACGATCGCGCCGGACGAGGCGAACGGGTAGGGGCCGAACCGGCCGGTCTCCCAGTCCAGGATCTCCGGCAGCCGGGCCAGCGCGGCGGTGGTCGTGGCGTCCGCCGCACGCGGGTCGACGGCCGTGTAGAGGGGGACCCCGCCGGGCGTGCGGGAGCGGCTGACGGTGTAGTGCCCGATGCCGACGGTGGCCAGGTACGTGGCCATGGGCGCGGTGCTGCGCCAGTGGAAGGCGGTACGGCCGCCCGCCGTGCGGGTGCCCGCGAGCTCGCCGTTGGAGACGACGGTCAGACCGGTCGGCACGGACACGGTGAGATCGAAGGCCGCCTTGTCGGAGGGGTGGTCGTTGCCGGGGAACCACCCCATGGAGCCGACCGGTTCGCCGAGCGCCAGAGCGCCGTCGTCGGTGCGGAACCAGCCCTCGTGCGAGCCGTCGGGGTCCGTGACCAGGCGCGGCACGCCGGCGTACGCGACGGTGACGTCGAAGTGCGAACCCCGGCGCAATGCACCGGCCGGGCGCACGGTCAGCTCGGTGCCGGAGCGGGTGGTGCGGGCGGTGCGCCCGTCCACGCTCACCCGGCTCACGGCCAGGCCCGCGAGGTCGAGGTTCAGCCGCGTGAGGTCCTGCGTCGCGGTGGCACTGACCACGGCGGTACCGGACAGCCGGCCGGTCCCGGGGTCGTAGGACAGCTCGAGACCGTAGTGCGCCACGTCGTAGCCGCCGTTGCCCGCGCCGGGGAAGAGCCGGTCGCCGAGCCCCGTGGCGCCTGCCGTGGGTTCCGGGGAGCCGCCGCCGGAGCAGGACGTCGGGCAGGCCAGCAGCGCGGCCGCCAGGCAGCCGGCGGCGAAGCGCGGGGCGCGGGCGGTACGGGGTCGGGGCACGCAGGTCAGCGTACGAGGCGCGGCCCGGCGGCAGGCGGCCGCGGGGCGGGGTGGCGTACGGGCCCGGGCCTGGACGGGGCCGCGGCGCGGACCAGGGCGGAGTCCGTGCGGGGACCTGACGGGCGCCTTTCACGGGGGCGGCGGCGCGGCAATACTGATGCGGTGCCGCAGACCGCCCTGACCGTCGACGAGCTGGCCGCCCGTGCCGGGGTGACCGTCCGCACCGTCCGCTTCTACAGCGCTCGCGGCCTGCTGCCGCCGCCGGAGATCGGCCCGCGCCGAGTGGGGCGGTACGGGCCCGGGCACCTGTCCCGGCTGGCGCTGATCGGCGAGTTGCGGCAGCAGGGCCTGACGCTCGCGGCGGTCGAGCGCTATCTGGCGCAACTGCCGGCCGGTGTCGGCGAGCACGATCTGGCGATCCACCGGGCGCTCGTGGCGTCCTGGCTGCCGGAGGGCAGCGCGCGGCTGGACCGCGGCGAGCTGGAGCGGCGGGCGGGCCGCCCGCTCGGCGAGGCGGACGTGGCACGGCTGGTGGCGATGACGGTGCTGGAGCGCACCGCGGACCCGGGCGTCTTCGTCGCCGACCCGGGCGTCCTGCACCTGGGGCTGCGGCTGCTGGACACGCCCGTCCCGCTGGATGCCATCGTCGCGGCCCGGGAGGCGCTCCAGGAGCACGCACGCGCGGCGGCCGGCGCGATCAGCCGGATCTTCCGCGAGACGGTGGGCGGGCCGGGCCGGGAGACAGGCCCGGATCCCGCGGCGCGGTCGCTGTCGGCGCAGATGCAGCCGCTGGTCGTGCAGGCGCTCGTGACGGCCTTCCAGCGGTCGCTGAAGGAGCAGCTGTGGGCCGGCCGGCTCGCACCAGCCACCGAGGACGCCCAGGACGCCCGGAGCGCCGCAGAACGCGCCGGGCGGCCCTGAGCGGCCGCTCCGGCGCGATCTGCGGCGCGGATCAGCGCGTCCGGGCGCCGTCGGTGAACGTCCCGCCGCGCTCGGCCGTGGTGACCAGCAGCGCGGGCGGGGTGAAGCGCTCGCCGTAGGCGGCGGCCAGCTCGCGCGCGCGGGCGGTGAAGCCGGCCACGCCGCCCGGGTAGCCGTTGATGTACTGCAGGACGCCGCCGGTCCAGGCGGGGAAGCCGATGCCGAGCACCGAGCCGATGTTGGCGTCGGCGACCGAGGTGAGCACGCCCTCCTCCAGCAGCCGCACGCTGTCCAGCGACTCGGCGAAGAGCATCCGCTCCTTGAGGTCCTCCAGCGGGATCTGCGCGCCGGGCTTCCCGAAGTGCTCGGCCAGGCCCGGCCAGAGCCCGGTTCTGCGGCCGTCCGCGTAGTCGTAGAAGCCCGCGCCGCCGCTGCGGCCCGTGCGGCCGAAGTCGTCGACCATGCGGTCGATGACCGCCTCGGCGGGGTGCGGGGTCCAGACGCCGCCGGCCTCCTCGACCGCGGCGCGGGTCTCGCGGCTGATCCGGACGAAGAGCGTCAGGGTCAGCTCGTCCAGCAGCGACAGCACCTTGGCCGGGTAGCCGGCCTGCGCCGCGGCCTGCTCGACGGACGCGGCGGGGACGCCCTCGGCGAGCATCGCGACGCCCTCGTTGATGAAGTGGCTGATCACCCGGGAGGTGAAGAAGCCGCGCGAGTCGTTGACGACGATGGGCGTCTTGCGGATCTGCCGCACCAGGTCGAAGGCGCGGGCCAGCGCCTCGTCGCCGGTCTGCGCGCCCTTGATGATCTCCACCAGCGGCATCTTGTCGACCGGCGAGAAGAAGTGCAGCCCGATGAAGTCGGCGCGGCGCTCCACGCCTTCCGCGAGCCGGCTGATCGGCAGCGTGGAGGTGTTGGAGCACAGCAGCGCGTCGGGCGCGACGATGTGCTGGACCTCCTGGAAGACCTTGTGCTTGAGGGCTGCGTCCTCGAAGACCGCCTCGATGACGGCGTCGCAGCCGGCCAGGTCGGCGGGCTCCGCGGTCGGGGTGATGCGGGCGAGGAGCGCGTCGCGCTTCTCCGGCGTGGTGCGCCCCTTGGCGAGGGCCTTGTCCAGCAGCCGTTCGGAGTAGACCTTGCCGCGGGTGGCCGCCTCGGGGGTGACGTCCTTGAGGACGACGTCGATGCCCGCCCGGGCGCAGGCGTACGCGATGCCGGCGCCCATCATGCCGGCGCCGAGGACGGCGACCCTGGTGACCGGGCGCGCGGGGACGCCGGCCGGGCGGCCCGCGCCGGAGTTGACGGCCTGCATGTCGAAGAAGAAGGCCTGGATCATGTACTTCGACGTCGGGCCGCAGGCGAGTTCGGTGAAGTAGCGGGCCTCGATGAGCTGTGCGGTGTCGATGTCGACCTGGGAGCCCTCGACGGCGGCGGCGAGGATGTTGCGCGGCGCCGGGTAGGGGGCGCCCGCGAGCTGCTTGCGCAGGTTGGCCGGGAAGGCGGGCAGGTTGGCGGCGAAGGCGGGGCTCTTGGGGGTGCCGCCGGGGATCTTGTAGCCGGGCTCGTCCCAGGGTTGCCGGGCCTGCGGGTGGGTGTCGACGTACGCGCGGGCCGCGGCGAGCAGCGCGTCGCGGTCGGCGGCGACCTCGTGGATCAGGCCCGCGGCGAGGGCGCGCGGCGCCGAGTACTGGGTGCCCTGGAGCAGCACTTTGAGGAGCGCGTCGGCGATGCCGAGCAGGCGCACGGTCCTGACGACCCCGCCGCCTCCGGGCAGCAGGCCGAGGGTGACCTCGGGCAGGCCGATCTTCGTGCCGGGCGAGTCGAGGGCGACGCGGTGGTGGCAGGCCAGCGCGATCTCGTAACCGCCGCCGAGCGCGGCGCCGTTGATCGCGGCGACGACGGGCTTGCCGAGGGTCTCCAGGCGCCGCAGCGCGCGCTTGACGCGCATGCTGCCGGCGAGGACGTCGGCGGCGTCGTCCGGGGTGGCGCGGATCAGGTCACGCAGGTCGCCGCCCGCGAAGAAGGTCTTCTTCGCGGAGGTGACGACGACCCCGCGGATGCCTTCGGCCTCGGCTTCGAGGCGGTCGACGACCGCGTCGAGGGAGGCGGCGAACGCGGCGTTCATCGTGTTGGCCGATTGCGCCGGGTCGTCCAGGACGAGGGTGACGACGCCGTCCGCGTCCTGCTCCCAGCGGATGGTGGTGGGCTCGCTCATGTCGGGTGGCTCCGTAGCGGCGGGGTGGGGGCGGGGGCGGGTCAGAGGCGTTCGACGACGGTGGCGATGCCCATGCCGCCGCCGACGCAGAGGGTCACCAGGCCGTAGCGCAGGTCACGGCGCTCCAGCTCGTCGACGACGGTGCCGAGCAGCATCGCGCCGGTCGCGCCGAGCGGGTGCCCCAGGGCGATGGCGCCGCCGTTGACGTTGACCTTGTCGAGCCCGACACCCATGTCGGCGGCGAAGCGCAGCACGACGGCGGCGAAGGCCTCGTTCATCTCGATCAGGTCGATGTCGTCGATGGTCAGGCCGGCCTTGGCGAGCGCCTTGCGGCTGGCGGGCGCGGGACCGGTGAGCATGATGGTGGGCTCGGACCCGGACACGGCGGCCGAGACGATACGGGCGCGGGGCGCCAGCCCGTAGCGCTCGCCGATCTCACGGCTGCCGATGGCGACGAGCGCGGCGCCGTCGACGATGCCGGAGGAGTTGCCCGCGTGGTGGACGTGGTCGATCTTCTCGACCCAGTGGTACTTCTGCAGGGCCACGGCGTCGAAACCGCCCAGTTCGCCGATGTCGGCGAAGGACGGTTTGAGGGCGGCCAGCGACTCGGGCGAGGTGCCGGGGCGCAGGTGCTCGTCGCGGTCGAGGACGACCAGGCCGTTGCGGTCCCGCACGGGCACCACGGAGCGGGCGAAGCGGCCGTCCTTCCATGCCTCGGCGGCCCGCTCCTGGGACAGCGAGGCGTAGCTGTCGACGTCGTGCCGGGTGAAGCCGCCGAGGGTCGCGATGAGGTCGGCGCCGATGCCCTGCGGGACGAAGCCGACCTCGAAGTTGGTCATCGGGTCCATCATCCAGGCGCCGCCGTCGCTGGCCATCGGGACGCGCGACATCGACTCGACGCCGCCGGCGAGCACCAGGTCCTCCCAGCCGGAACGGACCTTCGCGGCGGCCATGTTGACCGCTTCGAGGCCGGAGGCGCAGAAGCGGTTCTCCTGAACGCCGGCCACGGTGTCCGGCAGGCCCGCTGCGACGGCGGCGACGCGGGCGATGTCGGAGCCCTGGTCGCCGACCGGGCTGACGACGCCGAGCACGATGTCGTCGATCGCGGCCGGGTCGAGTCCGGGGTGCCGCTCGCGCAGCTCCCGGATGAGGCCGACGACCAGGTCGATCGGCTTGGTTCCGTGCAGCGATCCGTTGGCCTTGCCGCGCCCTCGGGGGGTGCGGACGGCGTCGTAGACGTAGGCGTCGGTGCTCAACGTCGGGCCTTTCTGTGCGGGTCCGGTGCGGGCGGCGGGGCCGGCTTCTGACGGGTCGGTGCGCCGCGGGACGCGGCATGTGTGCGGTCGTACCTCATGGGCGGTCGGGGACGGGACCGGACGGCCGTGCTCCGCCACCGTCCTGGCGGTCCGTCAGGGCGGGGACGTCCCAGTCGAGGGCCACCTCCGCAGTGTGCGCGCCCGGCAGGGCCGGCGGGCGGCGCAGCGCGGCGGGTGTCGCCGAGAAGCGGGGCGCGGGCGCGGGCTGGACGGTGCCGCCCACCTCGGTGAAGGTGCCGCGCGCCGCCAGGTGCGGATGCCGCGGGGCCTCGGTGAGGGACAGGACGGGCGCGGCGCAGGCGTCGGTGCCGGCGAAGACCGCCGTCCACTCGTCGCGGCTGCGGGTGCGGAAGCGGGCGGCCACCGCGGTGCGCAGTTCGGGCCAGCGGGCCGGGTCGTCCCGGAGCGCGGCCTGCTGCGCGGTCAGGCCGAGCAGCGTCGCGAAGGTGTCGTAGAAGCGCTGTTCGAGGGCGCCCACGGCCATGTGGCCGCCGTCGGAGGTCGCGTACACGCCGTAGAAGGGCGCGCCGCCGTCCAGCAGGTTGGCTCCTCTGCGGTCCTGCCAGACACCGGCCGCGGCCATGCCGTGCAGCAGGGTCGCGAGGTGGGCGGTGCCGTCCACGATCGCGGCGTCGACGACCTGGCCCGCGCCGTGGGTGCGGGCGTGGTGCAGGGCGGCGAGCACCCCGGTGACGAGGTAGAGCGCGCCGCCTGCGTAGTCGCCGAGCAGGTTCGCGGGGGCGGTGGGGGCGCCGTCCGCGGGGCCGCTCAGGGCGAGGGCGCCGGTGATCGCGATGTAGCCGATGTCGTGTCCGGCGCTGGCGGCGAGCGGTCCGTCCTGGCCCCAGCCGGTCATCCGGCCGTAGACCAGCCGCGGGTTGCGCGCCAGGCACTCCGCCGGGCCCACGCCGAGGCGCTCGGCGACGCCGGGGCGGTAGCCCTCGACGAGGATGTCCGCACGCCCCGCCAGGTCGAGCGCGGCGGCGGTGCCCTCCGCTGTCTTGAGGTCGAGCAGCACCGAGCGCTTGTTGCGGTTGGTCAGGTCGGCGGCCGGGGCGACGCCCAGCCCCGGGCCGCCGGGGCGGTCGACGCGCACGACGTCGGCGCCCAGGTCGGCGAGCAGCATCGCCGCGAAGGGGCCGGGCCCGATGCCCGCCAGCTCCACCACCCGCACCCCGGCCAGCGGGCCGGGCCCGGGCGGGGCGGGCGGCGGAGACGGGTTTGACACTGACGATGTCACACCCGCGATCGTAGAAACGTGTTCCAGTTTTCGCAAGGGTCCGGCTGAGCGGGCGCTTAGTCGCGGCGCGGCGTCCCGCCCGGTACTTTGCCGCGCCGCCGCACGGGCGCCGCACTGCACGGCCCACCCACGGCCGCCCGGTACCCCCTCATGACCTGCCCATATGCGCCGCCCGGCAAGGGCGGCCGGTGTGTACACCGGTGACCGGTCGACGATTACCTAACGATGACCGATTCCGCTGCGCGGCTCGCTACGTAACTTCATGACCTGCAAGGACACGGCGCAACAAGGCGCCGGCAACAGCAGGGAGACACCCCGTCATGAGCGACATCCAGCAGCTTGCCGAGCAGTACATCGCCCTCTGGAACGAGACCGACCCGGCCGCCCGGCGCACCGCGATCGGCGCGGTCTTCGCCGCCGACGCCCGCTACACCGACCCGCTGGCCGACGTCACCGGACCCGACGCCCTGGACGCGGTGGTCGGCGCGGTGCAGGCGCAGTTCGCGGGCCTGGTCTTCACCCTGGGCCCGGTCGACGCCCACCACGACATCGCCCGCTTCACCTGGGAGCTGGGGCCGGCCGGCGGCGAGTCGCTGGTGGTCGGCTTCGACGTCATCGCCACCGGCGAGGACGGCCTGATCCAGCGCGTCCACGGCTTCCTCGACAAGGTCCCGTCCGGCGCCTGACCGGCACCGCCACCCACCGCCCCTCTTCGTGACAGGAGTTCAGCCATGGCCTCGGCCACCTCCACGCTCTCCCCGTCCGCTCCCGCGGACGCGGCACCGGCCGCCGGGCGGCCGGGGCTCGGTCTGCCGGTCCTACTGGCGGCGACCTTCATGACCTCGCTGGACCTCTTCATCGTCAACGTGGCGATACCGGCCGTGCAGGGCGACCTGCACGCCGGCACCGCGACGATCCAGTGGGTGGTGGCCGGGTTCGCCCTCGCCGTGGCCACCGGGCTGATCACCGCCGGCCGGCTCGGCGACATCCACGGCAGGCGGCGGATGTTCATGCTGGGACTCGCGCTCTTCACCGCGACCTCGGCGGCCTGCGGTCTCGCGCCGACCTCCGGGAGCCTGGTGGCGGCCCGGGTCTGCCAGGGGTTGTCCGCGGCCCTGATGGGCCCGCAGGTGCTGGCCATCCTGCAGACCGCGTGGAAGGGCAGGGCACAGGCCCGCGCCTTCGGGATGTACGGCATGACGATGGGCGTGGGCGCGGTCTTCGGGCAGCTCATCGGCGGGCTGCTGATCAAGGCGGACGTCCTCGGGCTCGGCTGGCGGGCCTGCTTCCTGATCAACGTGCCGATCGGGCTGGCGGCACTGGCCGCCACACCGCGGGCGCTGGCGGAGTCGCGGGCGCCGCGCCGCCCGCGGCTGGACAACACCGGTGTCGCGCTGTCCACAGGTGCCACGGTCACGCTGGTACTGCCGCTCATCCAGGGCCGCGCGCTGGGCTGGCCGGTCTGGACGTGGGTGTGCCTGGGCGCTTCCGTGGTGCTCTTCGCGGGCTTCGTGGCACACCAGCGCCGGGTGGGCGCGGCGGGCGGCGACCCGGTGCTGGACATCGCGCTCTTCCGGCAGCGCGGCTTCGCGGCAGGCGCCGTCGCGCAACTGGTCTTCTGGTCCGGGCAGGGCTCGTTCTTCCTCGTCCTGGCGCTGTACCTGCAGGCCGGACGCGGGCTTGAGGCGCTGGCCTCGGGCGTGGTCTTCGTGGCGATAGGCGCCGGCTACCTGCTGACCTCGACCACCGCGCACCGTATCGCCGAACGCCTGGGCAGCCGGACCGTGCCGGTCGGCGCGCTGGCCATGGCCGCGGGCCTGGGCGCGCTGTGGGCCGCGGTGCACGCCTCGGGTACCACGGGCAGCCTGTGGGAGCTGGTGCCCGGGCTCTTCCTCGACGGCGTCGGCATGGGCATGGTCATCGCCCCGCTGACCCACACCTCACTCGGCACCGTGCCCGCCCACCTGGTGGGCGCCGCCTCCGGGGTGGTGGCGACCATCCAGCAGATCAGCGGCGCACTGGGAATCGCACTGATCGGCATCGTCTTCTACGGGGCGGTGGGCGCCGGAGCCCCGGACCGCTACCCGCACGCCTTCGGCCTCGGCCTGGCCTTCCTGCTGGCCCTCGAACTGGCACTGGCCGCGCTGACCACCTGGATGGCGGTACGCAGGACGCCCGCCGACCGGTAAGCCGCACGGCAGAACGCAACGGTGAGGTAAGGGGCGCCCGTCCTGGACGGGCGCCCCTTACGCGTGCCCGGCGAGGCGCGGACCCGGAGCGCCCGCGCCGGGTCCGTCAGACGCGGGTGAGGCGGATGACCGGGATCTCCCGGCTGGTGCTCTTCTGGTAGTCCTCGTACGGCGGGTAGACCTCCACCAGGTCCGGCCAGACCTCGGCCTTCTCGTCGGGCGTCAGCACCTCGGCACGGGCCGGGAAACGCTCGCCGAGCACCCGCACGTGCACCTCGGGGTTGGTGATCAGGCTCTTGAACCACAGCGGGTTCTCGGGGGCGCCGCCCTTGGAGGCCACGATCAGGTAGTCCTCGCCGGAGCGGCCGTAGATGAGCACCGTGCGCCGCCATTCGCCGCTGCGCCAGCCCTGGTAGTCCAGCAGCAGGCAGGGCGAGCCCTTCATGTCGGTGGCCTCGGTACCGTTCGACTCCTCGTACCGCCTGGCCTGGTCCGCCACCCACGATTCGGGACTGATCTTCACGGCGGCGGGGTCGTACGTGGTCATCGGTGCGCCTCCTGACGGGTCTGTCCGGCAATCAGCCCCACCTTAGGCACGCGAGCGGCGCGGCGGCGCGGCGCTCAGCCGCCCATACCGGGAGCGCCCCAGACCGGGAACCAGCGCGCGAGGTCCTGCTCCAGCCGCAGGTCGTTCGCCACCAGGGCCTTGACCTGGAGTTCCAGTGCGTGGTCGCGCTTCTCGCCGGGCAGCGGGGCGAAGGGGTAGAAGGACCCGCGCTTGTAGAGGTAGACGAGGGCCATCCGGCGGTCCTGCGGGTCGTGCGGATCGTGGAAGGCGACCAGCGAGCACAGCAGCTGCGGGCCGAATCCGCCGGATTCCAGCGCGGAATTGACCGCGTGCAGATCCGTGACCAGGTCGTTGATCTCGTCGGGGGCGTGCCGCGACTCCAGCCAGGTGTAGCCGTAGGAGTCGCGGCTGGACTCCAGCGGCAGCAGGGCGTGCAGATCCTGCTGGATCTCGGTGAAGGCCCCGCCCTCGACGGCGGCGAAGCACACCGCACCGCGTCCGGTCGGGCGTAGCTCGCCGGCCGCCTCCAGGGTCAGCGCGGCCGAGGCCAGGCCGAAGAGCTGGTCCAGATCCGGCTTGACGGGCTTGCTGCGGCCCAGCAGCACATCCAGCAGTCCCATCAGCGGCGGTCCAGTTCGACGGTGACGGCGGCGAGTTGGGCGAGCCGCTGCTCCAGGCTGGGGTGGGTGGCGAGCAGCTTGGAGACGGTGGCGCTGGTGGTGAGGGCGGGCGCGAAGTAGAAGGCGTTGAAGGGCTCGGTGGCGCGCAGGTCCCTGGTCGGGATCGCGGCCAGCTCGCCGCTGACCTTGGTGAGCGCCGAGGCCAGCGCGGAGGGGCGGCCGGTCAGCAGGGCGGCGCTGCGGTCGGCGGACAGCTCGCGGTAGCGCGACAGCATCCGGGTGAGCAGGAAGCTGACCACGTAGACCGCGGCGCTGACCAGCGGCACCAGGACGACCAGCGCGGCGGTGCCGGGATCGCGGCTGCGCCGGAAGCCGCCCCACAGGCCGATCCTGGTGATGACTCCGGCCAGGACACCGAGGAAGGACGCGACCGTCATCACCATGACGTCCTTGTGCGCGACATGGGACAGCTCGTGCGCCACCACGCCTTCCAGCTCCTCCGGCTCCAGCCGGCGCAGCAGGCCGGTGGTCACGCACACCACCGTGTTCTTCTGGTTGCGGCCGGTCGCGAACGCGTTGGGCACGTCCGACTGCGCCACGGCCACCTTGGGCTTGGGCAGATCCGCCAGCGCGCAGATCCGGTCGACCACCCCGTGCAGCTCCGGCTGCTCCTCGGGGGTGACCTCGCGGGCGCCCATGCTGAAGGCGGCGATGCGGTCGCTGAACCAGAACTGGGCGACGAGGAGCAGCCCGGCGATGACCAGGATGATCGGCCAGGAGCCGCGCAGCAGCGCCAGCAGCGCGCCGACGAAGACGACGTACAGCAATCCGATCAGGAACATCGTGACGACCATCCGGGTCGTCAGGCCCCGGTCGGGTGCGAAGCGGTTGCGTGGCATGGGCCCCTCCCGAACTGTGCGGGGGCGCGGGTCGCGGGCGGCGGCCCTGCGTGCTCCACTGGTGGTGATTGTGCCTGCATTTTCCACTCTTGCACCGGTGCAACGTCCGCGACGACCCTCCGGTTCCGCTCATCGGGTCACGTCGAGCACCAGCTTTCCCACGGTACGCCGCGCGCGCAGGTCCTGGTGCGCGCGCGCCGCCTCCGACAGTCCGTAGACACCGCCGATCCGCGGCCGCAGCGTGCCGTCCGCGGTCATGGCCAGCAACTCGGCCAGCGGCTCGTGGTACATCCCCGGGCGGCCGACGCAGTGGGCGAGCCAGAACCCGACGACGGCCCGCGAGCGGCCCATGAGCTGAGCGGGCTCCACCGGCGTGGGCGGGACGCGGGACGCCATGCCGTACGCGACCAGACGGCCGAACGGGGCGAGCGCGGCCAGCGAGGCGTCGAAGACGGGACCGCCGGTCATCTCCAGCACGACGTCCACCTTGCGCCCGCCGTTGGCCTCGGTCAGCCGCTCGGTGAGCCCTTCGGCGTCGGCGTCGACGGCGGCGTCGGCGCCCAGCTCCAGCGCCAGGTCGCGCTTGTCCTGCGTGGAGGCGGTGGCGATGATGCGGCCGGCGCCGAAGTGCCGGGCGAGCTGCACGGCGAGCGAGCCCGTGCCGCCGGCCGCTGCGTGGACCACGACGCTCTCCCCCGCCGCCAGCCGCGCCGAAGTGCGCAGCAGGTGCCAGGCGGTCAGGCCCTGGATGATCAGCGCGAGCGCCTGCGCGTCGGTCACGCCGTCGGGCACGCCGTGCGCCATCCCCTCGTGGACGACGGCCTTCTGGGCGTAGCCGCCGTTGTCGGTGAGAGCCACCACCCGGCGGCCGTCGGCGGTGCGCCCGACGACCTCGGCGCCCGGCACGAGGGGCAACGCACTGCGCGAGAGGTAGGAATCCTCCACGGTGTGCGTGTCGGCGTAGTTCACTCCCGCCGATTCCACGTCCAGCAGCAGCTGCCCCTCTCCCGGGACGGGGTCGGGCAGTTCGGCCTCCTTCAGGACCTCCGGTCCGCCGAACTCGGTGATCTGGATCGCGCGCACGGGCGACTCCTCCCGGGTGGGCCTCGCACCGGGCACCTCCCGGCGCGATCATATTACCGACCAGTCGGTACGTACGCTCAAGCCGCGGGAACGGGGCGGGGCGGCGGGGTGCCGACGTAACGGGCGGACGGTCGGATGATCTTGCTGTCGGCCGCCTGCTCCAGGATGTTCGCACTCCAGCCGACGACCCGCGCGGCGGCGAAGGTCGGGGTGAACATCTCCCGCGGCAGCCCGCACAGCTCCATCACCACACCCGCGTAGAACTCCACGTTGATGTGCAGTTCCCGCCCCGGCTTCAGCTCGGCGAGCAACGCCTCGGCCCGCTCCTCCACCTGAACGGCGAAGTCGACCAGCTCGCCGCCGATCTCCCGGGCTATGCCCTTGAGCAGCCGCGAGCGCGGGTCCTCGGTGCGGTAGACGGGGTGGCCGAAGCCCATGATCCGTTCCCCCGCGGCGATGTGCTCACGCAGCCAGCCGTCGATACGGTCGGGTGAGCCGATCGCGTCCAGCGTGTCCAGCGCGCGACTGGGAGCCCCGCCGTGCAGCGGCCCGGACAGCGCGCCCACCGCACCGACCAGGCAGGCCGCAAGGTCGGCGCCGGTCGAGGCGATGACCCGGCCGGTGAACGTGGAGGCGTTGAAGCCGTGGTCCACGGTGGAGATCAGGTACTGCTCGACCGCCCGCGCCCGGCCGGGGTCCGGCTCCTCGCCGGTGAGCATGTAGAGGTAGTTCGCGGCACAGGGCAGGTCGTCGCGCGGTTCGACCGGTTCCAGCCCGCGGCCCAGCCGGTGCAGGGCGGTCAGCAGCGTGGGCACCGCGGCGCACGCGGCCAGCGCGTCGGCCTGCCGGGCGGCCGGATCCAGGTCGTACACCGGCCGGAAGCCGGCGGCCGCTCCCGTCAGGGACAGCGCGGTACGCAGTCCGGCGAGCGGGCCGGAGGCCCCGGTGGCCCGCGCCACGGCCGGCAGCGCCGCCCTGACCTCGGGCGACAGGTGGCGCAGTGCGGCGGTCTGCGCGGCGAAGCGGGCGCGCTCGGCGGGCGTGGGCAGCGCGCCGTGGACCATCAGGTGCCAGACGTCCTCGAAGCCGCGGCTCGCGGCCAGCTCGACCGCGGAGTACTCCCGGTAGTGGTAGAAGCCCTCGGCGCCGCGTACGTCGCCGAGCGCGGTGTCGGTGACGATCACGCCCTTCAGCCCGCGCGGGGCCTCCAGCGGGGCGGACGGGGCGGACGGCTCGGTTGTGCGCATGGGTTTTCCTCCTCGGCTCTTGATTCGACTGTCCATGATTGATTGAAATTCTGTCAACGTTGATTGGATCAATGTGGACGAGGGTTGACGGAAGATGGGTACGGTGGCGTCCATGGCTGAGAGGACGGCGGACGGCGGCGCGAGCGAGGGCGGCAGCGGCAGCGAGCGGATCGGCACGCGGGAGGCCGCGCGGCGGCTCGGGGTCAAGCCCGAGACGCTGTACGCGTACGTGAGCCGCGGACTGCTCGGCAGCAGGCGCGTACCCGGTGGGCGGGGCAGCACCTTCGACCCCGCGGAGGTGGCCGCGCTGGCCGCCCGCGGCCGGTCGGGGCCGGGCGGACCGGGCGGGGCCGAGGGGGCGGGCACGGCGGAAACGGGCGCCGCGGAGTCCGGCGGGCCGGACGGCGGCTGGGGGCGGATCCGCAGCGGCGTCACGCACATCGACACCGCCACGGGCGCGTACGCCTTCCGCGGGGTCGACGCGGTGGCGCTCGCGGAGGCCTACTCCTTCGAGGAGGTCGCGGAGTGGCTGTGGACCGGCCGGGTGCATCCGGGCACGCGCTTCACCGCTCCCCCGGCGCCGCTGGCCGCCGCCCGCGCGGCGGCGGCCGCGCTGCCGGACGGCAGCGCCCCGATGGACCGCATGCGGGTCGCGGTCGTCGCCGCGGGCTGCGCGGACCCGCTGCGCTTCGACCTCGCGCCGGAAGCGGTCCTGGCATCCGCGCGCGGGCTCATCCCGACTCTTGTCGACGCGCTGCCGCCGGCCGACGGGACGGCGGGCGACGGGACGGCGGGCGACGGGACGGCGGGCGACGCGCCGGACGCCGGCGGGACCACCGCCCGGCGGCTCTGGGCGCGGCTGACCGCGCGGGAACCGGAACCGGCGGCGCTGCGCGCACTGGACACCGCGCTGGCGCTGCTCATCGACCACGGCCTGGCCGCGTCGACGCTCGCGGTACGGGTCGCGGCCTCGGCGCGCGCGCACCCGTACGCCGCGGTGTCCGCGGGGCTCGGCGCGCTCGACGGCCCGCTGCACGGGCAGGCCAGCGGGCTGGCGCACCGCATGCTCCGGGAGGTGCTGGACCGCGGCAGCGCGGGACCGGTGGTCGCCGGGTACCTGCGCGCCGGGCAGCGCCTGCCCGGGCTCGGCCACCGGCTCTACCGCGGCGAGGACCCGCGGGCGCGGCTGCTCCTCGCCCGGCTCGCGGAGGTGCCGGACGCGGCGGACGCGCTCGCCGCTGCGCGCGACACGGCCGACACGGTGGCCCGGCACAAGCCGCTGCACGCCAACGTCGACCTGGCCCTCGCGGTGCTCTCCGTGGCCTCCGGGATGCCCGCGGAAGCCGGCGAGGCGGTCTTCGCGGTGAGCCGCACCGCGGGGTGGATCGCCCACGCCCTGGAGGAGTACGCCGAGCCCCCGCTCCGCCTCCGTCCCACCGGCACGTACGCGGGTCCCCCGCCGCCCCAGCCCTTGCCCCGGCCGGCGGGCTAGAGCGGGCTGGACTCCCGCGGAGGCGCCGACCCGCCCCGAGAACGCTCGCCCCGCGGCGCAGTGGCCCCACAGGGCAAACCCCCGGAGGCCCTCAGGGCTATGTGCGGGTCACGTGGGGGACGTGGGCGACCAGAGCGGACCATTCGGGGTCGGTCTGGCCGGGGACCATGCGGCCGGCGGTGCGCCACTGGGCGGCGAGGGCCGCGAAGACGGGGGGCTCCGCCGCGGGGTGCAGAACCGTTCCGGCGGGCGGAGGTGCCGTTGCCGGGTCCGGCTGGCGTGTCCATTTCGTCTGCGTCGGTGCCATGCACGGTCCAACGAGCGGGCCCCGCAGCCCGCCCCGTCGCGGCGGACGGCATCACCCGAACGGGTGAAGAACCCGGCCGCGGGGGCGGAATTTCCCGGCGGTGCCACCCGTTGTGGGGGTCATGAGCACTGTGGAGCTGACCAAGGAGAACTTCGACGAGGTCGTGTCTTCGCACGACTTCGTCCTCATCGACTTCTGGGCCGCCTGGTGCGGCCCGTGCCGGATGTTCGCCCCGGTGTACGACAAGTCGTCGGACAAGCACGACGACCTCGTCTTCGCGAAGGTGGACACCGAGGCTCAGCCCGAGCTGGCACAGGCCTTCGGGATCCAGTCGATCCCGACCCTGATGATCATCCGGGAGAAGGTCGCCGTCTTCGCGCAGCCGGGCGCGCTGCCCGAGCCCGCGCTGGAGGACGTCATCTCGCAGGCCCGCGCACTCGACATGGCCGAGGTCCACAAGTCCGTGCAGCAGGCCCAGGCCGAGCAGAAGGGCTGACGGCCCGCCCCCGAAGAGCCCGGCAGGCGCCCGCGCGCCGCCGGGCTCTTCGGTGTGCCCGCGGGCGCCGCGCAGGCCCCGGACCGGCCGGATTGTCAGTGGTGGGACCTACGCTCGCGATGTGAGTGGAGCCGTGGACACCGGAGCCGGGCGGGTGGCTGTCGTGGCCGACCCGGTGGGCGGCGGCGGGCGGATGTGCGGGGTGGACGAGGAGGGCGCGCGGGTCGGGGAGGTGCGGGCGGTCGGGGATCTCGCCGCGGCGGTCGGCGAGATCGAGGCGGCGGCCGCCCCGCGCTGGGTGTGGGCCGGGACGGAGGAGGTCTATCCGGGCCTGCTGGACCGCGGCGGGGTCCGGGTCGCGCGGTGCCACGACGTACGACTGGTCGAGTCGCTGCTGCTCGGCACGGAGGGCAGGCACGGCAGGCCCCGGTCGCTCGGCGCCGCGTGGGCGCGGCTGCGAGGGCTGCCGGAGCCGCCGGACGCGCCGGAACACGGCGCGGAGGGCCAGCCGGTGCTCTTCACGGCCGACCGGCTGCACCTGCCGCCGGGGACGGACGCGCTCGCCGCGCTGGTGGAGGTGCATGCCGCCCAGCAGCGGCGGGTCGCCGCGGGCGGGCATCCGGAGCGGATGCGGCTGCTGTGCGCGGCGGAGTCGGCGGGCGCGCTGGCGGCGGTCGAGATGGGGCGGGACGGGCTGCCGTGGAGCGCGGCGGCGCACGACGAGCTGCTGACGGGGCTGCTGGGCCCGCGCCCGGCCGCCGGTGTGCGGCCCGCGCTGCTGGCCGGGCTGGCGCGGCAGATCCAGGACGCTCTGGGCGGGCGCCCGGTCAACCCGGATTCCCCCGCCCAGTTGCTTCCCGCCTTCGCCCGTGTGGGTGTGCCGCTCGCCTCGACCCGCTCGCACGAGCTGCGCAAGGTGGCGCATCCCGCCGCCGAGCTGCTGCTGCGCTACAAGGAGCTGTCCCGGATCCATGCCGCGCACGGCTGGGCCTGGCGAGAGGCGTGGGTGCGCGACGGGCGCTTCCGCCCCGAGTACGTGGTCGGTGGTGTGGTGTCGGGCCGGTGGGCGACCCGGGGCGGCGGGGCGCTGCAGATCCCGCGGCCGCTGCGGGCCGCGGTGGTGGCCGACCCGGGGCACCTGCTGGTGGTCGCCGACGCGGGCCAGCTGGAGCCGCGGGTGCTGGCCGCGATGTCCGGCGACCCGGGCCTGGCGCGGGCCGCGGCGGGCGGCGACCTGTACGCGGCCGTCGCACGCGACGCCTTCGGCGGTGACCGGCCGCGGGCCAAGATCGCCCTGCTGGCGGCGATGTACGGGCAGACCAGCGGTGAGGCGGGGCAGCTGCTGGCGGTGATGCGGCGCCGCTTCCCGGTGGCGCTCGCGCTGGTGGAGTCCGCGGCCCGTACGGGCGAGGCGGCCGGCGTCGTACGGTCGCAGCTCGGCCGGACGTCTCCCGCGCCGTCCGCCGACCGCTTCCTCGACGAGTCCGCCGACCCCTCCGACGGCGCCTCGCCGGACCGCCGGGCGGCGCGCTCCTGGGGGCGTTTCACGCGGAATTTCCTGATCCAGGCGAGCGCCGCGGACTGGGCGCTCGCGATGCTGGCGGCGCTGCGCCGCGAGCTGGCCCGGATCGGTCCCGCGCCGCGGCTGGTCTTCTTCCAGCACGACGAGGTGGTGGTACACACCCCGTCGGCGCTGGCGCCCGCCGTCGAGGCCGCGGTGGCGTCGGCCGCGGAGGAGGCCCGGCGGCTGGTCTTCGGCAGCACGCCGGTGCCCTTCCCCCTGCAGACGCATGCTGTGGAGTGCTACGCGGACGCCAAGTAGCACTCCACGGCCGGCTCGTGCCAGCCGGTCACTTGTCGGAGGCGGCGTCGGATTCCGCCGCCGCGGCGGCGGAATCCGCCTCGTCCACGAGCTTGCGCATATGGGCCAGGTCCGAGGCGGCCGGGGCCGGGGAGGTGGCCCCAGAGCTGCCGGACGCGCCGTCGTGGCTGCCGCAGCCGGTGAGCAGCAGGGCTGCGGCCAGCGCGCCGGCCGGGAGCAGGGCCAGGGCCTGCCGCCGGGTCACTTGCCGGTGCCCTTCCCCGCGTCCGGCTGCTTCTTCGCCGGGAAGTGCTGGGTGCCGCACCAGGTGCGGACCGCGTCGAGGTCGGTGGAACGCTGGCCGAGGGTGGTGACCAGGGAGGTGCGGAAGGTGAGCCGGCCCTTGAGGTAGGTGGCCACGGCGGTGTCGCCCCTGGCGTCGGCGTTGGTGACGCGCTGCTGCATACGGGCGACCGAACCGCGTTCGGTGGCGGGGCCGTTGAGGCGGGCCAGCGCGCGGTCGATGCGCGCGTCCACGGTGGGCAGCCGGCGGCACAGGGCGCGGGCGCCGTCGCCCCTGGGGGCCTTCGCCGCGGTTTTCGCGGTGGCCGAGGCGGTGGACGAAGGTGTGGCGTCGGTGCCGGCCGTGGCGGAGCCGGCCGCGGCGAGCAGTGCCGCGACCGCTGCGACGGCGGGCACGACCGTACGGGTGGTGCGCATGGGTGACCTCCTCGATGGCGGCGCCGCGGGCGCGGTGCCGGTCCCGCCGGGGAGGCTAGGAGCGCTCTTTGTGGAAATCTTGTGGTGCTCCCGGAGCGCCGCCGGCGCCCCCGGTCCCGCCGTGCTCCCCGCCCAGCCAGTCGCGCTGGAGCGGCATTGCGGGAACGGTCGTCGGGAGGTCGAGGACGAAGTACGCGCCGGGCGCGCCGTCCGGTCGGTCCGTGACGGCCGCGGCACCGCCGTGCAGGGCGGCCTGCTGGCCCACGAGGGCGAGGCCGAGGCCGGATCCCGGGCTGCCGGGGCGGCGGCGGAAGCGCGCGAAGACCCCGTCGCGGGCGTCGGGCGGGACGCCGGGGCCGTGGTCGGCGACGGTGAGGCGCACCGCGGCGCCGTCCGGGGCGCGGTGCAAGGCGGCCTCGACCCTTCCGGCGCCGTGCACGACCGCGTTGCGGAGCAGGTTGTCCACCGCGCTGCGCAGGCCCGGCGGCCAGCCCTGCACGGGGCAGGGCCCGGGGGCGTCGACGGACACCTCGGCGCCGGGGTGGTCGCGGCGCAGGTCGCGGACGGATGCGTCGAGGATGTCGGCGAGGTCGGCGGGCACGAAGGCGTCGGCCTCGACGAGGTCACCCTGGGCGAGGGTGCGCAGCATCACCAGCAGCCCCAGCAGCCGGTCGTGGCCGTCGCGCAGGTCGGCGAGCACCTCGGCGCGCCCGGCTGCATCGGGGGCGGGGTCGCCGGCCAGCACGTCGAGGTTGATGCGCATGCCCATCAGCGGGGTGCGCAGTTCGTGGGAGGCGGCGGCGGAGAAGGCGCGGGCGGTGGCGAGCGCCTCCGCGGCGCGGGCGGCCTGCTCGTCGTAGCGGGCGAGCAGCGTCCGGAGGGTACGGGCCAGGTCGTCGACCTCGGGCACACCGGTGGGGGTGTGGTCGAGGCGGGCGGCGCCGGCACGCGGGTCGACGCCGGCGGCGCGGCGGCGCAGCGCGGCCAGCGGGCGGGCGAGCCGTACGGCGGCGAGCCACGCGGCGAGCCCGGCGACCGGCGCGGTCAGCAGCGCGACGGTGAGCACCCGGTGGCGCACCTGCGCGATCTGCCGGCGCCCCGCGGTGTCGGCGGAGAAGAGCCACAGCGTGCCCCGCGCGGCGGGCCGCGGGCTGCTGAGCGGTACGGCCAGCGCGCGCCAGCCGCGGCCGCCCGTGGTCAGGGTGACGGGCCGGTCGGCATCCGCGGGTGCCGGGAGCGCGGCGGAGGCGGCGGGCTGCGGGCCGCCGGTCACGGTGCCGTCCGGGCCCGTCACCCTGATGCCGACGTCGAGGGCCGAGGTGAACAGCCGCCGCTGCCGGGCCTGTTCGACGCTCGCCGGGCGGTCGTTGGCCATCGCCCGCAGCAGCGACAGGGCTTCGGGGCGTACGGCGGCGGCGCGTTCGCGCAGATGGGCGTCCGTGGCGGCGTGCACGTCCCGGGTGACGAGGCGGACCATGACCCACCCGGAGGCGAGCACGAGCAGCGGGACGACGACGGCGACGGCCACCGCGATCCTGGTGGTCAGCCTCATCCGCCGCTCCCGTCGGGAGCGGACCCGGACGCCGGCCCGGACCCGGACCCGGACGCCGCGTCCGGCTCGGGCCCCGGTGCCGCCCCGGTTCCCGGCCCGGAGTCGGACGCAGGCGCGGTGCCAGGTCCCGACGCGGTTCCGGCGCCTTCGGCCGGGCGCAGCACGAAGCCGACGCCGCGCACGGTGTGCAGGATGCGGGGGCGGCCCCCGGCCTCCAGCTTCCGGCGCAGGTAGCTCACGAAGGTGTCGACGGCGTCGCTGCGCACGTCGAAGTCGTAGCCCCACACCCGGTCCAGCAGCTGGTCGCGGGTGAGGACGAGGCCCGCGTTGCGCGCGAGGGTCTCCAGCAGCTCGAACTCACGCCGGGTCAGGTCCAGCGGGCTGCCGTCGCGGGTGGCGGTGCGGGCGTCGGGGTCGACGACCAGGCCGCAGGCGCGCACCGGTCCCCCGGCGCGGGGCGGGCGGCGGCGCAGCAGGGCGTGCAGCCGGAGCACCAGCTCGTCCAGCGCGAAGGGTTTGACGAGGTAGTCGTCGGCCCCCGCCTGGAGCCCGGCGACACGGTCGGCGACCTCGTCGAGCGCGGACAGGGCGAGGACCGGCAGGTCGCTGCCGGCCGCGCGCAGGGTGCGGCAGACCTCGATGCCGTCGACATCGGGCATCGAGATGTCCAGCACCAGCACGTCGGGCGGGTCGTCGCCGGTCAGCCGGGCGAGCGCGGCGGCGCCGCCGTCCGCCTCGGCGACGGCGAAGCCGCGCAGCCGCAGGGCGCGGCCGAGGGAGCGGCGGATGACGGCGTCGTCGTCCACCACCAGCACCCGCCCGCCGCCGGTGCCGGGGGGCGTGGTGCCTGTCGCGCCCGTCATCCGGTGTGCCTCCGCCCGTTCATCCGAAGTGCCTCCGCTCCCCGGCCGCAGTACGTCGCGCGTGCTGCGGACATCATGCATGGTGCATCGCCGGAACCATGCCTGCACGGCCGGGGGGCGGAGTGCCACGGCGGGGCCTCGTACGGCCCGGGCGGGGCGGGACGGACCGGTGGTCAGCCGGTCACGGTCCACTTCTGGTTGGAGGCGCCGGTGCAGGTCCAGATCTGCAGCCGGGTGCCGTTGGCCGAGCTGTTGCCGGTGGCGTCCAGGCACTTGTTCGCCGCCGGGTTGACGATGTCGTGGGCCGCGGTGACGGTCCACTTCTGCGCGGCGGTGCCGTTGCAGTCGTAGAGCTGCACCTTGGTGCCGTCGGCGGTGCCGGCCGCGGTGACGTCCAGGCACTTGCCGAGCGCGCGGAGCGTGCCGTCGGAGCCGACGGTCCAGTTCTGCGCGCTGGTGCCGTTGCAGTCGTAGAGCTGGACCGCGGTGCCGTTGGCGGTGCTCGCGCCCGCGACGTCGACGCACTTGCCGGCGATGCCGGTGACGGGGTGGCCGCCGCCGGTGCCGCCGCCCGAGGTGTCGGAGGTGGTGACGTGGACGTAGTCGACGACCAGCTGCTGCGGGAAGGTGGTGCTGCCGTCGGGGTCGCCGGGCCAGTAGCCGCCGACCGCGAGGTTCATGATGATGTAGAAGGGGTGGTCGAATACCCAGCGGTTGCCGCCCAGGTCGGCGGGGGTGCGGGTCTCGTAGGCGTTGCCGTCGACCGACCAGGTGATGGAGCTGGGCGTCCAGTCGATGGCGAAGGTGTGGAAGGCGTCGGAGAAGCTCTGGCCGCCGGGGAGGGTGTAGCCGGCGCCGATGCCGGCCGAGCCGGAGTAGCCGGGGCCGTGGATGGTGCCGTGGACGCTGCCGGGCTCGAAGCCGACGTTCTCCATGACGTCGATCTCGCCGCTGTTGGGCCAGCCGACCGAGCCGATGTCGTTGCCGAGCAGCCAGAAGGCGGGCCACATGCCCTGGCCGCGGGGCAGCTTCATGCGGGTCTCGAAGTGGCCGTAGGCCTGGGTGAACTTCTGCGGGGTCGACAGCCTGGCCGAGGTGTACTGGCAGGTGCCGTACCAGCACTGGTAGTTGGCGGGGTTCTCCTTGCGGGCGGTGATGACGAGGTCGCCGTTGCCGTCGAGCGCGGCGTTGTGGGTGCCGCTCGTGTAGTACTCGCGCTCGTGGTTGTTGACGTTGTCGCCGGTCTCGTAGCCCCACTTGGAGCTGTCGACGGCGCTGCCCGCGGCGCCGTTGAAATCGTCGGTGAAGGTGGCGGTGGCGGCCGCGGGGGCCGCGGCAGGGGTGGCGGCGGCGCGGGCGTGTGCCGGGGCCGCGGCCTGGAAGAGGGCGGCGGCCAGCAGCGCGGCCGCGGCGAGCATCGGGAGAGGGCGGATCCGTCTCATACGTCGGGTGGGGGGTGTAGCCGACATGCCGGACTCCTCGGTAGGGGCGGCGGGGACACGGGCGCGACGGGCCGCACACGGACGCAGCAGGTCATGCCCCTGACAGATAAACTGCGGGACCCCGAGCCGCCGCGAGCGCCCCGGAAGGCTTCGCTCACGCCTTAGTTCAGGACGTGATTTAACTGGCGGGGCGAAGCGCCCGTCAATACTTCTGACGAAGGTCCGTACCAATAACTTCGCCCACGGCCCTCAGAGTTCCCCCCGGCGCACCAGCACCGCCAGCACCAGCACGCCGGGGACCAGCGGCAGCCAGGTCGTGACCAGGCGGTAGCCGAGCACGGCGGAGGTCGCCGTCACGCCCGAAGCGCCGGCGGTGACCAGGGCGAGCGCCAGCGCGGCGTCCAGCGAGCCCAGCCCGGCCGGCGTCGGCAGCCACCCCGCCGCGGTGCTCGCGAACAGGTACGCCACCACCGCCCCGCTGACCGGAACGGGCGCGTGCACGGCGCGCACCACCGCGACCACGACCACCGCGTGCATCGCCGGGAAGGCGAGCGAACCGCCCCACAGCGCCGTGACTCGGGCCCGGTTGCGGTGCAGGACCCGCACGTCGTGCAGCACCGAGCCGAGCACCTCGCGCAGCCGGTCGCGCAGCCGCCGCGCGCAGCGGGTCAGCAGCACGCCGCCCGCCACGACCGCCACCGCCGCGCAGCCGAGCACCAGCGGGTGGTCGGGCATCCGCGGCCCGCCGCCGGTGACCCGGTGCAGCTGAAGGGCGTCGGGGAACAGCAGCAGCGCGGTGAGCAGCAGCGTCACCCGGCCGGCGACCGCGGCGCAGGCGCGTACCGCGAGCGCGGCGAGCGCGCGGGTCGGGGTCATCCCGCGGCGCATCAGGAAGCGCAGGTTGACGGCATTGCCGCCGACCCCCGCGGGCAGCACGTGGTTGGCGGCGGACGCGGCGAACTGCGTGGCCAGGAGCACGCCGGGCGGGAGCGTCTCGACGACCGCGCCCTGCTGCGCGGTGGCCGAGCACACCCACGTCATGAAGGCCGCCAGGCACGCCACCGCCAGCCACCCGGTGTCCGCCTCACCCAGCCGTCCCGCGCTGGATCCGATCACCCCCCACCTGCTGCTCACCAGCGCCGCGACCGCGACGACCGGCAGCAGCATCACCGCCGACCGCAGCGTCACGCGCTGCCGGACGGCACCCTCGTCGGGGGCGATGGACACGGTGGACTCCTCGTCGCGTGGGGACACGGCAGCGTGGGGCGCGGCGTGAGGCGGGGGCGGAGCAGATGGGGCGGAGCAGGTGGAGCAGAGCAGGTGGAGCAGAGCGGGCGGGACCGTACGGATGCGCACAACCGGAGCGGATCGGACGCTCCCTCAGACTAGGCGGCGCGGGTGGCCGCGCCCCACCCCAACGCGGCCGGCCGGGTCAACGTCTGACAAACACCTGTTGACGCCAGGGATGCCCGGTGGGCCGCGCGGGTATTCCGGCACACCCCCGGACACGCCGGACCGCCGGGCCCGCGCGTGTCGCGCGGACCCGGCGGTCCGACTCTCTTCCTTCAGCGCGGCCGGCCGCGGTGAGAGGTCCGCGGCCGGCCGTTCAGGGGTTCAGCGGATCACGCGGCGGGCGCGCTCCACTGCTGGTTGGCCGCGCCGGTGCAGTCCCATATCTGCAGCCGGGTGCCGTTGGCGGAACTGGGCCCCGTGGCGTCCAGGCATCTGCCGGACTGCGGGTTGACCAGCGAGCTGTTCGCCCCGCGGGTCCACACCTGGGAGCCGGTGCCGTTGCAGTCGTAGAGCTGGACCTGGGTGCCGTTGGCGGTGCCGGCCGAGCTGACGTCCATGCACTTGCCGAGCGCCTGGAGGGTGGAGCCGGAGGCGGTCCACTGCTGGGCGGCGGTGCCGTTGCAGTCGTAGAGCTGGACCGCGGCGCCGTTGGTGCTGCTGGCGCCGGCGACGTCGACGCACTTGCCGCCGTAGCCGGTGACGGTGCCGGTGTGGCCGGTGCCGGTCCCGCCGCCGCTGCCCGGCGTACCCGACCAGGTGAAGGTGGCGGAGGCTCCGCCGGGCAGCGAGTAGGAGAAGTTCTCGTTGCCCCAGTTGACCCGCAGGGTCTGCGCCGAGGACGACTCGTTGTAGGCGATGAGCGCCTTGGAGCCGTCCGGGTTGCGCCAGGCCACGTTGCGGACGGTGGAGTTGTCGGTGGAGGCGATACGGGTCGCGCCGGGCTTCACGAACTTCGTGAGGTGGCCCATCGTGTAGTACTCGATCGTGTAGTCCACCTGCCCGCTGCGGCTGTCGCCGTTGTGCACGGTGACCAGACCGGTGCAGGTCCCGCAGCCGCCGTTGTGCGGGCCCATGTTCTGATCGACCGCGAGGCTCCACTTGACCCAGCTCTGGCCCCAGTTGCGGGTGTAGTCGATCAGGTTCTCCATGTCCTCCTTCTGCTGGTTGCCGATCCAGGTGCCCCCGGAGTGCTCGGTGTCGAAGGCGGGCAGGCCGGGGTACTGGTTGTGCACCGTCGTCTGCTCGGAGACGTTGCCGCCGTAGCCGTGCCACGCGACGCCGCCGAAGTTGGGGTCGTTGCGGATCGACGCGTCGGTGACGGTGGGCGCGGCGTAGCTGTCGTAGGTGTCCCAGTTCCAGTCCAGCGCCAGGACCTTGGTGGACAGCCCTGCCGCGTGCAGCGCCGGCAGCAGGTTGGTCTTGGTGAAGTACGCCAGGCCCGAGCCGTTCCACTGCGCGGACGGGTAACCGGAGCAGCAGGTGGGCTCGTTCTGCACGGTGACGTAGTCCACCGGCACGCCCTGCGCCTGGTAGGCCTGGAGGTATTTGACGAAGTACTGCGCGTAGGCCGCGTAGTACTGCGACTGCAGCCAGCCCTGGCTGTAGGCGTCGTTGTCCTTCATCCACGGCGGCGGGGTCCAGGGGGTGCCCATGACCTTGACGTTCGGGTTGAGCTGGCGGGCCTGCTTGGTGAGCGGGACGACGTCCGCGAGGTCGTGGGCGATCGAGAAGTGCGCGAGTGTCGGGTCGGTCTGGCCGGCCGGCATGTCGTCGTAGGTGTAGCTGTTGCGGGCCAGGTCGGACGCGCCCATCGGGTTGCGCAGGAAGCCCAGGCCGATCCCGTTGACCGGGTCGAAGAGCTTCTGCATGACCGTGTTGCGGGTCGAGGACGACAGGGCGCCGCTGCTGTTCATCAGCCAGGCGGCGGTGTCGGTGAAGGACGCGCCGCCGCCGGTGAACTGCTGGTAGGTGGTGCCCTCGTCCACCGTGACGTTCTGCCCGGAGCCGCCGGTGCCGGCGGCGAAGGACACCGCGGACTGCTGCTCCAGACCCTTGGCGACGGTGCGGCCGCCGGAGTCGCTGGTGGTGGTGAGGTAGACCTGGACGCTCTCGCCCGCAGCGTGCGCGGACGTGGGGACCGCGAGCACCGGGACGACGGCCGCCGCGGCGGCGGTGAGGATCCCGACGGCGGTACGCCGCAGCCGGGATGCGGTGGATCTGCCCGTGTGGGGCCGGGTTGCTGCGCTCATGAGTCGTTGCCTTTCTCGGCACGATGGCATGGGCCTGACAGGGTCAAGCGTGCAGCGAGGGGGTCCGCACGCTTGTTTCATCACTTGTTTCACGCCTTATATCGCGACGTGATTTAACTAGGGCGCCTCCTTGCCGTCAAGGGATCGCGAACGGGTCGGCGCCATGAAACGCCATGTAACGCAAGGCCGTTGAACGGACAGCGGAGTTGAGCGGACATGCGGAAGCGCCCGCACCGGCGGGGTGCGGGCGCCGAGGGGGAGTTACGCGCTCCGGGGCGCGGTGCTGCCGCGCGGGACGAGGGCGGGCGCCGGGAGCTGGATGTCCGGGACGGGCCCGCCGTCGATGAGCGAGAGCAGCGCCGCGGCGGCCCGCTCCCCGTACTCCATCACCCGGCGGCTGACCGCGGTCAGCGCGGGGTGCACCAGCCGGCACAGCTCGCTGTCGTCCCAGGCGACGAGGGAGAGTTCGCCGGGGACGTGCACGCCCATCTCCTGCGTGACGCTCAGCGCCGCGACGGCCATGACGTCGTTGTCGTACACGATCGCGGTGGGGCGCGCCGAGCCGGACAGCAGCCGCCGGGTGGCACGGGCGCCCGCCTCGCCGGAGTAGTCGGTGTAGACGCACGGCACGCCTGCGAGGCCCAGTTCCGCGGCCGCGGCCTCGAAGGCCTCGCTGCGCTCGCGGGTGTGCACGAAGTCGGCGGGGCCGGCGACCCGGGCGATCCTGCGGTGACCCAGCGCCGCGAGGTACGCGAGCGTCTCGCGCACGGCCGCGCCGTCGTTGATCCACACCGACGGCACCTCCGAGGACTCCGCAGCGTGCCCGATCACCACGGCGGGCAGGCCCAGCTCCGCGACCAGGCCGAGCCGGGGGTCCTGCTCGCGCAGGTCGACCAGCAGCACGCCGTCCACCCGGCGCTCGCCCCACCAGCGCCGGTACGCCGCCTCCTCGGCCCTGGCGTCGTCGGTGACCTGGAGCAGCAGCGCGGTGCCGGTGGCCGCGAGGCCCGCCTCGACACCGGAAATGAGCTGCATGAAGAACGGCTCGATGCCCAGCACCCACGCCGGGCGGTCCACCACCAGGCCGATCGCTCCGCTGCGTCCGTCGGAGAGCGCGCGGGCCGCGCTGCTGGGGTGCCAGCCCATCCGCGCCGCGATCTCCAGGATCCTGGCCCTGGTCTGCTCGGAGACCCCCGCCTTGCCGTTGAGCGCGTAGGACACCGCGCCCTTGGACACGCCGGCGGCCTCGGCGATGTCGGCGATGGTGGGACGCTTCTTGGGGCTCATGGGGCCTCGATACGGCGGACGGCCCGCGGGCCTGCGAGCCGGCTTCGGCTGGCCGGCCGGCGGGCGGGCTGACGGGCGGGCGGGCTGACGGGTGATCGGGTGAACGGGTGATCGGCGCCCATACCTTAACAACGCGGGCGGCGGCCCGGCACGGCTGCCGGGACACCGCCGGGCCGAACCGCACGGACCCGCCTCCGTCAGCCGCGGGTCGCCGCGATCTCCAGCCGTACGTAGTCGACGACCGGCTCGGCCAGGCGCGCGGCCACCGCCTTCACGAACGGCTCGCGGTCGGCCTCGGCCATCGCGTCCAGGTAGGCGCCCAGCACGACGGTGGCCAGAAATGCCTCCAGCTGCTCCCCGGGCTCGAAGCGGGCCGGGTCGGGCCGCAACTGCACCTCGATGCCGGTGAAGCCCGCGGCGGCCAGCCGCTGTCGGGTGTCCTCGACGCCGGCGAACTCCCATGCGTCACGGGTCCCGCCGGTCACGTCGGCGACGGCGGCGTTGACCGCCGCGATGTTGCCGCGGCCGCCGCACTCGGTGACCAGCCGGGCGCCCGGGCGCATCCGCCCGGCCAGCGAGGCGAAGAGGGCGGCGTGGTCCTCGATCCAGTGGAAGGCGGCGACGCTGAAGACGGCGTCGACCTCGCCGTCGAAGGGCAGCGGCTTCGTCAGGTCGGCGTGCACGACCTCGACCCGGTCCAGCCGGCCTTCCAGCCGCTCGCGCAACTGCTCCAGCATGCGGACGGATCCGTCCAGGGCGACCACCTGCCCCTGCGGCAGCCGGTCCAGCAGGCCGGCGGTGTCGCGGCCGGTGCCGCAGCCCGCGTCGAGCACCCGCTCGTCGCCGCGCAGCTCCAGCCGCCCCAGCGTGCGGCGGCCCCACCCCAGGTGGGGCAGGGGCAGCGAGTCGTAGGTCTTGGCGTCCCATTCCCGAGGCATGGCGCAGCCCTCCCGTGGTCATGTCCCGGCGCGGCGCGGCGGGTTCGACGGCAACACTACGACCACCGTCCGCATACTGACACCGTGATCTTATGATGTGGACACCACCGGAGTCGACCAGACCGGCTTGCGGTCCTTGTCCACCAGTGCGGCCCGCACCCCCTCCTGGAAGTCCGCGCTGCCCGCCGTACGGCAGGCCAGCTCCAGCTCGCGCGCCAGGCACTCCTCCAGCGTCGATCCCGCGCCCGCACGCAGCAGGCCCGCGGTGGCCGCGAGGCTCGCGGGCGAGGCGGCGTCGAGCAGCGTGAGCGTGTCCTGCGCCCACTCCGGCTCCTCCGTCTCGGCCGCCAGCCGGGCCCGCACCCGCGCCGGGTCCGGCTCGGCGAAGCAGCGGGCCACGGCGGCGGCGTGCGCGGGGCGCTCCGGGACGGGCGCTGCGAAACTGCGCAGGACCGCGTCCGGGGGCGTGCCGTCCGCGGTCAGCGCGTCCCGCAGCGCGGGCAGGTCGGCCGCCGGCACGTGATGCGTCGCGAGCCCGCACGCCACCGCGTCCGGCCCGCCGATCCGCGCGCCGGTCAGCCCCAGGTACCAGCCGTACGCGCCCGGCAGGCGCGGCAGGAAGTAGCTCGCGCCGACGTCGGGGAAGAAGCCGATGGCCGTCTCCGGCATCGCCAGCCACGCGCGCTCGGTGACCACCCGGGCCGACCCGTGCACGGAGATGCCGAGGCCGCCGCCCATCGCGTAGCCGTCGATCAGCGCGGTGTACGGCTTGGGGTAGCGGGCGATCAGCGCGTCGAGGGCGTACTCCGCGGTGAAGTACCCGCGCACCGCGCCGTCGTCGCCGGACGCGCCGGCGGTCCGCACCGCCACGATGTCGCCGCCGGCGCAGAACGCCTTCGGCGAGGTGCTGACGACGAGGACGGACCGGACGGCCGGGTCGTCCCGCCACCGCACGAGGGCGCGCGTCAGGAGCCGGACCATCGTGAGGTCCAGCGCGTTGAGGGCGGCCGGCCGGTCCAGCTCGATCACCGCCGTGCCGTCCGCCCCGACCCGGGTCTGCACCGGTGCGGGCCCGTCGCTGCCTGTCATGCGGCTCCTTCCGCCGTCGTCTGCCCCCCATCAAACACCGCCGCCCTCCGCCCTGAGCTGCGACGCCGGTCCCGCCGGACGGCGCGGGCGGCCCGCGCCCCCGGTGTGGCCGCGGGGTGGGGTTGGTAGGCTCTGGGCGGAGCCGTGACTGGCGCGCTGGGATGGGGTCAACCATCGGGGAGCGGCTCGACCGGAAAGATCCGGAAGAACGAAGAGCCGTGCGCCTGGGCCGTCCCGTTGACCAAATGGAGGACCGCCGTGGCAGCGCCCGAGCAGCCGTACAGCACCGAGTCGATCGCCTTCCGCAGTGCCCTGGACGTGATCCGGGGGGTGGAGCCGCGGGTCGCGGACGCGATCGCCGGCGAGCTCGCCGACCAGCGCGAGATGCTCAAGCTCATCGCCAGCGAGAACTACGCGTCGCCCGCCGTGCTGCTGGCGATGGGCAACTGGTTCAGCGACAAGTACGCCGAGGGCACCGTCGGCCGCCGCTTCTACGCCGGCTGCCGCAATGTCGACACCGTCGAGGCGCTCGCCGCCGAGCACGCCCGCGGCGTCTTCGGCGCCGCGCACGCGTACGTGCAGCCGCACTCCGGGATCGACGCGAACCTCGTGGCCTTCTGGGCGGTGCTCTCGCAGAAGGTGGAGACCCCGGGCCTGGCCAGGGCCGGGGTGCGGCAGGTCAACGACCTGTCCGAGCAGGACTGGGCGCAGCTGCGCGCCGAGTTCGGCAACCAGCGGATGCTCGGCATGTCGCTGGACGCCGGCGGCCACCTCACCCACGGCTTCCGGCCGAACATCTCCGGCAAGATGTTCGACCAGCGCAGCTACGGCACGGACCCCGTGACGGGCCTGCTGGACTACGACGCGCTGCGCGAGACCGCGCGCGAGTTCCGCCCGCTCATCATCGTCGCGGGCTACTCGGCCTATCCCCGGCTGGTCAACTTCCGCATCATGCGGGAGATCGCAGACGAGGTCGGCGCGACGCTCATGGTCGACATGGCGCACTTCGCGGGCCTGGTCGCCGGCAAGGTGCTGACCGGCGACTTCGACCCGGTGCCGCACGCGAACATCGTGACGACCACGACCCACAAGTCGCTGCGCGGCCCGCGCGGTGGCATGGTGCTGTGCGACGACTCGCTCGCCGAGCACGTCGACCGGGGCTGCCCGATGGTGCTGGGCGGGCCGCTGCCGCACGTCATGGCGGCGAAGGCGGTGGCGCTCGCCGAGGCCTCCCGGCCGGAGTTCGGCGCGTACGCGCACCGGATCGTCGACAACGCGCGGTCGCTCGCCGAGGGCCTGCTCACCCGCGGTGCGAAGCTGGTCACCGGCGGCACGGACAACCACCTGGTGCTCATCGACGTGTCGGGCTACGGGCTGACGGGGCGGCAGGCGGAGGCGGCGCTGCTGGACGCGGGCATCGTCACCAACCGCAACTCCGTCCCGCAGGACCCGAACGGCGCCTGGTACACCTCGGGCATCCGGATCGGCACCCCGGCGCTCACCACCCGCGGCCTCGGCGCGCCGGAGATGGACGAGATCGCCGGGCTGATCCACACCGTGCTGTCCGGGACGACCGCCGCCGCCGCGCCCAAGGGCGGCCTGTCGAAGGCGCACCACGTGCTGGACGCCGCGGTCGCCGACGAGGTCGCCAAGCGCGCGTCGGACCTGCTGGCCGGCTTCCCGCTCTACCCCGGCATCGACCTGAGCTGACGCGGGCGGCGCGCAGCCGCGCGCTCGTGACATGGGTGAAGGCCCGGCCGTACGGCCGGGCCTTCACCCATGTCAGGGGCCCTTGCCCCGCCGGGCCCGCACGGGGCGCGGGTCACTCGAAGGACCAGAGCACCCCGTGGCCGGCGATCGTCAGTGCGACCTGGAGCGCCACCGCGGCCACGCCGAGGGCGAGGCCGAGCAGGGCACGGCCGCGGCGGCGGGTGCCGCGGGCGAGCGCGACGAGGGCCAGCACGATCGCGGCGGGCCCGAGCACGAGGTTCAGCACGAGCAGGCCCGGCAGGCCGAGCAGGAAGGACGCGACGGCCATGCCGTCGGCGTCATGGGTGGTCGCGGCCGGGGTACCGGCCGGGACCGGGTGGGCTGCGGAGTTCACGGTGTCCTCTTCCGTGGGCGGTTGTCGGGTGGGGCCGGCGCTGGGCGGGCGGCGGCCGGAAGCGTCGGCCGGGACGCCGCGGCGGGTGTCAGCCGCGGCGCCGCGCGACGGCCTCGCGTACGGCGAAGGCGAGCAGCCACGCGGCGACGGCCGCGGACGCGACGCCGAAGACGGTGAGCGGCATGTGGGCGGCGGCGCCCATCACGACGCCGATGCCGAGCAGGACGACGACAAGGGCCATACCGGCGGCACCTCCAGTCGGTCTCGGGGGTTCGGATAACAGTTGTTCACTGACTGATGAGTCTAATGGCAGCGGGAGTCGGCAAACGGTTGTTTACTGAATGACATGAGTCACACACCAGGGGTCCGGCAGGCCCAGAAGGAGCAGACCCGGCGGGCGCTGCTGGACGCCGGGCTGCGGCTGCTGGACCGGCAGAGCCTGAGCAGTCTCGGCCTGCGGGAGGTCACCCGGGAGGTCGGCGTCGCGCCGGCCGCCTTCTACCGGCACTTCCCGGACATGGCCGCGCTGGGCGTGGCGCTGGTCGGCGAGGCGCTGGGCAGCTTGCACGCGGTCGTCCGGGAGGTGATGGCCGGCGGCACGGCGGACCCGGCGCCCTCCGACCCCTCCGGCCCCTCCGACCTCATTGACCGCGCGGTGGCGCTCACCGTCGCGTACGCCGACGAGCACCGCGCGCACGTCCGCTTCATCGCGCGCGAGCGCTACGGCGGGGTGCGCCCGGTGCGCGAGGCCATCGCCGCCGAACTCGACCGTTTCACCAGCGAGGTGGCCGCCGGGCTCGCCGCCCAGCCGGAGTCGGCGGGCTGGCGCCCCGCGGAACTGCGGGTGCTGGCGGGGCTGTACGTGGACCACATGGTGCTGACGGCGGCGGCCGTCATGGAGGCACCGCAGGACGACACCGCCGCGCGGGCCTCGGTCGCCGAGACGGCCCGGCTGCGGATGCGGATCGTCAGCCTCGGCCGCCGCCACTGGCCGAAGGAGCGCGCGGCCGGCGCAGACGGCACGGGTGGCGGCTGAGACCGGCCGCCCGGCTCACCGGCGCGGACGGTGTCCCGTCCGCGCCGGTGCCCCTCCCCCCGGTACGCCCGCCCCCTCCCTGGCGCGGGCGCACCCGGTGCCCGAGGACACCAGTCCGTCCGATCATCGTCACCGCCGCCCCGGTCCGGGAGGACGGAACGCGCCGGCAGGCGGACGCAACGCGCCAGGAGGAGGTTAGGCTTCCGGAAGACCGGCGGCACCGCGCGTACTGCGCCCCTCCGACCGGCACGACTCCCCCGCCCGACGCCCCTCACCTCCGCCCATACGCCGCCGCAGACCCCGAGGTGCCTGGCATGCCGCCGACCCTGACGTCCCCGCCGACCGCCGTGGCCGCGCCGAACGCCGGGCCGACCGAGAGCGTCGCCCTGCCCCGGCTGATAGCCCGCGCCGCGGCGACCGGCGACAGCGAGACCCGGTGGCTGCTGCGCGCCGCCGGGCTGCGGCCGGACGTCCTCGACGGCCCGGCGACCGCACGCGTCCCGTCGATGCACCTCTACCGGCTGTGGACGCAGGTGGTCGGCCACACCGGGCGGGAGGACGCCGGACTGCTCACCGCGGCGGAATACCGGCACGGCCAGTTCGACCTCTTCGACTACCTGTTCAGCACGGCCCCCACGCTGGGCGAGGGACTCGCGGTCGCGGGCACGTACCTGCACCTGCTCAGCGACGGCTCCGCGCTCGTCACCGAGGAGTCGGACGACGAGGTGATCCTCTCCTACGGCGCGCTGCTCCCGGACAGCGAACTGCGCGGGCTGGTGGCGGAATTCGTCCTGGGTGCCTTCACCCAGGTGATACGGCACAGCACCGGCGGGGCGGTCACCCCCGCCCGGGTCTCCTTCGCCCACCGGGCGCCGCGCAGGACCGCCGGCCACACCCGTCTCTTCGGCGACGGCCGCATCGACTTCGGCGCGGGCGCGGACAGCATCACACTCACCCGGCGGGCACTGGACACCCCGCTGCCCGGCGCGGACCCGGCGCTCGCGGCCATCATCCGGCGCACCGCGGCGGCCGTTCCGCCGCACCGGCCGGCCGGGCCGCTGCCGGATCTGCGCCGGGCGATACTCACGCAGTTCGCCGACGGCCGCCCGTCGCTGGCCGAGGCCGCCCGGCAGCTCGCCGTCAGCCCGCGTACCCTGCAGCGCCGGCTGGCCGAGTCCGACACCACCTGGCGGGCGGAACTGGACGCGGTGCGCGAGGAGTTCTCCGTGGGCCTGCGGCGTGCGGGGAACTGGTCGGCGCAGCAGGCAGCGGCCCGGCTCGGCTACGCCGAGGCCCGCTCGCTGCGCCGCGCACGGAGCCGCTGGGACGCCCGGGAGGAGCGGACCGCGGAAGGCGGCGACGGGGCGCGGACCGCGGAGGGGACCGGGGGACCGACGACGGCGGGAGGGACGCAGCCATGACGGCGGACGGCGAGCAGGGCCACGAGGAGCGCACCGAGGGTGGTGACCCGGTCTGCTGGCTGGAGCGGGTATGCGACGAGTGCGGCGCGATGCGCGAGGACATGAAGGCACCCTGCTGCGTCCGCTGCGGTACGCCCTTCCCCGGACCGGAGCCGGACCGCGCCGGCCACCCCGCCGGCCACCCCGCCGGCTGACCCGCCGGGAGCGCCGCGGCCGGCTCGCCCCGCTGCCACACCCCTGACGCGAGAGGCCCCTGCGGCGGGGGTGTGGCGGGGTGCGCGTGGGGCGCGCGAGGCTGGAATATGCCGCGCGGAGCGCGAAAATCGGCCGCACGCCCGGAAATGTCGGCGTTCGCGGGCGCAATCGGCGACGGGCCTACTACCCTGAGTCGCCGGGGTTGCGGTACGGCGGAGGCCGGGAGGACCGTATGGACGGCGAGTTCGCGGACACAGCGGAACCCGAGCGCGCGGGCGGCACGCCCGCGAACCAGCTCGAAGGACTGCTCGCCCGAGCGGTCGGCGGAATCGAGGCGGCGCACGAACTGGACACGTTACGGACCGCGTTGATGCACCACTGCGGCCTGCAGTCCTGCCGCCACGCCAAGGGCCCGCCGCGACGGATGAACCGCCGGACCTTCCGGCACAGCTTCCTGATGCCGGACGGCGACGTGCGGCTGGTGTGGGAGCTGGAGCACGACACCGCGCCCGACGGCCTGCCGCACCGCACGGTCTTCACGCAGCCGGAGGATCTGGCCCTCGCCGAGTGGGAGGTCGACCTGGCCTTCGGCGGCCCGATGGGCCCGGTGGAGGTGCCCTACGGCGCCTTCGGCGGAGCGCCGCGGGACACGGACCCGGCGGGCGGCAGCCGTCCCGGCGGGCGCGACCAGGTGACCGGCGACGCCGGTGCGGGTGACGCCGACGACCTGGACGCCCTGCTCGCCGCCCCGGCCCCGGACCAGGCGCTCCGGCGCACGTACACCGAGGGCGACTCGGCGGAGCACGCCCGGCGGCTGCTGCGCCGCGCGGCGAACCCGAGCGCGCCCGGCGACGAACTGCGGGCCCGGCTGCGCGCGGCCATCGCGCACGACATCAGCATCGTCACCCGCCGGAGCACCCTGGTGGCCGGGCGGCAGGTGTCCTGGTCGCTCTACGAGCACGCGTTCCTGCTACTGGACGGCACCGAGCTGAGCCTGTGGGAGATCGACCACACCAGGACGCCGACCGGCAACCCGGTGTGCGAGGTCTACACCTCGCAGGACGCCGCCCTCGACACCGCCGTCCGCCGCATCGAGGCGGGCTGACCGCCTTCCCCCGCCGACCGCCCCCGGCACGCCCCGGCGCCGGCACCCGCCGGGCCCCCGCCGTACGGGAGCCGGTCAGCCCACCGCCGTACCGGCCGGCGTGGCCCGCGCGACGGCCGCGGCCAGCTCAGGGGCGCCGATCAGCTCCTCGTGCGTGCCGGGGACGCCGCACGCGAAGGCGCCGGAGACCGCTCCCGCGAGCACGCACTCCTCCAGGGGCGCGCCGGAGAGACGGCGGTGCAGAAAGGCCGTCAGGAAGGCGTCGCCCGCCCCGTTGCTGTCCACGACCGGCCGCTCCGGCACCACCGCGGGGAAGTGCCTCGGCACGGTCTCCCCGCGCTCCAGGACATGGCAGCCCGCGGCACCGTCGGTCGCGACCACGAGGGACGCCCGGCCCTCCGCCAGGATCCGCCGCATGACCTCGGGTATCCGCTGCCCCACCTCCGCGGCGCTCAGGAAGACCAGGTCCGCCCCCAGGGCCCAGGGGAGCGCGGACGCGTCCTCGCCGTCCCACGCGTGCAGGTCGGTGGAAATGGTGCGGCCCAGGCGTGCCGCGTCGGCGAACACCGGCTCGGCGTGCGCGGAGCGGGATATGTGCACATGCCGGGCCCGCTCGACGTAGGGCAGGTAGAACTCCCGGGGCAGCCGCAGGTCCAGCGGGTGCCGCCCGTCGAAGAAGGAGAAGCGGCGGCCCTGCCGGTCGACCAGGTTGACGCTGCGGGGGGTGCCGGCCGGTGCGGGCAGGTGGTGGAAGTCGAGCCCGGTCGCGGCGTACCGCTCCAGGATCATCCGGCCCTGCGCGTCCTCGCCGAGGAAGTCGATGAAGGCCGTGGCCAGGCCCAGGGCCTGGAAGCCGAGCGCCACCCCGTTGCCCGTGTGCGCCACGTAGTCCCTGATCGGCGGGACGGAACGGGAGTCGCCCGCCGGCACCGCCAGTTCGTCCACCAGCACGATCGTGTCGACGCCCGTACCGCCGACCACCAGCACGTCGTACGCCGCGTCCTCCGCTGCGACAGCCATGGCCCTGCTCCCCCCGTTCCGGCCAACCTGGTTGACCGTGCCGAAACTTGCAGAAAGATCTTACCGAGCCGTCCCCGCCCCGGCCAGGCCCGCGCCCCGCCCTGTGGAAAGCCCCCTCAGGGCCTGCGCTCAGGCCCGGCGTCCTCCGTCAGCACGAGCACCGACATCCGGGACAGCGGCGGCACGGGCCCCTCTCGCCCGGCCCGCGCCCAGGCGACGGTCAGGGTCAGCCGGATCATCCGCCGGGCCGCGTGCAGCAGCAGGGCGGCGAGCGGGAGTTCGGCCACGGCCGCGGTGAGGATCGAGACCGCCAGATCGCCGCTGTTCCAGTCCAGCACGATGTCGAACCACGCGTCGCAGCACAGCAGCGTGGCGGTGGCCACGGCCCACGGGATGAAGATCTGGAGCCGCCGCCACGCGCACACCGCGGTGATGCCGAGCAGCACGATGAGCGCGCCGTCGAAACCCACCCAGGCGTAGCGCCAGTTGCTCACCGTGCGGTGGGTGGGCAGGCTCACGTAGAGATAGCCGATCCAGGGGATCAGGAAGAGGAAGCTTCCGGTGATGACGGCCAGCAGCACGCGGCGCATGTGGCGCACGTGCGGGTCGTCCGGCGAGGGCACCTCGGGCAGCATGCGGCCACTCTGCCCCATCGCCCACCGCGGCACCGGCGGCCCCACGCCGGAAAGGCGGAGAGCCCGCCCGCCGGGCGCGGTGCCGGCGGGCGGGCTCGGGGCGCGGCCCTCGCCCGAGGCTGCGGGCGGAGGAGCCGCTGCGCGCGCGGCCCGGGGGCGGTCCGGGGCCGGCGCGGGTCCTGGCTCAGTGCGGCAGCAGCGCCGGGTTCGCGTTGTGCAGCAGTTCCAGCGCCTGCTGCGGGAACCACTTGCCCGCGGCCGGGTCCTGGTAGCCGCGCTCGGGGTCGTCGGGGCCGGCGGTGCCGCGGGTGCACTGGCCGTCGGACTCACCCGGGATCTTGACCCAGAGCTTGGCGTCCTGGAGCGGGTCGCCGGTCTTCAGGGTCGGGCGGGCGCCGAGGCCGCGGCCGGGCGGGTTGCACCAGTCCTGGGCGTCGGAGTAGACGCCGGCCGGCGGCGTCCAGGGGCCCTGGCCGTTGCGGCTGGTGTCGGCGACGTAGTGCTTCATGGCGGCCGGCGCGGTGTGGACGTTGGCGTCCAGCCAGGTCTGGGCGTCGTTGACGGACCACCACTGGTTGGGGCAGGCCGCGGCGTCGCCGCCCGCGGAGACGTAGGCCAGGCAGGACGAGACGAGCTTGCCGTACCAGGCGATCTCGCTGTCCGAGCGGTAGTTGGAGATGTTGAGGTAGAAGCCGGTGGCGTCGTCGACGCCGCCCGCGATCAGCCGCGGCACGATGTCGTTGATGCTGTGCCAGCCGCTGTGCCCGGCGTCGAGGTAGACCTTGGTGCCGGCCAGCGGCTCCAGGGCGTCCACGGCGTAGTGGATCTGGTCGTAGCGCTCGGCGGTCTTGGTGCCCTGGGCGTCGTCCATCCCGCAGTCGGAGGGGACGAGCGCGAGCGAGTCGGGCTCCAGGACGACGTCGGCGGGGCGGTTGCCGATGCCGGCCTTCACCGCGTCGATCCACGCCTGGTAGTCGGCGGTGTTCGCGGCGCCGCCCGCCGAGTACTGGGCGCAGTCGCGGCCGGGGATGTTGTAGAGCGCGAGGACCGGGAGCTGGTGGCGGCGGGCGGCGGCGCTGACGGTCTTGTCGACCGCGGCGCGGGTGGCGTCGGGCGCGGTGCCGCCGTCGAGCCACACGGCCTGCGGGGTGAGGGTCATCGCGAGCAGACCGGCGGCGTCCTTGATCTGCCAGTGCTTCACGAGGTCCAGGATCTGCGCGTTCGCGTCCGCGTTGGCCGGCGGGGTGAACAGCGTGGTGGGGGCTGCTGCGGAGTGGCCGGGCACGCCGGCGTGCGCGGGCACCACGGCCGTGACGGCGGCGAGTGCGGCGGTCGCGGCGGCGACGGTGAGCGTACGGGTACGTGCGCGGACGCGTGCGGTCATGCGGACAGGCTCCTCGGTACTCCTCGGGCACAGGACAAGGTGGCCGCCGGGAGGCGCTGCCCGGCTCGGGACGTGGGAGCGCTCCCACCGGCGGTTGAAGGAATTAACTCCTCGCACCACTACCGGCGTCAATCCCCTGTGCGGGCTTCAAGAAGTGAAGACCTCGAAGCCCGCACAGGGTCGGGGCCGGGCACAGGCGCGAGCCGCGGTCCCCTACTTGAGGGCCCCCGTCACCAGGTCGATCCGCCGGAAGCGCTGCAGGGACAGGAACAGCGCGATCACCGGCAGCACGGACAGCAGCGTCCCGGTGATCACCAGCGAGTAGAGGGACGCCTCCGCCGCGCCGTGCCGCAGCAGGCTGTAGAGCCCCACGGTGAGCGGGAACTTGTCGTCGGAGGTGAGCATCACGAACGGCAGCAGGACGTTGTTCCGGACGGCGACGAACTGCAGCAGGAAGACCGTCGCCGGCCCCGGCCCCATGAGCCGCAGCCCGACCGGGAGGAACCGCCGCCCCTCCCCCGCCCCGTCGATCCGACCGGCCTCCAGGAGTGAGTCCGGTACCGCGGACTCCGCGTGGATCAGGGCACGGCGGCAGTCAGGTACCAGGCGCCGGATCAAAGCCCGCCGGCGGTCGGACGCCCGGCGCCGGATCAGCACCCGCCGGCGGTGAGGAGTTCGTGCACCGGCAGCGTCGCCGCGCCGAGCGCGACCTGCTCCGGGCCGAGCCGCCCCAGCTCCAGCACGGCGCGCTCGGCGGGGTAGTCCAGGGTGTGGCGGCGCATCGCGTCGCGCACGGCGGGCAGCATGGCCGGGCCCATGGCGGCGCTGACCCGGCCGGAGAGGACTGCACGGCGCCCCCGGGGAATCGCTACGGCATGGCACATAGTGCCAGATCGCGGCTGCGGCGCCGCCGCTCGGGGAGCGCTCTCCCGGATTCCCGCCGCGGCCCGGCGCCACGGGACATCGGTCAGGACCGCCCCGGCGGCGGGGCGGTCCTGACCGATGTCCCGGCGGGTCAGGCCCCGAGGATCTCCGCGAGGGCCGCTGCGGTCGCCGGGTGGCGGGCGGCGAGGACCGCGCCACCCGGGCCGGACTCGGCCACCACCCAGGTGACCTCGCAGCCCAGCAGCTCCGCGAGCGCGTCGCACGCCGCAGGGTGGGCGGCCAGCAGCGCGGCGCCGCGGGCGGCGGCGGGCGCGGCGGAGGGCGGCAGCAGGGCCGCGGGCTCCACCGCCCACGGCGGCACCCATGTGTCGAGGGCCGCGAGCCGGCCGGGGAAGACCCGCCCGGCCTCCCGGATCAGCAGCGGGGCCAGCTCCGCGCCGCCGGAGCGCAGCGTGCCGATCAGTGTCGGCAGCCACGGCAGCAGCACCGGGTCGGGCAGCACCGCGAAGGCGTCGGAGACCAGCTCGACCACGAAGTCCGCGAGCTGCGGAACGGGCTCCAGCGCGTGCAGGAAACCGCTGAGGTAGCGCGGGTAGGCAGGTACCACCAGCGGGTTGCCGAGCAGCCCGGCGCAGCGGGTGCGCAGCTCGGCCCGGGTCAGCCGCCCGAGCTGGAGCTGCGCCGCCCACAGCAGCGCGACCCTGGCCGGCTCCTCCGGGTGGGACTGCGCGACGGCCAGTTCCAGCTGCGTGCGGTCGCAGCCGAGCGACAGCGCCAGGCTCTCCATGCCGAAGAGGAAGCCGAGCGTCGCGGCGACCTGCCGTACCGTCGCGTCCTCGTCGGTGAAGGCGGTCGGCAGCAGCGTGCAGTAGTGCGCGTAGCCGGTCTTGACGAAGGACCCGATCCAGCCGGGCAGCGACGGCTCGCTGGTGCGGTAGTACGCGAGCAGCCGGCGGACCCGGCGCAGCACCTCGGGGGCGCCGTCCACGGTGCGCTCGGTGGCCAGCACCTCCAGGGCGCGGTTCCCCAGCTCGTCGGCGAGCCGGCGGCTGCGCAGGTGGAGCGTGGCGTCCTCGACGGCCTGCAGCACGCGCGCGGTGGTCGCCTGCGGCCCGTAGGCCTCGCGCCGCAGCCGCTGCTCCAGCACCTGCTCGATGCTCACGCCCTCGTAGCCCAGCTCGATCAGGGCCCGCTGGTGCGTGCCGAGGGCGACGTCCCAGGACTCCTGGATCGGCTGCTCGCCGAGCTTCCGCTCGCCCATGATGGGGCGGGCGGTGCCGTGCGGCATCAGGTGACGCAGCATCCACAGGACGTCGGAGCAGGCCTTGAGCTCCGGCTTCGACGCCATGTCCAGCAGCGCGCGCTGCACGCCGCGCTGCTGGAGCTTCAGGCCGAGCGGGGCGAGCCGGTCGTGGACGTCGCGGGCGAGCGGTGGAAGGGCGTCGTAGCCGACCTGGCCGATCCGGTCGCCGCCCATCATGATCTCGACGATCCGGCGCACGTCCCGGCGGCCCGGCACGGTGTCCTTCTCGATGCAGGTGACGGCCGCGTCCTGGAAGTCGTACGGCGTGGGCCTGGCGCGGTCGCGCATGCCGGCCAGCAGGATGGAGGTCTCGAAGACGGCGATGGCGTCGGCGGTGGAGGCGAGGTAGCCGTTGCGCCGGGCGGCGCGGACGACGTCGACGCTCCAGCCGAGCAACTCCTCCTCGTCCAGCCGGTCGAGGACCGGCGGGCGCTGCAGGAAGCCGCTGAGCCGGTCGGACGCCTCCGTGTCCGGCACGCGGGGCAGGGCCCGCGCGGCCTTGGGGAGCTTGCGGTCGCCGGCCTGCCCGGCGAGCCGGAAGGGCCGGACCCGGCTGCGCCTGACGTTCTTCGCCCACTGCGTCGCGGCGATCGACACCGACCCGGCGGCGAGCCCGAACTGTGCCTCGATCGCCGCGTGGCTGGACGGGATCAGACCGTACTGCCAGGTGCTCGCGCTGGGCGGGCTGATCTCGAAGGTGTCGCTGCCGTGCACGCCGAACTCCGGGACACTGCTGGCGGCGTGGAAGGCGCCGCAGACGTAGAGGCAGTCGGCCGGGTCGGTGCCGGTGGCCGCCAGATGTTGACGCATCCGCGTCCACATGTAGCGCTCGCGGTCCTCGTCCACCCGGACGCGGCCCGGGTCGCCGGGCGCGAGGCGCCGGAAGAGGCTGCCGATGAGCAGCATCACCTGGCGGTAGGTGTCGTGGTCGCTGTCGCCGAGCGGCACCTCGACGTACTGGTGCCACCACTCCGACCAGTGCCGCACCCGCCCGTGGTGCAGCAGGAACTCCTCCAGCTCGGCGAACCGCGGCCGCAGGTCGCCCACCTCCACCCCGACGGCGTCGCCGTGCAGCGCCGCCTCCTCCTCCGGGGCGGGCGCGCCCGGCTCGCCGTCGGGCTCGGCGGCGGGGCGCGGGCCCTCCGGCTGCCACTGGAAGACGTGGTCGCACGACCGGTCGACGAGCACCAGCTCCACGCCGGGGGTGTCCAGCGCGTACGCGACGGCCTGGTACTCGGCGGACGCCTCGGTGATCGGGGCGACGACCGACAGCGGCGCCCACTCGGCGGGGAAGCCGTCGACCTCGCTCGCGAAGGCCTGCACCGCCACCGGCAGGCGGCAGTTGCGCAGCTCGGCGAGCAGCGGCGCCATGTCCTCGCACAGCTCCAGATAGACCACCTTGGGCTGCTTCTCGCGCAGCCGGCGGGCCATGGCGACGGCGGAGGCCGGCGAGTGGTGGCACACCGGGAAGATCTCCAGCGGCTCGTGCACCGCGCGGTCGACGTCGTCGACGATGCCGAGCAGGATGCCCTCCAGGGCGTCCGGACCGTCCGCGAACTCGGCGGCGGCCTCCTGGAGCCGGCCGCGCAGCGCGTCGAAGGGCGCTGCCTCCTGCCCGCCGCTCACGACAGGGTGGCTATCGCGTCGCGGCCGCCGTCGAGGAATTCCGGCCAGGAGCCGCCCTGGTCCTTGCTGCGCGGCTCGACCACGCCGTGCAGGTACTTGTTGAGGATCGCCAGGTCCTCCGGCTGGCGCCTGGCCAGCGAACCGACGAGGGAGACGGCCAGGGTGCGGGCGGTCAGGCTGCGCTCGCCGAAGAAGGTGCTGTGGAGGATCGCGTCCTCCAGCACGCCGATCTGCTCGGCGGTGGACAGCGCGGACTCCAGCTTCTCGTCGTCGCTGCCCGCCGCGGCGGCCGAGGCGCGCAGATCGGCGAAGCTCTGGAGCAGCACGTCCAGCAGCGTCGGCGGCACGTCGAGGTCGATGGAGTGCCGGCGGAGCAGCTCCTCGGTGCGGAAACGGACGATCTCCGCCTCGCTCTTCTTGTTGGTCACCACCGGGATGCGGACGAAGTTGAAGCGCCGCTTGAGGGCCGACGACAGGTCGTTGACGCCGCGGTCGCGGCTGTTGGCGGTGGCGATGACCGAGAAGCCCGGCTTGGCGAAGACGATGTTGTCGGCGGTGCCGCCCTCCCCGACCTCCGCGGTGTCGCCGCCCAGCTCCGGCACCGAGATGTACTTCTCCGACAGGATGGAGATCAGCGCGTCCTGCACGTCGCTGGTGGCGCGGGTCAGTTCCTCGAAGCGGCCGATCGCGCCGGCCTCCATCGCGGTCATGATCGGTGAGGGGATCATCGAGTCGCGCGACTGGCCGCTCGCGATGACCTGGGAGACGTTCCACGAGTACTTGATGTGGTCCTCGGTGGTGCCGGCGGTGCCCTGGACGACGAGGGTGGAATTGCGGCAGATCGCGGCGGACAGCAGCTCGGCGAGCCAGCTCTTGCCCGTGCCCGGGTCACCGATCAGCAGCAGGCCGCGGTCGGAGGCGAGGGTGACGATCGAGCGCTCCACGAAGCTGCGGTCGCCGAACCACTTCGGGGCGATCTCCCGGTCCAGGCCGTCGGAGCGCTCGGAGCCGAGGACGAACAGCCGCACCATCTTGGGCGACAGCCGCCACGTGAAGGGCTTCGGGCCGTCGTCGACGGACTCCAGCCAGTCCAGCTCCTCGGCGTACTTGATCTCCGCGGGCGCGCGCAGCAGGTCGGACATGTCAGGGCCTTTCTCGCAAGAGGGTCGAACGTGTGAAGGGGCCGCCTTCGCGGCGGAGGTGGTCGGGCGGCACGGCCCGGATCAGGTGAGGAACGACTTCAGCTCGTGGACGAGCTTGCGTATGTGGCCGGACAGCACCGGCGTGCCCAGATCCTTGAAGCGCTCGCGGAACCACGGGTTGACGCTGCCGCGGCCGGAGCTGGTCACCGAGCCGACGGGGATGAACCGGGCGCCCGAGCGGTGGATCGCGGCCATGCTCTCGAAGAGCGGTTCGCTGCGCCATTCGTAGAAGTCGGAGATCCACACCACGACGGTGTTGCGCGGCTCGGCGATCAGCGGCTGCGCCAGGGCCATGGCGACCGTGCCGTCCGTGCCGCCGCCGAGGTTGGTGCGCAGCAGCGTCTCGAACGGGTCGTGCACCCACGGGGTGAGGTCGAGGGCCTGCGTGTCGTACGCGATCAGATGCACGTCGACCTTGGGCAGCCCGGCGAAGATCGAGGCCAGGATGGTGCAGTTGACCATCGAGTCGACCATCGAGCCCGACTGGTCGACCACCACGACCAGCCGCTGCGGTGTGGTGCGGCGGGCGGTCTGCCGGTAGTAGAGCCGGTCGACGTAGAGCTTCTCGTCCTCCGGGCTCCAGTTGGTGAGGTTCTTCCAGATCGTGCGGTCCAGATCCAGGTTGCGGAAGACCCGCTTGGGCGGGACGGACCGGTCGATCGCGCCGACCGTGGCCTTCTCGACCTGGGTGCGCAGCACCTCGGCGACCTCGTCGACGAAGCGGCGGATCAGAGCCTTGGCGTTGGCCAGCGCGACCCCCGACAGGTTGTTCTTGTCGCGCAGCAACTGCTCGATGAGCGACATGCTCGGCGTGAGCCGGGCGGCCAGCTGCGGATCGGCCAGCACCTCGCGCAGCTGCATCCGCTTGACGAGGTCGGCCTCGATCGCGGCCAGGTCCGGTCCGATGGCCGGGATCAGCCGGCTCAGGTCGGGTGCGCCGTGCCCGGCGCCCGTACCGGTCGGGCTGACGCCCCGGCCGCCGCCGCGCAGCTCGCCGGGACGGCAGCCGAGGGCGCGCTCAAGCCAGCCGGCGTCGGCCTGCCAGCGGGCCAGCTGGCCCGCGGTGACGGCCCCGCCGCCGGTCGCGAAGACGTTGAGCAGCACCTTGGAGACCAGGGCGGCGCGGCGCACCTCTGCTGCGCGGTCCCTGCCGTCGTCGGCATCGTCGGCGTTACCGCCGTCGTCGTCCGCATCGTCGACGTCGTCCCCGTCGTCCGCGCCGCTCCCGTCCGGCTCGGGTGGCCGCGGGACCATCAGGCCGTCGAACTCGGCCGCCAGCTCGGGGTGGCGCTGCACCAGGGAGTCGACGGACACCTGCGGGTCGAGGAGCGCTCCGGGCAGGCCGATGTCCTCGACGACGGCCAGGCTCGCGGACTCCAGGGCCGGCTGCTCCTCCTGGTCGAAGAGCCGGGCGAGCAGCCGCCAGTAGACCACCTGCCGCCGGGCGTCGTGGGCGGGCGCGGGCGCGGATTCGGGCGCGGTGTGCTGGTCGGTCATTTCCGCAGCAGCCTTCCCGCGCGCTCCCGCAACGCCGCGGCGGCGTCGGTGGCGGCCTTCTCCGCCTTGGCCCCGGTCTTGTCGGCGGTGCCGCCCGCCCACGCCCCCGCGTGCAGCGCGACGGGCTTCTTGCGGACGACGCTCTCGACGGCGAGCGGCTGGAGGCGGAAGGCGCCCGCGTCCCAGCGCAGCAGGCCGATGCAGGCGGCGGACTTCGCGACGGCCTCCGGCGTCAGCGGGCCGGCGACCGGGACGCGGTCGGTGTCGACGGGCAGCTCACCGCCCGCGAAGGTGAGGACCAGGCCCTTCTCCTCGTCCTGCGCGGCCGTGTAGCCCTCCACGAAGACCGGGACGGCGATCCGCGCCGGGTGCCGGTCGAGCGGCGCTGTCGCCAGGTCCGCGGCCGCGGGCATCGCGACCCTGGCCGTGCTGAACGCGTCGGCCGGCTCCCCCGGGCGGGCGCACGCGTCGTCCCAGACCAGATCGCCCTCGGCCGTGAGCGGCATGCCCGTGACGTCCATGCAGCGGCCCTCGCCCGCGGCGGCCAGCAGCGACATGTGCGGGCGCAGCAGCTGCCACAGGCCCGCGCCCACCACGGTCTCCGGCTTGGGCGCCGACACGCTCGCCCGCACCAGCAGCGCCGTGGACCCGTCGGCGGGCTCGAACACCGCATGCACCTGGGCCTGGACGGCCGTGGCGTGCTCGTGCAGGTCGACACCGAGCGGCAGCAGGCGGCCGGTCGCCCGGCCCCCGGCGGTCGCGCCGGCGGCGCCGGGAAGCGTCAGCAGCAGCGCGCGCGACCACAGGTCGGCCCAGCGGCGGACCGGGAGGCGCTCCAGGGCGGCGCCGGGGCAGCACGCGGCCAGCTCGTCTGCGAACCCGTCGAGGAGCGCGGCCAGGCGGCGCAGTGCCGGGTCCGGCAGCATCGCCGAGACGACCGGCGCGGCGCCCGAGACGACCTCGTGGTCCATACCGCGCCAGCCGCAGCGGGCCAGGTCCGACAGCCAGGAGCGGGCGGCCGCCAGGACGTTCACCGCCTGCTGCGCACCCGGCTCCGGGGCGGCGGGCTCGGCGGCGGACCGCCCCGTCGCCTCGGCCGCACGGGCGGCCAGTGCGTCGTGAACCGAGCCGAGCAGGGCGGTGCGGCCCGCGGCGAGCGCAACGAAGTGGTCCTCGCCCGCCGCCCCCGCCGCGGCCTTCTCCGCGGCCTCGGCGACCTTCCCGGCCAGCGGCGACCCGGCGAGCGCGCCCGCCAGGGCAGCCAGGCCCGCCGCCTGCGCGGGCTGCGGGCGCAGCAGGCCGGAGGCAAGCGCCTCGTCGAAGGCGTCGACGACGGCCAGGGCCTCGTCGAGCCCGTCGATCTCCTCGGCCAGCACGTCCGCCCGCATCACGCCACCGCCCTGGTCGGCGGGAACCACTGCATCTCCGGCAGCGGCGCGGTGGTCGGCGCCAGCTCCAGGTAGCTCAGCTGGCGCAGGAAGCGGCTGAAGACGGAGGCGGCCGCCGACGAGTCGCCCTGCTGCGGGCGGGCCTGCACCATCGGCGTGAGGACCGCGTCGGAGTCCGCCCCGGCCTCGACGGGATCCAGCCGCATGTAGCGGGCGACGCGCTGCGCGCCGTACTGGAGGACGGCCTCGCCGACGAGCGCGCGGATGTGGTTGCAGAACATGCCGCGCGCGCCGCCGCAGGGGCGGTTGTTGTTCGTGCTGCAGGTGAACGCGAACGAGCCCGCGGCGACCGACGAGACGTACACCCGCGCTATGTCCGAGCCGCTCGACACCACTCCCTGCAACCGCCCGTCGGCCAGCTCGACGAACGGCACCTTGGCGAGCTTGCGCGGACTGGCGGGCGCCACCACCCGCACCGTGCTGGATTTCCCCCAGTCGGGCTCCCACTCGGACAACGCGTCATCTCCTCTGCACACGCCGGGATTTGCGCGCCTGACCGGCGCGACACCACTGAAGGTAGTGGGAGGGTCTGACAACGCCGATCTTGAGCGGAGGCCCTGCCCGTCGGCCCCGGTGGGGGGCCGGACGCCGTCGCGAAACGGCCGCCGGGAAGGGACGTGAGGACCGCGGAAGGCGCCACCCGAGGGCCCCGCGGACGGGCCGGGGGCCGGAGCACGGCACGGGGCGGCCGGGAGCGGGCTCCGTGGCTGCGCACGGCGAAGCACGGGCCCGCCCCCTGGCCGCGCACGGCGGAGCACGGGCCCGCGGCCTGCGGCCCGCTGCCGTTCGGGGTCAGGCGGCGGCACGGGCACGCCGGAGACCGCCGGGCAGAGCCGCGGGAGGGCCCTGTACGGGCCAATCGTCAACGGGGAGCACCGGCCTCCGGGGCGTGTCCGCAAGGCCCCGTCGTCGGTCCGGAGGGCCGGGCCGGCGGGGGCCGGCGCTCCCCCGGAGCTTCGCCCGGGAGGCACTCCCGATCGCAGCTCGGAGGGGTCGTCCTCGTAGGGGGCCTGCTCGGACGAGCCCGGCAACGCGGGGCGCACCTCCCGCCGAGGGCAGGGGGCGCGTGTCGGGCGGGATTTCGCGGACACGCCCCAGGGTCGGAGTCGGCGGTGGGGTGGGGCGCCTCCCGCCGTCAGGAGCGGGAGGCGCCCCGGTCCGGGGTGGCCCCGGTGTGACGGGCGGTCAGGGGGCGAGCAGCGCGGAGAGCGGTTGCCGAGCGGCGGAGGGGCCGGCGTGCAGCACGTACGGGCCGGGGCGCGGCACCCAGCGGGCCTCCGCCGGCGACCAGCGCTGCAGCGCCCGCGGCTCGATCCGCACCTCGGCGACCGCGGACGCGCCGGGCGCCGCGTGCACGGCGGCGTATCCGGCGAGCCGCGGGCCGCCGTCGTCGTGCTCGTCCGGACCCGTCGTCAGATAGACCTGGACGACCTCCCGCCCGCCGCGGGTACCGGTGTTGCGCACCGTGACCAGGGCGGTCGCGCCCGGTCCTGCGGAGTCCGGCTCCGGCGGCCGCACCTCCAGCGCCTCGTACGCCCAGGTGGTGTAGCCGAGGCCGTGGCCGAACCAGTACGCCGGTTCCACTCCCGCGCGGCGCCAGGCGCGGTGGCCGACGTACGGGCCCTCCGCGTAACGCAGCACGCCGTCCGCGGGGGCCGTGGCGGGCAGCGGTGCGCCCGCGGCCCGCGCGGCCCAGGTGGTGGGGAGCCGCCCGCCCGGCTCGGCGCGGCCGAAGAGGACATCGGCGAGCCCGTGCCCGGCCTCCTGGCCCGGGAACCAGCACAGCAGCACTGCGGGAGCGCTCTCCCGCCACGGCAGCTCGACCGGGCCGCCCGCGTTGACGATCACCACCGTGCGCGGGTTGGCGGCGGCCACCGCCGCGACCAGCTCGTCCTGGCGGCCCGGCAGTGCGAGCGAGGTGCGGTCGGCGCCCTCGCTCTCGATCTCGTCCGTGGTGCCGACCACCACGACCGCCGCGTCGGCGCCGCGCGCGCACGCGACGGCCTCGGCGAAGGCCTCGTCCTCCGCGGGCTGCGGCGCGTCGGCGGCCAGCGCGACGGCCAGCCCCTGGTCCGGCCGCAGCTCCCGGGTGGCGACCAGGTGCAGCGGCTCGCCCGCGACGGCCTTGCGGACCGCGGTGCGGAAGGACGGCGCCACGTGCACGTACGTCGGGTCGTCGGATTCCGGCTCCACGACGGTGCCGATCAGCTCCTCGCCGTCCACGCGCAGCGCGACCGCGCCCAGGCCCACGACCGACAGCCGCCACTCCCCCGTGGCCGTGGGCGTGAAATGCGCGCTGACCTCGACGGACGCCGCCGTACGGGCCAGGTCCGGCGCGTCGCCGGGCTCCAGGACGCGGCCGCTGAGCCGGTGTTCGGCGCACAGCTCGGCGCCGTCGGCGGCCAGGTAGCGGACCAGCACCCCGGGGTCGCCGGTGCGCGGGTCGACGGCGTTGCCGGGGTGCAGCGGGGTCGGCCGGGTGCCCAGCCGCACGCCCTCCGCGTGCACCACCTCGGTGCCGGTGCCGGAGAGCGCTTCCCGGATACCGTCCAGCGGTGACACGACCGCCTCCGGGAAGACGCCCGCGCTGCCCCCGCCCTGCACCCGCGCCGCGGCGGCGTTCGGCCCGATCACCGCGAGCCGCGCGAGCAGGCCGGGTACGGCGGACGCGCCCGGGACCCCCGGGGGAACCGCACCGGGAGCCGCCGCCGGAACCAGCGGCAGCAACCCGCCCTCGTTGCGCAGCAGTACGCAGCCAGCGGCCACCGCTCGGCGCAGCAGGGCGCGCGGCTCGGCGGGCGCCGGGGCGGCCGGCGGCGGCCCGGCTCCTTCCAGCGCGCCGACCCGCGCGGCGAGCCGCAGCAGCCGCCGCACCTTGGCGTCCACCAGCTCCTCCGGAACCCGCCCCGCGCGTACGGCCGCGACCAGCGGCTCCCCCCACAGAGGGTGCGGGCCGGGCATCGCGAGGTCCTGTGCGGCGAGCGCGGCCGGCTCCGTACTGCGCACAGCGCCCCAGTCGGAGACGACGACTCCGTCGAACCCCCAGGAGCCCTTGAGGGGTTCGGCGAGCAGCGGGCTGTGCGACATCGTGACGCCGTTGACGCGGTTGTACGCGGACATCACCACCCACACCCCGGCGCGCACCGCGGCCTCGAAGGGGGCGAGGTAGACCTCGTGCAGGGTGCGCTCGTCGACGCGGGCGTCCAGGGTGAGGCGGTCGGTCTCGGAGTCGTTGGCGACGTAGTGCTTCGCCGTCGCGGCGACTCCGCCGGCCTGCACGCCGCGGATGTAGGCGGCGGCGGTGCGGCCGACGAGGAGCGGGTCCTCGGCGAAGCACTCGAAGTGGCGGCCGGCGGCGGGGGTGCGGTGCAGGTTGAGGGTCGGGGCGAGCAGCACGTGGATGCGCTTGCGGCGGGCCTCGGCGGCGAGCAGCCCGCCCAGTTCGGCGACCAGTCCGTCGTCCCAGGCGGCGGCGAGCGCGGTCGGGGAGGGCAGCGCCAGCGCGGTGTCGCGCTCGTCCCAGCGCTCGCCGCGGACACCGGCCGGGCCGTCGGAGAAGCCCAGCGCACGCAGGCCGACGGCGGGTTCCGGCGCGGTGCGGAAGGTCCCGGCGCCGGACAGCAGCCGGATCTTCGCGGGCAGGTCGAGCCGGGCGACGAGGGCGTCGAGCCGCTCGTCGGTGAGCGCGGGTGCGGTGGCGGGCGGCACGGGCACGGGCCCTGGGGTGATCATGGTCATCCCTTCATGGCCTTCCGTGCGGCGCCGCCCGCGGCGTGACGGCCCATCGGCGGGAAGGCCGCGGTGAGCGGCAGGCTGGGGACGAGTGGTCCGGATGGCGTCAATATGTGGGAGAGCGCTCTCCCACACGGCCACCCTGTCCGCCCGCCGACCGGGTGTCAAGCCCCGCCGCAGCCCGCGGCGCGGCTCGCCGCGACCCAGCCGCCGGCGGCCCGCCACGGCCCCCTCACCCGCCCCACGAGAGGCCGTTCACGTCGCATCCCTTGACACCCCGGAAACCATGGGGCAACCATCGGGGGCCACTGAGAGAGCGCTCTCCCAGATCACATTTCCCCTCCCCCACCGCAGTTCTCCCCCCACCTCCTCCACCCCCACCCCCCACCGCTGGAGTCCGTCATGAGAGCGTCACCCTCGGCACGCTCGCGGGCCGGAGCCCTGCCTCCGCCGCTGCGTGCCGCCTTCCTGCTGCTGGTGGCCACCGGCCTCGCGCTCTACGCGCTCGCCGTCCCGGCCGCCCCCGCGCACGCCGCCGACGCCCTGCTCTCCCAGGGCAAGCCCGCCACCGCCTCGTCCACCGAGGGCGCCGGCTACCCCGCCACCGCGGCCGTCGACGGCGACCCCGCCACCCGCTGGGCCAGCGCCTGGGCCGACCCGCAGTGGCTCCAGGTCGACCTCGGCACATCCTCCACCGTCAGCAAGGTCGTCCTGACCTGGGAGAACCCGGCGAAGGCCTACCAGGTCCAGGTCTCGGACGACGCCACCCACTGGACGCAGATCTACGCCACGAACGCCGCGCCCGGCGGCACCGAGACGGTCACCGCCACCGGCACCGGCCGCTACGTCCGGATGAACGGCACCGCCCGCAGCAACGGCTACGGCTACTCGCTGTGGGAATTCCAGGTCTACGGCACCGCGGGCACCGGCAGCGGCAACGGCGGCACGACGTCCGGCGGCGCCAGCGGCGGCAGCACCGGCACCCCGCCCCCCGGCGACTGGACGACCCTCTGGAGCGACGGCTTCGACGGCGCCGCGGGCACCAAGCCCGACGCGGGCAGCTGGATCACCGACACAGGCACCGCCTACCCCGGCGGCCCCGCCGGCTGGGGCACCGGCGAGGTCGAGACGGCCACCGACTCCCCCGCCAACGTCGGCCTCGACGGCAGCGGCCACCTCAGCCTGACCGCCCTGAAGTCGGGCGGCTCCTGGACCTCCGGCCGCATCGAGACCAGGCGCACCGACTTCCAGGCCCCGGCCGGCGGCCGGCTGCAGATCTCCGCGACGCTCAAGCAGCCCGACGTCGCCAAGGCACTGGGCTACTGGCCGTCCTTCCGCGCGATGGGCGCCGGCTACCGCGGCAACGTCAACACCTGGCCCGCGGTGGGCGAGAGCGACATCATGGAGGACGTCAACGGCCGCAGCCAGCTCTCGGCGACGCTGCACTGCGGGACCGCCCCCGGCGGCAACTGCGCCGAGTACAACGGCCTGACCAGCGGCCTGGCCACGTGCGCGGGCTGCCAGACCGGTTACCACACCTACTCCGAGATCATCGACCGCACCACGTCCGACGAGCAGATCCGCTGGTATCTCGACGGCAACCAGGTGTGGCAGGTCAGCGAGTCGCAGGTCGGCGTGTCCACGTGGGACGCGGCCGTGCACCACGGCGTGTACCTCGACTTCAGCCTGCGCATCGGCGGCTCCTACCCGAACGCGGTGTGCGGCTGCACCTCGCCCACCGACGACACCTCCTCCGGCGGCGTGCTGAGCATCGACAGCGTCACGGTGTCGCAGACCACCGGCAGTGCCCCGGCCCCGCTGACCGACCCGCCGGTGCCCACCGGCGCGAGCAACGTCCGCGTCACGGGCGGCCAGGGCAACTGGCAGCTCACGGTGGACGGCAGGCCGTGGCAGGTCAAGGGCGTGACGTGGGGCCCGTCCGCGACCACCGCCGACGCCCACATGCGCGACCTGAGGTCGATGGGCGTCAACACGCTGCGCACCTGGGGCACCGACGCCGGCAGCAAGCCGCTGCTGGACGCGGCTGCGGCGTACGGGATGAAGGTCGTCAACGGCTTCTGGCTCAACCAGGGCGCGGACTACGTCAACGACACCGCGTACAAGACCAGCACCCTCAACGACATCAAGAACTGGGTCAGCACCTACAAGAACCATCCCGGCGTGCTGATGTGGGACGTGGGCAACGAGGTCATCCTCACCACCCAGGACCACTACTCGGGCGCGGCGGTCGAGCAGCAGCGCATCGCCTACGCGCAGTTCGTGGAGCAGGTGGCGCAGGCGATCCACGCGATCGACCCGAACCACCCGGTGACGTCGACCGACGCGTGGACGGGCGCGTGGCCGTACTACAAGCAGTACACCCCGTCCCTCGACCTCTACGCCGTCAACTCCTACGGGGCGGTCTGCAACGTCAGGCAGGACTGGGTCTCGGGCGGTTACAGCAAGCCGTACATCGTGACGGAGTCCGGCGAGGCGGGCGAGTGGGAGGTGCCGAACGACGCCAACGGGGTGCCGACCGAGCCGACGGACGCGCAGAAGCGCGACGCGTACACCTCGGCGTGGAACTGCGTCGTCGGGCACACCGGTGTCGGGCTCGGCGCGACGATGTTCAACTACGGCGAGGAGAACGACTTCGGCGGCATCTGGTTCAACCTCCGCCCGGAGGGCTGGAAGCGGCCCGCGTACTACTCGGTCGCCAAGGACTACGGCGGCTCGCCGGGCGCGGACACCCCGCCGTCGATCGGCTCGATGACGCTGTCGAACAGCTCGTCGGTGCCCGCGGGCGGCACGTTCACGGTGTCGGCGAAGGCGACCGACCCGGACGGTGACCCGGTCCGGTACAACCTGATGTACTCGACCAAGTACGTGGACAGCACGACGGGCCTGCGCCAGGTGGCCTTCACTCAGACCGGCGACGGGCAGTTCACGGTGACCGCGCCCACCACACTCGGGGTGTGGAAGGTGTACGTCTACGCCTACGACGGCCACGGCAACCTCGGCGTGGAGACGAGGTCCTTCCGGGTGGTGGCGCCGAAGGTCGACGGTACGAACGTCGCCCAGGGCAGGCCCACGACCGCCTCGACCTACCAGTCCGACCCGACGGGCGGCTGCCCGTGCACGCCGGCGATGGCCACCGACGGGAACATGACGACCCGGTGGGCGAGCGAGTGGAGCGACCCGCAGTGGATCCAGGTCGACCTGGGCGCGCCGACCGCGGTCAAGCACGTGCAGCTGGCCTGGGAGGCGGCCTACGGGAAGGCCTACCAGGTGCAGGTGTCGAACGACGGGAGCAACTGGACGACCGTGCACTCGACGTCGGCCGGGGCGGGCGGGGTGGACACCCTGGACGTCAGCGGCACCGGCCGGTACGTGCGGGTGACGATCACCGCGCGGGGCACGGCGTACGGCGACTCGCTGTACGAGTTCGGGGTGTACGCGTGAGCGGCGGACCCGGCTGACCCGGGGCGGGGTGCGGCGGGCCTGTGGGGGTCGCCGCACCCCGCTCCCGTTGCCGCGGCAGGACCGGGCAGGGGCGATGACGCCTCCGTACGCCCCCCGCGTCCCGGCCCGTGCGCGCAAGGCCACCGCGGGGTGCCGGTCCGTGCTGTGGCCTGCACCGAAGGCCGGAGAGCGCTCTCCCGCTCATGGTATAACTGCACCCATGACGAGCAGCCGTCCCCCGGGGCCGCGCCAGCCCACTCTGGAAGACGTCGCGCGGTCCGCGGGGGTGTCGCGGGCGACGGTGTCGCGCGTGGTCAACGGGACGCGCAACGTCGATCCGGAGATCCAGCGGATCGTCCAGGAGGCGGTCGCGGCGACCGGCTACGTGCCCAACCGCGCGGCCCGCACCCTGGTCACCCGGCGCACCGACTCCGTCGCGCTGGTCTTCTCCGTCCCGGCGCACCGCACCGCCGACGACCCCTTCCTGGGCCAGGTGTTCAGCGACCCGTTCTTCGGCCGGGTGGTCGGCGGCCTGCTGACGGTGCTGCGCCCGCGCGGGGTGCATCCGGTGCTGATGCTGGCCGACTCCGAGGACGCGCGGCACACGCTCGTGGCCAACCTGCGCCAGGAGCACATCGACGGCGTGGCGCTGGTGTCGATAGCGCCCGGTGACTCGCTGCCCCTCCTGCTGACCGAAGCGGGCCTGCCGACGGTGCTGTTCGCGCGCCCCTCCACGCCGATCCCCATCAGCTACGTGGACGTGGCGCAGCAGGCGGGCGCACGGCTCGCGGCCGAGCGGCTGCTGGCGCGCGGCTGCCGCCGTATCACCACGATCGCGGGCCCGTTCGACTCCCCCGCGGGCCAGGACCGGCTGGCGGGCTTCCGGGAGGCGATGGCCGAGCACGGCTACGCGTACGTGCCCAGCGTGGAGGGCAGCTTCACGCAGGCCGGCGGCGAGCGTGCGATGCACGAGCTGCTGGAGCGCTACCCCGACACCGACGGGGTGTTCGTCGCGAACGACCTGATGGCGCAGGGCGCCCTGCTGGTGCTGCGCGACCAGGGCCGCAGGGTGCCCGACGACGTCGCCGTGATCGGCTTCGACGACAGCAGCGCGGCGCAGGCGTCCCGCCCGCTGCTGACCACGATCCGTCAGCCGGTCGAGGACATGGCGGCGGAGATGGCCCGCCTGCTGCTCGCCCGCATCGACGACCCGCGGCAGGACACCCGTTCGGTCATCTTCAGGACGACGCTGGTGGAGCGCGACTCGGGCTGACGGACCCGGTGGCCGGGCGGTCAGGCCGCCGGTTCGGTGCCGTCGGCCGGGACGGCGATGGCCGTGACGAGGAGGCCGTCGCGTACGGCCCAGCGGCCGGTGAAGACGTCGGGGCCGACGCCCTCGGCGAGGAGGGGGCCGGGGACGAGGACGCGGGCGGTGTAGCTGCCGCGGTCGGGTGTGCCGGGGTCGGTGGCGAGCAGCAGTTCGGCCTCGTCGAAGCCGAGCATGCGGTGGTGGTAGGGATACCAGGCCTTGTAGACGGTCTCCTTGGCGCTGAAGAGCAGCCGGTCGAAGTGGACCGAGGGAGCGCTCCGCACGAGTTCGGCGAGCCGGGCGCGCTCGGCGTCGGTGGCGAGGACGGCCTCCAGGACGCCTTCGGGCAGCACGTCGTGCGGCTCGGCGTCGATGCCGAGGGCGAGCATGTCGGCAGTGCGCGCGACGGCCGCGGCGCGGTAGCCGTCGCAGTGGGTGATGCTGCCGACGACGCCGTCCGGCCACTGCGGGGCGCCGCGCTTCGGGTCGCGCAGGATCGGCCCCGGCGGGATGCCGAGCTGCCCGAGGGCGTCGCGCGCGCAGGCGCGCCCGGCGGCGTACTCGCGGCGCCGCTTGTCGACGGCGCGGGTGACGGCGGGCGTCTCCTCGGGGTGCAGTGGCGCGTGGTCCAGCTCGCCACCGTAGGCGGCGCGGTGGAAGACGGCCGCGGGCAGGACGAGTTCGATCACCGGCGGGCCGCCTGCCGCGGGCCGGCGAGGATGCGGCGCAGGCCCGCGGGTCCGCTCTCGCGGCGGCTCCACTCGCGCGGGTAGCCGAGCGAGACCTCGGTGAAGCGGACGCCGTCGCGCCAGATGACGCGCGGGATGTGCAGATGGCCGTAGACGACCTCGGTGGCGCGGTAGCGGGTGTGCCAGTCCTCGGTCTGCTCGGTGCCGCACCACAGGGCGAACTCCGGGTAGGTGAGGATCTGGGTGGGCTCGCGGTGCAGCGGCCAGTGGTTGGCGAGCACGGTGGGCAGTGACGGGTCGAGGGCGTCCAGCCGGCGGGCGGTCTCGGCGACGCGGGCCCGGCACCAGTCGTCGCGGCCCGGCAGCGGGTCGGGCTGCAGGAACATCTCGTCGGTGCAGACGATGCCGGCCTCGCGGGCCTGCGCCAGCGCCTCGTCCTTGGTGCGGGCGCCGGGCGTGCCGTCCCGCCAGGTGTAGTCGTACAGCAGGAACATCGGCACGACCGCGACCGGCCCCTGCGGGCCCTCCCACACCGGGTAGGGGTCCTCGGGGGTGATCACGCCGAGCGCGCGCGCCTCGTCGACGAGGTGGCGGTAGCGGCGCTCACCGCGCAGCTGGACCGGGTCCTGCGGGTGGGTCCACAGCTCGTGGTTGCCGGGGAGCCAGATGACCTTGGAGAAGTGGCGGGTCAGGGTCGTCAGCGCCCAGGTGATGTCCGGCGTCAGCTCGGCGACGTCCCCGGCGACCAGCAGCCAGTCGTCGTCGTGCTCGGGCCGCAGGCGCTCCACGATCTGCCGGTTGGCCTCGTACCCGACGTGCAGGTCGCTGATCGCGAGCAGATGCGCCCCGTCAGGGCCTGTCATGGCGACTCCGTCCCCGTGGTGCCGGCAGCAGCGCACCCGATTCTCCCAGAGCCGGGCGCCGCGGCCAACCCCTATCGATCTTCCGGCGGCCGGCGCGCGCCGGCCGCGGGTCAGTCTCGGTCGACGAGGACGGCGGTGCCCTGGCCGACGCCGACGCACATGGTGGCCAGCCCGCGCCGGGCACCGGTGCGGGCCATGCGGTGCAGCAGCGTGGTGAGGATGCGGGCGCCGGACGCGCCGAGCGGGTGTCCGAGGGCGATGGCGCCGCCGTCGGGGTTGACCAGCCCGGGGTCGAGGCCGAGCTCGCGGACGCAGGCCAGGGCCTGCGCGGCGAACGCCTCGTTGACCTCGGCGGCGTCCAGACCGTCCACCGCGCGGCCGAGCCGGGCCAGCGCCTTCCTGGTCGCGGGCACCGGGCCAGTGCCCATCACGTCGGGGTGCACGCCCGCGCTGGCGCCGGCGGCGTAGCGGCCGAGGGATTCGGCGCCGAGGTCGCGCAGCGCGGCGTCGCTGACCAGGAGCAGGCCGGCGGCGCCGTCGTTCATGGGCGAGGAGTTGCCGGCGGTCACGGTGCCGCCGGGGCGGAAGACGGGGGCGAGGGCGGCGAGCTTCTCCGCGGTGGTGTCCTCGCGGACGGACTCGTCGCGGGTGAGCGTGACGCCGTCGGGCCGGGTCACCGGCAGGATCTCGGCGTCGAACCGCCCGGCGGCGCGGGCCGCGGCGGCGGCGCGGTGCGAGCGCAGCGCGAAGGCGTCCTGGTCGGCGCGGCTGACGCCGTGCCGGGCGGCGACCTCCTCGGCCGTCTCGCCCATCGCCAGCACGCCGTGCAGGTCGCGCATCGCGGGGTTGGTGAGCCGCCAGCCGAGCCGGGTGTCGTACGTCTGGAGGGTACGGGGCAGGGCCTCGTCCGGCCGGGGCAGCACGAAGGGTGCGCGGCTCATGGACTCCGAGCCGCCGGCGAGCACGATGTCCGCCTCCCCGGCGGCGATGGCCCGGGCCGCCGCGGTGACCGCCTCCATGCCGGAGGCGCACAGCCGGTTGACGGTCGCGCCGGGTACGGAGTCGGGCAGGCCGGCGAGCAGGACCGCCATGCGGGCGACGTTGCGGTTGTCCTCGCCGGCCTGGTTGGCGGCCCCCCAGTAGACGTCGTCGATCCGGGCGGGGTCGAGCGCGGGCACGTCGGCGACGAGGCCGCGGATGACGCTCGCGGCGAGGTCGTCCGGCCGCACGCCGGACAGCCCGCCGCAGAGCTTGCCGATGGCGGTGCGGCGGGCGGCGACGAAGTGGATTGCGGGGCGCATGACGTCAAACTAGCAGTGCTAGTCGCTCCGCGGGGTTTTCGGGAGGAGGGCATCTGCACGGCGCCGGGCGCCGCATGCCCGGCCACGCCCCCGCGGCGCGGGTCGCCACCGGCCCGAAGGGGCGGTTCGGTCCGCACCGGACCGGCGGCCGGCGTGGGGGTTGCTCGCGCTGTTCCCGCGCCCCTCGGAAACGGGCGGCCCTCGGCGTCTGCGTCAGCTCGCCCCGTAGACGCGGAGCAGCAGGGCGTGCAGGGTCGCGCGTTCGTGCGGGGTCAGCGGGGCGAGCAGCGCGGACTGGACGGACTCCGCCCGGGTGACCTGGGCGGCGAGGGCGGCGGTTCCGGACGCGGTGAGGGCGACCCGGATGCGGCGGCGATCGGCGGGGTCGCGTGTGCGGGTGACGTGGCCGGCGGCGGTGAGGTCGTCGAGCACCTTCACCATGTCGCTGGGGTCGATCGCGAGGCGTTCCGCCAGCTCCCGCTGCGTGTGCGGGCCGAAGTCGGCGAGGGCGGCGAGCACCGCCATGTGCCACAGCCGCAGTCCCTGCCCGGCGAGTTGCGCCGCGAGCCGGCCGCGCGCGGTCTTGCCGGTCCTCGACAACAGGTAGGTGGTGAGGGCGGTGAGCGTGGGGGGCGTCCCGTCGGCGGCCATGAGCCGTATTGTAGGCTCACCCCAATAATAGGTGAGCACCCACTATTCTCGAACGAGGCCGCGATGGACGCACTCCACCCCCGCCTGCTGGTCGCCGACTTCGGCGCCGCCTTCCGCTTCTACGACGCCGTGCTCCCCGCGCTCGTCGGCGCGCGGCTCGCCCGCGGTTCGGCCGACGGGCCTTACGCGAGCTGGGACGTGGGCACCGAGGGCGTCCTCGCCGTCGTGGAGCGCGGCGCCCTCGACGCGCTCCACGACGGCGCGGACGGCGGCGCCGGGTCCGCCGCGAGCATGCTGGTCAGCCGCGTCGCGGACGTCACCGCCGGGTACGAGCTGTGCTTGCGGCACGGCGCCGCCGCGGTCGCGGGCCCGGCCGCCCGTCCGGAGTGGGGGCCGACGACGCGCACCGCCCACGTCCGTGACCCGGCGGGCAACCTGTGGGAGCTCCAGTCGTACTGACCGGCGCCGGTGCTAGCGTCTGCCCCATGCCCGAACTGGTCACGCCCACCGAGACGTTGCACGCCTCGTGGCTCGCCGCCCTCGCCGAGTGGCCCGCGGGGGCCCACCAGGACGGGGGAGGTCTGCGCCTCGCGCCCGGGGGCGACCTCGCCGACCCCGCGGTCTTCGCGGAATGGGTCGACACGCTGCGGCGGCAGGCGGACACCTCCGTCGCGGTCGGCGAGGGGCGCGTCCACGCCACCCACTGGTGGATCGTCGAGGGCGACGACTACGTGGGGGCGATCGATCTGCGGCACTACCTGAACGACGTCCTGCTCGACCTCGGCGGCCACATCGGCTACAGCGTCCGGCCCTCCTTCCGCCGCCGCGGCGTGGCGACGTGGGCGCTCGGCGCGGTGCTGCCCGAGGCCCGCGCGCTCGGCCTGGAACGGGTCCTGGTCACCTGCGACGACGGCAACACCGCGTCGGCGCGCACCGTCGAGCGCAACGGCGGCGTCCTGGAGGACGTTCGCAGCACCCCCGCGGGCGTCAAGCGCCGCTACTGGATCGCCCTGTAGCCGGGCCGCGGTCCCGCCCGGCGCCCGCGCAGCACGTGCGCGGTGAAACCCGCGGCCACCAGCAGCCAGGCGGCGAACGCGATCCACAGCAGTACGGTGCCGGTCCCGTGCAACCGCGGGACGTGAGCGGCCTGCGAGGTGGAGAGTGCGGCCACCGCGCTCATGCCGAGGGGGAAGACCGTCGACCAGCGCCGCAGGTCGTAGCGCGGCCGGGGACGGAGCACCTCGCAGACGGCGAGCACCGCGTACCACGCGAGATCCAGGCCGAGCAGCACGAAGGTGAGGATGCGCAGGGCGCTGTGCCCGGCGCCGGTCCACAGGGGCGAGGCCGTGAGCTTGGAGGCGGCGAGCGCGGAGATGGCCAGCGCGCCCGCCGCGATCCAGTGGTCCCCGCTGCCGGTGAGGACCTGGCCGAAGTCGAAGCGCCTCAGCGCCTCGCCGTAGAGCGCGACGCCGGCCAGGCAGGCGACGAGGGCGGCCCACCCGAGCCAGTCGCCCTGCCCGGCGAGCGCGAGGGTCGCGGCGAGCACGGCGAGGGCCTCGGTGGCGACGCAGACGAGAAAGGCCGCACCGGGTGCGCGCCGTTCCAGGTGCCGCAGCACCGACAGCAGCAGCCACGGCCAGGCCACCGCGCCGAGCGCGAGCAGCGCCAGGGCGGTGCGCTGCGAGCCCAGCAGCGACAGCCGGGTGCCGAGGACGCAGGTGGCCGCTACGGCGGTGAGCGCCGGTGGGTTGGCGGAGGCTGCGATCCAGCCGGAGCGGTCGGCGAGCAGCCGTACGGCGAAGGCGAGGGCGAGCAGCACCCACAGCGCGGCGGCGACGGCCAGGAGGATGTCCGACAGCACGTCATGGCCGAGCAGGTGCAGCCCGACCGAGACGATCCCGGTCGCCATGACTGCGGCCCCCGCGCCGGGCGGCACGGTCGCGAGCCGGCCCACGGCACGGACGCCGGGAAACGCGTCGACGGTACGGGCCCGGAGTGTGGTCACCTCCGCATCGCAGCACACCCCCTCCGCCGCCCCGCACCGCCACGCCGCCCGCGCGCCCGCCGAACGCCCGACCCGCGCGCAGCCGTTGCACCCCGGCGCCCGCCGGGCAGCCGGCCCGCGCGCGGCCGTTGCACCCCGGCGCCCGCCGGGCAGCCGGCCCGCGCGCGGCCACCACGCCGTACCGGCCCACGCGGCGCCGCGCACCCCACCACCCGGCGGCGGCCGAACGGTGGACGTACGGCATGTCGACAGCCGCCTCGGCGGGCCGTTTGTCCGACATTGCTACCTTCCGAAGTCGTCGGCCGGGAAGGAACGCCATGCGCGCCAGCACCAGGGACACCGACACCGGCCCGCCCGGCGGCGGCCCGCCGCGCGAGGCCGGCGCCGCGCTGCTGGCCGCGGGCACGTTCTTCCGGCGCGGCGAGGCCGCGCCCGACCTGCACAGCGAGCACCTCAAGGGCGGCCGCGAGGGTGACCGCTTCTACCGCGACCGGTGGAGCCACGACACCGTCGTCAACTCCACCCACGGCGTCAACTGCACGGGCTCGTGCCGCTGGAAGGTGTACGTCAAGGACGGCATCATCACATGGGAGACGCAGGCGACCGACTACCCGACGGTCGGCCCGGACCGCCCGGAGTACGAGCCGCGCGGCTGCCCGCGCGGCGCGGCCTTCTCCTGGTACACGTACTCCCCCACCCGGGTGCGCTACCCGTACGTCCGCGCGGTGCTGCTGGAGATGTACCGCGAGGCGCGGGAGCGGCTCGGCGACCCGGTGCTGGCGTGGGCCGACCTCCAGGCCGACCCGCAGCGGCGGCGCCGCTACCAGCAGGCGCGCGGCAAGGGCGGCCTGGTGCGGGCGAGTTGGGACGAGGCGGTGGAGATCGTCGCCGCCGCGCACGTGCACACGATCAAGGAGTACGGCCCGGACCGGGTCGCGGGCTTCTCGCCGATCCCGGCGATGTCGATGGTCTCGCACGCCGCGGGGGCCCGCTTCATGGCGCTGATCGGCGCGCCGATGCTGTCGTTCTACGACTGGTACGCGGACCTGCCGGTGGCCTCGCCGCAGGTGTTCGGCGACCAGACGGACGTGCCGGAGTCCGGCGACTGGTGGGACGCGGCGTATCTGCTGATGTGGGGCACGAACGTGCCCGTCACACGTACCCCGGACGCGCACTGGATGGCCGAGGCCCGCTACCGGGGCCAGAAGGTGGTGGTGGTCTCCCCGGACTACGCCGACAACACGAAGTTCGCCGACGAGTGGCTGCACCCGCACCCGGGCACGGACGCGGCGCTCGCGATCGGCATGGGCCATGTGCTGCTGCGGGAGTTCTTCGTCGAGCGCGAGGTGCCCTTCTTCGCCGACTACGTGCGCCGCTACACCGACCTGCCGTTCCTGGTGGGCCTGTCCGAGCGCGAGGGGGCCTGCGTCCCGGACAAGTTCGTGCGGGCGGCGGACCTGGGCGGCGCCGAGGCCGGGCAGGACGCGGCGCAGTGGAAGACCGCGGTGTGGGACACCGCGTCCGGCGGGCCCGCGGTGCCGGGCGGGTCGGTGGGCTTCCGCTGGACGGAGTCGGGGCAGGGGCGGTGGAATCTGGACCTCGGGGACATCCGCCCCGCGCTGACCCTGCTGGGCACGGCGGGCTGGGAGCCGGCCGAGGTGGCGCTGCCGCGCTTCGACACCGACGGCGGCACGCACGGCCAGGGCCGCGGCGCGGTGGTGCGGCGCGGGGTGCCCGCGGTGCGGCTGCCCGGCGGGCGGCTGGTCACCACCGTGTTCGACCTGCTGCTGGCGCAGTACGGGGTGGGCCGCGACGGGCTGCCGGGACAGTGGCCGGCCTCGTACGACGACGCCGGCACGCCCGGCACGCCGGGCTGGCAGCAGACGCACACCTCGGTGCCGGCGGCGGCGTGCGTGCGGATCGCCCGGGAGTTCGCCGAGACGGCCGAGCGCTCGCAGGGCCGCTGCATGATCCTGATGGGCGCGGGCACCAACCACTGGTTCCACTCCGAGACGATCTACCGGGCCTTCCTGGCGCTGCTCCAGCTGACCGGCTGCCAGGGCCGCAACGGCGGCGGCTGGGCGCACTACGTGGGCCAGGAGAAGTGCCGCCCGTCCACGGGCTGGGCGACGCTGGCCGGCGCGCTGGACTGGAGCCGCCCGCCGCGCCAGATGATCGGCACCGCCTACTGGTTCCTGAACACCGACCAGTGGCGCTACGACCACTTCCGCGCCGACGTGCTGGCCTCGCCGCTGGGCGAGGGCCGCTTCGCGGGGATGACCGGCGCGGACTGCCTGGCCCAGGCGACGCGGATGGGATGGATGCCGTCCTACCCGACCTTCGACCGCAACCCGCTGGAGCTGGCCGAGGGCGACGACCCGGTCGCCGCGGCGGTGGCCGGACTGCGCGCGGGGACGCTGAAGTTCGCGTGCGAGGACCCGGACGCGCCGGGCAACTGGCCGCGGGTGCTGACGCTGTGGCGGGCCAACCTGCTGGGCTCGTCGGGCAAGGGCGCGGAATACTTCACCCGCCATCTGCTGGGGACCCACTCCTCGCTGAACGCCACCGAGGCCCCGCCCGAGGTCCGGCCGCGCGACGTGGTGTGGCACGAGCGGGCACCGGAGGGGAAGCTGGACCTGCTGCTGTCGCTGGACTTCCGCATGACGTCCTCGACGCTGCTGTCGGACGTGACGCTGCCCGCGGCGACCTGGTACGAGAAGCACGACCTGTCCAGCACGGACATGCACCCGTACGTGCACGCCTTCTCGCCGGCCATCGACCCGCCCTGGCAGGCGCGTACCGACTTCGACGCCTTCCAGGCGATCGCGACGCGCTTCAGCGAGCTGGCGGTGGACCATCTGGGCACCCGCCGCGACCTGGTGGCGACCGCGTTGCAGCACGACACGCCGGGCGAGACCGCCCAGCCCGGCGGGCTCGCGCTGGACTGGCGGCGCGGCGAGTGCGAGCCCGTGCCGGGCGTGACGATGCCGGGCCTGACGGTGGTGGAGCGCGACTACCCGGCGGTCGCTGCGAAGATGGCCGCACTGGGGCCGCTCGCGGAGCAGCTGGGCCTGCCCGCGAAGGGCGTGACGCTGCGCCCGGACGCCGAGGTCGAGAGCCTGCGGCTGCTCAACGGCACCGCGGCCGGCGGCCCCGCCGACGGCCGCCCGCGGCTGGACACCGCGGCGAAGGCGGCCAACGCGATCCTGGCGCTGTCGGGCACGACCAACGGGCGGCTCGCGGTGCAGAGCCTGCGCTCACTGGAGGCGAGGACCGGGCGGGCGATGGCGCACCTGGCCGAGGACAGCGCGTCGCGGCGCATCACCTACGCCGACACGCAGGCGGCGCCGGCCACGGTGATCACCTCGGCGGAGTGGTCGGGCAGCGAGGCCGGCGGCCGCCGTTACAGCCCCTTCACGCAGAACGTCGAGCTGCTCAAGCCCTGGCACACGCTGACCGGGCGGCAGCAGTTCTTCCTGGACCACGACTGGATGCACGAGCTGGGCGAGGCGCTGCCGGTCTACCGGCCGCCACTGGACATGCACCGGCTGTTCGGCGAGCCGCGGCTCGGCGCGGGCGGGCAGCAGGAGGTGACGGTCCGGTACCTGACACCGCACAACAAGTGGTCCATCCACTCCGAGTACCAGGACAACCTGCTGATGCTGTCGCTGTCCCGGGGCGGCCAGGTGATCTGGCTGGCGCCGCAGGACGCGGCCGCGATCGGGGTGCGGGACAACGACTGGATCGAGGCGGTCAACCGCAACGGGGTCGTCGCGGCGCGCGCGATCGTCTCGCACCGGATGCCGGCCGGCACCGTCTACATGCACCACGCGCAGGAGCGCACGGTCGCGGTCCCCAAGGCGCAGAGCACCGGGCGGCGCGGCGGCGTCCACAACTCGCTGACCCGGCTGATCCTCAAACCCAGCCACCTCATCGGCGGCTACGCCCAGCTGACCTGGGCGTTCAACTACCTGGGGCCGACGGGCAACCAGCGCGACGAGGTCACCGTGATCCGCCGCCGCACCGCGGAGGTGACGTACTGATGCGGGTCATGGCGCAGGTCGCGATGGTGATGAACCTCGACAAGTGCATCGGCTGCCACACGTGCTCGGTCACCTGCAAGCAGACGTGGACCAACCGACGCGGTATGGAGTACGTCTGGTTCAACAACGTCGAGACCCGCCCCGGGCAGGGCTACCCGCGGCGCTGGCAGGACCAGGGCGCGTGGCGCGGCGGCTGGAAGCTGAACCGCCGCGGTGCCCTCACCCTGCGGGCCGGCAGCCGGCTGGCGCGGATGGCGAACATCTTCGCCAACCCGGTGCTGCCGGGCATCAAGGACTACTACGAGCCGTGGACGTACGACTACCGCAACCTGGTCAACGCACCCCTCGGCGACGACTTCCCGGTGGCCGCCCCGCGCTCGCTGCTCACGGGCAGGCCGATGGCGATCGGGTGGAGCGCCAACTGGGACGACGACCTCGGCGGGTCGGTCGAGCACCGGGACGCCGACCCGCTGGTCGGCGGCCCCGGCGAGCAGGCGCGGCGGATCGCCGAGAAGGTGCGCTTCACCTTCGAAGAGACCTTCATGTTCTACCTGCCGCGGATCTGCGAGCACTGCCTCAACCCGAGCTGTGTCGCGTCCTGCCCCTCGGGGGCGATCTACAAGCGCGCCGAGGACGGCATCGTCCTGGTCGACCAGGACGGCTGCCGCGGCTGGCGGCAGTGCGTGACGGGCTGCCCGTACAAGAAGGTCTACTTCAACCACCGCACCGGCAAGGCCGAGAAATGCACCTTCTGCTACCCGCGGATCGAGGTGGGGCTGCCCACCGTGTGCTCCGAGACGTGCGTGGGGCGGCTGCGCTACCTCGGGGTGGTGCTGTACGACGCCGACCGCGTCACGGCCGCCGCGCAGACGCCCGACGAGCAGGACCTGTACGCGGCGCAGCTGGGCGTCCTCCTCGACCCGGAGGACCCGGCGGTGCGGGCGGCGGCCGAGCGCGACGGGGTACCACCGGACTGGATCGACGCGGCCCGCCGCTCCCCCGTGCACGCGCTGATCAGCCGCTACCGGGTGGCGCTGCCGCTGCACCCGGAATACCGCACGATGCCGATGGTCTGGTACATCCCGCCGCTGTCGCCGGTGGTGGAGGCGCTCACCGAGAGCGGCTTCGACGGCGAGGACGCGGGCCATCTGTTCGGGGCGATCGACGCGCTGCGCATCCCCGTCGAGTACCTGGCGGGGCTCTTCACCGCGGGTGACCCGGTGCCGGTGCGGGCGAGCCTGGACAAGCTGGCGGCGATGCGCTCGCACATGCGGGCCGTCACCCTCGGCGAGGCCGTGTCCGGCGCGGATTCGGACGCGGCGGACGCGGTCGGGATGAGCGGGCGCGAGATCGAGGAGATGTACCGGCTGCTGGCGATCGCGAAGTACGACGAGCGGTACGTCATCCCGACCGCCGCGATGGGCGACGCGCGCAGCCTGGAGGAGTCGGTGCTGCCGCCCGGCTGCTCGCTGGACGGTGACGGCGGGCCCGGCATGGGCGGCGACGCCCCCGGCAAGGGCCCCTTCGGCGAGGACTCCGGGCGCCGGCGGCTGCCGATGGTGAGCCTGGAGACCTTCCACCTCCTGCGCAGGCGGCAGACCGGCGACGACGAGGCGGCGGCCGGCACCTCCACCGGCGCGGCCGCACCGGGCGAACGGGAGGCCGAGCGGTGAGCCCGCTGCGCAGGCGGCCCGCGGCGAAGGCCGCCGGGCCCGTGACGGCGTACCCGGCGGCGGTCCTTCACCAGGCGGCCGCCCGGCTGCTGGCCTTCCCGGACGAGGCCCTGCACGCCGACCTGGAGCTGCTGCGCGCGGCGCTCGCCGAGGCGGGCGGGCCGGGCGCGCTGCTCGCGCCGCTGGCCGCGCATCTGGCGGCCGGCGAGCCCGCGGCGCTCGCCGCGGACTACGTGCGGGTCTTCGACTTCACCGGCCGGCACTGCCTGCACCTGACCTGGTGGACCGACGGCGACACCCGCCGCCGCGGGACGGCCCTGCTCCGCTTCCAGCAGACCTACCTGGCCCGCGGCTTCGCGCTGCGCGCGGGCGAGCTGCCGGACTTCCTGCCCGCGGTGCTGGAGTTCTGCGCCGCGACCCGCGACGACACGCTGCTGCGCGAGCACCGCCCGGCGCTGGAGCTGCTGCGGCTCGCGCTGGAGGAGAGCGGCACCCCGTACGCGGCGGCGCTGCGGGCGGTGTGCGCGGCGCTGCCGGGCGCGTCGCCCGCGGACCGCGCGCAGGCGCTGGCCATGGCCCGTGGCGGGCCGCCGCACGAGGACGTCGGGCTGTCGCCGTACGGGCACCTGCGGCTGCTGCCGGTCCTGACCGGCGGAACGGCCGCGGGCCCGGCCGCCCACGGAACGGAGATCCGACGGTGAACACCCTGCTGTGGGGCGCGCTGCCCTACGTCGCCTTCGCCCTGCTGGTCAGCGGCCTGGTGTGGCGGCACCGCTACGACAGGTTCGGCTGGACGACTCGCTCCTCGCAGATCTACGAGTCGAGGCTGCTGTCGCTGGCCTCGCCGGTCTTCCACTACGGCATCCTGTTCGTGCTGGCCGGCCATCTGCTGGGGCTGTTCGTGCCCGCGTCGTGGACGAACGCGATCGGCGTGGACGAGCACGCGTACAACCTGCTGTCGCTCGTCGGCGGCACCCTCGCCGGGCTGCTGGCGATCGCGGGCGTCGCGCTGCTGGTCTACCGGCGGCGCACCAACGCGCCGGTGCTGCTGGCCACGACCCGCAACGACAAGGCGATGTACGTGCTGCTGGTCGGCGAGATCGCGATGGGGCTTTACGCCAAGCTCTCGCACGCGGACCTCGGCACCGGCTACGACTACCGGACGACCCTCGCGGTGTGGGCGCGCAGCCTCTTCCGGCTCGACCCGCGCACCGACCTGATGGCGGGGATCCCGGTCGAGTTCAAGATCCACGCGGTGCTGGGCATGGTGCTGATCGCGGCCGTGCCCTACACCCGGCTGGTGCACATGTTCAGCGCGCCGCTGCAGTACTTCTTCCGCCCCTACCTCGTCTACCGCAGCCGCGGCCCGCTGACCGAACGCGAGCAACCGCGCGGCTGGGACCGCATCGGGGCGTGAGCGGGGGCCGGACCTCCGCGGCGCGCCCGTCCGCCGGCCAGGCCCCGGGCCCGGTCAGCGCCCGGGGGTGCGGCGGGCGGAGCCCCCGTACAGCCGCTCCATCTCGCGCCGGTCGCGCTTGGTGGGGCGGCCGGCGCCGCGGTCGCGCAGGCCCAGCGCGAGGACGTCCTCGCGCGGCGGCGGGGGCGGGCTGTTGTCGACGAAGCAGTCGGCGGCGACGGCGGCGCCGACGCGCTTGTTGAGCACCTTGGACACCACGACGACCCGCTCCCGCCCGGCGTGGTGCAACCGCACCTCGTCCCCGGGGCGGACGGACTGCGCGGGCTTGGCCCGCTCGCCGTTGACCCGCACATGGCCCGCGCGGCACGCGGCGGCGGCCAGCGAGCGGGTCTTGGTCAGGCGCACGCACCAGATCCAGCTGTCGACCCGGGCGCTGCCGCCCGCGTCACCGCTCCCGCCCGCTTTCCCGTTCCCGGTGGGGTTCTGCTGTCCAGCTGCTGCCATGCTGCCGAGCCTAACGCGGCGGCCGCCCGCGTACCGCGGCGTTTTCCGGCGGTCACTCCGGCGGGGCCGGGGCCGGCCGTACGGCCGGGAAAACTCCCGGTAAGGGTACCCTTAGGTGACCGGACGGTGAACTGGCGCGGAATTGTGGATTCCCCGCGCCCAGCAGCCGTATGGCCCCGCCGGACCGTGCCTAGAGTGAGCCGCGCCCCGATCACTTGCACGAAACTGGAGGTCCGGTGTGTCCGCCGAACCTGACGGCATAGAAGCCCCGCCCCCGCCCCCCTCCGGTCCGCGCCTCCGGACCGGCCGGCGGTGGCAGGTGGTGGCCGCCGCCGCCGCGGTCGCCGCGGCGGTGACCGCGACCGTGCTGGTCGCCGCTTCCGGCGGCTCGCCGAAGGACGACGCCGAGGCCGGTGCCACCGCGCCCGCCGACGGGCTGCGGCACACCGCGATCGAGATCTCCCCCGGCACCTGCGGCAGCGGCTGGTCGGCGCCGAAGCCCGGCCGCCAGGTCTTCGACCTGCACAACACCTCCGACACCGCCTCCGAGGTCTACCTCGACGACCCGCGCACGGGGAAGATCTTCGGCGAGGTCGACGGCCTCGCGCCGGGCACCACCCGCCCGCTCACGGTGGACCTGGGCAGCGGCTCCTACGCCTTCAAGTGCCTGCAGAACGACACCGACGCGGTGACGGGCCCGACCGTCGTGGTGCCCGGCAAGCAGCCGCAGGGCCCGGCCGCCGCCCCGGTCAACCAGCACGACCTCATCCCGCCGACGCTCGACTACCAGAAGTGGGTCGGCGGCCGCATCGACGAGTTGGCGGCCGGCACCACGAAGCTCGAGGCGGACATCGACCGCGGCGACCTCGCTGCGGCCCGCACCGACTGGCTGACCGCGCACCTGGTCTACGAGCGGATGGGCGCCGCGTACGACACCTTCGGCGACGCCGACGGCCTGATCAACGGCACCGTGGCCCGTACCCCCGGCGCGGAGAAGGACCCGGGTTTCACCGGCTTCCACCGCGTCGAGTACGGCCTGTGGCACGGCGAGTCCGCGGCCTCGCTGCGGGCCCCGGCCGCCGCGCTCGCCCGCGCGGTGGCCGACCTCGAGGCGGGCTGGCCGGACCAGCGGATGGACCCGGCCGCGATGGGCCTGCGGGCCCACGAGATCGTCGAGAACGCCGAGCAGTTCGAGCTCACCGCCCGCACCGACTACGGCAGCGGCACCAACCTCGCGACCGCCCGCGCCAACCTCGACGGCGCCCTCGCGATCCTCACCCGGCTGCGCGCGCTGCTGGTCCCCCGCGACCCCGCGGTCGCGCAGCTCGACGCGGCGCTGGACCGCGCTCGGAGGGACCTGGACGCCCAGCACCACGGCGCCGCCTGGACGCCGGTCGGCAAGCTGACGCTGTCGCAGCGCGAGCGCATCGACGCCGACTTCGGCGACCTGCTGGAACAACTCGCCCCGGTGGCGACGATCTTCGAAGTACGGAGGACGGCATGACCGACACCGAGCACGGCGGCGACCTGCGGCGGCGCGGCTTCCTGCGCGGCGCGGCACTGGGCGTGGGCGCGGTCGGCGCGGTCGCGGGCGGCGCCACCGCCCTATCCGGCCCGGCCGCCTCGGCCGCCACCGCGACGCCGTCCGCGACGGCCGCCGCGCCCAGGGCGTCCTTCCACGGAGCGCACCAGGCGGGCATCGTCGAGCACGTCCAGGCGTCGTCGGCGTTCCTGTCCTTCGACGTCACGGCCACCGACCGGCGCGAGCTGACCGAGCTGATGCACACCGTCACCGAGCGGGCGCGCTTCCTGACGGCGGGCGGCACGCCGGCCCCGCTGGGCATCACCGACGCCCCCTCCGACAGCGGCACGCTCGGCCCGCAACTGCCGGGCGACGGGCTGACGGTGACGGTCGGCGTGGGCGCGTCGCTCTTCGACGGCCGTTTCGGGCTCGCCGACCGCAGGCCGCTGCGGCTCACCCCGATGCCCGCCTTCGTCGACGACGACCTCGACCCGGCGTGGTGCCACGGCGACCTGAGCCTCCAGATCAGCGCCCCGCACCCGGACACCGTGCTGCACGCGGTGCGCGACATCGCCCGGCACACCCGCGGCGGGATGCAGGTGCGCTGGCGGATGGACGGCTTCACCAGCCCGCCGCGCCCGAGCGGCACCCCGCGCAACCACATGGGCTTCAAGGACGGCACCGCCAACCCCGACGTGACGGACCCGAAGACCGCCGACGCCCTGGTGTGGGTCGGCGCGGGCGCGGAGCCCGGCTGGACCGCGGGCGGCTCCTACCAGGTGGTCCGGCTCATCCGGATGCTGGTGGAGTTCTGGGACCGGGTCTCGATCACGGAGCAGGAGCGGATGTTCGGACGCGCCCGGGACACCGGCGCGCCGCTCGACGGCAGCCACGAGTTCGACACGCCGAAGTTCGCCGAGGACCCGACCGGCGACATCATCCCGCTGGACGCACACATCCGGCTGGCCAACCCGCGCACGCCCAGGACGGCCGGCTCGCGCCTGCTGCGCCGCGGCTACAACTACGACCGCGGCACGGACAGCAACGGCAACCTCGACATGGGGCTGGTCTTCGTCTGCTACCAGCAGGACCTGGAGCGGCAGTTCGCCGCGGTGCAGCAGCGACTGGCCGGCGAACCGCTGACGGACTACATCTCGCCCTTCGGCGGCGGATACTTCTTCGCGCTGCCCGGGGTGAAGGACCGCTCGGACTGGCTCGGACGTGCGCTGCTCGCCTGACCGGAACCCGCCCGGCCGGGCGTGTCGCACCCGGCCGGGCCCCGGCGCCCCAGGTAAAAGGACGGTCAAGTTTTCCCAAGGATTTACTGACCCGCTGTTCACCCTGCCGCCACCACGGGGCCGTTGTCATGTCGCGGACCGCCCGGACGATCTCGTTCGACAACGTGCACGAATCGACAGCGGCACGCGTAAAGCGCCACGTAGCGGAGGCTGAGAAAGCATGAGCACCACAGGCGGCGGTACGAGCAGGCAAAGAGGGGCGCGCCCGGCTCGCTGGGCTGCCCTCGCGGGGGCGGCAGCGCTCGTTCTGGCGGGCGGCACCGCGCCCGCGTTCGCCGACTCCAACGGCCACGGCAAGGGCGGCGGTTCCACCGCCACGCCGATCAAGCACCTGGTCGTCATCTACGACGAGAACGTCTCGTTCGACCACTACTTCGGCAGCTACCCGGTGGCCGCCAACACCGACGGCACGACGTTCACCGCGGCCAAGAACACGCCGAAGAACGTCGACACCCTCAGCCACGCGGGCCTGCTGAAGAAGAACCCCAACCAGTACGCGCCCAAGCGTCTGACGCCGGACCAGGCCGTCACCTGCGACCAGAACCACAACTACGGTCCCGAGCAGTACGCCGCGAACGGCGGCAAGGCCGACCTGTACGTCCAGAACACCGAGACCAGCACCTGCTCGGGCGGCCTGTTCGGCGAGCCCGGCCTGGTCATGGACTACTACGACGGCAACACCGTCACGGCGCTGTGGAACTACGCCCAGCACTACTCGCTCGGCGACAACTCCTACAGCACCGTCTACGGCCCCTCCACCCCGGGCGCGCTGAACCTGGTCTCCGGCCAGACGCACGGCGTGGTCTCGGTGGACCCGGCCTCGGGCACGGAGAACCCCAAGCAGACCGCCACGCCGGACGCGTACACGGTCCTCTCCCCCGACGCCAAGGGTGTCGGCACGGTCGTCAACGACCCCGACCCGGCGTTCGACGACTGCTCGGACAACAGCCACGCCAGCAAGAACTCGCTGGCCGCGATGCAGGGCAAGAACATCGGCGACCTGCTCAACCAGCAGGACGTGAGCTGGGGCTGGTTCCAGGGCGGATTCCGCCCGTCCACCGCGTGGGACGGCAAGCAGGGTGACTACGCCTCCTGCGCCGGCAGCACGCACACCAACGTGGCCGGCGCGACCTCGGTGGACTACAGCCCGCACCACTCGCCGTTCCAGTACTACAAGTCGACGTCGAACCCGCACCACCTGGCACCGAAGAACACCGCCGAGATCGGCCACGACGGTCAGGCCAACCACAACTACGACCTGACCGACTTCGACGCCGCGCTCAAGGCGGGCAACCTGCCGGCCGTCAGCTTCCTGAAGGCCGCGGAGTTCCAGGACGGCCACGCCGCCTACTCCGACCCGATCGACGAGCAGAACTTCCTGGTCAAGGAGATCAACCAGCTCCAGCAGTCGCCGGAGTGGAAGGACACCGCGGTCGTCATCTCCTACGACGACTCCGACGGCTGGTACGACCACGCGTACGCCACGCCGCAGAACGGCTCCAAGGACGCCACTGTCGGCTCCAACGGCAAGGCGATCGACAGCCCGGCCTGCCAGGCGGGTCCGCAGTCGGCCGGCGGCTACGCGGACCGCTGCGGCCCGGGCACCCGGCAGCCGCTGCTGGTGATCTCGCCCTACAGCAAGACCAACTCGGTGGACCACACCCGCACCGAGCAGACCTCGATCACCAAGTTCATCGAGGACAACTGGAAGACCGGCCGCATCGGTGACGCGTCCTTCGACGCCCGCGCCAACACGCTCGACGGCGCCTTCGACTTCAAGCACCCGAACAACCAGCAGGTGCTGCTCAACGCCGACGGTTCGGTGAAGTCGGTCAAGCCGATCAGCAACAGCGGCAACGGGAACGGCAACGCCGGCGGCGGGAACAACGCCAACACCGGCGGCAACGGCAACGGCGGCAGCAACGGGCAGGGTACCGGCGGGAACAACGCCGAGACCCAGACCCTGGCCGAGACCGGTGGCAGCTCCCCGGTGCTGCCCCTGGGCATCACCGCGGGCGTCCTGCTGGCCGGCGGCGGTGCCCTGTGGTACGCCCGCAAGCACCGCACCAGCCGCACGGGAGCCGCGGCCTGACCGCACCCCGCGCGAGCGGCCCCTGACCCGGCCGCACGGCTGAACCGGACCCCCTGACCCCGGTTCGCCACCCGAGGCCGCCCCGGCGCACCGCCGGGGCGGCCTTCGCGTGCCCGCCGCGGCAGCCGGCCGTGCGAAGGCGGCCCGGGGGCCGCGCCGCCCTTCCGCGGGCGGGCGGGCCACTGCGGCAGCCGGGTGCCCGGCGCCGCGTCGCAGCCGGGCGGGGCGGCGGGGCAGGCTTAGGGTCGCGCCATGGAGACCGCCGGTTACCTGCCCGCGCTGCGCCGGGAGAGCGCCGCCCTCCGCGGCTGCCTGGCCGGCGGCGCCCCGGACGCGCCGGTGCCGCACTGCCCCGGCTGGACGCTGCGGGACCTGGCGGGCCACCTCGGGGCCGGCCACGCCAAGGCCGTCACCGCGATCAGGGCCCGCCGCCCGGCGCACCGCTCGCCCGTACCGCCGCGCGAGCAGGCGGCGCTGCTGCCCTGGTTCGACGAGCGCTGCGCGGAACTCCTCACCGCCCTGGACACCGACCCGGCCGGGCCCGCGTGGACCTTCCACCCGCCGCACACGGTGGGCTTCTGGCAGCGTCGGCGCTGCCTGGAGACACTGGTGCACCGCTGGGACGCGCAGCAGGCCGCGGGCGACACGCCCGGCCCCCTCGACCCGGAGCTGGCCGCCGACGGGGTGGCGGAGGTGCTGGACACCTTCGCGCCGCGGCAGGTCGCGGTCGGCCGGGCCGCGGCGCCGCCCCGCGCGGTGGCCTTCGAGGCGACCGACACCGGCGGCTCGTGGACGTACGGGCCGGGCGCGCCCGTGGCGGCGGTCACCGGGCGGGCCGAGGAACTGCTGCTGATGCTGTGGCGGCGGCTGCCCGCCGAGGACCCGCGGCTGGTGCGGAAGGGCGACGCGGAGGCGGCGGACGCCGTGCTGCGCGGCCCGCTGGTGCCGTGACCGCGGGGCACCGCGCCGCCGGGAGGCTCCGCGCGCACAGAAGGGGAACCACCGCTTCCGCGTTCATGATCTGAAGGCTCCTCACACCCCCGCCGCCGCCCGGAAGCTGCCCGACCACGGTGGACACGAGGCACGGCGGTACCGCGCGCCGAACACCCAGCGCGATATGTGCTGGTCAACGCGTCAAGTTCAACATCTGTCGCAAGTTACGGGCCATATGCCGGACTTGTTGACCCTTCACCTTTTCGCCGTACCGGCTTTGTGCACAACTCTTGACATGGATGAAACACAGGGAGAAACATCACCGTGTGTGCCGGGAGAGCGCTCTCATTTCCATCGGGTTTCCACCGGGAGAGCGCTCACCGATGCTTTCTCCGGCACCTGACGAACCGTCCGGACACGTATGCGCCCGGACGCGCACCCTCTGCCCCCCACCTGTGGAACCAGGAGAGTTGCCCATGCTCGCTCCCCCCACCGGGACGGCCGCACCGAGATCCCCGGTGCTGTCGAACCGGCGCAAGGTGGCCGCGGCGGTGATCACGGCGCTGATCGCCTCGCTGCTGCTCTTCGTGCCCATGCACTCGGCGCACGCGGCCGACACCCTGCTGTCGCAGGGCAAGACCGCGACAGCGTCCTCCACCGAGAACGCCGGCACCCCCGCCTCCGCGGCCGTCGACGGCAACACCGGCACCCGCTGGTCCTCCGCCGCGAGCGACCCGCAGTGGCTCCAGGTCGACCTCGGCGCCACCGACACCGTCACGTCGGTCACCCTCAACTGGGAGACGGCGTACGCGAAGTCCTTCAAGATCCAGACCTCGGCCGACGACACCAACTGGACCGACGTCTACTCCACCACCACCGCGACCGGTGGCGTCCAGAACCTCACCGTAAACGGTTCCGGGCGCTATGTCCGGATCTATACAACCGTCCGCGCCACCCAGTACGGCGTGTCGCTGTGGGAGTTCCAGGTCTACGGCAGCACCGGCGGCGGCTCCAACCCGGGCGCGGGCACGCTGCTGTCGCAGGGCAAGACGGCGACCGCCTCCTCGACCGAGAACGCCGGCACCCCGGCCTCGGCCGCGGTGGACGGCAACACCGGCACCCGCTGGTCCTCCGCGGCCAGCGACCCGCAGTGGCTCCAGGTCGACCTCGGCGCCACCGCGACCATCTCGTCGGTCACCCTCAACTGGGAGACGGCGTACGCGAAGTCCTTCAAGATCCAGACCTCGGCCGACGGCACCAACTGGACCGACGTCTACTCCACCACCACCGGCACCGGCGGCACCCAGACGCTCGACGTCTCGGGCACCGGCCGGTACGTGCGGGTGTACGGCACGGTCCGGGCCACCGGCTACGGCTACTCGCTGTGGGAGTTCCAGGTCTACGGCACCGCCGGCGGCGGCCAGACCACCCCGCCCACCACGCCGCCCACCACCGACCCGGGCGGCCCGATCCAGGGCGGCGGCGACCTCGGCCCGAACGTCAAGGTCTTCGACCCGTCGACCGCGAACATCCAGGGCCAGCTGGACCAGATCTTCCAGCAGCAGGAGAGCAACCAGTTCGGCGACGCCCGCTACCAGGTGTTCTTCAAGCCGGGCACCTACAACGGCCTCAACGACCAGGTCGGCTTCTACACCTCGGTCTCCGGTCTGGGCAAGAACCCCGACGACGTCCAGATCAACGGTGACATCACCGTGGACGCCGGCTGGTTCAACGGCAACGCCACCCAGAACTTCTGGCGCTCGGTGGAGAACCTGGCCGTCAAGCCGGTCAGCGGCGACGACCGCTGGGCCGTCGCGCAGGCCGCGCCCTTCCGCCGCATCCACGTCGAGGGCGGCCTGAACCTCGCGCCCAACGGCTACGGCTGGGCGTCCGGCGGCTACATCGCCGACAGCAAGATCGACGGCACCGTCGGCCCGTACTCGCAGCAGCAGTGGTACACCCGCGACAGCTCCATCGGCGGTTGGACCAACGGCGTGTGGAACATGGTCTTCTCGGGTGTCCAGGGCGCTCCGGCGCAGGGCTTCCCGAACCCGGTCTACACGACGCTGAACACCACTCCCGAGTCGCGCGAGAAGCCGTACATGTACCTGGACGGCAACAACTACTCGGTGTTCGTGCCGAGCCTGCGCACCAACGCCAGCGGTGTGTCGTGGCCCAACACCCCGGGCACCTCGATCCCGCTGACCCAGTTCTACGTGGCCCACCCCGGTGACTCCGCGGCCCACATCAACGCCGCGCTCGCCCAGGGCCTGAACCTGCTGCTCACCCCGGGCATCTACCACGTGGACCAGCCCATCAACGTGACCCGCGCCAACACCGTGGTGCTGGGCCTGGGCTACGCCACGGTCATCCCGGACAACGGCGTGGACGCGGTCAAGGTCGCGGACGTCGACGGCGTGCGGCTGGCCGGCTTCCTGATCGACGCCGGCACCGGCAACTCCGCGCAGCTGCTCCAGGTGGGCGCGCCCGGCTCGTCCGCGAGCCACGCGTCCAACCCGACCACGATCCAGGACGTCTTCGCCCGGATCGGCGGGGCGGGCCCGGGCAAGGCGGACACCGCGTTCGAGATCAACAGCAACGACGTGATCATCGACCACACCTGGCTGTGGCGCGCGGACCACGGTGCCGGAGTCGGGTGGACCACCAACCCGTCCAACTACGGCATGAAGGTGAACGGCAACAACGTGCTGGCCACCGGTCTGTTCGTGGAGCACTTCGAGAAGTACGACGTCGAGTGGCACGGCCAGAACGGCAAGACGATCTTCTTCCAGAACGAGATCGCCTACGACCCGCCGAACCAGGCCGCGATCCAGAACGGCAGCATCCGCGGCTACGCGGCCTACAAGGTCGACGACAACGTGACCTCGCACGAGGGCTGGGGACTCGGCAGCTACTGCAACTTCACCGCCGATCCGACGATCGTGCAGGACCACGGTTTCGAGGCCCCTGCGACGCCCGGCGTGAAGTTCCACGACCTGCTGGTGGTGTCGCTCGGTGGCATGGGCCAGTACGCCCACGTCATCAACAGCACCGGTCCCGGCACCTCGGGTACCAGCACGGTGCCGTCGACGGTCACCTCGTACCCGTAGCCGCGCGGCGGTGAGGGCCGCCACGCGGTCGTCGGACACGACGACCTGACGGACCGAAAGGGCCGCCGTTCCGGGAGACCGGGACGGCGGCCCCTGCCCTGTCCCCGGTGGGGGGCGGGGACACGGCGGTCAGCCCGCGGTGCAGGTGAGCCGCGGGACGGTGGCGGCACCGGTGGAGGTGCCCTGGAAGCCGAAGTGGGTGGTCGCGCCGGGGGCCACCTCGCTGTTGTAGGACAGGTTCCTGGCGGTCACCGCCGTGCCGGTCTGGGTGACGGTGGCGTTCCACCCGCCGGTGACCTGCTGGCCGCCGCCGTACGTCCAGCTCACCGTCCAGCCGTGGAGGGTGGAGGTTCCGGTGTTCGTCACCGTGGCGTCGACGGTGAAGCCGGTGCCCCAGTCGTTGAGCGTGAAGGCGGCGGTGCAGGTGCCGTCGTCGTGGGGCGGGGTGCCGGGGCCCGGGTAGGTGGTGGCGGTGGCCGGGGCGGACGCGGCCGAGACGTTGCCCGCCGCGTCCCTGGCCCTGACCGTGTAGGTGTAGGCGGTCGCGGGACTCAGTCCGGTGTCGCTGAAGGACGTCCCCGCGGTGCTGCCGGCGAGGGCGCCGCCGCGGTAGACGTCGTAGGCCGTGACGCCGGTGTCGTCGGTGGCCGGCGACCAGCTGAGGTCGACCCGGTCGGTCAGGTAGGGGGACGCGGTCAGCCCGGTGGGCGCGGTGGGCGGCTGCGTGTCGCCACCGGAGGCGGGGCTCGCCGTGAAGTCGAAGCCCGTGGTGGCCAGGCCCTGGCCGCCCTGCCAGACCTCGAAGCCCGCCTCGGCGTCGATCAGGTAGTGCGCGGGGTCGACCGAGCCGCGGCCGACCGCGTCGTCGATCAGCGCCTTGACGTCGAGGCCGGCGACGGAGGTGGCGCCGCCCTGGAGGACGTAGGAGATGATCTTCCAGGAGGTCTGCTGCCCCGTCCAGACGTCCCAGCTGTGGCCGGCCGCGGTGGAGGTGCCGGTCCTGCCGCCGAAGGGCTGGACGCCGCCGCGGCTGTTCAGCCAGATCATGATCTCGGTGCCGTCGGGCTGGCCCGCGGTGCTGGGCGCGGAGTTGATCCACAGGTCGTAGGCCACGTCGTAGGCGCCGGAGGCGGGCTGGACGGTGCTCCACGACGAGGTCACGCTGCCGAGGTCGCTCACCTTGAGCGGCAGGCCGCTGCCCGGGGTGCAGTCGCCCCAGTGGCAGCCCTTGAAGATCGACGGGTAGGTGGCGGGGGCGCCGTTCGTGCCGAGCCCGAAGTTCGCGGTGTCGAGGGACCAGGCGGTGCCGCCGGTGTACGTGACGCACTGCCGGTCGGTGGAATTCCACTCGTTGGCCTGGATGGTGTAGTCACCGGCCGCGATGGTGCCCTGCGGGTCGCAGGTCTGCACCGAGGCGGCGTGCGCGGACTGCGCCGCGGTGAGCGGCAGCAGCAGCGCGGCGAGCGCGGTGAGCACCGCGGCTGCGGGCCGCAGGCGCCGCCGACGCGGCAGCGGCCGCCGTAACCGGAGGCGGGTGGGGACGAGTGGGCGAGTCACTGGATGGTCCCTTCACCAGTACGTGGGGGGATGGCCTGCGGGACGGAAGCGGAGCACGCCATGGGAGCGCTCCCAAACCGTCGTGCTGCTGACCCCGGGATTCCTTTGGGTCCAAGGGGTTTACACAACGCTGGCTCTGGTGCGGCGTCAGACGTCGACTCTCGGGGCCGGAGCGGCTCCCGGCACCGCAACACATGGAATCCAGCCGCCCCGCGCGCCGTCAAGACCCTGTCACGGCTTCATGAGTTGAACGCACACCGTCAAGCTCTTCGTGTGGAACGGGCGTTGACCGTTCGAGCCCGGCCGAAGCCGGTCCGGGCCGGATCCTGACCATTCCCCGGCGGGAATTGTCCGGTCGACCCGGGCGCACCAGGCTCTGGGACGTACCCGCGCACCGCGCGACGACGACTCCCCCTGAGGTGGCACCGATGCCCGACACCGCTCTCGACGCGTTCGCGGACCGCTACGTCGCGGTCTGGAACGAACCCGACCCCGGCGCGCGGCGCAAGGCCGTCGAACGCCTCTGGGCCGACGACGCCCTCCAGGTCCTCCAGCCGCCGCAGACGATGCGGGAGGCGGCGGAGAAGGTGGGCATGCGCGATGTGGTCCTGGAGGCACGCGGCCACGACGCCCTCGAATTCCGGGTCCGCACCGCCTACGAGGAGTTCGTCGCCCCCGGCGAGGCGGAATTCCGCGTGCACGGGGACGTGCAGCGGCTGCACGACGTGGTCCGTTTCAGCTGGGCCTACGTGCCGCGCGCCGACGGTGAACCGCAGGGCGGCGGCCTCCAGGTCCTGCTGCTCGCCGCGGACGGCCGGATCGCCACGGATTACCAGTTCATCGGCTTGTGACCGTACGCCCCGGGCCCCGCACGCCGCCGTCCGCGCCGTGCGGGGCGGGGGCCCGGGTACGGGCGGCTCGGACGCGCCGTCAGACGGCGAAGGAGCGGGCCAGGCGGGCGCTCAGGGTCGGCGACAGCTCGCGGTCGATCGCCGGTATGAGGTCGCGCCGCTCGTGCGCCATGTACAGGTCGATCTCGCCCAGCACCCCGGACGCGGACACGTTGAAGGTGTCCTCCGGCTGCTCGCGCGTGAGCAGGTCGTCCAGATTCCGCTGCAGCCGCTCGCCCTCCTCCCGGTCCTCCCGGACGACGTCGGCCGCCGCGTGCCGCTCGTCCAGCGCCTGCCGGGCGGTCTTCTCGGTCGCCTCGAAATGCCGGGCCAGCGCGTTGGCCACCGGGCGCAGATCCGCCCGCGTGGGCATGCGGGTGTCGTCGTGCCGCACGCCGTCCACCATGGCGTGGATCTCGCCGGCGGACTCCTGGATGCGCGCGGACAGCCCCTCGTGGTGGTCCCTGGCCGCGACCTGGGCTTCGACGTCGGCCTTCGCCCGCTCGTCGAAGTAGGCCGCCTGGCCGCGGATGCTCGCCGGGCCCGCGATGCGGTCGTGTTCGGGGGGCACGCCCGGGGTGTCCTCTGGCCTGGTCACTTCGCTCATCGCACTCGCTCCTTGCCTTCACTGCCCGGCCGCCGGGGCTACTCCTCCGGCTCGGGCCACTCCGCGTCCGACACGACGTGCACGGCCGCCTCCTCCGCGGAGGCCCCGGCTCCGTCGATACCGACGTCCTCGCCGACCATCCCGTCCCGGCGCACGTGCACCCCCTCGTCGGGGGCGACGAGCCGCCCGGAACGCCGCTCCCCCGCCTCGATGTCGATCAGCTCGCCGTCGGAGTCCGGGGTGTCGCCCAGGCCGTCGCCCGACAGCGGGCGGACGTCGGGCCGCTCGCGGGGCAGCCGCTCGTCCAGGTTCTCCCGGGCCTCCTGCTCGGCCGCGGTGGTGCCGTACTCGTCGACGGCGCGGGGTTTCTCCGGGGGCGAGTACCCCTCGTCGAGGACGTCGTCCGGGCCGCCGACCACAAGGGTGTCCTCCGGCTCCAGCGGACCGGCGTCCTCCTGGATCCCGCTGCCGTCCGACTGCGGCTGGTAGACGTCGTCGCCCATCGTGCCGTCGATCCGCTCGGTCATCTCACCGCACCTGCCTCGTCCGCCGGCCTGGCACATCCGCGGACCGCGGCCCGCGGAGCGGCGGCCGGACCTGCCGCGTCGGGCGCACGTCGCACGATTGACCACCGTCCTCCCTGATCAGGAGCCGTACGGCCCGCGCGCTGCCGCCGCGCCACCGCGGCGGCGGGGCGGGTCGTCCACCCGCTCGCCTGCCCGTCCGGCCGGCGCGGAAACCGGCCGGGGTGCCGTCCGCCGTTACTCCGGACGGCCCACCTCCATCATGCGGCGACCCCCCGCCGGGCGCCTGCGGGCGGGCCGGCCGCCCCCGGCCCGGCCGGCGCGGCATCACCCGCCGGCACGGACCCCGGTCCCGGCCCGGCTGCCCCTCGGCCGATGCGGCGGATTCCTGGGCGCGGCCCGTTCGTCCCAGGTGCCGTCAGGCCACCCCTCGCGGACGGAACTGGACACTGATCCGGCCGCCCACCGCCGCCCGCGTCTTGGGTATCGCGTGGTCCCACGTCCGCTGGCAGCTGCCGCCCATCACGATCAGATCCCCGTGGCCCAGCGGCACCTTCCGGGCCGGGGCCCCGCCGCCGCGCGGGCGCAGCAGCAGGGGGCGCGGCTCGCCCAGCGAGAGGATCGCGACCATCGTGTCGCGCGTGGCGCCGCGCCCGAACCGGTCGCCGTGCCAGGCGACGCTGTCCCGTCCGTCCCGGTAGTAGCACAGCCCCGCGCTCACGAAGGGCTCTCCCAGCTCGGCGGCGTAGTGCCCGCTCAGCCGGTCGCGCGCCTCGGCGAGCACCGGGTCGGGCAGCGGGGCGCCCGCGGCGTAGTGGGCGAGCAGCCGGGGCACCGCCACCACGCTGTCGTACATCGTGCGGCGCTCCTCCCGCCACGGCACGCGCGCGGCCAGCTCCGCGAACAGGTCGTCGGCGCCGCTGAGCCATCCCGGCAGGACGTCGATCCACGCCCCGTGGCCGAGCGGGGTGCGGCGCAGCCCGTCGAGACCGCCCAGGACGGGGGCGCCGGTGGCGAAGAGTGAGGTCTGCTGAAGGATCATGCCTCCACCATAACGCCAGATCGCACATCTTTTCGATTACCCGTTCGAGTGAATCCCGCCGAGCCCGGACCCGGCTCCGGCGCACAGCCCCGGGCCACGGCCCACGGCCCCCGACCGGCGGGACCGCGCGAAGCCGTGCGCCCGCGCCGCGCCCGGCGCACGATGGAGGCATGCTCTTCGCGGAAGTCGCCCGGGTCTCCCGGGACGTCGCGGGCACGGCGTCGCGCTCGCGCAAGACCGAGCTGCTCGCGGGCTTCTTCCGGGAGGCGGAGGCGGGCGACGCGCCCGCCGCCATCGCGTACCTCGCCGGCCGGCTGCCGCAGGGGCGGCTCGGCGTCGGCTGGGCCGCGCTGCACGACCGCGCCGCCCCCGCCGCCGAGCCGCGGCTCACCGTCGCCGAGGTGGACGCGGCGCTCACCGAGGTCGCCGCCGTCTCGGGGCAGGGTGCCCAGGCCGGGCGCCGCGCCCTCCTCCAGGACCTGATGGGTGCGGCCACCGCGGGCGAGCAGGAGTACCTGATCGCCCTGATCACCGGCGAGGTCCGGCAGGGCGCGCTGGACGCGGCCGCGGCGGAGGGGCTCGCGGCGGCCACTGGCGCCCCGCCCGCGGAGGTCCGGCGGGCCGTGATGCTGGCCGGCGCGCTCGAACCCGTCGCGCAGGCCCTGCTGGCCCACGGCCACGAGGCGCTCGCCCGCTTCCGGCTGACCGTCGGCCGCCCGCTGCTGCCGATGCTCGCGGCCTCCGCGAAGTCCGTCGCGGAGGCCGTCGGCAAGGCGGGCGGGCCCTGCGTGGTGGAGGAGAAGCTGGACGGCATCCGCATCCAGGCCCACCGCGACGGCGACGACGTGCGGCTCTTCACCCGCACCCTCGACGACGTCACCGGCCGGCTGCCGGAGATCGTCACGACCGTGCGTGCGCTGACCGGCACGCGGTTCGTCCTCGACGGCGAGGTGCTGGCCTTCGGCGAGGACGGGCGGCCGCGGCCCTTCCAGGAGACCGCCGGCCGGGTCGGCTCGCGCGTCGACGTCGCGGCGGCCGCGGCCGCCCTGCCCGTCTCCGCCGTCTTCTTCGACGTGCTCTCCGCCGGCGACCGGGACCTGCTCGACCTGCCCTACGGTGTGCGGCACGCGGAGCTGGAGGCGATCGTGCCGCCGGCGGTACGCGTCCGGCGGGCGTTCCTCGCCGACCCCGCGGACCCGGCGGCCGTGCGTACGGCGGAGGACTTCATGGCGGCGGCGCTGGAGCGCGGCCACGAGGGCGTCGTCGTCAAGGCCGACGACGGGCCGTACGCGGCGGGGCGCCGCGGGGCCTCGTGGATCAAGGTCAAGCCCGTGCACACGCTCGACCTCGTCGTCCTCGCCGCGGAGTGGGGCCACGGGCGGCGTACCGGCAAGCTGTCGAACCTGCACCTCGGGGCGCGGGCGGAGGACGGCACGTTCGTCATGCTCGGCAAGACCTTCAAGGGCCTCACGGACGCGCTGCTCGCCTGGCAGACCGAACGCCTGCTGGGGCTCGCGGTGCGCGACGACGGCCACGTGGTGACCGTCCGGCCCGAACTCGTCGTCGAGATCGCCTACGACGGTGTGCAGCGGTCGCCGCGCTACCCGGCGGGGCTCACGCTGCGGTTCGCGCGCGTGGTCCGCTACCGGGAGGACAAGCGGGCGGACGAGGCGGACACGGTGTCCGCCGTCCGGGCAGCCCACGCGGGCTGAGGCGCCCGACGCCGCTCCGCCGGGGGCGGTGACGGGGGGTACCTGTCCGATTCCGGCCGACCGCCGGCTCTACCCCGGGCACGGGTGGGCCGACATCGCCACCCGACCCGTCGACCGGTGGGAGGCTGCCCCCACTGGCCCGCGCCCCTGGACGCGCATCCACCGTCTTACGGCCGACCGCCCCGGGGGTCTACCCCTGGCACGGGTGGGCCGACGTCGCCATCCGACCCGTCGGCCGGTGGGAGGCTGCCCACGCAGTCCCCCGCGCCCCTGGACGCGCATCCACCGTCTTACGGCCGACCGCCGGCGGGGGCTGCTCAGGGGGTCAGCGGGAGGTCAGGCGGAAGGCGGCTTCCTCCTCCTGGTCGCCGGAGGCCGTGCCCGTCACCTTGACCGTGAAGGACTCCGCCAGGGCCTCGCGGAGGCGGTCGACGGCGTGGTAGCCGCCCTGGGCGGTGAGCTTCACCGGGGAGGCCAGGGGGGCGGGGCCGCCCGGGAGGGCGAGGGTGCGGGAGACGTCGAAGGTCGCCGACCAGACGATGGGGGCCGGACCGGCCGCCTCCGCCGGTTCGTCGTCGGCCGCGCGGTCGCCCGCGAAGCTGGTGTGCAGCGCGTCGAGCACGGTCTTGGCGTCCTCCTTCGTGCAGCCGTCGATGATGACGGTGACCTGCGCCGCCGGTTCTGCGGACTGTTCGGTTGCCGTACTCACGGGGTGTCCTTCCGTCGCATGGGGTACCGCTGCCCCGCACAGCGCATTTCCGCTCGCACGCGGACGAAACACCGGCTCACCCGAACAGCCGGGCGCGCGTCCGCGACAATGGAGTATGCCGTCTCGCGCCGCCCGCACCCCGCTGCCCTGCCCCTGCGGCCTGCCCGCCGCCTACGCCGACTGCTGCGGCGCCCTGCACCAGGGCCGCGCCCGGGCCGGCACTGCCGAGCAGCTCATGCGGTCGCGCTACGCCGCCTTCGCCGTACGCGACACCGGCTACCTGCTGCGCACCTGGCACTCGACGACCAGGCCGCGCGAGCTGGACCTCGACCGGGACGTGCGGTGGACCGGCCTCGACATCCTGGGCAGCACCGGCGGCAGTGCCTTCCACACCGAGGGGACGGTCGAATTCCGCGCGCACTACCGGCACCGCGGCGGGGAGGGCGCGCAGCACGAGGACAGCCGCTTCGTCCGCGAGGACGGGCTGTGGGTGTACGTCGGCGAGGCCGGGCGGCCCGGCCGGTGACCGCGGCACGGGGGAACGGGCTCGACCCGGCGGTACGCGCCGCGCTCGCCGAGGAGCTGCTGGCCGCACTGGCCGCCGCGTGCGCCGGCTCCACCGCGGAGCTGCGCGGATCGCTCGCCGCGGGGACGGCGGACGCGTACAGCGACATCGACATCGCCTGGCGGGTTCCGGCCGCGGAGTTCGCACGGTGTGTGGAGGGCGCGCGGCGCACACTGGGCCGGGTCGGGCCGCTGCTGTCGCTGCGGTGCGACCCCGAAAATGCGGCGGAGCCCGGGCAGCGGCTGCTCTTCGCCGCCTTCCGCGGGCTGCCGCTCTTCTGGCGGCTCGACCTCGTGGTCCTCGCGGACGTCCCGGAGGCGGCCACGGATCCGCGGGGAGAGGTCGCCGACCCCTGGTCTCCCGCGGCCAGCGCGCTCGCCAACGCGGTGGGCGCGGTCAAGGCGCTGCGCCGGGGGCGGCCGGACGTGGCGCGCGGCCTCGTCGAGCGCGGTCTTCGCCGGGTCGGCGTGCGTATCGCCCTCACGGGCGTGTGGCGTACGGATGTGGCGCGGCTCGTTGCGGCGTCCGTCGCCGCGGATCCGGCGCAGCAGCGGCTCGCCTCCGCGGTGGAGGCTCTCGCCTCCGAGCTCCTCCCCCGCTGAGCCCCGCCCCTGCCGCGCGGGGTGGGCGTTCCCATGGCGCGCCTGCGCCGCCGGGCCCACGTTTTGGGCGCACGTGCGCCGCCGAGCCCCCTCTTTCGTGCGCGCCCGCGCCGGGCGAGCGTTCCCGGGACGCGCCCCGCGCTGCGGGACGAGCGTCTTCCCGCGCACCTGCGCCGCCCGGCTCCCGCTTTCAGGACACAACTGCCCCGCCGGGCAGGCGTTGGCAGGGGGGCGTGGGGTACTTCCCAGGCGAAGCTCTGGCGGAGAACTGCGCGGGCAACCCTCCCCCACAGCTTCGCCTGGGGTACCCCCATCTCGCTTCGCTCGCGGCCGGCCGGCCGGTACGAAACCGAACTGCCCCTTCGGGCCGGTGACGACCCGCGCCCCGGCAGGGGCGCCCCCGCGCCCCGAAAAGCTCGCCCGGCGCGGAAAGCGCGCCGCCCTGCGCAAGGCAGCCCCGGGCAAACGCTCGCCGCCCCGCGCAGCGGGGAGCTCTTCGGACCGACGGCTCAAGCCGCCGGTCGACCCGCGTCGTAGGAGAGGAAGCCGCGCTGGAACAGCCCCACGCACGTGATCGCGGCGATGCAGGCGAGGCCGCCGCCGACGACCGCGGCGGTGGGGGTGAAGAGGTCGGCCGCGGAGCCGGCGAGGAAGTCGCCGAGGCGGGGGCCGCCGACCACGACGACGAGGAAGACACCCTGGAGGCGTCCCCGCATGTCGTCGGGCGCTGCGGACTGGAGCATGGTGTTGCGGAAGACCATGCTCACGGTGTCGGCGCACCCGGCGAGGGCGAGGAAGAGCAGGCCCAGCAGCAGGTTGCGGGTCAGGCCGAACACCGCTACCGCCGCGCCCCAGGAGGCGACGGCGAGCAGGACGGCGAAGCCCTGGCGGCGGACGCGGCCGAGCCAGCCGGAGAAGACGCTGCCGAGCAGGGCCCCCACGGCGGGCGCGGCGGCGAGCAGGCCGACGGTGCGGGTGTCGCCGCCGTACCAGAGTCCGGCGATGGCGGGGAAGAGGACCCGGGGCTGGGCCAGGACCATGGCGGCGAGGTCGGTGACGAAGGTGGTCCGCAGGTTGGGCCGGGCGGCGAGGTAGCGCAGGCCCTCGACGACGGAGGGGCGGCGGCGCTCGTCGGCTTCGCCGGGGGCGCCCGCGCCGGGGAGCATCGACGGGAGCCGCCACATCGCGTAGAGGGAGGCGGTGAAGGCGGCGGCGTCGATGAGGTACGCCGCCTGGTACCCCCACAGGCCCACGAATACGCCGCCGAGCATGGGCCCGGCCATCTGCCCGACGCCGCCGGACAGCGAGGCGAGGGCGTTGGCGGCGGGCAGCTGCTCGGGTGTGAGCAGCCGGGGGATCATGGAGGAGCGGGCCGGCGAGTTCATGGCGAAGCACACGGCCTGCAGGGCGACGATCGCGTAGAGCAGGCCGACGACCCGCAGGTGGGCGATGGCCGTGACGGCGAGCGCGACGGACAGCAGGGTCGAGCCGCCCGCGGTGACGAGCCCGAGCCGGCGGCGGTCGACGGCGTCGGCGACAGCGCCGCCGTAGAGACCGAAGACGATCAGCGGGCCGAGCGAGCACAGCCCGACGAGGCCGACGTAGAAGCTGGAGCCGGTGATCGCGTAGACCTGGAGGGCGACGGCCATGGCCGTCATCTGCTGGCCTGTGTAGGACACCGCGTTGCCGAACCAGAGCCGCCGGAAGTCGGGGCTGTCGCGCAGCGGCCCGATGTCGGCGAGCAGCCGGCGGCGGTCCCCGGCGGGGGCGCCGGGAGTTGCCCCTGACCCGGATGGCGCAGTCCGGTTTCTGCTGGCTTTCCTACTCTTGAGCACGGCAAACGGTAGCAACGCAGCCCAGCGCTGCCGCGGTCGGGGCGCCCCGCGGCAGCCGAACCGGAGGTGGCCGGAATCCGAATGTGGGGAAAAACCGGCTGGTGACCATCGCACTGGCCGGAATACGCTGTGCGGGACGAACAGGCCCGGAGGGGATGTACCGGCCCCTTGAGCCCGTCCCGGAACGAGTCGCCACCTCGGCCCCCCTTCCGGCTATCGCAACAGGCGCCACCGCGTCCGTACCGCCCGAAGTCAGTAATCCCACCGGGCGCCCGACGCTGGGAAACGACCGCGCCAGGGCGACCCCGGTCGACGCGACGCTAAGGAGAACGCGGTGTCTGGAGATCAGCTCACGCAGGAGGAGACAGCGCCCGAGGACAGCCTCGGTGACGAGCGGCGCATCGTCCGGCTCGACGAGGAGGGACCGCTGAAGACGTGGTCCCGGTGTGCCCCGATCCGGCTCGCCGGATACGAGGACGACCCCTCCGAGACCCACATCCTACGCAGCATCGACTAGTCGACTCAGTCCCTTTCCGCACTTCGCGCCCTTCCCGTACTCCACTCGCCAGACCGGCGAACAGCGCCAGGCTCCCGGGCCGGGCGGCGGACGTTCACCCAGGTCCCCCGCCCGGCCCGCAGTTGCGAGGGCCGCGCACGGCACGCCGGTGCGGGGGCCGTGCCGCGATGAGACGTGCGCGACATTCCCGGTGCATCGCGCATGCGCCCGCGGGGAGCGGGCATACGGGGGTCGACTTCACCGATCTTCGAGGAGTACGACGATGCTGATGGCTCACCCGACCGTGCTGCTGGACCTGGTGGAACGCTACGAGCTGCTCACCTCGGTCGCAGACGGCACGGATCCCCGCATCGCCGGCCAACTACGGGACACCGCCTACACGTTGTGCGTGTCGACCGGCACCCGGGACGTCACCGAGGCGCTCGCGGTGGCGCGCGCGCACATCGTGGCGGCGGAAGACGCCGCGGACGGCGCGGCCGCCTGACACCACACGTGGGGACGAAATTCCCCCGCGACATGACCCGTTCGGCCCTGCGCGGCGTTGTCACCAACAGCGGGCACACAGCCCGTGACGATGTCCGGAAGGCCGCTGCCCGCCGCTGACCCACCGCTCCGACGGCCCTCACGGGCCCGCGACCGGGCGGCGGCACCACCCGGTCGGCCGCTGCCGCGTACTGCCCCGGCGGGGCGCGGCCGCCTATCGTCGGCAGCGGTGGCGAACGCGGTACCGACAGCGGTACCGCAGGCGTCACGGCAGTGCGACGACCGCCGGACGACGGCGAAGGAGGGCAGCAGGCATGGCACAGGAAGTCCGCGGGGTGATCGCCCCGGGCAAGGGCGAGCGGGTGCGCGTCGAGACGGTGACGGTGCCCGATCCGGGACCCGGCGAGGCCGTGGTGCGGGTGCAGGCGTGCGGGGTGTGCCACACCGACCTGCACTACAAGGAGGGCGGCATCGGGGACGACTTCCCGTATCTGCTCGGGCACGAGGCCGCCGGTGTCGTCGAGGAGACCGGGCCGGGCGTGACCGAGGTGCGGCCGGGCGACTTCGTGGTCCTCAACTGGCGTGCGGTGTGCGGCCGCTGCCGGGCGTGCCTGCGCGGCCGGCCCTGGTACTGCTTCGACACCCACAACGCGCGGCAGAAGATGACCCTGGCCGGGGGCGTCGAGCTGTCCCCCGCGCTGGGCATCGGCGCCTTCGCCGAGAAGACCCTGGTCGCCGCGGGCCAGTGCACCAAGGTCGACCCGTCGGTGTCGCCGTCGGTCGCCGGGCTGCTCGGCTGCGGGGTGATGGCCGGGATCGGCGCCGCGCTCAACACCGGTGCGGTCGGCCGCGGCGACTCCGTCGCGGTGATCGGCTGCGGCGGCGTCGGCAACGCGGCCGTCGCCGGGGCGCGGCTGGCCGGGGCCGCGCGGATCATCGCGGTGGACGTCGACGACCGCAAGCTCGCGACCGCCTCCGCGCTCGGCGCCACCCACACCGTCAACGCCCGCGCCGGGGATCCGGTGGCCGCGATCCGCGAGCTGACCGGCGGTTTCGGCGCGGACGTGGTGATCGAGGCGGTGGGCCGCCCGGAGACGTACGAGCAGGCCTTCTACGCCCGGGATCTGGCCGGCACGGTGGTGCTGGTCGGGGTGCCCACGCCGGAGATGAAGCTCGAACTCCCGCTGCTGGACGTCTTCGGCCGCGGCGGGGCGCTCAAGTCCTCCTGGTACGGCGACTGCCTGCCGTCGCGGGATTTCCCGATGCTCGTCGACCTGCACTTGCAGGGGCGGCTGGACCTGGGCGCCTTTGTGAGCGAGACGATCGCGCTGGACGAGATCGAGGACGCCTTCGCGCGGATGCAGGCCGGGGACGTGCTGCGGTCCGTCGTCGTGATGTGAGCCCCTGACGCGGGCCGCGACGGGGCCGTACGCAGCCGCCGCGCGGGAACGCGGCCGCGGGAAACGTCCGGGCGCGGCAGACCGGTCACGCCCTAGGGTGGTTGCGCGCGAAACGACAAACGGTCAGCACCTCGATGGCGAGGTGCTGCTCGGCGCGCCCGCACGCACCACCGCGAAGACGTGATTCGAGGAGCCTGCAATGGCGTTGCCGCAAGGCACGCTCAGCCACCGCTACCGTGGCGAGCACCCCGTACGAACCCTCCTCTACCTCTTCCATCCCGACCGGCGGCGGGTGGCCCTGGCCGTCGCCGCCTTCTTCGGCAAGCACACTCCGGTGTGGCTGCTGCCGCTGATCACCGCGAACGTCGTGGACGTCGTCGTCCAGCACCGGCCGATCCACGTCCTGTGGTGGAATTCGGCGGTCCTGCTGGTGATCCTCGTGCTCAACCTGCCGCTGCACCTGACGTACGTGCGGTGCATGCAGGGCTCCATACGCCGGACCGGCACCCGGCTGCGCAGCGCGCTGTGCCACCGGATGCAGCAGCTGTCGATCGGCTACCACTCCCGGGTGAGCGCCGGTGTGCTCCAGGCCAAGGTGATCCGGGACGTCGAGACGATCGAGACCGCCGCGCAGCAGACCGCGGACAACGGGCTCGCCGCCCTCGCCACGCTGAGCGGCGGCCTGGTCGTCATCGGCATCCAGGCGCCCGCCTTCCTGCCGGTCTACCTGGTCGTGGTGCCCGCCTCGGCGACGCTCGTGGTCAAGCTGCGGCGGCGGCTGCGGGACCGCAACGAGTCCTTCCGGCAGCAGGTGGAGCAGCTGTCGTCGCGGGTCAACGAGATGACGGCGCTGATCCCGATCACCCGGGCGCACGGCCTGGAGACCACCGCGCTGCACCGCGTGGACCGCACGCTCGGCGAGGTGCTGCACGCCGGGCTGCGGCTGGACCGGCTCAACGGCTGGTTCGGCTCGATCGCCTGGATCCTGCTCAACGCGATCGGCGTGGCGTGCCTGGCGGGCTCGGCGCTGGTGGCGTACTACGGCTGGCTGAGCGTCACGCCGGGCACCGTGGTGATGCTCAGCGCGTACTTCTCCAGCCTCACCGGCTCGGTCACCACGCTGCTGACGCTCACCCCGCAGATCGGCAAGGGCCTGGAGTCGGTGCGCTCGATCGGCGAGGTGCTCCAGGCGCCGGACCTGGAGCAGAACGACGGCAAGGCGCCGGTCCAGGGCGTCACGGGCCGGTTCGAGTTCCGCGGTGTCGGCCACACCTACCCCGAGGCGGACCGCCCGTCGGTGACGGGCTTCGACCTGGACGTGCGGGCCGGCGAGACGATCGCGCTGGTCGGCGGGTCGGGCGCGGGCAAGTCCACGGTGCTCAACCTGGTGATCGGCTTCCTGCGGCCGAGCGAGGGCAGCATCCTGCTGGACGGTGTCGACATGGAGACAATGGACCTGCGCGACTACCGCAACTGGCTGTCGGTGGTGCCGCAGGAGTCGATCCTGTTCGAGGGCAGCATCCGGGAGAACGTCACCTACGGCATGGACGAGGTGCCGGAGGAGCGGGTGCGGGCGGCGCTGCGCGACGCCAACGCGCTGGAGTTCATCGACCGGCTGCCGCACGGCCTGGACACGGTCGTCGGCGAGCGCGGCGCCCGGCTGTCCGGCGGGCAGAAGCAGCGGCTGGCCATCGCCCGCGCCCTGATCCGCGACCCGCGGGTGCTGGTCCTGGACGAGGCGACCTCGGCGCTGGACTCGCGCTCGGAGGCGCTGGTGCAGCAGGCGCTGACCCGGCTGGTGCGGGGCCGTACGGTCTTCGTGGTGGCGCACCGGCTCTCCACGATCCGGAACGCCGACCGGATCGTGGTGATGGACGAGGGCCGGATCGCGGAGGTCGGTTCGCACGCCGAACTGCTGCGCAGCGGCGGCGCGTACGCCGGGCTGCAGGCCGCGCAGCTCGCCTGAGCGCCGGGGCGGGGGCCGTTCGGCCGGGCCCCCGCCCCGCGCGGGGTCAGCCGCCGAGCACGGAGTCGACGAGGGACTTCGCCTCCTGCTGCACCTCGGCGAGGTGCTCGGCGCCGAGGAAGGACTCGGCGTAGATCTTGTAGACGTCCTCGGTGCCGGACGGGCGGGCGGCGAACCAGGCGTTGTCGGTGCAGACCTTGATGCCGCCCAGCGGTGCGCCGTTGCCCGGCGCCTCGTTGAGCACCGCGGTGACCGGCTCCCCGGCCAGCTCCTTGGCCGGGACCTGACCGGGCGACAGCTTGCCCAGGACCGCCTTCTGCTCACGGTCGGCGGGCGCGTCGATGCGGGCGTAGGCCGGGGCGCCGAAGCGCTCGGTGAGCGCGGTGTAGTGCTCGGAGGGCGTCCGGCCGGTCACGGCGGTGATCTCGGCGGCGAGCAGGGCCAGCAGGATGCCGTCCTTGTCGGTGGTCCACACCGCGCCGTCGCGGCGAAGGAAGGACGCGCCCGCCGACTCCTCGCCGCCGAAGGCGAGCGTGCCGCCGTGCAGCCCGTCGACGAACCACTTGAAGCCGACCGGCACCTCGGTGAGCGGCCGGCCGAGGTCGGCGACGACCTTGTCGATCATCGAGGACGACACCAGGGTCTTGCCGATCGCCAGTTCGGGCCCCCACTGCTCGCGGTGACCGGACAGGTAGGAGATCGCGACGGCCAGGTAGTGGTTGGGGTTCATCAGCCCCCCGTCGGGGGTGACGATGCCGTGCCGGTCGGCGTCGGCGTCGTTGCCGGTGGCGACGGCGTAGTCGTCCTTGCGGTCGATGAGCGAGGCCATCGCGTAGGGCGAGGAGCAGTCCATGCGGATCTTGCCGTCCCAGTCCAGCGTCATGAAGCGCCAGGTGGGGTCGGCGGTGGGGTTGACGACCGTCAGGTCGAGGCCGTGCCACTCGGCGATGCGGCCCCAGTAGTCGACCGACGCGCCGCCCAGCGGGTCGGCGCCGATCGTGACGCCGGCCCGGCGCACCGCGACCAGGTCGAGCACCGCGGGCAGGTCGTCGACGTAGCGGCCGAGGTAGTCGTAGCGGCCGGTGGTCTCCGCGGCGAGCGCCCGCGCGTAGCCGATGCGGTGGACGCCCTTGAGGCCGTCGGCGATGAGCTGGTTGGCCCGGTCCTGGATCCAGGAGGTGGCGTCGGAGGCGGCGGGGCCGCCGTTCGGCGGGTTGTACTTGAAGCCGCCGTCGGAGGGCGGGTTGTGCGACGGTGTGACGACGACGCCGTCCGCCAGGCCCGAGGTGCGGCCGTTGTTGTACGTGAGGATGGCGTGCGAGACGGCGGGCGTCGGGGTCCAGCCGCTGTTCTCGTCGAGCAGCACCGTCACCCCGTTGGCGGCGAAGACCTCCAGCGCCGTCACCCGGGCGGGCTCGGACAGGGCGTGGGTGTCGACGCCGAGGAAGAGCGGCCCGTCGGTGCCCTGCCAGCCGCGGTAGTCGCAGATGGCCTGGCTGGTGGCGGCGATGTGGTCCTCGTTGAAGGCGGTCGCGAGCGACGAGCCGCGGTGCCCCGAGGTCCCGAACACCACCCGCTGCGCGGGTTCGCCGGGGTCGGGGCGCAGCGCGTAGTAGGCCGTGACCAGGCGGGGCACGTCCACCAGATCCTCGGTACGGGCGGGCTTCCCGGCACGCTGGTGCGCCATTCACGTCTCCTCGGCTGCTCGGTCGCGTCGGTCGGTCCCGGCTCGCGGAGCGCGGCGGGCCCGCCGACCATTGTCATCCCTGCCCCGTGACCACCCGTCGCTACCCGGCCATCCGACGCGCCAGGACCTAATGTGAGGTCATGGACCAGGATCAGGGCGGGGCGGGCGTCCCGCTGGCGTCGCGGACCGGGCGGTGGGTGCTGGCCTGCTCGGTGCTGGGCTCGGGGATGGCGCTGCTGGACGGCACGATCGTCAACATCGCGCTGCCCCGCATCGGGGAGGACCTGGGCGCGCCGCTGTCGGCGCTGCAGTGGACGGTCAACGGCTACATGCTGACGCTCGCCGGGCTGATCCTGCTCGGCGGCGGCCTCGGCGACCGCTACGGGCGGCGCCGCGTCTTCGTCATCGGCGTGGTGTGGTTCGCGCTGGCTTCCGCGCTGTGCGGGATCGCGCCGGACGACGGAGTGCTCATCGCCGCGCGTGCGCTCCAGGGCGTCGGCGGGGCGCTGCTGACGCCGGGTTCGCTCGCGCTCGTGCAGTCGACCTTCCGGGAGGACGACCGGGCCAAGGCGGTCGGCGCGTGGTCGGGCCTGGGCGGGGTGGCGGGCGCGGTCGGGCCCTTCCTCGGCGGCTGGCTGGTGGACGGGCCCGGCTGGCGGTGGATCTTCCTGGTCAACCTGCCGATCGCCGCGGTGGTGGTGGCGATCGCGGTGCGCCACGTGCCCGAGAGCCGGGACCGGAACGCGTCCGGCAGCTTCGACGTGCGGGGCGCGGCGCTGGCCGCGCTGTGCCTGGCCGGTGTGACGTACGCGCTGATCGCCGCCTCCGGCCACCCGTCGTGGACGTCGGTGGTGGTGCCCGCGCTGGCCGGCGTGGCGTGCGGGGTGGCATTCCTGCGCACCGAGCGCACCGTCAAGAACCCGATGCTGCCGCTGTCCGTCTTCTCCTCGCGGCTCTTCACGTCGATGAACGTGGTGACGCTGTGCCTGTACGCCGCGATCGGCGGCGTCTTCTTCATCCTGCCCGTGCAGCTGCAGATCGCCGCCGGCTACAGCGCGCTGCACGCGGGCCTGGCGACGCTGCCGGTCACGGTGCTGATGCTGCTGCTGTCGGCCCCGGCGGGCGGGCTCGCCCAGCGCATCGGGCCGCGGCTGCCGCTCACGGTGGGGCCGCTGGTGACCGCGGCCGGGCTGCTGCTGCTCATCCGGCTGGGGCCGGGCTCGTCGTCGTACGTGCTGGACGTGCTGCCCGCGGTGGTGGTGCAGGGGCTGGGGATGAGCATGTTCGTGGCGCCGCTGACGGCGACCGTGCTGGCGTCCGTGGACGTCGACCACGCCGGGATCGCCAGCGGCGTCAACAACGCGGCCGCGCGGGTGGCCCAGCTGCTGGTCGTGGCGGCGCTGCCGCTCGCGGTCGGGCTGTCGAACCAGGCCTACCGCTCGCCGCACCGGGTGAACGACGCCTTCGGCAAGGCGATGCTGATCTGCGCCGGGCTGTGCGGGCTCTCCGCTCTGCTGGCCTTCACGCTGGTGCCGCGGCAGGCGCTGCGCGAGGAGCCGGGCGCGAAGCCCGCCGCCCGGCCGGAATGCCGGTCGAACTGCGGCCTCAACGCCCCGCCGCTGGAGCCGGGGGGGCCGGGGCGCAGGGCCGCGGGCTGATCCGGGCGCGTTCGGCGGCCCGGCGCAGGCCTCAGGGCCGGCCCTGCTGCGCCGCCGCCTCCACGGGCGGCTCCTCCGGCTGCGGGTCGGTGAGCAGCTGCTCCAGCGCGGGCAGGGCGGCGAGCAGCGCGTCGAGCTGGTCGTCGTCCAGCCGGGCCATCCTGCGGGCCAGCAGCTCCGAGCGGGTGCGGCGGATCCGGCTGAGCACCTGCGCACCCTCGGGGGCGATGCTCACCAGCCAGGAGCGGCCGTCGGCGGGGTCGGGCTGCTTGGTGACGAGCCCGGCCGCGACCAGCGGTGCGACGGTGCGGGTCAGCGAGGGGGCGGCGACCTGCTCGTGCGCGGCCAGCTCGCCGATCCGCAGCGGGCCGTGCTCGTGGATCCTGGCCAGCGCGGACAGCTGGGCGTAGGTGAGGTTGAGGTCGTCGCCGGAGGCCTGGGCGAGCTGCCGGTAGAGCCGGGCGATGACGAGCCGCAGCCGGGCGACGGCCGCGGAGGAGGGCGCCCCGCGCCCGTCGGTGTCGGTCATGGCGGGGCGCCTCCTGGGTCGTGCGGCGGTCAGCTGTCCTGGGCGGTGCGCCGGCTGCGGATGAGCGACGCGCCCGCCGCGACCAAGGACATCACGATCGCGAGGGCGAACACCACGACCAGCCCGTCGTGGAAGGGCCCGGAGATGAGGTGCGGGAAGAACTCCCGCCCGGTGAGGGTGTGCGCGTCGGAGGCGGGCAGCTTGCCGAGCAGGTCGGGGCCGAGCAGCTGCTGGATCGGGTTGTAGCCGAGGAAGGCGGCGAAGAGCGTGCCGACCGGCGGCAGGTTGGCCACGTCGTGCGCGTGGGAGGCGGGCACGCCCTGCGCCATCAGGCCGGTGCTCAGGGTGTGCGGCAGCGAGCGGGCGAGACCGGCGACCATCAGCGAGAAGAACACGCCGATGGAGAGCACCATGCCGGCGTTCTGGAAGGTGGCCCGCATGCCGGAGGCCGCGCCTCTGGACTCCGCGGGCACGCTGGCCATGATGATCGACGTGTTGGGCGCGGCGAACAGCCCGCCGCCCAAACCGTTGAGGAAGACCACGAGCGCGAAGAGCCAGTAGCTGAAGTCCGTGGGGATCAGCAGCAGCCCGGCGAAGGATCCGGCCATCACGACGAAGCCGGAGGCGGCGAAGAGCCGGGCGCCGTAGCGGTCGGACAGCGCGCCCGCGACGGGTCCTGCGGCGAGGAAGCCGACGGTGAGCGGCAGCAGGTAGATGCCGGCCCACAGCGGGGTGTCGGCGTAGTTGTAGCCGTGCAGCGGCAGCCAGATGCCCTGGAGCCAGATGATGAGCATGAACTGCAGGCCGCCGCGCGCGATGGAGCCCAGCAGGGTGGCCGCGTTGCCGCCCGCGAAGGCCGCGTTGCGGAAGAGCTTCATCGGGAACATCGGCTCGGCGACGCGGTTCTCGACGACGCAGAAGGCGGCGAGCGTCGCGGCGCCGCCGATCAGCCCGGCGAGCACCCACGGGTTGGTCCAGCCCATGGTGTGGCCGCCGTAGGGCTGGATGCCGTAGGTGATGCCGGCCAGCAGCGCGGTGAGGCCGACGGCGAAGGTGATGTTGCCCCACCAGTCCATCTTGGCCGGGCGGCGCACGCCGGTCTCGTGCAGCGAACGGTAGGCCCACACGGTGCCGATGATGCCGATGGGCACGTTCACCCAGAAGATGGAGCGCCAGTTCCACTCGGCGAGCAGGCCGCCGAGGACCAGGCCGATGAAGGAGCCGGCGATGCCGGCGACCATGTTGACGCCGAGCGCCATGCCGCGCTGCCGGGCCGGGAAGGCGTCGGTGATGATCGCCGCCGAGTTGGCCATCAGCATGGATCCGCCGACCGCCTGGGCGACCCGCCAGCCGATCAGCCACAGGGCTCCGCCGCCGCCGTGCATCGGGTCGACGGACAGGATGATCGAGGTGATGGTGAAGATCAGGAAGCCGGCGTTGTAGATCTTGACCCGGCCGAGGATGTCGCCGAGCCGGCCGAGCGTCACCACCAGGACGGCGGTGACGAGCATGTAGCCCATCAGCATCCACAGCAGGTAGCTGACGTTCCCGGGCTGGAGCGGGTCGAGCCTGATGCCGTTGAAGATCGCGGGCAGCGAGATCAGCACGATCGAGGAGTTGATCGTGGCGATCAGCATGCCGAGGGTCGTGTTGGACAGGGCCACCCACTTGTACCGCGGGTGGTCGGAAGCGATGCGCGGAGTCCGCGGTATTCGCTTGGTCGCGTCTTGAGTCGCCATCAGGCCCTTCACACCCCGCCCGGGTCAGTGGGTTCAGTTATTTAACTTAGGTTAAGTAACTCTACCATCGGGGGTGGACGGCTGCATCCTGCACGGAGGGCGCCCCCGGACCTGATGGGGTGCGCCCCACCCGCCGCCGCGCGCCCCACCCGCCGCCGCGCGCCTCAGCCGCGCCGGCGCAGCAGGTGCCCGTGCAGGAACGCCGCCTGCCCGGCGTGCTGGAGATCGTCGTTGACGACGCTGACGAGGCGTACGCCGAGCGTCACCGGCGGGTTCCACCGGCGGTCCACGACCCGGTCGAGGTCGGCGTCGGCCAGGGTGCCGACGAAGGCGAGGCTGCGCTCGTGGACGGCGTCGTAGTAGCCGGTGAGCACGTCGGCCGAGGCCGGGCGGACGGCGGCGACGTCGTCGGCGCTGTGGCCGTAGCCGATGTCGGCGGTGTCGAAGGGCAGCCCGAAGGCCTTGTCCCAGCCGTCCTCGGTCCACGCCTGCGGGCGGCCGGCGACCTCCGCGACATGGTCGTCCTGGACCCGGGTGAGGTGCCAGACGAGCCAGCCCACGGTGTTGGCCGCGGGGTCGACACGGTGGGCGAGCTCGTCGGGGGTGAGGCCGTCGACGGCCTGGTGGACGGCGTCCTTGATCCGGCCGAAGGCGTCGGCCAGCAGTTCTGCGGTGTTCATCGGGGCTCCTCGCGGCAGCGGGGCGGTGCCGCCCGTGGGGCCGGAGGACCTCGCCGGGCGGCCTGATGATCCGATCTTCGCCGATGACTGCCGCGCGGGTGCGGATATGGCGGCCCCGGCGCCGGGCGGGTCCGCCGACCCGCCCGGCGTGCACCGCTGCCGCCACCCCGCCCGGGGCGGTGGCCACACCGCTGCCGCCGCTGCATCAGGAGGGCGGCGTGCGCTGGTTCGTGCCGCCGAAGCAGTCCCCTGTCCGGCGCCGCCGCCCCGTGACCGCCCGTCAGCGGACATGGGCGAGTGCCCGTGTTCAGGATGCGAACACGGGCACCCGCCTGGGCCTGCGGAACGTCAGTTGTTGACGTTGATCGTGAAGGTGGTCGTGGTGTTCTGGATGTCCACGGCGTTGTCACTCTCGTGCAATCCGTTGACGGTCACCGAGCCCACGGCCGGGCCCTGAGCGGGTTCCGGCTGCGGGTTGGCCCACAGGCCGAAGCCGGACTTGGCGTCGAAGGCGTCACCGCTCTTGTGCGCCCCGGTCACCGACAGGTTGGTGATGACGGTGTCCTTGATCGGCTTGAGCGAGGTGCTGCCGTTCCACTTGGTCTGGAACATCACGCCCTGGTAGGTCGGGGCGGAGATGTCCACGTCGCTGATCCGCAGGCCCTGGAGGTCGAACTCCGCGGAGAAGATCCACAGCGCCGGGAAGGCCTGCTGGCCCCAGAAGTGGCCGCCGTCCCTGACCAGCGAGATGTTCGAGAAGTTGCTCGTCGGCGAGGCCTCGAAGCCGAGTGCCGGGATGCCGCCGAACTGGAGCGAGCCGATGGTGATGCCCGGGTAGGTCAGGCTGTCGGCGATGTAGAGGTTGCTGAAGGTGTTGCCGCCGCCGCCGTAGACCGCCAGGCCCGCGGCGCGCCACACCGTCTGCACGCTCAGGTTGCTGAAGGTGTTGCCGGTCTCCTGCTCGTTGTGGTTGTCGACGGCCGGGAAGAGCGCGAAGCTGTCGTCACCGGTCGACCGGGCCTCGGTGTTGGTGACCGTGTTGCCGGTCGAGCCGTTGGTGAGGTTCACACCGTCGGCGAAGGTGTCGCGGATCCGCAGGTTGCTGATCGTGGAGTTGTCCACGTTCGTCGCCCACACCCCGCAGATCGTGTGCTCGATCCACAGGTTGTCGATCGTCAGGTTCGCGACCCCGGTGAGGTCGAACACCTTGCCGGGACCGTCGATACGGCTGGTGTAGTTGCCGAAGAACCCGAAGCCCGAGAAGCTCGACCCGCCGGATCCGGACTGCAGCGAGAAGCCGCCGTCGGTGTTCTCCTGGGTCTGGGGCGTGTAGAACCTGGTGAACCAGGGACCCGCGCCGATCACCTTGACCGCCCGCCCGTAGACGGTGAACTTGTTGGCGGTGGAGTAGTCGCCGGCGGGCAGGTAGACGCCGAGCTTGGTGGTGTCCTGCCGCGCGGTGTCCAGCGCGTTCTGCACGTCCTGCTGGGTGAAGCCGGCCGGCACGACGTACTTGGCCGGGTCGGGGTTGGCGACCGGGGTGGCCTGCTCCAGGTTGATGTAGTCGATGTTGTAGTACGACGCCGTGTTGGCCGCGTCCTTCTCCAGCCGGATCGTGTGGCCCGCCGCGACGGTGGTGCCGAGCAGCACGTTGGCCTCGTCGTAGATGTGCCGCGGGGCGCCGGAGCCGGAGGAGTTGCCCGGGCTCGCCTCGTCGCCGTACAGCCACGCGAACTTCGAGGTCAGGGTGACCGTCTTGAGGAAGGTGCCGTCCACGTAGACGTTGAGCGTCGTGGAGTCGGTGCCGTCGGGGATGTTGAAGCGGGTCACCAGGGTGTTGGTCGGGTTCCTGGTCGTCCACTGGACGTACTGGCCGTTGCCCGCCAGATGTACCGCCTTGCGGCCGGAGGCCTCGCCCGCCGGGTCGCCGATGGTGCGGTTCGGCCCGAGCACGGTCGCGCCGCCGCCGGTGACGCCGTCCTCGGCCTCGTAGACGTCGTACGGCATGTTCGCGCCGCGGCCGACGAACAGCGACTGGGTGCTGGTGTTGTTGGCCTGCTTGACGGCCAGCTCGTTGGCGTCGGTGGCGATCACCGTCTTGACGGTGTACTTGCCGTTGGCCGCCGTCCAGCTGCCCAGGCTGACCGGGCTGGTGGTCGCGCCGGGCGCGATCGCGCCGCTGTAGGAGCCGGTGAGGGTCTTCACCACGCTGCCGGAGGCGGCGTCCGCGACGGTCAGGGTGACAGCGTGGGCGCCGGAGGCGGCGGCGACGGTGCCCTGGTTCTTGATCGCGACCGAGAAGTTGACGTTGTTGCCCGCCGACGGGTTGCCCGGCGACCAGGCCACCGGGGAGGCGAGCAGGTCGGAGGTGTCGACCGGCTTGACGACCAGGGCGGCCGGGCTGGTGTAGGAGTTGTTGGTGTCGTTCTGCTCGACGACCGTGTTCGCCTCGTCCACCTTGGCCGTCAGCTGGTAGCTGCCGGCGTCCTTGGCGCCGATCGACGCGGACACCGTGGTGCTCGCGCCCGCGGCCAGCGCGCCGACGTTGGCGGTGCCGACCTTGGTGGTGCCGAGGTAGAAGTTGACGCTGCTGGCCGGGGAGGCGTTGGTGCCGATGTTCTTGACCGTCGCGTCGAGCGTGATCGGGTCGGTCTCCACCGGGGCGGCGGGCGACGCGGTCAGGGAGCTCACGGTGAGGTCGGGGTTCGGGCCGGGGGTGCCGATGACCTGGAATTCGGCCGCCTGGCCGCCGCCGGCCCCGGAGTTGCTGCTGAAGACCAGCCGCACGTCGGCGACCCGGGCGGTCACCGGGATGGTGGCGGTGTTGCCGGAGGCCGGGTCGAAGGAGTAGCTCTTGGGCGCGACGAGCTGGGTGAAGCCGCTCGCGCTCTGCTCGCGGCCCTGGACCTCGATGGTCTGGGTGCGCGGGCCCCACGCGGAGCTGGGGTTGAGCTTGACGACGACCGAGCCGGTGTCGACGTCGGCGCCGAGCTGCACCGTGAGCGAGCTGGTGCCGGCGCCCTCCCAGTAGGTGTTCACGTCGTCGTCGTTCGCGTTCGCGGCGACGAAGTTCTGCACCGTGGAGGTCGCGGTGATCGGCTTGCCGACCGCCTGGTTGGTGCCGCCGGTGGGCGGGGTGGTGCCGGTGCGGGTCACCGTGTTGCTGTTGCCCGACTCGTTGCCGGCCGCGTCGACCGCGCGCACGAAGTACGCCACTGTCGCGGTGTCCGGCCGGCTGTCGGTGTAGGTGAGGGTGCTGCCGCCGGTGGTGGCGATCTTGGTGCCGTTGGCGAAGACCTCGTAGCCGGTGACGGCGGTGTTGTCGCTCGCGGCGTTCCAGGTCAGCTTGACCTGGCCGGACGCGGGCTGGGTGTACGCCAGGCCGGACGGCGCGCTCGGGGCCTGGGTGTCACCGGAGGTGCCGGTGCGCGTGACGGTGTTGCCGGCCGCCGACTGGTTGCCGGCCGCGTCGCGGGCCTTCACGTAGTACGTGACGGTGGCGGTGTCCGGCTGGCTGTCGGTGTACGTCAGCACGTTGCCTGCGACCGAGGTGCGCAGCTGGCCGTTGGCGTAGACGTCGTACGCGGTCACGCCGGTGTCGTCGCTCGCCGCGTTCCAGGTCAGCTTGACCTGGCCGGACGCGGGCTGGGTGTAGGCCAGGCCGGACGGCGCCGAGGGGGCGGTGACGTCGCCGGTGGCGGGACCGTAGACCTCGAACTCCGAGATCTGGCCGGCGGGCCAGCCGGTGTTGCCGGTGATGTTCAGCCGGACGTAGCGGGTGGTGGCGGTGTTGAAGGTGATCGTCACCGTGTTGCCGCTCGCCGGGTCGAACGTGTAGCCCTTGGACGCGGCGAGGTCGGAGAAGGTGGTGCCGTCCTGGCTGCCCTGGACGGCGAGCGTCTCGGTGCGGCTCTGCCATGCGGTGGCCGGCGGGAGTTTGAGCACCACGGTGTTGACCGGCACCGCGGAGCCCAGGTCGACGCGCAGCCACTGCGGGAAGGCGTTGTTGGTGCTCTCCCAGTACGTGTTCGCGTTGCCGTCGACGGCGTTGCCCGAGCCGTACACGTCGGCGTGGCCGGACTCGGCGGTGGGCCTGCCCGCGGCGAGGTTGGCGCCCACCGCGGCGGCGGCGACCGTCATCTCGGACAGCTGCGCGGAGCCGGCCGCGGAGTTGGCGGAGATCTCGGCGCGCACGTACCGCGCCTCGGTGGCCGGAAAGTCGATGGTGACCGTGTTGCTCCTGCCGGGCGTGAACGTGTACGACTTCGACCCGACGATCGTGGAGAAGAGCGTGCCGTCGTCGCTCGCCTGCAGCGACAGGGTCTGGGTGCGGGCCTTCCAGGAGGCGGGCACCTTCAGCTGCACCTTGTCGACCAGGCGCCCGGCGCCCAGGTTGACCTGTGCCCACTGCGGCGCCGCGGCGCTGACCGCGCCGCTCTGCCAGTAGGTGCTCTGGTCGCCGTCGTCGATCCGGTCGGCGGTGTTCCTGCCACTGGTGCTGCTGGCCGCCGCGGCCTTGCCGGCGGCGAGGTCGGGGGCTGCCGCGGCCGCCACGGCCGGCAGCGCGGTGGTGCCGCCGAGCAGCAGCAGGCTGCCGGAGACCACCCCCGCCAGCAGCCGTGGTATCGAGCGCTTCGTTCTCATGACGTCCCTCTGTGGTGTGTGGGGGATCAGGGGGTTGGGAGGAGAACCGGAAGAGGAGCAGCCGAGAGGAGTCCAGACGATCTATTCGAAACGTGCGGGATGAACATCTGAAGTTGCGCTCATCTCATGCGTATCCATCGCCGTTCTGCTCATTATTTGCGTATGTGTTGGCAGAGTGTTACAGACGCGCTACGGCGGCGTCTACGCCCCGGACGGCAACGATTCGCTTGCGGGCGGCGGGAGTTGGATCGCGCGCCCGGGAGTGGGAGCCGGGGCGGAACGGCCCGGCACGGGAAAGCGCTTTCCCGTGGGTCCGGTGAGGTGCGGTCAGGCAGGGGCCGCGCTGTGCTACTTGAAGATCTTGCGCACGTCCGGCGCGTGCCGGTAGAGCCCGGCCGCCGACAGCCGGCGCCTGACCATGGCGATCCGCGGGTGCCGGTCGCTCGGCTCGCCGCCGATCCGGTCCAGTTCCTCCACCAGCCGCTCGGAGCGCTTCTCCAGCCCCAGCTCGTCCAGGATCCGGTCGACCTCGGCGAGCAGCGCGCCGTACAGCTGCCACTGCCGGGGGTGCTCCTGGACGCTCGCCAGCAGCAGCCGGGCGATGGTGTCGCGGCTCTCGTGGCTGTCGGAGAGCGCTTGCGCGAGCCGGTCCTCCGCCGCCTGGGCGTTTGCGGTGACCTGGCTGGTGATCAGCACCGCGAAGCTCTCGACGGCGTGCGCGATGTGGTCCATGAGCTGCTCCAGCTGCTCGGACACATCGTCGGGGAAGAGATGCTCGGTGGTGCGGTGCTTGGCCAGATCCGTGAGGCTGCGGGACAGCACGCGGAGCACCACCGCGCAGATCTCCAGGGTGTCCAGACCGGTCCGCAGCACGATCCGGGACAGCGCGCCCTCGCGTACCCGGGGGTTCCAGCGCAGGCTGTCCTCGGCCTGCCGCAGCGAGGCGTCCACCTCGGCGATGTCGTGGTCCAGCCGGCGCGCCTCGTGCAGCCGCGCGGCGGCCCGCTCGACCGGCAGGTGCCCGGCGACCTCGCCGCCGATGTCCCGGAAGAGCGCGCCCATCCGGCGGGCCATCGACTCGATCGACTCACCCGCGGACTGCACCCACACCGGCGGCGCGAGCGCGTTGAACAGCAGCCCGACCAGCGCGCCGATGAGCGTCTCGAAGACGCGGTCCCACGCGGTGTTGGCGACCCGGGTCACGCCGAGCACCAGCATGGCCGAGATCGCCACCTCGATCTCGAAGTCGCCGGCCCGCACGAACCGGCCGATCAGCAGCGAGGTCACGATGATCAGGCCCAGGCTCCACCAGGTCAGCCCGACCAGCGCGCTGAAGCCGACCGCGACGAGCACCCCGGCGACGACGGCGTTGACACGGCTGATCCCGGTGGTGAGCGTCGAGTACAGCGTCACCTGCACGACCAGCAGCGCCGTCAGCGGCGCGGTCAGCGGCGCCGGGTTGGGCAGCAGCCAGACGGCCACCACGTAGGCGATGACGGCGGCCGCGGCGGACCGCAGGATCTGCACCGCCGCGGGCTCCGCCGTCCACCGGACGAGCTTGACGACGGGCTCGGGCACGTTTTCGGGCATCCCGGGCATCTGCCGGCCCCCCGTTCCTGGCGGTCTGTTCGTGGCGTCATGTCACGTCAAGGCGCTTTCCGGCCCCTCTCCGGCGCCGGCGCGACTGGCCCAGCCTAGGGTCGGAGGCGGCCGCGGCGGCCGTACGGCGCGTCCCGCCCCGCCGGGTTCACACCCCCGGCGCCACCGGGCGGCGGCCGGGATGATCCACTGTCAAGATCTTGCACGCAGCAAGATGCCGCATAACACGTCTATGCGGGCAAGGAGTTCGCCGATCGTTCGAATCTCGACGGCGCCGTGGAACGCCCTGAAACAGCGGTACCAATCTCGTTCACTTTCTTGACGTGTCAGCAACAGCGCCGTAATCATCGCTGCCATCAGAGAGCGCTCTCACACGCACCCAGGAGACGCCGTGACCGGCAACCCCCCACCTTCGTCCGGACGCCTACCCCGTTCGCTCGTCTTCACGTTCGTCGCCGCCGTGCTGGCGGCGTTCGCCCTCGCGGCCACCCAGAGCCCGGCCCGGGCCGCGGGCACCCTGCTGTCGCAGGGCAAGGCCGCGACCGCCTCCTCCACCGAGAACGCCGGCACCCCGGCCTCGGCCGCGGTGGACGGCAACACCGGCACCCGCTGGTCCTCCGCCGCGAGCGACCCGCAGTGGCTCCAGGTCGACCTCGGCGCCACCGACTCCATCAGCTCCGTCACCCTCAACTGGGAGACGGCCTACGCCAAGGCGTTCCAGATCCAGACCTCGGCCGACGGGGCGAACTGGACGAACGTCTACTCCACCACCACCGCGACCGGTGGCGTCCAGAACCTCACCGTAAACGGTTCCGGGCGTTATGTCCGGATCTACACGACCGCCCGCGCCACCCAGTACGGCGTGTCGCTCTGGGAGTTCCAGGTCTACGGCGCCACCGGCACCGGCAACGCCGCCTGCGGCACCGCGAACGCGGCGCTGCACAAGACGGCGACGGCCTCCTCGACCGAGAACGCCGGCACCCCCGCCTCGTCCGCCGTCGACGGCGACAACGGCACCCGCTGGTCCTCGGCGGCGGCCGACCCGCAGTGGATCCAGGTCGACCTCGGCTCGTCCCAGAGCATCTGCGGCGTGCAGCTCAGCTGGGAGACCGCCTACGCCAAGGCCTACCAGATCCAGGTCTCGGCCGACGGCAGCAACTGGACCACCGCTTACTCCACCGCGAACGGCCCCGGCGCCACCGAGCTGATCAGCCTCACCGGCACCGGCCGCTACGTGCGGATGTACGGCACCCAGCGCGCCACCCAGTACGGCTACTCGCTGTGGGAGTTCCAGGTCTTCACCGGCGGCTCCGGCAGCGACGGCGGAGCCAACGGCGGCAGCACGGGCGGCAGCACCACCCCGCCCGGCGACTCCAAGCTGCTGTCGTACAACAAGCCCGCCACCGCCTCGACGTACCAGGACGCCAACAGCTGCACCGGCTGCACCCCGTCGAAGGCCTTCGACGAGGACCCGGCGACCCGCTGGGCCACCAGCGACGTCAACGGCTGGGTCGACCCCGGCTGGATCGCGGTGGACCTCGGCGCCACCGCGCACATCACCCAGGTCGTCCTGCAGTGGGACCCGGCCTACGCGACGGCGTACCAGATCCAGACGTCCGCGGACGGCAGCAACTGGACGTCCGTCTACTCCACCACGACCGGCAAGGGCTTCAAGGAGACCCTGAACGTCGACGGCAACGGCCGCTACGTGCGGATGTACGGCACCGCCCGCAGCAACGGCTACGGCTACAGCCTGTGGACGTTCGACGTCTACGGCACCGGCGGCAACCCCACCGCTCCGCCCGCGCTGCCGCCGAACCCGGGCAACCCCGAGCACCTGGTGTGGAGCGACGAGTTCAACGGCCCGGCCGGCAGCAAGCCGGACACGGGCAAGTGGACCCAGGACGTCGGCGGCGGCCAGAACGGCGAGCTGGAGTACTACACCAACGGCGACAACACCACGATGGACGGCAACGGCAACCTCGTCATCGAGGCCCGGAAGGAGAACGTCCAGGGTCACCAGTACACCTCGGGCCGGATCAACACCTCCGACCACTTCAACTTCACCTACGGCCACGTCGAGGCGCGGATCAAGGTGTCCGGCACGCAGGGCCTGTGGCCGGCGTTCTGGATGCTGGGGTCGAACTTCAAGACCGGCACGCCGTGGCCGAACTCCGGTGAGATCGACATCATGGAGCACGTCGGCAAGGTCCCCGACTCGGTCTACTCCACGCTGCACGCCCCCGCGTACAACGGCGGCAACGGCTACGGCCAGCCCTACCAGATCGCGGGCAGCGACTTCGCCAACGACTTCCACACGTACGCGGTGGACTGGGACTCCACCCACATGACCTTCTCGGTGGACGGGCACGCGTTCTTCACCGCCGACAAGGCCACGGTCGAGTCGACCCGCGGCCCGTGGGTCTACGACCACCCGTTCTACATCATCCTCAACAACGCGGTGGGCGGTGACTGGCCGGGCGCGCCCGACGCCGGCACGGTCTTCCCGCAGAAGATGCTCGTCGACTACGTGCGCGTCTCGCAGTAGGCGCCGCCGCAGGCCGCCCGGGTCCCGCCGCCGCGCGGGACCCGGGCGGCCCGCCCCCCACCCCCACCTCCGACG
>NZ_JOHY01000006.1 GCF_000721495.1 Streptomyces sp. NRRL F-5123
AAGCAGAAGACGGCATACGAGATTTCTGCCTGTCTCGTGGGCTCGGAGATGTGTATAAGAGACAGCCCCACCACGCCGCCGACGACGCCACCCACGACGCCACCCACGACGCCTCCGACGTGGACGCCTCCGACGCATGAGCACCCGTCCCACCACCCGTCGCATCCGCCGACGCATCCGTCCCAGCCGCCGACCACGTCTCCGGGCCTGCCCCACACGGGCTCCGACGGGGTCGAGTGGATCGCGGCCTCCGCGGTCGCGGTGCTCGGAGCCGGCGGAACGCTGCTGGTGATGACGCGTCGCAGGCGCGGCGGCCAGCACCACTGAGCCCGCCGCACGACCGCGAACGACCGCCGCGCGAGCCACCCGCGGCGGTGAACGCGGACCGGCCGCCCCACGCCCTTCCCGGCGTGGGGCGGCCGGTCGCGGGTAGGCGGCCCGTCAAGAGGCCGCGTCTACCGGGAGGGTTGCCGTCGTGGCGATGCGAGGGGCATTCTTCGACCGCCTGCGCGGCGGGAGGTCCGCACCCCCGGCGGAGGCGGAGCCGGCGCCGCGCCCCAAGCCGAAGGCGAAGCCGAGGCCGACAGCGGCCTCCAAGCCGAAGCCCGGGCCCAAGCCCGCGTCCCAAGCGAAGCCCAAGCCCAAGGCGAAGGCCAGGTCCAGGTCCCCCCGCTCCCGCACGCGGAAGCCGCCGCCTCCCCTGTTGCAGCGGCGCAGCCCCGGCCCGATGCTCGCCCGCGCGGCGGTGCTGGCCGTGGCGGTGGTCTGCATGGTCGCCTTCGCGGTCGCGCTGGCGCGCGTCACCCTCGTCCCGTCGCCCGCGTCGGACTCGCTGACCCACACGAACCTGCGGCCGGGCGCGTCCATCCGCACATATCTCGACCAGCCGGACGTCCACGACACGGTCAAGCAGATCGGCGGCAACGTCGCGCTCGGCGTGCCCTTCGGGATCCTGCTCCCGACGCTCTTCCCGCGCGTCCGCGGTTTCCTGCGCGTGGCGCTGCTGACGGCCCTGACCATGGTCCTGGTGGAGACGGCGCAGGGCGCGATGGTGGAGGGCCGGGCGTTCGACGTCGACGACGTCATCCTCAACACCGTCGGTGCGCTGCTCGGGTATCTGCTGCTCGGCCACCGCCTGGCCGCCGCGCTCCACCCCGACCTGCCCCACTGGTGGCACCGCTATTTCCCCCGGCCCGCGAACCGGAAGCCGAAGCCGCGGCCCCGGCCGAAGCCCGGGTCCGGGCCGGGGTCCGAGCCCGGGAAGCCCTGACCGCTCAGGTGGGGTCGTCGGCGAGTTCGGAGACGCCCGTGATGCGGTGCAGGGCGAAGGTGCGGACCTCGTCCGTCGTGTGGTCGTACGCGGTGACGTGGCCGCCCTCGACGCGGACGGGGGCGATGACGCGCTGCGTGGCCGTGCCCTCCGCGTTGACGTAGCCGATCCACAGCGACTCGCCGGTCAGTACGGCGGCCTGCACCGTCGCGAGGGTCTCGGCGGAGGGGCTGCGGGGCAGGCCCGGCGGGGCGGTGTCGGCCGGGGCGCGGCGGACGGCGGTGGCCGCGCGGTCCCCGGCGCGGATGGCCTTGACGGCGAGCCCCAGCAGGTTGGCGTCCGGGACGGGCGGCCCGTCGGGTACGGGGACGGGGGCGCTGCGCGGCGGGGTGCGGCGGGCGTCGGGGCGGGTGATGAGGACGTCGCCGTCGGCGGACTCCGCCGCCGGGGCAAGGCCCATGTCGCGCAGCCGCTCCAGCAGCGTCGCCGGGTCGGTCTGCGAGGCCAGCACGGTCGGGGCCAGCCGGCGCAGGGCCAGGCCGGAGGCGCGGCGGTCGGCGAGCAGCTCCGTGAGCAGGGCGTCGTCGTCGCAGCGCAGGTACGCGGCGGCGGCGCCGACCCGCAGCGTGCCGTGCCGCCGGGCGACGTCGTCGATGAGGTAGGCCAGCGGCTGCGGCACGGGGGTGCGGGAGTGCTCGCTGAGGAAGGACTGCAGCTCGGCGGCCGTCCGCCCGGCGTCGAGGGCGCGGCGGACGGATTCGGGCGTGAAGCGGTAGACGGTCGCCCCGCCCTTGGACTCGATGTCGGCGAGCACGCCCAGCGTCTCGGCGAGCGGCGCGACCAGCGGGCCCGGCGCGACCGCCGTGAGGTCCGCCTGGAGCAGCACGTGGTCCAGCGGCTCCGGCAGCAGCGGCGCGAGCTTGGCGGCGGCGCGCCCCGCGGCGGCGTCCGGAGAGGCGGGCACGTCTGCCGCGGAGCCCGCGCCCGGCCCCGTCGCCGACGTGTCCCGCGGCGCCGCGTCCAGCAGCGGCCGGGCGTGCGCGGCCAGCGCCCCGCGCCCGGTGACGCCCAGCGTCTCCGCGTCCGCCAGCGTCCAGCCCACCAGCTCCGTGCGCAGCGCGTCCGCCCCCGCCCGCAGCGGCCGCTCCCAGCGCAGCCGGGCCAGCAGCTCGCCGGCCTCCGCCGCCGCCCCCGGCGGGAGGTCCGCCAGCAGCCGCAGCACCGCGACGCGTACGTGCGGGGCGAGCGAGCGGTCCAGGTCCGGGCCGAGGGCGGCGAGCGCGCGGCCCTTGGCGTCGCGTGTGCCGACCAGGCCGGGCGTGCGGGTCGCGGCCAGCCAGGCGGTGGCGAGCACGGCCCACTGCCGTTCGGCAGGCAGCAGCAGCCATTCGTCGGCGGCCGGGGTCGGTGCGTAGGCCTCGTCGACCTCGCCGTCGGCGGCGACGAGTCCGGCCGCGTACGCCAGCTCCAGCCAGAAGGCGGCCTGCGGCTCGGTGAGGTCGAGGGCGGCGGCGGTACGGCGCAGGTCGCGCACGCTCAGGCCGCCCGCGCGCAGCACCGGTGGCCCGCCCGACTGCCACTGCTTGAGCAGGTCGGTCACGGTGCGTACGGCGGTGAAGGCCTGGCCCGCGGCGGTGGCGTCCACCGTCCTCGCGGTCCGGGCCACCGGCGCGACCCGCGGCGGCAGCGGCTGCGGGGTGCGGTGCGCGCGGCCGGCCCGCAGCGCGAGCGCGGCCTCCCGGGGCAGGACGACGTTGTGCTGGCCCACCGGCAGCAGCAGCCCTCGGGCCAGCAGCCACTGCACCGGCGTCGCGGCCTCCTCGGCGCGTATGGCCACGGTCGCGTCCCGCACCTCGCCGTACGGCGGCCCCCACACCAGCCGGTCCAGCACCGCCCGTACGCCCTCGGGGGCCTGTGCGAGCAGCGCCGCGAAGGCGTCGGGGTCGGCGAAGAGGGCCGTCAGCGCGTCCACCGCGCTGGCCGGGTCGTGCGTCGCGCCCAGCCCCGCGTCGGCCAGCAGCTCCTGGAGCCGCGCGGGCGACATCCCGGCCGTCGACTCGGCCACGGTCGGGCCGAGGCCGGTCGAGGACGGCATCGACGCGGACGGCGCGAGCACGTCACGCGCGGTGCGCACCAGCCGCAGCCGGTCGTCGTCGCCCCACACCAGCCCGCAGTCCCGGAGCGCGCCGACCGCCCGCGGCAGCTCGGCCGCGACCGCCGCCGCCTCCGCCTCTTCCAGCGGCTCCCCGAGCCCCGGCCGCGCCTCCCGCGCCTGCAGCCCCGTCATGAGCCCGCTCAGCTCGTCGTACGGGCAGCCGTCCGGGGCGAGGGCGAGCGCCTCCGCGGTCTGCCGTGTGAATGCGTCCAGGTGGTCCAGGGCCCGCGCCACGGACGTACGGGTCGCCGCGCGCGTCGCGAGCTGCGTGACGTCGGTGGGCACCGGCGCGATGAGGTCGGGGCGTGCCCGCAGCAGCCGTACGAGCGCGTCGTCGTCCCGCGCGCGCAGATCCTCCGCAAGGGTGCGCGGCGCGCTGCTCTGGCCACCGATCGTCATCCGTCCCACATTAGGCCCTGCCCACCCCACCCGCTCCCCTCCGCTCCGCACCCGCGCCCGCGCGCGCCGCAACTCCTGCCGCGCCCGCGCGGGTTACGGCGACACGGAGGTGTCCGACCGGTACCGTCGGGCCAGGCGTGTGGAGGGAGCGGCGGTGGGGGTCGAGAGCGACCGGCTGGTGTTCGACTATCTGAGCCGGGTCGGCGACCTGGCGCAGACCGCCATGCCCGCCGCGCAGCGCATGCAGCTCGTCGCGCAGCTGCGCAGCGACATCGAGCGGGAGCGGCGCGGCGCGGAGTCCGACGCGGACGTGCGGCGCATCCTCGGGCGCATCGGCAGCCCCGACGAGGTGGTCGAGGCCGCCGCGGGCAAGCCCGCGGGGGAGCGGCGCACGGAGCCGCCGCCCGCGCAGGAGCCGCAGCCGGGGTCGTACGGGCCCTACACGGCCGGCCCCGGCGTACCGCGCCAGCCGCGGGGTGCGGCGGGCAAGGACAGCGGCGGGGAGGGGCGCGGGCCCCTGTGGTGGCAGGGCGGACCCGGCGGCGCGGGCGGGCGGCCCGGCGAGGAGCTGGACGGTCTGCCGGGCATGACCGGCGGCATCTTCATCCCGGACGACGACGAGGAGCTCGACCGGCTGGGCAGCGGGCGGCCCGCGGCTCCCAAGGAGGGCCCGGACGGCGCGGACGGCGAGGACGGGCCCGCCGAGGGCGAGGCCGCGCCGGCGGGGGCCCCCGCCGCCGAACCCGCCCCTGCCGGGCCCCGCAAGCGCCGCCTGCTCCCCCGGCTGCCCCGCGGCGGCGGCCCCCGCCGCTGGGGCAGCCCCATGCTGCTGATCGCGGCCGCGCTGCTGGTGGGCGGCGCGGTGGCCGGCTCCCTCATCCCGCTCGGCCTCGGCTGGCTGGCGGCCTGGCTGTCGCGCAAGCTCAGCCGCCCGCAGGCCAAGTTCGCGGTGCTGTTCATCCCCGGCGCCTTCGCGGCCGGGACGGTCGTGTGGATCTGGGGCCGCGACGTCGGGAAGTGGGGCAGCCCGATCGCCGAGGGGCAGGTGGGGCAGGCCTTCCAGGACGCCTACCCGCTCACCGTCCGGCTGGCGGCCGTCGGCACCGCGCTCTACCTGCTGTGGCGGAGCCGCCGGTCGGGGTGAGGACGGGCGGCCTCACTTCGCGGTCAGGTCCTGCTGCAGCTCGTCGAGCACCTTGTCCGCCGCCGTGTAGCCGATGCCCTGGTACCACAGCTCGTCGTCCACCCGATGGGCGCGGCCCGCGTCGACCGCCGCGAGCCGCTTCCACAGCGGCCCGGCCGTCACCTCCGTCTCCTTGGCTGCCTCGGGGTCGCCGTAGGTGGCGTAGAAGAGGGCGTCGCCGCCGGCCTTGTCGATCTGCTCGGGGCTGACGTCGACGCTGAGCCGGTCGACGTCCTGCGCCGCCGGCCGGCCGAGGCCGACGTCCTTCAGGACGGTGCCGATGTAGCTGGCGTTGCCGTACAGCCGGATGTCGGCGCCCTCGACGAAGCGCACCATGCTCACCTTGACCGCCGCCGCCTTCGTGCGGCCGCCGAGCGCCGCGGTGACCTGGGCGACGTGCTTGTCGTACGCGCTCACCGCGGCCGCTGCCTGCGCGGTACGGCCGAGGGCCGCGGCGTGCAGCTGGAAGTTGGCCTTCCAGGGCGCGCCGGTGGACTCGGTCAGCACGGTGGGGGCGATCTTCCTCAGGGCGTCGTAGTGCGCGCCGTCGCGCACCTTGCTGCTGAGGATGAGGTCGGGGTGCAGGGCGGCGACGGCCTCCAGGTTGGGGCTCGCGACGGCGCCGACGTTCTTTGTGCCGGCGACCTCGTCCTTCGGCAGGTAGTCGAGGAAGCCGCTGCTGGTGCCCGCGCCGGCCGCGCCGACCGGCTTGACGCCGAGGGTGATCGCCGAGTCCAGCTCGGCGGTGTCGAGCACGACGACACGTTCCGGGTGGTCGGGGACGGTCACCTTGCCCATGGCCGTGTCGACGGTGTGCGTGTTCTTGTCGCCGCCGGAGCCACCGGACGACGAGGGCGAGGACGACGAGCAGGCGGTCGCGGCGAGGGCGGTGCAGCACAGGACGGCGGCGAGGGCGGCGGCGGGCCTGCGTACGGGGCGGGCGGGGCGGGCAGGGCTGGTCGAACGGGCGCTGCTGGTACGGGACATGGCGGTTCTCCGTTCAGGCGTGCCGGGTCAGGGGTGCGGGGGCGCGGTGCCGTCCTTGCTCGTCGCCGAGGTCTCTCCCGGGTGGTGCCAGGGCGCGCCGGGCACCACGAGCGGGTCGCCCGTCACCGGGTCCGGCACGACGACGGACTCCAGCCCGAAGACCTCGCGGACCAGCGCGGCGGTGACCACCTCGGAGGGCGGGCCCTCGGCGACGATCCGGCCGGCCTTCATCGCGACCAGGTGGTCGGCATAGCGGGCGGCCTGGTTGAGGTCGTGCAGGACGGCGACGACCGTGCGGCCGCGCTCCCGGTTGAGCCGCCGCACCAGGTCCAGCACCTCGACCTGGTGGGCGATGTCCAGGAAGGTCGTGGGCTCGTCGAGCAGCAGCAGATCGGTGTCCTGGGCGAGCGCCATCGCGATCCAGGCCCGCTGGCGCTGTCCGCCGGACAGCTCGTCGACCAGCCGGTGGGCGAGGTCGGCGGTCGCGGTGCGCTCCATGGCCTCGGCGACCAGCCGCTCGTCCGACTCCGACCACTGCTGCCACCACTTCTGGTGCGGCTGCCGGCCGCGCGAGACGAGGTCGGCGACGGTGATGCCCTCGGGCGGCACCGGCGACTGCGGCAGCAGGCCCAGGGTGCGGGCGATCTGCCGGGTCGGTACGCGGGCCAGCTCGGCGCCGTCCAGCAGCACCGAGCCGTCGCGCGGCTTGAGCAGCCGGCCGAGCGCCCGCAGCAGCGTGGACTTGCCGCACGCGTTGGGGCCGACGATGACGGTGACCTGCCCGTCGGGGATCTCCAGGTCGAGCCCCTCGACGACGGTCCGCTCCTCGTACGACAGCGTGAGCGCACGGGCGGCGAGCCGGTTGCGCGGCGGCCCCGCCACCGCGGCGGGCGCGGCCGCGACCGCCGGCCGGGCGGCCGGCACGGCGGCGGAAGGAGCGGGGGCGGCGGGCTCAGGGGTCGTCATGACGGATCTCCGGAACGGCTGCGGCTGCGCACGATCAGCCACATCAGATAGGGGGCGCCGACCGCGGCGGTCATCACGCCGACCGGCAGCTCGGTGGGCGAGAAGAGCTTGCGGGCCAGCAGGTCGGCGACCACCACGACCAGCGCGCCGGTCAGCGCGGAGGCCGGCAGCGGGATCTGCGCGGAGCGGGTCAGGCGGCGGGCGATCTGCGGGGCGAGCAGCGCCACGAAGTCGACCGGGCCCGCCGCGCCGGTCGCGACCGAGGCGAGCACTACGCCCAGCGTGACCAGGCCGAGGCGGACCCGGCCCAGCCGCACGCCCAGCGCGGTCGCGGTGTCGTCGTCGAAGGACACGGTGCGCTGCGCCCGCGCCGCCCACAGGGCGCACGGCAGCGCGACGAGCAGGACGAGCGCGAGCGGGCGCGCCTCGTCGTAGCCGCGGCCGTTGAGCGAGCCGGTCAGCCACACCTTGGCCTGCTGGGCGACCAGGTAGTCGCCCTTGGTCATGAACAGCTGGGTGATCGACGACAGCGCGACCGAGAAGCCGATGCCGATCAGCACGAAGCGCGACGCGTGCAGGCCGCGCCGCCACGCGAAGAGGTAGACCAGTGCGGCGGCCCCGAGCCCGCCGGCGACCGACAGGTAGGGCAGCGCGGTGTACGAGGTCACGCCGTACGTCATCGCGGCGACCGTGAGGGCGCCCGCGCCGTGCGTGACGCCGATGACGTCGGGGCTGGCGAGCGGGTTGCGCGCGACGGTCTGGACGAGCGCGCCGGACACGCCGAACGCCGCGCCGACCAGCAGCCCGAGCACCAGCCGCGGCTCGCGCAGCTCGCCGACCACCAGCTCGTCGGGGCTGGGGCGGCCCAGCACGACCTTCAGCACCTCACCGGGCGCCACGAAGGACTCGCCGACGCACAGGTACGTCACGCACGCCGCCGCCAGCAGCAGCGCCAGCACGCCCGTGACGGCGAGCGAGCGCCGGTGCACCAGGAAGGACCCGCGCCCGGCCAGGCGTACGACGGCGTACCCGGCGGGGCGCACACCGGGGCGGCCCGTAGCGCTGCCCGTACCTGTGGCCGTTCCGCTGTCGGCATCGCTGCCCGTACCGCGGCCCGTGCTCGTCGCGCTCACGCCGCCACCACCGCCCGGCGCCGCACCAGCGCCACCAGGAACGGCACCCCGATGAGCGCCGTCATCACCGCCACCGGCACCTCGGACGGCGGGAAGACGATCCGCCCCACCACGTCCGAGACCAGGATCATCACCGGGCCCAGCAGCGCCGCCATGGGCAGCACCCAGCGGTGCGCGGTGCCGACCAGCGCGCGGGCCAGATGCGGAACGGCCAGCCCCACGAAGGCGATCGGTCCGGCGGCCGCGACCGCGGCGCCGGTCAGCACGGTCGCCCCCAGCGCGCCGAGCAGCCGCAGCAGCGCCACGTTCTGCCCCAGGCCCTTGGCGACGTCCTCGCCGAGCGCCAGCGCGTCGAGACCGCGGGCCATCGCCAGCACCAGCAGCAGCCCGGCCACCAGGAAGGGCCAGATCATCGAGATGATGTGGGTGTCCCGCCCGGACAGCGAACCCACCTGCCAGAAGCGGTACGTCTCCAGCGTCTGCGCGTCCGTCGTCAGCACCCCGGACACGATCGAGGTCAGGAACGCGTTCATGGCCGCCCCCGCGAGCGCCAGCTTCACCGGCGACGCCCCGCCCCGGCCGCGCGCGGCGATCGCGTAGACGGCCACGGCGGCGGCTCCGGCGCCCGCGAAGGCGAACCAGACGTACCCGCTGAGCGTGCCCACCCCGGCGTACGCGATGGCGCACACCACGCCGAGCGACGCGCCCTGGCTCACCCCGAGGATGCCGGGCTCGGCGATCGGGTTGCGGGTGACGCCCTGCATGACCACCCCGGCGACCGCGAGGGCCGCCCCGACCATGATCCCGATCACCGTACGCGGCACCCGCAGGCTGCGGACCACCTCGGCGTTCTGGCTCGTGCCGCCGTGCAGCAGCGCGTCCAGCACCTGGTCCGGGGGTATCGCGCGGCTCCCGACGGCCAGACTGAGCAGCACGGCGAGCAGCAGGGCCACCGCCGCCGCGGCCATCCAGCCGGTGCGGCGACGCAAGGGCATGACGAGCGGTCCTCCGGAAAGCGGCGACCGTCGGACGCCGGGCATTGATTAGCTTAGGCTGCGCTAACTATACGCCCAGGTCCCGGCCACCTCTGGGGTGAGGTTGACCCGCCAGGTGACAATGGGTGCCGTGACCACTGACCTCCTCTCCGTGCCTTCGACAACGCCGCCCCTCACGGTCGGCTTCGACCTCGACATGACCTTGATCGACTCCCGGCCCGGGATCAAGGCCGTGTACGACCGGCTCGCGGCGGAGACCGGCGTCTTCATCGACTCCGCCCTCGCCGTCACGCGGCTGGGACCGCCGCTGGACGACGAGCTGGCCAACTGGTTCCCGCCCGAGCGCGTACCGGAGATGGCCGACCGCTACCGCGAGCTGTACCCGCACCACGCCATCACCCCCACACCGGCGATGCCGGGCGCCGTGGAGGCGGTGGCGGCCGTTCGGGCGGCAGGCGGCCGTCCGGTGGTCGTGACCGCGAAGTACGGCCCCAACGCCGAGCTGCACCTCGCGCACGTGGGCATCGAGGCCGAGCTGCGCGGCTGGCTGTGGGCGGAAGCCAAGGCCGAGGCGCTGGTCGAGTGGGGCGCCACCGTCTACGTCGGCGACCACACCGGTGACGTGCGGGGAGCGCGCACGGCGGGTGCGCTCTCCGTGGCCGTGGCCACCGGGCCGTGCAGCGCGGCGGAGCTGCGGGCGGCGGGGGCCGACGTCGTACTCGCCGACCTCAGTGATTTTCCCGGCTGGCTGGCCGCCCACACCTCCGCGGCGGCCTGACCGCCGAATTCACGCCTGTGGGTGACGCCTTCACGCCTGCGGACTGCTCCCGGGCCGCCGCTGGGCCAGTGCCGACCGCAGCAGCCCCAGCAGGGACAGCGCCAGCCCCACCCCCATCAGCATCGAGACGAAGTACGCGGGCGTCGGCAGCCGGTGGGTGCCCAGCAGCAGCGGGGCGACCGTGGCGAGGGTGCCGACCGCCCCGACCATGAAGACGACGGCGCCGGTCCTGACGAGCAGGTCGCCCGCGCCCCTGGTTTGTTTGCTCACCGGACAAGGGTAGGTCCGTTGCGTGGGGCGCGGGGGAACGGCGCCTCGCCGTCTTGTCACACGGCATCTGGCCATTAGCCTTGGTGTCGGCGGGTCTCCGGTGGGCCCGCTGCTGTCTTATCCAGAGCAGTTTCGAGCAATATCGAGCAACGAGGACGAGGTCGGACGTGCCTACCGGCAAGGTCAAGTGGTTCAACAGCGAGAAGGGCTTCGGCTTTCTCTCCCGCGACGACGGCGGCGATGTCTTCGTGCACTCCTCGGTGCTGCCCGACGGGGTCGCCTCGCTCAAGCCCGGCCAGCGCGTGGAATTCGGCGTCGTCGCCGGCCAGCGCGGCGACCAGGCGCTGTCCGTGACGTTGCTGGACCCCACGCCCTCCGTCGCCGCGGCCCAGCGCCGCAAGCCCGACGAGCTCCTGCCCATCGTGCAGGACCTCACCACGCTGCTCGAAGACGTCGCCCGCTCCCTCCAGCGCGGCCGCTATCCCGACAAGGCGCACGGGCACAAGATCGCGTCCGTGCTGCGCGTCGTTGCCGACCAGCTGGACGTATAGCCGAAGGAAAGGCGGCGCCTTACCGGAGGGGCGAACTCCGGTAAGGCGCCGCCGCCGATTTCCGGCTATCCCGGCGAGCGCGTCCGCGCCGATCGCCGGCACGAGCCCTTCGGCGGCCGCGCGCGTCAGCAACCCGCGTACGGCGGCGTAACCGGGCTCGCCCAAATCCGCTGTGAATTCGTTCACATACAGCCCGATGTGCTGGTCCGCGACCGCCGGATCCATCTCCTGCGAATGCGCGAGCACATACTCGCGGGATGCCGCCGGGTCGTCCCACGCCATCCGCACCGACGTCCGGGCGGCCTCGGCGAGCGCGTGCAGCCGCTCCTTGCCCAGCGAGCGGCGCGCGATGATCGCGCCCAGCGGGATCGGCAGCCCGGTGGTGCCCTCCCAGTGCTCGCCCATGTCGGCGAGCTTGTGCAGCCCGTAGTTCCGGTACGTGAAGCGCGCCTCGTGGATCACCAGTCCCGCGTCCACCCGGCCGTCCCGCACCGCCGGCATGATCTCGTGGAAGGGCATCACCACGATCTCCCCGACACCGCCGGGCACCTCGGCCGCCGCCCACAGCCGGAAGAGCAGGTACGCCGTCGACTTCTCGCTCGGCACCGCCACGGTCTTCCCCGACAGGTCGGCGCCCGGCTCCCGGGTGAGCACCAGCGGCCCGCAGCCGCGGCCCAGCGCCCCGCCGCAGGGCAGCAGCGCCCAGTCGTCCAGCACCCACGGCAGCACCGCGTAGGAGACCTTCAGGACGTCCGACTCGCCGCGCTCGGCCATCCCGTTGGTGACGTCGATGTCCGCGAACGTCACGTCCAGCGGCGGCGCGTCCGGCACCAGGCCGTGCGCCCAGGCGTGGAAGACGAAGGTGTCGTTGGGGCACGGGGAGTAGGCGATCCGCAGGGCCCCGGGCGCGGGGTCGCCGCCGGAGCCGGGGGTCTGGCCGGGAAGGGGGGTGCGGTCGGCCGGGCCGCTGCTAGCTGTCGTCATGTCCTGCTTCAACCTCCAGTACGCCGGGGAGCATCCCGAACGCCGCCGTCAGCGCCGCCAGCGCGTCGCCGATCCGCCAGGCCGCGCGGTCCCGCGGGCCCACGGCGTTGGAGATCCCGCGGATCTCCAGCACGGGTATCTCCAGATACGCCGCCGCCTCCGCCACCCCGAAACCCTCCATGCCCTCGGCCACCGCACCCGGGTGACGGCCCGCCAGCTCGGCGGCGCGTTCACCCGTACCGGTGACCGTGGTCACCGTCAGCACCGGCCCGTAGGCGGCACCCAGCGCGGTGGCCACCGCCCGGCTCAGCCGCGCGGGCGGGCGGTGCTCGGAGCGGCCGAAGCCCAGTTCGGCGATCGGGACGAAGCCCTCGGGGGCTTGCGCGCCCAGATCCGCGGCCACGACCGACTCGGCCACCGCCAGCGAGCCGACCGGCGCGGCGGGCGCGAAACCGCCGCCGATGCCCGCGCTGACCACCAGGTCGAGCCGCCGGGAGGCGTCCTCCACCAGCAGGTGGTACATCGCGGCGGCCGCGGCCGCCGCGGGGCCCGCACCCACCGTGGCGACGTCGAAGCCGCGGGCGGCCTTCCCGGCGGTGGCCAGGCCCGCGAGCACGGCCTCCCGCTCGGCGTCGACCGCGGTCAGCACCAGGACGCGGCGGCTGCGCCGCGCCATCGGGCTACTGCCCCCGGATCAGGTTGATCTGGATCACCCGGTAGGAGTCCTCGCCGCTGGTGTCGGCCGACTCCACGATGTTCAGCGTGACCTGCTTGGCGGTGCTGGTGCCGCCGCTCGTCGGGTCCTGCTGGTTGAACAGCTGCTCGCTGTCCACCGACCAGTACGTCTTGTCCTTCAGCGGCTCCGGCGTCACCAGCGTCGTGCCCGACGCGATCAGCCAGCCCTTCTTCGCGATGGAGGGGTCCACGCCGATCCGGACCTTGTCGCCGACCGGCACCGTGATGTGGTGCTTCGGGGTGACCTGGAGGCACGCCAGGAAGACGTTCTGCTCGAGCTTCTTGCCGCCGTCGTAGCACTTGTCGGCGGCCTCCGCCTGCACGGTCTTGCCGCCCACCGTCACGGTCGCCATGGCGGTCGGCTTGTCGCAGGCGGTCAGGACGACGAGCCCGAGGGAGAGGGCACCAAGGGTGGTGGCAGTACGGCGAATGCTCATGGCAGGAGGCTACCGGGCGGTCGCCCCCAGCCCGCGCGGGGGTGCGCGTGTCCCCGGGTGTCCGCCGTACGGGTGCGCGCCCGGCAAGGCGCCGGTCAGACGTGCGGACCGGACCCCGGGCGGGCGCTGCCGAGGGGCCTGCCGGGACCGCTCGGGCCGTCCGGCCGGGGACCGCTCGGGCCACCCCGCCGGGACCGCTCGGGCCACCCGGGCGCGGGCCGTGCCGCCGGGACCGCTCGGGCCACCCGGGCGCGGGCCGTGCCGCCGGGACCGCTCAGGCCACCCGGGCGCGGGCCGTGCCGCCGCGGCGGGCACCGCCCAGCAGACCGCGGGCGGACACGCTGAACGCCAGCAGCACCAGCCCGGCCGCGCACCCCATGCCGAGCGGGCCGATCAGCGGCAGCAGTATGCCGAGCCCGCCGCCGACCACCCAGGACAGCTGGAGGGCGGTCTCGGAGCGGGCGAAGGCGGACGTGCGCACCGTTTCGGGCACGTCGCGCTGGATCAGCGCGTCCAGCGACAGCTTGGCCAGCGCCTGCGAGATGCCCGCCACGGCGGTGAGCGTGGCGACCGTGACCAGGCTGTACCAGCCGGCGGCGACCGTCGCCGCGGTCAGCGCGCACAGCAGCACCGTCGCGATGATCACCTCGGGCCCGCGCGCCTTGAGCCAGGCGCCGAGCGCGGTCCCGAACGCGTTTCCGACGCCCGCCGCCACGCCCACCACGCCCAGCGACATCGCGGGCGTCAGCCCGCCCAGCGGGTGCTCGCGCATCATGAACGCCAGGAACATCGTCAGGAAGCCGGACAGCGACCGCAGCCCCGCGTTGCCCTGCAGCGCGTGCAGCACCGACGAGCCGACGCCCAGCAGGCCGGGCTTGCGCCCGGGGATGCCCGCGGGCTCGGGAGAGGCCTCCTCGTCCGCCGACAGCCGCACCCGCTGCTCGCCGCGCGCCGAGTCGACCTTCGCCGGCAGCGACAGCGACAGGATCGCGCCGCACAGGAAGACCACGAAGGCGCCGTAGAGCGGCCACTGCGGCCCGATCGCGTTCAGCCCCGCGGCGACCGGGGCGGCCACCGCCGTGGCCAGCAGACCCGAGAGGGTGACCCGCGAGTTGGCCTTCACCAGCGTCGTACGGCCCGGCAAGAGCCGTGGCACCACCGCGCTGCGCACCACGCCGTACGCCTTGGACGCCACCAGCACGCCCAGCGCCGCCGGATACAGGCCCAGGCCCGCGGTCGAGATCACCCCGGCCATCGTCCAGGCCAGCACGGCGCGGGCCGTCATCGCCATCGCCATGGCGGCGCGGCGGCCGTGCTGGAGCCGGTCCAGCAGCGGGCCGATCACCGGGGCGAGCAGCGCGAACGGCGCCATCGTCACCAGCAGGTACAGCGCCACCCGGCCGCGCGCCTCGCCGCTGGGCACCGAGAAGAACACCGTGCTGGCGAGCGCGACGGTGATCATCATGTCGCCCGCGGAATTGACCGCGTGCAGCTCGATCAGTTTGGCCAGCCCCGACTCGCCCGCGCCGCCGGAGCGGGTCGCGCGCCGGATGCGACGGCCCAGCGCACCGAACGGTCCGCCCACGGCGCGGCCGAGGGCGCGACCGGTGCTGCGCACCGGCCCTCGGCCGGCGGTGACGGTTCGTGCCATGTCGCAATCCTGCCCCAATCGGAACAGTGCTCACCCCCTCCTTTGCGGGCGTGGTGCGCACAGGTACCGTGCGATCACGCAGAATGGGTGGTAACAGGTGCGCCCGAGGACGTTCGGGCAGGGCCGGATGAGGCAGGGAGACCAGGCGTCGAAGCGGTCCGCAGGTCCGCTCCGCTGCAACTCCCCGCATCTCCGTCAGGCTCCTTTCCGCCCGCGAGCGCACACGTGAGACGGCGTAGAGAGAGAAACGATTTCTGTGAGTGCAGCGATGCGAAGCCGTACCCCTGACCGCCTGTGCGCCGAGGCGGTCGAGCTGGCCAGGGCCGTCACGCTGGAGGCCGCCGGGCCGGAAGCGGTGGGCGAGCACCTGGGTGTCGCCGCGGAGGGCGACCGTGTCGTCACGCACTACTTCGCCTGCACCGAGGCGGCCTACCGCGGCTGGCGGTGGGCCACCACGCTGACCCGGGCCTCCCGCGCCAAGGCCGTCACCATCGACGAAACGGTGCTGCTTCCGGGCACCGACGCCGTCCTCGCGCCGGAGTGGGTGCCGTGGAGCGAGCGGCTGCGGCCCGGCGACATGGGGCCGGGCGACCTGCTGCCGACCGAGGCCGACGACCTGCGCCTGGAGCCGGGCTGGACGGGCGAGGACGAGCCGCGCGGGCCGCTCGCCGAGCAGGAGCAGCCGGAGGCCGAGGAGGACGTCGTCGTGCCGTCCGTGGCCACGATCGCCGCGCTTGCCGGGCAGCTCGGGCTGGGCCGCCCGCGCGTGCTGTCCCGCTACGGGCTGCACACCGCCGCCGACCGCTGGGACGAGCAGTTCGGGCCCAAGACGGCGATGGCCCAGGCCGCGCCCGCCCACTGCGCCAGCTGCGGCTTCCTGGTGCCGATCAGCGGCTCGCTGAGCCAGGCCTTCGGGGTGTGCGCCAACGAGTTCTCGCCGGCCGACGGCCGCCTGGTGTCCCTCGGCTACGGCTGCGGCGGCCACTCCGAGGCCGCGGTCATGCCCAAGCCGCCGCAGCCCGCGCCGATGGTCCTCGACGAATTCCACGACACCGACCCGCTGTCGCTGGGCGTGACGGAAGGGAACGGCGTGGCAGAGGGCGACGGCTCGGCACATGGCCACGGCTCGGCAACGGGCGACGGCTCCGCGGAGGGCGGCACCGGCACGGACGGCACCGCCGACGCGGACGGCGACGGGAGCGACGGGGTCGCGGCGCCCGCCTGAGGGCCTCTGCGGGCTCCCGGGCGGGGCTGACCCGGCCGGGAGGCGCCCGCAGCCCCGGCACCTCTCCCCGGGCCGCCTGCCGGGCCCGTACGGCGGTGCGGCGCCGGGCGGGGGAACGTCCCGCGCGGTCCCGCCGCCGCCCGCGCGGACCGCCGCGGACGCGGGATGAAGGGCACGCCGAATGGCGGTACGGTCACGGTGCACAGCCCCTGACGGGGCGACCCGGCGAGCGAAGGACCGTACGTGACCCGCGCAGGCGTAATCCGCACGCCCCTGGAAGGCCACCCCGACCCCTTCCGCACCGCGGACCTGCGCCGGGCGGTCCTGACCGCCTGGTCCGCCTCCGCCGCCCGCTTCCGCGAGGACGCCAACGCCGAGGAGGACCTCGCGCTCGGCGGCCACCGCGACCGGCTCGTCGTCGAGCTGGCCCAGAACGCCGCCGACGCCGCCACCCGCGCCGGTGTGCCGGGCCGGCTCCGGCTGACCTACCACGAGGCCACCGCCGACGCCCCCGCCGTCCTCGCCGCCGCCAACACCGGGGCCCCGCTGGACGCCGCCGCCGTCGAGTCGCTGTCCACGCTGCGCGCCTCCGCCAAGCGCGACGACGGGCCTGCCGCCGTCGGCCGTTTCGGCGTCGGCTTCGCCGCGGTGCTGGCCGTCAGCGACGAGCCGGCGGTCGTCGGGCGCGGCGGCGGGGTGCGCTGGTCGCTGGGCGAGGCGCGGGAGATGGCCGCCGCCGTCCCCGGCCTGGACGACGAGCTGCGCCGGCGGGAGGGGCACGTGCCGCTGCTGCGGCTGCCGATGCCCGCGGAGGGCAGCGCGCCCGACACGTACGACACCGTCGTGGTGCTGCCGCTGCGCGACGGCGCCGCCGAGGACCTGGCCGGGCGGCTGCTGGCCGCGGTCGACGACGCGCTGCTGCTGGCGCTGCCGGGCCTGGCCGAGGTCGTCGTCGACACCCCGGAGGGAGTGCGCACCCTGACCCGCGCCGCCGCGGACGACGGCGACGTGGTCGTCGAGGACAGCGCCGCGGCCGCGCCCACCCGCTGGCGGGTGGTGAGCGACGGCGGCGCCCTGGCCGCCGAGCTGCTCGCCGACCGCCCCGTCGAGGAGCGGCTGCGCCCGGTGTGGTCGGTGACCTGGGCGGTGCCCGTCGCCGCGGACGGCGCGCCCGCCGCGCCGCGCACCGCGGCCGTCGTGCACGCCCCGACGCCGACCGACGAGCCGCTCGGCCTCCCCGCCCTGCTGCTGGCCTCCCTGCCGCTCGACCCGACCCGGCGGCACGCCGCCCCCGGACCGCTCACCGACTTCCTGGTGGAGCGGGCCGCCGAGGCGTACGTGCGGCTGCTCGCCGCCTGGCGACCGGCCGGCACCGGCGTCGTCGACCTGGTGCCCGGCCCGCTCGGCAAGGGCGCGCTGGACGCCGAGCTGCGCCGCCGCGTCCTGGACCGGCTGCCGCGCACGGCCTTCCTGCCGCGCGCCGCGCCCGTTGCCCCCGACGAGGCCGCGGCGCCCGAGGCCCCCGCGGACGCGGACGGCTGGGACGGCGGCGGTCCGCTCGCCGGGGACGGCCAGGCGCTGCGCCCGGTCGAGGCCGAGGTCGTCGACGGCGCCACCGCCGAGGCGGTCCGGGTGCTGGCCGAGGTGCTGCCGACGCTGGTCCCCGCCGCGCTGGAGCGCCGCCCCGCGCTGCGGCAGCTCGGCGTGGCCCGGCTGTCGCTCGGCGAGGCCGTCGACCGGCTCGCGGGCACCGAGCGCCCCGCGCAGTGGTGGTGGCGGCTCTACGACGCGCTCGCCGGCACCGACGCCGACGTCCTCAGCGGCCTGCCCGTGCCGCTTGCCGACGGCCGGACCGTGGTCGGCCCGCGGCAGGTGCTGCTGCCGGTGCCGGGGGCCGTCGAGGGCCTCGCGGGAGCTGACGGCACCGACGCGCCCGACCCCGCGCTGCTGGCCCGCCTCGGGCTGCGCCTTGCCCACCCGGACGCCGCGCACCCGCTGCTGGAGAAGCTGGGCGCCGCGCCGGCCACCCCGCGGGCGGTCCTCACCTCGCCGCAGGTGCGTGCCGCCGTGGCCGCCTCGCTCGACGAGGACACCGCGTGGGACGTCGAGGAGTCCGGCCTGGACGCCGACGAGCTGGCCGACACGGTGCTGACGCTGGCCCGCGCCGCCGCGCTCGCCCCCGGCGACGAGCCGTGGCTCGCGGCCCTCGCGCTGCCCGACGACGAGGGCGAACTGACGCCGGCCGGCGAGCTGGTGCTGCCCGGCAGTGAGCTGGAGGCCGTGCTGCGCGAGGGCGAGCTGGGCACGCTCGACCCGGACCTGGCCGAGCGCTGGGGCGAGCAGCCGCTCACCGCGGTCGGGGTGCTCGCGACCTTCGCGCTGGTGCGCGCCGCCGACGTCGTCCTCGACCCGGACGACCTGGAGCCGCGCGACAGCGACTGGGCCGAGCCGGACGACGTCGGGCTGCTGGACGCCGTCGACGTGTGGTGCGAGGACGTCCTCGACCAGCTCCCGGAGACCGACGTGCCGCCGGTCGCCACCGAGGTCGTCGGCGTCCGCGACCTGGACCTCGTCGACGACGACGCCTGGCCGCAGGCCCTCGCGCTGCTCTCCCGCCCGCCGCTGCGGGACGCCGTGACCGCGCCCGTGCGGGTGCTGCTCCCGGACGGCACCACGCAGTCCGTCCGCCCCTACGCCGCCTGGTGGCTGCGCGACCACCCGGTCCTGGACGGCCGCACCCCGGTGGGCCTGCGGTCGGCGGGCGGCGACCGGCTGCTCGCCGGGCTCTACGACGAGGCCGAGACCGACTCCGGCGTCGACGAGCAGGTGCTGCGCGCGCTCGGGGTGCGCACCACGGCCGCCGCGCTGCTGGACGAGCCGGGCGGCGCCGCGGAGCTGCTGGCCCGTCTCGCCGACCCCGAGCTGCCCGTCACCCCCGCGCAGCTGCACGGCCTGTACGCGGCCCTCGCGCTCCTCGACCCGGACCAGGTCACGCTGCCGGACGAGCTGCGGGCGGTCGCCGACGGCGAGACGGTCGTGGTGGACGCCGCGGACGCGCTGGTCGCCGACGCCCCCGACCTGCTGCCGCTGGCCGCCGGGCTGCCGCTGCTGCCCGTACCGCCGCGGCTGGCCGCGGAACTGGCCGAGCTCCTCCAGGTCCGCAGGCTCAGCGAGGCCGTGGAGGCCTCCGTCGTCTCGCAGGGCGAGCCGCACGACGTGCTGCCCGCCGTCCACGACCTGCTGCCCGGCGCGCCCACCTCGTACGTCGAGCACGAGGAGCTGCTGCTGAACGGCGACGTCGAGGTGGACTGGCGGTACGCCGACGGCGTCCTGCACGCCGCCACCGTCGAGGGCGTCGCGGCCGGTCTGGCCTGGGCCGCGGGCCGCTGGGAGCGCCGCTTCGAGCTGGCCGCGCTGCTCGAGGACCCGTCGCGCACCGAGGAGCTGGCCCGCGACCGCTGGTTCGACTGACGCCTGCTGCGACGGTTCGGTACATTGCCGCGCCGTCGCAGTACGCCGGGCCGTGGCAGTACGCCGGGCCGCCCGGTCAGCCCTCCGCCTGCTCCCGGTGCCGCACCCACGCCCAGCTGACCTCCAGCAGCACCGCGCCCGCCGCCGCGATCCCGACCGCGGCCCAGGGCACCTCGTCGCCGACGAGCCGCAGCGCGAAGAAGTCCTGCAGCCACGGGACGGCGAGCACGACCGCGAAGCACAGCACCATGGCCAGCACCAGCAGGATCCGCCACCAGGTGTAGGGCCGGGCGATGACGGCCAGCACCCACAGCTCCAGCAGGAAGAGCGTCAGCGTCGCCGCGCTGGTCTCCGCGTCCAGCGCGCCGCTGCCGGTGTAGTGGTGACGGGCCACCAGATAGGCGACGAAGGACGCCACCCCGCAGATGATCCCGGCGGGCGTCGAATACCGCATGACCCGGCGGACGAAGTTCGGCCGGGCCCGCTCCTTGTTGGGTGCGAGAGCCAGGAAGAAGGCCGGCACCCCGATGGTCAGCGTAGCCAGCAGCGTCAGATGCCGCGGCAGGAACGGGTACGGCACCTGCCAGCAGACCACCAGCACCGCGAGCAGCACCGAATAGACCGTCTTGGTGAGGAAGAGCGTCGCGACCCGGGTGATGTTGCCGATCACCCTGCGACCCTCGGCCACCACCGAGGGCAGCGTCGCGAAGCTGTTGTCCAGCAGCACGATCTGCGCGACCGCCCGGGTGGCCTCCGAGCCCGAGCCCATCGACACGCCGATGTCGGCGTCCTTGAGGGCGAGCACGTCGTTGACCCCGTCGCCGGTCATCGCCACGTTGTGCCCGCGGGACTGGAGGGCGGCGACCATGTCCCGCTTCTGCTGCGGGGTGACCCGGCCGAAGACCGTGCCCTCGTCCAGCGCCTCGGCCATCGCGTCCCGCTCGGCCGGCAGCCGTCGCGCGTCGACCGGTGCCTGCGCGCCCGGCAGCCCGAGCTTCCCGGCGACCGCGCCCACGGAGACCGCGTTGTCCCCGGAGATCACCTTCACGTGCACGCCCTGCTCGGCGAAATACCGCAGGGTGTCGCCCGCCTCCGGCCGCAGCCGCTGCTCCAGGACGACGAGCGCGACGGGTGCGACGTCCCGCGCGACCTCCGGGTCGTCCAGCGGGCGCGTGGCGCGGGTCAGCAGCAGCACCCGCAGGCCCTGGTCGTTCAGCCGGTCGACCTCGCCGAGCGCCGGGTGCCCGGCCGGCAGCAGCACGTCGGGCGCGCCGAGCAGCCAGGCGCTGTCCGTGCCGTCCGGCTCGGTGAAGGCGGCGCCGCTGTACTTGCGGGCGGAGCTGAAGGGCAGCACGCCCCGGCCGCGCCAGTCGGCGGCGCCGGCCGGCGGGTAGGCGTCGACGATCGCCCGGAGGCTGGCGTTGGGCCGCGGGTCGGAGCCGCCGAGCGCGGCGAGCGCCCGGGCCGCGTACCCGGCGGCCGCGCTGCTCCCGCCGTCCCCGTGGCCCCCGCTGTTCCCGCCGTCCCTGTGGCTCACGTCGTTCCCGCCGCTCCCGTGGTCTTCGCGGCCGGTGCCGTGCGCGCCGTCCGTACCGCTGCCGCCGTCCAGCGGCCGCAGCTCGGTGACGTCCATGCCGCCCTCGGTGAGGGTGCCCGTCTTGTCCAGGCACACCACGTCGACCCGGGCCAGGCCCTCGATCGCGGGCAGTTCCTGCACCAGGCACTGCCTGCGGCCCAGCCGGACCACGCCGATCGCGAAGGCCACCGAGGTCAGCAGCACCAGGCCCTCGGGCACCATGGGCACGATGCCGCCGACCGTCCTGCGCACCGCCTCGCGCGCGTCACGGCTCTCCACCGTGAACTGGCTGATGACCAGTCCGACCGTGGTCGGCACCATCGCCCAGGTGATGTACTTCAGGATCCGGCTGATGCCGCCGCGCAGCTCGGAGTCGACCAGCGTGAAGCGCGAGGCCTCCTCCGCGAGCTGGGTGGCGTAGGCGTCGCGGCCCACCTTGGTGGCGGTGAAGGCGCCGCCGCCCGCGACGACGAAGCTGCCGGACATCACCGGGTCGCCGGGGTGCTTGAGCACGGGGTCGGCCTCGCCGGTCAGCAGCGACTCGTCGACCTCCAGACCGTCGGCCTCGGCCACCTCGCCGTCCACCACGACCTTGTCGCCCGGGCCCAGCTCGACCAGGTCGCCGAGCACGATCCCGGAGGTGCTGATCTCGACCGTCTCGCCGTTCCTGCGCACCTCCGGGCGGGCCTCGCCGATGACCGCGAGGCTGTCCAGGGTGTGCTTGGCCCGCAGTTCCTGGAAGATGCCGATCGCGGTGTTGGCGACGATGACGAAGCCGAACAGCCCGTCCTGGACCGGCCCGACCACCAGGATGACCAGGAAGAGCCCGCCGATGATCGCGTTGAAGCGGGTCAGGACGTTGGCCCGGACGATCTCCGTCACCGAGCGCGAGGACCGTACGGGGACGTCGTTGACCTGCCCCGCCGCCGTCCGCCGCGCCACCTCGGCGCCGCTCAGCCCCGGCAGCCGCGCCGCCACGCCCGTCAGGTTGCCTTCCGCCATGAGCAGACCGTACGTGCAGCGGGCGGCTTTCACCCGTTTCCGGGCGTTTTACGCGTCCTGCGTGCTCTCCCCGCCGGCTCCGGCAGCGGCGGCGCGGTGGCGGGCGATGGCGTCCCGCCGGGCCCGTACGTACTTCAGGCCCACCAGGCCGAGGCCGGCGCCCGCCGCGCAGGTCCAGATGAACCAGGTGTGCCCGTGGTCGGAGTACCAGCCGTAGAAGGGGAGCTGCACCACGAAGAGCGCGAACCAGACGATCGTCCCGACCGTGACGGTCATGACGTCGTCGGCCTCCAGGGGCTCGGGGGCCTCGCGCAGGGGTCCTGGCTGCTTGCTCATGGCGCCCATCGTATGCGGCCGGGGGCGGCCGGCCGTGGGTGGGCGGTGCGGGGACGGGGTGCGGGACCGTGGGGCATCTACGCGCGGAGATGGCTTTTTGGGTGGTTGTGTATTCATACTGAAACAAGTCAGTGTTGACTGAAATCATTCGTATGATCGCCCATATGAGGGCGAGCCCCCGCCCCCCATGAGGTTTCACATGCCCGCCTCGGCCCCCGCTCCGGTCGACATGGGCCGGTCGCCCGGTCACCCGTCCAGCAATCCGCTGGACCGCTATTTCCGCATCTCAGAGCGCGGTTCCACGATTCCGCGGGAGATCCGCGGCGGTCTCGCGACCTTCTTCGCGATGGCCTACATCATCGTGCTGAACCCGATCATCCTCGGCTCGGCAGTGGACAAGTTCGGCCATCACCTCAACGGTGGCCAGCTCGTCACCGCGACCGTGATCACGGCGGCCTTCACCACGCTGCTGATGGGGGTCATCGGCAACGTGCCGATCGCGCTCGCCGCCGGCCTCGGCGTCAACACCGTCGTCGCCCTGCAGCTCGCGCCGAAGATGAGCTGGCCGGACGCGATGGGCATGGTGGTGCTCGCCGGTATCGCGATCATGCTCATGGTCGCCACCGGCCTGCGCGAGCGCGTCATGACGGCCGTGCCGCTGGGCCTGCGCAAGGGCATCGCGATCGGCATCGGCCTGTTCATCCTGCTGATCGGCCTGGTCGACTCCGGCTTCGTGAGCCGCATCCCGGACGCCGCGCACACCACCGTCCCGCTGCAGCTCGGCGCTGACGGCCACCTCACCGGCTGGCCCGTGCTGATCTTCATCCTGGGTACGCTGCTCACGCTCGGGCTGATCATCCGCAAGGTCGGGGGCGCCATCCTGATCTCCATCGTCACCATGACGGTCCTCGCGGTGATCATCGACGCCGTCGCCGACGTCCCGGCGGCGAAGTGGGGCCTGACCGTTCCCAAGTGGCCCGGCAACCCGGTCGCCACTCCGGACTTCGGCCTGGTCGGCAAGGTCAGCCTCTTCGGCGGCTTCCACGAGGTCGGCATCCTCACCGGCGTGCTGTTCGTCTTCACCGTGCTGCTGTCGTGCTTCTTCGACGCGATGGGCACGATCCTGGGCGTGAGCGACGAGGCCGGGCTCCTGGACAAGAAGGGCGACCTGCCGGGCATCAACAAGGTCCTGATGATCGACGGTGTCGCCACCGCGGTCGGCGGCGCCACCTCGTCCTCGGCGAACACCTGCTTCGTCGAGTCCACCGCCGGTGTCGGCGAGGGCGCGCGGACCGGCCTCGCCAGCGTCGTCACCGGCCTGATGTTCGTGCTCGCGCTGTTCCTCACGCCGCTGGCCACCATGGTGCCGGCGCAGGCGGCCACGCCCGCCCTGATCGCGGTGGGCTTCCTGATCCTGGCCGGGTCGATCCGGGAGATCGACTGGAGCGACTTCACCATCGCCATCCCGGCCTTCCTGACGATGGTGCTGATGCCGTTCACGTACTCGATCACCAACGGCATCGGGATCGGCTTCCTGACCTTCTGCGTGCTGCGGGTCGTCGCCGGGCGCGGCAAGGAGGTCCCGATCGCCCTCTACGCGGTCTCGGCCGTCTTCGCCTTCTACTACCTGATGCCGGCGCTGGGACTGCTGTAGGGCGGTGGCTGCGGCGGGTCCTCCCGGCCGCCGTAGAAGCGGTCGGTTTCCTCGACCGCGGCCTTGAAGCGCTCGTCGAAGTCCTCGCGGACGAGGGTCGCGACGACGTAGTCCTGTGCGGTCATCCCGCGTCGGGCGGCATGATCGCGGATGCGGTCCCACAACTGCGCGTCGATGCGCAGGCTGAACACTCTCGATGCCATACGCCCACGGTCGCGGGCGGGGGCGGCCGCCGTGGCCGCTTTCGCCCGCGACCTCATCCGTTCGGGTGAGATGTGGGCGAGTGGTGCTCAAACGAACCGGGCGGGTCCGGTCGTGCGTGCCGGGTCCTCCGGCGGGTGCGGCACGGGCTCGCCCGTTCGCGTGGTCCATGTGCGTGCAGATTGTACTTAGGTTAACTAATGAGCTAACCTAAACAACGTGACCGAACTGTCCGAGGACGACCGCGCTGCTGTCAACGAACTGCGCGGCGCCGTGATGCGGCTGTCCCGCCGGCTGCGCAACCAGCGCGTCGACGAGACGCTGAGCCCTACCGAGATGTCGGTGCTGGGCACCCTCGCCCGCTGCGGCTCCGCCACACCCGGCGAGCTGGCCCGCAAGGAGCACGTCCAGCCGCCGTCGATGACCCGCATCGTGGCGATGCTGGAGGCCAAGGGGCTGGTGCGCAGGGAGCCGCACCCCGACGACCGCCGCCAGGTCGTGGTCAGCCGCACCGAGCAGGCCGACTCGATGCTGACCGAGAGCCGCAGCAAGCGCAACGCGTGGCTGGCCTCTCTCGCCGAGCGGCTGACCGAGGAGGAGCTGGCGATCATGCGCCAGGCCGCGCCCGTCCTGGAGAAGCTCGCTCACCTGTGACCGAACCGGAAGACCCGAAGAGGGGGAGGCGAGTACCGATTGAGTTCGGCAGCCGGACCACACACCGCAACCGAACCTGACCGTCCCGCGGTGAGGAAGACGGGCACCTTCAGCTCGCTCAGGATCCGCAACTACCGGCTTTTCGCGACCGGCGCCGTGGTGTCCAACACCGGCACCTGGATGTCGCGGATCGCCCAGGACTGGCTGGTGCTCAGCATCACCGGCTCCTCCTTCGCCGTCGGCATCACCACCGCGATGCAGTTCCTGCCGATGCTGCTCTTCGGCCTGTACGGCGGCGTGATCGCCGACCGCTACCCCAAGCGGAAGATCCTGCTGTGCACCCAGGCCGCGCTCGGCATCCTGGGCCTGCTGCTCGCCGGACTCACGCTGGGCGGTGTGGTCCAGGTCTGGCACGTCTACACCATCGCCTTCCTGCTGGGCATGGTGACCGTCGTCGACAACCCCACCCGGCAGACCTTCGTCGTCGAGATGGTCGGCCCCGACGTGGTCCGCAACGCCGTCTCGCTGAACGCCGCCAACTTCCAGGCCGCCCGACTCGTCGGCCCGGCCGTCGCCGGTGTGCTGATCACCGCGGTCGGCAGCGGCTGGGCCTTCCTGATCAACGGCCTGTCCTTCCTCGCCCCGCTCACCGGTCTGCTGCTGATGCGCACCTCCGAGCTGCACAAGATCGAGAAGGCGCCGCGCGGCCGCAAGGGGCAGCTGCGCGAGGGGCTGAGCTACGTCGCCGGGCGGCCCGAGCTGATCTGGCCGATCGTGCTGGTCGGCTTCATCGGCACCTTCGGCTTCAACTTCCCGATCTGGCTGTCGGCCTTCGCCAACAAGGTCTTCGACAGCGGCGCCGGCACCTACGGCATCCTCAACTCGCTGATGGCCGGCGGCTCCCTCATCGGCGCACTGCTCGCCGCCCGCCGCACCGGCACCCGGCTGCGGATGCTGGCGGCCGCCGCCGCGGTCTTCGGCGTGCTGGAGGCCGCGGCCTCGCTGTCCCCGACCTTCTGGGTCTTCGCGGTGCTGCTCGTGCCGATCGGCGCCTTCGGGCTCACGTTCAACACCACCGCCAACGCCAGCGTCCAGCTCGCCACCGACCCCGTCATGCGCGGCCGTGTGATGAGCCTGTACATGATGGTCTTCGTCGGCGGCACCCCCATCGGCGGCCCGGTCATGGGCTGGGTCACCGACACCTACGGCGCCCGCGTCGGCTTCCTGAGCGGCGGCCTGATCTCCGCGCTCGCCGCCGGCGGTGTGGGCCTTGCTCTCGCGCGCGCGGCGGGCCTGCGCCCCCAGATCGACCTGCGGCGCGGCAGCGGCCGCCCGCTGGTGGCCTTCGTGCCCCGCAACCCGGCCGCTGTGCCGCCCGCGCCGGCCGGTCCGGTCGCCCCCGCCGTTCCGTCGGCGAAGGCCGCACAGCCCGTGCCTGCCGTGCCTGGCCCGTCCGCCGCGATGCCCGCTGCGCCGGTCGCCCACGCCGCGCCCGCCGCCTGCGACGACGCGTCCGCGCCCGCGGGTGCGGACGGGCCCGGGCGGCGGACCGGCAACGCGCCGAGCCCGGCGCTGTGAGGCTCTTCGCGGCGCTGCTGCCGCCGCCCGCGGCCATGGCCGAGCTGACCGCGGGCCTCGGCCCGCTGTACCGGCTGCCGGGCGCCCGCGACCTGCGCTGGACGGCGCCGGAGGGCTGGCACTACACCCTGGCCTTCCTCGGCGAGGTGCCCGACACACTGCGCCCGGACCTCGACGAGCGCCTCGCCCGCGCCGCCCGCCGCCACGAGCCCTGCGCCCTGCGCATCTCGGGCGGCGGGCGTTTCGGCGACCGGGCGCTGTGGGCCGGGGCCGAGGGGGATGTGCGGGCCGCGGGCGCGCTCGCGGCCACCGTACGGGCCGCGGCGCGCAGGGCCGGTGCCCCGGTCGACGAGGAGCACGGCTTCCGCGCCCACCTCACGCTCGCCCGCACCTCCCGGGGCGCCCCCGTCGACCTCCGCCCCTTCGCCGCCGCGCTCGGCGGCTTCCGCGGCGCCCGGTGGACGGCGACCGACCTCAGCCTCGTCGCCAGCCTGCTGCCGCGCTCCGGCATCCCCGGCGAGCGCTCGCACTACACCGTCGTCGGCTCCTGGCCGCTCGGCGGGCCGGCCGACGCGGCGCCCGGGCGCGGGGCGGCCGGCGGGGCCGGTTAACCTCGAAGGGTGGACCCCAAGACCCGTACCCGCGTGATGACCGCCGCCCTCTTCCTGATGCTCGTGGTGGTCGCGGTCGCCGCCGCGGTGCGCTGACCGCGGCGGCGACCGGCGTACGGCCGGCGGCGCCGCCCGCTACCAGGCGAAGGCCTCCGGGGAGGGGCCCGGGCCGGGGAAGACCTCGTCCAGCGCCGCGAGGAACTCCGCGGACAGCTCCAGGTCCACCGCCCGCAGTGCCGACTCCAGCTGCTCCGCAGTGCGCGGGCCGACGATCGGCCCGGTGACGCCGGGGCGCGTCAGCAGCCAGGCCAGGCCCACGTCGCCCGGATTCAGGCCGTGCTTGCCGCACAGGTCCTCGTAGGCCTGGATCTGCGCGCGCTGCGCCGGGTCGGCCAGCGAGTCCGCCGCCCGCCCGCCGGTCGAGCGGGACGCGCCGCCCTCGGCCTGCTTGCGGAGCACCCCGCCGAGCAGCCCGCCGTGCAGCGGCGACCACGGGATCACGCCGAGGCCGTAGCCCTGGGCCGCCGGGATTACCTCCATCTCCGCGCGCCGCTCCATCAGGTTGTACAGGCACTGCTCGGAGGTCAGGCCGAGCGAGCCGCGCCGCCGGGCCGCCTCGTTGGCCTGCGCGATGTGCCAGCCGGCGAAGTTGCTCGACCCGGCGTAGAGGATCTTGCCCTGGGTCACCAGGACGTCGACGGCCTGCCAGATCTCGTCCCAGGGCGTGGCCCGGTCGACGTGGTGGAACTGGTAGATGTCGATGTGGTCCGTGCCCAGCCGCTTGAGGCTGGCGTCCACCGCACGGCGGATGTTCAGCGCCGACAGCTTGTCGTGGTTGGGCCAGGCCTCGCCGTCCGCGCCCATGTTGCCGTAGACCTTCGTGGCCAGCACCGTCTTGTCCCGGCGGCTGCCGCCCTTGGCGAACCAGGAGCCGACGATCTCCTCGGTCCTGCCCTTGTTCTCACCCCAGCCGTAGACGTTGGCGGTGTCGAAGAAGTTGACCCCGGCGTCGAGGGCCGCGTCCATGATCGTGTGGCTGTCCGCCTCGGTGGTCTGCGGACCGAAGTTCATGGTGCCGAGAACCAGGCGGCTGACCTTGAGACCGGTGCGTCCGAGCTGTGTGTACTCCATGGCCTCCAGCCAAGCCGTTGGAGTGCGCTCGAATCAAGGGGCCGTCCGGGAGCTGGACCGGACGGCGTAGGGCCAGGTGAGGGCACTGCCGGGCAGGCGGCCCGGCAGCCTGCCCGAGGTGGGTTCAGCCCTCGGCGTAGGGCGCTCCGAGGCCCCACGCCTGGTGCATGGCGTCGGCGAAGGCGGCCGCCAGCTTGTGCTCGCCGGCCGCGTTGGGGTGGGTGCCGTCGTAGGTGTCGAGCAGTATGTCGTAGCCGTCCGGGCGGGAGGCCAGCAGCAGCGGCGATGCGGGCGAGTCGTGCTCGGCGACGGCCTTGGCCAGCAGGGTGTTGAGCTCCGTGCACTGCCCGGCGAAGCCCGGGTCGAGGTCTGCGCGGGTGTTGGGTATCACCGGCAGCAGCACCATGCGGATCCCGGGGGCTGAGGCCCGCGCCTCGGCGATGAAGCGCTCGACGTTGGCGAGGGTCTGCCCGGCGTCGGTGTAGAAGCCGAGGTCGATCAGGCCGAGGGAGACCAGCAGGACGTCCGGCCGGTGCTCGCGGACGACGTCCCCTATCAGCGGCGCCAGGTGCAGCCAGCCCTCGCCCCAGCCCGCCAGGTGCCGCCGGGCGTGCGGCGGGAAGGCCGGGTCGGCGTAGTCGGCCGAGACCGCGGCGTCCGCCGCCCGGTCGTACAGCCCGTCGCGCGGCCCGACCACGGCGAAGGGCTCGCCCTGCGCGACCAGATGGCGCCACATGCGGTAGCGCCACGTGTAGTCGCCGGAGGCGCCGATGGTCATGGAGTCGCCGACGAAGAGGTAACGCATGCCGGGCATCATCCCCGACCTCTCCGCGACCGGGGACACTGGGGTGCATGCGCGCGTACATCCCGACGGCCGCCGCCGGCGCCGCCCTCGCCCTGGGGTGGGCGGTCACGCCCGCCGCGGCCCTCGGCACCGCCCCCACCGTGGCCTTCACGATCTCCGACCCGCGGATCGCGGAGGCCAGCGGCCTGGCGGCCAGCCGTCTGCACCCGGGGATCTACTGGACGCACAACGACAGCGGCGACGGCCCGTACGTCTACGCGGTCGACTCCGCCACCGGCAGGACCGTGGCGCGTGTGGCGATGCGCGGGATCCACCCCCGCGACGTCGAGGCGATATCGATCGGCCCGGACGGCGACGTCTACGTCGGCGACATCGGCGACAACCTCGACGGCGCCTGGAAGGAGGTGTGGATCTACCGCTTCCCCGAGCCGGAGAAGCTGCACGACCAGACCGTGGGCGTCACCCGCTACACCGTCCGCTACGACCAGGGCCCGCGCAACGCCGAGGCCATGATGGTGCAGCCGAGGACCGGCCGGGTGTACATCGCCAGCAAGAAGCAGTCCGGCGGCAGCCTCTACCAGGGCCCCGCCCACCTCACCGCCCATGGTGTGAACACCTTCCGGCGCATCGCCGGCGTGCCGTGGGTGACAGACGGGGCCTTCTCGCCCGACGGCAGCCGACTGGTGCTGCGCGGCTACTTCTCGGCAACGGAGTACCGCTGGACGGGCGGCGCCCCGAGCAGGCTCGCCGACCTCGACGTCCCCATGCAGCCGCAGGGCGAGGGGGTCACCTTCAGCGCCGACGGCCGGGCGCTGATGTACGGCAGCGAGGGGCGCGGCAGCCAGGTGTGGCGGGCGCCGCTGGCGGATTCCGAGCTGCCCGACAGCGTGCCCCCGCTGCCCCCGAGGGCGACGCCCGGAAGCGGGACGGCGGGCAGGGGCGTGACCGCGACCCCCGGGGCGGGCGCGGGCAGCGCCGGAACGGGCGCGGCCGGGCAGGGGTCCGGCAGTGCGGGCGGCAAGGCGGTGGGTCTCGGGGCGCTGGCCGCGGTGGTCGCGCTGGGCCTGGGCCTGCGCCGGGTACTGCGCCGCCGCCGGGGCTGAGCCCCGGCGGCGGGATGCCGTGAGGTCAGCCGGTCAGAGCTTGCCGATGACGTAGTCGATGCAGGCGGTGAGCGCCTCGACGTCGGAGGGCTCGACGGCCGGGAACATCGCGACGCGCAGCTGGTTGCGGCCCAGCTTGCGGTAGGGCTCGGTGTCGACGATGCCGTTGGCCCGGAGCACCTTGGCCACGGCCGCCGCGTCCACGCCGTCGGCGAAGTCGATGGTGCCGACGACCTGCGAGCGCTTCGCCGGGTCCGTGACGAACGGCGTGGCGTAGGAGGACTTCTCGGCCCATCCGTACAGCCGCGACGAGGAGTCGGCGGTGCGCTCGGTGGCCCACTTCAGGCCGCCCTGCCCGTTGATCCACTCCAGCTGCTCCTTGAGCAGGAAGAGCGTGCCGACCGCGGGGGTGTTGTACGTCTGGTTCTTCACCGAGTTGTCGATGGCCGTCGGCAGGTCGAAGAACGCCGGGATGTGCCGGTCGCCCGCGGCGATCGCGGCGGCGCGCTCCAGCGCGGCCGGCGAGAACGCCGCGATCCATAGGCCGCCGTCGGCGGCGAAGGACTTCTGCGGCGCGAAGTAGTAGACGTCCGTCTCGGTGATGTCGACCGGCAGGCCGCCGGCGCCGGAGGTGGCGTCCACCAGGACCAGCGCGCCCTCGTCCGCACCCGCGACGCGGCGGATCGGGGCCGCGACGCCCGTCGAGGTCTCGTTGTGGGTGAACGCGTAGACGTCCACACCGGACTCGGCGACCGGCTCGGGGTGGGTGCCGGGCTCGGACTTGACGATCGTCGGCTCGTCCAGCCACGGCGCCAGCTGCGCCGCCTTGGCGAACTTCGACGAGAACTCGCCGAAGGACAGGTGCTGGGACTTGGCCGTGATCAGGCCGTGCGTGGCGATGTCCCAGAACGCGGTGGACCCGCCGTTGCCGAGGATGACCTCGTAGCCGTCCGGCAGGGAGAAGAGCTGCTTGACGCCGTCGCGCACCTGGCCCACCAGGTTCTTCACCGGAGCCTGCCGGTGAGAGGTGCCGAGCAGGGACGTCCCGGTGGCGGCCAGGGCGTCGAGCGCCTGGGTGCGCACCTTGGAGGGGCCCGACCCGAATCGACCGTCGGCGGGCTTGATGTCAGCGGGAATCTCGATATCGGCCACGGACGCAGGGTAGCCCGTCGTGGGTCCGTTTCAGCGGGTGTCCCATCGGGTGAGACGGCCTTGTGGCGCATCCCCGCGACGCGTGCGCCTCCGCGCGCCCCTTGGATGCGCCGGGCCGCGGGGAGTCGGGCAAGGTGGTGGCCATGACGGGTGGTGACGGGGCGGGTGGGACCGGCGGGCTGGAGCGGGCACTGCGCGCGGCGGTGCGCGGGGACGTGGCCTGGGACGCCGGTGCGCGGGCGCTCGTGACGATGGACGCGTCCAACTACCGGCGGGTGCCGCTGGGGGTGGTGGCCCCTGCGGACGCGGCGGACGTGACGGCGGCGCTCGCGGTGTGCCGGGAGCACGGAGTGCCGGTGACCGCGCGCGGCGGCGGCACCTCGATCGCCGGCCAGGCCACCGGCACCGGCGTCGTCCTGGACTTCACCCGGCACATGAACCGGCTGCTGGAGATCGACCCCGGGACGCGGACCGCGCGCGTACAGCCCGGCCTCGTCCTGGACGACCTGCGGCGGGCCGCTGCCCGGCACGGCCTGACCTTCGGCCCCGATCCCTCCACGCACAGCCGCTGCACCCTCGGCGGCATGATCGGCAACAACGCGTGCGGCTCGCACTCGGTGGCCTGGGGCACTACCGCCGACAACGTCCGGGGACTGGACGCCGTCACCTACCGCGGCGAGGCGGTCCGGCTCGGCGCCGACGGACTGGCGGGCCTTCCCGCCCGGCTGCGCGACGGCATGACCGCGCTCGCCGACGGCAACCTGGCGCTGCTGCGCACCGGCTTCCCGCAACTGCCGCGCCGTATCTCCGGATACGCCCTCGACCGGCTGCTGCCCGAGCACGGCAGGGACGCGGCACGGGCCGTCACCGGCAGTGAGGGGACGCTCGCGGTGCTGACGGAGGCGACCGTGGCCCTGGTGCCCGCGCCGGCCGCGCGGGCGCTCGCGGTGCTCGGCTACGTGGACGAGAGCGCGGCGGCGCAGGCCGCGCACCTGCTGCTGCCGCTGCGGCCGCTGACGGTGGAGGGGATGGCGGCCGACCTGGTGGGGGAGGCCGCGGCGGCGGATCTTCCGCGTGGCGGTGCCTGGCTCTTCGTCGAGACCGGTGGCGACGGCCCCGACGAGGCAGAGGCACGCGCGCGGGAGATCTGCCGGGCGGCCGGCGGCGCGACCGGACACGCCGTCGTCGCCGATCCCGCCGGGCAGCGCGCCCTGTGGCGGATCCGGGAGGACGCGGCCGGAACCGCCACCCGCATGCCCGACGGCACCGAGGCGTGGCCGGGCTGGGAGGACTGCGCGGTGCCTCCCGCCGGGCTGGGCGGCTATCTGCGGGAATTCCGGGCCCTGCTGGCCGCTCACGGGCTGCGCGGTGCGCCCTACGGCCACTTCGGCGACGGATGCGTGCACGTCCGGATCGACTTCGACCTCGTCGACCCGGCCGGCGTCGCGCGCTTCCGCCGCTTCTCCGAGGACGCCGCCGACCTGGTGGTGGCGCACGGCGGCTCGCTGTCCGGCGAGCACGGCGACGGGCAGGCGCGCGCCGAGCTGCTGCCGAAGATGTACGGCCCGGAAATGATGGCACTCTTTTCAGATTTCAAGGATCTCTGGGACCCCGACGGCGGGTTGGGCCCGGGAACGCTTGTGCGACCCGACCCCATTGATAGCAACCTTCGCTTCGCCGCGCTGCCTTCCGGAAATGCAGGTTTGCTCCCGGTGGCCTTCACCTATCCGGGTGACGGCGGTGATTTCGTTGCCGCCGTCCGGCGCTGCGTCGGAGTGGCCAAATGTCGCTCCTCGGCCGCTGTTTCCGGTGGCGGTTCCGATGTCATGTGCCCGTCCTTCCGGGTCACCGGCGAGGAGCGGCATTCCACCCGCGGCCGGGCGCGGCTGCTGCACGAGATGCTCGCGGGCGAGGTCGTCACCGACGGCTGGAGGTCCGCGGAAGTCAAGGAGGCGCTGGATCTGTGCCTTTCCTGCAAGGGCTGCCGGTCGGACTGCCCGGTCGAGGTGGACATGGCGACCTACAAGGCGGAATTCCTGCACCAGCACTACCGCGGGCGGCTGCGGCCGCGCGCCCACTACGCGATGGGCTGGCTTCCGCTGTGGCTGAAAATCGCTCGCAGGTTCGCCCGGCTGCTCAATTTCCTCGGCAGGACGCGGTCAACCGCATGGCTGGCCAAACGATTCGCCGGGATCGCAAGAGAACGCGAACTGCCCGAACTGGCGACCGAGACATTCACCCGTTGGGCGCAGCGCGACACCCCGGACGGCGTAGCTCCGACTGAGCCGTCCGAGTGGTCTTCCCCCAGGCCGCGCACGGTCGTGCTGTGGCCCGACACCTTCACCGACCACCTCGCGCCCGCGGCCGGCCGCGCCGCCGTGCGGGTGCTGCGGGCTGCGGGACTGCGCGTCGTCCTGCCGCCGGCGGCCGTCTGCTGCGGGCTGACCTGGGTGTCCATCGGGCAGCTCGACCGGGCCCGGGCCGTGATGCGGCGCACCCTCGACCGGCTGGAGCCCGTCCTCGACGCCGGGCTGCCGCTGGTCGTGCTCGAACCGAGCTGCGCCGCCGCGCTGCGCGCCGACCTGCCGGAGCTGGTCGGCCCCGGCGAACCGCGGGCCGCCCGGCTGGCCGCAGCCGTACGGACCTTCGCCGAGGCGCTGGAGGACTTCGCGCCCGGCTGGCAGCCGCCGCGCCTGGACCGTACGGCCGTCGGCCAGACGCACTGCCACCAGCACGCCGTGCTCGGCGACGCCGCCGACCGTCGGCTGCGCGCCCGCGCGGGACTGGCCGGCGAACTGACCGGCGGCTGCTGCGGCCTGGCCGGCAACTTCGGCTTCGAGGACGGCCACTACGAGGTGTCCGCCGCCTGCGCCGAGGAGGCGCTGCTGCCCGCGCTGCGGGCGGCGGACGGCGACGCGGTCGTGCTGGCCGACGGCTTCTCCTGCCGTACCCAGATCGCCCAGCTCGCGCCCGGCACCACCGCCCGCCACCTCGCCGAGGTCCTGGCCGAGGCGCTGGAGCCGGGCGGCGCCGGCCCCGGCTGACCGGGCGGGAGCGGGCCGCGGCTCAGGACGTCGTCGTCGGGTCGCCCTCGATGGTGTGCAGGCTGCGGGCGCCCGGACCGGTGTAGCGCGCGGAGGGGCGGACCAGCCGACCGGTGCGCTTCTGCTCCAGGATGTGCGCCGACCACCCGGCGGTGCGCGCGCACGTGAACATCGACGTGAACATGTGCGCCGGGACCTCCGCAAAGTCCAGCACGATCGCGGCCCAGAACTCCACGTTGGTGGCCAGGACGCGGTCCGGGCGCCGCTCCTGCAGCTCGGCGAGCGCCGCCTTCTCCAGCGCCTCGGCCACCTCGTAGCGCGGTGCGCCCAGCTCGCGGGCGGTGCGCCGCAGGACGCGGGCCCGCGGGTCCTCGGCGCGGTAGACGCGGTGCCCGAAGCCCATGAGCCGCTCGCCCCTGTCGAGCGCGCCCCTCACGAAACCCGTCGCGTCGCCCGTGCGCTCGATCTCCTCGATCATGCCGAGGACGCGGGACGGGGCGCCGCCGTGCAGCGGCCCGGACATGGCGCCGACCGCACCGGACAGCGCGGCGGCCACGTCGGCGCCGGTCGAGGCGATGACGCGGGCGGTGAAGGTGGAGGCGTTCATGCCGTGCTCGGCCGCCGACGTCCAGTACGCGTCCACCGCCGCGACATGCCGCGGGTCCGGCTCGCCGCGCCAGCGGATCATGAACCGCTCGGTGATGGACCGCGCCTTGTCGATCTCATGCTGCGGCACCATCGGCTGGTGCCGGCCGCGCGCGGACTGGGCGACGTACGACAGCGCCATCACCGCGGCGCGGGCCAGGTCGTCGCGGGCCTGGCCGGCGTCGATGTCCAGCAGCGGGCGCAGCCCCCACACGGGCGCGAGCATGGCCAGCGCGGACTGGACGTCGACCCGTACGTCACCGGAGTGCACCGGGATCGGGAAGGGCTCGGCCGGCGGCAGCCCGGGGTCGAACCGCCCGTCGACCAGCAGGCCCCACACGTTGCCGAAGCCCACGTGCCCGACCAGCTCCTCGATGTCGACCCCGCGGTAGCGCAGCGACCCGCCCTCCCGGTCGGGCTCGGCGATCTCCGTCTCGAACGCGACGACTCCTTCGAGTCCGGGTACGAAGTCGGACATGCGGCGACTCCTTCGATGCTGTCGGCGGTCGGGCGGCGGTACGGCTCTCCGGTCATGCCCCGTCATGGGGGAGCCCATCCTGCTCCATTCGGACCAGCCATTCTTCCGGCATGTGGACATGTCAGAGCCCGTGAGATGCCGCACACCGTCCGATACCGGCCGCGGCGCGCGGGCGCCGGCCCCTGGGAGGATGTGCGGGTGCGAGAACCCCACGACCTCCTGCGGGACGGGCCCGACCCCGCCGCAATGCGCAAGCGCTACCGCTCCGTCGGCCTCACCGAGGACGAGCTGGCGCCCGAGCCGTACACGCAGTTCGCCCGCTGGTTCACCGACGCCGTGGCCGCGGCCGAGGACGGCCTGATCGTCGAACCCAACGCCATGGTGCTGTCCACCGCGGACGCCGAAGGCCTGCCCACCTCCCGCACGGTCCTGCTCAAGGGCTACGACCTGGGCGGCTTCGTCTTCTACAGCAACTACCGGTCGCGCAAGGCGCGGGCGCTCGCCGCCAACCCGCGCGCGTCGCTGCTCTTCCCGTGGCATCCGATCACCCGCCAGGTCATCGTCTCCGGCGCGGTCGCGCGGGTGGCGCCGGAGGAGACCGCCGCCTACTTCCACAGCCGCCCGCACGGCTCGCAGGTCGGCGCGTGGGCGAGCGAGCAGTCCAGCGTCGTCGCCTCGCGGGAGGTGCTGGAGAAGCGCTACGCCGAGCTGGCCGCGCGCTGGCCGGAGGGCACCGAGGTGCCCGTGCCGTCCTTCTGGGGCGGATTCCGCGTCGAGCCGGTGAGCGTCGAATTCTGGCAGGGCCGCGAGGACCGGCTGCACGACCGGCTGCGGTACGTCCGGGACGAGGCCGGCGGCTGGTCGGTGGAGCGGCTGGCGCCCTGACGCCCCGCCGGGCCCCCGGGAAGCAGCGGAAGGGCCGGAAGCCGGGAAGCGCCCGGCGTGGCCGAAAACCGACCGACAATATGCGCGCAGAAGCGCGGCAATATGCGGCGGGGAAAAGGAACGACCCGCGGGCTGCCCTCCGGAGCCTGGCGGCTCCGGACACCGGCCGGACAAGTCCGGCGAGCCCGCGGGTCGGGTGACTGCGTGGGATTGGCGCGCAACGCGCACGCCCAGTGCGCGGAGCTAGCCCGCAGCCACCTCACGTGTCCGACTGCAAACCATGCTTCAGACCACCTCCCTTCGTGTGTGCCGCCACATTAGGAAACCGCCCGGCGACCGCACAACTGATTTATGGAAAGTGCGTGTGACCCGCCCCACACGAGGGTTGAATGTGGTGACGTGCAGCCTTTCGACGCGCAACCGAAACCGCTGGGCAACGGCAGCGGCGATGACGACACCGGCGGTCCCGCGGGGACGGCGGATCCGGGCGGGGGCGGAGCGGACGCCACGGCCGGCGGCGAGGCGCACGGTGGCGGCGAGCGGCTGCTGGCCGCGCTGCTCGACGGCATGGAGGCGGGTTTCGCCGCCTTCGACGACGAGGGCGTGGTCACCCACTGGAACGCCGAGGCGACCCGGATCCTCGGCTGGACGGCCGACGACGCGATCGGGCGCCACGGCTTCTCCGGATGGGCGGCGCGCGCGGCCGACGCCGTGGAGACCGAGGAGCGGCTGCGCCGGGTGATGGGCTCGCCCGGCCGCCATGTGCACGAGTTCGCGCTGCTGACCAAGGACGGCCACCGGGTGCTGGTCCGCACCCAGTCCGTGGCCGTGCCCGGCCCGGACGGGCGGCCCGCGGGCGTCTACTGCGCCTTCTCCGAGGTGCACGCGCAGATCGAGCTGGAGCGCTCCATCGCGCTCAGCGAGGCGCTCTTCGCGGGCGCGTCCTGGGGTGTGGTGCTGATCGACGCCGACCTGCGGCCCGCGGTCGCCAACCCGACGGCCGCGCGCATGCTCAGGACCGGCCGTGACGAGGTGCTGGGGCGCCCGCTGGGGAATCTGCTCACCCAGGGCGTCGAAGAGCTGGAGAACGCGCTCCAGCACGTCCTGGCCGAGGGGGCGCCGCCGGCCACGACCGACCTGTGGGTGGCGCTGCGCGCCGACCCCGAGGGCAGGCGGCGCTGCTGGCGCTGCGGCTTCGTACGGCTCGGCTCACCGCTCGGCGAGGAGCCGGCGCCGCTGGGCGTGGGCTGGCTCTTCATCGACATCACCCGGCAGAAGACCGCGGAGACCGAGGGCGCGCAGGTCCGCTTCCGCTACCAGCAACTGCACCGCGCCGACCGGGCCGCGGCCGAGTGCGGCGGCGCCCTGGAAGCCGCGGCGCTGCACCTGGACTTCGCCCTTGCCGGTTTCGCCGACCACGCGCTGCTCGACCTCGCCGACGACGCCGAGCGGCTGATACGGATCGCCGCCACGCCCGCGGGCGAGCCCGGTCCCTGCCGGCTGCTGCCCGACTCGGCCGAGAGCGGCATCCCCGTCGGCTACCCCGCCGCCCACCCCGCCCTCCAGGCCCTGGAGCGGATCGGCACCGTACGCACCAGCTACGGGCCGGAGGGCCCAGAGGACCGGGCTGCCGGAGCCGGGCCGGACGCGTGGGCGGCGGCGCGGCGCTGGCCGTCCGGGACGGCGCACGGGCTGGTCACCGTCCTGCGCAGCCGGGGCCGTACGGTCGGGGCACTGACCTTCCTGCGCGGGCCCGGGCGCCGCCTCTTCGACCGCGCGGACGCCGCCTACGCCGAGGACGTGGCCGCGCGCGTGGCCATGGCCCTGGACCTGGCGGGGCTCGCCGGGGAGCGGTAGGACGGGCGCCGGTGCAGGAAAGCGGTAGGTCGGGCGCCGGTGCCGGAACCGGGCCTCAGTGCCGGAAGAAGATCCGGTCCCGGTACTGCTCGAAGATCTGCGCGTTCCAGTCGTGCCCGCCGTCCACGTTGCCCGAGCGGAGCATCGGCGGGACGACGCCGCGCGCGGCCAGGTCGGTTGCCGCGGTCGCGACGACGGCCTGCATCAGGGCACTGGTCACGACGGTCGAGGCCGGGGCGAACGGCGCGGGGATGGCGTCGTCGGACAGCTCGGCGTCGCCCACCGCGATCTTGGAGTCCAGGACGATGTCGCAGTGGTCCCGGAGGAAGGTGCCGGACACGTGCCGGGACGCGGTCTGCTCGGCGTAGGCGACCGAGGTGACGCCGACCACCGTCAGGCCGAGCGCCCGGGCGTTCCGGGCCATTTCCACCGGCAGGGCGTTGCGGCCGGACAGCGAGATCACGAACAGGACGTCGCCGCGCCGGACCGGGCTGGTGTCCAGGACCACCCCGGCGAGCCCGTCGACCTGCTCCAGCGCGCTGCCCAGCGTCGCCGGCCGCACGTCCACGCCCACGACGCCCGGCACCACCAGCAGGTTGATCAGGGCGAGGCCGCCCGCGCGGTAGACGACGTCCTGAGCGGGCAGCGAGGAATGGCCGGCGCCGAAGACGAAGACCCGGCCGCCTGCCTCGACGGCGTCGGCGACCGCGGCCGCCGCGGCCCTGATCGCCGGGCCCTCCTCGTCGCGCGCCCGGCGCAGCAGGCCGATGGCGGCGTCGAAATACCGGTCCGACAGGTCCTCGGCTGGCTCGCTCATGCGGATCACCGTGCTGCCCGGCGCCGCCGGTGTCAAGGAGAGCCGGTCGGGGCCGGCACTCCCACTTGGGGGCCGGTTGTCGGCGGCATGCGTCAGAATTGGTCCAGGGCCACGCACGATTCACCTGAGGGGCGCGCATGTCCGGACTCATCGACACGACGGAGATGTATCTCCGCACCATCCTGGAGCTGGAGGAGGAGGGCGTGGTCCCGATGCGCGCCCGAATCGCCGAGCGCCTCGACCAGAGCGGACCGACGGTCTCCCAGACGGTCGCACGCATGGAGCGGGACGGCCTGCTGCATGTCGCGGGCGACCGCCATCTGGAGCTGACCGCCGAGGGCCGCCGCACCGCGACCCGGGTGATGCGCAAGCACCGCATCGCCGAATGCCTGCTGGTCGACGTGATCGGCCTGGAGTGGGAGCAGGTGCACGCCGAGGCGTGCCGCTGGGAGCACGTGATGAGCGAAGCGGTGGAGCGGCGGGTGCTGGAGCTGCTGCGGCATCCCACCGAATCCCCGTACGGCAACCCGATCCCGGGCCTGGAGGAGCTGGGCGAGGAGCGGGAGACCGACCCCTTCCTGGAGGAGGGCATGGTCAGCCTGAACGACCTGCGGCCGGGCGACTCCGCGGCCAGCGTCGTCGTGCGGCGGATCGGCGAGCCGATCCAGACCGACTCCCAGGTGATGCACACGCTGCGGCGGGCCGGCGTCCAGCCCGGCGCCGTGGTCAGCGTGACCAGCTCCGCCGGGGGCGTCATGGTCGGCAGCGGCGGCGAGGCCGCGGAGCTGGACGCGGAGGTTGCCTCGCACGTCTTCGTCGCCAAGAGCTGACGGGGCGAAAAGGCAGGCCACTCGAGAACGCAGGGCCGCCCCGGCGTCGTGACGACGCCGGGGCGGCCTTTTCCCTCCCGGCCCCCACCCGCGCCCCTCCCTGCCCTCCCCGTCCCCCGCCCCTCCTGCTCCCGCTTCCCGCGCGGCTGCGCGCCGCACCCTCCCCGCGGGATCGAGCGGGACCCGCGGAGGCGCCGGGACCCCGAGCTTCCCGGTACCTCCCCGCGACCCGCTTCCCCTTCGCGCCGCGCCCCGCTCAGAGATCTCCCCTCGGCCCGTGCGGCCAATCCTTGAGCGTTGTCACTCGAAAGAGCGGTGTTGGGTGCGCGCGCTCTGTGTTCGAATAAAAGTTCGATAGCGTGGCCGGAGACGGATCCAGCGACAGCGCCGGGACGGACGACGACCGGGGAGGAGGGTGGTGAGGCGCATGGAGCAGCAGACGGAGCAGTACCGGCCGCGCCGCTACGAGGTCACGGGAGCGGACGGCGTCCGCCTCATGGCCTGGGATTACGCGGCGGCCGCCGCCATCGCGGCACCGCGCCGGACGCGGGAGTCCGGCCCCGCAACCGGGACCGCAACCGGCCCCGCAACCGGCCCCGCAACCGGCCCCGCAACCGGCCCCGCAACCGGCCCCGCAACCGGGGCCGTCCCAGGGGACGCGTACCCCGGGGACACACGGCCCGCGGTCCTGCTGCTGCACGGGCTGCTCGGCCGGGCCTCGCACTGGGCGGAGACCGCGCGCCGGCTCGCGCCGCGCTACCGCACCATCGCGCTCGACCAGCGCGGCCACGGCCACAGCGGCCGCCCGCAGGACCCCTCCGCGCCCGAGGCCTACGCCGCGGACGCCGCTGCGGTCGTCGAGCAGCTCGGCCTCGGGCCGGTGAGCGTCGTCGGCCACGGCACCGGCGCGCTGACGGCGTGGCAGCTCGCGGCGCACCGCCCGGACCTGGTCGCCGCCGTCGTCATCTGCGAGATGCGGGCGGCCGCGCCGGGGGAGGCGCTGCGGCGCGTCGCGGAGGAGTGGGCGCAGTCGTGGCCGGTGCCCTTCGCGACGCTCGCCGACGCCCGCCGCTGGTTCGCCGAGCAGGATCCGTTCGCCGATGTGCCGAGCCCGGCGCGCGGCGAGTTCTTCGCCGAGGTGATGGCGGAGGAGGACGACGGCTGGCGGCCGCGGTTCGCCGCGCGACTGCCGGGGCCGGGGCATCCGTGGATACGCGACGCGCACTGGGACGAGCTGGCCGGCGTGGGCTGCCCCGCCCTGGTGGTGCGCGGGCTCGACGGGCAGCTCGGGCGGGCCGAGGCGCACGAGATGGTCCGGGTGCTGCCGCAGGGCAGGTACGCCGAGGTCCCGGACGCCGGGCATCTGGTGCCGTGGGACCAGCCCGAGGCCTGGTGCGCCGTGGTCGAGGAATTCCTGCGCGAGGTGGCGCCGCGGCGTCCGGTGACCGGCCGCGGGTGCGGGACGTGCAACGCGGAGGTGAGAGTGGTGTGAGAGGTCGGTGATAAACCGCGGGCCCGCCGGGGTCGCCCGGGGCCGTGGCGGGCGGCCCCGCGGGGCAGGGCGGTCCGGCGGCGCGGCCGCGGGCTGCGGGGCGGTTCGGCGGTGGGTGCGCGGGCGGGTCGCGGGGGCCGTGATGCGAGCGCACACATCCTCATAACGCCTGCTGGTAGCTTGCGGTCGCCGGATTCGTATCGCGTCATGGGGGAGCAGAGTGCGTCATAGAGTGATGAGAGCGGGAATCGCCGCGGCGGCGGTCGCCGCCGCGCTGGCACTGGGCGGCTGCGGCAGCGGCGGCGGCAAGGACGACGCGACGGCCACCGCCACCGGGCAGCCGGACTCGCCCTCGGCGAGCCCGTCCGCGAGCGCCTCCGTCCAGCCGGCCACCTCGACGGCGCCCGCGCCCACCGCCTCCCCGACGAACTCCGCGCAGACGGCCGGTGCGGACGGCGGCGCCACGGACACCGTCGAGGGCGTATGGCTCGCGGCGGAGGGCGCGACGAAGGTCCAGCTCGTCCTCGGCGCCGGCAAGGCGGGCCTGACCAGCGCCCACCTCTGCGGCGGCGGCTACACCGGCAAGGAGGCCATCGCCCTCACGCTCACGTGCATGGACGGCGACACCGAACGCACCACGGGCCGTGGGCAGTTGGCGGCCGACGGCAAGACGCTCACCGTCACATGGACGAACGGGCCCACCGACGTCTTCGCCCGCACGGGTCTGCCCAGCGACTGACCGCACGTCAGAGGCCCTGTCCGGTCCCGAACGGGGCGAACGGGGCCCCTCAGGACCGCTCCGGCTCCCGTCCCCAGGTCGCGATCGTGTCTTCCCTTCGCAACAACTGTGTAGTTGGTGTCAGAGGATGGGGGTGATCTACTGCAATCGGGTGGCTGGTGCGCTAGCGTCCCGAGGGCGGGCGAGGGGCCCGTGAACGTCCTTGAGGTAACGGGGAGGCTAGATATGTCCATCCATGGTGCTGATATCCAGCAGTTGCGCGACCTGTCCGGCAAGTTCAGCACCGAGGCGGGCAACCTCGGCACGCTGATCGGTCACCTGCAGAGTGCCACCTCCAGCAGCGAGAGCTACTGGAAGGGCCCGGCGGCCGAGCGCTTCCGCAGCGAGTGGGCGCAGCTCAAGCCCACCTTCGACAAGTTCGTCGCCACGCTGCACGACGCCCAGAAGTCGGCCAGCACGAACGCGGACAACATCGAGGCCGCGACGCGCTGAGTGCGCGAGCGCCTGACCGCGTGACCACCCCCGGGGGGGAGCGCGACGCAGCGAGGGGCCGGACCGGGGTCACACCCCGGGACCGGCCCCTCTGCCGTGTCCGGCCCGCTACCCCAGGGCCACCCCCTGGACCTGCACCATCTCGCCGCCCCTGATGAGCAGCCCGCGCCCGACCGGCCCGCCGCCCACGTCCCGCGGCAGCCGCACGTTGAACAGATCGCCCTCGCTCGCCCCCTGCGGCGACAGCAGCAGCCCGCTGCGCGAGCGCCGCGCCTCGACGAGGAAGCCGCGGTACTGCGAGCCCATCTGGTCCGCCGACCCGGCGGCGATCAGCCCGTGCTCGCCGTCGAGACCTGACTTGACGACCGTCTCCAGCGCCGAGTCCAGCGGCGTGTCGTAGATCAGCTCGCCGTCGTCCACGACCACGACGTACGCCGCCCCGGCCCCCGCCAGATCCGTCAGCTCCCTGAGGTCCTCGCCCGTCGCCTCGCCCGTCAGCAGCCCCAGCACCCCCGGCTCCCCGGCCAGTTCGCGCAAGGGCGAGCGGCGCGGGCTCACCAGGACCACCGGCACCCCGGCCGCGGTCAGCGAGCGGGCCGCGGCGATGAGCGCGGTGGAGCGCCCCGACTTCGGCGGCCCGGCGATGACGAAGCCCGGCCCCGACTCGCGCAGGTCGATGCCCACCGGCTGCAGCTCGTCGCCGCCCACGCCGAGCAGCGCCCACAGCGGCGACGGCGGCGCGAACTCCGGGTCCAGCGCCAGGGCCTCGCTGACGGTGATGCGCGGCGGCAGCGCGTCCACCCGCATGGGCCGGTTGAAGCGCGGCGCCCCGCGGTGGCGTTCGGCGGCCTCCCGCCCGATCCGCTGCAGCGCCTCCACCTGGGCCTGCCCCGACGGCTCCTCGGCGAGCAGCGCGACCTGGCTCTCCTGCACGCCGTGGTCGGTGGGCCGCAGGGCCCGGCCGGACGGCATGGACTTGGGGACCTCGCGCACCGCGAGCCCGCCGGTGGTGTAGTCGTTGGGGTCGGCCATCCGCAGGATCAGCTTGTCGGCGAAGACCGACGAGATCTGCCCGGAGAAGCCGCTGCGGTCGGAGGTCATCACGATCTTGAGGCCGGCCGCGGCGCCCTCGCGGAAGAGCCGGTTGGCGGCCTCGACGAGCTTGCCGTAGTTGTACGACTCGAACGTCGAGACGTAGCCCTCCCAGCTGTCCAGCAGCAGCACCATCCACGGCAGCCGCTCCTCGGGCGTGGCGGCCATCGCGCGCTGCTCGGCGGCGCTGGAGGCGCCGCGCAGGGCGAGCAACTGCTGCCGCCTGGAGACCTCGGCGGCGAGCCGGTCCAGCAGCCGCTGGAGGCGTTCGGGCTGGTCACGGGTGACGATCGCGCCGCAGTGCGGCAGGCCCACGAGCGGCAGCAGCGCGTTGGCGCCACAGTCGATGCCGTAGAGGTGCACGTCCTGCGGCGAGGCCGTCTGCGCCAGCGAACCTGCGAAGGTGCGCAGCGCGGTGGAGCGGCCGGAGCGCGGGCCGCCGACGATGAGCACGTGCTCGCCGTGCACGATGTCGACGGCCAGCGGCGCCCGCGCCTGCTGCGCGGGCAGGTCGGTGAGGCCGTACGGGATCGGCGGCACGTCCTGCCAGCCGCCCGCCGCGGCGGGCCCGGCGCCGTGCCCGCCGCCGACCGCCGAGGCGGCCAGCTGCGCCACCGTCACGGACTCGGGCAGCGGGTCCAGCCAGGGCTTGCGCGGGGCGGGCAGCCCCATCAGGTCGGACGCCGCGGCGATGGCGTCGACCAGCACCGCGAGGTCGGTGACCATGGTGCCGTCGTCCTCGTCGCCGCCCGCGCCGCGCGGCAGCGGCCGGCCGAGCGCCGTCCAGCCCAGCGGCTGGACGCCCGCTTTGGCGCGCGTCCCGCCGACCGCCGGGCGGCGGCCGCCGATACGCGCGGACTGCACGCCGACCAGCGACTGGGCGCCGGAGCGCACGTACGCGCGGCCCGGCGTGGACTTGGCGATCGCGCCCGCGTCGGGGGCGTCGATGACGTCCCGCGACTCGTCGGCGTCGGTGACGCGCAGCGCGATGCGCAGGTTGGTGTTGGCGCGGATGTCGGCGCTGACCACACCGGCGGGCCGCTGCGTGGCGAGCACCAGGTGCACGCCGAGGGAGCGGCCGCGGCGGGCGATGTCGACGAGGCCGGCGACGAAGTCCGGGAGTTCGGCGACCAGCGACGCGAACTCGTCGATGATCAGCACCAGCCGGGGCATCGGCTCCAGCTCGGGCCGCAGCCGCCGCGCGTCGCCGTAGTCCTCGATGTCCTTGGTCGCGGCGTTGAAGAGGATCGTCTCGCGGTGGTGCAGCTCGGCGGCGAGCGAGGCCAGCGCCCGCTCGGTGAGGTGCGCGTCGAGGTCGGAGACCATGCCGACGGTGTGCGGCAGCCGGGAGCAGTCCAGGAAGGCGCTGCCGCCCTTGTAGTCGATGAGCACGAAGTTGAGCGCGTCGGGCCGGTTGACGACGGCGAGCGAGGTGATCACCGTCTGCAGCAGCTCCGACTTGCCCGCGCCGGTGGTGCCGGCGACCAGGGCGTGCGGGCCGTCGCGCCGGATGTCGAGCACGAAGGTGCCGTCCGCGCCGATGCCGATGGGCGCCGCGGTGCTGGAGCCGCCGCGCTGCCAGATCCCGGCGACGTCCTTGCCCGAGGGGTCGGGCATGCCCAGCAGGTCCAGCAGCCGGGCCGAGGTGGGCAGTGCGCTGTCGGCGTCGTCCCGGCTGACGTCCCGGACGGGCGCGAGCGAGCGGGCGACCAGTTGGCACCAGTCGCCGCCGACCTGGTCGGCCAGCACGTCGCCGAGCGCCTCCAGGCCGGCGCCGCGCAGGTGGACGCGGGCGTCGTCCTGCGGCGACCAGCACACCGCCGCCCGCACCTCCTCGGGCAGCAGCCGCTCGTCGGCGTCCAGGCACAGCGCGAGGATGCCGAACCGCGGGCCTTCCTGGAGCAGTTGCGGCACGCCCGGGGTGCGCCGCAGCAGCCGGGCGCCGTCGAGGACGACCAGCACGAACGGGTCGGGCCGCAGGCCGCCGCCACCGCCGGAGGAGAGCGCTTCCGCCTTGCGGCGCTCCAGCTCCTGGAGCAGCTCGTTGATCCGGCGGCCGGTCGTCTCGCCGTCGGTGCCGATGAGCGACACGCAGTCCTGGCCCTGCTGCGGCGCCAGGTGCGGCAGCCAGTGCGCCCAGCCCCACGCCTGCCCGGCGTCGGGCTCGGACGACAGCAGCACCATCGACAGGTCGCGCGGGCTGTGCAGCACGGCCGCCTGCGCCACGAGCCAGCGTGCGGTGGCCAGCGTCCGCTGCCGCAGCCCGGCGACGCCGACGACGCCCAGTTCGGGCAGCGGCAGCGGCACCGGCACGTCGTTGACCCTCGGCGGCACCGGCTGCGGCGCACCGTCCGGCAGATGGCCGCCCTTGGGCAGCAGTTCGATGTCGGCGAGCAGGTCGGCGACGCCGATGCGCAGCCGCAGCACGTCGGGGTCGGTGAGGCGGCGCTCCCACAGCCGCATCCGCGGGCCCGTGGCCCACAGCAGGATCTGCGCGGCGTCCGGGTACGCCGCCCGCCGCTCGGCGCGGTCGGTGAGCCGGGCGCTCTCCAGGGTCATCTCGTGCTGGGCCAGTTCGGCCTTGAACTGCTTGGCGGTGTTGCGGTCCTTGCGCTTGCCCTCGCGGGACTCGCTGAGCCACTGGCCGGCCAGCATCATGGGGCTCATCAGGCAGAAGAGCAGCATGTAGACCTGGTGCACCATGAAGAACATCGCGAGGCCGAAGACGAGCGGGACCAGCGCCGCGATCATCTGGAAGCGGGCGCCCTCGCCCTTCTGCGGCGGCTGCGGCACGTACAGCCGGGGGCGCGGCGGGAGCGACTTCAGCCGCGGCGGGCGGTTGTAGGCCAGGCCGCCCTCGCCCATCGGCGACAGGTGCGCGTCGGGCTCGCTCGGCACGTCCAGCACGACGACGGTGTCACCGGCGCGGATCTGCGCGCCCAGCGGCCATTCGCGCTCCCCGGTGACGGGCTCGCCCTCCAGGGTCAGCTCCGTGCCGGGCTCCACGGCCAGCGTGACCGTGCCGTCCGCGGCGACGGACACCCGGGCAGCGAGCTGCGGGAGCAGGGCGTCCGGCACCGAGACCGTGCAGTGCTGCCCCGAGCCGAGGGTGGCCTTGCCCAGGCCGAGCCGGGCGACCCGGCCCGCGCCGGGGCCGCCGCACACCCGCAGTTCGACGCGGCCGGAGGGCTCGCCGGTGCGCATGAAGGGGCCGATGGAGTCGTCGGTGGTGACGCGCATGCCGTCCCGCAGCACCGCGCCCGCCGGCGCCTGCGGGTCGCACAGCAGGCCGTCCGCCCACAGCTGCGCCGCCCCGGGGGGCGCGGCGCGCGTCCCGGGGAAGGCCAGCACCGTGCCGCCGCCGGCCGGCGCCGCGTTCATCTGCGGGACGCCGCCCGCCACGACCTGGGCCAGCGCCGCGGCCACGTCGCCGGCCGAGGCCCCGTCGTCCGCCGCGACGACGACGTCGCGCGCTTCCTCGCCTTGCTGTACGACCGTCACGGTCACCCGCATGGGATGTTCCCTCCCCCGCCGCGGCCGGCCGGCCCGAACCTCACGCTCCGGCCCCGGCCCGGGCGCACGTACCTGTCCCAGGAGGCTATCCGCCTCCGGAAACCTCACGTAACCCCCTCCCGGCCGGGCCGGTTGTGAGCAAACCGTGAACATCCCGCCGCCCGCCCCGGTACGGGCCCCGGTCCGCGGCGGCCAACGGTGCCCGTACGGTGGTGCGTTGTCAGGGCGTACACGCCGCGACCGGGGGTGACGCGGTGCGGAACTGTTGCACGCCTGTGGTCCGTCTGTCGCCCAACGTCCTTGAGGGGCTCTGACGGGCGCTGGTAGCGTCCCGGTGACTTGACATTGGAAAGCGGTTCGGCAGCCAGGCACTCCGGTGCCGGCCCGTCCGCGAACGACCGTAAGTCGCGTATGAGCGACGGGGGCAGTCACGTGAGGACCAGGGATCGTTCCAGCGGCGGCGGTGGCGGACACCGCCAGGCCGGCATGCCCGCACCGGCGATGGGTGTGCCGGGCGGCGAGCGGCTGCCGACGGCGCCGCGCGAGCGCAAACCGGCGCTCGCCGCACTCGCCGTCCTGCTCATCCTGCTCGGCGCGTTCGGCGCCGTGCTGACGGTGGTGCGGGCCGGCCACAAGGAGTCGTACGTCGAGATCACCCAGGCGGTCGCGGCGGGTGACCCGATACCCGAGTCCGCGATCCGCTCGGTCGACCTGTCCGACGACTCCGGGCTGGGCCTGATCCGCTGGGAGCAGCGCGACGACCTGCTGAAAAACTTCCGGGCCGCCGTCACGCTCGTGCCGGACTCGATCCTGTCCGACAAGATGATCACCAAGAAGGACAACGTGCTGACGCAGGGCAAGTCCCTGGTCGGGCTGTCCCTCCAGGACGGGCAGTTCCCCCGGAACTCGCTCAGCGTCGGCGACACGGTGGCCGCGTACTTCGTCGGCAACGACGCCGGCAAGAACAGCGACAGCAGCGACTCGTCCGACAGCAGCAGCAGCGGCAGCAGCCCGCAGAGCACCCTGATCAGCAACAAGCTGATCGTGAAGTCCATCGACGTGGACACCTCGGGCTCCGGCAGCGGCAATACGTACGTCACCGTCCTCGCCGACACCGCGGACGCCGGCCCGCTGACGATCGCGGCCTCGGCCAACGACGTCTCCCTGGTCCGCGTCCCGGCCGCCGGCGGGAACTGAGCGAGCGGCGGCACTCTACCCATGGCACTGATCGCCCTCGCGGCGGACAAGGGCTCGCCCGGCGTCACCACGACCGCGCTCGCGCTGGCCGCGGTGTGGCCGCGGCGCGCCCTGCTCGCCGAAACCGACCCGGCCGGCGGCGACCTCGTCTACCGCTCGCGCGCCGCCCACGGCGGCATGCTCGACCCCAACGTCGGCGTGCTCTCGCTCGCCGCGGCCGCCCGCCGCGGCCTGGCCGCCGAGCAGCTCTGGGAGCACGCCCAGCCGCTCGCCGGCGGCCTGGACGTCCTCGTCGGCCTCGGCGGCTCGGAGCAGGCCGCGGGCCTGACCGGGCTGTGGCCCGTCCTCGGCGAGGTCTTCTCGATGCTCGGGCAGGCGCCGAACGGCGCGGCCGACGTCATCGCCGACTGCGGCCGGATCAGCGGCGACTCGCCCTCCCTCGGCCTCTTCCAGCACGCCGCTCTGGTGCTGCTGGTGGCCAGGACCGAGGCCGAGCACCTGGCCCGGGTACGGGACCGGGCCGGCGCGCTGTCGGCCAAGCTGCACGGCTCGCAGCGCGGCGCCGGCGCCCTCGGCTACCCGCCGATCGGCGTGCTGCTGGTCGCCGACCCCGGGCAGAGCGCCCGGATCGCCGCGCAGGCCAACGAGATGCTGGTCGCCTCGCAGATATCCGCGCGGGTCGTCGGCACCGTCGCGCACGACCCGGCGGGCGCCGACATGCTCACCGGGCGGCGCCGCGGCCGGCTCGACAAGTCCCTGCTGATCCGCTCCGCGCGGCAGATCGCCGCCGACGTACCGAACCGGTACGGGGTCTTCCGATGAGCGAGATCGACCACCAGCTGGTCAAGCGCTTCCGGGAGGAGGCCGGCGACCGGATAGCCGAGCAGCGGCGGCTCGACCAGGTCGCCGGCGCGCTGGCGATGAGCGCGGAGGACGAGCGGCAGTTCGCCCGCGCGATCATCGCCCAGATCCTGGAGGACTACGCCCGCCGGGAGATCAACGCCGGCCGCACCCCGCTGGACGCGGTCGCCGAGGAGGCGTACGCGGCCGCCGTGCACGCGGCCCTCTTCGGCGTCGGGCGGCTCCAGCCGCTGCTGGACGACCCCGACGTCGAGAACATCGACATCAACGGCTGCGACCAGGTCTTCGTCGGCTACTCCGACGGCCGCGAACTCCAGGGCGACCCCGTCGCCGAGAGCGACGAGGAGCTGATCGAGCTCATACAGGTGCTGGGCGCCTACTCCGGCCTGTCCTCACGCCCCTTCGACTCCGCCAACCCGCAGCTCGACCTGCGGCTGCCGGACGGCTCCCGGCTCTCGGCCGTGATGGACGTGACGCGGCGGCCGGCGCTCTCCATCCGCCGCGCGCGGCTCGGCAAGGTCTTCCTCGCCGACCTGGTCGGCAACCGCACGATCACCCCGGAGCTGGCCAGCTTCCTGCACGCGGCCGTCATGGCCCGCAAGAACGTGATGATCGCCGGCGCCACCAACGCCGGCAAGACCACCCTGCTGCGGGCGCTGGCCAACGTCATCCCGGCGCACGAGCGGCTCATCACCGTCGAGCGCGCCCTCGAACTCGGCCTCGACCAGTTCCCCGAACTCCACCCCAACGTGGTGGCGTTCGAGGAGCGGCTGCCCAACTCCGAAGGCCTCGGCGCCATCTCGATGGCCGAACTGGTCCGCCGCTCGCTGCGCATGAACCCCTCACGGGTCATCGTCGGCGAGGTCCTCGGCGACGAGATCGTCACCATGCTCAACGCGATGTCGCAGGGCAACGACGGCTCGCTGTCGACGATCCACGCCAACAGCTCGGCCGAGGTCTTCAACCGCATCTCCACCTACGCGCTGCAGGCCGCCGAGCGGCTGCCGATCGAGGCCTCGCAGATGCTCGTCGCGGGCGCCATCGACTTCGTGGTCTTCATCCAGCGCCGCAACGACTTCCAGCAGGGCGGCACCCTGCGCCGTATGGTGACCTCGGTCCGCGAGGTCAACGGCGTGGACGGCAGGGTCCTTTCCAGCGAGGTCTTCGCCGAGGGCAGGACCGGCGCGGCGATGCCGCACGCGCCGATCTCCTGTCTCGACGAACTCCTCGCCAACGGCTACCAGCCCACGGGGGTGTGGCGGTAATGACCGGTGTCTTCTCGTTGACCGTGATGTACGGGCTACTGGCCGGCGCGGTCGTGGGCGGCGGTATCGCGCTGCTCGTGGTCGCGATCCGCGGCTGGGCGCCCAAACCCGTCGCCCCCGGCGAGGCGCCCGCCGACAAGGCGGCGGAGATGATGCGCTTCCTGTCGCAGCGCGGCTCGATCGCCGCCGTCGCCGGGATCGCCGTCATCGGGCTCACCCGCTGGGCGGTGCTCGGCATCGCCACCGCGCTGCTCGTCTTCACCTGGGACAAGCTCTTCGGCGGCGCCTCGGACGAGCGCGCCGCGATGAAGCGGGTGGAGGCGCTGGCCGGCTGGACGGAGTCGCTGCGCGACACCATCGCCGGTGCGGTCGGCCTGGAGCAGGCCATCCCCGCCTCGGCCCGCGCCGCCGCGCCCGCGCTGCGCACCCACCTGGAGGCGCTCGTCGACCGGCTGCGCGCCCGCACGCCGCTGCCGGACGCGCTCCAGCACCTCGCCGACGAGATCAACGACGCGTCCGCCGACATCATCATCGCCGCGCTGATCCTCAACTCCCGGCTGCGCGGCCCGGGTCTGCGCGAGGTCCTGGGCGCGCTGGCCAAGTCGGCGCGCGAGGAGGTCGACATGCGGCAGCGGGTGATGGCGCAGCGCGCCAGTACCCGGCGCAGCGTGCAGATCGTGGTCATCGTCTCGGTCGTCGTGGTGCTCGCGCTGGCCATCTTCAACCGCGGCTTCGTCAAGCCGTACGGAACGCTGCTGGGGCAGATGGTGCTGCTGGTGGTCTGCGCGCTGTTCGGCGCCGGCTTCTGGTGGCTGCGCAGCCTGTCGAAGGTCGAGACCCCGGCCCGCTTCCTCGTCCACTCGCCCGAACTCCACGCCCAACGGCAGGAGGTGCTGCACCGGTGAACATGCTCGCACTGGCAGGACTGCTCGGCGCCATCACCGGTATCGGCATCTACGCCCTCATCAGGGCGCTCGCCCCGAGCCGGCACAGCGCCGCGGCCACCGTCGCCCAGATCGACGCCCTGCGCGCCCAGGGCCCCGCCGCCGGACCCGCCCCGCGCGCGACCGACCTGCGGGGCCGGATCGGGCAGCGGGTCTCCGCCTTCTACCTCGAACAGGGCTGGGAGCTGCGCTCGATGCGCGCCGACCTGGCCGTGCTGGACCGCAGCTGGGAGGGCTTCCTCGCGACCAAGCTGCTGCTCGGTGCGACCGGTCTGGTCTTCGGGCCGTTCCTCTACGCCCTGGTCTGGCAGTTCGGCTTCGGCGTCAGCCCGATCATCCCGGTGTGGCTGGCGCTGGTCTGCGCGGGTCTGTTCTTCATGCTCCCGGACCTCGAGGTGCGCCGGGACGCCACCGAGAAGCGCAAGGACCTGCGCCGGGTGATCGGCGCGTACCTGGACCTGGTGTCGATGAACCTCGCCGGCGGGCGCGGCCTGCCGGAGGCGCTGATGGCCGCCGCGGACGTCAGCGACGGCTGGGCCCTGGTCCGTATCCGCAGCTGCCTCAACGACGCCCGGATCACCGGCGTCAGCCAGTGGGTCGCGCTCGGCCGGCTCGGCGCGGAGCTGGGCGTCGAGGAGCTGCAGGACCTGTCCGTCGCGCTCGGCCTGGTGGCCGACGACGGCGCCAAGATCCGTGAGTCCCTGGCCTCCCGCGCGGAAACCATGCGGCACCGCGAGCTCGCCGAGATCGAGGGTTCCGCCGGCGAGAACTCACAGTCCATGCTGGTGGCGCAGCTCATGCTCGCCGCAGGCTTCCTGGTCTTCCTGATGTTCCCGGCCGCGATGCGCGTCTTCCAGGCGTGAACCGGCACCACACCGAACGCGTTCCACCGACCGGGCGGCAACGGCGCCGCGAGCTCGACGCACGACGGACACCGCACGACGTACGGCACATGACATCGCGACACCTGAGACATGGGAGTCGTCACCCAGAAAGGACTCGGACCATGAACCGACCCAACCCCCTCGCCAAGGCGACCACCGCCGTCGTCGGCCTCGTCCGCCGCCGCATCGCCTGGGCCCGCAGCGAGGGCCGCACCATCGGTGCCTCCGCCGTGGAATGGGTGATCATCTCGGCCATCGTGGCCGCGCTGGTCGCCGGTATCGGCTTCACCATCAGCAAGGCGCTGAACGACAAGACCGACAGCGTCAAGAACTGCATCGACAAGGCGAGCAGCACCAGCCAGTGCTGATGCCGGTCGGCCGGGCCGGCCGGCGGCGGACAGCGGGGCAGCGGAAAGGACGGGGGAGACGATGAAGGCGGTGGGCCGCGCGCTGCGCGACCGGTTCGCGGCAGCGCGCGGCGACAGCGGCGTGGGCCGGCGCAGGGCGGACGACCGCGGGATGACCGCGATCGAGTTCGTCTTCCTGACGCCGGTCGTCTTCGGGGTCATCATCGTCACCGTGCAGTTCGCGATGTACTACTTCGCCACGCACGTCGCGATCGCCGCGGCCCGGGCAGGCGCCCGCGAGGCCCGTACGCAGGCGGCCGTGTCCGGCAGCGACTGGCAGGGCAAGGCGCAGAAGAAGGCCAACGGCTACATCGACGGGCTCGGCGGCAGCCTGCTGACCAGCCCGAAGGTGACCGCCCAGCGGGTCCCGGGGCACGGCGACCGGGTCAGCGTCCGGGTGAAGGGGCACGTGCCGTCGATCCTCGGGATCGGCATCACGGTGGACCGCACGTCCGAGGGCCCGATCGAGCAGTTCATGCCGAACGGGTGAGGGAGCGGCCCGACATGACGGCAGCGGGGACGACGGGGATCACGGGGGCGACTGTGACGGGGACAGTGAGGACGGCGGGGCGGTGACGTACACGACTGCGACTGCGACTGCAACTGCGACCGCGGCTGCGCGGGCCGCGGCCTCGGGGCTGCGGCGGCGGGCCGCGGCAGGGGAGCGCGCCGGGGGCCCACGGGGCTCGGGGGACGCCGGGATCTCGACGATCGAGGTCGTGATCATCGCACCGGTGCTGATCCTCTTCATCCTGGTGCTGGTCGCCTTCGGCCAACTGGCCGACGCCCGCGGCGAGCTGGACGGCGCCGCGCGCGACGCGGCACGCGCCGGTTCCCTGCACGGCAACCAGGGCAAGGCCAACAACGCCGCCCGGCAGACGGCCAGGGCGGACCTCCAGCACATCTGCTCCGGCCCGATCACCATCACCCACACCAACACCCGGTGGGCCCCCGGCGGGGTCTACACCGTCCAGGTCTCCTGCCGGGTCCGCGGCCTGGCGGATCTGGGCCTGCCCATCACCACGACCCTGAGCAGCGAGTTCGCCTCGCCCCTCGACCCCTACCGGAGGTTCGAGTGAAGCGCCTGCTGCGCGCCCGACTGCGGGCGGTGCGGGACGCGTACGGCCGCGGCGCGGACCGCGGTTCGGGGGCCATCGCGCTCCTGATCTTCGCGCTGCTCTTCGTCACGCTCGCCGCCTTCGTGGTCGACGGCGGCCGGGTCCTGGCGACCCGCGAGCGCGCCGCCGACCTCGCCGAGCAGGCCGCCCGCGCCGCCGCCCAGGACATCGACGTGGATGCCCTGCGCTCCGGTGCCGACCTGGGCAAGACCGCGCCGATCCGGTACGGCAACTGCCGGAGCGACATCACGAAGTTCCTGACCGCGGCGGGCCTCAGCGACGACGACGTCAGCCACTCGACCTGCAGCGGGAACCGCCGGCGGATCACCGTCACGGTCCGGATCACCTTCCAGCCGATGGTGACCAGCCTCTTCGCGGTCAAGGGCCACGCCGTGAAGGGGACGGCCACCGCCGAGGCGCTCACGCAGTAGCCGCGCCGTGCACCCGCAAGGCACCGCGGACACGTATCGCGCCACCGGGCGCGTCGCATAACGTCAGGACCGAACAGCACGCAACGGAGCAGAGGAAGCAGGGCAGCAGCGATGGCACGCTCCACCGCCACGGGACGCCACCAGCCGCAGGCGCGGCCGGGACCGGGGCAGAACCCGGGCCGGCCCCCGCGCAGGCAGCGTACGTTCGGCGACGTCCTCCGCGCGATCGGCGCCTTCGTGGTGCTCGCGGCGCTCGTGGTCGGCGTGCCCGGAGCGCTGCTGCACTACATCGGCTCGCCCTTCCCGCACCACTTCGACTCCGACGTGCTGCGCCAGCCCATCACCACCAAGACCTTCGTCAACTCCCTCGCGGTGCTGGTGTGGATCGCCTGGGCGCAGTTCACCGCGTGCGTGCTGGTCGAGGGCAAGGCGGCGTTCTCCGGCGTGGGCATGCCGCGGCACATCCCGGGGTCCGGCGGGAGCCAGCTGCTGGCCCGCCAGCTCGTCGCCGCGCTGCTGCTGCTCGGCGTCGGCGCGGCCACCCTGTCGCCCGTGCTGGGGCAGCAGGGCACGCACCACCAGGCCGAGCACCAGGCCCGTCCGGGAGCCGTCGCCTCGGCGCAGCAGACCCCGGGCGTCCCGCACCAGGGCGCCTCGAACGCCGTCACCTCGCCGGAGGGCGGCGCGGGCCACGCCGGGACGGTCCGCAGCGTCGAACACACGCAGCAGGACACGAAGTTCTACCGGATCCAGCCGCCCGAGGGCCGCCACCACGACTCCCTGTGGGACATAGCCCAGCGCCACCTCGGCGACGGGCGCCGCTACAAGGAGATCTACGCCCTCAACAAGGACCGTGTGCAGCCCGACGGTTCGAAGCTGTCGCAGGCCAGCCTCATCCGGCCCGGCTGGATCATGGAGATGCCCGGCGACGCGACCGGCGGCGAGATCGTCGACATGCCGGCCGCCGCGGTGCAGCAGGTCCAGCACGTCGCCCACGACATCCAGCACTACGCGGAGCACGGCGGCGCCAAGGACACCGCGGCCGAGGGCGCGGGCGGTGGGGCGCACCAGGCCCCGCACCAGACCCCGGCGCAGACCCCCGCGCCCGAGCAGCACCGGTCGCCCGCCACGCCCGCGCCCGCCCCGGCCCCCGAGCAGGCCGGCGCGCACGGCGCCGGGCACGTCCCCACCGTCCACGCCGCCGCGCACCACGGCGGGCTCTCCCAGCTGCCCGAGGCGCTCATCGCCGCCCCTCTGCTGGCCGCCGGCCTGCTCGCCGCGCTCGGCCGGCGCCGCCGCACCGAGCTGTGGCAGTCCGTCGCCGAGGGCATCCTGCGCATCCCGCGCACCCCGCAGGGTCCGGCGGCCGACGCCGACGACGCGCTGCGGATCGGCGCCGACCCCGAGACCGTCGCCTTCCTCGACCGGGGCCTGCGCGCGCTGTCCGCCCAGCTCGACGCCGAGGGGCGGCCGCTGCCGACCGTCTACGCCGCGTGGCTCACCACCGACGAGCTGCACCTCCAGCTCGCCTGGGCCGAGGGGGCCCCGCCCGCGCCCTGGGTGCTGGGCCAGGACGAGACCTTCTGGCGGCTCGCCCGCACCTCGCTGCCCGCGGACGCCGGCACCGCGGCCGCCGCGCCCTACCCGGGCCTGGTCACGCTCGGCACCCTCGACGAGGCGCGGCTGCTGCTCAACCTCGAAGCGGTGCCCGGCGTCGTGTCGCTCGCCGGCGCCAAGGCCGACCGCGACGCCGTCCTCGCCTCCGTCGCCGCCGAACTCGCCACCAACGGCTGGTCGGACCGTATGACCGTGACCCTCGTCGGCTTCGCCGAGGACCTCACCGCCCTCGCCCCGGCCCGGGTCCGGCACCTCGCCGACGTCTCCGAGGCCATCGAGGCCATGGCCGCCGAGACGGCCCAGCGCCGCGCCGCGCTCCAGGCCGCCGGCCAGGACAGCGTCCTGACCGGCCGCGCCGGGCGCGCGCAGCACAGCCAGTGGGCACCGCACCTGGTGATCGTCGCCGACCGGCCCGGCGACGAGCAGATCCAGCGGATCGCCGAACTCGCCGCCGACGCCGGGCGGCTCGGCCTCGGCTACCTCCTCGCCACCGACACCGCCGCCGTGCCGGGCGCCGCCTGGGAGCTGGAGATCAGCTCCACGGGCCGGCTCACCGCGCCGCTGCTCGGACTCGACCTCGCCGCGCAGCGGCTGCCCGCCGCGCAGTACGCCGCGGTGCTGCAGCTCTTCGCGCAGGTCGCGGCCGGCGGCAGCGACGACGGGCGCGACCCCGACCCCGGCGCCCCCGCCTTCCTCGTCGACCTCAGCGACCGCGGCCGCCCCGGCGTCTACGCCCGGCTCCTCGGCGCCTTCGAGGTCAACGGCGTCGATGCCCCCGAGGCCGACCGAGGCCCGCTGCTCCACGAGGCCCTCGCGCTGCTCCTGCTGCACCGCGAAGGCGTCCACCCGCGCGTCCTGGCCTCCGCGCTGTGGCCGCGCGGCGTCACCGAGGACGTCCGCGACGGGCTCGTCGACCGGCTCCGCGACTGGCTGGGCACCGACCCGGACGGCACGCCCCGGCTCTCCTACGACGAGACCGGCCGCATCGTGCTCGCCACCTCGATCGTCTCCGACTGGGACGTCCTCCAGACCCTCCACCACCAGGCCGAGCAGGGCGTCGGGGCGCACGACCCCGTGGCCCGCCGCCGGCTGCTCACCGACGCCCTCTCACTCGCCCGCGGCCGCCTCCTCGACGACCGCGCCGCCGGCCGCTACGGGTGGCTCTCGCACGAGATCGTCGAGGCCCAGCACCCGGTGCTGGTCGCCGAGATCGCCCTCGCGCTCGCCACGCTGCACCTCGACGCGGGCAAGCCGAAGGCGGCGGTCGCCGCGGTGGAGACGGGCATGGGGGTCGCCCCCCAGGACGAGCGCCTCTGGCTCGCCCTGCTGCGCGCGGCCCACGCCACCGGCGACCCGGCCCGCCTCGAATTCGCCGCCGCCTCGCTCCTGAGCAGGTCCGCTGCCGCTGGGCCTTCGCGGGGCCTGCCCCCGCGCGTCGAGGCCCTCCTCGACGACCTCCACCCCACCTGGCGGCAATCCCTCGCCGAACTGGCGTAAGCGGTCCCTGCCGCGCAGGGGGGGGCGAGCGTTTTGCGCTGCCGCGCGGGGAGGATGCGCTCTCCGCGCGGGGCGGGCGTTTTCGGGCTGCGTCTGCGTGGCCGGGTGCTCCGGGGGCGGGGAGGGTGCGCTTGCCGCGTGGGGTGGGCGTTTTCAGGGGCGCGTGGGGGTACCTCCCAGGCGAAGCTCTGGGGGAGAACTGCGCGAGCAACCCTCCCTCACAGCTTCGCCTGGGGGTACCCCCATCTCGCTTCGCTCGCGGCCGGTGGTCCGGTAGGAAACCGAACCGCCCCTTCGGGTCGGTGACGACCCGCGCCCCGGTGGGGGCTGGGGGTCCCCCCGCGCCCCTGGTGGTTGCCCGGCGGCGCAGTCGCAGCCCGGAAAACACCACCCACAGCCCAGCCGCAGGCTGAAAACGGGTGCCCCGCGGCGCAGCCGCAGCCTCGGAACGCGCCCCCGCGGAGGGGGGACCGGGGGCAGGCCCAGGAGATGCGCGGGTCAGTTACGCGCGCGATAAGCGGACTTCTTCGCGCGGTTGCCGCACACATCCATGGAGCACCAGCGGCGGGTCCCGGGACGGGAAGCGTCCAGGAAGACCGCCCCGCAGTCCGCGGCAGCGCATTCGTGGAGGCGCGCCAGGAGCGCGGGCGCGGCCGCGAGTTCGAGGGCGTCCCGCGCGACGAGGGCGAGGACAGCGGTGACGGGCTCGTCCGCCCGCCACCGCAGCTCACCCTCGGCGGTGAGCCGCGGTACGGGTACGGGCTGCGCGGCGGCGCGGTTGAGGCGGCCGCGGACGGCGGGCGCGGCGGCGGCCCCGTCCCCCGTGCGGGCGGCGGCGACGAGCGCGTACACCGCCTCCCGCAGGGCGCGGGCCTCGCGCACGACCGCGCCGGTGGGCTCCACCGGGGCGCGGGGCGCGTCGAGCGCGGGGCCGCACTGCCGAACCCACTCCGCGAGCGCGGCGCCGTCCGCCAACTCCTCCTGCGCGCGGGGCGTCCCGCGGTACCGCAGGGTGCGCACGTAGTCCAGGCACAGCCGCCCGGCCCCCTGCCGGAAGCGCGGCGGCGCGGTGATCTCCGTCATGCCGGCCAGCGTACCCCTGGAACCGGTATGACTGGTACCGTCGTCGCACCGGTTTGACCGGTGCCCTGAATTCCGCGCAGTGAGGTGACGATGTCCCAGCCGAACGGCCCCGCAGACCTCGCGAAGCCCGTCCGGGGGAGCGGGCTCCCGGCCCCCGCGGGAGCGCCGCAGGAAGGGCCGCCGCGCCGCCTCGTCGTGCTGCTCGCCGTCGCGTGCGGCCTGACCGTCGCGAACCTCTACTACGCCCAGCCTCTGCTCAGCGAGCTGCGCCGGTCCTTCCACATCGGCACGGTCACCGCGGGCAGCCTGGTGACGGCCGGCCAGCTCGGCTACGCGCTCGGGCTGCTCCTGGTCGTGCCGCTCGGCGACGTGCTGGAGAAGCGGCGGCTGGCCACGCTGCTGCTCACCCTCACCGTCGCCGCGCTCGCCCTGGCGGGCCTCGCGCCGGACTTCGGGGTGCTCCTCGCCGCGTCCCTCGTCCTGGGCTGCACGCTGACCGTCGCCCAGATCCTCGTGCCGTACGCCGCGGACCTCGCGCCCGACGCGAGCCGCGGGCGGGTCGTCGGGCAGGTGATGAGCGGGCTGCTCACCGGCATCCTGCTGTCCCGGACGGTGGGCAGCCTGATCGCCGACGCCACGAGCTGGCGCGTGGTCTACCTCGGCTCGGCGACGCTGATGACCGTCCTGACGCTGGTGCTGCGCTCCACACTGCCGCCGCGGCAGCCCGCGGCCGCGCTGCCGTACGGGGCGCTGCTGCGTTCGACGGTGCGGCTGCTGCGGGTCCACCCGGCACTGCGCCGCCGGGCGCTCTACCAGGCGGCGATGTTCGGGGCGTTCAGCGTCTTCTGGACGACGATCTCCTTCGTCCTCACCGCCGCGCCCTTCCGCTACAGCCAGTGGCAGGTCGGCCTGTTCGCCCTCGCGGGCGCCGGCGGCGCGCTCGTCGCCCCGCTGGCCGGGCGGTGGGCCGACCGCGGCCTCGTCCGCCCGATGACCGCCGCGGCCTTCGCCGCCGCCGCGGCCGCGTTCGGCCTCGCGGCGGCCGGGCGGCACAGCGTACTGGCGCTGGGCGCGGCGGCTGTGCTGCTGGACATGGCCGTCCAGACCACGCTCGTCCTGGGCCAGCACGTCGTCTACGCCCTCGACGGCGGCGCCCGGGCTCGCCTCAACAGCGCGTACATGGCGACGTTCTTCGTCGGCGGAGCGGTGGGCTCCCAGGCGGGTTCCGCCGCCTACCACCTCGGCGGCTGGCCGCTGACGACGGCCCTGGGCGCCGTCCTCCCCCTCCTGGCCCTGACGTCCACGGTGCGGCTGCGCCGCGGCTGAGCGGTTCTCTGCGGCGCCGGGCACGCCAGGTGCCCCCACGCGCCCCTGGAAACGCTCACCGCCCCGCGCGGCGGATCGCCCTCCCGGTCACAGCACTAGAGGCGGACCGCCGCGAGGATTTCGGGGAGGCGTCCGAGGAACCGGGGAGCGGCGAGGCGGAGGGCGAGGGCGGCGAGGGCGGCGCCGTAGGGGACGCCGACCGGGAGGGCGAGCCAGAGCAGGCCGTGGTGGCCGGTCGCGTGGAGGACGATGACGGGCACGAAGACGGGAAGGCACAGCACCGCCGCGGTGAGCATCCCGCCGAGCAGGTTGAGCGCCGCGAGGCTGCTCTGGCCGGGCGCGGCGGTGCCGAAGGGATTGTCGTGCGGGAGCGCGTACGGGTAGCGCACACTCGCCACGCACCCGGTGGCGACGAGCGCGCCCAGGAACGCGTACGACACCCCCAGCGTCTCGGCCAGCGAACCGGCCTGGCCGAGGACCACCGCCGCGCCGACGGTCACCACGGTGACGTAGGGCACGGCTATTGCGGCGACCGCGAGCGCCCGCCCGCGCAGCTCCAGCTCCGCGTCGCGGCGGTCGGCGACGGCGGCCGCGACCGTCCAGAAGGCGGATCCGTCCGTCCCGAACAGGTTGAACATCTGCACGCCGAGCAGCCCCGCGGCCCACAGGCACTGGTAGACGCTGCCGTGCTGGAAGACGGCGACGGCCGGCAGCAGCAGGCCGACCGCGAGACCGGTCACCAGCGACGCCTTGGCGCGCGGCTCGCGCCACATGTAGCGGAACTGCCGCTGCGCGACCGTGCCCGTCCGCCCCTCGGGCAGCCGCGGCCAGGGCAGCCGCCGGGTGCGTCCGGCGCCGTCCGCGCGGCTCCCGGACTCCTCCGGGGCCGCGGCGATCGTGGACGCGTCCGGGGAGACCATGAGCCGCACCAGGCTGCGGTGCCACCAGCGCAGCGCCGCCGCCACCGCCACGGCGGTCAGGGCGAGTTGCAGGACCGCCAGGGCATATGCGCCGCGGTCGGCGGAGCGGACGGCGTCGACCGCGGTGCCCGGCGGTATCCAGCGGACCACGGACAGCGCGGAGTCGGCGTGGTCCAGGCCGTCGCCGCCGGACAGCGAATCCGCGCCTATCCGGATCAGCTGCGCGCCTATGGCCACGAAGACGCCGCTGAGCACCGCGAGATCGCGGCCCTTGCGGCTGGTCAGCAGCCGGGTGTTGGCCGCGGCCACCGCCCGGGAGAGCGACACGCACAGGGCGAGGACCAGCAGCGCGGCCGGAACGGCGACGACGGCGGCCGCAGCCCCGTACGTGAGGGAGACGACCGCGCCGGTGACCAGCAGCGTGGTGAGCAGCGGGCCGACGCCGACCAGCGAGGAGACGAGCAGCGCGGTCAGCAGCGGCCGCGGCCGCAGCGGCAGCATCGTCAGCCGGGTGGGGTCCAGCGTCTCGTCGCCGCCGAAGAAGAAGAGCGGCACGACGGCCCATCCCACGGCGAGCACCACGGCGGCGGTGACGGCGACGGCCGGCGCGTGCTCGTTGTGCCGCATCGACAGCAGGGCCGCGGTGTTGGCGAGCGTGAAGATCAGGGCCACGCCGACACCGACGCACCAGCCGAACGTGCGCCCCGTGGACCGGCGCAGCCCGTTGCGCATCAGCGACAGCTTGAGCCGGACGAAGACGGCGGTCACCGACGCGGGGGCCGCGGGCGGGGGAGCGGTGGTGGCGGTCATCGCGCGCCGCCGCCCAGCCACTCCAGGCCCTCGCCGCCGGAGCGGTCGGCGCCGACCAGCGACAGGAAGGCGTCCTGCAGGCTGCCGGCCCCGCCGCGCACCTCGGCGAGGGTGCCGCGCGCCACGATCCGGCCCGCGGCCATGACCGCGACCCAGTCGCACAGGCTCTCCACGAGCTCCATCACGTGCGAGGAGAAGACCACCGTGCCGCCCCCGGCGGTGAAGCGCTCCAGCACCCCGCGGATGACCTGCGCGGACACCGGGTCGACGCCCTCGAACGGCTCGTCGAGGAAGAGGACGTCGGGGTTGTGCAGCAGGGCAGCGGCCAGGCCGATCTTCTTGCGCATGCCGGTCGAGTAGTCCACCACCAGCTTGTGCTGGGCGCCGGTCAGGTCCAGCACGTCCAGCAGTTGGGCGGCGCGCCGGTCGGTCTCCGCGCCGGGCAGGCCGCGCAGCCGGCCGGTGTACGCGAGCAGTTCGCGCCCGGACAGCCGCTCGAAGAGCCGAAGGCCCTCGGGGAGCACGCCGATCCTGGCCTTCACCGCGACCGGGTCCGTCCACACGTCGTGGCCGTGGATCTGCACCAGGCCGTCGTCCGGCCGCAGCAGTCCGGTGATCATGGACAGCGTCGTCGTCTTCCCCGCCCCGTTCGGCCCCACCAGGCCGACGAACAGGCCCGCGGGCAGGTCGAGATCGACGCCGGCCACGGCGGCCTGCGTGCCGAACTGCTTCCACAGCCCGCGCACCCGCACCGCCGGGACGGGCCCGTCCTCCTGCCCGCCGGCTCCCTCGGCGCGATTCCCGTAGTACGGCAGCGGCGCGCCCCGCTGTGCTTCCTGCTCCGACTCGGCCATAGCCCGCCGCCTCCCCCTGCCCCGTGCCCTGCTCCGCGGCTCCCCACGGACGGTCACACCCTAGTGCTGTGACCGGGAGGGTTCACCGGCTTGCGACGCCCGGCACGGCACCTCGCTGCGTTGCCGCATCGACCGAGCAGGCCCACTACGAGGCCGAGCGGCCGCGCCCGATGGCTCAGCGCCCCCGCGTCCGGCGGCTCAGCGCCCCCGCACCGGCGCCGCGGCGCGGCCGCGCCCGGCGCCCGCACGGGCCGCGGCCGGCCGCGCGGGGCGGGCGCCGGCGTCCAGTGCCTCCATCGCCTCGCGGGCGCACGCGTAGGCCAGGGCGCCGAGTGCCTCCGTCGCGTCCGGCAGCCAGCGGTTGGCGGGAGTGGGCCGCCGGGCCCACATGACCATCCCTGCAGGAACGGTTCTTGTGGGCGGAGCGACGACCCAGCCGCCGCGTCCCAGCACCGAGAGGTCCAGCGACGCGGGCCGGCAGCCGAAGCTGCGCAGCGTGTCGGGCACCTTGTCCCCGCTGCCCGGCAGGACGAAGAACATTATCCGGCGGCCGGGGGCGCCGAGCACCGGTCCGAGCGGCAGGTTTATCCGCTCGCTGCGGGCCAGCGCCAGGCAGCCGGCGTTCTCGGAGACCTCGAGGACGTCGAAGGAGCGCCCGGTGGGCAGCAGGACGGACGCGCGCGGCTGCTTCTGCCACATGTGCTGCACGGTCGGTACCGCGCCGCTCGCCTGCGTCACCCAGTCGGGGCGCGTGGGGTGCGCGCCGGGCGCCGGGCAGTCGGCCGCGCTGCAGGAGCAGCAGGGCGCACCGTCGGGGTCGGTCTCCAGCCAGGTGCCGGGCAGGACGTCCCACTGGCGTTCCTCGGCGTAGCGGACAGCCGCCTCGGCCGGATCACCGGCGAGCTGCGGCGGGGATGAGGTGCTTTTGTCCACGCGGAGCACAACAGCCCCTCGCCGCCCGGGGTTACGGGCGGGGGCCGGGCCGGGTCATAGCAGGCGCACGGATGCACTAACGGGGGCGCGTGCGGGCAGCGGGGCCCGGTGACGGGTAGTCAGTGGGAGGAGACATCGGCGCTTGCCGGTGAAATCCCGCAAAGCGGGGCATTTCCTGGTCAAGGACTGGGAAAGTATCGCCCAGCGGAGCCGCACAGTCATGCGGGACCGGGCCACCGGGCGATGCGAACGCCCGCCGGGCCCACCGCAGTCGGGCCGCGGCGCCGTCGCGCCGCGGAGCCGTACACGGACGTCGGTCACCGGGACGGGTCGACGAGGACGAGGGGGACAACCATGGCCGCACGACCACTTGTGGCGCGCCAGCCCAACGAGCGGCTCCAGTCGCTCATCCAGGAGGCCGGCTGCTCCAACGCCGGGCTCGCCCGCAGGGTCAACATGTGCGGGGCCGAGCACGGCCTCGATCTGCGCTACGACAAGACGTCGGTGGCGCGCTGGCTGCGCGGGCAGCAGCCGCGCGGCAGGGCGCCGGGCATCGTCGCCGAGGCGCTCGGCCGCAAGCTCGGCCGTGCCGTGTCGATCGAGGAGATCGGCATGGCGGACGGCAAGAACCTGGCGACGGGCATCGGCCTGCACTTCTCGCCCACCGTGCTCGGAGCGATCGAGCAGGTCTGCGAGCTGTGGCGCAGCGACGTCGGCCGCCGGGAGTTCCTGACCGGCTCCACGGTCGCCGCCTCCGCGCTGGTGGAGCCCAGCAGGGACTGGCTGATCACCCGCCCCGACCAGGGCGTGGCCCGCAACGGCGGGGCAAAGGTGGGCGCTTCGGACGTCGAGGCGGTCCGCGCGACCACCCAGGCGCTCACCGATCTGGACCACCGCTTCGGCAGCGGCCACGTCCGGCCGGTCGTCGTGCACTACCTCAACAGCGTGGTGTCCGGCCTGCTGGCGGGCAGTTACCGGGAGTCGGTCGGCCGCGAGCTGTTCTCCGCGGTGGCCCGGCTGACCGAACTGGCCGGGTACATGGCGGTGGACACCGGCCAACCCGGCCTGGCGCAGCGCTACTACATCCAGGCGCTGCGGCTCGCGCAGGCCGCCGGCGACCGCGGGTACGGCGGCTACATCCTGGCCGCCAGCATGAGCCACCTCGCAGCGGCCCTCGGCAATCCCCGGGAGATCGCCCAACTCGCCCGCGCCGCCCAGGAAGGCGCCAGGGGCCAGGTCGGGCACACCGCGGAGGCGATGTTCTACGCGGCCGAGGCGCGCGGCCACGCGCTGCTCGGCGACGCGCGGACCTTCGCGACGGTCGCCGGTCTCGCGGTCGGTGCCATGGAGCGCTCGCAGCCGGACCAGGACCCGGCGTGGATCGCGCACTTCGACCACGCCTACCTCGCGGACGAACTGGCCCACTGCCACCGCGACCTGGGCCAGGCAGCGCCCGCCGCCCGGCGCGCGGAGGAGGCGCTGGCCGCGCATCCGGTCAGCCGCACCAGGCGCCGCGCCATCGACATGCTGCTGCTGGCCGACGCGCAGGTGCAGCAGCGCGAGATCGAGCAGGCCTGCCACACCGGCACCCAGGCGGTGGCCCTGCTGTCCGGGCTGCGCTCGGACCGCGGCGCGGAGTACCTGGAGGATTTCCGCCGCCGTCTCGACCCCTTCTCCGCGGAGCCGTCGGTACGGGAGTTCGGCGCCCGGCTGGAGGCGCAGGAGGCCGCGTGAGAGCGGCGGCGGACGGTGCCGCGCGGGCCGTCGGCCCGTCGCGGAAAAGCCGCGTGAAACGGTGAACGGACAAGAGCACACCGAATCGTTACCGTACCGACACCGTTTTCACCGGCGCGCCCAAAGCGCTGGAAATCCCGGCGCCGCGGCCCTCCGCGGCGCCCCGGACCACCGGCCCGCCCCGCCCCCGGGCGCTCACGCGTTCGGGTCCATGGCCCCCTTCCGCGTTCACCGGGTAGCGTGTGCGCTCGTCCGACACTTGGTGAAGGCGGGAGTCAACGGCGATGCACAGCAGCGGACGCGGCGAGGAAACGCCCGAACCGTACTCAGGCGCCGTCCAGCCCACCGGGCAGCAGCAGGCCTACGGAGGGCACGCGCAGCCCGCTCCGGGCACTCCGTGGGGCGACCCGGCCGCTGCCCCGGGCATGCCGCCGCAGCTCCCGCAGCAGCCCGTGGAGGCCGCTGACGCCACCCAGATGCTGCCGCCCTACCCGGCCGCGGGTCCTGCCGCCGCACCGCCGCCCATACCCGCGGCCCCGCCGCAGGCCCCCGCCCAGCCCCCCGCGCCCTTCCCGGGCCAGGTCCCGCAGCCGCCCGCGCCGGGCCTCTTCCCCGGCCAGGCGCCGCAGCCGCCCGTACAGCCCGTGCCGCCCGCGGAGGCCACGCAGATGCTGCCGCCCTATCCGGCGGGCGGCCCCGGCGAGCCCGCGCCGCCCGCGGAGGCCACGCAGATGCTGCCGCCCTATCCGGCGGGCGGCCCCGGCGAGCCCGCGCCGGCCGAGGCCACCCAGCCGCTGGCGGTCTTCCGGGAGCAGCAGGGCTACGACGAGTACGGCAGCCCCGCAGCCGCCCCGCAGCAGTTCCCGGACCAGGCCCAGTACCCCGGCCAGGCGCTCTATCCGGACCAGCAGTCGTACGGCGGGCAGCAGCAGTACACCGACCCGGCCGCCTTCGAGCAGCCCGTGCAGCCGGACAGCGACTACGACCACCTCTTCCGCAGCGACGTCCCCGGCCCCGAGCCGATGCGCCCGCGCATCCTGCAGCCGCACGACAGCCGCTCGCAGCAGGGCGGCCACCCGGGCCGGCAGTGGCAGCAGGGCCAAGGCGACGGCGGCCACCAGGGCTACGACGGCTACGCGGACGACGGCGAGGACGACGGCGGCCGCCGGATCTCGCCCAAGGTGCTCATCGGCATCGTCGTGGCGGGCTGCGTGGTGGCCGGCCTCGTCGTCGGGGGCATGATGAGCGGCGGCGGGGGCAAGGCGAACGCCGACGCCGACCGGCCGTCCGCGACCGCCGCGAGCACCCCGAGCGGCACGGCCGGCGGCGACGGCAAGAAGGCCGGCGCGGGCGCCGACACGGCCGAGGCGCAGGCCCAGGCACTCGACGCGCTGCTGGCCTCCAGCGGTGCGAGCCGCAGTTCGGTGGTCAGCGCGGTCGAATCGATCAGGGGCTGCAAGAACCTCCCCGGCTCCGCCGCCGACCTGCGCGCCGCCGCGACCCAGCGCGACGGCCTGGTCACCCGGCTCGGCGCCCTCTCCGTCGACAAGCTCCCCAAGCACGACGAGCTGACCACGGCGCTGACCAAGGCCTGGAAGGCGTCCGCGTCCGCCGACAGCCACTACGCGGCATGGGCCGACCAGGCGGCGGGCAACGCCGATGTCTGCAAGGGCGGCCACGCTCGCAACACCGGGGAGTCGCAGGCAGGCGCCAAGGAAAGCGGCACGGCCACCACCCAGAAGAAGGCCGCCGTGAAGCTGTGGAATTCCATCGCCGACACGTACGGCCTCACCAAGCGCCAGTACAGCCAGCTCTGACCCCCGCAGGGGCCGGGCCGCCCCCGCGGTCCGGCCCGGTCCTGCCCGCCCGGCTGTCAGCCGATGCCGGTCGCCGTCCGCAGCGTCGGGGCGACGTCCACGAATCCGGCCTTCTGCGGCACCAGCCGGCCCCTGGTGATCACCTGGTAGGTCACCTTCGCGTTGCTCAGCCGGATGTGGTCGGGCAGGTTGAGCAGATCGTTCTCGGTCCAGCCGAGATCGGGGGTGAGCCCGCCGGTGGAGAGCCCCGTGGTGCCGTCGAAGGCCCGCTGGACGCTCCTTGAGGTCACCGCCGTGTCCTTGTCCATCGCCCTGATCACCTCGGTGAAGGCGGTGTAGGCGATCCAGGTGGTCTGCACGCCGGGGTCGGCGACGTCGATCCGGTCGTCGGAGAAGGCGTACTTGTCGACGACCGACTTCATCTCCGCCCACTTCGGGTCGGACGCCGGCGGGTACCAGTCGGTGACGAGCGCGCCCTCCAGCGGGCTGTTCGCGCCGCCGGTGGCGTTCACCAGGGACTGCTGCACGCTGCCGATGACCGACGAGAGCTGCACCTTGGGCTTCTCGTCGCCGAGCCGGCGCAGCGAGTCGAAGAAGGTGCTGGTGTGGTCGCCGAGCACCGCCGAGACGCAGCCGCTCGCCTTGTCGTCGTCCACCGCCTGCGCGGCGACGCCCGAGTATTCGGTGGCGTCGTCCTTGGCGAGCAGGTCGCGCGCGGGCGCGTGCCCGCCGGACTTCAGGCCCTGGTCGAGGAAGATCGGGAACTGGTCGCCGGTGATCGAGTCGGGGCGCACCAGCGCCACCTTCCTGCACTTCTCGGCGAGCTGCTCCCCGCTGCCCGCGAGCAGCGCCGGCAGCCCGCCGTTGACCGGGTACGACAGCGGGCTGAGGTACTCGTCCTGCGTGATGCCGTAGCCGCCGATGTACGGGATGTCGTTCGACGCGAGTGCGGAGGTGAAGGCCCGGCCCTGCTCGCTGTAGGAGCCGACGACGGCGACCGCGTGCGCGTCCGCGGCCTGCTGCACGCAGTTCGACACGGCGACGGCGTCGTTGCGCGCGTTGCACGTGAGCACCTTGAGCTTGCGGCCGTTCAGCCCGCCGTTGTCGTTGACGTACTTCTCGAACGCCTGGGCCATGGCCACCATGCCCGGCATGTTCGTGGCCCTCGTCCCCTGCGGTGCCCACGTCATCACCACGACGGGCCCCTGGGAGCCCCCCGAGCCGCCGGGAAGCACGCCGCACCCACTGAGCAGCGCACTTGTGGCCAGCAGCGGGACGACGGCGTGGCGAACCCTGCGTATGCGCCTTTCGGTCATGGTTACGGAAGATGGTGGTCCGCGCCCAACGTCAGGGTTATCGCGCGCGAACGGGCGGTCACTTTCAGGTGAATTACAGGTGGCGCAGTTCGACTGCGTACGATTGCCCGCCGTGCAAGGTTCCGAGAAGTCTTCCCGCCGCGGCCGTGTCTCCTCCACGATGGGAGGCATGCCTGTCAACGACATGCCGTGGTGGCGCTGGCGCAGCAATGTGCGCTCGGCGCTGCACATGATCAGCGATCCGGTCTTCCAGCGCGAGGTGTGGCAGGCCGGTCTGCCGGGCTACGGGGACGTCACCGACGCCGTCTACCGGTTGGTCGAGGACACCTGGCTCGACAACTGGTCGGCGGACAAGTACGTCGGCACCATATTCCGCGACGCCCAGGAGGCGGCGCTCGTCGACGTCGCGGTGCTGCGGGTGCTGAAGATCCTGCACCAGGTGGGTGCGGACGCGCCCGCGTCGGCGTATCTGGAACACGACGGCTGGCCCGACGCGGTCCGTGCCGCACGGGACGCCCATGCGCTCATGGCGCGGGCGGACGGGGAGGACCCGGACATCGCGCCGCGCTCGCTGGAAGTGCTCGCCATCTACACCAGGTCCGCGTGACGGACATGGCGGCGCGCCGGTGGCCGGGTGTGCGAGGCTGACCAAGTGACCGAACAGTCGCGGCAGCCCGCCGACCCGCAGTACGTCCTGACGCTGTCCTGCCCGGACAAACAGGGCATCGTGCACGCAGTGTCCAGCTACCTGTTCATGACCGGCTGCAACATCGTGGACAGCCAGCAGTTCGGCGACCGCGGCACCGGCCTGTTCTTCATGCGCGTGAGCTTCTCCGCCGAGCCGCCCGTCGACCTGGAGAAGCTGCGCGCCAGCTTCGCGGCGATCGCCGGCGCCTACCACATGGACTGGCAGATCCACCCGGCAGCGGAGCGCATGCGCGTCGTGCTCATGGTCAGCAAGTTCGGGCACTGCCTCAACGACCTGCTGTTCCGCGCGAGCATCGGCGCCCTGCCGGTGGAGATCGCCGCGGTGGTCTCCAACCACACCGACTTCCGTGAGCTCTCGGGCTCCTACGGGGTGCCCTTCCACCACATCCCGGTCACCCGTGAGACCAAGGCGGAGGCCGAGGCACGGGTGCTGGAGCTGGTGCGCGCGGAGGGCGTGGAGCTGGTCGTGCTCGCCCGCTACATGCAGGTGCTGTCCGACGGTTTGTGCCGGGAGCTGTCGGGGAAGATCATCAACATCCACCACTCGTTCCTGCCGAGCTTCAAGGGCGCCAAGCCGTACCACCAGGCGCACGACCGCGGTGTGAAGCTGATCGGTGCGACCGCGCACTACGTGACGGCCGACCTCGACGAGGGCCCGATCATCGAGCAGGAGGTCGAGCGGGTGGGCCACGCGGTCACCCCCGAGCAGCTGGTCGCCCTGGGGCGGGACGTGGAGTGCCAGGCGCTGGCCCGCGCGGTGAAATGGCACAGCGAGCGCCGGGTGCTGCTCAACGGAAGCCGCACGGTCGTCTTCGCCTGATGCGCCTCGCCTGAGGCCCGTCGCCCTGGAACCCGTTGCCCTGAGGCGCCTCGTGCGAGGTCCTTCGCCCGAGGGCTGCTCGCCCGAGGCCGGGGTGCCGCGCCCTCAGAGCCGGGAGAGCGACGCCGCTGCGTACAGCACGTCCCGTACGACATCGCGGTCGCCGTGCAGCCCGATCGCGATCCGCTCCGGGTCCAGATGGCCCGCCGCGAGCTGGCAGAACTCGACGCCGTCCATGGCCACCTCGGCGACGGCGTGGTCCTGCGAGGCGACCGCGCCCGGGGAGTCCAGCGGCAGGCACCACCGGCCGCCGCCCGCGCCGTCGATCTGCAGCAACAGCGAGCGCCCCGGCGCGCCCGCGTCGGCCAGCCGGGCCTGGGAGGCCGCGAGCCCCTGCCGCCGTCTGGAGGCCAGCGCGCCCGGCAGCATCCGCGCGGCCAGGTCGATGATCCGGTTCAGGTTGCGCGGCGCCGGAGGGTCGTACGGATACGCCACCGCCTCGGCGATGTCCGCGGCGTGGATCCAGCACTCGAAGGCCCGGTCCACGAAGGCGTCCTGGAGGGGCATCGAGACGGACCCGAAGTCGACGGCTATCCCCGCGGCCCCGGCGCCCGCGAAGGACACCGTGCGCAGCAGGGCGTGGCTCTGCCCGCGCCAGGTGTCGCGCAGCTCGGCGGAGCGCGCGGCGTGAGCGCCCGGGCTCTCGGCGGCCGCGGCCCGCTGCGCCGCCCACAGCGCCTCGGTCCGCCCGACCGCGTCGAGCGGCAACTCCGCGCTCTCGGCGTCCTCCTCGGCCCCGGTGCCGCCGGTGCCGCCCGTGCCGTCGGGCAGGCGCGCGTCGGACAGGTCGAGGGCGACGGCGACGAGGCCGTCCACCGACGTCAGATGGGCGATGACCTCGCCGACGGTGGCATTCCTGGTCACCGGGCCGTTGTCGTACCAGCGCAAGCTCACCGGCTCCTGCCAGGACGTCTCGCCCAGGTCGCGCAGCAGCGCGTCCAGCCGGGCCGCCTCGGCGTCGTAGGGGCCGGCCCACTCGGGCACCGGGATACGGGCCGGGCGGCGGCCCAGGCAGCCCTCCAGCACCCGGGCCCGCAGCAGCGGGTCGAGGTCGAGGGGCTCCTCGTGGTGCAGCAGGCCGACCGCGTCCCGCAGCCGGAGGGCCTCCTCCGCGCAGGCGGCGCAGTCGGTGAGGTGCACCTCGACCGCGAGGGCCTCGTCGCGCGAGCACGCGGTCAGCGCCCAGGCGCCGAGCAGCGACTTGAGGGTGCCGTGGTCGTAGAGCGGCAGCCGGGCCTCCGGCTCGGGCGCCGGCGCGGGGCCGTACGCGTCGTGGTCGTAGGGGCCGGGCGGCAACGGGCACGGGGCGCCCGGCTGGTCCCGCTGCTGCGGCACGCGGGGCAGGTCCTCGTCGCCGTCGCCGCCGTGCGGGCCGCCTCCGTTGCTGTAGGCCGCGCCGCTCACGGCTGCCCCCGGTGGTCCGGCGCGGCGGCCGGGAGCCGGGCCTGCCGGACCTCGCCGGGCTCCATGGCCGTGGACAGCAGTTGCAGGCCCAGCCGCAGCCGGCGGCGCGACTCGTCGGCGCTCACCCCCAGACCGGCGGCGGCGTCGCGGTAGTCGAGCCGCTCGCGGTAGGCGAGTTCGAGCGCGTCGCGCAGCGGGGCGGGCATGGAGGTCACGATGAAGTCGGCGCGGGCGGCGGTGTTGGCCTCGCGGACCCGCGCCTCGACCTCGTCGGAGGTGGAGTGGCCGCGGCTGGCGTACTGCCGCAGCCGGTGCACGGACTGGCGCTGGGTCAGGGCGGCGAGCCAGGAGCGCAGCGAGCTGTGCTTGGGGTCGTAGTCGTCGGGATTCTCCCAGACGTAGCCGAAGACCTCGCGGGTGATCTGGTCGGCCGCCTCGTCGTCGTCGAGCACCCGGTAGGCGAGGTTGTGCACCATCGAGGCGTAGCGGTCGTAGAGTTCGCCCAGCGCCGCTTCCTCGCCGCGCGCCAGCCGCTGCTGCATCTTGCGGTCCCAGCGCGGCGGTGCGGGTGTCGTCATCTGCCGCCCCCTTCGCCTCGCCCTTGCATCACAGCCACCGTGCCGGCCGGGTGGCCGTTCCTCCCGACCGTACCCGCCGGGTACCGCGGCATGCGTCCCTTTGCACCAACCTGGCCCCTCATGTGATCGCTTCTGTCGGTCTGTTATGCGGGTGTGACCGGAAGATTGCAGGGTTACGGCTGTGAACGGGCATAGGGTCCTTGTGATGACGAAGCTGATACCGACGCCGGCACCGGCGGTGAGGCCGGCAGCGAGGCCGGCGGTGGCGCCGACCGCGAGGCGAGGTGCGCTCTTGTGCTGGTGACCCGGGCCGAACGAGACGGCTGGGTGGTGGTGACGGTCACGGGCGAGATGGACCTGGTCTCGTCCCCCGCGGTACGCCAGCAGGTGCACGACGCGGTCGCGGACGGGCGGCGCAGCGTGGTGCTCGACCTGACCGAGGTGCGCTTCTGCGACTCCAGCGGGGTGGGCGTGCTGATCGGCGCCCGGCGGCTGATGCGGTCGTGCGCCGGACGGCTGCGCATCGTGCTGCCCGCCGGGGGCCCGGCGGCGGACGAGGGCGCGCACGTCAACCGGGTTCTCGCGGCCCTCGGCGTGCGCCGCCTGTTCGAGGTCTACCCCGATCTGGCCGCCGCGACCGACGATTCCGCCCAGCCGCTGAGCGCCTGACCGCCCCGCCGACTGCCCGTGACGTCCGATTACGGAGCGTCCGCTCGGAGTTGTGTCCGATGCGTGACTTGTTACACCGTGGAGTCGGCTCCTGCCTCGGGTACGCTCCATCGGGTGCGCGTACGTCCCTGGTCCCGGACTGCCGCCCGGTGCCGCCGGGTGGCGGTGAGCCCTGGTCGGCCGACCGGCGCGACGCGGGGCACAGTATGCATCACGCGTGCTCCGTTGCGCTGGAATATGACGGAAGCGCTTGTTGGGGTGACGGACGGTCGATCATGCTGTGGGGACCCGGAATCACGCACGGTGATTCCGTGGAGGCATGAAGTCCGGTGTCCGCCGGTTCGGATGGTGTGAACGTGCAGATGCTGCAGGTGCAACTGGAGGTGGGCGTCGACCCCGCGGAAGTGGGGCGGGCGCGCCGCTGGGCGAGGTCGCGGCTGGTCAGGTCGGGGATAGGCGCCGACGAGCCGGTGGCCGAGACGCTGATCCTGCTCATCTCGGAACTGGTCACCAACGCCGTTGTGCACACCGGCTGCCCCGCTGTGCTGCGGATGCTCTTCTCCTCCGCGCCCGCGGCCCCGGTACGCGTCGAGGTCGCGGACTCCAGCGACACCCCGCCCGCCCCGCGGCACGCCCGCAAGGACGACACCGGCGGCCGCGGTCTGGAACTCGTCGACGGGCTCGCCGACCGGTGGGGGTGGCAGCCGGAGGGCGCGGGCAAGCGGATCTGGTGCGAGGTCGACCGCGGCGCCGGTGCCGGCTGCACCGCGCAGGCCGGCCTCGGCGACCGGGCCCTGCGCGCGGCCGCCCTGACCTGACGCCGCCACCTCGGCCCCGGATGCCCGGCCCACGCGCCGGGGCCCCGTCCGAGGCTTTCGCCCCGGCCCGGTCAGCGCGGCGGCCCGGCCGGCTGGAAGGTGCGGCGGTACGCGGTCGGCGACACGCCCAGCGACAGCTGGAGGTGCTGCCGCATCGAGGCGGCGGTGCCGAAGCCGGCCTTCCCGGCGATCCGGTCCACGCTCAGGTCGGTCGACTCCAGCAGCTGCCGGGCCAGTTCGACCCGCTGCTGGGTCAGCCAGCGGCCCGCGCTCATGCCCACCTCCTCCCGGAAGCGCCGGGTGAAGGTGCGCACGCTCATCGACTCCCGCTCGGCCAACTGCCGCAGCGTGAGCGGCTGGTCGAGCCGGTCCAGGGCCCACGCCCGGGCCCGCTCGGTGCTCGCGAGCTGCGGCTCGGGCAGCGGCCTGCGGATGAACTGCGCCTGCCCGCCCTCGCGGTGCGGCGGCACCACGGTGCGGCGCGCGACGCTGTTCGCCACCGCCGTGCCCCAGTCGCGGCGCACGATGTGCAGGCACAGGTCGATGCCCGAGGCCACGCCCGCCGACGTGAGCACGTCCCCGTCGTCCACGTAGAGCACGTCGGGATCCACCGTGACCCGCGGGTAGAGCCGCTGGAAGTGGTCGGCGTGCATCCAGTGGGTCGTCGCCCGCCGCCCGTCCAGCAGTCCCGCGGCCGCCAGCAGGTAGGAGCCGGTGCAGATCGACACCACGCGTGCCCCCGGCCGTATCGCCGCGACGGCCCCGGCCAGCGGGGCGCTCAGCACCCCGCCCTCGTAGGCCGGGCCCACCTCGTGCGACGCGGGCACCACCACCGTGTCGGCCTGCGCCAGCGCCTCCGGGCCGTGCGCCACCACGATGGGGAAGTCGGCGTCCGTCCGCACCGGCCCCGGCGCGAGGCCGCACGTCACCGTCTCGTAGTACGGCACGCCCTCCGCGCTGCGGGCCGCGCCGAAGATCCGGTGCGGGATGCCCAGTTCGAACGGGATCACGCCGTCCATGGCGAACACCGCGACCCGGTGGCGTCCGGGCCGGCGGAAGACGCCGGTGCCGCTGCTCGTGCCGCTCGGGTCATTCGTGCTGCCGGCTCGGTCCTCGGTTCGGCTCATGGCCCGATCCTTGCACATCATGGCCATCGGGCCACTCGCTGCCCGGCGTGCGCCACCGGAGACTGGCCCGGTGACGCAGACAACCCCCGCAACCGCACCCGCGCCCGCCGTCGGCGGCGCGGCCGCTCCCGGCCGTCGACCGCGCCCGCACCGCGCCTGGGCGGTCGCCGCCGTCACCTTCCTCACCCTCATCGGCGCTGCCGCATTCGCCTCCCTCCCGGGCCTGCTGATCGACCCGCTCCATTCCGAATTCGGCTGGTCGCGCGGGATGATCGGGCTGGCCGTCTCGGTCAACCTCGCGCTCTACGGACTGACCGCCCCCTTCGCCGCCGCGCTCATGGACCGCTTCGGCATCCGCAAGGTGGTCGTCTGCGCCCTGCTGACCATCGCGCTCGGCGCGGCGCTGACGGTCTCCATGACGCAGGTGTGGCAACTCGTCCTGTGCTGGGGCGTCCTGGTCGGCCTCGGCAGCGGCTCGATGGCGCTGGCCTTCGCCGCCACCGTGACCAACCGGTGGTTCGTCGCCCGCCGCGGCCTGGTCACCGGCGTCCTCACCGCTGCGGGGGCGGCGGGGCAGCTGGTCTTCCTGCCGCTGCTGTCCTGGATCACCGAGAACCACGGCTGGCGGCCGGCCGCCGCGGCGGTCGCGTGCTCCGCGGTCGCCGTGGTCCCCTTCGTCTGGCTGCTGCTGCGCGACCACCCCGCCGACGTCGGCCTCGCCCCGTACGGTGCCGCGGACTTCGTCCCCAAGCCGCCGCCGGTCACCGGCGCCGCCGGCCGTGCGCTGCGCGCACTGCGCCAGGCCTCGGGCACCGGAACCTTCTGGCTGCTCGCGGGAGCGTTCGCGATCTGCGGGGCGTCCACCAACGGGCTGGTCAAGACGCACTTCGTACCGGCCGCGCACGACCACGGCATGCCCGTGACCGCTGCGGCGTCACTGCTCGCCGTGATCGGCGCCTTCGACATCGTCGGCACGGTGGCCTCCGGATGGTTCACCGACCGCCTGTCGCCGCGCCGCCTGCTGGCCGTCTACTACGGCCTGCGCGGGATCTCCCTCATGTTCCTCCCCATGCTGCTCGCCGACAGCGTCCATCCGCCGATGGTGCTGTTCATCGTCTTCTACGGTCTGGACTGGGTGGCCACCGTCCCGCCGACGATCACCCTGTGCCGCGAGCACTTCGGCGAGGACAGCGCGATCGTCTTCGGATGGGTGCTGGCAGCCCATCAGGTCGGCGCCGCGTTGGTCGCCTATCTCGGCGGTGTGGCCCGCGATGTCTTCGGTACGTACGATCCCGTCTGGTACACCTCCGGTGCGCTGTGCGCGCTGGCCGCGCTGATGTCGCTGGTGGTCCGCCGCGCTCCGGTCGCCGCTCCGGTCGCGGTGGCTGTCGGTGTGTGAACGGACCGCGGTGCGCCGCCCGTTCCCGATGCGCCGACGACCACTCGAACGGGCGAACGAATTCTGCGGGGTTGCAGGTCAGCCGGGCAGTGACACCAGCAGCCGGGCCGCCGCGCGGGCGATCTTGCGGGCGTCGATCGCCATCTCCCGGAACATCCCGCTGACGGGGTTGGTGAAGCCCGTGAAGAACAGGCCCGGCGCGCCCTCCGGCTGCCGCGCCCCGCGCACCAGCGGCCGCCCCCGCCCGTCCAGCACACCGAGGTGCCCGACCAGCGGTTCCAGCCCTCGCCGGTAGCCGGTCGCCGCGACGACCGCGTCGGGCGCGACGCGCGAACCGTCCGCGAGAAGCACCTCGCCGTCCTCGAACCGGTCGACGGCGGCCACGATCTCGACGCGTCCCGCCCGCAGCGCGTCGATCAGCCCGACGTCCTGGACCGGGATCGCGCCGTCCAGCACCCGCGCGTACAGCCCCTCCGCCGGGCGCGGCAGCCCGTACCGCGACAGGTCGGGCACGCTCATCCGCTCCACGTGCGGGGCCACCTTGTCCACCAGCCGCGGCGGAAGCCGCCGTACCAGGATCCCGCTCGCCTGGGCCGGCCAGCCCGCGGTCGAGCGGCGCATGATGTGCGGCGGGGTGCGCACCGCGAGCCGCACCCGGGCGGCGCCGCCCTCGACGAGGTCGACGGCGATCTCGGCGCCGGTGTTGCCGATCCCGACGACCAGCACGTCGCGGCCTGCGTACGGCCCGGCGTTGCGGTAGCGGGAGGCGTGCACCAACTCGCCGGGAAAGGCGTCGCGGCCGGGCCACTCGGGCACGTACGGCGTGTGGTTGTGGCCTGTGGCCACCACGACCACCGGCGAGGCCAGCACCCGGCCGCCGGTGGCCGGCAGGTCCCAGCCCTTCGCGCCCCGCTCGACGCGGTCCACGGCGATGCCGGTGGCGATGTCGAGCGCGTGGTGCTCGGCGTACCGCTCCAGGTAGCGCACGACGTCGTCGCGGCCCACCCAGCGGCCGTACGCCCGGGGTATCGCCATTCCCGGCAGGGCGGAGAGTCTTCGGGTGGTGTGCAGGTGCAGGCGGTCGTAATGGCCGCGCCAGGAGGCACCCAGTCGTTCGGAGCGCTCCAGGACCAGCGGGCGGACGCCCCGCTGGCGGAGCGCCGCGGCAGCGGCCAGGCCGCCGGGGCCCGCCCCGATCACGATCGCGTCCGGCGTCGCGGCCTGGCCCGCTGCCGTGGGGGGTGGAGTGGATGCGGACATGCGGAACTCCTGTGCTGCTGCGGCCTACTGGGTGCGACGTGAGCGTAACGGGTGCCGCCGCGCCGGCCGTCGTCTCCTTGCGCCTGCCGGCGCGGGGCGGTATCGGCCGCGTCAGGAGCGGGTGGCGGCGCGGTAGAGGGAGAGGACGGCGTCGCCGAAGAAAGGGCTGTAGGAGATACGGTCGTTGGGGCCGCCGCCGTCCAGCCCGCCGATCAGGCCGACCACGCTGCCCGTCCCGGTGCGGGGGTCGTAGCCGAGCAGCCACGGGCCGCCGGAGGTGCCGCCCGCGAAGCCGTCGCACTCGATGCGCAGTTGCCGCCGCCGGTCGAGGCGCTCGGTGCGGGTCGTGCAGATAACCGGCAGGTCGTGCGGGTCGCCGGCGCGGCTCGGATAGCCGACGACGGTGACGCGGGTGCGGTAGCCGGGGGTGCGGGCCAGCCGGTCGGCGCCGGTGACCTCCTCGATGCGCTGCCCTCGCGGTCCGGGCAGCACGCGGGCGAAGGCGACGTCGAGGTCGGAGGCCGCGTCGTCGTCCGGTTTCCAGCGCGGGTCGGTGAAGACCTCGTCCACCGCCCAGATCCCGTACGGCTGCCGGGCCGCGCCCGCACGGTAGTCGGGGACGAAGCCGATGTCCGCACCCGGCCTGCAGTGCGCGGCGGTGAGGACGAGGTCGCGGCCGGGGCTGTGCACGACGCTCGCCGTGCAGCGGTGCGCCGTCAGGTCGTGGCCGACCGAGAAGAGGACGCCCACGGTGGGCAGCCCCGCGAAGTAGACGGCGGCGTCCACGGCTTCGGCCGCCGCGGGACCCGCGGCGGCGCGCACGGCGGGCGGCAGCCGGTCCCGGCCGGCCGCCGGCATCGCGTCGGCCATCCGCTCGGGCGTCCAGAAGCGCACGGCGGCCTGCGCCGTCCACGGCCGGCCCGGCGGGGCGGCGGGGTGGTGCGCCGGCCACAGCAGGGCCGTCACGCACAGCAGCGCGGCGGACGCGATCGCCGGCAGCGTGCGGTGCGGCATGGGTGCCGGGACCCGCCGGGATCCGCCCGGCCTACTTGGGCGGCTTCTTGCCGGTCACCCCGAGGTGCACCAGCAGCGCCAGGTTCGGCTTGAGGTCGGCCTGTTTGACGCCGGTGCCCGTGAAGCCCTTCTGGTGGGCGGCGACCCCGGCGAGCATGGTGACCAGCGAGCCGGCGATGGCGGGTGCGCTGACCTCCTTGTCGACGCGGCCCTTGCCCTGGAGTTCCTTGATGGAGTCGGTGAGCGAGCCCGTCACCGAGTTCAGGACCTTGGTGCGGATTTTGGAGAAACGTTTATCCCCTTCCGCCGCCCCGAGATCGATGACCCTGAGAATCGCGTCGTTCTTCCGCCAGAAGGCCAGGAAGCCGTCGACCAGCTCGTCGGCCGCCTGTGCGCCCGACTTGCCCACCCACGAGCGGCCCGCGACCAGGTCGGTCAGGCCCGCGCCTTCCTTCGCCATCTCGTCGGCGAGCTCCAGGACGGCGCCCTCGACGTCGGGGAAGTACTGGTAGAAGGTGGCCGGTGACGTTCCGGCCATCCGTGCGACGTCGATCACCTTGACGTCCCGGTACGGCGACGTGCTGAGCATCTCGCTCAGGCAGTCGAGCAGCTTCTGCCGCGTCGCCTGCCCTCGGCGACCCGCGACACGTCCGTCGACGGTGCGAACTTGTCCTGTCATGCCGTCAGTTTACCGGCGGGCGGTCCGCGCGCGATCTGGCGGCGTGCAAATGGGGAGGGGGGGTCTGGTGGTACGGAAGACGCAGGTCAGTGCGGGTTTCTGAGGGCTAAGCGGAACGCGCCCGGGGTCGCCGGAGGCGCTTCCCGTGCACCTTTTTGCCCTGGTTTGCGGCGACTGGGTCGGCGGCCCGGGAAGAATTGACCATATGTTCGAATTGTGCCGCGTTCGTGTGGGCAAGATCACTGATGTCGGGTGAGGATGCCGACGGGACGCCAGGAACGGAAGAGAAGGGGGAGAGGACGATGCCCGCATTCGACGAGGGCGCGCCCTGCTGGGCCGATGTCGCGCTGCCGGATCTCGCGGCCGGGAAGCGCTTCTACGGGGAGCTGTTCGGCTGGGATTTCGAGGACCAGGGGGAGGATTTCGGCCACTACACGCTCGCCCTGCGGGACGGGAAGGCCGCGGCGGGGCTGATGCCCGCGCCCGATCCGGCCGCGGCCACCGGGTGGACGGTGTATCTCGCCTCGCCGGACGCGAAGGCGGCGGCCGCCCGCGTCGCGGAGGCCGGCGGGCGCCTCCTGTTCGGGCCGGACGGTGCGGGGGAGTCGGGGGTGATGGCCGGCGCCGCGGATCCGACGGGCGCCCTCTTCGGGGTGTGGCAGGCCGGCGGCCTCCAGGGCTTCGGTGTCACGGAGGTGCCCGGCTCCTTCTGCTGGGCGGAGACGTGGACGCGCGAGCCCGCGGAGGTCGACCGCTTCTACGGGGCGGTCTTCGGCTACCGGGCCGAGCAGGTCGGCGACGGGCAGCACTTCGACTACACGGTGTGGTCGCTGCCGTCCGACCCTGCGCGGAAGTTCGGCGGCCGGCTGGCCCTCGGCGCGGACACCCCCGGCGAGGTGCCCGAGGGCTTCCGGGTCTACTTCGCGGTGGCGGACTGCGACGCGGCGGTGGCGGCCGTGCGCCGGCTCGGGGGAAAGGTGCCGCGGGAGCCGCAGGACTCGCCCCAGGGCCGGGTCGCCTTCGTCACGGACGACCGGGGGACGCCCTTCACGATCATCGACCGGGAGCGCAAGGTCGGCTCCATGGAGGGGAGTTGACGGACTCCGGGCGGGCCGCGGTGTGTTGCGGTGCGCGCGGTGCCGCAGGAGGCGGATGATAACGAGTTCGCCCCGGGGGCGTGTCGTGGCGGCCCCGGGTTCGCAACGGACGCCCTTCCCAGGAAGAATCAGCTCCGTACCCTGGCGTGGGCGCGGGGGAACGGGCCGCGGAGGGCGAGGGCGTACGAACGCGGAGCGCGGCCGCAACAACGCGGGTACGGGGAGGTGGCAAGGGCAGTGATGGAGCAGCTGACGCAGCACGACCCGAGACGGATCGGCCCTTTCGAGGTGCTCGGACGGCTCGGCGCCGGCGGCATGGGGCTGGTCTATCTCGCCCGCTCGGCCTCCGGCCGCCGGGTGGCGATCAAGACCGTACGCGCCGAGCTGGCCGAGGACCAGCTCTTCCGGGTCCGCTTCACGCGTGAGGTCGAGGCAGCCCGGGCCGTCTCCGGCTTCTACACCGCGGCCGTGGTCGACGCCGACCCGCGCGCGGCCGTGCCGTGGCTCGCCACCGCGTACGTGCCCGCGCCGTCGCTGGAGGAGATCGTCAACGAGGCGGGGCCGATGCCCGCCCAGGCGGTGCGCTGGCTCGCCGCCGGGATCGCCGAGGCGCTGCAGTCGATCCACGCCGCCGGCCTGGTGCACCGCGACATGAAGCCGTCCAACGTGCTGGTGGTCGAGGACGGCCCGCGGGTCATCGACTTCGGCATCGCCTCCGGGGTGTCCAACACCCGGCTGACGATGACCAACGTCGCGGTCGGCACCCCCGCCTACATGTCGCCGGAGCAGGCCCGCGACTCCCGCAGCGTGCGCGGCGCCAGCGACATCTTCTCGCTCGGCTCCACGCTCGTCTTCGCCGCCACCGGGCACGCCCCCTTCCACGGCGCCAACCCGGTCGAGACCGTCTTCATGCTGCTGCGCGAGGGGCCCGACCTGACCGGGCTGCCGGACGAGCTGCGGCCGCTCATCGAGTCCTGCATGCGGATGGAGGCCGAGGCGCGGCCCACGCCGGCCGACCTCCAGGCGCAGCTGGCCCCGCATCTGTTCTCGACCGGCAACGACGACAACACGGGCACGGCCTCCGCCTGGCTGCCGGCGGGCGCGGTCGCGCTGATAGAACAGCGCCGGCTCGGCGGGCACCCCGTGAACGGCGGGCGGCCGCAGCAGCCCCCGCGCCCCGCCCCGGTCTCCGGGCCGCAGGTGCCGATCGACCACGGGCCGCCGCCGCGCCCGCCGCAGCCGCCGGTGCCCGCGCAGGCCGAGGAGCACCACGGGCGGCACAGCCGGGACCGCCCCGCCGAGCCCGTGCAGCTCGCCGGGTCGGCGCCGATCGGGCCCGGCCTGCGCGTCGCGGACGCCGCCGAGCGCAAGGCGGCGACCGGGGCCGCGCCCGGTACGGAGTGGGTGCGTCGCAGGGGTGGCACGCACCGCGTGGGCGATCCGGCCGTGCCGGCCCCGCAGGGGCAGACCGCGGCGGCGGCCCCCGCGGAGTGGCGCCCGTGGCGGTTCCGCATGTCGAACGACGTGTGGGGCACCCCGGTGGTGTCCGACGGGCTGCTGTACGTCACGTCGTTCGAGGTGCACGCGCTGGACGTGGCCACGGGGCGGCGCGAGTTCAAGACCAGGGACGTCGCCTGGACGATGGCCGTGGAAGGCGGGCGGATCCACGCCTCGGACGGGCCGAGTCTCTTCGCGCTGGACGCGAAGGACGGCTCCGACCGGTGGCGTACGCCCGTCGACGGCTGGGTCTACACGGTGCACGCCGACGCCGGGACGCTGGTGACGGGCACGCGCGGCGGCGGGGTCCAGGCGTGGGACGCCGCCCGCGGCATCCTGCGGTGGGAGCGCGGCGGGGCGCAGACGGAGTCCGAGACGCCCGAATCGGGCCCGGCGGTCGCCGGCCGGGCGGTCCTCTACCGCGGCGGCGGTCAGCTGCACGCGGTGGACGCGCTGACCGGCGCCGGGATGTGGTCCTGCCCCGTGGAGCGGCCGGGCCAGGGCGGCGCGGTGCCGACCCGTCCGGTGGTCGCGGACGGGACCGTCTTCCTGACCGCGGGCACCCGGGTGCTGGCCCTGGACGCCCGCAGCGGCGCCGAGCGCTGGCATTTCGACGCACCGGCCGTGATACTCGCGCCGCCCGCGCACGTACCGGGCCCCGCGGCGTCGGGCGGAGGTGTCTACGTCGTCGACCACCTGGGCACGGTGTACGCACTCGACCCGGCCGACGGGCGGCAGCGCTGGCGGGTGGCCACCGAGCCGCGGCAGTCGGTGGAGCCGGTCGTGGTGGCCGCGGGCGCGGTGCACCTGGGCGCGGGCAGCGCCCTCTACACGCTGGAGGCGGCCGGGGGCACCCCGCGGTGGCGGTTCGCCGCATAGGGCGACATCGTCGGCTCGCCCGCGGTGGCGGACGGCCGGGTGCACTTCGGCTCCACCGACCACTGCCTCTACACGGTGGACGCGCAGGGCGGCCAGCTGCGCTGGCGGCTGGAGACCGGCGGCGAGATCACCGGCTCCCCGGTGAGCGCGGACGGTGTCGTCTACGCCAGCTCGCGCGACCGCTGCGTCTACGCGCTGGACGCGGCGAAGGGTACGGGGGCGGCGGCCCGCCGCTCCTGACGGCCCTGTCCCTGAGCCTCCGTCCCTGAGGCTCTGCCCCGTGGACGGAAGGGCTATGGCTTCTCCGGCTCGGTTCCCGGTCCCAGCGGCAGACCCGGCGGCGGCAGCGTGAGGGTGTCGCCGTCCACCGGCGGCCCCGGCTCCACCGGCGGCCCGGCTGGTACGGGCGGCACCACCTCCGGCATCCCCACCCCCGGCGCGTACGCCGGCGGAGGCGGCCAGGCAGCGGTCGCGGCGTCACCGGCGAAGGCGTCACCGGCGAACGTATCCCCGGCGAAGACGCCCCCGGCGAACGTATCCCCGGCGACGGTGTCCCCCGCGAGGGAGCCACCGCCCCTCCGGGCGCGGGCCCGGCGGCGGGGGAAGGCCGCGGCGGCGAGCAGCAGGAGTGCCCCGGCGGAGACGGCCGCGGCCACGCCCACGTCCATGCCGTCACCCCCGGCGGTGAGCGATCCGGCGGTCTGGCCCTGCCGGACCATCCACAGCACCGTCACCCCCAGCACCAGCACCCCCGCCGCCCCCACCGTGAGCCGGGAGCGCGCGAGCACCCCCAGCAGGGCGAGCAGGGCGGCGAAGGACATCGGGAGGAAGAGGGAGCCGAGCAGAGCCGCGTCATCCGGTGTGACACCGGCCCCGGTGAAGAGGCCGTCCACCCGGATCCGGGACCCGAGGCGCCCGCCGTACCAGATACGGAAGGGGCTCCAGACGGCGAGCACCGCTCCGATGAGCGCGAGGAGCGAGCCGGAGATGTTGCGGAGCATCCGACGGCACCGCCTCTTGTGCGTACTCAGCCCCCTCGGGGCCGAGGCTACGCCGCACACCGCGCAGACGCCACGTGAGCCGCAGCCGTCCCACGAACACCATCCACCTCACGCGTCCTGCCCCGTGCGCAGAGACGGGCCGCGTCCCGCCCCGCACGCAGAAACGGGCAGACCGGCCGCAGCGTCCCCTCCGCGCTGTGGCCGGTCTGCCCCCTACGCCCGGGGCGAGCATCCTCGGTCCCCTGAACCGTGGACGCTTCCCCCTCCCGGGCGTTCCCCCCGTGGCTCTCCCCGTGGTCCTGCTGTTCCCCCTGATGTCCCTCGGGCCCCCAGCCCTCGGGCTCCCCCCTGGGAGATCCCCCGATCTCCCGTCCCCTCCGGGCACCGCCGTGCCCGGACGGCAGGTCTCAGGCCTTGGTGCCCTCGGCGTGGGCGTTGTTCGGCGTGACCGTGCCCGCGCCGTCGCTGACGGTCGGAGCGGTGGACTTCTCCGGCGTGCCCTCGGTGTAGAAGTTGTCGGGCTCGGCGGTGACGTCGTCGGTCACCGGGGTCTTCGGCTGCTCTGCGCTCATGGTGCTCTCCTGTGTGTGTCCTGCTTGGGGACTACTGACGTGACGCCCGCCCGGCAGCGACCCCCGTACACCGCCGGACGGGCAGCTCGTGCAGTGATGGAATCCTGGCAGCCGCCGATAATCAACTGATAAACGCCGCCAGTTGGGTGATACGGGCGCCCACCGGGCAGCCGAAGGCGCACGTCGGACGCGGCGGCGCGCGGGCCGTGCCCCCTGCGCCGCGAGCCGGTCGCCACCGCGGCACAGCCTTCGCTGAACGCCCGGGACCCCGGCCCGTACCGCGCGCCCGTACCGCCGCGCCCTCAGCCCGCTGCGCGCCCGTACCGCCGCGCCCTCAGCCCGGCGCGCGCCCGTACCGCCGCGCCCTCAGCCCGCCGCGCGTACGGCCCGCCGCGCCCTCAGCCCGCCGCGGCAGACCCCGCTGCCGCTCCCGTGCCCTCCGCGCCGCCGGCCCCCGGCCCGGAACCGGCCGCGGGCCCCACGCCTTTCCCCGCCCCCGCCTCCCCGTCCAGCAGCCGCCGCACCTGCGCCGCCTCCGGCGAGCCGAGCGCGGTGTACGTGGCGAGGGCGTCGTGCCAGCAGGCGTGCGCGCGGACCGGCTGGCCCATACCCGTGAGCGCCTGCCCCAGCACGGTGAGGGAGTTGGCCGTACGCCACTCGCCGCCGATCTCGCGCATGACGACCAGCGCCTGCTCGACGTGCGAGGCAGACAGCCGGTAGCTCCCGGCGGCCAGGTGGAGCCGGCCCAGCCGGTAGAGGGCCAGCCCCTCCCACAGCCGCTGGCGGACCGTCCGGAAGATCTCCAGCGCCTCCGTCAGGCAGGCGAGCGCCCGGTCGTAGGAGCCGGTCGCGGTGAGCGTGACGCCCATCGCGTAGAGCCCGTTGCCGAGCCGGAAGCCGGCGCCCATGTCCCGGTAGATCGCCACCACGCGCTCCGCGGCGGCCAGCGCCGAATCGGCCTCGCCCAGCTCCCCCTGCGCCCGCGCCAGGTTGCTGAGCGCGGCCGCCTCGCCGTGCCGGTTGCCGTCCGCCCGGAAGGCTTCGAGCGCGTTCTTCAGGTAGTCCTTGCTCTCGGCGAAACGCAGCCCGCGCAGTGCGAGGATGCCGCGCAGGTTCGCCGCGTAACCGCACGCCACCGGGTCCTCCGCGGACAGCCCGAGGATGAGGGAGCGCTTGGTCTCCTCCTCCGCCTCCTCGAAGCGCCCCGTGCAGCGCATCAGCATGCCCAGCCAGTAGTGCGCGCGCCCTTCCGCCAGCGCCTCACCGCAGTCCTGGGCCGCGCCGATCAGTGCCCGCGCGGCCTGCTCGTACTGCCGCACGTAGAAGCCGGACTCCACCAGTTCCTGGGCGGCCAGCAGCAGGTCGGCCGCGCGCCGCAGGAAGCCGCCGCAGCCGCCCTCCGCGGCCTGCTGGACGGCGGCCATCACCCCTTGCGCCTCGGTGAAGAGCCAGTTCAGCGACTCCTCCCGGGCGGTGAAGACGAGCCCGGGGTGGCTGGTCGGCGCCAGGTGGTCCAGGACGCGGTCGCCCGGATTCTCCAGCGCGTACGCGGAGGCCGTCGAGCCGAGGTAGAAGTCGAGCAGCCGGGAGAGCGCCGCGCAGCGCTCCTCCTGGCTCTCGTCGGCCTCGGCGCGCTCGCGCGCGTAGAGGCGCAGCAGGTCGTGGAAGCGGTAGCGGGCGGGCGCGGCGGACTCGATGAGGCTGATGTCGACGAGCGCTTCGAGGAGTTCCTCGGCCCCGTAGCGGTCCAGGTCGAGGACGGCGGCCGCGGCGTCCAGCGAGATGTCGGGGCCCTCGGGCAGCGACAGCAGCCGGAAGGCGCGGGCCTGCGCGGCGGAGAGGTGGTCGTAGCCGAGGTCGAAGGTGGCCTTGACGGCGAGGTCGCCGGCCCGCAGCTCGTCCAGCCGCCGCCGGTGGTCGGCGAGCTTGGCGGCGAGCACCGACACCGTCCAGGTGCGGCGGGCGGCGAGCCGGGCGGCGGCGATGCGGATCGCCAGCGGCAGGAAGCCGCACGCGGCGACGACGTCGAGGCTGGCCTGCCGCTCGCTGCGGGCCCGCTCCTCGCCGACGATGCGGGTGAACAGCAGCAGCGACTCCTCGGGCGACATCACGTCGAGGTCGACCAGGTGCGCGCCCTCCAGGTCCACCATCCGCACCCGGCTGGTGACGAGCGCGGCGCAGCCCGGGGTGCCGGGCAGCAGCTGCCGGATCTGGGCGGCGTCGTAGGCGTTGTCGAGCAGCGCCAGGACGCGGCGGCCGGACAGCGTGGAGCGGTAGAGGGCTGCGCGGTCGGCGAGCGAGTCGGGGATCGCCGCGTCGGGCAGGCCCAGCGAGCGCAGGAACGAGCCGAGCACCGCCTCGGGTTCCGACGGCACCGCGCTGGTGCCCTGGAGGTCGACGTAGAGCTGGCCGTCGGGGAAGTTCTCCCGGGCCTCGTGCGCGACCTGGACGGCCAGCGTCGTCTTGCCGACGCCGCCGATGCCCGCGACGGCCGAGACCGCCATCACGCCGCCGCTCCCCGACGCGCCGGCCAGCTGCTCGCCCAGCTCCCGCACGAAGGCGGTGCGGCCGGTGAAGTCCGGCACGGTGGCGGGCAGTTGCGCGGGCCGCAGGATCTCCGGGGCGCCGGGGGCGGACGCGCCCTGCGGCGGGGCGAGGCCGGCGTCGGCCTCCAGGATGCGCTGGTGCAGGTCGGTCAGCTCGGGCGACGGATCGATGCCCAGCTCGTCGGCGAGCAGCCGGCGGGTGTCCGCGTAGACGCCGAGGGCTTCGGCCTGCCGCCCGCTGCGGTAGAGGGCGAGCATGAGCAGGGCGCGCAGCCGCTCGCGCAGCGGGTGCTCGACGGTGACGGCGGTCAGCTCGGAGACGGCTTCGGCGTGGGCGCCCAGCTCCAGGTCGAGTTCGAGACGCACCTCGATGAGGCCGAGGTGCCACTCGGCGAGCCGCGACCGCTGGGTCTCGGCGTACGGTCCGGGCAGCCCGGCCAGCGGTTCGCCGCTCCACATGCCCAGGGCGCTGACGAGGAGTTCGCGGGCCTGGGCGGGGTCGGCCTGGCGTATCTTCTCCGCCTCGCCCACCAGTTGCTCGACCATGGTGGAGTCGAGCGCCTCGACGGGGATCCGGATGGCGTAGCCGCCGGAGTCGGTGACCAGCGTCTGCGAGCCGAGCGCCTTGCGTAGCCGGAAGGCGTACGAACGCAGGGCGGCGAGCGCGGTGTTGGGCGGCGAGTCGCCCCACAGGGCGTCGAGCAGCTCGGCCGCGGTGGCGGTGCGCCCGCCGCGCAGCAGCAGCACCGCCAGCAGCGCGCGCTGCTGGGGCGCGCCGGTGTTGATCTGCTCGCCGCCGCGCCAGGCGCGCACCGGCCCGAGGACCGTGAACCGCAGGCCGTCGCCCGGTTCGGACCCGCTTCCCATCCATGGCCCCCAAAGCCGCCGCGAGCCGCTCGGCGGGGCGGATGCCCCGGACCGGGTGGCTCTCCCACGCGTATATCAATCATTCATCGCCGGACGGAACAGTTGTCCGTGCCGCTCTCCTGGCGGAGCCGGTGGTTCGGCACCGTCCGTGCCAGTTTGCCGTGTCGGAAGCTCCGGGGTCACCCCATGCGGGTTCCCAACCGGCCGGGCGGCGCAAGTTCTGCCGAATATGGGATTCCGTCTGTGCGAATGCGGAGGCTGTGGTGTGTGGGGATGGTTCGTACCGTGGGGCTTTCCGCGCCGAGACGGGTAGTTGAGCCGCAATGTGTGCGAAATGTGCGGAGCGTGCGAGAGGTTCGTACGGGGCGGAGCCGGACACCGGAGGTGCCGGCGTCCTCCGCTTCCCCGGTCCCGGAGCCGGCGCGTACGAGCCCGGCGCGTACGAGCCCGGGGCGTCCGGCCGGCACGCGTCCGCGGGGTCCGTTCGCGGTGAGTACGGAGCCGGAGGCCGCGCGCCCGGTGGGTACGCGGCGGGGCGCCGGGTCCGCGACGAGTACGTGCCCGGCGCCGCCGTGCCCGGCGGTCACGCCACGGAGGGCGGCGCGCCGGACACCTACGGGCACCCGGCCTTCGCGGCGGCGCGGGAGAGCACGGCGGTGAGCGGCGGCAGGCACAGCAGACCGCGCCGGACGCGCCAGGGCGGCGGAGGCGGCGGTACGCGCCGCGCCGCGGCCGGGCTCCCCGGCCCGATGCTGCGGCTGCGCGCGGAACGGCACCCCACGCTCGTTCCCGCCCTGCCCTTCGCACCCCCGCCCGGTGACCGCCCCGGCGGCCCCGCGGCGGTCGCCTCGGGCACCGCCGGGATCAGCTTCGCCGAACTCGACCGCCGGGCCCGCTCCGTCGCCGCCCGACTGGGCGCGACGCTCAGCCCCGGCAGCAAGGTGCTGCTGGTCTACCCCGAGGGCCCGGACCTGGCCGGTGCGTTCTTCGGCTGCCTCTACGCGGGCATGGCCGCGATACCGCTCGTCCTGCCGGCCCCGGGCGCGACCCACGCCGTGCCCCGCGCCGTCGAGCGCTGCGCCCCCGACCTCGTCCTGACCGGCACCGACGGCTGGCACGCGCTCTCCGTCGACCGCGCCCGCACCCAGGTCGTCGAGGCCGACGGGGTGCGCGTCGCGGGCGAACCGGTGTGGCGGCTGGCCCAGCAGTGGCGGCCGGTGGGCGTCCTGCGCGGCGCGGCCGCGTACCACCGCTACCACGACGACGGCGCCGCGGGCGGCCGCCTGGAGGCGGCCATGGACCACGGCGACCTCGCCGAGGTCCTCACCGAACTCGCCCAGGCCGTACGGCTCGGCACGGACGAGGAGAACATCGGCTGGATCGCCGCCGTGCACGGCCTGGAGGAGGCCGTCTGGCGCATCCTCCTCCCGGTCCGCGTCACCACCTGATCCGCCCTCGGGGCACCACTTCGGGGAGGGTGCTCCGGGGGCGCCCGCCGCTCACCGCGTGGGCCGCGGCGGCCTGCGCGGACGGCGGCCGCCGGGGTCGCAGGGGCGACCTTGCTTCCGGCGCCGCGCGGGACCCGCACGGGCGCGGCCGACCGGCATGGTCGGGGGACAGCCGGAGGAGCTCTGCCCGCGCGGGGCCCGGGGTCTGCCCGTCCGTCGCGGACGGCGGGCGTCGGGGCCCCGCGCCGGGGCCGCAGGGGCGACCTTGTCTCCGGCGCCGCGCGGGCGCGGGGGCGTGCTCGGCCGACGCGCACTGCGGATTCGCGTACGGGAGCCGGGCGGTGCGGGCGTCGTGGCCGGGGTGTGGCACGGCTCAGGGGCGCAGGGCCACGAAGACGAACTCCTTGCCGGGCCGGTCCGGCGCGTCCCGCACCTCCTGCACGGTGAAGCCGTGGGCGGTCAGGTCCGCCGCCACCTCGTCGCGGCCGCGGAAACGCAGGGTCGAGTCCGACGTCAGTACCGCGCCGTCCGCGGCGAAGACGTACGTGCTGCGGAAGGTCACCAGGTCCGCGCGGACGGCGACCGGCTCCTGCCACGTCTCGACCGGGCCCGCCCCCGGGACGCGCACCACCCTGCGGGTCAGCTCCGGCGTCCACTCCTCCCACGCCCGCCGCGCCGGGTCGCGCGTCTCGAGGACCAGCCGCCCGCCGGGCCGCAGCGCCGCGTGCGCGCCGCGCAGCGTCCGCGTCCAGGCGTCCGGCGTGACGATGCCCTGGGCGACGTTGCCGGTCATCGTCGCGAGGCCGAAAACGCCCTCCGGCGGGACGTCCGCCGCGTCGCCGTGCAGCCACCGCACCCGCTCCGCGTCCGGCTTGGCCCTTGCCACGTCCAGCGACGCCCCGGCCGGGTCGACCCCGGTGACGTCGATGCCGCGGGCGGCCAGCAGCAGCGCGAACACGCCCGTCCCGCAGCCGATGTCCAGCACCCGGCGGGCGCCGAACTCCTCGGCCATGCGCAGGTAGGCGGTGAGGTCGCCGCGGTCGGCGTCGAGCGCGTCGTAGACGGCGGCGAGGCGCGGATGCGCGTAGCAGGGGTCGCCGGGGTTGCCGGGGTTGCCGGGGTTGCCGGAGTAGCGGGGGTCGCGGGGGTCGCGGGGGTCGCCCATCCGCGCGACGTTACGAGCCGGGCCGCGGCGGCCGCGAGCGGTTTTCCGCGGTGAGCGATGAGTTCCGGCCGCCGCAGGTGTCTGCACTCCCGACGGACGCGGATTCTGCGAGAGGTGAGGGTGAGGCGCGATGGCGGACGTGCAGCCGTACGAGACGGTCAGCCTGGACCGGGTCGGCTACGGGACGGAGGCGTTCGCCTGGGAGCGGGCACGCAGCCGGCTCGCGAAGCGGCCGGACCGCGTCGCGGGGGTGTCGTACTTCCTGGGCACGGTGGGCCCCGGCGGCATCCCGCACGTGGCGGGCGTCGGGGCGCTGTGGGACGACGGCGACTTCTACTTCACCAGCGGGCCCGGCACCCGCAAGTCCCGCAATCTCGCGGCGAATCCCGCGTGCACGCTCGCGGTGCGGCTGGCGGACCTGGACGTGACGCTGAGCGGGACGGCCCGCCGGGTGACGGATCCGGCGGTGCTGGAGCGGATCGCCGCCGCGTACGGCGAGCTGGGCTGGCCGGCGGAGGTCGCGGACGACGCGATCACCGCGCCGTTCAGCGCGCCGAGCGCGGGCCCGGGGCCGTGGCACCTCTACCGCTTCGTCTTCCACACGGCGGTGGGCCTGGGCATCGAGGCTCCCGAGGGCGCGACGCGCTGGCGCTTCGACCGCTGAGGCGCGGCGAGCGGGGGGCGGGGGCGAGGAGCGGGGGAGGCCGGCGAGCTGACGACCCGACGAGCCGATGGTCCGATCAGCCCGGGCCGCGCCCCCGGTCGCAAACGACTGGCCGCCCCGCGCGCCCGTGCGGTTGACTGCGCGGCGGCTCATGGACACGGCACGCACAAGGGGGCGGCATGGCACCGCAGTTCCGTTACGCAGGACCCGGCGACGCGGAGGCGGTGGCGCGGCTGCACGCCGACAGCTGGCGGCGCCACTACCGCGGGGCGTACTCCGACGCGTATCTGGACGGCGACGTGCTGGGCGACCGGCTCGCCGTCTGGTCAAGCCGCCTCGCCGCGCCCGAGGGGACGCGCACGGTGCTGGCCGAGGACGGCGCGAGCGGCGATTTCCTCGGCTTCGTCCACGTCGTCCTCGACGACGACCCCAAGTGGGGCAGCCTCGTCGACAACCTGCACGTCACGGCCGCCCGGCAGCGTACGGGAGTGGGCCGCGCGCTGCTGGCCCGCGCCGCGGCCGAGGCGGTCGCGCACGCGTCCTCCCCGGCCCTCCACCTCTGGGTGCTGGAGCAGAACGCGCCCGCGCAGGCCTTCTACGCGGCGATGGGCGCCGACCACGTCGAGACCCTGCTCGTCGGCCCGCCCGGCGGCGACCCGACGCGGCTGAACGGCACCCCCGCGAAGTACCGGATGGCGTGGCCGGAGGCGGCGGCCTGCGCGGCGCAGGCGCGGTAGCACGCCGGGCGGACGCGGGCCCCGCGCGGCAGCGGGCGAGCCCCGTCGCCCCCTCGTACGGGCGGGCCGCAGCACCGTGCCGTACCCCCGTGGCGGCGGGGGCAGGACAGCGCTACCGGCTACTTCTTCCCGAGCCAGATCGGGTTGGTGATCGCCGCGGCCGGGCCGGGGAGCCCCACCGGGGTGCCGGCCGGCGCCGGGTGGCGGACCTCGGCGCGTACGTACGCGGCCAGCGACGCGGTGGTCTGCCACGTCACTGTGCCGGACGCGGGCAGGGGCGCCGCGAAGACCTGGCCCTCGTCGGAGACCAGCCGCAGCAGCGCGTCCGCGGGCACGCCCGAGACGGTCAGGCTGACCGTCACCGCGTCCTGCGGCCCGACCGCGAGCCGCTCGCCGATTCCCGCGTGCTGGCCGCGCGGCCCGGAGGCGGTGAGGCCGAGCTGCACCTCGGCGTTCTCGGCGATCCAGGAGCGGCCGGCGCGGATGCCGTCCTGCAGCGCCTTGCGGCTCAGGCTCTCGGCGTGCACGACGGTCTGCGGCAGGCCGACGACGTCGGGGTCGCGGTGCGCGTCGGAGTTGCCCATCGCCGGGATCCACTGGCCGTCACCGCGGCGGGCGGCGCCGGTCAGCAGGTTGTCCCAGGTCAGCAGCGAGGCCTCGTCGTCCGTCGTCCAGGGGCCGTTCCAGACCTCGATGGCGTCGACGTTGTCGTAGCCGAACTTCCACTGGCTGGCCAGGCTCGTGCCGTAGGGGTGCGCGGGCACCACGATGCCGCCCGCGCGGCGGATCTGCCGGGCGAAGCCGTCGAAGGCCTCGTCGCGCGCGCGGTAGCGCCAGTCGACGAACGTGCCGCCGTCCAGGCCGATGGCCAGGTAGTGGCCGTTGCGCGTGGTGACCTCTTCGCCGGTGAGGATGAGCAGGTCGTCACCGGCGAGCGGGCCGAGGTGCGGGTGAGCCGAGGTGGTGTTGTGGTCGCTGGAGTTGATGAAGTCCAGCTTCGCGGCGCGGGCGAGCGCGGCGAGGTCCTCCAGGGTGCGCTTGCCGTCGGAGTGGACGGTGTGCAGGTGGCAGTCCCCGCGGTACCAGCCGCGCCCGCGTCCGCCGACCTGCTCCGGCGGGTAGTCCGGCTTCGGGGTGCGCCCCTGCTCGCCGGGCGTGAGCGTCACCGTGACCTCGTAGTTCAGCCCCTGCGGCGCGACCGTGTACGGCCCGAGGACGACGTACCACGTCCCCGCCTCGACGGGCCCGGCCAGATATCCGGGCGTCGCGTCCTCCGCGCTGATCGCGAACTCCGTGCGCGCCCCGCCCGACCATCCGCGGAAGCCCCGCCCGCCGAGCGCGGTGCCGTGCTGGTCGAAGATGCCGATGTCGCACGCGTTCCCGAGCGTCCCGGCGGGCACGGCCGGCCGGTCGTACGTGTAGCTGACCGCGATCTGCCGCACGCCGCGCGGCACCTCGACGGGCAGGTACACGAAGTCGGCGACCCCGGTGGGCAGATGCCCGGTGACGGTCCTCGTCAGTTCCCCGTCCCCGGGGCCGGCGGCAGCGGCGAAGTCCACGGGCGCCAGCGTAATCACACCGGCCGCACCTGCCACGGCAGAAAGCTTCAGTACATCGCGTCGGTCCATCCCCCGACCCTCCCCACCCCGGATGACGCCCGGGTGACGAATCTCTTGTCCCCGGTGGTCCGTCCCCCGAACCCCACCACTCACACGGGTGAGCCGAACTCCCCTGCTTTGACGGCCCGGACGAAGGCCTCCCACGCGGGGGGCTGAAGAACCGCGTTCCCCCGCCCGGGGTCCTTGTTGCCCCCCGTGGCTCGTCCGCCGTCTGCCGTCCCCGCGACCTCGATGCATCCGTTCGCCGAGCCGGAGCCGGAGCCGGAGCCGGAGCCGGAGCCGGAGCCGGAGCCGGAGCCGGAGCCGGACGGGGGGCCGGGCCGCGCGGAAAATGGGGCGGTGCGCCCCGAAGTCGCGCTGCTAAGGTGCGCCGATGTCAACGATCAGGAAAGTCCAGGTCACCTTCGACTGCGCCGACCCCGAGCGCGTGGCGCGTTTCTGGTGCGAGGTGCTGGGCTACGAGGTGCCGCCCGCGCCCGAGGGGTTCGACAGCTGGGCGGAGTACGAGCGGACGCTCCCGGCCGAGCGGCAGGGCGCCGGGTTCGTGTGCCAGGACCCCACCGGGGTGGGACCGCGGCTCTACTTCCAGCGGGTGCCCGAGGGCAAGGTCGTCAAGAACCGGGTGCACCTCGACGTGCGCGTGGCGACCGGCCTGGTGGGCGAGGAGCGGCTCGCCGCGCTGGAGGCGGAGACCGCCCGGCTGGTCGCGCTCGGCGCCACCCGGCTGGAGCTGCTGGTCGCCGACGAGTACAACGAGTCGTGCCAGGTGATGCAGGACATCGAGGGGAACGAGTTCTGCCTCGACTGACGTCCGGGAGGACGGGGAGGCGCGCAGGGCCTGCGCACGGGCCCTGCCGGGGCTGACGGCCGGGCACCTCCTGTAACCGCCGCTCACCGCCGCTCACCGCCGGTCAGACGGAGTGCGCCTCGGCGGCCGCGCGCGGCATGCCCTCGCTCGTCGCGAAGTAGAAGGCGGGCAGCAGGGCGAAGCCGGCCAGGGCGATCAGCGGGGTCAGCAGCCAGCCCAGCGCCCCGGCCAGGCAGTAGACGAGGGCACCGAGGACGGAGCGGACGATGCCCTGGCGGACGTAGCCGGGCTCGACGCCCGCCTCCAGGAGGCCCGGGCAGCGGTAGAGCCGGTGGTAGAGGGCGACCCAGCTCAGGCACAGGGCCGCGGCGATCCCGGCGTAGAGGGCGACGGCGGCCTTCGCGTCCGCGCCGGACACATCGGCCTGGACGGCGTCGGCCAGCACGTCGGTGGGGAAGGCGAGCGAGGCCGTGGTGAACAGGACGAGCAGATTCGCCGCGTGCAGGCCGCGGTTCATCGTCCGGACGCGGACGAAGGCCTGGTGGTGGTTGAGCCAGATCACCGCGATGTAGCTGAAGGACGCCACGTAGCCGACATACGCGGGCCATTGCCGGCCCAGCGCGTGCGCCAGACCGCCGGTGCGGTGCGGTGGGGCGACAAGGCCGATCACCAGGATCGTGGCGGCGATGGCGAAGACGCCGTCGCTGAAGGCCTCGGCCCGCGCCGTCTCGGACCGCTGGAAGCGGGACGGGGACGCGGGGGACATGGCGGACGCGCCCGCGGGCGCGGGCGGGCCGGGCCGCCCTGAGGGGCCGTCGCCCGGCCCGGACGCGGAGTGGGGCGTGGACACGGCAGCTGCTCCCGCCTTCCCGTTCTTCCCGTGCGCCACGGCCGTCCCGTCCGGCGCACCAGGACGATCTTCGCGGACCGGGCACGTACCTCCGCGCAAGGCGCGTGCCGATTCGTCCCGGCAATTGCGGGGCTGTTCGCCACGCTCGGCATATTGCGGGGTCGTTCGCCACGCCCGGCCTGTTGCGCCGCCGCCTCCTCCGCACCTGGCGCGTAGTGCGGGGTCGTTCGCCGCGCTCGGCGTATTGCGCCGCCGCCCCGCACCCGGCGCATACCGCGAAGCCGCGCGCCGCGTCCGGTGTCACGCGGCGCCCCGCAGCGGGCCGGGACACCGCGCGCCGCCTTCCGGCTGCACCGCCCCCCGCGGCTATTCCCGTCGCGGGGGCCCGCGCCGGGTGAGAATGCCGACAGCACCACGGCGTGACGCGTCCGCCCGTTGTCGGTGGGGCGACCTATGCTCGGGGGATGAGTTCGACGCCGCCCGGCCCCAGCGCGACGCCGCCCACCCCCAGCGCGCCGCCCACCGCGAGCGCCATGCGCCGCGCCCTGCACCGCGCGGAGCAGGGGGTCGCCCTCGACGCGGGGGAGGCCGCCGTGCTGCTCCAGGCGCGCGGCGCGGACCTGGAGCGGCTGTCGGCGACGGCCGCCCGCATCCGGGACGCCGGCCTTGAGGAGGCGGGCCGGCCCGGCGTCGTCACGTACTCCCGCAAGGTCTTCATACCGCTCACACGGCTGTGCCGGGACACCTGCCACTACTGCACCTTCGTCACCGTGCCCGGCAAACTGCGGCGCGAGGGCCACGGTATGTACCTCTCGCCGGACGAGGTCCTGGACATCGCCCGCCGCGGCGCCGAAATGGGCTGCAAGGAAGCGCTGTTCACGCTCGGCGACCGCCCCGAGGACCGCTGGCCCGAGGCCCGCGAGTGGCTGGACGCGCACGGCTACGACGACACGCTCGCGTACGTCCGTGCCATGGCGATCCGGGTACTGGAGGAAACCGGCCTGCTGCCGCACCTCAACCCCGGGGTGCTGAGCTGGACCGACCTGCAGCGGCTCAAGCCCGTCGCGCCCTCCATGGGCATGATGCTGGAGACGACCGCGACCCGGCTGTGGTCCGAGCGCGGCGGCCCGCACTTCGGCTCGCCCGACAAGGAGCCGGCCGTGCGGCTGCGCGTCCTGGAGGACGCCGGGCGCTCCAACGTGCCCTTCACCACCGGCATCCTCATCGGCATCGGCGAGACGTACGAGGAGCGCGCCGACTCGCTGTTCGCGATCCGCCGCACCGCCCGCCGCTACCACGGCGTGCAGGAGGTCATCGTCCAGAACTTCCGCGCCAAGCCGGACACGGCGATGCGCGGCATGCCGGACGCCGAGCTGGAGGAGCTGGCCGCGGCCATCGCGGTGGCCCGCGTCGTGCTGGGCCCCGCCGCCCGCATCCAGGCGCCGCCGAACCTGGTCGACGGCGAGTACGCCCGCTTCATCGCTGCCGGCATCGACGACTGGGGCGGCGTCTCCCCGCTGACCCCCGACCACGTCAACCCCGAGCGCCCCTGGCCGCACATCGACGACCTCGCCGCCCGCACCCGGGAGGCGGGCTTCGAGCTGCGCGAACGCCTCACCATCTACCCGGAGTTCGTCCGCCGCGGCGAACCCTGGCTCGACCCGCGGCTGCTCCCGCACGTCACCGCGCTCGCCGACCCGCGGACGGGCCTGGCCCGCGAGGACGCCCCCGTCGAGGGCCGCCCCTGGCAGGAGCCGGACGACGCCTTCCCCGCCGCCGGCGGCCGTACCGACCTGCACCGCACGATCGACACCGAGGGCCGCACGAGCGACCGCCGCGACGACTTCGACGAGGTCTACGGCGACTGGGCCGAGGTGCGCGAGCAGGCCGCCCCCGGCCTCGTCCCCGACCGTGTCGACGCCGACGTGCGCGCCGCGCTGTCCACCGCCGCCGACGACCCGACGCGGCTCACCGACGCCCAGGCACTCGCCCTGCTGCACGCCGAGGGCCCGGCCCTGGACGCGCTGTGCCGCATCGCCGACGACCTGCGCCGCGACACCGTCGGCGACGACGTCACGTACGTCGTCACGCGCAACATCAACTTCACCAACGTCTGCTACACCGGCTGCCGCTTCTGCGCCTTCGCGCAGCGCCGCACCGACGCCGACGCGTACACCCTGTCCCTGGACCAGGTCGCCGACCGGGTCGAGCAGGCGTGGCAGGTCGGCGCGACCGAGGTGTGCATGCAGGGCGGCATCCACCCGGATCTGCCCGGCACCGCCTACTTCGACATCGCGCGCGCCGTGAAGGCCCGCGTGCCCGGCATCCATCTGCACGCCTTCTCGCCGATGGAGGTCGTCAACGGCGCGACGCGCACGGGCATGCCGATCCGCGAGTGGCTGGCCGCCGCGAAGGAGGCGGGCCTGGACTCCATCCCCGGCACCGCCGCCGAGATCCTCGACGACGAGGTCCGCTGGGTCCTCACCAAGGGCAAGCTGCCGACCGCGACCTGGGTCGAGGTCGTCAGCACCGCCCACGAGCTGGGCATCCGCTCCTCCTCCACAATGATGTACGGGCACGTGGACCAGCCCCACCACTGGCTCGGCCATCTGCGGCTGCTCGCCGAGATCCAGCAGCGCACGGGCGGCTTCACCGAGTTCGTGACGCTGCCCTTCATCCACACCAACGCGCCCGTCTACCTGGCAGGCATCGCCCGCCCCGGGCCCACCGCCCGCGACAACCGGGCCGTCACCGCGACGGCCCGGCTGCTGCTGCACCCGCACATCACCAACATCCAGACCAGCTGGGTCAAGCTCGGGGCGGACGGCGCGGCCGAGATGCTCCGTTCGGGCGCCAACGATCTCGGCGGCACGCTCATGGAGGAGACCATCTCCCGCATGGCGGGCTCCGGTTACGGCTCCTACCGCTCCATCCGCGACCTGACCGCCATCGCCGCGGCGGCCGGGCGCCCCGCCCGGCAGCGCGGCACGCTGTACGGTGAAGTGCCCGCCGAGCGCATCGCGGCCGGAATCGCCTCCGACGGCCACCTGCCCGAACTGCTGCCCGTGCTGGGCGACTGACGGCGGCGCGGCCCACCGGGCGCCGCCGACCGCGGACGACGCAGCCGCTTCCCGTGCCCGCGGGCACGGGCGCGGGAAGGAGCCGGGCATGGCGGGCGCGGGCGAGGGCGAGCCGCTGTCGCTGCACGAACAGCTGGCGCGCCGCCGCCGCGGCGCCTTCGTCGGCCGGCATGCCGAGATGGCCGCCTTCACCGGCAACCTCGGCACCGACCCCGCCGACCCCGCGCACACCTTCCTCTTCCACGTCCACGGCCCCGGCGGCGTCGGCAAGACCACGCTCCTGGACCGGTGGGAGCGCGCCGCCCGCGAGCGCGGGGCGCTGACCGCGACGGTCGACGAGGCGGCCATGACCGTGCCCGCCGCCATGGACGCCGTCTGCGCCCGGCTCGCCGCGCAGGGCCGCCCGCTCAAGGCCACCGGCAAACTGCTGGCCCTGCACCGGCAGTTGCGCCAGGAGGCCGAATCGGTGGCCGCGGGCGACGCGGGCCCCTCCGTCGCGGGCACCCTCGCGGCGCACGCCGGTCTCGCCGGGCTCGGCCTGCTGCCCGGCATGGGGGCCCTTGCCGGGGCGATGGACCCGGCCCAGGTCGCGCAGGGCGTCGACCGGTTGCGCGGCCTGCTCGGCGCCCGCTTCCGCGACGAGCGCGAGCTGCGGCTCGTCCTCGACCCGGTCGCCGTCCTGAGCCCGGTCTTCACCGCCGACCTCGCCGCCGCCGCGGCCCACGCGCCCTGGCTCACCCTCTTCTTCGACACCTACGAGCGGACCGGGCCGGTCCTGGACCGCTGGGTGCGCGACCTGTTCGTCGAGGGGCGGCACGGCGCGCTGCCCGCGACCGTCGTCGTCACGCTCGCCGGGCAGCGCGCTCCCGACCCGGCCGTGTGGGCCGACCACCTCGACCTCGTCGCCGAACTGCCGCTCGCGCCCTTCACGGAGGACGAGTCGCGGCAGCTGCTCGCCGCCCGGGGCGTCACGGACGAGGCCGTCGTCGCGGCCGTGCTGCGGCTCACCGACGGGCTGCCGGTGCTGGTCGGAGCCCTCGCCGCGAGCCGCCCCGGCCACCCGGACGCCGTCGGCGACCCCGCCGACACCGCCGTCGAGCGCTTCCTGGCCTGGGAGCCCGACCCGGACGGCCGCGCCGCGGTGCTGGCCGCCGCACTGCCGCTGGAGCTGGACGAGGACGTCTTCCGCACGGCCGTCGCCGCCGACGCGCCGCAGGCCGCCGGCCGCTACGACTGGCTGCGCGGGCTGCCGTTCGTCACCGAGCACGGCGGCCGCGCCCGCTACCACGACGTCGTGCGCGCCCAGATGCTCCGGCTGCGCCGCACCCGCTCCCCGCAGCGCTGGCGCGAGCAGCACGAGCGGCTCGCCGCGGCCTACGGCGCCTGGCGCGCCCGCGAGGAGCGCGGCCGCGGCGTCGGCGAGCTGTGGGCCGACGAGGCCTGGCGCACCCAGCGGCTGCACGAGACCTACCACTGCCTGTGCGCCGACCCGCGTGCCGCGCTCCCCGACGCCCTCCTCGACCTCGCCCGTGCCTGCACCGCGGGCCCCGAGACCGCCCGCCGCTGGATCCGCGTGCTCACCGACGCCGCCGAGGACACCGCGGCCCCGGCCCTCGCCCGCTGGGCGGCCGCGCTCGGCGAGGTCTACGCGGAGGCGTACGGGCCCGGACCGGCGGGCGGCACGGACGCGGCAGCCGCCGGCGCGGGGCTCGCGGCGCGGGCGCTGACGGTGATCCTGGAGCGCGGCGGGCTGGACCGCGAGCGGCGCGCCGCCGTGCACGCCGTACGGGCCTGGGCCCGGCGGCAGGCGGGCCGGCCGCACGAGGCGCTCGCCGACTACGACCGCGCCGAGGAGCTGGGCATGCGCGGGTTCCTGCTGCACGCCGGGCGCGGCGACACCCGCTGGACGGTGGGCGACCCGGCCGGGGCCGTCCCCGACTACGCCGCCGCCCTGGCCGCCGAGCCGGGCCACCCGCGCGCCCCCTACGTCCGCACCCAGCTCGGTGGCGCGCTCATGCGCACCGGCCGGGCGGCGGAGGCGCTCGCCGAGCTGGACGCGGCGGTCGAGGCCGACCCCGCCGGCACCCTCGCCCGCGAGTACCGGGCCACGGTCCTGCTGAACCTGCACCGCCCCGCGGACGCCCTCGCCGACGCCGAGGCGTGCCTGGCCGACGCGGCGGCGCCCGACATCGGCCACGTCATCCTGCGCGCGGTCGCGAACCTGGAGTTGGGCCACCGCGAGCTCGCCGCCGCCGACCTGGACGCCCTGCTCGCCGACCCCGCCGCAGTCCGCCAGTGGGCCGACGAGCTGGGCCCCTACGTCCCCGTCCCGCGCACGGTCGATCCGGCCCCGCGCGAGCACTAGGGGGTGTCAGGCGCCGCCAGGCGGACGCGATTCGTCAGACACGGCCCAGCCGCCCCGCGGCAGCCCGTACGCCCGCGTGCGCCGGAGCGTGCGCCCGGGAGATTTCCCGCCATCCCGCCGGAGCCACCCCTTCCAGGACAACCCTCACCTACCCCTCGCGCCCCTTCCGCTCCTGGGTACGTCGGCTATCGTGCAGGGCCAGAACGGCAAGGATCGGGGGCAGACCGAAGGGGACCGCCTTGAACGCAGTCTGGGGACGCGCTCAGCAGCAGGACTTCCGCAGCCGCGTCCGCGGGTGCCTGCTCGGCGGGGCCATCGGCGACGCCCTGGGCGCGGGTATCGAGTTCGAGTCCCTGGAGGCGATCCAGGCCGCGCACGGCCCGGACGGCGTCGTGGACTACGTGCCCGCCTACGGGCGGCGCGGCGCGGTCACCGACGACACCCAGATGACGCTCTTCACCGTCGAGGGCCTGATACGCGCTCAGGTGCGCCGCGACACCGGCGCCTGGCACCCGCCCACCGACGTCCACCGCGCCTACCGCCGCTGGGCGGCCACGCAGAGCGAGTGGGGCCCCGACGAGCGCCGCAAGGACGCGGGCTGGCTCGCCCGCGAGGAGTGGCTCTACGCGCGCAGGGCGCCCGGCAACGCGTGCCTGAGCGGCCTGTCCGACGAGGTGATGGGCAGTCTGGAGGCCCCCAAGAACCCCGGCTCCAAGGGCTGCGGCACGGTCATGCGCTCGGCGCCCTTCGGTCTGCTCGTCGGGTGGGAGCCGCAGCTCGTCTTCCAGCTCGCGGTGGAATGCGCCGCGCAGACCCACGGCCACCCCACCGGACAGCTCGCCGCGGGCGCGTTCGCCGTCATCGTCCACGGCCTCGCACGCGGCGAGGCGCTCGACGGCTCCGTCCAGCACGCCCTGGCGCTGCTCGGCGCCCGCCCCGGCCACCAGGAGACCACCGACGCCCTGCAGAGCGCGCTGGGCGCCGTGCGGCAGGGGATGCCCTCCCCGCAGCGCGTCGAGGCCCTCGGCGAGGGCTGGACGGCTGAGGAGGCGCTCGCGATCGGCGTCTACTGCGCGCTGGTCGCCGAGGACGTCCGGCACGGGCTGCTGCTCGCCGTCAACCACTCCGGCGACAGCGACTCCACGGGATCGGTCTGCGGCAATCTGCTCGGCGTCCAGCACGGCGAGACCGCGCTGCCGCCCGCGTGGATCGCCGAGCTGGAGGGCCGCGCGACGATCCTCCAGCTCGCGGACGACTTCGCGATGGAGATGACCCAGGCCCCCGCCCTCCACGGCCCCTCCGGCGCCAGCCCCGCATGGCTCGACCGCTACCCCGCGGCCTGACCCGCCCGGTGGGCGTCCCGCCCGCGGCGTCCTACTCCGCGGGAGCCGGCCGCAACGGGCCTTCCTCCGGGCCGGAACCGGAGCCGGCGGGCGGCGCGCCCTCCTCCACCCCGTCCAGGTCGGGGGAGTTGATCGTGGCGATCAGGGCGTTGCGCTCGTCCGTCTCCTCGGGCCTGATCCATCCCACGACGATGTACAGCACCAGCGACACCACGAGGGGCAGCGCGATCTGGTACTCCAGGTTCACGCCCCCGGAGACCGCGTCGTTGATCGGGTAGTTGACGAGGTAGAAGGCCAGCAGACCGAGCGCCCAGCTGCTGAGCGCTGCCGTCGGGCCGGACTTCCGGAAGCGCGGCAGCAGCCCCAGCATGAACGGGATCGCGATCGGCCCCATGAGCCCGGCGACCCACTTGATCACGACCGTGATGATGTCCTTGAACGTCGGCGAGTTGACCTGCGTGGCGACGGCCATGCTGAGCCCGAGGAAGGCCAGGGTGGTGATGCGCGCCGCGATGAGCCCGATCCGCGCGGTCCACTCGCGGGCCCGCTGCGAGAAGGCGGGCGCGATGTCCCGGGTGACGACCGCGGCGATGGCGTTCGCGTCGGACGAGCACATGGCCATGGTGTGCGAGAAGAAGCCGACGACGATGAGCCCGAGCAGCCCGTGCGGCAGCAGGTCCTGCGCCAGCAGCCCGTAGGAGTCGGAGCCGTCCGGCTTCTTGGCGTGCACCAGCAGCGGCGAGATCCACATCGGGAAGAACAGCACGACCGGCCACACGAACCACAGCGCCGCCGAGAGCGCGGCCCCGCGGGTGGCCTCGCGCGGCGACGACGTGGCCATGTACCGCTGCGCCTGGTTCCACATGCCGCCGTTGTACTCGAACGTCTTGATGAAGAGGTAGGAGATCAGGAAGACGGTGGTGTAGGGCCCGGCGGTGGGGTGGTTGTGGTGGTGCAGCGCAGGCTCGTCCCAGACGTTCCAGACGCTGCTGATCCCGCCCAGCCTGTGCAGCGCGGCGACGAGCATCGCGAGCCCTGCGACGAGCTGGATGACGAACTGGCCCAGCTCGGTGAGCGCGTCCGCCCACAGCCCGCCCACCGTGCAGTAGACCGCGGTGATGGCGCCGGTGATGACGATGCCCTGGGTGATGGTCACACCGGTGAAGACGGACAGCAGGGTCGCGATGGCGGCCCACTTGGCGCCGACGTCCACGATCTTGAGCAGTACGCCGGACCAGGCGAGCGCCTGCTGCGTCGTCAGGTTGTAGCGGTTCTTGAGGTATTCCAGCGGCGAGGAGACGTGCAGCCTGGCCCGTACCCGGTTCAGCCGGGGAGCGAACGTCCTCGCGCCTATTGCCACGCCGATGGCAATGGGCAGCGCCCAGGTGACGTAGGAGGTGATGCCGTACTGGTAGGAGATGCCCGCGTACCCGGTGAACATCACGGCGCTGTAGCCCGACATGTGGTGCGAGATGCCGGACAGCCACCACGGCATCCTGCCGCCGGCCGTGAAGTAGTCGCTGACGTCGCCGACGCGCTTGTGCGACCACACGCCGATCGCGACCATCACGCCGAAGTAGGCGATGAGCACGGTCCAGTCGAGACTGTTCATAAGTCCCCTCCAGGGGGTCCGCCTTGTGAACGGTGGCGCACTTCGCTGGGACGCTCACCTGGGCGGGTCGCCCCCGCGCGGGAGTGGGGACTTCCGGGATTGAACCCTTGCTCCGGAGGGGTGGTCAAGGGATCTGACGTTCATGAGTCTGAATCCAGGTCAGCAAGTCGAACGATTTTACGTCCTCTTTACCTCCGAGGGCATTGTGATGCCCATGACCACCAACCCACCATGAGCGGGCACTTCGCTGGACGCGGGCAGGACCGAGCCGCCGTACGGGAGCGGGTCCCGTACGGCGCGGGAAGGGGGCCGGGCGCGCCTGACGGGGAAGGTCAGCCGAAGGCGGGCGCCAGCCGGCGCAGCCCCTCGGCGATCTCCCCGGGTGTGTGCGTGGTGAAGGACATCCGCAGCGTCGCCGGGTCGGGCGCGGCGGCGAAGAAGGGCGCGCCCGGCACATAGGCCACGTCGTACGTGATCGCCGTGCGCAGCCGCTCGGTCGCGTCGAAGCCCTCCGGCAGCCGCACCCACACGAACATGCCGCCCTCGGGGCGGTTCCACTCGCTGCCCTCGGGCAGCGCCGTGGGGAGTCCGGCCAGCAGCGCGTCGCGCCGCTCCCGGTAGGCGCCGCGCACCCGGGCCAGATGCGCGTCCAGGTCGCGGTCGGCCAGGTAGCGGGCGGCGGCCGCCTGGTCGACGCCCGACGTGTGCAGGTCGGCCGCCTGCTTGGCGATGACGCAGGCGCGCCGCAGCGCCTCCGGGGCCCGCATCCAGCCCAGCCGCATGCCGGGCGCCATGACCTTGGAGAAGCTGCCCAGCAGTACCGTGCGGTCCGCCGCGGCCTCGTGCGCGGCGATCCACCGCCCGCGCTCGCCCTCGTAGCGCAGCTCGCCGTACGGGTCGTCCTCGGCGATCCACAGCCCGTGCCGTTCGGCGGTCTCCGCGACCGCGAGGCGGCGCCCGGCAGGCATGGTCCGTCCCGTCGGATTCTGGAAGTCCGGTATCAGGTAGAGCAGTTTCGGCCGCTCGCGCAGCACCAACTCCTCCAGCGCATCCGGCAGCACACCGTCCTCGTCGGTCGGCACCGGCACCACCCGGGCGCCCGCGAAGCCGAAGCACTGCAGGGCCGCGAGATACGTCGGGTTCTCCACCAGGACGACGTCGCCCGGCTCCAGCAGTGTCGTCGCCAGCAGCGCGAGCCCCTGCTGCGAGCCGGCGGTCACCAGCAGGTCGTCGGGCCCGGTCGGCAGGCCGCGTGCCGCCAGCCGCCCCGCAACGGCCGCCCGCAGGGCCGGATCGCCCTCCGTCGTGGCATATTGCAGGGCCGTACGCGGCCGCTCGGCCATCACCGCGTCGAAGGCCGAGCGCAGTCCCTCGGTGTCGAAGAGCTCGGGGGCGGGCAGGCCGCCGGCGAAGGAGATGACCTCGGGGCGGGCGGTGAGCGCCAGGATCTCGCGCACCGGCGAGGCGCCGACATCCCGTGCGCGCGCGGCCAGTGGGGGCAGGGGAGCGGGAGCGGCGGTCGTCGTCATGGGCGGCAGCCTACAAACAGTCGGTGTAGTGCGCAGGTATTTTCCCGGATTCGCACGTCCGGTCCCGGAAACAGCAGCGAGCCCCCTCGGCCAGGACGGCGGCCGGTCGAGAGGGCTCTGTCGGTGGTGCTGTGGATCAGTGGTGCCGTGGAGGGCTCAGCGCAGGTCGAAAGCGCCGTGGTCCACGTCGGTGACGAATTCGGACCACGCCTCGGGGGAGAAGGTGAGGACGGGGCCCTGCGGGTCCTTGGAGTCGCGGACCACGACGGCCGCGACCGCCGGGGACTTGACCTCCACGCAGGCACCGTTGCCGGTGGACCGCGAGGACTTCCGCCACTCGGGAGTGCTGCCCAGCTTGATTGCCATCTCTGCTCCGGTCTGTGCTGGTGACGGCGGCGGGGTGTGTTCCGCTCCACGGCGGGGCCGGGGAACGGAGGCGTACACCACTGCCTGACTGCGCTCGACGCTACTCGTCAACATCACCAGCCCCGAGGGGCCTTCACTCGACCAGGTGGTAAATGGCCTACAACCCTTGCCGGTTGTACGGCTTCATCTGTAAAGTGCGCGCTTTTACATCTCGCCCCGCCGTGTCAAGCCGCACCCTCAGGCGTACCGCTGCGCCGCGTCGCGGATGAACTGCCGGGTGGCCTCAGCACTCAGCGCCTGCGCCCGCAGGTGCTCGTACATGACGCTGTACGCCTGCACGTCGGTGTCCTTCTCCAGGTACAGGTCGCTGTTGACGCCCTCCAGGTACACCACGGTGGCGTCCGTCGCGTCGGTGAACTCCAGCACCGCGAACTGCCCGCTCAGGCCCGGGTGCGCGCCCACCTCGAACGGCAGAACCTGCACGGTCACGTGCGGCAGGTGGCTCAGCTCCACCAGGTGCTCCAACTGCTGGTGCATGGTCTGCGCGTCGCCGACCTTCCGCCACAGCGCCGCCTCGTCCACCACCGCCCACATGCGCAGCGGCCCGTCCGCGTCGGTGATCCGCTCCTGCCGCCGCATCCGGACGCTGACCCGCTTCTCGACCTGCTCCGGGCTGGCCTCCGGCAGGTTGCCGGAGATGACCGCCGTCGCGTACTCCTTGGTCTGCAGCAGCCCCGGCACCACCTGGGGTTCGAAGACCCGCAGGCTCGCCGCCTCCGTCTCCAGGCCGATGTACACGCTGTACGGGATGTCCCCGAAGGCGTGCCACCAGCCCTGCTGGCGCGACTCCTTGGCCATCTGCATGAGCGAATCGACGATCCGCATGTCGTCCACGCCGTAGACCCCGCACAGATCCCGGACGTCGCGCTGGCTGATGCTGCGGCGGCCGTTCTCCAAGCGGCTGATCTTGGACTGGGAGACCAGGAGCCGGGCCGCGACCTCCTCGGCCGTCATCCCCTTCTCCTCGCGGAGCTTGCGCAGCTCCGACCCCAGCCGGCGGCGCCTGACGGTGGGGTTGACGTTGGCGACCACAGGAACTGCACCTCCACGCTGATCCGTACTGATGGTCAGCAGCCTGCCACTAGCGGTCATCACCGCGCTGGCGAATGGTCGTAACAAGCTTGCCCGGCCCTTGCGCCGGGGCGCGCGAATCGTCCGCGCACGCCCCGCAAAGGGCGTAAAACATGCCGCGCGGGGCACCGGGACCGGACAACTGTCCGGCTCCCGACACCCCGCGCGGCACTGCGGCTCCCGGTGGGGATCTCACCGCGGGCGGCTCCCGGCGCCACTGCTCCCACCGGCCTTCCGGTGGCTGCCGGGAATCCGTGGTGCCCGGTCCCTGCCTCGGGCACCACGGCCTGCCCTGCGTCGTTACGTGTTGCGTGGGCCTTGCGTGCGGTCCTGCCGCCTTGCTGGTGGTTCCGGTGCTGCCGTGGTGGGTGGGGTCCTGGTGCGTGGAACGGAGGTGCCCGGTGGACCCGGTGGAACGGACGTACTCGGCGGAGCGGAGATGCCCGGCGGTGCGCGGTGCGTCCCGCCGTTCGTGCGTCCGGACGTACTGCGCGTACCGGACGTACTGCATGCACTGCATATGTCGCATGTACCGCATGTACTGCCGTGTGCCGGCCGTGCGCGGTGCCGCTGGGCGCTGTGCGTCAGCGGGCTCCGGCCCTGGCCATCGAGCCGTGTCCGACCGCCCGCCGTTCCTGCGCGGCCGGCCTCTTGGGCTGCGCGGCCACACCGTTCTGCACGTCCATCACGGCGTGCGCCACGAGGCCGCCCATCGGGTCGTATCTGATCAGGTCCCGCAGGCGCGATCGCGACGACCGCCCCTCGTTGCCCGGATACAGGTGCTTGCCGAGCCCCACCGAGTGGGCGAGCGCGGCGAGCGCCGCGGTCCGCGGGTCCGGCGGCACGCCGGTGCGGATCGCACTGTCCAGCCGGGCTCTGATGTCCCGGCTGACGGCGCTGTCGGTCGCCTGGTAGCGAGTCGTCGGCAGCACCCCGCACATCTGACCCGGCACGGCGTGCACCATGCCGCACCGCTCCAGGTGCGCGAGATACGTCTGGCGCAGCCCCAGCCGGGGCCCGCCGATCCAGTGGACCGCCCGCACCGGGCTGCCGCGACGGCGCAGCAGTTCCAGCGCGGAGTCCAGAGTCGGATCTCCAGTCGGCCGTGGGTGCACCACGGCGATACGATCCCCGTCAGGGGCTATCCGTCCGGCCAGAGCCAGCTCGACGAGCTGTGCTCCGGCGAGGCCGAGGTCGAGTGATTGCGGCTGCGCCGTGGTCCCGGTCGTCGGGTCCAGGGCGAGCAGCAACAGCTCTTCCGGAATTGTTCTGCGGCTCTTGCCCATCCATGCCTCCCCGCGTGGATGAATGACAGGGTGACGCCTCTCACACCGGCCTGTCGAGAGCGCCTTTTCCATATCTGCGGGAACCGGCTGGTATGTCGTTCTCGTCTACGGGGGCGGCGGTGGTGTCGCAGACGGGTCGTGGGCCGGTCGCGGGGACCATGGCATGAGTGGGTCGTGAAGGGCCGGGGCGCCGCGGGGCGCCCGGGATGATGCGTCGAGGAGGTCTGCGTGGCGGGCGAGTCCCCCGGCAGGGAGAAGCAGCACGAAATGTCGGGGGAGGCGGCTGCGTCGCAGGCCGTGGATCCGAGGCTGGCGGTGTTCGGGACGCCTGCTGGGGTGCGTGAGGCTGCTGTGGCGGGCCCGGCGCCCGCCCGGCCGGACGCCGGGCCCGCCGAGGGCGGCTCCGCGTCCGGCGCCGATTCGCCCCAACTGCCCGCCTCCGACGCCGGGCCGCGCGCCGCCGCCGCGTCCACCGAGGACTCCGGCGCGGATACGCCGGGTGAGGTAGCCGTCCTGGACGCCGCTGACGCCGCCCTTACTCCCGAGGTCCCTTCCGTCCCTTCTGCGGGGGCCGAAGAGCCGTCGAAAACGGAACCAAATCGTGATCCTGCGCCTGGGGCCGATGGGGCGGAGGAGGCCGCTGATGCGGCTGATGTGAGTGAACGTTCAACTCAGGAGGCGGAGTCCGCGACTCCGCCGGTCGAGCCCGAAGCCCCGCACGATGCCCCGCCGGCCACCCCGCCGAGCACGCCGGAGCGCACTCCGGTGGAGGAAGCGGGCGCTCGTCCGGCCGCCGCCCGAGCGGGTGAGCTTGCGGGGGCAGCGGGGGAGGGGGCCCCGGTTGCCGGTGAGCCGGCGGGGGAGGGTGCTCCGGCCGCGGACGACGCCGGGGAGCCGGGCGCGGCTGCGGACGAGGTGCCCGAGAGTGCGGGCGGGCCTTCGGGCGAGGCGCCTGAGGGTGCGGGCGGGCCTTCGGGCGAGGTGCCCGAGGGTGCGGGCGGGCCTTCGGGCGAGGTGCCCGAGAGTGCGGAGGGGCCGCAGGACGCCGCGTCGGAGCCCGAGGACGCTGCTGGGGGCGCTGCCGGGGCCGAGGACGTACGGCCCGATGCCGCGCCCGCCGACGCGCCGGCTGACGCCTCCCAGCCCGAGGACACCGGCGTGCACCGCGCGGAAGTGCGCAGGTCGCTGCTCCGGCCCCTGGTGTCGGACCTGCCTGCCGAGCGCCCGGCCGCCCCGCCCGCCGCCCCGGCCACACCGGCTGCGGCACCCGCGCCCGGGTCCGCACCGCTGCCGCCCGCCGCGTCGCCGGACGGTGCCGACCCCGACGCCGAGGAGCCGCTGGGCCCCGACGGCACCAGGCTCATGCAGGCGCCCCAGCTCCTGCCGCCCGGGTCCGGCCACACCGGCTCCACGCCGCTGAAGCTGCTCGCCGCGCTGACCAACACCCCGCCGCCCGAGCCCACGCTGATGCGCAGCATCCGCCGCCGGTTCAAGATCTGGACCCCGGTCGTGGTGCTGCTCGCGGTGGTCTTCGTGATCGTCCAGGCGGTACGCCCGCTGCCGGCGCCCAGCCTCAGGACGGCCACCGCCTCCTCGTACGCCTTCCCGGGCACCGCCCTGCCGACGACGATGCCGTGGCCGGCGGAGGGCCAGTCCGTCGCCGAGGTCGAGGGCGTCGGCTCGCTCGGCGTGCACGGCGCGCAGACCCCCGTACCGATCGCCAGCCTCACCAAGGTGATGACGGCTTACATCGTGCTGCGCGACCACCCGATCAAGGGCGCCTCGCAGAACGGCCCGATGATTCCCGTCGACAAGCAGGCCGCCGAGGAGTCCGGCTCCGCGGACGAGTCGACCGCACACGTCACGGAGGGCCAGCAGTTCACCGAGCGGCAGATGCTGCAGCTGCTCCTCGTGCCGTCCGGCAACAACATCGCCCGCCTGCTGGCACGCTGGGACGCCGGAACGCAGGAGGCCTTCGTCGCGAAGATGACCGCGACGGCGAAGCAGCTCGGCATGAACCACACCACGTACACCGGTGCGAGCGGCTTCGAGGAGACCACCGTCAGCACCGCCGTGGACCAGCTCGCGCTGGCGCGCGAGGTCATGAAGAACGAGGCCTTCCGGTCGGTCGTCGCCCTCGCCAACGTCACGATCCCCGGCGTCGGCACGATCTACAACAACAACAACGACCTGGTGAAGCCCGGTGTCGTCGGCATCAAGACCGGCTCCAGCACTCCCGCGGGCGGCGCGCTGATGTGGGCGGCGCACAAGACCGTCGGCGGCAAGCAGCAGCTGATCCTGGGCGTCGTGCTCCAGCAGCACGGCGGCGTCACCGTCAACGACAGCCTCAACACGGCGCTGGCGCGCAGCCAGCAGCTCATCGAGTCCGTGCAGGGCGGGTTGACGTCGGCGACCGTCGTGAAGAAGGGCGAGGTCGTGGGCAGCGTCGACGACGGCCTGGGCGGTTCCACGCCGGTCGTCGCCGGGGCCGACCTCACCGCGCCGGGCTGGCCCGGCCTCCGCACCCCCGTGACCCTCACCCCCCTCCCGGGGGGCCTCCCGCACAGCGCGAAGGCGGGCACGGCCGTGGGCACCCTCACGATCGGCTCCGGCCCCGACGCGACGAAGGTCCCGGCCCTCCTGCAGTCCGACCTGGCGTCGCCGTCCTTCACGTCGAAGCTCACGCATTTCTGAGGGGGTGCGCTCGGGGGTGGGTGGTGCGGTTTGCTGCGCGACCTTGCCGTGGGTGGGGGGTTGCTCGCGCAGTTCCCCGCGCCCCTGGTGTACCCGGCGGGGCATCGGCGCACTCCGTGTGGGGGTTGGGTCGGGTGCCACTCCGGGGGTACCTCCTCGGAATGCGCGTTCGCCCTCTTCCGTAGCCGTTGAGGGACTGGGAAGCGCATTCCTGCGGGGGCACCCCCGGATCGTCCCCCTCCCGGGGTCTCGTGGGCGGCTGCCCGCCGGTGGGGGTGATGTCCAGGGACTGCGGTTCGCCCCCGGCGGCGGGTCACCCCCACAGGTGGACAGAAAGCCGACGTCCGAGTCGCACGGGTGGTGGGGGTGGGAAACACCCGCGCCGGCAGGCGCGGGAAACCCCCGCGGCGGGAGAGCCGCCCACCCGGCGGGGCAGGCGCACCCGCTATGCGGAGAGGGCGCGTTCGAGCGGGGTGCGGAAGCGGGGGGTCACCCGGGCGGAGCCGAGGGCGGGGGTGAGGCGGGCGGCGGCGCGCTCGACCTCTTCTGCGACCTCGACCCCGCGGTCGCAAAGGAGCCGCCAGGCAATGGAGCCGTCCGGGCGCTGGGCCCAGCCGCCGACGACCTCGCCGCCCCACCAGACCGTGGGCCCGATGTTCCCGGAGCGGTCGAAGAGCTGCTCGTGACCGTCGGGCAGGAACCATGCGCGGTCCCGCCAGGCCATGGCGAGCGGGTCGAGCGCGGGCAGGAGGACGGCGCCGTCCTGGTCCGCGGGGTCCGGGCCCGCGTCCGGGAGGACGTATCCGGTGGCGCCGTCGTCGAAGGCGACCGCCTCCGCCCCGACGGCGGCGAGCGCCTTGCGGGTCTCCCCGAGTCCCCAGCCCGTCCACCACTTGAGGTCGGCCTCGGTGCCGGGCCCGTACGCGGCGAGCCAGGCGCGGGCGAGGGCGGCCCGCGCGGGCTCCTCGGGGACGTCGGGCAGCGGCTCGGCGTTGGCCCAGCGGAACTGTCCGCTGATCCACGACCCCGCGGGCCGCCGCCGCTCGATGCGCCCCTCGGCGGCCATCATGCGGATGACGCGGCTGGCGATGTTCTGCGTCGCCTCGTACGGCTTGCCGCGGGCGACGACGACCTGCTCGCGCAACCGCGGTACGAGCCGGGAGAGTTCGGCCCCGCTGGTGTCGGGATGTGCGGCGAGGGTGGCGACGACCTCGGCCTCCAGGTCCGCGAGCCACGCGGCGTCCCAGCCGCCGCCCTCGGCGAGGAAGGCGAGCAGGTCCTTGCGCATCTTGACGGTGACCCGGCGCCCGGCGGCCGCGTACACCTGCGGGGCGAAGTCCCGGTCGACGACGAACATGGTGCGCCGCATCGCGAGCATCCGGGTGAGGGCGGGCGGCTCGCCGTACAGCGCGGCGTCCAGCCCGGCGAATGCGGTGCCGGGGTCGGCCATCCGCGCGGCGACGCTCAGATATACGGTGGCCGGATCCGTCGCGTGCAGGGCCACGACACCCCGCACCACGTCCATGACGTCATGAGCTCCCGCCCCTACCCGCGCCCGCCGCACATGTCCCATCTCCCCATCTTCCCCGAACGGCCGTGCGACGGCCCGGTACATTGCCACGCCTTGGCACATTGCGGCGCCCGGAGGGTCAGCGCGGGGTGAACGCCCGCAGCCGCAGGCTGTTCGCCACCACGAAGACCGACGAGAAGGCCATCGCGGCCCCGGCGATCATCGGGTTGAGCAGTCCCGCCGCGGCCAGCGGCAGGGCGGCCACGTTGTAGGCGAAGGCCCAGAAGAGGTTCGAGCGGATCGTCCGCAGCGTCCGCCGGGCGAGGCGGATCGCGTCGGCGGCGACCCTGAGGTCGCCCCGTACGAGGGTGAGGTCGCCCGCCTCGATCGCCGCGTCCGTGCCCGTGCCCATCGCGAGGCCGAGGTCCGCCTGCGCGAGTGCCGCCGCGTCGTTGACGCCGTCGCCGACCATCGCGACCGTACGGCCCTCGGCCTGGAGGGCGCGGACGACGGCGACCTTGTCCTCGGGGAGCACCTCCGCGTGGACGTCCTGCGCCGCGATGCCGACCTGCGCGGCGACGGCGGCCGCGACGGCGGCGTTGTCGCCGGTGAGCAGGACCGGACGCAGCCCGAGGCCGCGCAGCCGCCTCACGGCCTCCGCGCTGCCGTCCTTGACGGCGTCGGCGACGACGAGGACGGCCCGCGCGCGGCCGTCCCACGCGACGGCGACGGCCGTCCCGCCGTCCGCCTCCGCCGCGGCCTTGGCGCGCGCCAGCTCCTCCGGCAGCGGCATGTCCCGCTCGGCGAGCAGCCGTTCGCGCCCGGCGAGGACGGTGCGGCCGTCGACGGTGCCCTCCACGCCGAGGCCGGGCAGGTTGCGGAAGCCGTCGACGGCGGGCAGTACGCCGGTCCGTGCCGTCGCACCCGCGGCGACCGCCCGGGCGATGGGGTGCTCGGAGGCGTGCTCCAGCGCACCGGCGTACCGCAGCGCGTCCCGCTCCTCGACGCCCTCGGCGACCAGTACCGACCGCAGGGTCATCGAACCCGTCGTGACCGTGCCGGTCTTGTCGAGCACCACCGTGTCCACCGCTCGCGTGGACTCCAGCACCTCGGGCCCCTTGATGAGGATGCCGAGCTGCGCGCCGCGCCCGGTGCCGACCAGCAGCGCGGTGGGCGTCGCCAGGCCGAGCGCGCAGGGGCACGCGATGATCAGCACGGCGACCGCCGCGGTGAAGGCCGCCTGCGGCCCCTCGCCGAGCGCGAGCCACACCCCGAGGGTGCCGAGCGCGAGCAGGATCACGGCGGGCACGAAGACCGCGGAGATGCGGTCGGCGAGCCGCTGCGCCGCCGCCTTGCCGTTCTGCGCGTCCTCGACCAGGCGGGCCATCCGGGCGAGCTGGGTGTCGGCGCCGACCCGGGTCGCCTCGACGACCAGCCGGCCGCCTGCGTTGACGGTCGCGCCCGCGACCCGGTCGCCGGGCCCGACCTCGACGGGGACCGACTCGCCGGTGAGCATCGACGCGTCCACGGCCGACGTGCCCTCGCTCACCAGCCCGTCCGTGGCGATCTTCTCGCCGGGGCGTACGACGAAGTGGTCGCCGACGGCCAGCTCGCCGATCGGCACCCGCACCTCGGAGCCGTCGCGCAGCACCGCGACGTCCTTGGCGCCGAGTTCGAGCAGCGCGCGGAGCGCGGCTCCGGCGCGCCGCTTCGCGCGGGCCTCGAAGTAGCGGCCGGCGAGGATGAAGGCGGTGACGCCTGAGGCCGCCTCCAGGTAGATCTGGCTGCCGCCTGCCTGCCGGGAGACGGTGAGGCGGAAGGAGTCGGTCATTCCGGCCATCCCGGCGTCGCCGAAGAAGAGCGCCCACAGCGACCAGCCGAAGGCGGCGAGCGTGCCGACCGACACCAGGGTGTCCATGGTCGCGGCGCCGTGGCGCAGGTTCGTCCAGGCCGCGCGGTGGAAGGGCCAGCCGGCGTAGACGACGACGGGCGCGGCGAGTGTGAGCGACAGCCACTGCCAGTTGTCGAACTGCGCCGCGGGCACCATCGCCATCACGATCACCGGGACCGCGAGTACGACGGCGGTGAGCAGGCGCTGGCGCAGCGCCGTCAGCTCGCCGCCCTGCGCCTTCCCGTCCGCGACCTCGTGCCGGTCCTGCGGGTCGGCCGCCGGGGGAGCGGGGGGCGGGGGGAGCGCGGCGGTGTAGCCGGTGGCCTCGACGGTCGCGATCAGGTCCGCGACGGCGACGGGGCCCTCAAAGCCGACCTTCGCCTTCTCGGTCGCGTAGTTGACGGTCGCCGTCACGCCGTCCATCCGGTTGAGCTTCTTCTCGACCCTGGCCGCGCAGGACGCGCACGTCATGCCACCGATCTCCAGCTCGACCCAGTTGCCGGCCGCGTGCTCCCGTACGCCGCTGCCGTTCGTCGTCGTCACCGCTTCGCTCCCCTCACTCCCCCTCGGTTGCGGTCAGGCCCGGCCGACCAGCTCGTAGCCCGCCTCGTCCACGGCGGCGCGCACGGCCGCGTCGTCGACCGGCTGGTCGGAGTCGATCGTCACCAGTCCGGTCGAGGCGACCGCCTTGACGGACGTGACGCCGGGGATCGTGGTGACCTCGCGGGTGACCGCGGATTCGCAGTGGCCGCAGGTCATGCCGGACACCGTGTAGACCGCCTGGCTCATGCTGTGCTCCTCGTCGCGTGCGTGCGGGACGGCTCGTTCCGTCTCCACTCCTCCGAGGATATACCCCCTAGGGGTATTTGGCCAACACCCCCGGGGGGTATTCGCCGGAGTGCTCTCCGTCACCCGTCGCCTTCCCCGGTCCCGCCCTTGCCCTTGCCCTCACCTTCGTCCTCTTCCGCGTCCTCGTCCGCGGCCGGCCGGTCCGGCAGCGTGGCGGCGAGCCGCAGCACCTCGCGCTCGGTGGCGTTCGGCTCGGCATCGACACGTGCGCGCAGCCAGGCGTCCATGTGGTTGACGTCGCGCGCCGTCGCCGCGAAACCGCGCTCGGTCAGCGCCACGACCTGGCTGCGCCCGTCACCCGCCGCCCGGTTGCGGCTCACCGTCCCGTCCCGCGCCGTCCCGCGCGAGCGCGGCGAGCGTGCGGGTGAGCGACTGCGGCTGCACGTGCAGCGCCGCGGCCACCGCGCCGGGCGTCGAGGGCCTCGCGCGGCAGCGGAGCTGCGCGGGCACGCCGAGCCGCCAGCTGGGCAGCGCGTCCGGCGGGCGCCCGGCCCGCGTAACCTCCCGGCCGCACCGCCCGCCGGCGCCGCCCCGCCCGCCCTGAGATCTTGCGCACTCCCGCCACCACCCCCACCGGACCCAGGACGGGGGCTCTACCCTGGTCGGGTCGGCGCGTACCCCCGGAGGGACGCGACCTACTCACCTCAGGAGGCGGCACCGTGCTGCGCACCATGTTCAAGTCCAAGATCCACCGCGCGACCGTGACCCAGGCCGACCTGCACTACGTGGGCTCCGTGACGGTCGACGCCGATCTGATGGACGCCGCGGACCTGCTGCCCGGCGAACTCGTGCACATCGTCGACATCACCAACGGCGCCCGCCTGGAGACGTACGTCATCGAGGGTGAGCGCGGCTCCGGTGTCATCGGTATCAACGGCGCGGCGGCCCACCTCGTCCACCCCGGCGACCTGGTGATCCTCATCAGCTACGCCCAGGTCGACAACGCCGAGGCCCGTACGCTGCGGCCCGCGGTCGTGCATGTCGACGCCGGCAACCGGATCGTCGCCCTCGGCACGGACACCGCGGAACCCGCGCCCGGAAGCGACTCCGTGCGCCCCCCGCACGCCGTCGCGCCGGTGCACGCCACCGCCTGACGCCCCGCCAGGCCGGTGCCTCGGCCCCACCGGGCCGGGGCACCCCGGGACGGGGGCAGCCGCCGGTCCTACGCCGCGGTCATCACCGCGGCGCCCATGACCTGCCCGGACACCGTGCGTATCTCGACCCGCGCGCCGCGCGCGGCAGCGGTCCAGCGGGCACGCAACCGCGCGAGCTCCGCGAGCTCCTCGGCCGTCCACGGCCGGTCGCCGTGCTCCTGGACATAGGCCCGGAGCGCTGCGTTCGCCTGATCGAGACTTCCCCCGTACATGCGATCCACCCTAGACGGACCCACTGACAATCCCGAACCGGAAAAGCCACCGCGCGTGGCGGCCCCCGCACGCCCGGACGGGGCGGGGACGCCCCCTCCGGGCCGCGCTGACCAGCGGCGAATGCCGTTCGCCCGGTGCGGGATGACGGATTGTCAGTGCCGGCTGCCATGCTGAGTGTGAGAGAGGACACAGCGTCCAAATCCGGCAGATCGCCCCTCAGGCAGCCGGCCCGCGGCGGCCGCGGGGCCCAGCGCACACGGAGGTCCAGCATGCTCACCAACGACTACGTCCCCGGCGCACCCAACTGGGTCGACCTGGGAAGCCGCGACGTCCCGGCGGCCGCCTCCTTCTACGGCGAGCTGCTCGGCTGGCAGTTCGGCCCGGCGGGGCCGGAAGCGGGGGGATACGGCATGTTCACGTTCGACGGCGAGACGGTCGCCGCCCTCGGCCCGCTCCAGGACCCGGGCGCCCGCCCGGCGTGGACGGTGTATTTCCACACGGCCGACGCCGACGCGACGACGAAGGCCGTCGAGCAGGCCGGCGGCAGCGTCCGCTTTCCGCCCGTGCCCGTCGCCGAGCAGGGGCGGCTCGCGGGGTACACCGACCCGAGCGGCGCCGAGTTCGCCGTGTGGGAGCCCGGCGCGACCACCGGCCTGGACCGGGTAGGCGCACACGCCCTGTGCTGGACGGAGCTGTACACGACGGACGCGGCAAGGGCGAAGGCGTTCTACGGATCGGTCCTGGCATGGGACCACGAGGAGGTGCCGCTGCCCGGCGGCGCGGGCTCGTACGTGATCGCGTCCAGGAGCGGCGGCGGCCAGGAGGGGTCGCACAGCGGCATCATGCAGCTCGGTGCGGACCTGCTCCCGGAGGGCACGAGCTACTGGCAGCCGTACTTCTCGGTGGACGACGTCGACGCGACGGTGGCGAAGGCCGCCGAGCGCCACGCCGCGGTCCTGATGCCCGGCACGGACATGCCGGGCGTGGGCCGGCTCGCCCTGCTCAGGGACTCGGAGGGGGCGTTCTTCGCGCTGCTCCACCCGACGTCCCCGGCCCCGAACCCGGGGGCCTGACGCCCTCACGGCCGGTCAGACCCCGGCGCCGCCCGCGGTCTCCGTGCCGTCCGGCCAGGCGGCGAGCCTCCGCACGCTCTCGAAGCGCACCTCCCGCCCCGTCAGGGGGTCGGTGAATTCCAGCGCCCGGGCCAGCAGCTGCAGCGGCTTCGACCAGTCGTCAGCGGCGGCTTCCGGCAGCAGCCGCGGATAGAGCGGGTCGCCCAGCAGCGGCAGCCCCAGGCTGCTCATGTGCAGCCGCAATTGGTGGGTGCGGCCCGTCGCGGGCAGCAGCCGGTAGCGGGCCAGGGAGCCGCGCCGGTCGAGCAGTTCGACGCGGGTCTCGGCGTTCGGCGGGCCGTCCGCGCGCTCCTCGGCGGCCATCCGCCCGCGCTCCTTGACGATCCGGCTGCGCAGAACGCACGGCAGCCGCACCGCCGGGTCGTAGCCGGCCACGGCCTCGTATTCCTTGCGCACCCGCCGGTCGCGGAAGAGCGTCTGGTAGGCGCCGCGGTCCTCGGGCCGCACGACGAAGAGGACCAGGCCCGCCGTGAGCCGGTCGAGCCGGTGCGCGGGCGTGAGGTGGGGCAGGCCCAGGTCCCGCCGCAGCCGGGTCAGTGCCGTCTGGGCGACATGCCGGCCGCGCGGCGTGGTCGCCAGGAAGTGCGGCTTGTCGGCGACGACGGTGTGCTCGTCGCGGTGGACGACCCCGACCGGGTACGGCACCTCCGGCTCGGCCGGCTGCTCGCGGTGGAACCACACCCAGCCGCCCGGCACGTACGGGGTCGACGCCAGCACCGGCCCGTCGGCGGTGACGAAATCCCCCGCGGCGAGCATCGCCTCGACCCGCTCGGCACCCAGCGCGGGCCCGTACCGCCCGAGCAGATGCTCGCGTACGGTCGCCCAGCCGGCCGCACCCGCCCCGTCCCCCGGCAGCCGCAGCCGTACGGGGTCCACGCCGGCCCGCTGCGGCAGCGGCGACGGCGGCGGCCTGCGCCCTGCCCTGCGCGCCACGCCCAGCACCTCGCCCCGCTGCTCACCCGTACCGTCCGGTCATTCCCAGGCTACGCGGCACCCGCCCGGCGGCCCCTCGCCGCCGTAACCCGCCGCTACCCGGCGTCCGCCACGAGCGTGGCCAGCAACGCGCGCCCCGCGGGCCACTCGCCCAAGCCGCTCGCGGAGTTGAGGTGACCGTGCGTGCCCCCGGACTCCCACCGCGCGCCCCACTCCCGCGCGAAACCGGCCGACACCCCGGCGTCGCAGTACGGGTCGTCCTCGCCGGCCACCACCAGCGCCGGGCAGGGCAGCGCCCGCGCGGCACGCGCCGCGAAGGACGGCGCCGCCGCCCGCGGGAAGGCCGGCCCCCGCGGATCGGGCGGCGCGACGAGAAAGGCCGCCACACCGGCCGGCCGCACCGCCTCCAGCCAGCACGCCGCCGCCCAGCACCCCAGGCTGTGCGCCACCAGCACCACCGGTTCCCCCGCCACGCCCACCGCCTCGTAAGCGGCCTGGACGGCCGCCACCCAGTCCGCCAGCTCCGGCGCGGCCCACGACCCCGGCGCGATGCGCACGGCCGCGCCGCCCCACTCCTGCTGCCACCGGCTCTGCCAGTGGGCCTCGTCGGAACCGTCGATTCCTGGGATCACCACATATGCGACCATCGCCTATCGCCCCCTCTTCTGCCCTGCCCTGCACGCGCACTGCGGCCGATTATCGATGGGCGAAGCCGCCCCCGGGGGCACTGCAAGCGATCGATAGGACAGTGGACGTGACAACGAGGGAATCGCTTGACGATATCGATCGCGCGATCATCAGCCTGCTCCAGTCCGACGGCCGCCTCACCGGCGCCGAGGTCGGGCGCCGCGTCGGCCTCTCCCAGCCGGCCGCCGCCGCGCGCATCCAGCGGCTGGAGCGGAGCGGCGTCGTCACCGGTTACCGCGCCGTCGTCGCCCCCGCCGCGCTGGGCCTGGCCATCCACGCCGTCGTGCGCCTGCGCACCACCCACGCCCGCCTCGCCCAGGCCCTCGACCTGGCCGACGCCACCCCCGAGGTGGTCTCCACCCTCCGCCTGACCGGCGAGGACTGCCTCCTGTTCGACGTCCACTGCACCCACGCCGAACGCCTGGCAGAGATCGTCGACGCCCTCGCCCGCCACGGCGCGGTGACGACCTCCCTCGTCCTGCGCAGCTACCCGCCCAAACCCCTCCCGGCGCAGCCGTAGCCGGGCCCCGGACGCAGAACGGCCGGGCGCGGGGCAGATGCCCGGCCCGGCCGTGTGTCCGCGACGCGCGTGGACGGCGACCGTGCCCCAGGAGAGGTTCGCCCCCCATCCGCACCACCGCACTCACCCGCCGCACTGGTCATCTCCGCCACGGTCGAGCGGTGTCGCCCGCGGCGAACGTGGTGGCGGCGCCGCGCCTGGCCTGGCAGCCGGTCCTGGTGGCGGGGTGGCCGCCGGTGGCGCTGCTGCTCGCGGTGGAGCTTCTCGCGACGGGCCCGGCCGCAGCGAGAACGCCGGGACGGCGGGTGCGCCGGTGGCAACCGAGTCACCGAGTCACCGAGTCACCGAGTCACCGAGGCCCGAGACAGGGACCCCGGAGCGAGAGAGCCCCCTCGGTCTCGGGCGTTCCCGGGCCTCCCGAGAGAAGCGTGCCGCCGGCGTCCCGACCTGTCGGCCCGGGACGGTGTCCGCCGGATGACCGCAGGCGTCTGCAGGGGATCTTGTTCGTGCTGCCCAGCGGGATTCAGCGTGGGTCCATCGACGCGGTGGGGGCCGAGCCGGCCGCCGGCGCGGACGGCTCCGCGGTGGCCGGCTCGGCGGCCACCGCGGCAGAAGCTCCCAGGCCCGCCGCCGCAGCCGCGGCGGGGACCGGTTCAGCCGAGCTCGGCGCTGAACTCCTTCAGCCAGGCCCGGAAACCAGGTCCGATGTCCGCACGCTCGCAGGCCAACTGGACCGTCGCGCGCAGGTACGCGTCGCGGTCGCCGGTGTCGTAGCGCCGTCCGGTGAAGACAACGCCGTGCACGGGCCCGCCGTCGTCGTGGCGCTGGGCGAGCTCGCACAGCGCGTCCGTGAGCTGGATCTCGCCGCGCGGGTCGGCCCGGGTCCTGGCGAGCGCCGGGAAGATCGCGGGGCTGAGTACGTAGCGGCCGATGACAGCGAACGTGGAGGGTGCCTGGCCCGGCGGGGGCTTCTCGACCAGGCCCGTGACCTGGACCACGTCGTCGCCCTCGCCGGCGACCGGCTTGACGGCCGCGCACCCGTACAGGTGGATCTGTTCCGGGTCGACCTCCATGAGGGCGACGACGCTGCCGCCGTAACGTTTCTGTACATCCATCATGCGCGGTAGCAGCGGGTCGCGCGGGTCGATGAGGTCGTCGCCCAGCAGGACGGCGAAAGGCTGGTCGCCGACGTGCGGTTCGGCGCACAGCACCGCATGGCCCAGTCCCTTGGGATCTCCCTGGCGTACGTAGTGCACCATGGCCAGTTGGCTGGACGCACGCACCTTCTCCAGCCGTTCGAGGTCGCCGCGCCGGGAGAGGAGCTCCTCGAGCTCGTAGTTGCGGTCGAAGTGGTCCTCGAGTGCTCTCTTGTTGCGGCCGGTCACCAGGAGGACGTCCGTGAGGTCAGCGGCGACGGCTTCTTCGACCACGTATTGGATCGCCGGTTTGTCGACGACCGGGAGCATCTCCTTCGGCGTCGCCTTGGACGCCGGCAGGAACCGTGTCCCCAGACCTGCGGCGGGAATGACCGCCTTGGTGACGCGCCGCTCCCGCGGGGTACTTGTGTGTGCCATGTGGATTGTTCTCAGTGTATTTCCAGGAGTCGGGAAAGTGCGTAGCCCGAGAGTCCCTGTCCGGCAGCGATCGAATCGGCGTCCTTGTCCCCCTCCGCGCCGGAGTTGGGCCCGGCGATCGTGGTGTAGACGTAGCGGCCGTGCACGGCGTGGGTGACTGCGCAGGCAACCTTGTTGCAGAAGTCCGGGATGCCGTGCGTGCCGGCGAGCGGGGTCAGCCCGCCTTTGAAGTCGGTTGCCACCGCTTCGGCTTCGGCCGCTGTCGGGAGGACGATCACGCCCACGGTCACCGAGCTCTTGTCCGAGACGTAGGTGGCGAGAACGATCTGCGAACAGTGGTTGCGGTCCAGGATCGGGCCGAGGCCGCCCTGGGTCCCCTTCCAGCACGGTGTTTCGTGCGAGGTGGTCTTCCGGGTGAAAGTACGGCCGTTGATCGGAAGTTCCGTCGCCTTGAACAGGTCGCTGCCCTGCAGTGTGGGCGTCGCGGTGCCGCTCGGCTTGGGGGTGCTGCTCGTCGGGGCACTGGACGGTGGAGACGTCGTGTGCTGCTGCTTTTCGGTGGCCGTGGTGTGCTTGTCCTTCGAGCCGCCCATGGTCAGCGCGACCACGGTGCCGGCTGCGCCGAGGGCGATGACGACCACGCCGATGACGATGGTGAGCACCAGCCGCTTCTTGCGCTTTCGCTCCGCCTCCTGCCGGTCCGCCACCGCCGACCAGTCGGGTTGGTGCGGATTGGGCACGTAGGGGAAGGGCTGCTGGAAGCCCTGCCGTACGTCGTGCGGGTAACCGGGTTGGACCGGCGGCGGATACTGGCCCTGGGGGTAGCCGTAACCCGGTTGCGGCTGCTGCGGTTCGACCGGAGGCGTGGCGCCGCTCTGGTACGGGACACGGGGGTCCTGGGGGCCCTGCGGTGTGCTCATGGCCTGGGGAGTTCACCTTTCCGGTAACCCACTTGGGGGAATCCTCATCTTAAGGACGGACCGAGGGCAGATCCCTCGATTGCGCTGCAACTGTCGCGCTCGGCACACCTCGGCCCCCTACTGGGGCGCCTGCCGGGTGACGGGCCAGGGGCTCAGGGCCAGGGATTCCAGCCCTTGCCGGAACGCCGCCCTGGTGCGCGGGTCGATGTCGAACCGGTAGTCGTACTGGCCACCCTCGTCCTGGCTGTGCTGGAACCACACGAAGCCGATCACATTCGGCGTGCTCTTGATCCAGCGGAAGAGGTCGGCGGTCCATCCTGCCTGCTGCGGGCCGGGCGCGCTGCCGGTCTCGGTGAGCAGGATCGGCTTGCGGGAGAAGCGCCGGACGGTATCGACCGTCGGTTGCAGCACCTCGCCGGCCGTCTTCTCTCCGAAGCCGTACCCGTCGATGCCGATCCAGTCCACGTACTGGTCGCCCGGGTAGAGCGGCTCGAGAGCCACGTTCTTGGTACCGCGCAGCACGTTGGGGCTCCAGACCCAGATCACCTGGGTCGAGCCGACGGCCTGGAAGAGGTCGTGGACGTGGCGCCATGCCCTGACGTAGTCGCCGGGGGAGTTGCCGCTGTGCTGTTCGGACCAGGGATACCAGTCCCCGTTCATCTCGTGGGCGAAGCGGAGCACCACCGGCTGACCGGTGGCCTTGACCTGCCGGGCGAACGTGATGATGTAGGCGTCGAAGGCACCGGACGCGATCTTCTTCAGCGAGTACTGCGGCTGGTCGGCGGCCCGGGACCGGCCCTGCGGCTCCCATGTGACCAGAGGCAACGCGCCCTGTTCGTAGCTGAGTTCGGCGTCCTCGGCGGAGAACGGCTCGTCCCAGCCCTGGTAGTACTCCAGAATGCGTGGATGCCGGCCCGCCGCTGCCGCCGCCGCGTCCGTGGTCGCCCGGGCCGGGGCGTGGAACGTGGCGACGCCGAAGTAGCTCCCGTGCGGGAGCAGATAGGCGGCTTTGCTCAGCGTCGCGGTGCGGCCCGACGGCGAGGGCTTCGCCGTCGGGCCGGAAGCGGAGGCGGAGCCGTGGCCGGTGATGTCGTGGGCGTCCCCGGCCCCCGACGAGCAGGCGGCCAGCGTCAGCACCAGTCCGAGCGCCAGCACGTCTGCGAGGACGCGTCTGCGCCATGTCGGTGGTGTGGACGCGTACGTCCCTGGCCGAACTCTCCGTAGGGTCAGCATGTGGGGGCGACGACCTACTGCCGGCCGAGCGACCGGAAGGTCCAACCCGCGGCACGCCAGCCGTCCCGGTCCAGGATGTTCCGGCCGTCGATGATCTGCCGCCTGGAGACGACCGCGGCCACGGCGTCCGGGGCGAGTGCGCGGAACTCGGGCCATTCGGTCAGGTGCAGGATCAGGTCCGCGCCCTGTGCTGCTTCCAGCGCCCCGGTGGCGTAGTCCAGTTCGGGGTGCAGCTTGCGGGCGTTGTCCATGGCCTTGGGGTCGTAGACGCTGACCGACGCCCCCGCACGGTGGAGCCGGGCGGCCAGGTCGAGTGCCGGTGCGTCGCGGATGTCGTCCGAGTCGGGCTTGAACGCCGCTCCCCACACGGCTATGCGGCGCCCTGCCAGTCCGTCGGGACACAGTTCGCCGGCGAGGTCCAGAACGCGTTGCCTGCGGCGCAGGTTGATCGCGTCCACTTCGCGCAGGAACGACAGCGCCTGACCGACGCCGAGTTCCTCCGCCCGAGCTCCGAAGGCGCGGATGTCCTTGGGCAGGCAGCCTCCGCCGAAGCCGACGCCGGCGTGCAGGAAGCGCCCGCCGATGCGGGTGTCGTAAGCCAGCGAAGCCGACAGGTGCGCCACGTCCGCTCCGGCTGCCTCGCAGACCTCCGCCATGGCGTTGATGAAGGAGATCTTGGTGGCCAGGAAGGCATTGGCCGCCGTCTTGACCAGCTCGGCGGTCGGGAAGTCGGTCACCACCACGGGCACATCGGCCGCCGGCAGCGGGCGGTAGACCTCCCGCAGCACCTGCTCGGACTCGGCGTCGTCCCGGTCGATTCCGAAGACCAGCCGATCGGGCCGCAGGGTGTCCTCGACCGCGAAGCCCTCGCGCAGGAACTCGGGATTCCAGGCGAGCCGGGCGTGCTGGCCCGCCGGGGCAAGTGCCGCGAGCCGTGCCGCCAGCCGTGCCGCCGTGCCGACCGGCACCGTGGACTTGCCGACGACCAGGGCGGGCCGGTCCAGGTGCGGCGCCAGCGACTCGATGACGGCGTCGACGAACCGCAGGTCCGCGCTCTGGCCGCCGGCCTGTTGCGGCGTGCCGACACAGGAGAAGTGCACATCGCCGAATTCGGCTGCCTCGCGGTAGGAGGTGGTGAACCGCAGCAGCCCCGATGCCACGTGCTTCGCGAGCAGTTCGGCCAACCCCGGCTCGTAGAAGGGGACTCGGCCGGCCTGGAGGGCTGCGATCCGGTCCGGGTTCACGTCGACCCCGAGCACTTCGTGGCCGAGCTCTGCCATGCAGGCGGCATGGGTGGCGCCGAGGTATCCCGTGCCGATGACGGTGAGCCGCATGTTCCGATGCCCTTTCGGGTACGTGGGGGGCCGACTGCGAATTGGGTGAGAGTAGCCCCCACCACACAGGGTCCACACCACCGCTCTCCGGCCCGGTCCCAGGTCGCGGCACGGCGCAACGGGTGATGCGGCCGGCTGTTCGAACTCCTGGCGCGGGGGAGGAGAACGCACAGTGATGCTATGGCATGCGGAGGTCCAGTGAGGACCCAGTGCAGACAATATGGTAAACAGGCCGTTCGACATAGCATCTCTGCGGCACACCGCGTGTCAGCGGCCCGGGGGAAATCAGTGCGATGGGGAAGGCATGCTGGCGTTCTTGCTGGAGATCCGTGAGACCCGGATCTCGGGGGTGGTGTACCCATTCGCGGCTTTTATGGCCCTGATCTGGCTGCTGTGGCTGATCAAGGTCGTGCTCGCCCGCCGCTACAAGCCGTGGAAGCGACCATTCCAGGCCACGACCTCCGTCATCATCCCGGTGGTCGACGAGCCCGAGGACCTCTTCCGCGAGGTCGTCGGCCGCATCATCGAGCAGCAGCCGACCGAGATCATCGTAGTGATCAACGGCCGCCGCAACGAGGCGCTGGAGGGCATCTGCGACGACCTCGGCGTGCTCTGGTACTGGACCGAGATCCCCGGCAAGCGCAACGCGCTGAAGGTCGGGCTGGAAGCGTCCACCGGCGAGATCGCCGTGCTGGTCGACTCCGACACCATCTGGACCACCAACACCCTCAGTGAGCTCATCAAGCCGTTTCGCGATCCTCGGATCGGCGGCGTGACCACCCGCCAGCGCATCCTCCAGCCGAGCCGTACCGTGCTCACCCGCTGGGCCGACTGGCTGGAGAGCGTGCGCTGCCAGTACTCCATGCCGGCCATGAGCGTGCTCGGCACCGTAGGCTGCCTTCCCGGTCGCACCATCGCCTTCCGCAGCAAGATCCTCTTCGACTGCATGGACGACTTCCTCGGCGAGAAGTTCCTCGGGGTCTTCCTCGAGGTGAGCGACGACCGGACCCTGACCAACTACACCCTGAAGGCCGGGTACCGCACGGTCTACCAGTCGACGTCGCTGGTCTACACGGATGCTCCCCTGCAACTGAAGAAGCTCGCCAAGCAGCAGTACCGCTGGGCCCGCGGCTCGCAGTACAACACGCTCCGGATGATGCCGTGGATGCTGCGCAACGCCAAGATGCTGGCGCTGTTCTATTTCGCGGACGTCGCCGTGCCCTTCGTGCTCCTGGGTACCTTCGCCTCCTGGGCGGTGGCCGCCTTCCACAAGGGCCGCCCGGGCATCTACACCGATCTTCCGCTGCCCGCCGACCCCACCAAGTCCATGGTGCTGCTGGTGACTCTGGCCGCGGTGATGTCGCTGTTCTCGCTGATGGTCCGTTTCGGACGACACTTCGCGTACCGGCCGCAGGACCTGCTGTTCCTGCCGACGTTCATGGTCATCAACACCCTGCTGCTTCTTCCGGTACGGCTGCTCGGCTTCTTCCGGTGTGCGCACAACGCGAGTTGGGGAACGCGCGCGGACAGTTTCGCCGGTGAGAAGACGCGCAGCCCGCTCGTACTCGTGCCCTACCTGATCGGGGGGCTCATGCTGGGGGGCTCGGTGATGATGAGTGTCTGAGAGGACCAGCAGGCGGCGGCGCAAACCACTGCACTGGTGGAGCCGGGGCTCCGGCATCCGGCTCCGCATCTGGATGGCCGTCAACGCCGTGCTGCTCGCGTCGCTGTCCTACGGCGTCTACATGGCAGTGGTGTCCAACGCGCAGGGCACGGGGTACTCCGGTCTGGGCGACGACCCGAGGAATCCGGGCGTACTCGACCGGCTGAAGGGCAAGACGCAGTCGTCCGTTCCGAGCAAGGAGCAGTTCCTGCACCCCGACGGGATCTACTTCGGAGCGACCACCGTCAACGCGCCCTACGACGCCAAGGAACTCGACGGGCTGGCCACCGATGCCGGAGGCATCCGGCCGACCATCGCCTCGTACTTCCTGGCATGGGGCCAGAAGTTCAACCCGTACTCGATCACCGCGGCGTACTCGCACGGGACCCTGCCGTCGCTGACCTGGGAGCCGTGGCAGGGCGGTACCCAGAACCCGAAGCCCGACGTCATCCTCAAGTCCAACATCGACCAGCCCGATTACCGGCTCGCCAACATCATCGGCGGCCGCTACGACGCCTACATCACCCAGACGGCCAAGGCGATCGCCGCTGCCAAGTGGCCCCTGCTGCTGCGCTTCGCGCACGAGATGAACGGCGTCTGGTACCCGTGGTCGGAGGGGGTGAACGGCAACCACCCCGGCGAGTACGTCAAGGCGTGGCGGCACGTGCACGACCTGTTCGACGAGGCCGGGGCCACGAACGTGATCTGGACCTGGTCACCGAACATCATCCGCCCCGAGCCCGGTATCAAACTCAAGCCGCTCTATCCGGGTGACAGTTACGTCGACCTTGTCGGCATGACCGGCTACGGCGTGCACGAGAAGTCGCCGTCGATCACCTTCGGCGCGACGATGAAGCAGATCCAGGGAATCACCGGCAAGCCCATTATGATCATGGAAACCGGCGCGCAGATCGACGACCAGCAGCTGCAGTGGGTCAACAACTTCTTCCCCTGGCTGAAACGCCATCCCGAGGTCATCGGATTCATCTGGATGCAGAAGGACCGCGACACGGGCGCCCGGGCCAACTGGCGGTTCACCTCGAGTCCGGCGGAGAAACAGGCGTTCCAGGCCGGGCTGGCCACCCTGCACCTCACCACCGGGCGGACCGGCACCACGACGAGTGCCACCGCGAGCGCCTCCGCCTCGGGGAGTACACCGTGAGCGAGAGGGAACTTCTCGACGCGCCCGACACCATCCCGATCGAGATCATCCCGCAGCCGCGGAGTGAGCGGTCCGAACAGAGCGAGGGGCCAGGACCACGGTCCAGACGGCGGGAGGAGCGCGAGCGCCGGAGCGGCCTCAGCCGGGGGGCAACCATGCTGCCGCCCGCCCTGGTCACCCTCGCGCTGGGCGCCTACCAACTGGGAGGGCCACAGGTCCGGGAGGACGAGTCGGCCACCTGGTGGGCCTCGCATCTGTCGTGGAGCGATCTGGGGCGGCTGCTGGACAACACGGACGTCGTCCTCGCCCCCTACTACGTGCTGATGCACCTGTGGGTCTCCGTCGCCGGCGCCTCGCCGGCGATGCTGCGGCTCCCGTCGCTGCTGGCGATGTCCGCGACGGCAGCGGCGCTGGCACTGCTGGGCCGGCGGATGTTCGACGCACCGACGGGTCTGATCGGCGGGCTCGTCTTCGCCGTCCTCCCGGTCACCGTGCGCTACGCCCAGGACGCGCGCCCGTTCGCCATGGCTGCACTGGCCGTCGTGGTGGGCGCACTCCTGCTGTACCGGGCTCTCGACCACGAGGGCGCCGACCGGTGGGGCGCCTACGCCCTGGGCATGCTGTGCACCGGGCTGTTCCATCCGCTCGCCGCGACCGTCGTGGTCGCCTATCTGCTGATCGTTCTCGCCACGGAACGGCAGCGGGCCGGCGCCTGGTTCTCGGTGACCCTGGTGCCGGTCGTGCCCCTGTTCGCGGTGCTCATGCTGGCCCGGGGCCAGAACCACCAGCACCCCGACGGTGGCACCGGGGCCGACGCGCTGCTGCATCTGCCGCAGGACCTGCTGGGCTCCCCCCGCGTCGCACTGGCCGTCGGCATTCTGGCGGTGCTGGGCGTGGTGCTGGGCCGGAGGAACGGCGTCCCGCTCCTGGTGTGGGCGGTGCTGCCGCCGGTCGCCGTGTTCTGCCTGCGGTCGTACGGGAACCTCTTCACTCCTTCGTACTTCGTCTTCACCGTGCCCGCACTGGCACTGCTCGCGGGGGCGGGCGTGTGTGCTCTGGGCCGGGAACTGCCCGGCCGGGCCCAGGCAGCCGTGCCCCGGCAGATCGCGGCCGGACTGGTCGCCGCGTCCGCCGTAGCGGCCTTGTCGGTGATGGCCTTCCCGACGCTGCGCACCGATCCACGGCCGGGCGAGCCCGACTTCCGTGCGGCAGCGACGTACCTGGTGAGCCAGCAGAAGGCGGACGACGGCATCGTCTACAGCGGCGAACTGGACGTGGCGATGCGTGCCATGGCCTACCAGCTGCGCGACGTCCCGGACCAGCCGTCCGACGTGTACGTGATGGAGTCGCCGCAGGAGGACGGTACGTACACCGGACGGCCCTGCGCCGCACCGGTGGTGTGCACCAAGGGCGTCGACCGGATTTGGCTCGTGTCCACCGCGAGTGCCGCCGCGCCTTTCAGCGGCATGACCGAGGACGAGCGGACCTTCCTGCAGTCCGACTACAAGGCCGTGACCGCACGGGAGTTCGCCGGCGGACTGCGGGTCACACTCTTCAACCGGATACCGGAGAAGGCACCCGTGCAGCCGAAGGCCGCCGACAAGAAGAAGCAGGCCGACCATGACTGACGAGAGGGACGTCGAGAGGGACGACGAGAGGGACGTACGGGAACGTGCGGGCGGCGCGCGACGCATGAAGTTCGCTGCCCTCGCGGTCGTCGCCGCTCTTGCGGTGGGCGTGGGCGCCTTCACGTTGGGGGGCGGCAATGCCGCGAAGAGCCCCGGGAAGGACGACGCCGGCCGCAGTGTCGCGGTGCCCTCCTCGACCCCGACGGAAGCCGTCCCGGACAAGGCCCGATTCCTCGCGCCTGCCAACGGGGCCACGTACTTCGGGATCGCGGCGCCCGATGCCCCGTGGAAGTCGGCCGTTCTTGCCAAGGCCGGCAAGGACGCGGGGGGCACCGTCCCGAACATGGTCGAGTACTTCGTCAACTGGACCAAGGGCTTCGACCCCGGGGCCGTACGGTCCGCATACTCCCAGCACGCCTTGCCGGTGATCACCTGGGAGCCGTGGGCGGGCGCGGCCAAGGGAACCAAGCAGCCGTCGTACGCGCTGTCCACGATCATCGACGGTACTCACGACGCCTACATCACCTCGTTCGCCAAGGCCGTCAAGGCGAACGGGTGGCCCGTGGCCCTCCGCTTCGGCCACGAGATGAACGGTCACTGGTATCCCTGGGCCGAACGGAACGGCATCAACAAGCCGGGACAGTTCGCGGCTGCCTGGAAGCACGTGCACAAGATCTTCGACCAGGTCGGTGCGGACAACGTGATCTGGATCTGGGCCCCGAACGTACTGCGCGGCGCCGACCGGGTCAGTCTGAAGTCGCTGTACCCGGGCGACGCCTACGTCGACTGGATCGGCATGTCCGCGTACGACGTCTCCGAGCACACGGCGAGCCGGCTGCTGGACCCGACTCTGCACACCATCCGGGACTTCACCGCCCGCCCGCTGCTGATCACCGAGACCGGCTCGCAGCCGGGCAGCCAGAAAGCGCCCTGGATCGGCACCTTCTTCCCGTGGCTGAAGAAGCACCCTGACGTGATCGGCTTCGTCTGGTTCCAGTACACCCACGCCGACGGCGGTGGAGCGAACTGGACCTTCACCTCCAGCCCGGCCGCCGAGCAGGCGTTCCGCAAGGGCGCAGGCACCCTCAGGCTCGCCCCCGTACCTGCCCCCGCCGGATCCTGACACAGCTCCCCAGGAGCTTTTTCGGCGGCTCTTCGTCGCCACGCGGCTCAGCGTCCGCATGCACCCGGACCGGGAGGAGGCGTCGCCGGACGTCACGCTCCCGGCCGGGGAGATTTGGGAGATCACCCTCACGCCGGGAAGGACCGCCGACGCCGTGCCCCGCCATGTGCAGAGTCCCCGTGGCCACCGAAGTGGTCACGGGGACTGCTGTGGTGGTGGAACGTGCCCCAGGCAGGATTCGAACCTGCGACACCGGCTTTAGGAGAGCCGTGCTCTATCCCCTGAGCTACTGGGGCGGGGCGTCCGAAACCGAGCACGGAAGCCGATGATCGGACCGTGCCCAGGTCTCTCGGTCGTCAGGGTACCGGATCGGGGCCCGGCCCGAGCAGGCCGCCGTGCCCGGGGCGGGCACGGCGGGGCTCGTGCCGGCTGGTGCGCGGCGGCGGCCCGTTCGACCGCTCCGCCCGGGCGGTACGAACGGGGAGACGTCGAATTCGGATTTCCTGCGCACGGGCCGGAGGGCGGCCGCGGGTCCGTTCCGGCCGGTGCGCGGTAGCGCGGGACGCGGCCGGGGCCCCGGCCCTACCGTGGACGGGGACGCGGGCGGCAGGGGCCGTCCGGGTGACGTGAAGGGGGCGGCGTGGAGGCGGAGTTGGCGGGGCTCGCGGCGTCGGGCGCGACGACGGTGGTGGGGCTGATGGCCTCGGACGCCTGGGCGCAGGTCAGGGCGCGGCTGGCGCGGTTCCTCGCGCGGGGCGGGGCGGAGGGCGCGGAGGAGGCGGCGAGCGCCGACCTGGAGCGCTCCCGTGGCGAGCTGGTCGAGGCGCGGCAGGCCCGGGACGCGGGCACGGAGGACGACGTGCTGGCCGAGTGGCGGCTGCGGCTGCGGCGGACGCTCCAGGCGGATCCGGCTGCCGCGGAGGAGCTGCGGCGCATGCTGGCCGAGCTTGCCCCCGAGTCGCGGGCGGCGGGCGGCACCACGTACTACACGGCGAACACGACCCACGGCGGGGTGTACCACGAAGCCGTGATCCAGGCGGGCTCGATCACTTACCACGGCGTGCAGCCGCCCGGTCACGATACGCATTCCGGCGCCGCCGCGGCGGCCGACGCGGACCCGCCCGCGGGGTGCTGAGCAGGGCGGGAATAGTCGGGGAAGGTCATCCGTTCCTGTAGTTGAACAATCAACCAATGGGACGGTGGGCGAGATGCAGTTCGGGATCTTCACGGTCGGCGACGTCACCACGGACCCGACGAACGGTCGGACGCCGAGTGAGCACGACCGGATCAAGGCGATGGTGGCCATCGCGCAGAAGGCCGAAGAGGTCGGGCTCGACGTCTTCGCGACCGGCGAGCACCACAACCCGCCGTTCGTGCCGTCGTCGCCGACCACGATGCTCGGCTACATCGCCGCGCGGACCGATCGTCTGATCCTTTCCACGTCGACGACGCTCATCACCACGAACGACCCGGTCAAGATCGCCGAGGACTTCGCCATGCTCCAGCACCTCGCCGACGGCCGCGTCGACCTGATGCTGGGCCGCGGCAACACCGGCCCTGTCTACCCGTGGTTCGGCAAGGACATCCGCCAGGGCATACCGCTGGCCGTCGAGAACTACGCGCTGCTGCACAAGCTGTGGCGCGAGGACACCGTCGACTGGGCCGGCAAGTTCCGCACCCCGCTGCAGTCCTTCACCTCCACCCCGCGCCCGCTGGACGGCGTCCCGCCGTTCGTGTGGCACGGCTCCATCCGCAGCCCGGAGATCGCCGAGCAGGCCGCCTACTACGGCGACGGCTTCTTCGCCAACAACATCTTCTGGCCCAAGGAGCACTTCAAGCGCCTCATCGGCCTCTACCGAGAGCGCTGGGCGCACTACGGCCACGGAACCCCGGAGCAGGCGATCGTCGGACTGGGCGGTCAGGTGTTCATGCGGAAGAACTCCCAGGACGCGGTACGCGAGTTCCGCCCCTACTTCGACAACGCCCCGGTGTACGGGCACGGGCCGTCGCTGGAGGAGTTCACCGACCAGACGCCGCTGACCGTCGGGTCGCCTCAGGAGGTCATCGACAAGACGCTCACCTTCCGGGAATCGTTCGGCGATTATCAGCGGCAGCTGTTCCTGATGGACCACGCGGGTCTCCCGCTGAAGACCGTGCTGGAGCAGCTCGACATCCTCGGCGAGGAGGTCGTGCCCGTGCTGCGGCGTGAGTTCGCCGCGGGCCGCCCGGCCGGCGTGCCGGACGGGCCCACCCACCAGGCGCTCGTCGCCCGCGGCAACGGCGACATTATCGATAGCCGCGAGGACACCAGCCGCCATGACAGCCACGACAACGCGGAGGCGAACGCATGACCAGGCACCTCGTCGTGATCACCGCGGGCCTCGGCCGGCCGTCCTCCACCCGGCTGCTCGCCGACCGGCTGGCGGCCGCGACCCGGCAGCACGTCGCCGAGAACGCGGGCACCGGCCCGGGGCCCGAGCTGGACGTGCAGGTCGTCGAGCTGCGCGACCTGGCGAACGAGATCGCCCAGAACATGGTCACCGGCTTTCCCGGACCGCGGCTGCGCGCCGCCGTGGAGGCCGTGACGTCCGCCGACGGGCTGATCGCCGTGACACCGGTCTTCACCGGCTCCTACAGCGGCCTGTTCAAGTCTTTCTTCGATGTGATCGACAAGGACGCGCTCGCCGGCACCCCGGTGCTCATCGCGGCGACCGGCGGTACCGCGCGCCACTCCCTGGTCCTGGAACACGCCCTGCGGCCGCTGTTCTCGTACCTGCGGGCGGTCGTCATGCCCACCGCGGTGTACGCGGCGACGGAGGACTGGGGTGCGACGGGCACAGCGGGAGCGGCGGGCGCCGCGGGCGACGACCCCCTCGCCCTCCGCGTCGCCCGTGCCGCCGCCGAGCTCTCCCGGTACCTGGCGGGCGCCCCGTCCCCGCGCCCGCCGTCCCCCGACGAGACGTTCACCCCGTTCGCCCAGCAACTCGCGGCGCTGACCCCGAACGACTGACACCGGGCCCGCTAGGGTGAGCCCGCGCGTACGCGGCTACGCCGGACCCACCCTCGCGGCCCCGTCCCGACCCCCGTCGCCCCGACTCCCTTCGTCGAGGAATTCGACGACGGCCAGCACGCCCACCGCGACCAGCGCGATCCAGAAGACGACCAGGCCCGTCGGGTAGGACCACAGCAGCACCGCCAGCCCCGCCCCCACGACGACCGCCCACCGCAGCGCGTGCCGGTAGCGGTGCACCCACGGCCCCACCGGCCCGGTCCTCGACGGCCCCACCGCCTGCCGTACCGCGCCGATCCCGGTCTCCCACGCGCTCCTCACCCGCGTCGCCCACCGCCCCGCGCCGCTCAGCCACGCCCCGACGGCGACCAGCACCCCCAGGACGATCACCATACGCACGGTCATCCGCAGAAATCGGGTCATCTGGTCGTAGACCGCGCCGGCCGCCGCCTGGTTCGCGTCGGCAGGCAGATGATCCAGATAGACGATCCGGAAGACCGACAACCCGATCCCGAGCACCGCCACGCCCGCGGCCACCCCCAGCGCGGCCGCCACCAGGGCACGCCGCCGGTGCGCGGCGAGCAGCACCCCGGCGGCCGCCAGCACGACCGTGACCACCGGCAGCCAGTTCCCCGCGACCTGCAGCACCCGGAAACCCGTCTGCGCCCGCTGCACGTCCTTCGACCTCACCAGCGTGTAGTCGGTCCGTACCTCGGGAATCACCGACGCGACACTCAGCCCGCGGTCCAGCAGCCGCTGCTTCACCTGCGCCACCACCGGCTCCAGATTCAGCACCACCGCGTCCCCCTGCACCCGCACGGCCGTGTCGCCGCTTCCGGTCAGCGCACCGGTGAAGGCAGCGTGCGCCTGCCGGTTCAGCTGCTCCCAGATGCGGGCGAAGGCGTCGCTCGCGACGAAGCTCGCCACCGTCTGCCGGACGAAGTCCCGGATCCCGCTGGTGATGGGCCCCCGTAGACCGCCGAGCGCCTGCTCGAGCCGCGGGCGGTCGCTCGGGGCCGCGCGCGACAGCAGCGAATCGAAATCGATTCTCGCCATTGCCGCGTCCGTGACCCTGGCGGTCACCGCGGCCTGGACGTCCGGATGCCGGGCGAGCGGCGCGACGGTCGCCACGTAGCGGTCGGTGTCGGCCATCTCGTCGGCGATCCACACCGCCACGCCGGCGAGCGGAGCGAGCACTGCTGCCAGCGTGATCAGCAACGCGGACAGGGTCGTGCGCCACCACGGCCGCCCGGGCGCGCGCCTGCGGAGCTCCGCCAGCTCCGCGCGCTCGTCTGCGCCGAGCGGGCTGTCACCCGGTCCGACGACCCCGCCGGGTCCGTTCGCGCTCGTCGCCATGTGCGCACTCCCTCGCGGGTCCCGCGGGCGGCCCGCCACTTCCGGCCCGCCACTCCCGGCCCGTGCGATTCCTTCCCGCCAGCCAACGACTCCGCCGCCCCGCCCGCGCGCGCAACTGCTGCGTACGGGTGGCGGGGGCCGACCCCCGCGCCCGATCACCCCGCACGGATGACCCGCCGCCGTCGCCCACGGTCGCGCCTGGACCGATCGGGTCACGCCGAACGGGTGAGTGCGCGTTACCCGCCCCGTCGCGGCGGTTAGTCATCGTCGTGCAGCTGCCGCAACCCCACTTGCGTGGCCGTCATCACCACCAGGGACGGTCGTCCGATGGCGGTCGCGGTGGATTCCCGGGCCCACACGCCCGGGACCGCCGCCCACGCCCGCACGGGGCGGCACGCCCCGCATGGCGGGGTCGCTGAGCTGCGCCTAGCGTGGAAATTCCGGGGGGACGCGCGCAAGCGCAAAGGAGATCCACGCCATGGCACGAAGCTCCTCCGAGACGCCTGCGGCCCAGGACCGGGAGGGCGCCCCCGGATCGCCGCACGGGCAAGGCGTCCCCGACGGGCAGTCCGCCCGCCGCTGGTGGGTGCTCGTCGTCATCGGCATCGCTCAGCTGATGGTCATCCTGGACGCCACGATCGTGACCATCGCGCTGCCGTCCGCCCAGAAGGACCTCGGGTTCAGCGACGGCGACCGCCAGTGGGTCATCACCGCCTACGCCCTCGCCTTCGGCTCGCTGCTGCTGTTCGGCGGCCGGCTCGCCGACCTCATCGGGCGCAAGCGGATCTTCCTGATCGGCCTGGTCGGCTTCGCCGGCGCGTCGGCGATGGGCGGCGCGGCGGGAAGCTTCGAGATCCTCGTGGCGGCGCGCGCCCTCCAGGGCGCCTTCGCGGCCGTGCTCGCGCCCGCCGCACTGTCGCTGCTGACGACGACGTTCACCGACGCCAGGGAACGTGCCAAGGCCTTCGGCATCTACGGCGCCATCGCGGGCGCGGGAGCCGCCGTCGGGCTGCTCCTCGGCGGCCTGCTCACCGAGTACCTGGACTGGCGCTGGTGCCTGTACGTCAACCTGATCTTCGCCGTCATCGCCTTCGCCGGCGGCGCGCGCCTGCTCGCCCCCGGCACCCTGCCCGACCGCCCGTCCCTCGACATCCCGGGGACGCTCCTCGTCTCCAGCGGCCTGTTCTGCGTCGTGTACGGCTTCTCCGACGCCGAGCGGCACTCCTGGAGCGCCGTCAGCACCTGGGGCTTCCTGCTGGCCGGCGCGGTCCTCCTGGCGGCCTTCGTGTGGTGGCAGCGGCGTGCGAGGCATCCCCTGCTGCCGACGCGCGTCGTCGCCGACCGCGACCGCGGTGCGTCGTTCGTGGCGATGTTCCTGTCCGGCGCGGGAATGTTCGGCGTCTTCCTCTTCCTGACGTACTACATGCAGCGCACGCTGCTGTACTCGCCGGTGAAGACGGGCGTGGCCTTCCTGCCGATGGTTGCGGTGCTGGTGATCGCGTCCGTGACGACGACCAACGTGCTGGTGCCGAGGTTCGGCGCCAGGCCGATCGTGCCGACCGGCATGCTGCTGGCCGGTGGCGCCATGGCCTGGATGACGGCACTGGACGGCAGCAGCACCTATGCCGCCCATGTCATGCCGCCGCTGCTCCTGCTGGGCCTGGGCCTCGGGCTGATCTTCGCCACCGCGATGAACCTGGCGACCGCCGGTGTCCAGGCGCACGACGCGGGCGTCGCCTCGGCAATGGTCAACACCAGCCAGCAGGTCGGCGGCTCGGTCGGCACCTCGCTGCTGAACACCCTGGCCACGAGCGCGGCCACCAGCTACCTCTCCGGCCGCCGCCCGAGCCCGGCCGTGGTTGCCCAGGCGCAGCTGCACAGCTACACCGTCGCCTACTGGTGGTCCGCGGGCTTCTTCGCCTTCGGCTTCGTCATCACCTTCCTGCTGTTCCGACCGGGGCCGCCGCGTATTGCCGAGGCGACGGCCGAGGAGAGCCCGTCCCCGGCCGCGGCCTGACCCTGCGGCAGTATGCGCGGGGATCCACATCGCGGAAACCCACCCCGTAAAGCTGGCGCATACAGCTACCGTTTCGTCATGACAGCCAACGCGACAGCCAACGCGAAAGGCCCCGCGCCGGACGCGGTCGCCGTACTCGACGCGGTCAGCGTGCGCCGCTACACGACCGGCCAGGTCATCCTCGACGACATCAACTGGACCGTTTGCGCGGGCCAGCACTGGGCGTTGCTCGGCGCGAACGGCGCCGGCAAGACCACGATCCTGCGGCTGATCGGTGCGCTGATGCACCCGACCACCGGAACCGTCGACGTACTCGGCCACCGCCTGGGCCACGTCGACATGCGCGAACTGCGCGCCCGCATCGGCCTGGTCTCCTCGGCCCAGAAGGTGCCGCTCGACCTCACCGCGCACACGGTCGTGCTGACCGGCCACACCGGCACCGTGCAGCCGCTGTGGCGCAAGTACGACGACGAGGTGCGCGAGCGTGCGGGCGCGCTGCTGGCCGAGCTGGAGATCAAGGAACTCGCGGAGCGCGCCTACGGTGTCTGCTCGGGCGGCCAGCGCGCCCGCATCCTGGTGGCGCGGGCGCTGATGGCCGACCCGTCGCTGCTGCTGCTGGACGAGCCGTTCAACGCCCTCGACCTGCCGTCGCGCGAGGACCTGATCGACGCCCTGCACCGGCTCGCCGTCACCAGGCCGGTGCTGACCACGATCACCGTCACGCATCACCTGGAAGAGCTGTCACCGTCCATCGACAATGTCCTGCTGCTGAAGGAGGGCCGCGTGCTGACGTCGGGCCCCGCAGAGCAGGTGCTCACCGCCGAGGAGATGACGCGCTGCTTCGGGCGGCCGATCGAGGTCAGCCGTCACGAGGGCCGCTGGCTCGCCCGCTCGGGCCGCGTCACGCCGCACCCGTGACAGGAGCCGGCACGCAGCCGCGTCCGCGGCGTGGGCGGAGTCGTCAGCGAAGCCAGGGCACGTCCGCGCCGTCGCTGCTGTGCAACCCCTCGGCGATGACCCGCGAGATCTCCCCGAGCTGCCGGGTCTGCTCGGGTGTGAGCCGGTCGAAGACGGCGCCGCGTACGGCGGCGACATGGCCGGGCGCGGTGCGCACCAGCTCCGCGTAACCTGCGTCCGTCAGCACGCACACCTGGCCGCGCCGGTCGGTGGGGCAGTCCTCCCGGCGCACCCAGCCGTGCCCCTCCAGCCGGCTCACGGCGTGCGAGAGCCGCGACCGGGTGATCTTGGCTCGCTCGGCCAGCTCGGTCATCCGCATGCTGCGGCCGGGAGTCTCCGACAAGGTGCTGAGCAGGGCGTAGTACATGTGCGGGATGCCCGCGTCGCGCTGCAGCTGACGGTCGAGGTGGTCGTCCAGCAGCGTCGTGGCCTGCAGGAAAGCCCGCCAGGTCGCCTGCTGTTCTTCTGTCAGCCATGTCATGGGCCCATGGTAGTGCGCTTCTTGAAGGTTCAATGAAAAGTGCGGTCGCAGGACGGCTGCACCCGCCCCGGGGGCTCGCATCGATCATTGATGAGCGCTTGTGGTGCAGGTCACGCGGCATGCGTGAAATATCCGGGGACAGGATCCCCGTTTGACCTGCTGGCCACCGAACGGAAGTGGCCCCTCCGCCGCCGGGCGCCCCGGCGGTCGGTACGACCAGCGCAGTCCCGCGAGACCGGAAGGAGCACGCCGTGCCGCTCGACATGGACGCCGCTCCCGGGCCCCGCCCTGTGCGGCTGCGCGCGGACGCCACCCGCAACCGCGAGCGCATCGTCGCCGCGGCTCGCGAAGCGATAGTCGAACTCGGCCCGGATGTCCCCCTCGACGAGGTGGCCCGCCGGGCGGGTGTGGGCAACGCCACGCTGTACCGGCACTTCGCCGACCGCGCCGACCTGGTCCGTCAGGTCACGCTGTCAGTGGTGGCCCGTACAGTGAAACGCGCCGAGGACGCGCTGGCCGAAGAGCCGGACGCGTTCGCCGCGCTGTGTCGTTTCGTCCTGGAGGCGACGCAGGAGCGGATCGGCGCGCTGTGCCCTCTGCTCACCGATGTTTTCGACCGCCAGGACCCCGCGGTCGTCAGCCAGGTCGAACGGATGGAACGGTCGATCGGCGCAATCCTGGAACGCGCCCAGAGCGCGGGCCTGCTGCGCGCCGACATCGCCGTCGGTGACGTGATGGTCGCCGTGACGCAGCTCACCCGGCCGCTGCCGGGCGTCTGCTGCGTGGGCTTCGACCGCTTCGTCCACCGTCACCTGCAGCTGTTCCTCGACGGCCTGCGTGCCCCGGCGCGCTCGGTCCTGGCGGGGAACGCCGCGACCCTGGAGGAATTGAAAGCTGGCATGTCGTAAATCATTCGCAATACCCATCAACCGGGCTATAGCGTGGCCGGGTTCGCTGTGCCGTCGGCCCGTGCAGCCCGAGCCGCCGTCCGCTCATCTCCCGCGCGCAGCGCCGCACCCGGCATCAGCAGACCGGCAGGGATCCCTGACCCCGATCCCCGCACGGCCCCGACCCGGCGCCACCGCTGACACACGTCCCCACGTTCTGTCACTCCGCACCAAGTAATGAGACCAAGCCATGCCTGAAACACCCCAGCCGGATCCGAGGCGCTGGACAGCGCTCATATTCATCGCCATAGCCCAGCTGATGGTCGTCCTGGACTCGACCGTCGTGAACATCGCGCTTCCGTCCGCGCAGCAGGACCTCGGCATCTCCGACGGCAACAAGCAGTGGGTCATCACCGCATACACCTTGGCCTTCGGCGGCCTGCTGCTCTTCGGCGGCCGGGTGTCCGACCTGTGGGGACGCAAGAACACCTTCATCGTCGGCCTGCTCGGCTTCGCCGTCGCCTCGGCAATAGGCGGAGCCGCGGTCAACACGGCGATGCTGCTGGGCGCGCGCACCCTCCAGGGCGTCTTCGGCGCGCTCTTGGCCCCTGCCGCGCTCTCGCTGCTCGCGGTCACCTTCACCGACGCCAAGGAACGCGCGAAGGCCTTCGGTATCTACGGCGCCATCGCGGGCGCCGGAGCCGCGGTCGGCCTGATCCTCGGCGGCGTGCTGACACAGTTCCTCAACTGGCGCTGGGCGCTGTTCGTGAACATCCTCTTCGCCATCGCCGCCGTCATCGGCGCGGTCCTCGTCATCCGCGAGCCCGCGCAGGGCCGCAACCGCAACCGCGTGGACATCCCCGGCGTGATCCTCGCCAGCGCCGGCCTCGTCGCCCTCGTGTACGGCTTCAGCCGCGCCGAGAGCGACGGCTGGACGTCCGGGATGACACTGGGCCTCTTCGCGGGCTCAGTGGTCCTCCTGGGGGCCTTCGCACTCGTCGAGAGCCGCGTCTCGGCCCCGCTGCTGCCGCTGCGCGTGGTGACCGAGCGAAATCGCGGCGGTGTGTACCTGTCGCTGGGCCTCGCCGTCATCGGCATGTTCGGCCTGTTCCTCTTCCTGACCTACTACCTGCAGCAGGTCATGGGCTACTCCGCCCTCAAGTCGGGCTTCGCGTTCCTGCCCATGGTCGGCGGCATGGTGGTCGGCTCCACGCAGATCGGCACCCGGCTCATGCTGCGCGTCCGCCCCCGGCTGCTGATGGCGCCCGGCTTCCTGGTCGCCGCCCTCGGCATGCTCGTCCTGGCACAGATCAAGATCGACTCCTCCTATGCGGCGGTGCTGCTTCCGGGCCTGGTCCTCATGGGCCTCGGTATGGGCACCGCGTTCATGCCCGCGATGAGCCTGGCCACGCACGGGGTCCGTCCGGAGGACGCCGGTGTGGCGTCCGCCATGGTCAACACCTCGCAGCAGGTCGGCGGCTCCATCGGCACCGCGCTGCTGAACACGCTGGCCACCAGCGCCACGGCGACCTGGGTCTCCTCGCACATCACGTCGAAGGCGGATCTGAAGAACAAGCTGTTCATCGACCAGTCCGCGGTGCACGGCTACTCCGTCGCCATCTACTGGGCGACGGGCATTCTCGCGCTCTCCGCGCTGCTGGCCTTCGTGCTGATCGACGCCGGTGTCCAAGGTGGCCACGAGCAGATCGACGGCGAGAAGTCCCCGGAGGACATCGCCATCCCGGTCATCGCCCACTGACCCGGTGCCGGGCGGCACCGACCGCCCGGCGACCGTACACACGGCAGGCCCCCGCTGTTCCGTTCACCCGGAACAGCGGGGGCCTGCCGTGTGTCACATCGACAATCGACGGACGAAAGTACGACCGCGCGCCGGTATCACGTTCGCACGGAGCGGCGGCACCACCGCACCGTCCTACAAACCCTCCGACCACTCGTACTCCGACGGCACCTGCACCTTCTCGGCGGGCGTGCCGTAGACGACGGCGATCTCGTCGTGGGCGCCCAGCTTCACCGAAGCAGGGTCGCCCGTCTGCTCGGTGCCGTTGACGTACACGTGCAGTTCCTTGCCGTCGCCGGCCTTGAACGTGCCGAGGGTGTCCGTGCCGAAGGGCACGTTCCACTCGGTCATGAACTGCCCGAGGGTGAAGTTCGCCTGCACCGGCGACTCGATGTGCACGACGCCCGACGTGTCGTGCGTGTGCAGCGGGCTGATCTGCTGCTTGACGAGATCGATGCCGATGTCGGCCGGCACGGTCACCGCCTTGCCGTCGACGAACACGTCCAGGTGGCTGTGGATGTGCAGCACCTGCCCCTCGGCGCCCAGCATCGGCAGTCCAGCCGCCTTCACGCGGGCCGTGGCGTCGGCCGGTGCGGGCCAGTTCACGGACGAGGCCGGCGCCTTGCCGTCGGTGCCGGCCGAACTGCTCGCGCCGCTGGTGCCGGCCGCGGCCGTGCTGCTCGCGGCGCTGGACGGCGCCTTCCCGTCGCCCTTGTCGTCGGAGCCGCAGGCGGCCAGGGTGACTGCGCCGGCCAGAACGGCCACGCCGATCGCGATGCGTCGTTTCTGCATGGGAAAGGTCCTTCTGGTCAGCCGAACTGGACGGAGCGTTTTGCCAGCCCCATCCAGAATCCGTCGATGATGCTGCGCTGGTTGCCGAGTTCGGACTCGGCGGCGCCGAGCGTAACGAACAGCGGCGCGAAGTGCTCGGTGCGCGGGTGCGCCAGGCGCCCGGCGGGTGACGTGCGCTCGAAGTCCAGCAGCGCGTCGACGTCCTGCGCATCCAGTGCCCGGTGGCCCCAGTCGTCGAACTCCGCCGACCATGCGGGCGGCTGCGACCCCGCATGGCGCAGGGCGGCGAGATTGTGGGTGAAGAAACCGCTGCCGACGATGAGCACACCCTCGTCCCGCAGCGGCGCGAGACGCCGGCCGATCTCCAGCAAGCCCACCGGGTCCAGCGTCGGCATGGACACCTGCAGGACGGGGACGTCCGCGTCCGGGAACATCTCCACCAGCGGCACATAGGCGCCGTGATCCAGGCCGCGGTCGGGCACGTCCTGCACGGGACTGCCGACCCGGCGCAGCAGCTTGCGCACGTCCTCGGCCAGCTCGGGCGCGCCGGGTGCGGGGTACGTGACCTGGTAGTAGTGCTCGGGGAAGCCCCAGAAGTCGTAGACGAGCGGCACGGTCGTCGTCGCGCCGATCGCCAGCGGGGCGTCCTCCCAGTGCGCGGAGACGACGAGCACGGCCCTGGGACGCGGCAGGTCCGCCGCCCAGCCGGCCAGCTGGCCGGGCCACAGGGGGTCGTCCGCGAGTGGCGGGGCACCGTGCGAAAGGTAGAGCGCGGGCATGCGCTCGGGGGCTGCTGCGGTCATGGCGCACCCTCCTTGAATGTTCAAGCGTATGGGACGACGGTAACGCTGTCTGCTTGAAGATTCAATTACCTCGCCACATCGCCGCGCCGCTCCTCCGCCCTCCCGGTGTCCGGGCCTGCCGGATCCGGTCGCGGCCCGGCGGTCAGTGCAGCCGCTTCTCCAGCCAGGCCACGTCGTGGTAAGCGTCGAACTTCCGCCCGACCTCATGGAAAACCCCGACCTGGCGGAAGCCGAAGCGCTCGTGGATGCGTATCGACGCCTCGTTCGGCAGCGCCACGCCCGCGTACGCACGGTGCACGTCCTCGCCCGCGAGTGCCTCGAACAGTGCCGCGTAGAGCAGCGAGCCGATGCCGCGCCCGCCCGCGCCGGGTGCGAGGTAGATGCTCGTCTCCACCGACGTGGCGTAGGCCGCCTTCGGACGGTACGGGCTGCTCGTCGCGTAACCGACGACCTGCCCGCCTTCCGTGGACCGGGCAACCAGGAGGCGGTGTGGGCCGTCTTCCGGGTGGGAGAGCAACCAGGGACGGCGGTCGTCGGGGGTGATGGGGTCGATGTCGAAAGTGACCGGCGTCTCGCGGACGTAGTGGTTGTAAATGTCCGTGAGTGCCGCGAGGTCGCCTTCTGTACCCGCGCTGACCTGGACATCCGTACGTTGCAGCATGGGACGGCCTCTCACTGTGGCGGAACAGGGTACTGCATGATCATAAAAAACAGGTGACGACATGGGAATTGTGTCCGGATTCCAGTCGTTATCCCGATCGGATGGGGCAAGCGCACAGCAAGGCCGGAGAACAGCGGCAGCCACACACCCGGGCTGAGCCGCCGGTTCCACGGCGTCGGCTGTGACCGCATGTCCGGTCCGACCGAGACCGACCGCACCTTCGTAAAGGGAGCACGCATGGCAACCCGTGCCGTCGCCCGTCGTCACGCAGGCGGGACCAGCAGCGTTCGCGCCGCGGGCGGGGAAGTGGCCGACCGCGACCTCGTCGGCATGTACCTGGACGAGATCGCGCGCACGCCGCTCCTCGACGCCGCGCGCGAGGTCGAGCTGTCCCGCGACATCGAAGCAGGAGTCTACGCCGAACGCATCCTGGCCTCCGACCCGGATCTTCCGGCAGGCGCCGGCGGCGAGGTCACGCGCGAGGAACTGGAGGCCCTGGTGGCCGCCGGGGAGCGCGCCAAGGACATCTTCATCCGTTCCAACCTCCGGCTCGTCGTCGCGGTGGCCCGCCGCTACCCGCGCAGCGGCCTGCCCCTGCTCGACCTGATCCAGGAGGGCAACGCGGGCCTCGTACGCGCCGTCGAGAAGTTCGACTACGCCAAGGGCTTCAAGTTCTCCACGTATGCGACCTGGTGGATCCGGCAGGCCATCACACGGTCCATCGCCGACCAGTCGCGCACCATCCGGCTGCCCGTTCACCTCGTGGAGGAACTCGGACGGATCCGCCGGGTGCAGCGCGAGTTCAACCGTGAGCACGGCCGCGATGCCGAGCCCGCCGAGATCGCCGCCGAGCTGTCCTCCACTCCGGAGCGCGTCGCCGACGTCCTGGACTGGGCCCGCGACCCGGTGTCGTTGAACATGTCCGTGGACGCCGAGGGCGAGACAGAGTTCGGCGACCTGGTCGAGGACGGCGCCGCACCCTCTCCGGAGGACTCCGTCCTGGTCATGCTGCGCCGCGAGGAACTGGACGGCCTGATCGACCGCCTCGACGACCGCACCGCGTCCATCATCCGCGCGCGCTACGGCATCGTGGACGGCCGCGAGCGCACGCTCACCGAGGTTGGCAAGGAGCACGGCCTCACCCGCGAGCGCATCCGGCAGATCGAGAAGCACGCCCTGGCCGATCTCAAGAGGATGGCCCGCGCCACCGGGCTGGACTACGAAGCAGCCTGACAACCCCGCCGGTCCGCCCGCTCTGCGGACCGACCCACAGACCCGGACCCCGGTGCCACCCCCCCCGCGCCGGGGTTCGGCCCTGCCGTGCCGGCGCCCGAGCCGACCGCAAGCTCCCACCACGTGGGTGCCGCTGTGCCCGCCGACGGAGCAGGGGTGAGAACCTTCGTGGCATGAGCGATCACAGCGGTGACAGCCCACGGCCGGACCACCCGGGGCCGCATCCCGGCGAGCCTCACCACGAAGGGTTGAGTACCCGGCTGAACTGGCTGCGGGCCGCTGTCCTCGGCGCGAACGACGGCATCGTCTCCACTGCCGGCTTGGTGGTCGGCGTCGCCGGCGCGACCGACTCCCGGTCGGCGCTCCTGACGGCCGGCCTCGCCGGCCTGATGGCGGGCTCGCTGTCCATGGCGGCAGGCGAGTACGTGTCCGTGAGCACCCAGCGCGACTCCGAGCAGGCCGCTCTCGCCCTCGAACGGGAAGAACTCGCTGCCACTCCACAAGCCGAGTTGGAGGAGCTCACCGGGCTGCTGGAGGACCGAGGTATCTCCCGCGACCTCGCCCGGGAAGTCGCCGAACAGCTCACCGCCCGCGACGCCCTCGGCGCCCACGCCCGCGTCGAACTCGGCATCGACCCCGACGAACTCGCCAATCCCTGGCACGCCGCCTGGGCCAGCTTCATCTCCTTCACCGTCGGCTCGCTGCTGCCCCTGCTGGCCATCGTCCTGCCGCCGCAGGAGTGGCGGCTGGCGGTCACGGTGGTCTCGGTGCTCCTCGCCCTGGTCTGCTGCGGCTGGATCAGCGCGTGGCTCGGCAGCGCTCCGGCACGACCGGCGGTGGTCCGCAACGCGGCCGGCGGCGCCATCGCCATGGCGGTGACCTACGCCGTGGGCGCCCTGCTCGGCGCGGCAGGGGTGTGACGGCAGGGCGAGAGCCCGGGCATCGGAAGCCCACCCGGAACCCGCGCGCACCCGCAGGTCAGACACCCCCCGCCGGGCGTACCCGACCCAGAGATCCGCCGGTCAGAAAATGCTCGATGCGTTCCACGTACGGAGCGATGTCGATGCCCTGCGAGGCGAGCCAGGCGTCCGCGTAGTACTTCTCCAGGTAGCGTTCGCCGGGGTCGCACAGCAACCCGACCACGCTGCCGTGCTCGTTACGCGCCCGCATCTCCGCGATGATGCGGAAAGCGGCCCACAATCCCGTCCCGGTCGATGCACCGGCCCGGCGGCCGAGCAGTCTCTCAAGGACGCGTACGCTCGCGATCGACGCCGCGTCCGGGACCCGCATCATCCGGTCGACGGCCCCGGGGACGAAACTGGGTTCCACCCGCTGCCGCCCGATCCCCTCGATGCGCGAGCCGGTGTCGGTGGTCGCCGCCGGATTGTGGTCGCGCCACCCGGGGAAGAACGCCGAGTTCTCCGGATCCGCCACGCAGACTCCGGTGGTCGCCCGGACATAGCGGACATAGCGCGCCAGTGTGGCGGACGTCCCGCCCGTCCCCGCCGTGGCCACGATCCAGGTCGGCACCGGATGGCGTTCCGACGCCAGCTGCCGGAAGATCGACTCGGCGATGTTGTTGTTGCCCCGCCAGTCCGTCGCCCGCTCCGCGTAGGTGAACTGGTCCATGTAGTGGCCGCCGGTCTCCCGGGCCAGGCGGGTCGCCGCGCCGTACACCTCGCCCGGATCGTCCACCAGGTGGCATCGCCCCCCGTGGAACTCGATCAGGTCGATCTTTGCCCGCACCGTCCCGCGGGCCATCACGGCCACAAAGGGGACACCGATCAGCCGGGCGAAGTAGGCCTCCGAGACCGCTGTCGAACCGCTGGACGCCTCGATCACCGGTCGCTCCGGGCGGATCCAGCCGTTGCACAGCGCGTACAGGAACAGCGAACGGGCCAGCCGGTGCTTCAGCGAACCGGTCGGGTGCGTCGACTCGTCCTTGAGGTAGAGATCGATCCCCCAGGCGGCCGGTAGCGGCACTGACAGCAAATGGGTATCTGCGGACCGGTTGGCGTCCGCCTGGACTTTCCCCACGGCCTCGCTCAACCAGCGGCGGTACGCGAGGTCGCTTCGGTCGACATCCACCTCCTCCGCCGGAGTGGTGGCGGCGCGGTCTGCCGGCGGTCTCGGTTCTGGTGCGTGCATGGGCCCAGGTATATCCGTCCGGCGGCATCAAACCGGCACTTGGGGTATCTCCCCCCACCCGCTTGGGTGGCGGCGCAGGCCGACCGAGGTCCCCGGCGCCGTACCCTGGAAACATGAGTGCAGCGGCAGATCCCGACCCCACCTCCGCGTCCGACGGTGCGGGCCTTCCCGCCGTCGAGGTGCCGGTGACGGGGAGCGGCGAGGCTTCCTCCCGTCCGGCGGTCGCGCCTTCCGGGCTGATCTTCGACGACCCGTTCGACCGGCCCTCGCCCGACGACGCCGACCGGGGCTGGGGTGAGCTGCCGACGGGCTCTGCCGACGACGATTTCGCTCGCTTCCTCAGCCAGAAGCCCCCGCACCACCTCTGAATCAGCCCGGCGCCCGGGGTCAGCCCGCGCCGCCGGAGCGGGGCGCCACCAGCGCGTCCCGGATATCCCTCAGCAGCGCGATCTCGTCCGCCTCCACGTTCGCCTCGTTCTTCGCCGCCACCGGCTCGGTCCTCTGCGGCGGCTCCTGCTTCGTGGCCCGCCGTGCCAGGTACCGGGCCATCGGAAGGACCATCAGGAAGTACACGACCGCCGCTGTGATCAGGAACGTGAGCGTCGCGCTCAGCGCGGAACCCCACAGGATGTGGATCCCGCTGACCGTCTCGCCCTTGCTGTCCTCCACGCACGGGCCTTTGAGACATGACGAGTACCCAGCGAGGTCCTTCGTACCGAAGGCACCGACCAGCGGATTGATGATCCCGTTGACGGCCGGGTTCACGATGCTGCTGAACGCCGCTCCCACGACGACCGCGACCGCGAGGTCGATCACGTTCCCCCGCGTGATGAACTCCTTGAAACCTGCCAGCAGGCTCGGCTGTTCCGCCTGGCTCATAGATGTGCCCCTTCCCGGACGCCGGTCTGGCGGAATGAAAGATTCCGACATGGAAGGCAATCCGGGGGCGCGCTGTCCAATCGCCCTTCACGAAAGGGTGATTCAGCACAGTGTCACCGCCAGCGGGTTCGACAGAGCTGCTCCCGACAGGGCAGCGGCGACGCCGCGCGGCACGGACAGTACGACAAGCGCGCCACCCGTCCCATCCGTGTTCGCGGTGGTGGGCGGCACTTCACCCTCGGTGGTGTCCGGGGGCGTGGTGTTCTCCAGTGGCCCGCCGGCCTGGTCCGGAATCGCGACTACGGTGACGCCCGAGGCCACCACCCGCGCCGCGGCGAGGACGTCCACCCGGTCGCCCGGCTGCAGCAGGCGCACCGCCTCGGCGTCCGCGATCCGCACCGGCGCCCTCACGAGCCGGTCCGCCGTGACAGCGCCAGCGGGTCCCGTGGCCGGACCGGGCGCGGGGTGTCGTGCGACCGACCGCCGGTCGTGGGGCGGTGGGGGGTCGTAGGCGGCCGACACGGCGAGCACGGTTGCCGCCACCACCATCCCGGCTGCGAGCGGACGGCGCCTGAACCGTGGAACGGGAAGCAGGCGCCGTACACCGCCGCGTCCCGCCCGGATCGGTGGAAAGTCCGGCACGGCCCGGCCCGGCGGGGTGTAGGGGGCGGGGACGCCCGCACCTCCGGACGCCGCCGCGTCGGACGTCATGCCGACGGGCAGGGAGGGACTGGGGAACGGGGCAGATGGAGCGGCAAGCGGGGCTGACAGGGACGTACGCACTGGGATCACCACCGGACGTGAAGGGGCCGACGACCGGACATTCGGTCGATGCCTTCACGATCGCGTACGTGGGCACGTCCGCAATCGGAGCCTGTGGATAACTTTCAGCCCTGTGGAAAACCCAGCCCCCCGCCGGACTGTGTCCCTCCGGCCTGTGAACCGGAGGGATGCAGTCCCTGCCTACGGCAGCGGCATCCCGGGCTCCTGACCGCCGAGCGCGTCGACGCACAGGCACGTGCGCCCCGAGTTTGCGGGCAGTGCGGCGATGACGTCGAAGAGGACGTCCCGCATCCGCCCGACGTTGGCCGCGAACACTTCGAGGACCTCCTCGTGCGAGACGCCGTCACCGGTGTCGGCCCCCGCGTCCAGGTCGGTCACGAGATTGAGGGACGTGTAGCACAAGCCGAGCTCCCGGGCGAGCACTGCCTCGGGGTGTCCGGTCATGCCGACGACCGACCATCCCTGAGCGGCGTGCCAGAGCGATTCCGCGCGGGTGGAAAAACGCGGTCCTTCCACCACCACGAGCGTCCCGCCGTCCACGGCCTCCCAGCCGCTCGACCGGGCGGTCTCGACCGCGGCCGTCCGTCCGACCGGGCAGTAGGGGTCCGCGAAGGTCACATGGACGACGTTGGGCACCAGGCCGTCTGCCCGTGCCTCCCCGTCGAAGTAGGACTGCGCGCGCGACTTCGTGCGGTCGACGAGCTGGTCGGGTACGAGGAGCGTCCCGGGACCGTACTCGGCTTGCAACCCGCCCACGGCGCAGGGACCGAGGACCTGGCGCACGCCGGTCGCCCGCAGCGCCCACAGATTGGCTCGATAATTGATCTTGTGTGGTGGAAGGTGGTGCGACCGGCCGTGTCGCGGCAGGAATGCCACGCGCCGCCCCGCCACGTCACCGACGAACAGCGAGTCGCTGGCCGCCCCGTAGGGAGTATCGACGGTGACCTCGGTCACATCGTCGAGGAAGGAGTAGAAGCCGGATCCGCCGATCACGCCGATCTCGGCCTGCATGTCTGTCGCACCGCCGTTCTGCACCATGTCCGTCACCCTAAGCGGGGTGCGGGGATGCGACGAACCCCCGCCGTGTCGACGGCGGAGGTCCGAGGGCGTATGGGCGGGTCGCCCGCCTTGCGCGGTCAGGCGGCGGAAGTGCTGCTCGACGAGGAGGAAGATCCGGAGGACGCCGTGGACGACGACGAGCCGGACGACGAACTGCCGGTCGTCTTGCTGTCCGAGCCGCTGCTCTTCGCGGCCGGGGCGCTGCTGGACGAAGAGCCGCGGCTGTCGGTCCGGTAGAAGCCGGATCCCTTGAAGACCACACCCACCGCAGAGAACACCTTGCGCAGCCGACCGCCGCAGTTGGGGCACTCGGTCAGTGCGTCGTCGCTGAACTTCTGCACCGCCTCGAGGCCCTCGCCGCACTCGGTGCACTGGTACTGATACGTCGGCACTAGCTCCTCCTGGCACTCTCACTCATTGAGTGCTAACGACGCTCAATAGTGCAGCATTTCCGTGCCTCAGTCCACCGTGACCGCCGGACGGTGACCGATCACACCTGCGGCCGGCACGGGCGACAGCTGCGGCACCAGATGCTCGCGCAACATTGTGATCATCGCGAAAGCGACAGCAGTGCCGGTCAGCGGCACGCAGAAGGCCGCGTTGGCACCGACGCCGTCGGCGAGCAGCCCTGCCGCGGTGACCGCTGCGGCCTGGCCGAGCGCGACCGCTCCCGTCAGCCATGTGAACGCCTCCGTCCGTGCGGCCCCGGGCACCAGTGCCTCGACCAGCGTGTAGCCGGTGATGAGGGCGGGCGCGATGCACAACCCCACCACGAGGACCAGCCCGCTCACCAGAGGCAGGCTCTGCGCGGCCCACAGCGGGACGCACGCGAGGGTCAGGGCGCCGTATGCCGTCAGCAGCCGCCTGCGGGGGCTGCGACGCCAGGACAGGGCGCCGTAGGCCACGCCCGCCAGCATGTTGCCTGCGGCGAAGGTGCCGTAGACCAGCCCGTTGAGCCCGGGGTGGCCTGCTTCCTGGGAAATGGCGGTGACCGACACCTGCATGCCGCCGAACACGGCGCCTATGCCGACGAAGGCGGCCACAAGAGCCCGCACGCCCGGTATCGACAGCGCCGACGCCCGGTGACGGCCGCCCCCGGCCGTCCTGCTGTGCGGGGCCGGAGCCGTCCTGCGCTGCGCCGCGAACAACCATCCACCCGCAAGAGTGAGCAACGCCTCGGCAATGAGTCCCGCGGCAGGGTGGATCCCCGTGCACATCGCTGTGGCCAGGATCGGCCCGACGACGAATGTGCACTCATCGGTCACCGATTCGAACGCGGCCGCTGTCTGCAGGAGCGGAGAAGCACCACCGGCCGGATCGCTGAGCGCCACCGCCCATCGTGACCGAACCATGGGGCCGATCTGCGGCACCGTCGCCCCCGCCGGCACCGCCGCTGTGAGCAGCGCCCACGTCGGGGCGTGTGCCAGAGCCAGGGGTACCAGCGTGCACACCGATACCGCGTGCAAGGCGACACCGGGTACGAGAACGGCACTCTGACCGTGGCGGTCGGCGAGCCGGCCGGCCCTTGGCGCGCAGAGTGCCATGGCGACTCCCGTCACCGCCGCAGCCGCACCTGCCTTGCCGTAGGAGCCGGTCGTGTGTTCCACGAGCAGCACAAGGCTGATCGTGAGCATCGCGAAAGGCTGCCTCGCCGCGAAACCGGGTAGCACGAAGGCGCGCGCTCCGGGAGTACTGAGCAGTTGCCGGTACCCCGGCTTGCGGGCAGTCTTCTGCGTCGGCGACGGGGTCGTGCGCACGGTGGATGCCACTGGGTGGTCTTTTCTGCTGTCTGGTAGCGCGTGCACGGTTCGGACCGTGGTGTCGCGCCGAGGGCCGTCCGCTCAGCGCGGTCACCGCGCCGGCCCTGCATCAGACAGAGGTCGTACTGGACAAATACCGCACCATCATACGTAACCATGCGCTGATCGCGCCCGGCTGACCGCCTCAGCTCTGGCGGGCCTTACCGCGTTCCTCCAGCCAGCCGGCGAGCTTGCCGCCGCGTCCCACGGCCCGCAGGCGGTCCTCCGCCGCATCCCGTACGGGGTCGGTGGTGACGACGAGCAGTTCGTCGCCGCGTCGGAGGGTGGTGGAGGGTGAAGGCACGAAGCTGGCCCCGTCGCGTACGACGAGTGTCACGGCAGCGCCGGTCGGCAACCGGAGCTCGTTGACCTCGACTCCGTGCATCCGCGAACCCTCGGGAATGGCGACGGAGAGTAGATGCCCGCGCAGCCGCTCCAGCGGCGCCGACTCGATGCCCAGGTCTGCCGGGCCGCTGCTCTCGCCGAGGCGCAGGCGCCGCGCCAGCCATGGAAGCGTCGGACCCTGGACGAGGGTGTAGAAGATCACCAATACGAAGACGATATTGAAGATCTTCCGGCTTTCGGACACTCCGGCGACCATGGGAATCGTGGCCAGGACGATCGGTACGGCGCCGCGCAGCCCTGCCCACGACATCAGCGCCTGCTCGCGCCAGGGGACCCGAAACGGCAGCAGGCTGATCACGACCTCGGCGGGGCGGGCGAGCAGGGTCAGGAACAAGCCGATGATCAGTGCGGGGATGATGTCGTCGCCCAGTTCGTGCGGGGTCACCAGTAGCCCGAGGAGTACGAACAAGCCGATCTGCGCGATCCAGCCGAGCCCCTCTGCGAATCCGCGCGTTGCGGGGCGGTGCGGCAGCTTCGAATTCCCGAGGATGAGCGAGGCGGTGTAGACCGCGAGGAAGCCCGAGCCGTGTGCCATGGCACCGGCGGCATATGCGGCGACCGCGATGGCCATGACGGCGATCGGGTACAGCCCCGAGGCCGGCAGCGCCACGTGCTTGAGTCCGTAGGCGCCGATCCAACCCACAGCGGCCCCGATCGCGCCGCCGATGGCCAGTTCCAGGAGGGTCTCGCCCAGCAGGTGGTACCAGGAATCTATGTGCCCGTTCGCGGAGAAGGCGATCACCATGATCACCACTGGTGCGTCGTTGAAACCCGACTCGGCTTCGAGCACGCCGGTTATGCGCTTGGGTAGTGGGACATTGCGCAGTACGGAGAAGACCGCCGCGGCATCCGTGGACGACACCACCGCACCGATGATCAGCGACTGGCGCCAGTCGAGATCCACTGCGTAGTGCGCCGCGGCCGCAGTGATGATCACACTCACCACGACGCCGACAGTCGATAGCACGGCGGCGATGGGCATGACCGGTTTGATCTCGTGCCACTTCGTGCCGAGCCCACCTTCGGCAAGAATCACCACAAGTGCCGCATAGCCGAGCACTTGGGTCAGTTCGACGTTGTCAAAGGTAAAACCGAAGGGGCCGTCCTGCCCTATGGCGACGCCGATGCCGAGGTAGATGAGCAGGGTAGGTAGGCCGCTGCGGGACGCCAGTCGGACGGCTACGACGGCGACGAGCAGTACGGCCGCGCCGACCAGCAGAATCTCGTTGAGGTGGTGGACAGTCAGGGCACCGGTCCTTTCAACTTTGTTGTCTAGGCTAATATTTTACCCTCTCTTGACGTTGTATGGTCCACGTCACGGCAGGTCCGACTCCGCGTCCCTGCCGCACAAGGCGTGCGCCTATGGTTGCCCTTGCACAAGGAGCACCTTGATCATCTGATCCGCACTGCCCTCGAAGGACAGCGATGCCCGCACGGAAGAAGTCCCGCCGCGTACGCTTCATCGTGATCGCGCTCGTGCTGCTGCTGATGGCAGGTGTCGGCTTCGCGTCGTACTGGAGCGTGAGCACGGTGCGGGCCTCGTTCCCGCAGACGACCGGCTCGCTCAAGCTCGCGGGGCTGTCCGCGCCTGTCGACGTCGAGCGCGACGCTTACGGCATCCCGCAGATTTACGCCGACACGCCTGAGGACCTCTTCCGGGCGCAGGGGTACGTGCAGGCGCAGGACCGCTTCTACGAGATGGACGTGCGTCGGCACCTCACGTCCGGGCGGCTGTCCGAGATGTTCGGCAAGGGGCAGGTCGAGACGGATGCGTTCCTGCGCACGCTCGACTGGCACGGCGTGGCGCAGAAGGAATACGACACCCAGCTCGACGCCGCCACGAAGGCATACCTGCGTGCCTACAGCGACGGTGTCAACGCCTACCTGAAGGATCACAGTGGTGCGGCTCTGTCCGTCGAGTACGCGGCGCTGAAGTTCAGCAATGGCTACAAGCCGCAGCCGTGGACCCCTGTCGACTCGGTGGCCTGGCTCAAGGCGATGGCGTGGGATCTTCGCGGCAACATGCAGGACGAGATCGACCGTGCGCTCATGACGAGCCGGCTCAGCCAGGCGCAGATCAAGCAGCTCTACCCCGCGTACCCGTACGACCGCAATCAGCCCATCGTCGACGCCGGGTCGGTCGATTCCAAGACGAAGGTGTACACCCCGGCCGGGGCGTCGTCCGGCCCGCAGTCGCTCAACAACACCGTTGACGGCCAGCTCGCCGGCATCTCGCAGATAATCGATCAGATGCCCGCACTGCTCGGTCCGAACGGCAGCGGCATCGGCTCCAACTCGTGGGTAGTGTCCGGGGCCTTCACGACGACAGGCAAGCCGATGCTGGCCAACGACCCGCACCTGGCGCCGCAGTTGCCGTCGCTCTGGTACCAGATGGGCCTGCACTGCCGCACGGCGAGCAGCGCCTGCCCGTACGACGTGGCGGGCTACACGTTCTCCGGCATGCCCGGCGTGATAATCGGGCACAATCAGGACATTGCATGGGGAATGACCAACCTGGGCGCGGACGTCACAGACCTCTACTTGGAGAAGGTGACCGCAACCACCTACCTGCGGGACGGCAAGCAGGTGCCGTTCACCATGCGCCATGAGGAGATCAAGGTCGCCGGCGGCAAGAGTCGCGAGATCACGGTGCGGGAGACGATGAACGGACCGCTGATCTCCGACCGTAGCGACGAGATCCGTGAGGTCGGGCAGACCGCGCCGGTCGACAACCCACCGGGCGGAGTGAACTCCGGGTACGCGGTCGCCCTCAACTGGACGGCACTCAAGCCCTCGAAAACGATGGACGCGGTCTTCGAACTCGACCGTGCGACCGACTTCGATCACTTCCGCACCGCGGCCAAGGACTTCGCGGTGCCGTCGCAGAACCTGATCTACGCGGACAGCAAGGGCAAGTACGGCCACATCGGTTACCAGGCGCCCGGCCAGGTGCCGATCCGCGCCGACGGCGACGACGGCACCTACCCGGTGCCCGGCTGGGACTCGCACTACGACTGGAACGGAACCATCCCCTTCCAGGCGATGCCGTACGAGTACGACCCGAAGCGCGGGTACATCGTGACGGCCAATCAAGCGGTTATCGATCAGAGCAAGTACCCGTACATGCTCACCCAGGACTGGGGGTACGGCACACGCAGCCAGCGCATCAACGACCTCATCGCCTCCAAGGTCAAGGACGGCGGAAAGATCTCCATGGACGACATGCAGTCCATGCAGGGCGACAACAGCAGTGAGATCGCCAAGCAACTGGTGCCGTACCTTCTCAAGGTCGATATAACGGGCGACAAGAACAGCTATGTGCGTAATGCGCAGAAACTGCTCGAAGGATGGGACTACAACCAGGACGCCGACTCCGCTGCGGCGGCGTACTTCAACGCGGTGTGGCGCAACGTCCTCAAGCTCGCGTTCGGCAACAAGCTGCCGAAGGAGCTGCGCCCCGAGGGACAGTGCCTGAGGGTTCCCCCCGTCGGTGAGACCGGGCCGGTCGACAATCTCGACGGCAAGGGCATCCCCACGGTCCAGGAGTGCGGCGAACGCGACCCTTCCGAGGCGCAGCCGGACGGCAGTGACCGCTGGTCCGAAGTGGTTCTCGACATCCTCCCCGACGCGACGAATCAGTGGTGGACCATGTCCACCACCGCCTTCTACGGCATCGACACCGACAAGGCGCACCACAGCACCCGCGACCAGCTCCTCGCGCAGGCCATGAAGGACGCCCGCTACGAACTCACCGCCAAGCTGGGCAAGGACATAGACACCTGGAGCTGGGGCCGGCTGCACAAGCTGGAGCTGAAGAACCAGACCCTCGGCACCGACGGTCCCGGCGTGATCAAGTGGCTGCTCAACCGCGGGCCCTGGCAGCTCAGCGGCGGCGAGGCGGCGGTGGACGCGACAGGGTGGAACGCAGCAGGCGGCTACGACGTCATCTGGGTGCCGTCGATGCGGATGATCGTCAACCTCCAGGATCTCGACAAGTCCCGGTGGATCAACCTGACGGGCGCCTCAGGACACGCCTACAACCAGCATTACACCGACCAGACCGACAAGTGGGCGGCCAACGAGCTCCTGCCGTGGTATTTCTCCGACGAAACGGTGAAGAAAGCGACCAAGGCAACGCTGGCGCTGACTCCCTGATCCGCGGCAATATGCCGCGCCGTCGACGCGCCCGGAGCCACGGCGTCCCCGCTCCGGGCAGGGACGTCAGGTGCGGAAGCGGCGGACACCCGCGGGAGTGAGCGCGGCGTCCACGGCTCCGTCGTGTGCTTCGGCCGGGACCGCGTCGATGACCTCATGGGGGTAGAGCACCACGACCAGGGCGGGCCGGGTGCCTGCCTGCTCGATGCGACTCAGCGCGCGGTCGTACGAACCGCCGCCGCGGCCGAGGCGGACCCCGCGCGAGTCCACTGCCAGTCCGGGCAACAGGACCGCCTGGACGGCGGTGACGGCTTGCGGGCCCAGTCGCGGGCCGGTCGGCTCGAAAAGGCCCCGCGCGGTGCGTTCCAGGGCCTCCTGGCCGCCGTACTCGGCCCAGTCCAGATCGTTGTCGGGCAGCAGGACGGGCAGCAGCACCCGTACCCCGGCACCCAGAAGGGTTTCGAGGAGGGGGCCGGTCCCGGGTTCGGAGCCTATGGAGGCGTAGGCAGCAACGGCTTTGCTGTGAACGCACTCAGGCAGCCCGCGTACCGTCGCTGCGAGGGCCCGGGCCGCGGCCTCGCGCTCATGTGCTGACATACCGCGTCGTGCGCGCAGAAGCTGTGCGCGAAGCTGCGCCTTTTCGGCCCTGACCGCATCAATGTTCTCCACAACCGCTGTATATCAGCCGCTATGAACCGTTTCTTCATCTTCGGCACATTCACGAACGCTATGGTGCACCGCATGACTCACTCACGCGCCCGGATCGGCAAAGCCATCATTCCTGCGGCGGGCCTCGGCACACGCTTCCTGCCGGCGACCAAGGCGACGCCCAAGGAGATGCTCCCTGTGGTGGACAAACCGGCCATCCAATACGTGGTCGAGGAAGCCGTCGCGGCGGATCTGTCCGATGTGCTGATGATCACCGGTCGCAACAAGCGTCCTCTTGAGGACCACTTCGACCGGAACTACGAACTGGAGGAGGCGCTCACCCGCAAGGGTGACGACGGGCGGCTCGCCCGGGTTCGCGAATCCAGTGATCTTGCGACCATGCACTACGTGCGGCAGGGTGATCCGAAGGGACTCGGGCATGCCGTACTGTGCGCGGAACCGCACGTGGGAAACGAGCCGTTCGCCGTCCTTCTCGGCGACGACCTGATCGATCCGCGCGACCCGTTGCTCTCCCGCATGATCGACGTACAGGGACGGTTCGGCGGAAGCGTGATCGCGCTCATGGAAGTGGCGCCCGAGCAGATCCACCTCTACGGTGCCGCGGCCATAAAGCCCACGGACGAGGTCGATGTCGTGCGCGTCACCGATCTCGTGGAGAAGCCCGACGCCGGCCAGGCGCCGTCGAATTTCGCGGTCATCGGCCGCTACGTCCTGGACCCCGCTGTCTTCGACGCCATCAGGAAGACCGAACCCGGCCGCAACGGTGAGATCCAGCTGACCGACGCGCTGCGCGAGCTCTCCCACCGGGACGCCGACGGCGGGCCCGTGCACGGCGTCGTGTTCACCGGCCGCCGCTACGACACCGGCGACCGCGGCGATTATCTGCGGGCGATTGTCCGACTGGCATGCGAACGTGATGACCTGGGACCTGAGTTCCGGAACTGGCTGCGTACGTACGTCACCGAGGAGATGCAAGAGTGAGTCACGGCGCCGAGCGCGTATGGTCCGTCACCGAGCACCTGGACAGCATCCTGGGGCAGTTGGCTCCGCTGGAGGCCATCGAGCTGCAACTGCTCGATGCCCAGGGGTGCGTCCTGGTCGAGGACGTCACCGTGCCCGTGGCGCTGCCGCCCTTCGACAACAGCTCCATGGACGGCTATGCGGTGCGTGTGGCCGACACCCGGGCTGTGTCGCCCGAACACCCCGCCGTCCTCGAGGTCGTCGGGGACATTGCCGCCGGAAGCGGCGAGCCGCCCACGGTCGGCCCCGGCCAGGCGGCCCGCATCATGACCGGCGCACCGCTGCCGCCGGGCGCCGAAGCAGTCGTCCCGGTCGAGTGGACGGACGGCGGCACCGGGGGCGGGCCTGCCACCACCATGACCGCGCACAGCCTCGACCCGGCGCCGGCGGGCGGCGAGGTGCGGGTGCACCGGGGACCGTCCCTCGGCCAGTACATCCGCACCCGTGGCAGCGACGTCGCCGCGGGGGAACTGGCGCTGGCCGCGGGCACCGTCCTCGGGCCGCCGCAGATCGCCCTGCTGGCCGCCGTCGGCCGTGCCAGCGTCACCGTCCGGCCTCGGCCGCGCGTCGTCGTGGTGTCCACCGGCAGTGAACTGGTTCAGCCGGGAGACACGCTCGGCCCCGGCCGTATCCACGACTCCAACAGTTTCGCCCTCACTGCAGCAGCCCGGGCCGCGGGCGCCATCGCCTATCGCGTCGGTGCGGTCGTCGACGAGGTCGAGACGCTGCGGGCCACCATCGAGGACCAGCTCGTCCGCGCCGACATCATCGTCACCACCGGCGGGGTGAGCGTCGGCGCATACGACGTCGTGAAAGAGGCGCTGTCCTCGCTCGGCGGCGCAATGTACGGCGCCGACGGCCAGGTCGGTGGAGACAACGGGCACGTCGAGTTCCGCAAGCTCGCCATGCAGCCGGGCAAGCCGCAGGGCTTCGGCCGGATCGGACCTGCGCGTATCCCGCTGTTGGCCCTTCCCGGCAATCCGGTCAGTGCTTACGTGTCCTTCGAGCTGTTCGTCCGCCCCGCCATCCGCACCCTGATGGGCGTCGGTCCGGTGCATCGCGACGTCGTACGGGCAGCGTGCGTAGCGGCTATCGATAGTTCACCAGAGGGGCGGCGGCAGTTCCTGAGGGGGCGTTACGACCCTGCCTCCCGCAGCGTGACCCCGGTCGGAGGAGCTGGTTCCCACCTGGTTGCGGCGCTCGCGAACGCCGACGCGTTGATCGTCGTCCCCGAGGAAGTCACGTCGCTGGAGGCCGGTGCCGACGTCGACGTCATCGTGCTGGACTAGCGAGCGGGTCGGCGCACCCAGGGCCCCCGGGCGTGGGGGGACGGCTGCCGGTACGGTGTCTGCCCTGGAAACCGCATCGGGAGAACGATGAGCAGCGCTCGGCACCATCTCACCCACCTCGACGAGGCAGGATCGGCCCGTATGGTCGACGTCTCGGCCAAGGACGTGACGTCCCGCACCGCCCGCGCCACCGGCCGCGTCCTGGTCGGCCCCGAGGTCGTGCGGCTGCTGCGCGGCGCCGGAGTGCCGAAGGGCGACGCCATTGCCACGGCGCGCATCGCGGGCATCATGGGCGCCAAGCGGACGCCCGACCTGATCCCACTGTGCCACCCCCTGGCGGTGTCGGGCGTCACCGTGGACCTGGTGGTCGCCGACGACGCGGTGGAGATCACCGCGGCGGTGAAGACCACCGACCGGACAGGGGTGGAGATGGAAGCACTGACCGCAGTCAGCGTGGCGGCACTCACCGTCGTGGACATGGTGAAGGCCGTGGACAAGTCCGCGGTCATCACCGACGTACGGGTCGAAGAGAAGACCGGCGGCAAGTCCGGCGACTGGCACCGGTCATGAGCGGCGACGCGGCCCCGATGCGCGCGCTCACCATCACCGCGTCAAACCGGGCGGCTTCCGGCGTGTACGAGGACCGCAGCGGGCCGCTGGCCACCGCGGCACTGCGGGAGGCCGGATTCGCCGTCGACGGCCCGCAGGTCGTCCCGGACGGTGAACCGGTCGCGCAGGCGCTGCGGTCGGCCGTCGACGCCGGTTACGACGTGGTGGTCACCACGGGCGGAACCGGCATCTCGCCGTCGGACCGCACGCCGGAGGCGACCCGGCAGGTGCTCGATTACGAGATTCCGGGCATTGCCGAGGCGATTCGTGCCGCGGGCCGGGAGAAAGTGCCCACGGCGGTGCTCTCGCGCGGTGTCGCCGGTGTCGCGGGGCGCACACTGGTGGTGAACCTCCCCGGATCGACAGGCGGCGTCAAGGACGGGTTCACCGTGCTCGCCCCGCTTCTGGCGCACGCAGTTGATCAGATCCGGGGCGGCGATCATCCGACTTCCGCACCATCGGAAACCTCAGCCCCTGGGAGACCGAGCTGAACGGGGTCTGGCCGACAGAACTGGCGGACGGTGACATCACCCTCCGCCCGATCAGGATGCGCGACCAGCGCGCATGGCGTGAGGTCAACCGGCGCAACCGGGACTGGCTGCGGCCGTGGGAGGCCACTGTGCCGCCGGCGCCGCCCGGCCACGTCGCACAACGGCCCACCTATCGACAGATGGTGCGTCATCTGCGCGGCGAGGCCGGCGCCGGGCGCATGCTGCCGTTCGTCATCGATTATCAAGGGCGTCTCGCCGGACAACTCACCGTCGCGGGCATCACCTGGGGCTCCATGTGCTCGGCGCACATCGGTTACTGGGTGGACGAAGCCGTCGCCGGTCGGGGCGTGATGCCGACTTCGGTCGCGCTGGCGGTGGACCACTGCTTCCGCCGGGTCGGACTGCACCGCGTGGAGGTGTGCATTCGTCCCGAGAACGGGCCCAGCCGCCGCGTCGCGGAAAAGCTCGGCTTCCGCGAGGAAGGGCTGCGCCCGCGCTATCTGCACATCGACGGCGGCTGGCGTGACCACCTCGTCTACGCGCTGACCGCGGAGGAGGTACCCGAAGGGCTGCTCAACCGCTGGCACCGGGCGAGGCCTGGGGCATCCCAAAAATAATACAAGTGTTCGAATGTGAAGCTCGACGCAAAAAATTCTCGGCTTATCAGCCAGATCGTGCGACACACCGGGCCAAATTCCGTATGGCGTGTCTCGATTCCCCCTACCGTGTAACGCGTGAGCAGTAGCGGCCTCATCTACGCAGTCATCGTCGGGGCCTGGGCTGCCTACCTGGTGCCGATGTGGCTCCGTAGGCAGGACGAGCTCAACGAAGCGCGCCCGACGGAACGCTTCAGCACCGCCATCCGGCTGCTGTCCGGGCGAGCGGCGATGGAGCGGCGCGTCGCCAAGGCGCGAGGCGAGCGTGTCGAGCCCGGTGCCGACGACGTCGAGGGCGACCTCGACCCCGCGGACGTCGTCGACGTCCGCGGCCTTGCCGTACCCGCGACCGAGGTGCGCCCCGTCGCCGGGCCTGCCCGGCCGGCCGGAACCGCCACCGCGCGACCTGACGCCCGGGCCAAGGTCCTGGCGCGCCGCCGCCGTACGACCACGCTGCTCTTCATCGCCTTCACCGCCGGGGCCGTCGCCGCGGCGGTTGGCGGCATCACGCTGCTCTGGGCGCCGGCCGTCCCAGCCGTTCTGCTCACCGTGTACATCGGCCAGATGCGTCGCCAGGAGCGCCGTCGCTACGAGGTGCGGCTCGACCAGCGCCAAGCCGCCGAGGCCGCGCGCAGGCTGCGTGCCCGGCCCGACCGCGCCCGCCCGGAGCGGCCGCGCGCGGAACTGCCGGCCGCGCCCGTCAAGGACGCTGCGCCGTCGTCGCCCGCACCCGTCCCCGCACCCTCGCCGCGTACCGCCGACCGCCGCGCCCTCGTCGAGCAGACCGACCACGCCGAGTGGGTCGACCAGCAGCGCGCCCAGCAGGCGGCCGACGACGGCTGGGAGCCCGTACCCGTGCCGCTGCCGACCTACGTCACCGCCCCGGTCGCCCCGCGCACCACCGGGGGTGTCGACCTCGGCGCGCCCGACACCTGGAGCTCGGCCCGTTCCGGTACGACGCCGCCGTCGACGTCCGGCGACCCCGCCGCGCCCCCGGCTGCCGCCCCCGGCCGCCCGCGCCCGCGTACCGCCCGCACCCCGCTCTTCGACCAGTACGCCGACCCGGACCGCCCGCGCGCGGCGAACGAGTAGGCCTTCCCGCCAGCCCGTATTGCGTTAACGAGCACCCTCGCGGAGATGCTAGAGTTTTCCTCGTTGCAAGGGCCTGTGGCGCAGTCCGGTAGCGCACCTCGTTCGCATCGAGGGGGTCAGGGGTTCGAATCCCCTCAGGTCCACAACACCACTGTTCCTGAGTTCTCTCAGGAATGGTTGGTAAGGTCCCGCTGATCATGACGATCGGGCGGGACCTTTGTCGTTTTCGGGTGGGGCGGTCGGGCCGTACCGGAGCGCGCGCAGCGCTGGTCGTGGAGGGCTCGTTGTCGGAGTCGCCTGCCATCCTTTGCGGCATGGACACCGACCGCTTCTGGCAGCTCGTCGAACTGGCCCGCCGTCAGGTCGCCGCCCCTGCAGACGCCGATGGGGCAGCCGCGGAGGCCACTGCGCTCCTTGCCGCGCGGAGCCCGCAGGAGATCCTCAGGGCCCAGCAGATCCTGTGGGACCTGATGGCCGACTCCTACCGGGCGCCGCTGTGGGCCGCCGCCTATCTGATCAACGGCGGCTGCTCGGATGACGGCTTCGACTACTTCCGCGGCTGGCTCGTGGCGCAGGGGCGCGATGCCTTCGAGCGGGCCGTCGCCGACCCTGACACGCCGGTCGACCACCCCACGGTCCGCGCTGCCGCCGAAGGCGGCAACGAGCTGGAGGCCGAGGACTTTCTCGCCTTCCCCTGCAACGCCTATCGGCAGGCAACCGGTCGCGAGTTGCCCCGGGATTCGTTCACCATCAACTACCCCGACCTCGATCCTGCCTGGAACTTCAGCTTCGACGACCACGTGAAGGTCGCCCCGCGGCTGCCTCGCCTCGACGCGCTGTACACCGCCTGAGGGGCGCTCACGGGCGTCCCTCGGCAGCCGTCCACTCGTGTGAGTGACCGCGTCCTGTGCGCCCGATCGGATGCCCGGTCCTTGCGTTCGCCGCCGGCCGTCGCTGACGTACGGTCAACCGCCCGCGGAACCGGGACGGTGTGCAGTGACTCGAACGTGTGACGTGCGTTACGCGGCGGCGCGGAAATTTTCCGGCTCCCGTAAGAGCTTGAGTTTTCAAGATCTTACGAGGGAGTCGATATGTCGGCAGACGCACGACCGGTTGCCGCTGCGGTGTCCGCTCAGTTGCCGCTCGCGGCGGTCCGTACGAAGGTGCGCGTTCCGTTGCGGTTCCCCGACGGGTGGGAGACGACGGCGGACGTCTTCACCTTCACCGGTCTGGCGGACGGCAAAGAGCACCTGGCGCTGGGGATCGGCGACTACGCGCACGTGCCCGTGCCGCTGGTGCGCCCGCACTCGGAATGCCTCACGGGCGACGTCTTCGGCTCGCGGCGCTGCGACTGCGGCCCGCAGCTGCGCGAGGCGGTGGAGCGGATCGGCGAGCACGGCGGCTACCTGCTCTACCTGCGGCAGGAAGGCCGCGGCATCGGTCTGTACGCCAAGCTCGACGCCTATGCGCTGCAGGACGGCGGGCTCGACACGTACGAGGCGAACCTCGCGCTGGGGCGGGGCGAGGACGAGCGGGACTACACCGCCGCGGCGCAGATCCTGACCGCGCTCGGGGTCAGCCGCATCCGCCTGCTGAGCAACAACCCCGACAAGGCGCGGCAGCTGGCGGCGCTCGGCACGCAGGTGGTCGAGCAGGTGCCGACCGGCGTGCACATGTCCGACGCCAACGTCCGCTACCTCCGGGCCAAGGTCGAGCACACCGGCCACACACTGGCGCTTCCGGCCTGAGCCTTCCCGTGCGGTGCCCACCCGCGCCGTGCCGTACGGCTGCGCAATATGCGCGCACGGTCCTGCGGCTGTGCGATATGTGCCGGAAAGGCGTCCGTCGTGGTGGCGCCAGGTTCCCGTTCTGCGAGTGATACGACCCACGATCGAAACGGTGGCGTTTCGATCGTGGGTCGTCTACGCTCTAGGTGTACGACATCGTTTCGATGAGGTTCGACGAGGGATGGCCGAAGGTGTCCACGCCCTACGGGACGAGGCCGTACGCTATGGCCGCCCAACCACTGCATTCGGAGGAGAGGACATGACGGCTCAGGCGTCTGCCGGGCGTCGTACGCGCCTGACCCCCGAACGCGAGCGGGAGCTGTTCGAGGCGGTCGTCGAGCTGTTGCGCGAGGTCGGATACGAGGCGCTCACCATGGACGCCGTCGCCACCCGCACGCGGTCGAGCAAGGCCACCCTCTACCGCCAGTGGAAGGGCAAGCCGGAACTGGTCGCCACCGCGCTGAGGATCATCAAGCCGGTGTCACCCTCGGACATCGACACCGGATCGATGGCTGGTGACCTGCACGAACTCGTGCGGTGCCACGACGTGGACGACTCCAAGCGCGACCAGGAACTCATGCGTGGCCTGGCGCACGCGGCGTTCCGCAATGAGGACCTCTTCACGGCCCTGCGTGAGCAACTCATCGAGCCGGAGCTGGACAGCTTCCGCGCCCTGGTCCAGCGCGCCGTCGACCGCGGCGAGCTGTCGGCCGACAACCCGGCGCGCGACTTCATCCCGCACATGCTGTTCGGCAGTGCGCTGGCCCGTCCCATCCTCGAGGGAATCGACGCCGATCCCGAGTTCAGCCACAGATACATCGACGCCGTGGTCATCCCCGCCCTCGGATTGTCACAAGACTCCTGACCCCATAGCCGTACCGAGTGAACCGACCTCGTAGGAGCAGGTCACCGTTTCGGTGACGCATGCCCTGGCGGCGCCGATCACCCGCCCGGGTTGCTTGCTCGTCCTTCCGTTCCTCCGCCCACCTGACACGCCGCTCTCGTCGTCGGGCTGGTTCCACACGCCCAATATCCGCCCCTCCTGACGGGAGCCCTCCTTCTCCATGGCCACCTACCTGTACAAACTGGGCCGGTTCGCCTTCCGGCGACGGCGATACGTCGTGCTCGTCTGGGTCGCGCTGCTGGCGCTGGCCGGGGTCGGGGCCGCGACGGCGCCGTCCGCGCCGTCCGACAACTTCACCGTTCCGGGCACGGAGGCGCAGAAGGCCTTCGACCTGCTGCACGAACGATTTCCCGGCACCAATGCCGACGGCGCGAGCGCTCGCATGGTGTTCCAGGCGCCGGGCGGGCAGAAGGTCACCGCCGGGCCGGCCAAGGAGGCCGTGGAGAAGGCGGTCACCGAGCTCCGGCACATGCCGCAGCAGGCGACCGTCGGTGACCCGTACGCCGCCGACGCCGTGAGCAAGGACGGGACGACGGCTTATGCGACCGTCACCTTCCAAGCCAAGTCGATGGAGATCACCGACGCGACGCACACCGCGATCGACGCTGTCGCGCAGCACGGCCGCGACGCCGGGCTGACGGTGGAGACCGGCGGCACCGCGGTGCAGGCTTCGCCGTCGACCGGCAACAGCGAGGCGATAGGCATCGGCATCGCCGCGGTCGTCCTTCTGCTCACTTTCGGGTCGCTGGTCGCGGCGGGGCTGCCGCTGCTCACCGCGATCATGGGTGTCGGCGTCGGTATCGCATCGATTACCGCACTCGCGAGCACGCTCGGACTTTCGAGCACGTCGTCGACGCTGGCATCGATGATCGGTCTTGCCGTCGGTATCGATTACGCACTGTTCATCGTCTCGCGTCATCGCCACGAGCTGATGGAGGGCCGCGACGGCGAGGAAGCGGCGGGGCGCGCGGTCGGCACGGCCGGATCCGCGGTGGTCTTCGCCGGGCTCACGGTGCTGATCGCACTCGCGGGGCTGTCGGTCGTCAACATCCCGATGCTCACCAAGATGGGTCTGGCGGCAGCCGCCACCGTCGCGCTGGCCGTGCTGATCGCGCTCACGCTCATTCCTGCCCTGCTGGGCTTCGCCGGACCCAAGGTGCTCACGCGCAAGGTCCGCAAGGGCCGGGCGGCACCGTCCGGCAAGCCCAACATGGGCACCAGGTGGGCGCGGCTGGTCGTGCGGCGGCGCGTGCCCTTCCTGCTCGCCGGGGTGGTGGCGCTCGGGCTGGCGGCCGTGCCGATGACCAGCATGCAGTTGGGCCTGCCGGACGACGGTTCGCAGCCGGTGAGCACCACCCAGCGGCGGGCCTACGACATGCTCTCCGACGGTTTCGGGCCCGGCTTCAACGGTCCCCTCATGGTCGTCGTCGACGGCGCGCACACCGGCGACCCCAAGGCGGCAGCCCAGGACATCAAGCGGACGATTTCCGGCTTCGCGGACGTCAAGACGGTGACCGAGCCGTCGTTCAACCCCAAGGGTGACGCCGCGACGCTGACCGTGGTGCCCGTCTCCAAGCCGAGCAGTGCCCGGACCGAGGATCTGGTGCACGTCATCCGCAGCCATTCGGGTGAGTTCGAGAAGACCACCGGCGCCGAGGTGCTGGTGACCGGCACCACCGCCATGAACATCGACGTCTCACAGCGCCTGAACGACGCGCTGCTGCCTTATCTGGCACTGGTGGTGGGGCTCGCCTTCCTGCTCCTGATGGTCGTCTTCCGGTCGGTGCTCGTGCCGCTGAAGGCCGCACTGGGCTTCCTGCTGTCGGTGCTCGCGGCGCTCGGCGCCGTCGTGGCGGTCTTCCAGTGGGGCTGGCTGGCCGGCCTGCTGGGGGTGGAGCAGACCGGTCCGATCATGAGCATGATGCCGATCTTCATGGTCGGTGTGGTGTTCGGTCTCGCCATGGACTACGAGGTCTTCCTGGTCACCCGGATGCGCGAGGCCTACGTGCACGGCGAGACACCGGGGCAGGCGGTCGTCACCGGCTTCACGCACGGCGCGCGGGTGGTCTCCGCGGCCGCAGTCATCATGATCAGTGTCTTCGCCGGATTCATCGGATCGTCCGAATCGATGATCAAGATGATGGGCTTCGGGCTCGCGATCGCCGTGGCGTTCGATGCGTTCATCGTTCGTATGACCATCGTGCCCGCGGTGCTCGCCCTGCTCGGGCGCGCCGCGTGGTGGCTGCCTCGCAGGCTGGACCGCGTGCTGCCGAACGTCGACGTGGAGGGCGAGCAGCTGCGCAAGGCGCTCGTGGAGCCGCCGCAGGCCGCCGACGGCCAGGAGGAGCGGGAGCCCGCCGTCATCTGAACGGCGCCCGTCGCCCGGCTGTCGTACTTCGCGTCAACCGGCCGGCTCGTCCCTGCCCGCCGCGAGGGTGATGTGCGGGGCGCCGGGTTGATGCCCTGGTGCCCCGCGCGCCGGTGGTGAGCGGGCGTCAGCCCAGGACCGGCTGCCGGGTGCCGTTCTCGAAGCCCAGCAGCCAGCGCTTGCGGTCGATGCCGCCGCCGTAGCCCGTCATGCTGCCGTTCGCACCGACCACGCGGTGGCAGGGCACGATGATGCTCACCGGGTTCCGGCCGTTGGCCAGTCCGACCGCGCGGGAGGCGGTGGGCTGCCCCAGGGCGGCGGCGAGTTCGCCGTAGGAGACGGTCTCGCCGTACGGGATGTCGCGCAGCGCCGCCCATACCCGCTGCTGGAACGCAGTGCCCGACACCGACAGGTCGATGTCGAAGTCGCGGACGTCGCCCGCGAAGTAGCCCGCCAGCTGTTCCGCCGTGCGCGCAAGCACCGGGTGGTCGGTGACTGCCACGCGCGGTCCGAACGTCTCCGGTGCCGGAAGGTGCCGCTGCTCGGTCATGTAGACACCCGCGAGGCCGCCCCTGCGGACGACGAGCGTCAGCGGGCCGACGGGACTGTCGGTGATCGTATGGACGGATGTGTCCGTGTCCGTGGGGGCAGTAGTGGTGGTCATCGTGCGGCGCCTTCCGGGAGAGGGTGGTCGGTGGGCAGGACGTTGATCGGATGATCGCCCGTCGCCCACAGGTACTGCGTCGCATAGGCCCGCCACGGCTGCCAGGCGGCGGCATGGCGTGTCAGGGCGGCGGGGGCCGTCGGCAGGCCGAGGTCGCGCGCGGCGTAGCGGATGCCGAGGTCGGTCGGCAGGAAGGCGTCGGGGTCGCCGAGGGCCCGCATGGCGATGGTCTCGACGGTCCAGGGCCCGAAGCCCGGCAGGGCCGCCAGCTGCGCGCGTGCGCGTTGCCAGTCGCTCCCGACGTCGAGGTCCAGCCCGCCGCCCTCCAGGGCCCGCAGCAGCGCCGCCAGGGTGTTCCTGCGGCTCTGCGGCATCGCGAGTTCGGCGGGGTCGTGGTCGGCCAGCGCGGTGGGGGAGGGGAAGAGGTGGGTGAGGCCGCCCGCGGGGTCGTCCACGGTGTCTCCGTAGGCCGCGACCAGCCGCCCGGCGTGGGTCCGCGCCGCGGCGGTGGAGATCTGCTGCCCCAGTACCGCGCGGACGGCGAACTCGGGCCCGTCCGCGACCCGGGGCACCCGCCGTCCGGGCGCCTTGGCGACCAGCGGTGCGAGCACCGGGTCGGCCGAGAGGAGTGTGTCGACCGCCTGCGGGTCGGCGTCCAGGTCGAGCAGTCGGCGGCAGCGGCTGATGGCCTGCGCGAGGTCGCGCCAGTCGGTGAGCCACAACCGGCAGCCGATGTGGTCGGGCAGTGGCCGCAGCTCGGCGACGGCCGTGCCGTGCGGCAGCCGCAGGGTGCGGCGGAAAGCGCCCGCCCGCCATTCCTCGACGCCGGGCACCGCGGTCGCCGCCAGGTGCCCGAAGAGGTTGTCAGGAGTGAGGGGCTTGCGGAAGGGCAGCCGCAGCGACAGGGAGCCGGGACTGGCGGCGGGACGGCCTTTGGCGACCCGGGCGCGCAGCTCACCCGGTGCAAGGGCGAAGACCTCGCGAACGGTGTCGTTGAACGTGCGGATGCTGGCAAAACCTGCGGCGAAGGCGATCTCGCCCATCGGCATGGCCGTGGTCTCGATGAGTAGCCGCGCGGTCTGGGCGCGCTGGGCGCGCGCCAGGGCGAGCGGGCCGGCGCCCAGTTCCGCGAGCAGCTGGCGCTCGACCTGGCGGGCGCTGTAGCCGAGCCGTGCCGCCAGCCCGGGCACGCCCTCTCGGTCCACCACGCCGTCGGCGATCAGACGCATGGCGCGGGCCACCAGGTCGGCGCGCTCGTTCCACTGCGGCGAGCCCGGGCTGGCGTCGGGCCGGCATCTCTTGCAGGCCCGGAACCCCGCCTGCTGCGCGGCCGCCGCGCTCGGGTAGAAGGTCATGTTCGCGGCCTTCGGGGGCGTGGCCGGGCAGCTGGGCCGGCAATAGATGCGGGTGGTCAGCACCGCCGTGAAGAACCACCCGTCGAAACGGGCGTCCTTCGACTGGACGGCGTGGACGCAGGCGTCGAAGTCCGTATGCACCCTTCAAGCATCGCTCCTCGTCACGATGCCGGTCTGGCGGGAAAACGACATCGACGTGGCGGTCGGCGCGGGACATGGCGCCGAACGGCGCCGACGGGGTGCGACACGGTCAGTCGGAGACGCTGCTCTCCGGTACGTACCGCAGGTCGTCGTATTCCGGGTGCCGGTCGAGCCATCCGGCGATGAACGGGCAGATGGCCAGGACGCGCAGCCCCTGCGCGCGGGCACCGTCCATTGCCGTGCGGGCGAGCGCTGAGCCGACCCCCCGGCCCTCGTAGGCGTCGCCGACCTCGGTGTGGATGAAGGCGATCACCTCAGGTGTGCGCATGTACGCGGCCGTGCCGGCCAGGTCGTCGCCGATCCTGGCCTCGTACCGGTCGGCCTGCGGTGAGTCGGTGACCGTGACGGGCGTCGCGCCGCCCGTTGCTGCGGATTCCGTCACGACCTGTAGCCTTCCACGGTCGAGGAGGGGCGGACCCGTGCGCCGCCGGGGTCCTCGCCGGCCTCGGACAGGGCGCGACGCTGGCGTAGCAGATCCCAGCACTGGTCGAGTTCGTGTTCCAGCGCGGTGAGTCGGTCGCGCTCGTCCGCGCCGTCGGAGTCGGATCCGGCGAGCAGTTCGCGCAGGGCCTTCTCGTCGGCCACCATCCTGCTGATCCGGCCGAGGATCGCCTGCTCCGCGCCGGCGTCGTGGGGCTCTTGCACGGGTGACACCTCCCAAACGGGGTCGCTGTACTCCACTCTTGCAGGTCGCCGCGCCCGGCGCTCGGGGCGGACCGGCCCCCGGCGGCGCTACGCGGGCCGCTCGCGCGGCGCCGCGCGGTCCCCGGTCTCCTGGTGCGGGTCGCTGCCGGCGGCGCCCGTGGCGGCCTCCTGGCGGCGCAGCCACGCCTCGATCTCGGTGCGCACCCGGCGTTCCATGGCCAGCGACATCTCGGCGTCGACGATGTCCTTGGCGAGCGGGCGCAGCCGCTGCATCGTGTCGGAGACGCGCTGGACGTGCTCGGGCGGCAGGTCGTCCAGCGGACCCAGGACGTGCGTCTTGACGACCTGGGTGAAGAGCTCGGCGATGGCGTCGACGTGGCCGCGCACCTCGCGGCCGGCGGCGAGCACCGCGGCCAGGGGGACGCCCTCGCGTACGAGCGCGGCCGACACGTCGAGCAGGCGGCGGCTGGTGTGCAAAGCGTTCTCGCCCTCGACGGCGATGTACCCGATCTCCAGTGCGGTGGTCAGGTTCTCCGGACTGACGTCGTCGCCGAAGTGGTCCGCCAGCTCCTGCGGGGTCAGGACGACCGGGGTCTCGTCCGACCAGGGCGCGGCGAGTGTCTCGTCGAGGCCGAGGAGTTCGGCGACGCCGCCCAGGGTGCGTCCCTTCTCCCACGCGGTGATCAGCTCGGCGATGCCGCCGAGGGTGTGGCCGCGTTCGAGCAGTGCGGCAATGGTGCGCAGCCGGGCGAGATGGCTCTCCGAATACCAGGCGATACGTCCGTCGCGTCGCGGCGGTGGCAGGAGCCGTCGCTCGCGGTAGAAGCGCAGGGTCCGTACCGGTATGCCGGCGGCTTCCGCCAACTCCTCCACGCGGTACTCGCGTGCGCCCGGGTGTTCGGCGGCGGCATGTGCGCCGGCAGCACCCGGGTCCGCCGTGCCTGTCTGGTCCACGCGGTCGTTCACCCGGCCAGCCTATGTGCTGGGTAAGGGGCTTCGTCCCGGATGCGGCGGTCCTTACCGCGAGTCTGCGGAAGAGTTTTCGGTCCGCCCCCTACCGGAGGTAACACCTGTGTTCTACAGTCCTGACAATGCCAGTGATTGATGGCATGGTGTGTCGGGGCCGGTCGGAGCCCCGGGCGCGGACGAGCGGCCGGTAGGAAGGGGCGGTGCCATGGACGACGACAACCGCGAGCACGTGCGGGTGGCGGTGATCGGATCCGGGTTCGGCGGGCTGGGAGCCGCTGTACGGCTGCGACGCGAGGGGATCACCGACTTCGTGATCCTGGAACGCGCCGACGCAGTCGGCGGCACGTGGCGCGACAACAGTTACCCGGGCTGCGCGTGCGACGTGCCCTCGCACCTCTACTCGTTCTCCTTCGCACCCAACCCGGACTGGCCGCGCGCCTTTTCCGGGCAGCAGCACATCAGGGACTACCTGGAGCGTGTCACCGACACCTTCGGCCTGCGGCCGCACCTGCGGTTCGGCGCGGAGGTGCAGCGGGCGCGCTGGGACGTCGCGCGGCGCCGCTGGGAGCTGACCACGGCAGCCGGCGAGCTGACGGCGGACGTCGTCGTCTCGGCGACCGGCCCGCTGTCCGACCCGAAGATCCCCGACATCCCCGGCATCGAAGGATTCCCGGGAAGGGTCTTTCACTCGGCCCGCTGGGACCACGGCTTCGACCTCCGGGGCAAGCGCGTCGCCATGGTCGGCACGGGCGCGTCGGCGATCCAGATCGTGCCGTCCATCCAGCCGGAGGTCGGCAGGCTGACCGTCGTCCAGCGCACTCCGCCCTGGGTACTGCCACGGGTCGACCGGCCCGTCAGCGCGGCCGAACGGTGGCTGCACGGGAAGGTGCCGAGCACGGCGAAGGCGCGGCGCGGAGTCCTGTGGCTGATCAGGGAATTCCAGGTGGGGGCATTCGTCAGGCACCCGCGGTTGTTGAAGGCGGCGGAACGCATGGCCCGCGGCCATCTGCGCCGCTCCGTCAAGGACCCGGCGCTGCGCGCGCGGCTCACCCCGGACTACACGATCGGCTGCAAGCGGATCCTGCTGTCCAACACCTATTACCCGGCACTCGCCCAGCCGAACACCGAAGTGGTGACCGCGGCTCTGACCGAGGTGCGCGGTTCGTCCGTGGTCACCGCCGACGGGACCGAGCGCGAGGTCGACGCGATCGTCTTCGGCACCGGTTTCCACGTCACCGAGATGCCTATAGGCGACCGCGTCGTCGGCGCCGACGGGCGCACGCTCAGTGAGCACTGGAAGGGCGGGATGGCGGCGCTGCGCGGCTGCACGGTCGACGGCTTCCCCAACCTGCTGTTCGTCATCGGCCCCAACACCGGCCTGGGGAACAGCTCGATGATCCTGATGATCGAATCATCGCTCAACTACGTCATCGATTATCTGCGCACACTGTCGCGTACCGGCGCCGCAGCCCTGGACGCCCGGCCCGCCGCGGTCACGGCGTGGAATGCCGAGGTGCAGCGCCGTGCCGAGCGCACGGTATGGAACACCGGCGGCTGCAAGAGCTGGTACCTGGACGCCAACGGGCGCAACACGACGGCGTGGCCGGGGACCACGGCGGAGTTCCGGCGGGCGACCAGGCAACTCGTGCTCTCGGAATACGATCTGATCGCGCCCGTCGAGGGTGACATCTCGCCGGTGGGCGACGATCGTACGGTCGGGGCGGAGGCCGCGTCATGACGCTCCCCTACGAGGCGGTGGCCCCGAGGCGGGCGTTCGAGGTGGCGTCCGCGGACGGAACCCGCATCCATGTCGAGGAGTTCGGCCGCACCGACGGGGCGACCGTGGTCCTCTCGCACGGCTGGACCTGCTCGATACTCTTCTGGGCCCCGGTCGTACGGCTGCTGGCACCGGACTTCCGGGTCGTCGCCTACGACCAGCGCGGTCATGGACGCAGCGCGCCGCCGGCCACCCGCAAGGGGTACGGCACCGGCGCGCTGGCCGACGATCTGCAAGGCGTACTGGAAGCGGCCGTACCGGACGGGGAACGGGCCGTGCTCGCAGGCCACTCCATGGGCGGTATGACGATCATGGCGGCCTCCGGCCGGGAGCAGGTCACCCGGCGTACCGCGGCGGTGCTGCTGGCCAGTACCGGCAGCGCGCGGCTGCTCGGCTCGACCGAGGTGCTGCCGCAGCGGCTGTCGGCGCGGTGGCTGCGCCGCGCCCTGCACCGCCAGCTGCTGGTCTCCCCGCTGCCGCTGGGCCCCGTCACCCCCCTGACGCGCGCAGCCTTCGCCTACGGCGTCCTGGGCGCCTCGCCGACCCGCGAGCAGGCGGTGTTCACCGCACAGATCGTGCACGCCTGCAAGCCGCGCCGGAGGGCCGCGTGGGGCCGAGTGCTCTCCGTCCTCGACCTGGACGCCGAACTCGCGGGGCTGACCGCGCCCACGGCCGTCCTGGCCGGCACGCACGACAAGCTCACGCCTCGCGTGCACGCGCGCGGCATGGCGCGGGCGCTGCCGCACTGCGTGGGGCTGACCGAACTGCCCGGTCTAGGGCACATGACGCCGATCGAGGACCCGGCCGCCGTCGCGGGGGTCATACGGTCACTGGCCGCCGACCACGCGGGGCCGTCGGTGGCCGGCGGGGCGGATTCCCGGAAGAGCGACGCTGTCGCGGAGGAGAAGAGCGCATGAGCCGACAAGGGGTGCAGGGCAAGGTGGTGGTGGTGACCGGCGCCGCCCGCGGGGTGGGCGAGCTGCTGGCGCGCAAGCTCGCGGCGCGCGGGGCCAGGCTGGCGCTCGTCGGTCTCGAGCCCGACGAACTCGAGCGGGTCGCGGCCTCGTTGGAGGGCGACGCCGAGTGCTGGACGGCGGACGTCACCGACCGGCAGACGATGGCGCGTGTCGCCGGCGAGGTGCTCGCGCGCTTCGGACGGATCGACGTCGTGGTGGCCAACGCAGGGGTGGCGACCGGGGGCCCGTTCCTCGACGCCGATCCGGACGCGTTCGACCGCGTGATCCACGTCAACCTGCTGGGCAGCATCGCCACCGCGCGGGCTTTCCTGCCTGCGCTCGTCGCGTCCCGCGGCTACCTGCTGCAGATCGCGTCGCTCGCCGCGATGACGCCGGCGCCGATGATGGCGGCATATTGCGCCAGCAAGTCGGGAGTGGAGGCCTTTGCCCACAGCCTGCGCGCCGAAGTCGGTCACCAGGGCGTGGCGGTGGGAGTCGGGTATCTCTCCTGGACCGACACCGACATGGTGCGCGGAGCCGACGAGGACGACGTCCTGCGGGAATTGCGGGCGCGGCTGCCGTGGCCGACGAACCGTACCTACCCGCTGGAACCGGCCGTGGAACGTATCGCCGCGGGTATCGAGCGGCGTTCGTCCCACGTCTACGCCCAGTGGTGGCTGCGCGGCATGCAGTCGGTGCGCGGGTACCTGCCGGCGTTCATCGGGGGACCGCTCGGGCGGCGGGAGATGCGGCGCGCCGCCCCTGCCCTTGCCCGCGGCGCCACCGTGCGGCGGGGTCTGGTCGGGAAGGGCGGGGCCGCGGACGAGTCGGCCCGCGCGGCCGAGCATCACGTTCCGTGACCGTAAAACCCCTCTGACCTGGGTCGATTGGCAGATGATCGCCCCGGGATGCGTGGCTTGTCCGCCCGTGTAAGCCTGATCGAGGCCACTTCCCCACACACTCCAGGAGGAGTTCACCATGGGCGGTACGGACGACATCAGGAACAAGGCGAGCGAGTACGGCGAGAAGGCCAAGGGGGCCCGCCGCCAGGGCTCCGACCGGGCCCAGGAGGGCGCGCAGCGCGCCGGCCAGGAAGCCTCGGAGCGCACCGGTGGCCGCTTCGACGAGCAGGCCCAGCGGGGCGAGGAGCAGGCTCGCCGTCGCATGGGCCAGGACTCGAACGACGAGCCCCAGGACGACTGGAGCTGACGTCGCGCCGTGAGACGATCGCGCTGATGCCGTGATCCGGGGAAAGGGGTGTCCTGACGGGCGCCCCTTTTTCCGTTGCCCTACCGGCCTGCCTGCCGCGTACCGCGTTGCGTTCCGCACCCGGTGGCTGCGCGATCCCGGGGAAGGGGCAGCGGGCGGGGGCGCCGGTCAGGCGGACGGTGCGGCGGCGCGCAGGCGTTCGCGGCTGACGCGGTCGGCCCAACGCGTCGTCTCCGGAAGGCGGAACCGCGGTGTCAGCCGCAGCGTATGAGCGCAGGCGTTGTCCAGCCCGATGCCATGGCCCACGGAGACGAACACCGGTTTGACGCCCGGCCGGGTGCGCAGCGCGCGGCCGACCACCTCACCCTCCTCCGACGTCAACGGCGCGCCCGCACCGCGCTCGTGACCGACCTCGCCATGGCTGAAGACGAACGGCGTCTTGGCCACGCCGAAGCAGGCCAGTCCCGTCAGCACCCCCAGATGCACCGCGAGCCCGGCACGGCGCGGATGCGCGACACCGTAGCCGTCGCACACCAGCAGCTGCGGCGTGTGCGTCAGCTTCTCCAACGCCGCCAGCACCGAGGGCAGTTCGCGGAAAGCCAGCAATCCCGGCACGTACGGGAAGGTGACGCTTCCCTCCACCACGGCGATCTCGACCGGCTCCAGGCTCGCCGCGTCCAGCACCACGGCGGCCGCCACCAGGGCGTCGCTGTCGGTGGCATAGGACACGTCCACGCCGGCGACCAGGCGTACGTCCTCCGGCGCCGGTCCGGCGGACGCGAGATCGGCCAGGGCGCGCAGGCGCCCCTGCTCGGCGAGTGCCTCTTCCTCCGTCCGCGGCCAGGACGCGGGTCTTGCGTTGTTGTGGGTGTCCATGACGCCAGGCTGCCACGGTCCGGGCACGCGGCGCTCCTGACGGATGTCAGGGCGCGGCTGCGCTCGCCCGGCGCGGACTGCGCCGTGCCCGCCGCCGCGACCGCCGTACGGTCAGCTGCGCGGAGGCAGCGGGGGGCGGGAGCGGTCGGGGCGGTCGGAGAGGTCCGGCGGGCAGGCGGCGGGGTGCTGGGAGAGCAGGGTCAGCGCGGTGCGGACGGCGACGTCGAGCTGGCCGTGCCGCCCTTCCGCCCAGTCCAACGGGGTGCGCAGGCTCTCGATGTCGGGGGCCACCCCCTGGTTCTCGATCGACCATCCGTAGGCGTCGAACCACGCGGCGTTCATCGGGACGGTGATGACTGTCCCGTCGCCGAGCCGGTGTCGGCCGGTCATGCCGACGACGCCGCCCCAGGTGCGCAGGCCCACGACCGGGCCGAGGCCCAGCAGTTTGAACGCGGCGGTGATCATGTCGCCGTCGGAGGACGTCGCCTCGTCCGCGACGGCGACGATCGGTCCGCGGGGGGCGTTGCCGGTGTACGAGACGGGCTGGGCGTTGCGGGTGATGTCCCAGCCCAGGACGGTGCGGGTCAGCTTCTCGATGACCAGTTCGCTGATGTTTCCGCCGGCGTTGCCGCGGACGTCGACGATCAGCGCGTCATAGGCGACTTCCTTGCGTAGGTCGCGATTGAACTGCGCCCAACCGGAGCCGCCCAGGTCGGGGATGTGCAGGTAGCCGCACCGGCCGCCGCTGAGGTGCCGTACGACCTTGCGGCGCCTTGCGACCCAGTGCTGGTAGCGCAGAGGTCGATCATCGATTAGCGGAACGATGGCGACGCGGCGCGGCGGGCCGCCGCCGGGCGGGCGGAAGGTCAGCTCCACCGTGGTGCCGCCCGCACCGGCCAGCAGCGGGAAAGGACCCGATTGCGGGTCCACCGGGCGGCCGTCGACGTGGGTGAGGACGGCCCCCTCGCGGATGCCGGTGCCCGCGAGCGGGGAACGTGCCTTGGAGTCCGAGGATTCGCCCGGCAGGATGCGGACGACCGTCCATGTGCCGTCCTTGTTGTGCTGGAAGTCGGCGCCGAGCAGACCGATGGGGCGCTGGTAGTGCGGCGGGCCCTCGTTGCGGCGGGCGGCGGCGACGTACGCGTGGGACGTGCCCAGCTCGCCGAGGACCTCGCGCAGGAGGTCGGCGAACTCGTCGGGCGTGGCGACGCGGTCCACCAGCGGCCGGTACTGGTCGAGGACGGCGGGCCAGTCCACGCCGCACATGTCAGGCGCCCAGAAGTAGTCGCGGATCAGGCGGCCCGCCTCGGCGTAGGACTGCCGCCATTCCGCGCCGGGTTCGACCTCGTGCAGGATGCGGCGCATGTCGACGTAGACGGTCGTTTCGTCGTCGCCGCGCTCGTTGGCGGGCAGGACCGCCAGCTCGCCCTCGTCGTAGACGGCCAGGCGGCGGCCGTCTCCGCTGACGGCGTACCAGTCCATGTGCCGGACCAGTTCGGTCTTCTTGGACTTCCCGAGACTGTAGAACTCCAGGGTGGGGCGCGCCGACGGGTCCGTCGGGTTGACGAAGGTCTCGCCCAGGGCGCCGGAGATGGGCCAGCGCAGCCAGACCAGGCCGCCCTGCACCGGTTCGAGCGAGGAGTACTTCGAGGCCGGCACGGGGAAGGGCGTCACCCTGTCCGACAGGCCCTCGGCCTCCACGACGACGGGGCCGTCGCTGTCGCCGCCGCTCTCGCCGGGGTCAAGGCCGCCGCCGACCGGTTCGCCGTCGATGGGGAGCGCGAAGGGCGACGGTGTCGCCGAGTTGAGCGGGACGAGATACGGGCGGCAGCCGAGAGGGAACGACAGGTCGCCGGTGTGGACGTCGTACACCGGGTCGAAGCCGCGCCAGGAGAGAAACGCGAGGTAACGGCCGTCGCGGGTGAAGACCGGCTGCTCGTCCTCGAATCGGCCGTTGGTGACGTCGATGATCGTGCTGTCGGACAGTCGGGCGATCTTGACGGAACGCAGCGAGCGGCCGACACCGGGATGCGACCAGGTCAGCCAGGCCGAGTCGGGGGAGAAGGCGAGGTCGCGCACCGGGCCGTTGGTGGAGCGGATGAGCTCGGTCACCGTTCCGGCGGGCGGCCGGGGCTCTTCGGCGACGTCGCCGATGTCGTCGTAGTCGGACGGACCCTCGCCGGCGCCGGTGGCCACCAGCAGCAGGCGGCCGTCGTGCGAGGCGACGGCGAGCGTGCCGCCGTCCGGGGCCGACACCAACTCGAGGACGCGGCCGAGGCGGCCCACGGCCATGCGAGTCGTGGCCGTGCCCGGCTCGTCCACGGGCGGCAGGGCGCCGTCGTGGCCGCCGCCGGTGGCGGGCACGAGGACGCCGTCGACGTAGGCCACCCGGGTGGAGCCCCTTCTGACCGTATGGCTATCGATTGGCGATGTGTGGTCATCGTCTGTGGTCGTTCGATCGTCGTCTCCCGCCGTGCGCGACGGTGCGCCGGCCACCGGGACGGTGTCCGGCGCCGTGCCGACGGGTTCGGGCGCGGTGAGCGCGGCGGCCACGTCGGCTGCCGATTCGGGGCCGCGGCTGAGCGCGCGGGAGGCGCGGCCGGGGAGCGGGGCCAGCTCGATGCCGTCCTCTCCCTCGGCGTCCGTGACGTAGCCGACCAGACCGGTGTCGCCCAGCATCTCCGGCAGCCGGACGCGTGCGCCGGCGGTGTCGGCCACGGTGCGGGCAGGGCCGTCGCGGTGGGTGAGCCAGTACAGGCTGCCGCGGACGCACACCGCACTGGCGCGGCCCGGGCCGTCGACGGCAAGACCGTTGATGTTCGACGCCGCGGGCACCTGGTACGGGCGGCGGCCGCTGCGGGCGCCGCCGAGGCGGATGTCCAGGCGGCGCGGTTCGGCTCCCTCGCCGAGGTCGTCCACCAGCCACAGGGCGCCGGCGCACTGGTAGACGACGCGTTGGCCGTCGGTGGCGGCGTTGCGGGCGTAGAAGTCGGCGTGGTCGGTGTGGCGGCGCAGGCCGGTGCCGTCGGGCAGGCAGGAGTAGAGGTTGCCGATGCCTTCGTGGTCGGAGAGGAAGGCGATGCGGCCGCCGACGAACATCGGGGAGGCGAGGTGCCCGTCGATGTCCGGCACCAGGCGCTCGCCGTGCAGCCACAGCCGCCCCGTCGCCCCGCCGCGGTAGCGCTTCCAGGCGTGCGGCTCGTGCGGCGGCGTGCCGGTGAGCAGCAGGGTACGGCGTTCCGTGCCGTCGCCCTCCGCGGCGGGCCCGTCGTGGACGGCGATGTCCGAGACCGGTCCCCAGGGCAGCGGGCCGCCCGGGCCGCCGTCCACCGGCACGCTGTGTGCCCAGGTGAAGTAGGAGAAGGCCTGGCCGTGCGACGACACCGCGAGGACGTGGCCGTCCGGGGTCCAGGAGCACACGCGCGTGTCGGTGCTGCCCCAGTAGGTGAGCCGACGTGAGGTGCCGCCGTCGGACGGCACCAGATGCACCTCGGGGTCCAGACTGCGCCAGGTGGTGAAGGCGATAATCGATCCGTCGGGGGACAGCCGGGGCGGGCCGACGCGGGTGCGGTCGGCGGTCACCCGCCAGGCGCGGCCGGGGGGACCGCCCGGCGGGCCGAGCGGGGCGACCCAGATGTCGTCCTCCGCGGCGAAGCAGAGCATGTCGCCGTGCAGATGCGGAAACCGTAGGTACGCGCCGTCGCTCACCTCATCTATGGTTCGGGGCGGCTCCGCGGGCAGCAACTTTTCACCTCGGTGCGCCCCCGGAGTGCGTCATCGCGCCGGGCGACCGCCGGGGTACGGTCCGATGGGCATGCGCTGGGTGGCCCGATGGTCCGGTGGTCGGACGATCGTTCCGTTCGGTGGTCGGCGAGACGCGAGGAGGTGTGTGTGGAGGCCGGAACCATCGCTACGCCGCGGCTGACGCTGCTGCCGCTGGCACCGCATCACGCGGAGGAGATGGCCGAGGTGCTGGCGGACCGGCGGCTGCACGAATTCATCGGGGGAGTACCGCTGAGCGCTGATCGATTGCGGGTGCGGTACGAGCGGCTGGCGGCCGGGTCGGGGGACGCGGAGGTCGTCTGGTGCAACTGGGTGGTGCGGCTGGAGTCGGCGGGCCGCCTGACCGGAACGGTGCAGGCGACGATCACCGGCGAGCGGGCCGAGGTCGCCTGGGTGGTGGGAACGGCCTGGCAGGGGCAGGGCATCGCGAAGGAGGCGGCGCACGGTCTGGTGGAATGGCTGCGCGGGAAGGGGGTGACGACGGTGGTGGCGCATGTTCACCCGGAGCACGCGGCGTCCGCGGCGGTGGCGGCAGCGGTCGGGCTCGTCGCCACCGGTGAGCGGCAGGACGGTGAGGTCAGATGGCAGTCGGACATCCGATGAACGGACCGGGTGCCGTGGCCGGTCGACGGCGTTCCCGCGGCGGTCGGAATGCGGGCGTGACGTTGCGGTGTCGCCGGTCGGGTGCCGCTGGTCGGGTGCCGCTGGTCGGCGGTGGCGCGTCCTGAGGGAATCGACAGTCGGTGGGCGTCGGTCGACTATCGAGAGCAGGGGGAACATCGGATGAACCGTGCGGTTGCGCAGGGGTGCTGACCGGGCGGGCGGGGCTCGCGTAACGTGCATTACCGCCGAGTAGGTCGGTGGCAGCGGGCGTGTGGAGCAGGAGGCGGGCGGATGGCGCTGGACGCGGACGTCGTAGTGGTGGGCGCGGGTCTGGCGGGGCTGGTGGCCACCGCCGAGCTGGCCGACGCGGGGCGGAAGGTGATCCTGGTCGACCAGGAACCGGAGGCGTCGCTCGGGGGACAGGCGTTCTGGTCGTTCGGTGGACTGTTCTTCGTGGATTCGCCCGAGCAGCGCCGTATGCGCATCAGGGACAGCAGGGACCTGGCGCTCCAGGACTGGCTCGGCACCGCCGGTTTCGACCGCCCCGAGGACCACTGGCCGCGGCAGTGGGCCGAGGCGTACGTGGATTTCGCGGCCGGCGAGAAGCGGGCGTGGCTGCACGGGCAGGGGCTGCGCATCTTCCCCGTCGTCGGGTGGGCCGAGCGGGGTGGTTTCCTGGCCACCGGTCCGGGGAATTCGGTGCCGCGTTTCCACATCACGTGGGGTACGGGCCCCGGCGTCGTGGAGCCGTTCGAGCGGCGGGTGCGCGAGGCCGTCGCGCGTGGCCGGGTGGAGCTGCGTTTCCGGCACCGGGTGACGGGGCTGACGACGACGGACGGCGCCGTCGACGGGGTGACCGGTGAGGTGCTGGTGCCGAGCGATGCGGAGCGCGGCACGGCGAGTTCGCGTGAGGTCGCGGGTGATTTCGCGTTCAGGGCGCAAGCCGTGGTCGTCACCAGCGGAGGCATCGGCGGCAACCACGAGCTGGTGCGCACGGCCTGGCCGGAGCGGCTCGGCACGCCGCCGAAGAAGCTGCTGTCGGGGGTGCCCGCGCATGTGGACGGCCTGATGCTGGGCATTGCGGGCTCCGCGGGCGGGTCGCTGATCAACGGCGACCGCATGTGGCATTACACCGAGGGGATCGAGAACTGGAACCCGATCTGGGCCCGGCACGGCATCCGCATCCTGCCGGGACCCTCGTCGCTCTGGCTGGACGCGACCGGCCAGCGGCTTCCCGTGCCGTATTTCCCCGGGTTCGACACGCTCGGGACGCTTGAGCACATCATGAGGACCGGTCATGAATACACATGGTTCGTCCTCACGCAGAAGATTATCGAGAAGGAATTCGCGCTGTCGGGCTCGGAGCAGAACCCGGACCTCACGGGGCGCAGCGTGCGCGACGTGCTGAAGCGGGTGCTGCCCGGCGCGCCCGGGCCAGTGGAGGCCTTCAAGCGCAACGGCGTGGACTTCGTGGTCGAGCGCGAACTCGGCGCCCTGGTGCGCGGCATGAACGCGCTCACCGGCGAGGACCTGGTGCAGGAGGACGCGCTGCGCCGGGAGATCGAGGCCCGGGACCGGGAAATCGCCAACACCTACACCAAAGACTTGCAGGTCACGGCCATTCGCGGGGCGCGCAACTACATCGGCGACAAGCTGATCCGCACCGCCTCGCCGCACCGGCTGCTGGATCCGAAGGCGGGACCGCTGATCGCCGTGCGGCTGAACATCCTCACCAGGAAATCGCTCGGCGGGCTGGAGACGGACCTCGACGGGCGCGTTCTCGCCCCGCCGGCCGATTCCGGGCCCGGCGGGGGTACGGGTGGCGCAGGCGGGCGCGGCGAGCCGCTGCGTGGGCTGTACGCGGCAGGCGAGGCGGCCGGGTTCGGCGGCGGCGGGGTGCACGGCTACCGGTCGCTGGAGGGGACGTTCCTGGGCGGATGTATGTTCTCCGGTCGCGCGGCGGGCAGGGCGGCGGCCGCGGCAACCGCGTAACGACGCCTCCCGTACGCCGCACGTACTCCCCGCGCGTCCCCGCCGTGCTCGCGGGCGTACCCGTCCACGTACCCCCGTCGCGCCGTCCGACACCGCGGTTCGGCGCCGGCGTTCCGGCGCGGCAATGTGCCGCGCCGGAGGGCTGCCCGGCACATTGCCGCGCCCCTCTTGTCACCTGACGGTCCTTCGGGCCGCGAACGCGCCGGGACGCACGGTGGGCGGAAGGGCGCGTGCGGCGTCTCGTGCGGCGTGGCGCTGACCCGCGTGACCTGCGTGGACAGGGGGTCCGAGGGGCAACGGCGCCCGGACGTGCGCGCCTTGTCGTGCTTCAAGCATTGACAGGAGCAGGAGGGCTCCGCACTATGGGAGCGCTCCCACGTTAAGAGCGTGTAACCGAAACAAGAATCACAGCACCACCTCCCATGGCCTCTCGAAGCCCTTTCGAAAGGCCCATCCCCCCTATGGAGGTTGTTCGCACATGGCAGTCCCGATTGTCCGACGCAGAACTGCGGCCCTTGCCGCGGGTCTGATGGTCATTGCCTCCGGCGGTATCGCCGCCGCGCTGAACTCCCCGTCCGCGGCGGCCGCCACAGCCGGCTGCTCGGTCGACTACAGCCTCAACGACTGGGGCAGCGGGTTCACCGCGTCCGTGACCGTCACCAACACCGGCCCCGCGGTCACCAGCTGGAACCTCGGCTGGACCTTCGCCGGCAACCAGAAGGTCTCCTCGGGCTGGAACGCCACCATCACCCAGTCGGGTGCGGCCGTCAACGCCGCGAGCCTGTCGTACAACGGGGCGATCGCGACCGGCGGGACGACGAACTTCGGCTTCCAGGGTACGTACACCGGTACGAACGCCAAGCCGACGTCGTTCACGCTGAACGGCGTCACCTGCGGTGGCACCGGTGCCACCACCGGCGGTTCGACGGGCGGCACCACGCCTCCCACCACGCCGCCGACGACCCCGCCGACCACGCCTCCGACCACTCCGCCCACCACCCCGCCGACCTCGCAGCCGCCCGGTCAGAAGGTGGACAACCCCTACGTCGGGGCCAAGGGCTACGTCAACTCCGAGTGGTCCGCCCAGGCCGCTGCGGACGGCGGCCAGGCCATCGCCAAGCAGTCGACCGCCGTGTGGCTCGACCGGATCGCCGCGATCAACGGCGTGAACGGCGGGATGGGCCTGAAGGCGCACCTGGACGCGGCCGTCCAGCAGGCCGCGGGACAGCCGCTGACGATCGAGCTCGTGATCTACGACCTGCCGGGCCGCGACTGCTCCGCGCTGGCCTCCAACGGTGAACTCGGCCCGACGGACATCGCCAAGTACGAGACCGACTACATCGACCCGATCACCGCGCTCGAGGGCAGCTCCGCATACTCCAACCTGCGCATCGTCAACATCATCGAGCCCGACTCGCTGCCCAACCTGGTCACCAACGCGGGCGGCACCGCCGGTTCGACGGACGCTTGCGCGACGATGAAGGCGAACGGCAACTACGAGAAGGGCGTCAGCTACGCCCTCTCGAAGCTGGGTGCCCTCGGCAACACCTACAACTACATCGACGCCGGCCACCACGCCTGGCTGGGCTGGGACAGCAACCTCGGCCCGTCCGCCCAGGAGTTCTACAAGGTCGCGACGTCCAACGGCGCCAGCCTGTCCGACGTCCAGGGCTTCATCGTCAACACGGCGAACTACAGCGCCACCGTTGAGCCCAACTTCAAGGTGACGGACAACGTCAACGGCACCACCGTGCGCCAGTCGAAGTGGGTCGACTGGAACAACTACGTGGACGAGCAGTCGTACGCGGTCGGCCTGCGCAACCAGCTGATCTCCGACGGCTTCCCGTCCAGCATCGGCATGCTGATCGACACCGGCCGCAACGGCTGGGGCGGCAGTGCCCGTCCCACCGGCCCGGGCGCGACGACCAGCGTGGACACCTACGTCGACGGCGGCCGCATCGACCGGCGCATCCACGCCGGCAACTGGTGCAACCAGTCCGGTTCGGGCATCGGAGCGCGGCCGACGGCCGCTCCCGCGACCAACATCGACGCCTACGTGTGGATCAAGCCGCCGGGTGAGTCCGACGGTGCGAGCCAGGCCGTCAGCAACGACGAGGGCAAGGGCTTCGACCAGATGTGCGACCCGACCTACGGCGGCAACGCGCGCAACGGCAACAACCCGACGGGTGCGCTGCCCAACGCTCCTCTGGCGGGCCACTGGTTCTCGGCCGAGTTCCACCAGCTGATCGCCAACGCATACCCGCCGCTCTCGTAAGCGACAGCAGCCGATAGCGGATCCCCCCACCGGGCCCGTAACGGGGCCGCATCCGGGTCACCAGACCCGGACCGCGGTCCCGGTACGGGCCCGCCGCCGTTCCCCGGCCCCGGCCTCCGCGTTCCGTCCCCCCGCGGCCGGCTGTCGTACCCCTCGTGCACCATGGAGGGACGCGACAGCAGCAGCGGACACAGCCGCCCCACCGGGCGGCGGCGGCCCGGCGGAGAGGAGGCGGCCGATGGACGGCATCGAGGTGCACGGGGTGGTGGAGCCCGGTTACGAGCAGGTACGCGCCGCCTTCGCGGGGAATTTCGACCGGCGCGGCGACCGCGGCGCGGCGGTTGCGGTCTACCGGCAGGGGCGCCGCGTCGTCGACCTGTGGGCCGGTACGGCAACCCCCGGCGGCGGCGGGCCGTGGCGCGAGGAGACGGCCCAGACGGTGCGGTCGGCCACCAAGGGCGTGGCCGCGGCCTGTCTGCTGCTGCTCCACCAGCGCGGCCAGCTCGACCTGGACGCGCCCGTGGGTGCGTACTGGCCGGCTTTCAAGGCCCGCGGCAAGGAGCGGGTGACGGTACGCGACGTGCTGGCGCACCGGGCGGGAGTCCCCGCGCTGGACGAGCCGCTGACCCCGCAGCAGGCGCTCGACGGGGCGTCGGGGCCGCGCGCGGTGGCCGCCCAGCAGCCGCTCTTCACGCCCGGCCGGGAGCACGGCTACCACGCGCAGACCTTCAGCTGGCTCACCGGCGAGCTGGTGCTGCGTGCCTCGGGGCGGACGATCGGTCGCTTCACGGCGGAGGAGATAGCCCGGCCGCTGGGCCTGGACCTGTGGATAGGCCTGCCGGACGAACGGGCGGGGCAGGTCGGCGCGATCGCCGACGTCGCGGCCCCCGAACCGGCCGTGTCCGGGGTGCTGCGCAGCCGGCCCAAGCGCTCCGTGCACGATGCGTACGCCGACCCGGCCTCGCTCACCCGGCGCGCCTTCGCCGCGATCACGCCGCTGCCCGACGAGAACGACCCGGCATATCGCGCCGGCGAGCTGGCGGCCTCCGGCGGCATCGCCACCGCCCGGTCGCTCGCGCGCTTCTACGCGGCGCTGGTGGGCGAGGTGGACGGCGGGCCCCGGCTGTTCGCGCCCGCGACGGTGACGGCGGCCAGGACGCCGGAGTCGGACGGGCCCGACCGGGTGCTGGTCGTCAACACCCTCTTCGGTCTCGGCTACATGCTGCACGGCCCGGCCGCCCCCATGCTCGGCCCCGGTTCCTTCGGCCACCCGGGCCGCGGCGGCAGCCTGGCCTTCGCGGACCCGGACACCGGCACCGGCTTCGGCTACGTCACCAACGGCATGCAGCGCAACGTCACCGCCGACCCCCGCGCACAGGCTCTGGTCAGGGCGCTCAGGGAGTGCATACGCTGACCGCATGGGCGGACGCTTCGAGTCGTACGGTGTGATCGTCACGGGCGGCGCGCGCGGCATCGGGGAGGCGACGGCGCGCCGGGGTTCGCCGCCGAGGGCGCCGGGGTGCTGATCGCCGACATCGACGCGGAGGCCGCGGAGGCGACCGCGGCCGCCATCCGCGCCGCGGGCGGCAGGGCCGAGGGGCGCGGCTGCGACGTTGCCGACCGCAAGGCCGTGGACGCGGCGGTGACCCGCGCGGTGGACGCCTTCGGGACGCTGGACGTGCTCGTCAACAACGCCTACCGGTGCGCCGAGCACCGCGGAGCCTTCGAGGACGAGGACGACGAGGACTGGCGGCTCGACCTCGACGTCACGCTGGTCGGCGCGATGCGCTGCACCCGCGCGGCGCTGCCGCACCTGGCCGCCGCGCCCGGCCGGCGCGGGGCGGTGGTCAACGTCGGCTCGGTCAACGGCCTCGCCTACTTCGGCAACCACTCCTACAGCGCCGCAAAGGCCGGGCTGATGTCGCTGACCCGCACCCTTGCGGTGCAGTCGGCGCCGCGCGGGGTGCGCGTCAACCTCGTCGCTCCCGGCACCGTCCGGACCCCGGCCTGGGCGGGCCGCGAGTCGGTGGTCGACGCCGCGGCGCCGCTCTACCCGCTCGGCAGGGTCGGCGAACCCGCGGACGTCGCGGGCGCGGTCACCTTCCTCGCATCGTCCGACGCGGCCTGGATCACCGGGGTGACGCTGCCGGTGGACGGCGGCATCCTGATCAGCAACCCCGGCTTCGCGGCGGCCGTCGAGGCCGCCGAGGCGGTGGACGCGGTCCAGCCGCTCGGGCCGCGGCGCGCCTCGGGCCGAGGGACGGCCGGCACCGGGACACGGGGCGTAGGGACACCGCCGTAGGGCGAAGGTCCGGGTGGCGGGGCGGCGCCGGACCGCCGAGGATGCGGGGATGACGACCCCGCCGTTCGACGTCGGCGCCTTCCTCGGCCGGCCGCTGACCGCCCGGGCGGCGACAGACAGGCCGACGGTGCGGCCGGTGCGGTTCCTGTGGGAGGAAAGCGCCTTCCGGGTGCTCACCCGGCCGTCGACCCTGCTCCACCGGCGCGTCGCGCCGGATCCGCGGATCGCGCTGGTGGAGGTGTGCGACATCGCGACCGGCGTCGTCCGCCGGGCCGCAGCCCGGGGGCGGGCCGAGCCGGCGCCTTTCGACGTGCCGCGCGGGCGCCGCGAGTCGTCCGCTACCTGGCGCGTACAGGTCGCGTGGGCACGCGCGCTTCGTCCACTGCCTGCGCGGCGACCCGGCCCAGCACGGCACGGTGTGGCCGCGCACGACGCCGTCGTCGCTGACCGCGCGTGAACTGAGCCACGTGTCCGCCGGTGGAGATGCCTGACCAGCGGGGAGGCCCAGCTGCCTGGCTGTCCGTCCGGACGCGGCGGCCGGGAAGCTCATGAGGTTGTCATTCGTAGCACGAACTATTATGGTTCGTATTACGAATGATGATCTCCTATCGATTATGGGGTACTGATCATGAGCAGCACCGTGGTGGTCGTCGGCGGCGGGTACGGCGGGTCGAGTGTCGCCAAGGCGCTGGACGCGGAGGGCGGCGTGGATGTCGTCCTCGTGGAGCCGAAGGATGCGTTCGTGCACGCGGCCGGGTCGCTCCGGGCACTGGTGAAGCCGGAGTGGGCGGGGAACATTTTCTTTCCGTACGACGGGCTGATGGCGCGCGGGCGGGTGGTGCGCGATCGGGTAGCGGCTGTCGACGGCGACGGGCGCGGGGTCACGCTCGCGGGTGGCGGGCGGATCGATGCGGACTACGTCGTGCTGGCCAGCGGGTCGGACTACCCGTTTCCGGCGAAGAGTGACAGCGACGCCGCCGTGGAGGCGCTCGACCGGTTGCGGCTGGCGCACAAGGAACTGTCGGCGGCCGGGCGCGTGCTGATCACCGGCGCGGGGCCGGTCGGGCTGGAGCTGGCGGGGGAGATCGCCGCCGTGTGGCCCGGCAAGCGGATCACCCTGCTCGACCCGGCGGACGAGGTCATGCCGTCCTTCGCGCCCGAGCTGCGGGCCGAGCTGCGCCGCCAGCTCACCGCCCTGGGCGTGGAGTTGCGGCTCGGCGCCGCGCTCGCCGCGCAGCCGGCGACGCCCGCCGGGCAGGTAGGCGCGTTCGCCGTGGCCACCACGGCGGGGGACACGATCGAGGCGGACATCTGGTTCCGCTGCCACGGGGTGCGGGTGAACGGCGGCTACCTCACCGGCAGCCTGGACGCCGGCGCGTTGACCGAGCGCGGGCAGGTGCGGGTGACCGCGACCCTCCAGGTGCGCGGCCACGAGCGGCTGTACGCGCTCGGCGACCTCACCGACCTCGCCGAGGCCAAGATGGCGGGCTACGCGATGAAGCACGCCGCGGTCGTGGCCGCCAACGTCGCCGCCCAGGTGCGCGGCGAGCGGCCCGCCGCGACGTACACGCCCTCGCCGGTGCCCTCGGTGCTGCTGCCGCTCGGGCCGAACGGCGGTGTCGGCCAGGTGCCCGCCGAGGAGCCCGACAGCCCGCCCACGCTGCTGCCCGCCTCCGCCGTCGCCGAGTACAAGGGCGCGGACCTCTTCACCGGCCGCTTCGCCGAGCTGTTCGGCACCGCCTGAGTCCGTGCGGGTCGCAGAGCGGCCGGAGCCCCGTCCCGTACCCCCGTCCCGTACCCCCGCCGCGGCTGCCGTCAGCGGCGCGGGGTGCGGGGCGGGGCCTCGTCGTGGTCCAGGAAGACCTCCGGTACCAGGTTGTCCGTCACGACGCGGCCCAGCAGCGCGGCCATGGCCTCGCGGTCGGCCGGCGGCAGCCCCTGGGGGAGGAGTTCGACGCGCCGGCACGTCTCGGCGTAGAAGGCGTCGACCAGCGTCGAGCCCTCGCCGGTGAGGGCGACGCGTACCGCTCGCCCGTCCTCCGGGTCGGGCTCGCGGCGCACCAGGCCGCGCTGGGCGGTGCGGTCGACCAGCCCGGTCAGGCTCGACTTGGCGAGGCCCAGCGTCTCGCCCAGGTCAGCCATCCCGCGCGGCCGCGGCATCAGCACGCACATCAGCTGGCCCTGCTGGCTGGTGATGCCGTATTCGCGGGCCGTCTCGGCGTAGACGGCGTTGACGAGGAAGGCGGCGCGCACCAGCGCGGTCGCGATGCTCATGCGCTCGCCCTCGTCCTTGCCCATGGCGTTCAGGGTACTGGGGCCGCGGCTGCGGCGGCGGGGCGTTGTCAGACCCTCCGCCTACTGTTGTCGCAGACGACGGGGGGTCCGGACGGGCGGCGTGCGTACGCGTGCGCCTGCCCGTTCTTCGCCGCGGCCGGCGGGCCCCGCCCCGGGAGGGGGACGGCGGGTCCCGCCGGACCGCACGCGGTCCGGCGGGAGGGCCGGAGGTGCCGGGAGCCGTCAGGCAGCGGCCTTGAGCACGGCCGCGACGATCGGTCCGGCCGAGGCGTTGCCGTGGCCGCCGCCCACGACCACGCCCGCGGCGGCGACATGGCCGGCGTAGGCGGTGAACCAGCCGTCGGCCTGGCCCTGGTTCTCCTCCGCGGAGCCGGTCTTGGCGCCGTACGGACGGGCGACACCGTTGAGGAGCCCGGCCGCGGTGCCGTGGTCGGCGGTCTGCTTCATCATCTGCTTCAGCCCCTGCTGCACGTAGCCGGGCAGCCGGGTGGTGGGGATGGTGGTGCGGTTCTCGATCAGGCTCTTGTCCTGGAGGATCGTCGGCTGCAGGAACTTCCCGTTGACCACGGTGGCGGAGACCGACGCCATGTTCAGGGTGTTCATCAGCACCTGCCCCTGGCCGATCATCTCCGAGGTGAACTCGTCACCCGTGCCGCCCGGGATGCTGCCGTCCTCGGTGCCGGTGCCGACGTACCACGGCTCTGCTTTGCCGCCGATGCCGAAGTACTTCCTGCCGACGTCGGACAGGCCGTTCGGCTGCTCGAGGTTCGGGGAGAGCCGGATGAAGCCGGTGTTGCAGGACTGGGCGAAGTCCCAGGCCAGGTCGGCGTCGAGGTTGTCCCGGGTGACGTTGTGGTACTGCTTGCCGCCCACCACGTTGTAGCCGTCCACGCACCGGGCGGCCGAGCTCGGCCCGATGCCGTTCGGGTACGCCTTCGAGTGCGGGGCCAGCATCAGCGCCGTGGCCGACACGATCTTGAAGGTCGAGCCGGGGGCCTTGAGGGCCAGCGCGTAGTTCTCGCCGCCGGGCGGGTTGGTGGCCATCGCCAGGATCTCGCCGGTCCGGGTGTCGAGGGCGGTGACGCCCGCGTTGGTCGCGGAGGCGACCGCCTTGTCCGCCGCCGCCTGGAGCGTGGCGTCCAGCGTGGTCTTCAGCCGGGCGTTCTTGCCGGGCTTGACCACCAGCAGCGTCTTGACGGTGTCCTGGTGGGCGTCGGCGATGTACGTCTCGATGCCCGGTGTGCCGCCCGTGCCCTTGTAGCGCTTGCGCAGGTCGGTGAAGACGTCGGTCAGACCCGGGTACTTGTCGACCGTCATGACCTTGTCGTTACGGTCGACCAGGTCCAGCTGAGGAGAGGTCGCCTGGCCGGTGACTATCGATTGGTTTTCCTGGACCCCGGGCACCAGGACGCCGGGCGTCCACTTCACGACAGGCTCGCCGCTCAGGTTGCGGTCGACGGTCAGCTGGGAGCTGTAGTCCCATTCCTTCGGCGGCAGGCTCTCGTACGAGACGGTGGCCTTCACGGTGAAGGGCACGGTGGTCCCGTTGAGCGGCTGCGGAGTCGCGGTGACCTTGCTGACCTTGGCATCCTTGGTCAGCGACGTCATCGCCGCCGTCGCCGTCCGCATCGAGTCGGTCAGCACTGCGGCCTTCTGCACGTCACCCGACGACCAGGCGGCGAGGAACGCAGCGGCCGTCTTGGTGATGTCCTCCGCCGCGACCGGCTTGGCCGTGTCCGCGATAGTGCGGTCCTTGCTCCCGCCGCCCCCGCCGTCGTCGTTCAGGCCGCTGTAGATGTTGTACGCGCCGTATCCCGCGACGCTCAGCATGACGACCAGGACCGTTCCCACGATCCCGATCTTCGCTCCAGGCGCCAGTGGCATCCCGAGTCCCCCTGTCCCCACCCCTGAACGCGTTCAAATGATCGCGTTCTCAGCGCACTTTACGGGACGGGTGTGACGGGACAGGTCTCGAATGCGACACGGCTTCGTCCCCGATCTGTTCCGGCGGGCGTACTGCCGGAACCGTGCGCGGCCGTCTCCGCGGCCGTCCCCGCAGCCGTCTTCGCGGGCCGTACGACCGTCGGGTCGTCCGCGGGGCCACACCCGGGTCCTCCGCCGGTCACACCCAGGAGTCGAACCACATCCTGGCCTGCCAGCCCGAATACGGGATCGTCATACCTGTGTAGATCGGGAAGAAGTAGATGAAGTTCCAGATGATGAGCAGCACCAGCGTGCCCGCGCCGACCGCGCCCCACATCCGGCGGCCCTCCGACGAGCCGGGCGGGCCGAGGAAGGCGCCCACCATCATCGCGACCGCCAGGCACAGGTACGGCACGAAGGAGACCGCGTAGAAGTAGAAGATCGTACGGTCCTGGTAGTGCAGCCACGGCAGCAGGCCCGCGCCCGCCGCGCACAGGATCGCGCCCGCCCGCCAGTCGCGGCGCATCACCCAGCGGTAGAGCAGGTAGAGCAGCGCGAAGCACGCCGACCACCACAGCAGCGGGGTGCCCAGCGCCAGAATCTCCTTCGAGCAGCCGCCCGTCGCGTGGCAGCCCTGCTCGCCGTACTTCGGCGACTCGAAGTAGTACGACACCGGCCGCCCCAGCACCAGCCAGCTCCACGGGTTGGACTGGTACGGGTGCGGCGTGTGCAGCGTGACGTTGAACTGGTAGACCTCGTACTCGTAGTGCCACAGGCTGCGCAGCGGCGCCGGGATCCACGACCACGTACCGCCGCGGTGGTCGGCCCAGTGCCGGTTGTAGGCGTTGTCGGACATGAACCAGCCGGTCCAGGTCGCCACGTACGTCAGCACCGCGACCGGGAACATCGTCAGCACCGACCAGCCGAAGTCCTTGCGCAGCACCGCCAGCCACGGGTTGCGGGCGCCCGCCAGGCGGCGCGAGCCGATGTCCCACGCGAGGGTGAGCAGCGCGAAGAAGGCCAGGAAGTACAGGCCGTTCCACTTGCTCGCCGCCGCCAGGCCCAGGCACACCGCCGCGGCGATACGCCACGGCCGCCAGCCCATGCCCTTGCGCCCGCCGACCTGTCGGTCCGGGCCCGCCCAGCCCTCCTCGTCGACCGGCAGCGCGCGTGCCAGCCGGGCCCGCGACCAGTCGCGGTCGACCAGAAGGCAGCCGAAGGCCGCGAGCGCGAAGAACATGATCACCAGGTCGAGCAGTGCGATCCGGCTCATCACGAACTGCAGCCCGTCCACCGCCATCAGCAGCCCGGCCAGGCAGCCCAGCGCGGTGGAGCGGAAGAGGCGGCGCCCGATGCGGCACAGCATCAGCACCGACAGGGTGCCGAGCAGCGCCATCATGAAGCGCCAGCCGAAGGGGTTCATGCCGAACATCCACTCGCCGAGCGCGATCACCCACTTGCCGGCCGGCGGGTGGACGACGTAGCCGGGCGAGTCGCTCAGCGGGATCGTCTGCGGATGGCCCAGGATGTCGGGGTTGGCGATCTTGGCGTCCGGCCAGGTGCCCTCGTAGCCGAGCTTGAGCAGCGACCAGGAGTCCTTGGCGTAGTACGTCTCGTCGAAGACGACCTCGCGCGGGGTGCCCAGATGCCAGAACCGCAGGCCGCCCGCGAGCACCGCCACCAGGATCGGCCCGAGCCAGCCGTTGGCCCTGGCCACCAGCCGGGCCCGCGCCGGGCCCAGGCCCAGCGACTGCCAGAACCGCGTCCCCGGCTCCGGGAAGGGCGGCACCAGGCGCTCCCTGGTGTCAGTACGCGGCCGCTCCGCATACCCGAACCTGCGCAGCCGCTGGGCCCAGGGGCTCGGCTGCGCCTCGGCCGGAACATCCTCGGCGGCCCGGTCCTGCGTCGCGGTCTCACTCATCACCGGCCCATCGTAGGGAAAGCCTCTGAAAATGTGATGAGGGTCGGCGCCGGGCGCCCCTGTTTGTCCGTAAACCCGCTCCGTCCGCGCGGCGGGACGGGCGCGGGACGGGCGCGGGACGAGGCGCGGGACGGGCGGCAGGGCGCCGCGGGACGCGCGGTGCCGGCGGGCGGTGCGGCCGCCGGACGCGCCGGGGGCAGGCGCGGGCGGTGCGAGACTGGGACGGTGACCACGCAAGCCGCAGGCGTCCTCGTACTTGCCGGAACTCCCATCGGCGACCCCGCCGACGCGCCGCCCCGGCTCGGCACGGAACTCGCCGGGGCCGACGTGATCGCCGCCGAGGACACCCGGCGGCTGCGCCGGCTCACCGCCGCGCTCGGGATCGAGCCCGCCGGGCGGGTCGTCTCCTACTTCGAGGGCAACGAGGCCGGGCGCACCCCGGAGCTGGTGGAGGCGCTGGCCGGCGGGGCGCGGGTGGTGCTCGTCACGGACGCGGGGATGCCGTCCGTCTCCGACCCCGGCTACCGGCTGGTCGCCGCGTGCGTCGAGCGCGGCATCACCGTCACCGCCGTGCCGGGGCCGTCCGCCGTCCTCACCGCGCTCGCCGTCTCCGGGCTGCCCGTCGACCGCTTCTGCTTCGAGGGCTTCCTGCCCCGCAAGGCCGGCGAGCGCCTCGCCCGGCTGCGCGAGGTGGCCGCGGACCGCCGCACGCTCGTCTACTTCGAGGCGACGCACCGGATCGACGACTCGCTCGCCGCGATGGCCGAGGTCTTCGGCGGGGAGCGGCGCGCGGCGGTGTGCCGCGAGCTCACCAAGACGTACGAGGAGGTGCGGCGCGGACCGCTCGCCGAGCTGGCCCGCTGGGCCGCGGAGGACGGGGTGCGCGGGGAGATCACGGTCGTGGTCGAGGGGGCGCCGGCCGCGGCTCCCGCGGACCTCGGCCCGGAGGAGCTGGCGCGGCTCGTCGCCGCCCGGGAGGCCGCGGGGGAGGGCCGCAAGGCCGCTATCGCGGCGGTGGCCGCGCAGGTGGGGGTCCCGAAGCGGGACGTCTTCGACGCGGTGGTGGCCGCGAAGCACGCCGCTTCCTGAGCGCTCCGCGCTCCCGCGCGAGGTGGGCGTTTCTTTGTGCCGTGCGGGGCGACCACCGCAGGCGCGGGGGAACTGCGCGGGCAACCCTCCACCGGCTGGTGCGGAGCGATCCGGAGCCCCCCTGTCGGGCGGTGGCGGAGCGCCGTGCCGTCCGTGCGGTTCCCCCGCGTCCGTGGCGTGCCGTCCGTGCGGTTCCCCCGCGTCCGTGGCGTACCCGGCGGCCCAGCCGCCGGCCCTCCCCGGCAAGGGGCCCGCTTGCTCCCCGGCGAGGGGCGAGGTTCGCTGGAAGGGGAGTCCTGATCCGGGCACTGCGCCCGGCGGGCGGCGGAGCGGAGGAGCGGGTGATGAGCGGCACAGCCGGGAGCGGCGCGGAGCCGCGGGTGCGGGAGGCGTACTCCTTCGCGTGCCTGAACTGCGGGTACGGCTGGGAGCAGGCCTACGAGATCGAGCACGAGGTGGACGCCTTCGGGCGCGGCCGCGTGACGTACTTTGCGGACGGCGTGGCGGTGCCCTCGCCGCTCACCCGCCCCTCGTGCGGGAATTGCGGCGGGGAACGCGTACGGATCATGCGCTCGGGACGGGTCGCCGGCGTGGAGGCCGTCGAGCCGTGGCATCTGCCCCATGAGCACCGCCCGCACCACTGGTCCGCCCTGCACTTCCTGCACCGCCACCGCGAGACGGCCTGACGGCCCGCCCGGCTCCGGCTGTCAGTGGTCGTCCCTAGGATCGTCGGTATGGCAGACAGGAGCAGCAGGGCCGGCAAGGACCGGGACCGCACACCCCCGCCGGCGCCCGCGCCGCTGCGGGTCGCGGTGGCCGATTCGCACACCCACCTCGACATGCAGTCCGGCACGGTCGCCGACGCGGTCGCGCAGGCCGCGGCGGTGGGCGTGGACACGCTCGTCCAGGTGGGCTGCGACCTGCCGGGGTCGCGCTGGGCGGCCGAGACGGCGGCTGCCTGGGAGCGCATCTGGGCGTCGGTGGCGCTGCATCCGAACGAGGCGCCGCGGGTCGTGGGGCGGCCGGAGGGCGGCGGGCGGGCCGGGCTGGACGCGGAGATCGACGCGATCGACGCGCTGGCCGCGCTGCCGCAGGTCCTGGGGGTGGGCGAGACGGGCCTCGACTACTTCCGCACGGGTCCGGACGGCGTCGCCGACCAGCAGCACTCCTTCCGCCGGCACATCGAGATCGCCAAACGCCGCGGCAAGGCGCTGGTCATCCACGACCGGGACGCGCACGCCGACGTGCTGCGCATCCTGGCGGAGGAGGGTGCACCCGAGCGGGTGGTCTTCCACTGCTACTCCGGCGACGCGGAGATGGCGAAGGTGTGCGCCGAGCACGGCTACTACATGTCCTTCGCCGGCACGGTCAGCTACAAGTCCGCGCAGAACCTGCGGGACGCGGCGGCCGTGGCGCCGCGCGAGCTGCTGCTGGTCGAGACCGACGCGCCCTTCCTGCCGCCGGTGCCGCACCGCGGGCAGCCCAACGCGCCCTACCTCATACCGCTGACGCTGCGCGCGATGGCCGCCGCCCGAGGCGACGACGAGGACGTGCTCGCGGCCGCGGTCGCCGCCAACACCGCGCGGGCGTTCGGCTACGACGGCTGACACGGCGCCTGGTACGACGGCTGAGCCGACCGGGCGTACGCAACACGCGGCCCGCCCGGTATGCGGGTGAATGCGGTGTCATGTCGCTTTTAGGCTTTAAGGTCCGGCGTCGTGAGCATTCACCTTGCCGGAAACGTGCGCAGGCTCGTACCGCAGGCACTCGTCGTGGCGATGCTCGCCGGCGGCACGGGAGCCGGCGTGGCCGGCGCCGCGACCGTACGGCTGAGCGTCGACGGGTCCGCGCGGACCGTGCGGACGTCCGCGTCCGACGTCGCCGGGGTGCTGCGCGAGCAGGGCATCGCCGTCGGCGTGCACGACCTGGTCGCGCCCGCCGCAGGTCACCCGCTGCACGACGGCGACGCGGTGGCCGTACGGTACGGGCGTCCGCTGACCCTCACGCTCGACGGCCGCCGGCGCCGGGTGTGGACCACCGCCACGACCGTCTCGGCCGCCCTGCGGCAGCTGGGCGTGCGGGCCGACAGCGCGCTGCTGGACGCCTCGCGCGGCGCCGCGATCGGTCGGCGCGGGCTCGCGCTGGACGTGCGGACGCTGCGCCGGGTGACCGTCGTGGCCGACGGCCGGGCGCACCTGGTGCGCACGCACGCCGTGACCGCGCGCGGGGCCGTCGCCGACGCGGGGGTGCTGCTGGCCGCCGGGGACGTGCTGGCGCCCGCGCCGGACGCCTTCCCGGACGACGGAGGCACCCTCACGGTGCGCCGGATCCGCGACAGCGGCACGGTGCGCCGCGAGCCGTTGCCGTACCGCACCGTGCGGCGCGCGGACGCGGGGCTGCCGCGCGGGACGAGCCGGGTGGCACGGCGCGGGCGCGCCGGGGTGCGCGAGCTGTCGTACGCCGTGCGCACCGTCGACGGCGTGGCCGGGGCGCCGCGCCTGCTGGGCAGCCGGATCATCCGGCAGCCGGTCACCGAGGTGGTGCGGGTCGGTACCGGGCCGGTACCGGCCCGCGGGGCGAGCGGGGCCGGCGGGAAGGGCGGCGGGCCGGGCGGCGGGCTGGACTGGGCCGCGCTCGCCGCGTGCGAGTCCGGCGGGCGCCCGCACGCCGTGGACCCGTCCGGGCGCTACGGCGGCCTCTACCAGTTCGACGTGCGCACCTGGCGCAGCATGGGCGGGCGGGGCCGCCCGCAGGACGCCCCCGCCGCCGAGCAGACGCTGCGCGCCCGGCGGCTGTACGCCGCCCGCGGCACCGCGCCCTGGCCCGTCTGCGGCAGGCGGCTGCGCCGCTGAGCCCGCGCTGAGCCCGCGCTGAGCCCCGCGCTGAGCCCGCGCTGAGCCCGTGCTGAGCCCCGCGCCGGGCCGGGGCCGCCCGCCGGGGGCATTAGCCTAGGGCGGGTGACGAGTGAGGACGACGGTCTGCTGGGGCCCGCGGACGTACGGGAACTGGCCGCGGCGCTGGGCGTGAGGCCCACCAAGCAGCGCGGGCAGAACTTCGTCATCGACGCGAACACCGTGCGGCGGATCGTGCGCACCGCCGAGGTGAAACCGGACGACACCGTCGTCGAGGTCGGCCCCGGGCTCGGCTCGCTCACCCTCGCGCTGCTGGAGGCCGCGGACCGGGTGACCGCGATCGAGATCGACGACGTCCTCGCCGCCGCGCTGCCCGCGACCGTGGCCGCGCGGATGCCCGCGCGGGCGGACCGCTTCGCCCTCGTGCACGCCGACGCCATGACCGTCACCGAGTTGCCCGGGCCGCCGCCCACCGCGCTCGTCGCCAACCTGCCGTACAACGTCGCCGTGCCCGTGCTGCTGCACATGCTCGCGACCTTCCCCACGATCGAGCGCACGCTCGTCATGGTGCAGTCCGAGGTCGCCGACCGGCTCGCGGCGGGCCCCGGCAGCAAGGTGTACGGGGTGCCGTCGGTCAAGGCCCGCTGGTACGCCGACGTCAAGCGGGCCGGCGCGATCGGCCGCACCGTCTTCTGGCCCGCTCCCAACGTCGACTCAGGGCTCGTCTCGCTCGTACGGCGCGAGCCGCCGCGGACCACCGCGAGCCGCAAGGACGTCTTCGCCGCGGTCGACGCGGCCTTCGCGCAGCGCCGCAAGACGCTGCGCGCCGCGCTCGCCGGGTGGGCCGGTTCCGCGGCCGCCGCGGAGGCCGCGCTGGTGGCCGCCGGGGTGTCGCCGCAGGCCCGCGGCGAGTCGCTCACCGTCGAGGAGTTCGCCGCCATCGCCGAGCACAAGCCGTAACGCCACCATGAGGAGCGATCCGCCCGTGACCGCCGTCACCGTCCGCGTGCCCGCCAAGGTCAACGTCCAGCTCACCGTCGGCGGCCGGCGCCCCGACGGCTTCCACGACCTGGCCAACGTCTTCCTCGCGGTGGGGCTGTACGACCATGTCACCGCCGCGCCCGCGGAGGGGCTGCGGCTCACCGCCGAGGGGCGGGACGTCGCCCGCGTACCGCTCGACGGGACGAACCTCGCCGCACGCGCGGCGGTCGCGCTCGCCAAGCGCTACGGCATCGAGCCGGACGTCCACCTGCACATCGACAAGGCCGTCCCGGTCGCCGGCGGCATGGCGGGCGGCTCCGCGGACGCGGCGGGCGCGCTCGTCGCGTGCGACGCGCTGTGGGGGACCGGGGCGTCGCGCGAGGAGCTGCTCGACCTGTGCGCGGAGCTGGGCAGCGACGTGCCGTTCAGCCTCGTCGGCGGGGCCGCGCTCGGCCTCGGCCGCGGGGAGCGGCTCACGCCGCTGGAGGTCGGGGGCGGCTTCCACTGGGTCTTCGCCGTCGCCGAGGGCGGGCTCTCCACGCCCGAGGTGTACCGCGAGTGCGATCGCCTGCGGCGGGCCGGGGGAGGCGGGGACCTCGCGGCGGACCTTCCCGCGCCGGCCGCGGACCCCGAGCTGGTCGCCGCGCTCGCGGCGGGTGACCCCTCGCGGCTCGCCGCGGTGCTCACGAACGACCTCCAGGCCGCGGCGGTCGGCCTGCGGCCGGAGCTCGCGGCGACGCTCGCCGCCGGGCTCGACGGGGGCGCCCTCGCCGCGCTCGTCTCCGGCTCCGGCCCGACCTGCGCCTTCCTCGCCCCCTCCGCCGCCGCGGCGGACTCCCTCGCCGCCACCCTCCCCGGCCGCGCCTACGCCGCGCCCGCGCCCGCCCCGGGGGCGACGATCCTCTGACCGGGGCCGCGCACCCGGCCGCCCCTTGCGGTCCGTGGGGGGTGTCGCGCGGTCCGCCGCGCCCCCTGGCACAGGAGGGCTCGCCCTCTTGCCGCAGGGAAAAGCCCGCCCGCCGGCGGAAAGTCCACCCGCCAGGGGCAGGCGCTCGCCGCCCGGGGTGACAGACCGGGGGCGCGGGGAATTGCGCGCGCAACCACAACGGACCGGCACAGTGCGACGCCACCGCAAGTGGCAATCACCCAGGGGCACCGCGCCCTCAGCCCCACCCCCACCGTGAGGTCGCGGAGCCCGCCGCAAGCGGCCGCCCGGAGCGAACCGGGGCGAGGGGCCCCGCGGGGTCACCTAGGGTGGAGGGGAGTGGTTCGTACTGCGCTGGGAGAGCGAGAAGTGGCCGTCAACCTGGTCAACGTGGAAGCCGTCGGCAAGACATACGGCACGCGTACCCTGCTGGACAGCGTCTCGCTGGGGGTGTCGGAGGGCGACCGCATCGGGGTCGTCGGGCGGAACGGGGACGGGAAGACGACCCTCGTGCGGATGCTCGCCCGGCTGGAGGAGCCCGACACGGGCCGGGTGACGCACCAGGGCGGGCTGCGGCTCGGCGTCCTCACGCAGCACGACAGCCTGGATCCGGCGGCGACCGTGCGGCACGAGGTCGTGGGGGACCGGGCGGACCACGAGTGGGCGGGCGACGCCCGGATCCGCGACGTGCTCACGGGGCTGTTCGGCGGGCTGGACCTGCCGGGCTTCCCGGCGGGGCTGGACACCGTGATCGGCCCGCTGTCGGGCGGCGAGCGGCGCCGTATCGCGCTCGCGAAGCTGCTCATCGACGAGCAGGACCTGATCGTGCTGGACGAGCCGACCAACCACCTGGACGTCGAGGGCATCTCGTGGCTCGCGGGCCATCTGCGGGCCCGCCGCTCCGCGCTGGTGGTCGTGACGCACGACCGCTGGTTCCTGGACCAGGTGTGCGGCCGGATGTGGGACGTGCAGCGCGGCACCGTCTACGAGTACGAGGGCGGCTACAGCGACTACGTCTTCGCGCGCGCCGAGCGCGAGCGCATCGCGGCGACGGAGGAGACCAAGCGGCAGAACCTGGTCCGCAAGGAGCTGGCCTGGCTGCGGCGGGGCGCCCCGGCGCGCACGTCGAAGCCGCGCTTCCGGGTGGAGGCGGCGAACGCCCTGATCGAGGACGTGCCGCCGCCCCGCGACTCCGCGGAGCTGATGCGCTTCGCCAACTCCCGGCTCGGCAAGACGGTCTTCGAGCTGGAGGACGTGACGGTCACCGCGGGCCCCAAGCAGTTGCTGCGCCATGTGACGTGGCAGCTCGGCCCGGGCGACCGCATCGGCCTGGTGGGCGTGAACGGCGCGGGCAAGACGTCGCTGCTGCGGGCGCTCGCCGACGCGAAGACCAGTGACGGCGAGCAGCAGCCGGCCGCGGGCAAGGTGGTGGTCGGCAGGACGGTGCGGCTGGCGTACCTGTCGCAGGAGGTCGCCGAGCTGGACCCGGAATGGCGCGTGCTGCAGGCGGTGGAGGCGGTACGCGGCCGGGTCGACCTCGGCAAGGGCCGGGAGATGACCGCGGGACAGCTGTGCGAGCGGTTCGGCTTCACGAAGGAGAAGCAGTGGACGCCGGTCGGCGACCTGTCCGGCGGCGAGCGGCGCCGGCTGCAGCTGCTGCGGCTGCTCATGGACGAGCCGAACGTCCTCTTCCTCGACGAGCCGACGAACGACCTGGACATCGAGACGCTGACGCAGCTGGAGGACCTGCTCGACGGCTGGCCCGGCTCGATGGTCGTGATCAGCCACGACCGCTACTTCCTGGAGCGCACCACCGACCGGGTGTTCGCGCTGCTGGGCGACCAGAGCCTGCGGATGCTGCCGCGCGGGGTGGACGAGTACCTGGAGCGGCGCCGCGCGATGGAGGAGGCCGCGGTCCCGGCCGCCCCCGTCCAGCACAAGCAGCAGAAGGACCGGCCGACCGGCGACACGCGGGCGGCGAAGAAGGAACTCCAGCGCATCGAGCGGCAGTTGGACAAGGCCGCGGAGAAGGAGAAGACGCTGCACGCGCGGATCGCCGAGCACGCCACGGACTTCGCGAAGGTCGCGGAGATCGACGCGGAGCTGCGGGCGCTCCGTGAGGAGCGCGAGGACCTGGAGATGCGCTGGCTGGAACTGGCCGACGAGGCAGGGCAGTAGGCGCCGGGCGGCAGGCGCGCACCCTCCGGCAGGGCCCTGCGGGGAAGCGGTGCGGGTGGGCTCGCGGAGAACGTGTAGCGGGCCGGTAACGGAACTGCCGGGGCCCGCGGGGGTGTCGGTGCCGGGTGATAGAAAGAATTTCCGCCCGACACTGATGTGAGTTGCGAAGAGGTCCCGCCGATGTCCCAGCCGCCCCCGCCGCCCGGCACCCCGCCCGAGTTCGGGAAGCCCGACGCGGCGGTGCCGCCACCGCCGGGGCCTCCGCAGACCCCGCCCCCGCCGCCGGGCGGTTACGGCTACCCGGCCCCGGGCACCCCGCAGACCCCGCCGCCGCCCGCTCCGGGCGGCGGTTACGGCTACCCGGCCCCCGGCTCGCCGCAGACCCCGCCGCCCGGGGGGCCGAATCCGTACGCGCAGCCCGTCCCGCCGGGGCAGAACCCGTACGCCCAGGCCCCGACGCAGGCGGCCTTCCAGGTCCCGCAGCAGACCCCGCCGCCCTACCCGGGCGCCCAGCAGCCCTACCCGGGCCAGCCGCAGTACGGCCAGACGCCCCCGCCGGGCCCGTACGGCTACCAGACGCCGGCGCCGTACCCGGGTGCCCCGGGCGGTCCCGGCGGCGCGCGGAACAACAACAAGCTCGTCGCGATCATCGCGGCGGTCGTGGCGGTGGCGCTGATCGCCGTGGTCGCGGTGTATTTCGCGACCAAGAGCGACGGCGACGACCCGAAGCCCCATCCGACCGCCAGCGGGCAGAAGGGCCCGACCGAGTCGCCGCACTCCAGCGAGATCCAGTTCGCGTGGGACAAGCCGGCCGACACGGTCGCCAAGAAGGACAACCTCAAGCGGATACCCGGCATCTGGTTCACCGACAAGCTCGTGGTGAAGCAGGAGATCAACAAGGTCGTCGGGTACGACATCGCGACCGGCAACCAGGAGTGGACCCTCGCCGCACCCGCGGGCGACGACTGCTCGTCGGCCAAGGACACCTACCAGGACCTTGCGGCGATCCAGTACGGCCCGACGTGCAACCAGATCATGGTCTTCAACCTGGTGACGGGCGCCGCGAAGTGGTCCGCGACGCTGCCCGGCGGCGGCAGCAGCGACACCGACTTCGACTACTCGCAGATGGCCATCAGCGGCGACACGGTCGGTGTCGACTGGATGGACGGCTCGATCGCTTACCGGATCAGCACCCAGAAGGTGCTGTGGCAGGGCGGCAACGGCAACTGCGAGGACGACGGCTACGCGGGCGGCGCGCAGTTCGTGGTCGTCGTCAACTGCGACTTCAAGACCTACAAGGTGCAGGTCGTCGACCCGGAGAACGCCGGCAAGGCCAAGTGGTCGTGGCAGGCGCCGAGCGGCTTCGAGGTCAAGGCGGTCGTCTCGACCGACCCGGTCGTGGCGGTGCTCGACACGCAGAACGGCGACGCGCTGGCCACCGACGTGGTCACCCTCGCCGACGGCAAGATGCTCTCCCGGATCTCGCTCGGCACCGACAAGTACGACATCTCGCTCGGTGACAACGGCGTCGAGGACGTGCACAACATCCTGGTCGGCAAGGACACCGTCTACCTGACGCTGCGCAGCCAGGGCGACAGCAAGGGCCAGGTGCTCAGCGGCATCGTCGCCTTCAACACCGCCGACGGCAAGCAGAAGTGGATCGCCAAGCCGCCGTCCAAGCAGGCGGTCGTGGGCCTGGACTTCCTGCCCGACGGCAAGATCCTCGCCGCCGAGCCGCCGGACTACGACGTGAACGGCCAGCTGGACGCGATCGACCCGGCGACGGGCGCGATACAGAAGTACGCGTCCTTCGCGGACGGCACGGAGGACAAGGTCGGCGACATGTCCGACCTGGAGGGCTACATGTACTGGCACAACGGCCACTTCTTCTACTCCTGCCACACCGTCTACGAGAGCAACAGCGACCAGAAGTACCTCGTCGACCTCCACTGACGGCCGGTCACCGCGGCTCCGGCCGCGGCGTGTTCAGCCGCCCGCGCGCCCCCGGCGTGCACGGGTGTCCGGAATTCCCGGGCTCTCGTGCCGCGTCGGGGGCGCGCTGTCATGGGGCAAGCGTGTACCTTCGCCTGCCTGGGCTCGTACCGCCCGGACGCGCGGTTGGGAGGGGCCGTCGCGCGGTATGCGTAGGGCAATGGAGGGCGGCGGGGACCGGGCCGCCCCCGTGGAGGGGGTGTCCTGGATGGGGGTACGGCTCGTCGTCGTCGACGACCACCGGCTGCTCGCGGAGGCGCTGGCGTCGGCGCTGAAACTGCGCGGGCACCGGGTGCTGGCCGCGTCGGCGCCGTCCGCCGGGGCGGCGGAGCTGGTGCTGGGCCGGTCGCCGGAGGTGTGCCTGTTCGGCACGGCGGCCCCGGCCGCGCCCGGCGCGTTCGAACCGGTGGCCCGGATCCGCCGGGAGCGCCCGGCTGTCGCGGTGGTGGTGCTGGGCCCGGTGCCCGACCCGCGCGGCATCGCGGCGGCTTTTGCGGCCGGGGCGTCCGGCTACGTACGGCACGACGAGCGCATCGAGGGCGTGGAGCGGGCCATGGCCAAGGCGCGGGCGGGCGAGGTCGCCATCGCCCAGCCGCTGCTGCAGGGCGCCTTCGCCGAACTGCTCGACCCCGCGCAGCAGCCGGACGACGAGGGGGTGCGGCTGCTGGAGATGCTGACCCCGCGGGAGATCGAGGTGCTGGTGCGGGTCGCGGAGGGCGAGGACACCCGGCTGATCGCGGCGGGGATGCGGATAGCGCCGAGCACCGCGCGCACCCATGTCCAGCGGGTGCTGATGAAGCTCGGCGTGGGATCCCGGCTGGAGGCGGCGGCGCTCGCCGCGCGCACCGGCCTGCTGGACCGGGCGGCGGCCCCCGGGCCCCGCTGAGGACCGCCGGGGAGACCGCCGGGGAGCCCCCGGCGGAATCTGCGGCGCATCAGCGGGGGACCGCTCACGCATCTGTTCGTCTTTGTTTGGTTGTGCCCGAAACGGATCCGCAGCCCCGTACTGATCAACACGTCAACTTCACCCATGCCCGCGCATTGACTGCACTGTTGTGTCATGATTCATTGTGTGCGGTTCTGTTGGGTGATTGTGGTGTGAGGGGTCAGCAGGGTGAAGAAGACGACGACCCGGCTCGCGGACGGCCGTGAACTCATCTATTACGACGGGGACGTGCGCCCCGGTGGCGCGGCCGCGCCCGTCCGCGAGGCCGTCGACCGCCGCCCCCTGGAGCCCGTTTCCACCCACTCCGAACTCCGCGAGGACCGGCTGCTCGGCGACACCGTGGCCATCGCCTCGCACCGCCAGGGCCGCACCTACCACCCGCCCGCAGACGAGTGCCCGCTGTGCCCGTCGCGCGAGGGGCGGCTCAGCGAGATCCCCGACAGCGATTACGAGGTCGTCGTCTTCGAGAACCGCTTCCCCTCGTTCGCCGGGGGGGCGGGGCGCTGCGAGGTGGTGTGCTTCACCTCCGACCACGACGCCTCCTTCGCCGACCTCACCGAGGACCGCGCCCGGCTGGTCCTCGACACCTGGACCGACCGCACCCTGGACCTCTCCCGGCTGCCCGGCGTCGTGCAGGTCTTCGCCTTCGAGAACCGCGGCAAGGAGATCGGCGTCACCCTCGGCCACCCGCACGGCCAGATCTACGGCTACCCGTTCGTCACCCCGCGCACCTCGCTCATGCTGGGCACCCTGGCCGCGCACCGCGAGCGCACCGGCCGCAACCTCTTCGACGACGTCCTCGCCGACGAGACGGCGAAGGGAGCGGTGGACGGCAGCCGGGTCGTGCTGGCCGCCGAGCACTGGGTGGCGTTCGTCCCGCACGCCGCCCACTGGCCGTACGAGGTGCACCTCTTCCCGCGCCGCCGGGTGCCGGACCTGATCGCGCTCGACGAGGACGCGCGGGCCGAATTCCCGCGCGTCTACCTGGAACTGCTGCGCCGCTTCGACCGGATCTTCGGCCCGGACCAGCCGCCCACCCCGTACATCTCCGGATGGCACCAGGCGCCCTTCGGCATCCCCGAACGGCGCGATTTCGCCCTGCATCTGGAGCTTTTCACGATTCGCCGTACATCGGGCAAGCTGAAGTACCTTGCGGGGTCCGAGTCCGGTATGGGCGCCTTCATCAACGACGTCCCGCCGGAAGCCGCCGCACAGCGACTGCGAGAGGTAGCGAGCACGTGACCGAGAATCCCAGGAAGCTGCTGGTCACCGGAGGCGCCGGATACATCGGCGGGGTGGTGGCCGCCCGGCTGCTGAACGCCGGGCACCGGGTGACGGTGCTGGACGACCTGTCCACCGGCTTCCGCGCCGGGGTGCCGGAGGGCGCCGACTTCGTCGAGGGGCGCATCCAGGACGCCGCCAAGGTGCTGGACCCCAGCTACGACGCGGTGCTGCACTTCGCCGCCTTCTCGCAGGTCGGCGAGTCCGTCGCGGACCCGGGCAAGTACTGGCGCAACAACGTCGGCGGCACCATGGACCTGCTGGACGCCATGCGCGACGCCGGGGTGCGGACCCTCGTCTTCTCCTCCACCGCCGCCACCTACGGCGAGCCGGCGGCCGTCCCCGTCACCGAGGACGCACCCACCGCCCCCACCAGCCCGTACGGCGCCAGCAAGCTCGCCGTCGACCACATGATCGGGGCCGAGTGCACCGCCCACGGCCTGGCCGCGGTGTCGCTGCGCTACTTCAACGTCGCGGGCGCGTACGGCGGCCAGGGCGAGCGGCACGACCCCGAGTCGCACCTCATCCCGCTGGTGCTCCAGGTCGCCCAGGGCCGCCGCGAGGCCGTCGCCGTCTTCGGCGACGACTACCCGACGCCCGACGGCACCTGCGTGCGCGACTACATCCACGTCGCCGACCTCGCCGACGCCCACCTGCTGGCCCTCACACATGCCCACCCGTCGCCCACCACCACCCTTGCCGGAGACGCTGCGCGTCGCCCTGTTCAAGCCGGCGAGCACCTGGTGTGCAACCTGGGCAACGGCAGCGGCTTCTCCGTCCGCGAGGTCATCGACACCGCCCGCCAGGTGACCGGGCACCCCATCCCCGAGACCGCGCAGCCGCGCCGCGCCGGCGACCCCGCCGTGCTCGTCGCCTCCGCGCAACGCGCCCGCGACCGGCTCGGCTGGCAGCCCGTGCGCACCGATCTGGCCGGCATCGTCCGCGACGCGTGGACCTTCGCCCAATCCCTGCAGGAGGACGCATGACCGACGGCCCCGGCACGCCCGACGACCTCGGCATAGCCTTCAAGGAAGCCTTCGGACGCGACCCCGAGGGCTGCTGGTCGGCACCCGGACGGGTGAACCTGATCGGCGAGCACACCGACTACAACGACGGCTTCGTGCTGCCCTTCGCCCTCGACCGGACCACCCGCGCGGCCGTCGCCCGGCGTGACGACGGCCTGCTGCGGCTGGCTTCCGCCGACATGGCCGGCGGGGTCGTCGAACTGCGCCTGGACGACCTCGCCCCCGGCAACGACGCGGGCTGGGCCACCTACCCCGCCGCCGTGCTGTGGACGCTGCGCGAGGCCGGCCACCCGGTCGGCGGCGCCGACATCCACTACGCCAGCACCGTGCCGGTCGGCGGCGGTCTGTCCTCCTCCGCGGCCCTCCAGGTCGTCACCGCGCTCGCCCTCGCCGACCTGCACGGCGTCGACCTCCCGCGGCAGGAGCTGGCGCTGCTGTGCCAGCGCTCGGAGAACGTGTACGTCGGCGCGCCGGTCGGCGTCATGGACCAGACCGCCTCGGCGTGCTGCACGGACGGCCACGCCCTGCACCTCGACGTGCGCGGCCTGGTGCAGCGCCAGGTCCCGCTGGACCTCGCGGCGGCCGGTCTGACGCTGCTCGTCGCCGACACCCGCGTCAAGCACGCGCACGCGGACGGGGCGTACGCCCGGCTGCGGTCCGGGTGCGAGGCCGCGGCGGCCGAACTCGGCCTCGCGGCGCTGCGGGACGTGCCCTACGAGGGCCTCGACGCCGCGCTCGCCGCCCTGTCCGGCGAGCGGCTGCGCCGGCTGACCCGGCACGTCGTGACCGAGAACCGGCGCGTCGAGGAGGTCGTCGCCCTCCTCGACGCAGGGCGCGTCGCCGACGTCGGGCCCGTCCTGACGGCCGGTCACGCCTCGCTGCGGGACGACTTCCAGGTCTCCTGCCCGGAGATGGACCTCGTGGTCGAGGCCGCGGTCGCCGGCGGGGCGCTCGGCGCGCGGATGACCGGCGGGGGCTTCGGCGGCTCCGCTGTCGTCCTGACCCCGACCCCTGCGGTCCCCGCCGTGACCTCCGCGATCCTCGCCGCCCTCCCGGGCGCCCGCGTCTTCGAGGCCGCCCCCTCGCCGGGGGCGCACCGGCTGAGCTGAGGACGCCCCGCCGGGGGCGCGTTTCCCCGCGCTCCCGGCGGACATTCACCCGGCGTGGCCGGAGAAACCGCTTACCAGGCGGGACATGCCCGTCCTGAAGGGCAACTTGCGCCAAGACGGCGCCATTCCGTCGGGGAACCCCTACGCTTTTCCCACAACGCCGGTGGGGGCCGGCGTTCATCAGGGGGCGAGACGCAGGGATCCGGCCCCGTCCGCGGGCGGCGGCCCGCGGTACGGGACCGGGTCCCACGCGAGGCCCCGCCACTGGGGGAGTGCCGTACACCGGGAGTGGTGTCCGTGGGACGAATCCGCGTTCTCGTCGTCGATGACCACCGCATCTTCGCCGAGTCGCTCGCCGCCGCGCTCGCGGCGGAGTCAGACGTCGACGTGTCGGCGGCCGGCAGCGGCCCCGCCGCACAGCGCTGCCTCGACCGGGCAGCGGTCGACGGCCGCCGTTACGACGTGCTGCTGGTCGACGCCGACCTGGGCACCGCGCCGCGGGGCCGGCCGGCACTGGCGTCCGTACCGCCGCCGTCGGCGCTGCGCGCGGCCGAGCCGCGCGATCCGGTGCTGGACGGGCTCGCGCTGGTCGAACGGGTGCAGGCCGAGCACCCGGGGACGCGCACCGTCGTGCTGGCCGAGCGCGACGACCCGCGCCGCGCCGCGTCCGCGCTGCAGGCGGGGGCGTCCGGGTGGGTCGCCAAGGACTGCTCGCTGTCGCGGCTGCTGGCCGTGGTGCGCGGGGTGCTGCGGGACGAGACGCATCTGCCGCCCGCGCTGCTGACCGGGGTGCTGCGGGAGCTGACCGCGGCCCGGCGGCACCGCACCGAGAGCGAGCAGCTCGTGGAGTCGCTGACGCCGCGCGAGCAGGAGGTGCTGCGCTGCATGGTCGCGGGACTGGGCCGCAAGGCGGTCGCCGAGCGGCTGTTCCTGTCCCCGCACACGGTGCGGACCCATATGCAGAACGTGCTGGGCAAGCTGGGCGTGCACTCCACGCTGGCGGCCGTGGCGCTGGCCCGGCGGGCCGGGGTGGGCCCGGTGGAGCTGGCCGCCTCAGGTGGGGACGTTGTCGAACGGCGCGGTCAGCTGTCGTAGCAGACCCGCCAGTTCCGCCCGCTGGGCCTGGGTGAGTTCGCCCAGGATGGCGCGTTCCTGGGCGAGCAGTCCCGCCAGGGCCCGGTCGGCGCGGTCCTGGCCGGCGGGGGTGAGCCGAACGAGCACCCCGCGCCGGTCGGAGGGGTCGGGGAGCCGTTCGACGAGGCGCTTCTCGGCGAGCCGGTCGATCCGGTTGGTCATCGTGCCGGACGTGACGAGGGTCTGCGTGAGCAGTTGCCCCGGCGAGAGCTGGTACGGCGTCCCGGCCCGCCGCAGCGCGGTGAGGACGTCGAACTCCCAGGACTCCAGCCCGATCTCCGCGAACGCCAGCCGCCGGGCGCGGTCCAGGTGCCGTGCGAGCCGGCTGACCCGGCTGAGCACTTCGAGCGGTTCGACGTCGAGGTCGGGGCGCTCTCGGCGCCATGCAGCGACCAGCCGGTCGACCTCGTCCTCCATGGAGATCAGTGTAGTAGGTCTGTCGATATGAAGTCTCTTGACATCAAGATATCCCCGGGTGGAGCCTGGAGCCGGAGAGATGAACCTCGCGCTCCGTTTCGGCAGCGGTTCCGTACCACCCAGGGAGTACGAACGATGCACGCCAGCCCGACGTGGGATCCCCACCAGTATCTCCACCACTCCACCCACCGCACCCGCCCGTTCCTCGACCTCCTCCACCGCATTCCGGAACTGCCCGGCGGCGGCTCCCCGCGGATCGCCGACATCGGCTGCGGGCCCGGCAACGTCACGGTGCTGCTCACCGACCGCTGGCCCGGCGCCCGCGTCACCGGCTTCGACAACTCGCCCGAGATGCTGTCCGCCGCGCAGCAGTACGCCGGGCCCACCGCCGGCGGTGGCACCCTGGACTTCCGCAGGGCCGACGCCGCCGACTGGACGCCCGACGAGCGCTACGACCTGATCGTCTCCAACGCGGCACTCCAGTGGGTGCCCGGCCACGCCGACCGCTTCGCCGACTGGCTCGACCGCCTCGCCCCCGGCGGCACCCTCGCCTTCCAGGTGCCGGGCAACTTCACCGCGCCCAGCCACGCGCTGCTCGCCGAGCTGTGCGAATCCCCGCGCTGGCGCGACCGGCTGGACGGCCACGGGCGCCGGTACGTCCACATTCTCGGCCCCGCCGGCTACCTGGAGCGCCTGACGGAGCTGGGCTGCGCGGAGGTGGACGTCTGGGAGTCGACGTACGTGCAGCTCCTCCAGGGCGAGGACCCGGTGCTCGACTGGACCAAGGGCACCGCCCTGCGCCCCGTCCTGACCGCGCTGGGCGGCGATCCGGACGCCGCCCGCGAGTTCGTCGGGCAGTACCGCGACCTGCTGCGCAAGGCCTACCCGCCGGGCCCGCACGGCACGGTCTTCCCCTTCCGCCGCATCTTCGCCGTCGCCCGCACGCACGCCCGTTGACGGGCGGGGCGGGCCCCGGGACCCCGCGCAGGGGGTACGGGGCCCGCCCCGGCGGCGTCACAGCGTCAGGAAGGCCCCGGCCAGCAGGGCCGCGCCGAGCCCGCCGAGCGCCCAGGCGGTGCGGTACGCGCGCAGCCCGCCGGCCAGCACGAACGCGGCGAGCAGCAGTCCGCCGCCCAGCGGCACCCACGCCCACAGCACCCCGCCCCAGCCGGCCCGCACGACGGTGTCGGTGCCCGGTTCCACCGCGACCGGGATCCTCGCGCCCGTGGTGTGTCGGATCGGCAGGCTGATGGTGACCTTCGGCCGCGCGACCGCGCTGCCCTTCGGCGCGAAGGGGCCGGTACAGGTGGAGTCGCCGCAGTTGGCCAGGGTCATCGTGCCGTGCTCGCGGCCCTTGGTGAGCATCACGTGCTGCGCGGTCCGCCAGGAGTCCCAGGCGCCCGACACCACCAGCAGCGCCGCGGCGAGTGCCACGGCCACCACCCGGGCCAGCAGCACCAGCCCCCGGGCGCCCTCCGCCGCACGGCGGGACCGGCTCCGTTCGACCATGCGGGTGATCCTTGGCCATGGCGTGCCGCCGGGTCAACCTCAGGTGCCGGCTCCGCCGCCCGTCAGCCGTTGTACGTGCTCTGCGCCCGCTCCAGGCCTTCGGTGACGAGCGCCTCGACGGCGTCGGCGGCGCGGTCGACGAACCACTCCAGCTCCTTGCGCTCGGTCGAGGAGAAGTCCTTGAGGACGAACGCGGCCACGTCCATCCGCCCCGGCGGGCGGCCGATCCCGGCCCGCACCCGCAGGTAGTCGGGCCCCATCGCCTTGGTGAGCGACTTCAGCCCGTTGTGCCCGTTGTCGCCGCCGCCGAGCTTGAGCCGCAGCGTGGCGTACGGGATGTCCAGCTCGTCGTGGACGGCGATGATCTGCTCGGTCGGCACCTTGTAGAAGTCCCGCAGCGCGGTGACCGGACCGCCGGAGACGTTCATGTAGGACATCGGCTTGACCAGCACCACCCGGCGGCCCGTCGGCCCGGGCGGGCCGATGCGGCCCTCGAGGACCTGGGCCTGCGCCTTGCCGGAGCGCTTGAAGCTGCCGCCCATCCGGGAGGCCAGCAGGTCGGCGACCATGAAGCCGATGTTGTGCCGGTTGCCGGCGTACTCGGGGCCCGGGTTGCCCAGCCCGGCCACCAGCCAGGGCGCTGTGCTGTCGCTCATCGACTCTCCAGGGGTGCGGGGGTCCACCCGGTCCGGGCCGGGGGTGAGACACGGCCGCCGCCGTACCCCGGGACAGGGTACGGCGGCGGCCGCAGCGGCAGACTCAGGCCTCGTCGGCGGGGGCCTCGTCGGCGGGGGCTTCCTCGGCGGCGCCCTCGGCCTCCTCCTCGCCCTCCTCGGGGGCCTCCTCGGCCTGCGCGGCCACGACCTGGATCACCACGGCGTCCCCGTCGACGGCCAGCGTGGTGCCCTTGGGCAGCGCGATGTCCTTGGCCAGGACGGAGGCGCCGGCCTCCAGGCCCTCGACGCTGACGGTGACGCCCTCGGGGATGTGGGTCGCCTCGGCCTCGACGGGCAGCGCGGCCAGCACGTGCTCCAGCAGGTTGCCGCCGGGGGCCAGCTCGCCCTCCGCGGTCACCGGGATCTCGACGTTGACCTTCTCGCCGCGCTTGACCGACAGCAGGTCGACGTGCTCGAGGAAGCCCTTGATCGGGTCGCGCTGCACGGCCTTGGGGATGACCAGCTCGGACTTGCCGTCGATCTCCAGCGAGATCAGGACGTTCGCGGTGCGCAGCGCGAGCAGCAGCTCGTGGCCGGGGACGGAGACGTGCTTGGGCTCGGCGCCGTGGCCGTAGATGACGGCGGGGACCTGGTCGGCGCGGCGGATGCGGCGCGCGGCGCCCTTGCCGAACTCGGTGCGCAGCGCGGCAGGGATCTTGACCTCGGACATGAGGTTCACTCCTCGTGGTGGCAGACGGTACGGTCGCCCGGCCCCGACGGGCCGATCCACGGTTCACGAGGAGCGCGTCGATAACGGAGCCGGATTCCGGACCGTGAAACGCGTCCGGGGCCTCCCTCGCCGAGCAACGCGGACAGCGTAACCGGCGGGAAGGCCCCGGGCGAAATCGATCAGCGGCGGCAGTCGGTCGAGGAACGGGAATCGATCAGCGGCGGCAGCCGATCGAGGACGGGAATCGATCATCGTCCATCGATGGGAAGCGGACGAGAATCGATCAGCGACAGGCGCGCAGCGGTGCGGGCGTACCGATTCTGCGGATGCCCGCGCGGATCAGTGCGATTCCTCGAAGAGGCTGGTCACCGAGCCGTCCTCGAACACCTCGCGCACCGCGTTGGCGATGGTCGGCGCCATCGACAGCACCGTGATCTTGTCGATGGCGAGCTCGGCCGGGGTCGGCAGGGTGTCGGTCAGGATGAACTCGCTGACCTTCGAGTTCTTCAGCCGGTCGGCGGCCGGCCCGGACAGCACGCCGTGCGTGGCCGTCACGATGACGTCCTCGGCGCCGTTGGCGAAGAGCGCGTCCGCGGCCGCGCAGATGGTGCCCGCAGTGTCGATCATGTCGTCGACCAGCACGCACACCCGGCCCTTGACGTCGCCGACGACCTCGTGGACGGTCACCTGGTTGGCCACGTCCGGGTCGCGGCGCTTGTGCACGATGGCCAGCGGCGCGCCCAGCCGGTCGCACCAGCGGTCGGCGACCCGTACCCGCCCGGCGTCCGGCGAGACGACGGTCAGCTTGTCGCGGTCCACCTTGGCGCCCACGTAGTCGGCCAGCACCGGCAGCGCGAACAGGTGGTCCACCGGGCCGTCGAAGAAGCCCTGGATCTGGTCGGTGTGCAGGTCGACGGTGAGGATCCGGTCGGCGCCCGCGGTCTTGAACAGGTCGGCGATCAGCCGCGCGGAGATCGGCTCGCGTCCGCGGTGCTTCTTGTCCTGCCGCGCGTAGCCGTAGAAGGGGACGATCACGGTGATGCTGCGTGCCGACGCCCGCTTCAGGGCGTCCAGCATGATCAGCTGTTCCATGATCCACTGGTTGATGGGCCGGGTGTGGCTCTGGATCAGGAAGCAGTCGGCGCCGCGCGCGGACTCCTGGAACCGGACGTAGATCTCGCCGTTGGCGAAGTCGAAAGCCTTGGTCGGCACCAGCTCGACGCCGAGTTCCCGTGCCACCGCCTCCGCCAGATCGGGGTGTGCGCGGCCGGAGAAGAGCATCAGTTTCTTCTCACCGGTCGTCTTGATCCCGGTCACTGCACCGTCTCCTTGGTGTTCGACTGGTGTTCGACACAGCGACACCCGGAAGCGGGCGTGCTGGCGGAATTGTGTGCACCCCACACGGTACGCCCCCTCCGGCGCATGTGTGCACCTCGGAGGGGCCGATGAGACAGCCCTCACTCACCCGCCGCCCGAGGTCGCGGCAGCGGGTGTCTGCGCTGCGGAAAGCCGCAGGTGGGTGGGGGAGTGAAGGGGGAGAAGGGAGAAGGGAGGGGTGCGGCTCAGTCGTCCGGCTGGGTCTCCCGGGCCCGCTCCGCGGCCTGCGCGGCGGCGCTGCCGGGGCGCTTGCGGGCGACCCAGCCCTCGATGTTGCGCTGCTGCCCGCGGGCCACCGCGAGCGAGCCCGCCGGCACGTCCTTGGTGATCACCGAGCCGGCCGCGGTGTAGGCGCCGTCGCCGACCACCACGGGCGCCACGAACATGTTGTCCGAGCCGGTCTTGCAGTAGCTGCCGATGGTGGTGTGGTGCTTGGCCTCGCCGTCGTAGTTGACGAAGACGCTGGCCGCGCCGATGTTGGTGTACTCGCCGATCGTCGCGTCACCCACGTAGCTCAGGTGCGGCACCTTGGTGCCCTCGCCGATCGAGGCGTTCTTCATCTCGACGTACGTGCCCGCCTTGGCGCCCTTGCCGAGCCGCGCGCCGGGGCGCAGGTACGCGTACGGGCCGACGTTCGCCTCCGGGCCGATCTCGGCCTCCTGGGCGACGGTGTTGGACACCCGCGCGCCCTCGCCGACGGTCGTGTCGGTCAGGGTGCAGTTCGGGCCGACCTCCGCGCCCGCCGCCACCCGGGTGGCGCCGAGCAGCTGGGTGTTGGGGTGGATCACCGCGTCGGGCTCCAGCACCACGCCCGCGTCCAGCCAGGTCGAGGCCGGGTCGACGACCGTCGCGCCGCCCAGCATCGCCTGGTGCAGCAGCCGGTCGTTGAACACCCGGCGGGCCTCGGCGAGCTGCACCCGGTTGTTGACCCCGGCGATCTCCCGGTGGTCGGCCGCGGTCCAGGCGCCGACCCGGTGGCCGGCCCCGCGCAGGATCGCGAGGGTGTCGGTCAGGTACTCCTCGGCCTGCGAGTTGTCGGTGGTGACCTTGGTGAGGGCCTCGGCGAGCAGCGCGGCGTCGTACGCGTAGACGCCGGAGTTGATCTCGGTGATCGCCTGCTGGTCGGGGGAGGCGTCCTTCTGCTCCACGATCGCGGTGACCTGGCCGTCCGTCACGTCCCGCACGATGCGGCCGTAACCGGTCGGGTCGGGCACGTGCGCGGTGAGCACGGTGACCGCGTTGCCGTCGGCCTGGTGCGCGGACACCAGTGTGGCCAGCGTGTGGGCGGTCAGCAGCGGGGTGTCGCCGTAGGTCACCACCAAGGTGCCCTCGGGGGTGGCGCCGCGCCGGGCGAGCTCCTCCAGGCCGATGCGGACCGCGTGCCCGGTGCCGTTCTGCTCCTCCTGCACCGCCGTCAGCGCGTCCGGGTCCACCGCCGCGAGGTGCTCGGCGACCTGCTCGCGCCCGTGGCCCACGACCACCAGCAGATGCTCGGGGTCCAGCTCGCGCGCGGCGGCGACCACATGGCCGAGCAGGGAGCGGCCGCAGATCGGGTGCAGCACCTTCGGGGTGGCCGACTTCATGCGCGTCCCCTCACCCGCGGCGAGGACGACGACGGCAGCCGGACGTGTGGGGCTCACAGGGAGAACTCCTGGGCTTCGGGAGCGGGACCCCCGCAGAATACCCAGGCCCCCCGGGCCGGGCCATCCGCGCTCCACACACTCGCCCGGCCTACCCGCACCGGACACCTGCTCCGCCGCCAGGACTCGAACCCGGACTTAAGGCACCAAAAGCCCCAGTGCTGCCATTACACCACGGCGGATCAACTCGGCCTCCCCGTCGACCAGGTCGGGGCGACGAGGCGGTCGCTCCCATCATGCCGCACCGGACATGGTGCACGCGACGGAGATCAGGGTAAGCATCGATCGGCGCCCGCCCGACACGGTCCTGTCGTGCGCGGCATGCCGCTGCAATACTTACGGCAGCGTAGGTTACGCGTAACCGCTGATTGCAGCCCCCCTCCTCCATCCGACAGGGACAGACATGACCACACAGACAGACGTGAGGCCCGAGTCCCGGGAACCGGATCCCGGGACGACACAACAGGAGTCGCCGAGCGCCACCCGCGGTGGTGAGAGCAAGCGCTCGATCGAGCAGATCGCGCTGCTGCTGTTCATCTGCATCCCCTTCGTGGCGCTGGCCGCCGCGGTGCCGCTGGCCTGGGGACGCGGGATGAGCTGGCTCGACCTGGGCCTCATGGTGGGCATGTACTTCCTGGGCTGTCACGGCATCACCATCGGCTTCCACCGGCACTTCACGCACAGCTCGTTCAAGGCCAACCGCCCGCTGAAGATCGCGCTGGCCATCGCCGGCTCGATGGCCGTCGAGGGCCCGATCGTGCGCTGGGTCGCCGACCACCGCAGGCACCACAAGTTCAGCGACGCCGAGGGCGACCCGCACAGCCCCTGGCGCTACGGCGAGTCGCTCCCGGCCCTGCTCAAAGGCCTGTGGTGGGCGCACATGGGCTGGCTCTTCGACGAGGAGCAGACCCCGCAGCAGAAGTACGCCCCCGACCTGATCAAGGACCCGGCGATCCGCCGCATCTCCCGCGACTTCTGGCTCTGGACGGCGCTGTCGCTGCTCATCCCGCCGGTCGTCGGCGGCCTGGTCACCATGTCGTGGTACGGCGCCTTCACCGCGTTCTTCTGGGGTTCGCTCGTTCGGGTGGCGTTGCTGCACCACGTGACCTGGTCGATCAACTCCATCTGCCACGCCGTCGGCAAGCGCCCGTTCAAGTCCCGCGACCGCTCCGGCAACGTGTGGTGGCTGGCGGTCCTGTCCTGCGGCGAGTCCTGGCACAACCTGCACCACGCCGACCCCACCAGCGCCCGGCACGGCGTGCTGCGCGGCCAGATCGACTCCAGCGCGCGCCTCATCCGCTGGTTCGAGATGGCCGGCTGGGCGACCGACGTGCGCTGGCCCACCGCCGACCGGATCGCCTCCCGGCGTAAAGAAGACGTAAGCGAAGCGGCATGATGGGGGCGTGAGCGACGGGAGACAGCCCAGGGCGACGACGACCGGCAGGGCGACGGCGGCCCGCGGACCCGCCGAGGCCGCCGCCCCGCCCCCCTCGGGACCGACCGCACGCCGTACCCGGCGGGTCCGCATGACCGGCAAGGAACGCCGCGAGCAGCTCCTGGACGTGGGCCGCACGCTGTTCGCCGAGCGGGGCTACGAGGCCACCTCGGTCGAGGAGATCGCGCACAAGGCCGGGGTGTCCAAGCCCGTGGTCTACGAGCACTTCGGCGGCAAGGAAGGCCTCTACGCCGTGGTGGTCGACCGCGAGATGCGCCGGCTGCTCGACATGGTCACCGGCGCCCTCACCGGCGGCCACCCTCGCGAGCTTCTGGAGCAGGCGGCCTTCGCGCTGCTGGACTACATCGAGCGCTTCACCGACGGCTTCCGCATCCTGGTGCGCGACTCGCCCGTCGCACAGTCCACCGGCACCTTCGCCTCGCTCATCAGCGACATCGCGACCCAGGTCGAGGACATCCTCGGCCACGAGTTCAAGCAGCGCGGCTTCGACCCCAAGCTCGCCCCGATGTACGCCCAGGCGCTCGTCGGCATGGTCGCGCTGACCGGCCAGTGGTGGGTCGAGGTGCAGCGCCCGAAGAAGTCCGAGGTCGTCGCCCACCTGGTCAGCCTGTCCTGGAACGGGCTGTCGGGCCTGGAGCCCAAGCCCCGGCTGGTCGGTCACCGCAAGAGCTGAGCGCCGCGCCCCGCACGGCGAGGAGCCGCCCCCCGGTGCGTACCGGGGAGCGGCTCCTCGCCGTGTCCGTGCGCGCCGGCGTCAGCCGGTGTTGCGCAGGCCCGCCGCGACGCCGTTGACGGTCAGCAGCAGGGCGCGGGACAGCAGCGGGTCCGGCTCCTCGCCGCGCGCGGCGGCCTCCCGCTGCCGGGCCAGCAGCGTGACCTGGAGGTACGAGATCGGGTCCAGGTACTGGTCGCGGATCCGGAAGGTCTGCGCCAGCACCGGGCTCGCCGCCAGCAGCTCCGACTCACCGGTCAGGCGCAGCACCTCGCGCACCGTCAGCTCGTGCTCGGTCTCGATCGCCTCGAAGACGTGCTTGAGGTCGTCGGGGACGAGCGAGTCGACGTAGTGGCGGGCGATCCGCAGGTCGGTCTTGGCCAGCGTCATCTCGACGTTGGACAGGAAGTTGCGGAAGAAGTGCCACTGCCCGAAGGCCTCGTCCAGCACCCCGTCCAGGCCCGCCTCGCGCGCCGCCTTCAGGCCCGAGCCGACGCCGTACCAGCCGGGGACGATCTGCCGGGACTGCGTCCAGCCGAAGACCCAGGGGATCGCCCGCAGGCCGTCCAGGCCGGCGCCGGAGTCCGGGCGGCGGGACGGGCGCGAGCCCAGGTGCAGCTCGCCGAGCTGGTCGACCGGGGTGGAGGCGAAGAAGTACTTCGGCAGGTCGGGGTCGTCGACGAGCTTGCGGTAGGCGCCGTTCGCCGCCTCGGAGACGATGTCCATCGCCGCGTCCCAGCGCGCCAGCGCCTCGTCGGACTGCCGCGGAGCGGTGTGCAGCGCGGACGCCTGGAGCGTCGCGGCGACGGTCAGTTCCAGGTTCTCCCGGGCCAGCGACGGGATCAGGTACTTGTCGGAGATGACCTCGCCCTGCTCGGTCACCTTGATCTCGCCCTCCAGGGTGCCCCACGGCTGCGCGAGGATCGCGGTGTGCGAGGGGCCGCCGCCGCGGCCGACCGTGCCGCCGCGGCCGTGGAAGAGCCGCAGCCGCACGCCGTGCCGGTGCGCCACGTCGCGCAGCCGGCGCTGCGCCCGGTGGATCTCCCACTGCGAGGTCGTGATGCCGCCGAACTTCGAGGAGTCGGAGTAGCCGAGCATGACCTCCTGCACGTCGCCGCGCAGCGACACCAGCCGCCGGTAGGACGGGTCGGACAGCATCTCGTCCAGCAGCTTGTCGGCGATCTTCAGCTCGACGGTGGTCTCCAGCAGCGGCACGATGCCGATCTTGGCGACACCCGCGTGCAGGTCGATCAGGCCCGCCTCGCGCGCCAGCACCGCGGCGGCGAAGACGTCGTCGGAGCCGAAGCACATCGAGATGATGTAGGACTCCATCACCTCGGGGCCGAAGCGCTCGAAGGCCTCGCGCATGGTGTGGAAGACGCCGAGGGTCTTGGCGCCGGCGGCGTCCAGCGGCGCCGGGGTCGGGGCCAGCGGGCGGCGCGAGCGCAGCTCCTTGGCGAGCAGCTTGCGGCGGTAGTCGCGCGGCATGTCGGCGTAGCGCCAGGACTCCTCGCCGAGCCGGTCGAAGAGCTGGCCCAGCGCGTGGTGGTGGGCGTCGGCGTGCTCGCGCACGTCCATCGTGGCGAGCTGCAGGCCGAACGCGGACAGGGTGCGGACGGTGCGGTCCACCCGTCCCTCCGCGATCAGCCCGCCGCGGTGGGCGCGCAGCGACTCCTGGACGAGCTGGAGGTCGGTGAGCAGCGCGGCCGTGCCGAGGTAGTCCCGGCCGGGGACGTGCGGGGTGCCGGTGGCGAGCCGCTCGCGGGTGTTGATCAGCTTCTGCCGGATGCAGGTCGCCTTGAGGCGGTAGGGCTCCTCGGCGTTCAGCCGCTTGTAGCGCGGGCTGATCTCGGGCAGTGCGACCAGGTCGGTGGCCAGCGAGTCCAACAGCTCGTCGCTCGCGCCGGAGTTGCGGATCGAGTTCGACAGCGCGCCGCGCAGGTCGTCGACCAGCTCCAGGGCGTCGGTGATGCCGTGCTCGTGCTGCAGGATCAGCACGTCCCAGGTGACCTCGGGGGTGACGTTGGGGTTGCCGTCCCGGTCGCCGCCGATCCAGGTGCCGAACGTCAGCGGCCGGGTCTCCGGCGGCAGCGGCACCCCGACCCGCTCCAGCTCCGCCGCCAGGTCCTCCAGCACGTCGCCGACCGCGCCGGCGTGCAGCTCGTCGAGGTAGTAGATCGCGTTGCGCGCCTCGTCGGCCGGCTCCGGGCGCACCACCCGCAGCTCGTCGGTCTGCCACAGCAGGTCGATGTTCTCGGCCAGCCGCAGGTCGGCGCGCCGCCGGTCGCCCGTGCTGCCCTCGCCGTTGCCGTGCCCGTCCTCCAGCAGCTCGGCGATGCGGCGCAGCTTGTTCAGCACCGAGCGGCGGGCGGCCTCGGTGGGGTGCGCGGTGAAGACGGGGCGGACGTTGAGGTTGCGGACCGTCTCGCGTACGTGCTCGGGGTCGCCGTCCTTGAGCAGGTCGGCGGTCTGGGCGAGCAGGCCGCCCTCGGCCGCGCGCCGGGAGCGCAGCTCGCGCCCGCGGTGGACCTGCTCGGTGACGTTGGCGAGGTGGAAGTAGGTGGAGAAGGCGCGGACCAGCTTCGCCGCGGTCTCCAGATCGGTCTCGCCGAGCAGTGCGGCGGCGGCCTCCCCGTCGCTGCGGGTCAGCGCGCGGACCTTCTCGACGAGGTCGAGGAGCTCCTGCCCTTCCTGGCGCACCAGGGTGCCGCCCAGCAGGTCTCCCAGGCGGCGGATGTCGGCACGGAGGGCGGAACTGGTCGCGGTACTGCTGGCGGTACTGCTGTCCGGGGCGGTGTCGGCGCTGCTCACAGGTGCGGCTCCTTGTGCAGTGGTGTGTGGACGGCGTACTCGCGGACCGCGCTGTCCGGCCGTTCCAGGATAGGTCGCGGCCCGCCCGCCGAGACGCCCAGCCCACGTGCCGGACACCTGGGGTCCCGCCCGACCCGGTGCGCACGGCTGCCGGGGCCCTCGCCGGACCGCTGCCGCGACCGCTGCCGGGGGTGCCCGTGGAGGCGGCTGCCGGGTAGCCGTGGGGTGCCGGAGGGGCCCCGGGGCGCGGGCGCGGCTGGTACGTGCCCCTTACGTCCGGGCGTCCACCGCATACGCTGGACGCCATGAGTACGACGGGGGCGCACGTACCGGACGACGGCGCCGGAGGAGGCGCGGCAGGCAGCACAGCGGCACAGGTGCTGCTCCCCGCCGGATGGTGGTGGTGGCAGCGGCGGCGCAGCTTCCTGCTCGACGCGACCCTCGCCGCAATCTCCGCGATCGAGTGCGCCTTCGAGGGCGGCACCTTCGCCGACCGGGTCGGCGTCCCCGCCTTCCTCGGTGCGCTGATCGGCGTCCTGGTCGGCGGCGTCCTGCTGCTGCGGCGCCGGTGGCCGGTCGCGGTGGTGCTGGTCGGCATAGCGATGACGCCCGCGCAGATGGGCTTTCTGCTCTCCCTCGTCGGCCTCTACACCCTCGCCGCCTCCGAGGTGCCGCGCCGCATCACCGCCGCCCTGGCCGGGATGAACGGATTCGGCACGATGCTGGTCGCCGTCATCCAGTTCCAGGACAACCTGGACGGCTCCGACGACGGCAGCGCGCTGCGGATGCCCGTCACGCTCTTCGTCTCCATCCTCATGGCGCTCGGCCTCACCGGCCCGCCGGTGCTCCTCGGCCTCTACGTACGCGCCCGGCGCCGCCTCGTGGAGAGCCTGCGCGAGCGGGCCGACGGCCTGGAGCGCGAGCTCGAACTGCTCGCCGAGAAGGCGGCGGAGCGCGCCGAGCGGGCGCGGGCGGAGGAGCGCACCCGGATCGCGCGCGACATGCACGACGTCGTCGCGCACCGGGTGAGCCTGATGGTCGTGCACGCCGCCGCGCTCAAGGCCGTCGCCCTCAAGGACCCGCGGAAGGCGTCCGCCGGCGCGGAGCTCATCGGCGACATGGGACGGCAGGCGCTCACCGAGCTGCGCCAGATGCTGGGGGTGCTGCGCACCTCGGAGGCCGCCTCCCCGGCCGCCTCCCCCGCACCCGTCCCGGACCGGCCCGTCTCCCGGGAGGAGGAAGAGGGCCCGACGCTGGCCCGGCTCGCGGCTCTGGTGGAGGAGTCCCAGGCGGCGGGCATGGGGGTCGAGCTGACCGTCGAGGGCGCGAAGCGGCCGTGCGGTGCGCGCATCGAGGCAACCGTCTACCGCGTGGTCCAGGAGGCCCTCACCAACGTCCGCAAGCACGCGGCGGGCGCGAGCGCGGTCGTCCGCCTCGCCTACCGCGAGGCCGAGGTCGCCGTCCTCATCACCAACGGCCCCTCCGACGGCACCCCCCAGACCGCCCTCCCCGGCGGCGGCCACGGCCTGACCGGCATGCGCGAACGCGTCACCTCCCACGGCGGCGGCTTCGCCGCCGGCCCCACCCCCGACGGCGGCTTCCGCGTCTCCGCGATGGTCCCCCTCCAGAACGCCTGACCCGCCCGCCGCCGTGCGCGGGGAACTGCGCGCCCGGCCCCCACGGAGCGGGGATCCGCGACGAGCGGCGGGCGCAGCCCGCAGGGCAGAGCCCCGAGGGCGCGGCCCTCAGGACGAGAGGCCCGGGGGGCGCGGGTCGCGCCCGGTGAGCGTGGCCAGCGCGGTGCGGATGTGCGCGAGATGAGCCCTGATCTCATCGCGTCGCACCTCGTGCTCCCGCAGAACCCGCTCGCTCTCCCTCCGCACCCTCTCCTCGTGCGTCCGCGCCTGCGCGAGTACCGCCGCGGCCCGCCGCTCCGCCTCCGCCTCCCGCGCGCGCAGCGCCTCCTCCGCGGCGGTGCGCTCGCGGTGCGCCGCGTCGAGCCGCCGCTCGGCGTCGGCGAGCAGATCGCCGAGCCTGCTGTCGGCCCCGGCCTCGCGCTCGGCGAGCTCCCGCTCCAGCGCCTCCAGCCGGGTGCGCCGGTCCTGCTCGCCCTCCGCCGCCAGGCGCTCCGCGTCGTGCCGTACGGCCTCCAGCGTGCGGCCGGCCTCGCCGCGTACCGCTTCCGCCTCGGCGCGCGCCTGGCCGAGGATGTCGGCGGCCCGCGCGCACGCCGCGTCGAGCATCCGCTCGGTCTCGTCCTCGGCGGCTGCGAGCCGCGCGGAGGCGGCGGCGCGGGATTCCTCCTGGAGGGTGCGCCGCGCGGTCTCCGCGGCGTCCCGTGCGTACTGCGCCTCCGTCTCGGCCCGTTCGCGTACGGCCGCGGCCTCCTCCTCGACGAGCCGCACCAGCTCCTGCGCGCCGGGGCCGAGGGCGTCGAAGGCCGAGGACGGGAGCGCGTCGAACTGCCGGCGCAGCGCCGCGTGCTCGGCCTCCATCTCGTTCGCGAGTTCGCTGAGCCGGGTGGCCCGCTCCCACGCGGCGTCGCGGTCCTCGGACAGCTCCTCGAGGAAGCGGTCGACCTGCTCCGGCCGGTAGCCGATGCCGCGCCCGCGCACCCGCCGGACGGGCCCGGCGCCCCCTGCGTCCCCGGCCTCGTGGACGCCCGCCCCCGCCGTGGACGTCCCCGCCGATGCGGTCGTGTCGCTGCTCATGCGTCTGCCCCTTCGCCGCCGGCGTTCCGCGTCCCGCTGCCGCGCCCATCTCCTCTTTATGGCTTATGACCGAATTGTAGGATTCGGGGTGCCCCGACCGCCCGCCTCGTACGGGCATCCGTGCACCGGACCTCCGGCAGAGTCCTACCCGGCACCTACCCGGAAAACGGCCGGGGCCGGGGGGAAGGGCCGAAAGCCCTCCCGCCCGGCCCCTGACGGCGGACCGCCGCCGTGCCGTGCCGCCCGCCGCTACAGCAGCCCGTCCCACATCTGCTCGATGAGCACCGACCACCAGTTGTCGGGCGAGGCGATGGCCGCCGGGTCCTGCGCGGCCAGCTGCGCCTGGAAGTCCACCGTCCAGTGCCCGGCCTGCTCGGGCGTGAGCCCGATCCGCAGCCGCCACATGCGCCCGAGCAGCGCCATGCAGCGGGCGAACTCCGGCAGGCTCGAATTCACGAACTGCGGTGCCGCGGGCGGCGACCCGGGCGGGCCCGCCTCCAGCGGCAGCGCCACGATCTGCGCGGTGCCGTACTGCACGCACAGCTGGCGCCCGAAGTCGTTGCCCATCACCAGGTACGAGCCCGCGTCCGCGACCGGCTGCACGCCGCGCCCCGCGGCCAGCTCGGCGAGCGTCGGCACCGGCTGGCCCGGCTGCGCCTGCGCCCAGAAGAACGGCCCGAAGTCGATCGGCAGCCCGGCCCACATCAGGGTCTGGGCCACGATGTCGGGCACGCCCTGCCGCGAGACGGCGCGCTGGTCGAAGCGGAAGACGCCCTGCGGGCCGAACGCGCCCGCCAGCTCCTGCCCGATCACGTCGAGCCCGACCGGCGGCACCCGCAGCACCGTGTGCGCGTCGGGCATCGGCACCCGCTGCGGCTGCGGGCGGGCGGGCGCGCCGGCCACCTGGTGCAACTCGCCCTGGTGCGTCAGCAGGTGCTGGACGCCCTGGCGGCGGCTCGCGTGGTCCCGGCCGTAGGGGGCGGTGTGGCTGATCCGCACCTGGGGCCAGGTCTCCCGGATCATCCGTGTGCAGTAGCCGCCGGGCAGGTCGCAGGACTCCAGCTCGGTGTGCAGTTCGAGCACCTGCTCGGGCCGCACGCCCGCCGACCGCAGCTCGTGCAGGATCTGCCACTCCGGATGCGGGGTGCCCGGCGCCGAGCGCCGGATCATCTGCTGCTCGCTGCCGTCGGCGCCGCGGTAGCGCAGCACCGCCATGTAGCCGGGGCCCACCGTCGGCACCGCGGCGTTCGGCTGCGGATAGCCGTACGCGGGGGCGGGCGGCGGCGCGCCGGTGCCACCCGCGACGTACGGGGCCGGGGGCGGCGGCGGGGTGCCGCCTCCGGCGGCGGGTCCGGCGAGCATGGTCGCGGCGTAGTGCGGGTCGTTGCTCGCGGGCGGCGGCGGGGGAGTGGCTGCCGCGCCGCCCCCCGCGTACGGCGGAGGCGGCGGCGGTGCGGACGGCCCCGCGGCGAAGGGCGCGGGCGTGCCCGCACCGGGTCCGGCGAGCATGGTCGCGGCGTAGTGCGGGTCGTTCGAGGCGGGCGGGGGCGTGCCGGTGCCGCCCGCGTACGGCGCGGGCGGGGGCGGCGGGGCGCCCTGGCCCAGCGGGGGAGGCGGCGGAGGCGCAGCCGAACCCCCTGCGTACGGCGCCGGGGGCGGCGGCGGGGTGCCCCCTCCGGCGGCGGGTCCGGCGAGCATCGTCGCGGCGTAGTGCGGGTCGTTCGAGGCGGGCGGCGGCGTGCCGGTGCCGCCCGCGTACGGTGACGGCGGGGGTGGCGTGCCCTGGCCCGCGTATTGCGGCGGGGGCGGCGTGCCCTGCCCGGCATAGGGCGCCGGGGGCGGTGTGCCCTGCGGCACGGACGGTGCGGACGGTGCGGACGGCCCGGGGGGAGCCGGAGGGGTGTGCCGGATCGGTGTGGCCTTGGCCGTTTCCATGCCCGCGATGTCCGCGGCGCCCTGCCCGCCGCCCCGCGCCGTCGGCGGGGGCAGCGGCACCGCGGGGCCGTCCGGCGCGGGGTAGGCGGAACCGCCCACGGTGTGCGGCACCCCGCCCTGGGCGGGCGGCGGTACCGGCGGCCCGGACTGCGCCGGGGGCGGCAGCGCCGGTCCGGACTGCGCCGGGGGCGGCAGCGTCGGCGGCAGCCCGCTGCCGGCGGGCAGCAGCTTTGTCCTGGCCTCGGAGGTCTCGGGAGCGGGCGGCGCGTCGGGGAGGTCCGCCCCGCTGATCGGCGGCGCGAAGACGGTCGCAGGCACGGGCACGGACTGGCCTTCGCCGGCGTCGCTGACCGTCTTGCCCGCCCAGCTCCCGCCGTCCTGCGGCTCCTGCGCTCCCTGCGGCTCGGGCGCCGGGTGCGCGGCCTGCGGCTGCTCCTGTGCGGGCACACCGGGCCGACGCACGTAGTCCACGCCGCCTGACGGCTCCTCCGCCCCAGCGGCGGGGACCGCATCGGCGACGGGCCGCCGTGTGTAGTCGACGCCCCCGGAGGACGCCCCGGCAGGTTGCGCGGCAGCCCCTCCGCCGGATTCCCCCGCGGAGCCGGAGCCGGAGCTGGAGCCGGAGCCGGAGCCGGAGCCCGCACCAGCACCCGTACCCGTACTTGTACTCGACCCTCCGGCGGAGCCGGACCTGCGGTCGGGGATGCCCATCCGGTCGGCGGCCTCCTGGAGCCACTCCGGCGGACTCAGCAGGAAGGACGTCGCCTCCAGGTCGATGCGCTGCGGCGGCTCGGGCGCCGTGTCCTGCGGCATGGCGCCGTACTCCTCCTCGTAGCGGCGGATCAGCTCGCCGACCGGAAGCGGTGGCCAGAGCGTGGCCTCACCGCTGTCCCGGGCGATGACCACCCGCAGCTGCGAGCCGTCGTCCGCCGGGCCGTCCTCGCGTGGCTCCGCCCACACGACGAAGCCGAGGTCGAACTCCCTGACCCGGATCTCGCGGTGCTCGTACGGCGGCACATCGCCGTTGATCCACCGCTCGGCGCGCTCCTGCGCCTGCGCGAAAGTCACCATGGCCGGCTCACTCCTCCACCTGGACGGCGGTGGCGAAGCCGCCGTCCACCATCAGATTCGCCACCGTCGCCAGCTCCGGCGGATTGCCCGCGAGGCGCAGCAGGAACGCGTCGATCGACTCGCCGCAGGGCAGCAGCAGCTCGGCGACCCGGTCGGCAGGGGAGTCCCAGCCGTCTCCGTCCCGCGCGTCGTCGTAGGCGCAGAACCACATCGTGCCGGTGTCCCGGCCCTTCACCTTCACCGCGAGCAGCCCGCCCTGGACGTAGCCGACGGCCAGGTAGTCCTTGGTCAGGTGGTCGCGCAGGCACTTGTTGACGTACACCAGGTCGTTGACCGCCGCGGCGTCGCGCACGGTGAAGAACGGCTGGTCGATCAGCAGCCCGAGGTCCGGGTCGAGGGCCACCCCGCGCGGCGCGCAGCCGCCCGCAGCCTTCAGGAAGGCCCGGTAGGAGCCCGGCAGCCGGTAGCCCAGCTCCTCCTCGACGTCCCGCACCTGCGCCTCGGTGACCGCGACGGCGTCGATGGGCAGTTCGAAGTGCACCGGCCGGGTCTCCTGCAGCGGGCGGGTGCCGCGTTTGGTGTGGTCGGCGACGGACCTCGCGAGCCCGCCGTGGTGCCGCAGGAGCGCCTTGACCTCGGCGGGGACCAGCTCCAGGCGCCGGGTGCCCGCCACGTGGTGCCACGTCCAGCCGTGCGGGGTGGCCACCGGGGGCAGGCTGGCCCACAGCTCGTGGCCCGCGGCGTGCAGCGCGGCGTTCGCCGACACGTAGTCCGTCAGCCGCAGCTCGTCGATGCCGAAGCCTTCGGGCGGCTCGGCTATCTCGGCCGCGGCACGGGCGAACGGCGAGAAGTCCGGGTGCCCTTCGGTGTCCACCCACACGCCCTGCGGGTAGCGCGCCGCGCGCACCGGGTCGGGGAAGTGCACGGCCTGGCCCGCGTAGGCCACATTGGGCGGCGCGGTCCGGGACTCCGCGCCGGAGCCGGGGGGCGCCGCCCCCAGCCCTTGCCGACCTGTCGTCATGACTGCTGCCCCCTGGTGCGTACGGCTGATGACCACAGCCTAGGGCCTGCGGCATGCCCGTTGACCGGCCAGTCGCCCGGTTGTGGACAACTCGTGAACCGCCCCGGCCACCGTGCCGACCGCCGCGCGCCGCCGCCGGCTCCGCGCCGGCCTCAGCTGCCCTTCGCGGCGTCGCGCAGCTTGGCCGCCTGCTTGACCGGAATCGATGTGCGCAGCTGGGCGGGCTTGTGGTCGGCCCGCACCGTCTCGTACGCCTCCGTGGTGTCCCCCACCCGCACGACCGTCACCAGCACCTCGCTCGTCGCGCCCTTGGTGGTCTCACCGATCACGTACGCGACGCGCTGGTCGCCCAGCCCCGCGTCGGCCGCCGCGGGGCGCACGGTGAAGTGGGAGGTGACGCCGCCGCGCACCACGGAGTAGGAGTGGCAGGCGGTGACGGCCGTTGTCAGGTCGTCCAGCACCTTGGCCGCGTCGCCCTTCTTGTAGGACGCGATGACGCTCAGCGAGATCGCCTTGGCGCCCTTGTCCTTGCCGGCGTCCGTGGTGTCGGTGACCATCGCGCCGGTGTACACCTGCCGCCGGTACTTGGGCTGGCTGGTCCACTGGTCCACGATCGGCTGGCAGGCGGCGGTGTCGGCCTTCTGCGCGTCCCCGAGCAGCTGCTGCTTGGTGCCCGCGGGCAGCACCTGCACGTGCGGGACGTCCGTCGAGGTGAGCAGCGCCGCGGTGAGGTTCGTCGTGCTCACCACGCCCTTCGCCACGTTCGGGGCGTCCTTGCCGTCGTCGCCGCTCCCGCAGCCCGCCACGAGCACGAGGACGGGCAGCAGCGCGGCCGCGGCCACGGCGCGGCTACCGGCCGGTAGGCGATGGTCTGCACGGATCGGCATCGATGCGTTCCCCTGGTGTCGTTTCGGCAGGGCCCGCGCGGCACATCTCCCCGTCCCGGGGGCGGCCTCCCGCGGGCGTCGGCCCGTTGCCGCGCGACTCTACGGCAACGGGCCCGGCACCTCCCCTGTGGGGCTGCTCACACCGCACCGCACGGCGGACGGTCCGCAGCCCCGCGACGGTCGTACCGCTGCCCGTACCGCAGCCCCGGCACGGTCGTCGTGCGCACCCCGGTCACTTGCGGGCCGCGAGCGCCTTCTTCAGCTTCTCGGCCTGCTTGCGCTCCGCGTCGACGGGCAGCGGGCCCGCGCCGCCCGCCGACTTCACCGACACGTACATCGTCACCGTGTCGCCGGTCTGCACCACGGACAGCAGTGCGGCGCCGGCCTTCTTGTCGGCCGTGTCGTTCATGATCCAGGACACCGCCTTGTCGCCGACCGGCACGGCCGGGCCCTTGGCGACCGTGAAGGGCGTCCTGGCCCCGGAGCTGTCGGTCGCGGTGAAGGCGGTGCAGCCCGCCAGCGCGGTCTTCAGCTCCGCCATGACCTTGTCGGCGTCACCGGGCGCGTGGCTGGCCACCAGCATCTGGTTGATGATCTCGGGAGTCGTGCCGGTCTTCGCCGTGGTCTTGGCGAAGGCCGCGCCGACGAAGGCCATCCGGTGGATCTTGGGATTGCTGCTCGTGACGTCGGCGAGCGGCTGGCAGACCGGCTTGTCGGCGGTGAGCGTCGAGGTGTCGGACGTGTCAGCGGTCTGCGAGGGCTGAACGGTCCAGCCGGGCAGGTCGGTATCGGTGATGAGCGCCTTGCTGAGCTGGTCCGTGGTCAGCGGCGCCTTGCCGCTGAGGACGTTCGGCGACTTGGAGTCGGGCTTGGGGGAGTCGTCGCCCGAGGAGCAGGCGGCGGCGAGCAGCAGCGCGGGCAGCGCGGCCGCGACGAGGCGGAGCCGGGTGGTGTGCATGGGGGTCACATTCCTGGTTCGGCGGCGGTGTGGGGGGACCCGCTGAGACGGGCCGACTGCTGATCCTCCCCGCCCTTCCTGTGCCGCGTCCATGCCGCGTCGGTCCGGGGCCCCTCCCGCGGCCGCCGAACGCCCCCGCCGTGCGCGGACCGTAACCGTCCGTGCCCCGCGCGCGGCCGCGTGACACCTGCGACGCGCCGGCCGTTCGGGCGGTGCGCCGTCCTCCAGTTGTGACGTTCGTATGTTCGCCGTGTACGCACTGTGCCTGCTGTGCCGGAATTCGGACACCGGACGGTGACATGCCCCACACACAATGAGCGCGCCGACGTGTTCGCTTCCCCATCCCGCGACCCGTTTGGCAGTCTGATCGGCATACGGGGGAACGCCTGCTCGCGCGGGCGGACGGAGGGACGCACGCAGAACATGACAACTCATTTCCTGGCGACGGGAGCTGCGGACCCCAGGCTGAACTGGGGCGCGCCGCGGCTCCCGGACGGCCCGCCGCGGCTGCGGCACCGAAGGGACGGCATCCTGCCCGCGATCGCGGCCGCGCTGTCCATCCGCGACGAGGTACTCACGTGCACCGGCGCCAAGGGCGACCAGCCGCCCGTCCTGCATCCGATCGTGCAGGAGTTCCTGGACGCGCTGCCCGCGACGCAGCGTGAGCGCTTCACCGGGCGCTGCGCGGAACCGGTGCTGATCTCCCGCCACCTCGCGGCCGTCGAGGCGCAGCGCGGCAAGCGTGCCGCGCGCCGCCCGCTGACGCAGGGTGAGGCGCGCAAGGCGCTGCGCGGCGCGAAACTGACGGCCCGCCGGATACGCGAGGACGGCGACCCGGCGCACGGCACGTACGCACCGCCCTGCCGCTCCTGCACCCCGCTGCTCGCGCACTTCGGCGTGCAGGCCGTCGACCCGGCAGAGGGGGCATGACGCCCCCGATGGCAGCGAGCGCACGCTTCCCCGCCGCCGTCGATGCCGCGCTGCGGGCCGGCGGCTGGCAGCCCGGGCGGTGGGACATCAAGCAGGCCGAGGAGTGGGCGGACCTGCTGCGCGGCCATGTGTCGCCCGGCGGCCACCGGCACTGCGTCTTCCCCGCCGCCGTCGAGGCCTGGGCGGAGTTCGGCGGGCTGGCCTTCCCCGCGGCCGCGGGTCCCGGGCAGCACACCGCGCCCACCGCGGTGACCGTGGACCCGATGCGCGGCCTGCACATGGCCCGTACCTTCGGCGACCTGGGCCGCGCGCTGGAGACCGAGGTCAGCCCGCTCGGCGAGGAGCCCGGCACCGGAGCCCTGCTGGCCATCGACGCCGAGGGCCGGGTCTACGGCATCGACCACGCCGGGGACTGGTACGCCGGCCCCGACATCGACCTCGCGCTGGCCGTCCTGATCGGCGGCGGCCGCACCGTGCGCCTGACGCTCGCGGCGTCGGGCGCGTCCGGCGCGTCCGCTGCGGGCAGCCCGGGTGGTACGGACGCCGGCCCGTACGACGCCGCGGAGCCCGGGCGCCCCTGAGGCCGTCCGGGCGTACCCCGGAGCCGCTGCTCTGCACTTCGGCGCGACCGCCCCCGACCGCGGGATGACCCGGAGCGGTGGGACCCCTAGGGGGCGGTACCTACTTTTGGCATGGACCGGTTCCTTCCGCCGGATGACGTCTGCGTCCCGGCGGTTCCCTACGGTCGTAGGGCGGGGTGGGGATAGCCCCACCAGCAAGACGGAGACCTCCCCCAATGTGCGGCGGAACGGCCTCCGGCAGGCTGATGGACATCACGACATCACGACATCACGACAGCCCGACACACGACGACGCAGGAGTAACAGTGACAACGGCAGTGACGATTCCCAGGTCCGGGGGCAACGGAGAACGTTCGGCTGTTGCCGCTGCGGGTCGTTCGGTGACGAAGGCGTACGGCGCGGGCGAGACCCGGGTCGTGGCCCTGGACACGGTCGACGTGGACATCGCCCGCGGCAAGTTCACCGCGATCATGGGCCCCTCGGGCTCCGGCAAGTCCACCCTCATGCACTGCCTCGCGGGCCTCGACACGGTCACCTCCGGGCGGATCTGGGTCGGCGACAGCGAGATCACCGGCATGAAGGACAAGAAGCTCACCCAGCTGCGGCGGGACAAGATCGGCTTCATCTTCCAGTCCTTCAACCTGCTGCCGACCCTCAACGCGGCGGAGAACATCACGCTGCCGATGGACATCGCCGGCCGCAAGGTCGACCGCGAGTGGTTCGACCGGGTCGTGGAGACGGTGGGCCTGGCCGGCCGGCTCAAGCACCGCCCGACCCAGCTGTCCGGCGGCCAGCAGCAGCGCGTGGCCGTCGCCCGCGCGCTGGCCGCCCGCCCCGAGATCATCTTCGGCGACGAGCCGACCGGAAACCTCGACTCGCGGGCCGGGGCCGAGGTCCTCGGCTTCCTGCGCCGCTCGGTCGACGACCTCGGCCAGACCATCGTGATGGTCACCCACGACCCGGTCGCCGCCTCCTACGCCGACCGCGTCCTCTACCTCGCCGACGGCCGCATCGTCGACGAGATGGCCAACCCGACCGCCGACTCCGTGCTGGAGCGCATGAAGTCCTTCGACGGCCGCGGGAGGACGTCGTGACCGTCCTGAAGACATCGGCGCGGAATTTCTTCGCGCACAAGGGCAGAATGGCCCTCTCGGCGATAGCCGTCCTGCTGTCGGTCGCCTTCGTCTGCGGCACCCTGGTGTTCACCGACACCATGACCGCCACCTTCGACAAGCTCTTCGGCTCCACCGCCTCCGACGTCACGGTCAGCGCCAAGAAGATCGACGACGAGCAGGCCACCGGCATCCCGGACACCGTGCCCGCCACGCTCCAGCAGCAGCTGGCGAAGGTGCCCGGCGTCGCCAAGTCCGACCCCGACGTCACCAGCGACCAGGTCACCGTCGCCGACGCGAAGAACGAGAAGATCGGCTCCTCGTCCGGCGCCCCGACCATCGTCAGCAACTGGGACCCGACCGAGACCAAGGCCGTCGAGCTGTCCTCGGGCCACCTCCCGCAGAGCGCCACCGACGCGGTGATCGACGCCGACACGGCGAGCAAGAAGCACGTCGCGGTCGGCGACACGCTGCGCGTCATCGCCGCGCCCGGCGACTTCGACGTCACCGTCAGCGGCATCGTCACCTTCAAGACCACCAACCCCGGTGCGACCGTCCTCTACATCGACACCGCCACCGCGCAGACCAAGCTGCTCGGCCGCGCCGACGCGTACACCGGCTTCGGCCTCACCGCGGCCAAGGGCGTCACGGACGACCAGCTCAAGCAGAACGTCAGGGCGGCCATCGGCGCCGGCTACACCGTCGACACCGCCGCCGAGACCAAGAAGAAGGACCAGGACGACCTCGGCGGCTTCCTGAACTTCATGAAGTACGCGATGCTCGGCTTCGCCGGGATCGCCGTCCTCGTCGGCATCTTCCTGATCGTCAACACCTTCTCCATGCTGGTCGCCCAGCGCACCCGGGAGATCGGCCTGATGCGGGCCCTCGGCTCCAGCCGCGGCCAGGTCAACCGGTCGGTGCTCATCGAGGCGGTGCTGCTCGGCCTGACCGGTTCGGTGCTCGGCATCGGCGGCGGCATCGGCCTGGCCGTCGGGCTGATGCACCTGATGGGCAAGGCCGGCATGAAGCTCGACACCTCCGAGCTGACCATCAAGGCCTCCACCCCGCTGGTGGGCCTGGCCATCGGCATCATCGTGACCGTGGTCTCCGCCTACATCCCGGCCCGCCGGGCGGGGAAGATCTCCCCGATGGCCGCGCTGCGCGACTCCGGCACCCCCGGCGACGTCCGCGCCGGACGGATCCGCGCCGCGATCGGCATCCTGGTCAGTGCGGCCGGCGCGCTCGCCCTGGTCGCCGCGGCGAAGGCCGACAAGGCCTCCGCGGGCGGCGGGATGCTGGGCCTGGGCGTACTGCTCACGCTGGTCGGCTTCGTGATCGTCGGCCCGCTGCTGGCCGGTGTGATCGTCAGGGCGGTGAGCGCGGTCGTGCTGCGCTTCTTCGGCCCGATGGGACGCCTGGCCGAGCGCAACGCGCTGCGCAACCCGCGGCGTACCGGTGCCACCGCCTCCGCGCTGATGATCGGCCTGGCGCTGGTGGCCGGCATGTCGGTGGTCGGCTCGTCGATGGTGGCCTCCGCCGACGACCAGCTCGACTCCTCGGTCGGCGCGGACTTCATCATCCAGGTCGGCAGCAACGGCAGCCAGCCGATCACCCCGGCCGCCGAGAAGGCGCTCACCGCCACGCAGAACATCGAGCACTTCACCCACTACACGATCGTCAACGCCAAGCTCACCCTGCCCTCCGGCGACACCGTCAGCTCCGACCTGAGCGCCGCGGACCCGACGTACCCCAAGGACCTGCGGCTCAAGACCACCCAGGGCAAGCTGCTGGACGCCTACGGCAAGAACGCGATGTCGGTGCCCGAGGGCTTCGCCAAGGACCACCACCTGGCGCTCGGCGACGAGCTGAAGGTCGTCATGACCGGCGGCCGCCCGGCCCAGCTCAAGATCGCCGCGATCACGAGCGACGACACGACGATCGAGCACGGCTCGATGTTCACCAACATCGCCACCGCGCGCGACTACCTGCCGACGGACAAGATGCCGGCCGACTTCCTCCTGTTCGCGACCGCGGTCGACGGCAAGCAGAAGCAGGCGTACGCCGACCTGAAGGCGTCCGTGAAGTCCCACCCGGAAATCGACGTCCGCGACCAGGCCGACTACAAGGACCTCATCCACAGCCAGGTCAACCAGCTGCTCTACATGATCTACGCGCTGCTGGCGCTCGCGATCATCGTGGCGGTCCTGGGCGTGGTCAACACGCTGGCCCTCTCGGTGGTCGAGCGGACCCGGGAGATCGGCCTCATGCGGGCCATCGGCACCTCGCGGCGCCAGATGCGCCGCATGATCCGCCTGGAGTCGGTCGTCATCGCCCTGTTCGGCGCGCTCATCGGCCTCGGCCTCGGCCTCGCCTGGGGCACCACCGGCCAGCGCGTCCTGGCAGCGGAGGGGCTCGGCATCCTCCAGATCCCGTGGACGACGATCGTGGTCGTCTTCATCGGCTCCGCGGTCGTCGGCCTCCTCGCCGCGCTCATGCCCGCGCTGCGGGCGGGCCGGATGAACGTCCTGAACGCGATCGCGACGGACTAGCGCCCCGTCCCGCGGCGCCCCCGCGCCCCCGTACCCCTCCAGGGGTGCGGGGGCGCCCGCCTGCCCGGAGCGCGGTGGACCCGAGCTTGCGGGGTGACCCCCAGGGCCGCGGGTGCGCTGCCGGGCGAGCGATTTCGGGGCACGGGCCCTGCACAGAGGGCGAACCCCCTGCGCGGCAGGGTCGCGGGTCCGAGGGGGCACCCCCTACGCGGAGGGCAGGCCCCGGCCGGAGGCCGTACGCTGGAGGGACCCCCGGCACGTGAGACGTGTCGGGCGGTCGCGTTGCCCCGTGCGGCGGCGCCCCTACACGTACCCCCCGGGACGGAACCCTCATGAGTCTGAACGGTCTGGTCGACGCAGCCGTCGCCGACACCGCCCTCGCCGAGGCGGTCCAGGCCGCGGTCTCCGGAGCGCGGCCGCACGTGGATCTGGTCGGTCCGCCGGCCGCGCGCCCGCTGGCCATCGCGGCGCTCGCCGCGAAGGCCCGGCGCCCGGTGCTCGCGGTCACCGCGACCGGCCGGGAGGCCGAGGACCTGGCCGCGGCGCTGCGGTCCATGCTGCCCGCGGACGGCGTCGTGGAGTACCCGGCGTGGGAGACCCTGCCGCACGAGCGGCTCTCGCCGCGCAGCGACACCGTGGGCCGCCGGCTGGCGGTGCTGCGCCGGCTCGCGCACCCGAGGGCGGACGACCCGACGGCCGGGCCCGTGCAGGTCGTGGTCGCGCCGATCCGCTCGGTGCTGCAGCCGCAGGTCAAGGGGCTGAGCGAGCTGGAGCCCGTGGCGCTGGCGAGCGGGCAGAGCGCCGACCTGGGCACGATCGTGGAAGGGCTGGCGGCAGCCGCGTACGCGCGGGTGGAACTCGTCGAGAAGCGCGGCGAGTTCGCGGTGCGCGGCGGCATCCTGGACGTCTTCCCGCCGACCGAGGAGCATCCGCTGCGGGTGGAGTTCTGGGGCGACGAGGTCGAGGAGATCCGCTACTTCAAGGTCGCCGACCAGCGCTCCCTGGAGGTCGCCGAGCACGGCCTGTGGGCGCCTCCGTGCCGCGAGCTGCTGCTCACCGACGACGTGCGGGCGCGGGCGGCCGAGCTGGCCGCGGCGCACCCCGAGCTGGGCGAGATGCTCGACAAGATCGCCGAGGGCATCGCCGTCGAGGGCATGGAGTCGCTCGCCCCGGTGCTGGTGGACTCGATGGAGCTGCTGCTGGACGTGCTGCCGGCCGGGGCGATGACGGTGGTGTGCGACCCGGAACGGGTGCGGACCAGGGCCGCGGACCTGGTGGCGACCTCGCAGGAGTTCCTGGAGGCGTCCTGGGCGGCGTCGGCGGGCGGCGGCGAGGCGCCGATCGACCTGGGCGCGGCGTCGCTGTGGCCGATCGCGGACGTACGGCACCGGGCCGGCGAGCTGGGTATCGCGTGGTGGTCGGTGAGCCCGTTCGCCGCGGACGAGGCCGACGACCTGGCCGGGGACACCCTCAAGCTGGGCATGCGCGCTCCCGAGGTCTACCGCGGGGACACCGCGCGGGCGCTGGCCGACACCAAGGGCTGGCTCGCCGAGGGCTGGCGCACCGTCTACGTCACCGAGGGCCACGGACCGGCCTCCCGGGTCGCCGAGGTGCTGGCGGGGGAGGGCATCGCGGCCCGGCTCGACATCGAGCTGGCCGACCTCGCGCCGTCCGTGGTGCACGTGGCCACCGGCTCGCTGGAGCACGGCTTCGTCGACCCGGGCCTGCGGCTGGCGGTGCTGACCGAGACCGACCTTTCCGGGCAGAAGTCGTCCACCAAGGACATGGGGCGGATGCCGTCCCGGCGCCGCAAGACCATCGACCCGCTCACCCTGACCGGCGGCGACTACATCGTGCACGAGCAGCACGGCGTGGGCCGCTACGTGGAGATGGTGCAGCGCACCGTGCAGGGCGCCACCCGCGAGTACCTGGTCGTCGAGTACGCCCCGGCCAAGCGCGGCCAGCCCGGCGACCGGCTCTTCGTGCCGACCGACCAGCTGGAGCAGATCACCAAGTACGTCGGCGGCGAGGCCCCCACGCTGCACCGGCTGGGCGGCGCGGACTGGACGAAGACCAAGGCGCGGGCGAAGAAGGCGGTCAAGGAGATCGCGGCCGACCTGATCCGGCTGTACTCCGCCCGGATGGCCGCGCCCGGCCACACCTTCGGCCCGGACACCCCCTGGCAGCGGGAGCTGGAGGACGCCTTCCCGTACGTGGAGACGCCCGACCAGCTCACCACCATCGCCGAGGTCAAGGGCGACATGGAGAAGTCGGTGCCTATGGACCGGCTGATCTGCGGCGACGTCGGCTACGGCAAGACCGAGATCGCGGTGCGGGCGGCCTTCAAGGCCGTGCAGGACGGCAAGCAGGTGGCCGTGCTGGTGCCGACGACGCTGCTGGTGCAGCAGCACTTCGGCACCTTCTCCGAGCGCTACGCGCAATTCCCTGTCAACGTGCGGGCGCTGTCCCGCTTCCAGACCGACACCGAGGCGAAGGCGGTGCTGGAGGGGCTGCGGGACGGCTCGGTGGACGTCGTCATCGGCACCCACCGGCTCTTCGCCTCCGAGACCCGTTTCAAGGACCTGGGCCTGGTGATCGTCGACGAGGAGCAGCGCTTCGGCGTCGAGCACAAGGAGCAGCTGAAGAAGCTGCGGGCCAACGTCGACGTGCTGACCATGTCCGCGACGCCGATCCCGCGCACCCTGGAGATGGCCGTCACCGGCATCCGGGAGATGTCCACCATCACCACTCCGCCGGAGGAGCGGCACCCGGTGCTGACCTTCGTCGGGCCCTACGAGGAGAAGCAGATCGGCGCCGCCATCCGGCGTGAGCTGCTGCGCGAGGGGCAGGTCTTCTACATCCACAACCGGGTCGAGTCCATCGACCGGGCGGCGGCGCGGCTGCGCGCCATCGTGCCCGAGGCGCGGATCGCCACCGCGCACGGGCAGATGAGCGAGTCCGCCCTGGAGTCGGTCGTGGTGGACTTCTGGGAGAAACGCTTCGACGTGCTGGTCTCCACCACGATCGTGGAGTCCGGGATCGACATCTCCAACGCCAACACCCTCATCGTCGAGCGCGGCGACACCTTCGGCCTGTCGCAGCTGCACCAGCTGCGCGGCCGCGTCGGGCGCTCCCGCGAGCGCGGCTACGCCTACTTCCTCTACCCGCCGGAGAAGCCGCTCACCGAGACCGCGCACGAGCGGCTCGCCACCATCGCCCAGCACACGGAGATGGGCGCGGGCATGTACGTCGCGATGAAGGACCTGGAGATCCGCGGCGCGGGCAACCTGCTGGGCGGCGAGCAGTCCGGCCACATCGCGGGCGTCGGCTTCGACCTGTACGTCCGGATGGTCGGCGAGGCAGTGGCCGACTACCGCTCGGCCCTGGAGTCGGGCGGCGAGCCGGAGGAGACGCTGCTCGAAGTCAAGATCGAACTGCCCGTCGACGCCCACGTCCCGCACGACTACGCCCCCGGCGAGCGGCTGCGTCTGCAGGCCTACCGCGCCATCGCCGCCGCGTCTTCCGAGGAGGACATCACCGCCGTCCGCGAGGAGCTGGTCGACCGCTACGGCCCGCTGCCCGAGCCGGTCGAGAACCTGCTCCTGGTGGCCGGCCTGCGGATGCTGGCCCGCAAGGTCGGCGTCACCGACATCACCCTGCAGGGCTCCAACGTCCGCTTCGGCCCGGTCGAGCTGCGCGAGTCGCAGGAGCTGCGGCTGAACCGGCTGCACCCGCGCGCGGTCCTCAAACCGGCCGCCCACCAGGTCCTGGTGCCGCGCCCGGCCACCGCCCGCATCGGCGGAAAGCCCGTCGTCGGCCGCGAACTGCTCCAGTGGACCGCGGAGTTCCTGACCACCATCCTCGACAACTGACCGACGCTTCGGACCCGGGCCACCCGCCCGGGCCGCTTCCGTCCGGCCCCGACCGGTGTCCGCCGGGACCCGCGCGGCTACAGTGCGGGCCCCGGTGTCCGCCGGGACCCGCGCGGCTACAGTGCGGGCGTGACGATCACCGGAGCGGGGACGAACGTACGGCCGCTGGCACTCGGGCAGCGCGCCCGGCTGCTGGTCGGCGACATCGAGGGCGGTGCCCCGCGGCTGGTACACGAGACCGCGCACAGCGCGCTGGAGGCGCCGAACTGGTCCCCCGACGGCCGCTGGCTGGTCTTCAACCAGGACGGCCTGCTGCTGCGCATCCCCGCCGGCGCCGCCCCCGGCGACGGCGTGCTTCCCGAAGTCATCGACACCGGCGGCATCACCGACGCCAACAACGACCACGTCCTCTCCCCGGACGGCGCCACCGTCTACCTGTCGGCCGGCGACGGCCACATCCACGCCGTCCCCTTCACCGGTGGCCCGGCCCGCCGCGTAACCAACGACCGCGGCCCCGGCCCCTTCCGGCACTTCCTGCACGGCGTCTCACCCGACGGGCAGACCCTCTCCTACGTCGGCGTCGAGCCCCACGGCGGCAACGACTGGGGCTACCGCAACATCTTCACCCTCCCTTCGGCCGGCGGCCCCGACACCCGGCTCACCGACACCCCCGCTCCCGCCGACGGCCCGGAATTCACCCCGGACGGCGAGTGGATCGTCTTCAACTCCGAGCACGGCGCCGCCGTCCCCGGCCACGCCCAGCTCTTCCGCATGCGCCCCGACGGCTCCGAGCTGACCCGGCTGACCTCCGACGAGCGCGTGAACTGGTTCCCGCACCCCTCGCCGGACGGCCGCCACCTGCTCTACATCAGCTTCCCGCCCGGTACCGAGGGCCACCCCGCCGACCGCGACGTCGTCCTGCGCCTGCTGGACGCCGACGGCAGCGGCGCCCCACGCGACCTCTACGCCTTCTTCGGCGGGCAGGGCAGCCTCAACGTCAACAGCTGGTCGCCCGACGGCCGCCACTTCGCCTACGTCGACTACCCGGCCGGCTGACCCGCCCCCGCGCTCCCGCACCGCCGTCCGGTCACCGTGCGGTCACCGGACGACCCGGCGGTGCCTAGTTGCGGCGCAGGATCACATAGCCGTCCGCGCTGGCCATCTGCGTGTACGTCGAGCCGGGGTGCAGCTGTGCACCGTAGGTCACCGGGTCCGGCACCCACCCACTGGAGTTGTCGATCGCGATGTACTGCGGCACGACACCTTTCGTACCGCCCACCCAGTAGACGGTCGTGCGGTGCACAAGCCGGCTGATCGGTCCGACGTTCGCCTCCACGGTGGCGCCGTCGGGTATCTGGTCCAGCAGCTTCTCGACCGTCTTGGTGCGCGCGTCCACCTTGTAGGTGTCGGAGTGCCCGAGCGAGGCCAGCGGCATCGACAGCGTCAGCGCCATCGCCGCCCCTACCGCCGCGGCCGGCACCCCGGACGCGTAGGACCGCAGCCAACGGGCACGGCTGTCCCGCGACCGGTCCGCGGCGTCCACCAGTGCCAGGAACACCACCGGCATCAGCACCGCGCTGTAGTGCCAGGCCGTGCCCCAGTTCTCCGGGTAGTGCGACACGAAGCGCCACCCGATGGTCGGCAGCGCCGCGACGATCAGCGGTGACCGCAGCGCCAGCAGCCCGGTGGTCGGCAGCAGGATCCACAGCAGCGTGCGCAGTGCCGTGCCGAACGGGATGTGACCGGTCAGCGTCCCGTCCCCGTTGATGTGGTTGAACGCGTCGTATCCGGGCCCGTAGAACGCGGGGATCAGCACCGTGACGGCCAGAGCGGACGCCGCCACCCCGAAACCGATCAGCCCGATCGCCCACGGCCCGTACCGCTCCGCGTCGCTCAGCGGCACGTCCACCCGGTCACCTCCCTTCGCTGCCTTTCCGTCCGCTGCCCCGCCGGTTCCGGCGTCCGCGGGCCCGCCCTCCGTACCGTCCTCGTCCGCCGCGGCACCGGCGGGTCCGGACGCCGCCGGCTCCGTCCCGGCCGCCTGCGCGGCCGCCCGTGAACTCTCACGGGTGCGCCACCAGACGATCGCGCCGATCGTCGCGGCCGTGACTCCCAGGTCCTCCTTGACCAGCACCAGCGGCACCGCCCACCACAGGGCCGCCCCCCACCGCTTGCGGACCACGGCTTCCAGGGAGAAGGCCAGCAGCGGCATCGCGAAGGCGATCTCGTGGAAGTCGAAGTCGACTGCTCGCTGGACGGCCCACGACAATCCGTAGGCCGCGCCGATCGCGATCCCCCGGCCCCGCCCGAGGAGCAGCGAGGCGCCGCGGGTGACCGGGACGACCGAGATCGCGAACAGCAGGGCCTGCGCGACGAGCAGCGTCACCGGCGTCGGGAAGACCCGGTAGAAGGGCGCGATCAGAGCGGTCACCGGGCTGAAGTGGTCGCCGAGCGCGTTGAAGCCCGGGCCCTTCAGCGTGGTGGTCGGCGCCTGCAGGTGGGCGTACCCCTTCACCGCCTGCTCGAAGATGCCCAGGTCCCAGGACATCGTGAGCATCCTGCGGTACCGCACGAGCGACAGCAGGAAGTAGGCGACGAAGAAGACGACGCTGAGCAGATACGGGTCGAGGCGTGCTCCCGGTATCCGCAGCCGGGGGCGTACCGCCGTGGCGGTGCCCGGTTCTGCGGCAGGCGGCGCCGCCTTTCCGCCGGATTGCGGTATGACGGCCTCGGCCCTGTCCATCGACGTCCTCCCGAGGATGTGGGGTCGGGTCTGCCGGAAAAGATACGGGACGAGGCTGTCCGCGCGGGACCCATGGGACGGACGGCACTTGCCTCCTTGCTCAGCCGGTCTTGGTCCAGGTGCCGCAGTCCGCCGTCTTGAAGTAGGCGTCCTTGGCGGTGATCGTGACCACGGCCTGGCCGGTGACGTTGTCGTTCGCGAGGATCGAGTCCACGTCGTGCAGCGCGTCCTTGGTGCGCTCCCAGTAGCAGGTCTCGCCGCCCTTGGCCTTGTAGGTGCCGGCGGCTATGTCCGTGCCCACCTTGTACATGCCGTCCCCCATCGACGTCTTCGGCGAGGCGGGCTTGTCCTTCCCGGCGGCGAACCAGTCCTTGCAGTCCGTCGACGTGAAGATCTTGTCCGTCGGCTTGATCGTCACGTAGCTGCTGCCGTACACGGTGTCGTTCGCGAGGATCGAGTCGGTGTCACCCTTGGCGTCCTTGTCGCGCTCCCAGTAGCACATGCCGTCGGAATTGCCGCTGGTCCGGTACGTGCCCGGCTGGATGTCCTTGCCGACCTCGAACGTGCCGTCCCCCTTGACGGCGGGCTTGTCCGCCGGCTTGTCCTCTTTCTTCTGTGCGGGCGCGGACGAGGGCGCGGCCGGCGAGGACGCGGTGTCGCCGCCCTTCGCGGACGGGCTGGACGAGCCCGCCGAATCGTCCGAGGGCCCGCAGGCCGCGATCCCGATCGCGAGGAACGCGGTGACGGTGCCCGCTGCGGCGAGTCGGACGAGAGACGTCTTGGACATGGGATTCCCCCCTGCGCTCGGCGGGCCTCGGTGGCCCTGTGAACCGTTGGCACCATGAGAGCATCGATCTGTGAACCGAGTCAACATTAAATCTCGAACGAGTGATGTTCACGCCGTGAAGGGGTTCGATCGTGATCGCTGGGTATGCTCGCCCTCACAGACACAGCACACGCGCGGACGAGCAGGAGGAAGGAGAGGACAGTGCCCGAGCACGCGAGCGAGGTGACGGCGGCGGAGATCGCCAGGCTGGCCGGCGTCGGAAGGGCCGCCGTCAGCAACTGGCGCCGACGCCACGACGACTTCCCCAGGCCCGTGGGAGGCTCCGACACCAGCCCGACCTACGAGCTGGCCGCCATCGAGAGATGGCTGCGCGAACAGGGCAAGCTCCCCTCCGTGCCGCTGTACGAGCGCCTCTGGCAGCGCGCCGACAGCCACCCGGAAGGCGTGCCCGCCGCCCTGCGGATCGCCGGATCCGTTCTGATGCTCGTGCGGGAGGATCCTCGCCTGGCGGTCCACTACAGCGCCGCGTCCGACAGTGAGCTGGCCGACCGGTTGCCGGCCGAGCTGGAGTCCGCGCTGGCCGCGCGGTTCGGCCCGAACCACCCCGTGCGGCTCCCGGAGCAGCTCGACGAAGCCGTGCCGCTGCTGCGCACCGCGGTGAAGTTCGCCGAGGACGTCGGCCCCGCCCAGACCTACGAATTCCTCTTCGGCCGCTATCTCGACGCCAACCCGAGGCAGTTCGTCCTCACCCCGCCGGGCCCGGCGGAGCTGATGGCCGCACTGGCCGGGGAGCGCCCCGGCAGCGTGCTCGACCCTGCCTGCGGCAGCGGAGCCCTGCTGCGCGCCAGCGGGGCCACCGCCACCGTGCACGCGCAGGAGATCGACCCCGAGTTGGCGTCGCTGACCGCACTGCGTCTGGCACTGGCGACCGACCCCACCGTCCGGGTCCGGGTCGGCACGGGCGACAGCCTGCGCGCGGACGCCTTCCATGACCTGGCCGTCGACACCGTGCTCTGCCACCCGCCGTTCAACGACCGCAACTGGGGCCATGACGAGCTGGGTTACGACCCGCGCTGGGAATACGGCTTCCCGGCCCGCACGGAGTCCGAGCTGGCCTGGCTCCAGCACGCACTGGCTCACACCAGGGAGGGGGGCACGGTGGTGATGCTCATGCCGCCCGCCGTCGCGTCCCGCAGGTCGGGCCGACGGGTGCGCGCGGACCTGCTGCGCCGGGGCGCGCTGCGCGCTGTCGTCGCGCTGCCCGCGGGAGCCGCGCCGCCGCACGGGCTGCCGCTCCATCTGTGGGTGCTGCGCAAGCCGCACCCCGAGCACCGGCCGCCGGCCGAGCTGCTGCTGTTCGACGCGGCGGGAATACCGGGATCCGGAGCCGAGAAGGCGCCCTGGTTCGCCGTCAGCTCGGCGGTCCTCGACACGTGGCGGGCCTTCGACCGGCACGGCTCGGTGCCCGACCGCCCCGGCCTGAACCGCACGCTGCCGGTCATCGAACTGCTCGACGACGACGTGGACGTGACGCCCGCGCGGCATCTCCCGCCGCCCGCCGCCGACGGGGGCGCCGCCGAGCTGGAGACCGTGCGGGACAGGCTGGCCCAGACGCTGCGCCGCACCGCGGACATGGCCCCCGCGCCACCGGCGGACGGTGAGCCGGCCCGCTGGCCGACCACGACCGTGGGCGAACTGGCCCGGTCCGGCGCCCTGCTGATGCGCGCGGGCGGCGGGGGCATCGCCCCGCAGGACGGCTCCGCCGCCCCGCCCGCCGTGCTGACCGAGCACGACGTCATCGCGGGCGGCGGACCCACCGGCATACTCCCGCCGGGCCGCGCCGAAGGGCCCGCCGAGGAGCCGGTGCTCGTCGAGGAGGGGGACGTGGTGGTGCCGATCCTCGGTGGCGGAGGAGTGGCCCGGGTGGTGGACGCCGCCATCGCGGGCGCCGCGCTCGGACGCAACGTGTACCTGCTGCGGCCGGACACCGGGGCGCTCGACCCGTGGTTCCTCGCAGGCTTCCTGCGCGGTACCGCCAACAGCCGCCAGGCCAGTAGTTTCGCGACGACATCCACCCGGATCGACGTGCGGCGACTCCAGGTGCCGCGGCTGCCCCCGGCCGAGCAGCGGCGCTACGGCGAGCGCTTCCGGACCCTCGCGGCCTTCGAGGACGCGCTGCGCCAGGCGACCCAGCTCGGTGACCAGCTCGTGCAGGGGCTCTACGACGGACTGACGGACGGCACCGTGCGGCCCGGATAGTTGTCCACAGGCCGTCGCGGAACCCGCGCCGCCTGCCCGTTGCGGCCGATACGCTCTCGACTAGCCATCCGCTTCGACGACCAGGAGCACCAGATGTACGGCCCCGGCATCACCCAGCCGCCGCCCCGGCCCCCGGGTCGCGGCGTCGTGATCGGGCTGCGCGTGCTGTTCGCCGCGCTGCCGGTGCTCTCGATCGGGTTCCTCGCCTGGACGTCGATGCTGCGGCTGGCCGTGCTGCGGCGCAATCCGGCCGACTGGGCGCTGATGGTGATCGACATCGTCCTGATCATCACCGGTTACACGCTGATCGGGCTCGCGCACGACAACACGGACACCTGGCAGTCGAACGCGGGGACGCTGACGGTGCTGGTCGTCATGTTCGGCACCCCGGCGTATTTCCTGGTCGCCGACATCAGACGGGGCCCCGGGGGCGCCGCGGGACATCCGGTGCCCAACGGCTACCCGACGCAGAACCCGTACACCAACGGGTACGCCCCGGCGGCCGGCGGGATGACCGCAGGGATACCCGGGCCCCACGCGATGCCGCAGCAGACGCCCGTCCCGCACCGGACGTCGGCGCCGCACCACACGCCCGTGCCGAACCACCCGTCGAATCCGGGCATGCCCCACCCGAACGGGCCGGGCTCGTACGGGACCCCGGCGCCCGTGCCGCCGGCACCGCGCGTGCCGGAGCCGTCGACGGGGGCGGCGGCGGTCGGGCCGCAGGCACAGCGGATCGACCAAGTGCGTGCGGAGCTGGACGAGTTGAGCGACTACCTCCGCAAGGAGGAGGGCCGGTGATCGGTCGGCTCGTCGCCGGTCGCTACGAACTGGCCACGGTGATCGGCCAGGGCGGTATGGGCCAGGTGTGGACGGCCTACGACCGGCGGTTGGACCGCCGGGTCGCGGTGAAGCTGCTGCGGCCCGACAAGGTCGCGGGCGGTGACGAGGCCGGCGAGCTGCGGCAGCGGTTCGACCGGGAGTGCCGGGTCACCGCCCAGGTCGACCACCCGGGCCTGGTGACGGTGCACGACGCGGGCGCGGACGGCGACGAGCTGTACCTGGTCATGCAGTACGTGGAGGGGGCCGACCTCGGCGACCACCTCGCCGAGCACGAGCCGTACCCCTGGCCGTGGGCGGTGGCGGTGGGGGCGCAGCTGTGCGCGGTGCTGGCCGCGGTCCACGCGGTGCCGATAGTCCACCGCGACCTCAAGCCGCGCAATGTGATGGTCCGTCCGGACGGCACGATCACGGTGCTCGACCTGGGCGTCGCCTCGGTGATGGACACCGACACCACGCGGCTGACCCACACCGGCACCCCCATCGGCAGCCCGGCGTACATGGCGCCGGAGCAGGCGATGGGCGGCGCGGTCGGTCCGCGTACGGACCTGTACGCGCTGGGCGTGGTGCTGCACGAACTGCTCAGCGGGAACGTGCCGTTCGCCGGCACCACGGCGCTCGGCGTGCTGCACCGGCATCTGTACGAGGCGCCGGTGCCCCTGCGGCGGCTGCGGCCGGAGGTGCCCGAGCCGCTGGAGGCGCTGGTGCTGCGGCTGCTCGCCAAGGACCCGCAGCACCGCCCCGCCGCGGCGCAGGACGTCTACCAGGAGCTGGCGGCACTGCTGCCGCCGCCCGGTGCGCACCGGACGGCGCTCGGGCCGATGGATCCGACGCGGCCCTTCGTGCGTCCGCAGGCGCCGTGGCCGGACCGCGTCGCCGCGCCGGCGGTGCCCGCGAAGCCCGTCGTACCGCCCCGGCCCGCGCAGTCGCCCAAGGACACCGACCTGGCCGTGGCCGTGGACGAGGTCAAGAGGCTGCTGGACGCCGGCCGGATCACCCAGGCGGTGGACATGCTGGGCGGAATCATCCCGGCGGCGGCCGAGAGGCACGGCGAGCACTCGCCCGTCCTGCGGGCGTTGCGCAAGCAGTACGCCGCCACGCTGATGGAGGACGGGCAGTACCGCCGGGCGCTGCCCGAACTGCGGCGGCTGTCGGACGAGTTCGCCTCGCAGTACGGCGGGGCGGACCGCCAGGCGCTGCAGTACCGCTACGAGGCGGCGCAGTGCCTGGAGCACCTGGGCGACCCCAGGGCCGCGCTGAGCGAATACCGGGTGCTGCTGCCGTACTTCGAGCAGTGGACGGCCACCAGCCCCGGCACACCGCTGGACATCCGCCGCAGAACGGCCCACCTGCTGCTGTCCATAGGCGACCGCACCGCCGCCCGCGACATCCTGACCCGGCTGCTCTACGACGCCGAGCGGGTGCACGGCCCGCACCACCCCTTCCCGGCCGAGATCCGCCGGACACTCGCGTGGCTCGGCCAGGTGCACGTGTAGGCGGACGGCGGACACAGGCCGGAGGTCACTCGCGGCGCAGCACCACGTAGCCGCCGGCGTCGGCGACCGTTGCGTAGCGGGCCTGCGGGTGGAGCTGCAGGGCGTAGCCGGCCGGGTCGGTGAGCCAGCCGGAGAGGTTCTCGAAGGCCAGGTAGTCCGGAGCCCGGCCGCCGGTCTGGCCGACCCAGTAGACGGTGGTGCGCCGGACCAGGCGGCTGATCGGCCCCACGTTCGCCTCCACCGTGGCACCGTCCGGGATGCGGGCGAGGGCGCGTTCGGCGGCCTGCGTGCCGCCGTCCACCCGGTAGGCGGCCAGGTGCGTGAGTCCCGCCACCGGGAGCTGGGTGCCCAGCGCGACCGCGGCCCCGAGCGCCGCGGCGGGCAGCGCGCGGGCACCGGCGCGCAGCCACTGCGGCGCCCGGCGGCCGCCCGGTGCGGCTGCCGCGACCTGGGCGGCGCAGTCCACCGCGGCGAGGAAGACCACCGGCATGAGCACGGCGTTGTAGTGCCAGGCGGTGCCCCAGTTCTCGGGGTAGTGCGAGACGAAGCGCCATCCCAGGGTCGGTAGCGCGACCAGCAGCAGCGGGGAGCGCAGCGCGAGCAGTCCGCCGGCCGGCAGCAGCACCCACAGCACCGTGCGCAGCGCCGTGACCGGCGGGATGTGGCCGGTGAGCGTGCCGTCGCCGTCGATGTGGTTGAACGCGTCGTAACCCGGGCCGTGGAGGAGCGGAATGAGCCAGCCGATCTCCCACGCCGATGCCACGATCCCGAAGGCCGCCAGCCGCAGGGCCCAGGGACGGACCCCTCCCCCGCCGGCCGCGCCTCGTAGGGTGTCCTGCCCGGCCCGCAGCCACACCACCGCGCCGATCATCGCGACCGCCGCGCCGAGATCCTCCTTGACCAGCACCAGCGGCAGCGCCCAGAGCATGGCCGCCGTCCAGCGCCGCAGCAGCACGGCGGCGAGGGAGGAGGCGAGCAGCGGCACGGCGAAGGCGATCTCGTGGAAGTCGAACTCGACGGCTCGCTGGACGCCCCACGACAGCCCGTACGCGGCGCCGATCGCCAGCCCGCCGCCCCGCCCGAGCAGCAGTCCCGCCGCCCGTGTCACGGGGACCACCGACAGGGCGAACAGCAGCGCCTGCGCCACGAGCAGCGTCACCGTGGTCGGGAAGGCCCGGTAGAAGGGCGCGATCAGGGCGACGACGGGGCTGAAGTGGTCGCCCAGCTCGTCGAAGCCGGGGCCCTTGAGGTCGGCGACCGGGGCGTGCAGGTGGGCGTACCCCTTCACCGCCTGCTCGAAGATCCCGAGGTCCCAGGACATCGTCTCCATCCGGCGGTAGCGGGAGAGCGAAAGTGCCGTGTAGACGGCGGCGAAGACCCCGGCGAGCAGCCACGGGTCGGGCCGGGGCGGTTCGGGCCGCTCCCGCCGCCCGCGGCCCGTGGCGGCAGCCGCGTCCGGGCGGCCGGCAGAGGCATCAGCGGCCTGCGTGCGCGCGGGCGCGGGGATCTCCCGCACGCCGCCGGGCTCCTGGGCCGGGAGCACGGCCTCCGCGCGGTCCCGCTCGCCGTTGCCGTCGCCGCTCATCCGCCGGTCCTTCCGTCGCCTCGGCTGCCCTGCCGCGAAACCGCAGTGCGCACCTTTCGCCCCGTTTCGGGGTGTTACCAGCTTGGCCACGTGAAGGGTGCGACCTTGCGGCGGCGCGCCGACGCGAGGTCGGGCCGCCGCGACCGGGCCGCCCCGCGGCGACCGGGTGACCAGGTGTCCCGGCGACCCGGTGGACTGCAGGGCGGGCGCGGAGCCGTAGTCTGCGCCATCGGGGGAAGGCAGTTGACGGACTGTTCTTCCGCTTGTCGCACCTGTCGCCGTACCGGCCGGACCCTTGAGAGGCGCACATGGCACCCACGACCACCCCGCCCGCCGGGTCCGGCGCGACCGGCGCGACCCCCCCGACGAGCGTGACGGGCAGGCCCCCCGCGCCCGCCCGCTCCCACCCCGCCCGGGCACTGGCCTGCGCCGCGGCCCTCGCCGTCCTCCTCGGCGGCGGCCTCGCGGGCTGCAAGGACCCGAACGCCCCCGCGGCCGGCGGCAGTGCCTCGGCGTCCTCCGCCGCCGCCCCGGGCAGCACGGCAGGCGCGCCCGGCAGCGCGCTGGCGGCCGCCGGGCAGCTGACCGTCAAGGGCCGCGCGCCCAAGACCGGCTACTCGCGCGACCGCTTCGGCCCCGCATGGGCCGACACCGACCACAACGGCTGCGACACCCGCGACGACATACTCAAGCGCGACCTGCGGCAGACGACCTTCCGCGACGGTGCCAAGCAGTGCATCGTCACCGCCGGGGTCCTGGCCGACCCATACACCGGCACGCGGATCACCTACAAGCGCGGCGCGAGCAAGGTCGACATAGACCACGCCGTGGCCCTGTCCGACGCGTGGCAGAAAGGCGCCCAGCAGTGGCCGGACGACAAGCGCCGCGACTTCGCCAACGACCCGCTCAACCTGCTGGCCGTCGACTCGTCCACCAACCGCCGCAAGAGCGACGGCGACACCGCCACCTGGCTCCCGCCGAACACCGCCTTCCGCTGCGCCTACGTGGCGCGGCAGGTGGCGGTGAAGAAGAAGTACGGCCTGTGGGTGACCTCCGCGGAGCGCGACGCCATGCGCAAGGTGCTCGGCGGCTGCCCCGCCGAGCGGTTGCCCACGGGCTGACGGCTCAGCCGCGGGGGCGGCCGCCCGCCGGGAATCCGCCGGGCACGGGGCGGGGCACGGGCGGGCCACGGGTGGGAAGGCGGCGGGAATACGGCCCCCGGAGGCGGACTGTGCGGATCCTGTGGTGCGGAGTGCTGGATATCGGCGCCCCTGGATCAATATCCTCGTGCTCGATCATCACATCAGCATCGTGAGGCTTGTTCCCCTGCCGGGAGGCACCCATGGTCCGCCGCCGCACCGCCGCCGTCTCGATCGCCGCAGCCGCGCTGCTGCTGGCATCGCCCGCCCTGACCGCGTGCGGATCGGGTCCGGACCGGACCGGTGCCGCGGCCGTGGTGGGCGACCAGCGGATCACCGTGGCCTCGCTGCAGTCGAAGGTCAACCAGGTGCGCGCGGCGCAGCAGGCGTCCCCGCAGAGCGCCCAGCTGCTCGCCTCCAGCACCAAGCTTTCGACGCAGACGCTGACCATGCTCGTGCAGACCGCCGTCATCGAACGGGCCGCGGAAGACGCCGGGGTGACGGTCTCCGAGGAGGAGGCGCAGCAGGACCGGGCTGCCGCGCTGCAGCAGTTCGGCGGCAGCGAGGCGGCGCTGAACGCCGCGCTGCTCCAGCAGTTCGGCATCGCGCCCGCCGAGGCCGACACCTACTTCCGGACGAACGCACTGCTCGGCAAGCTGATCTCCAGCCTCGGCTACCAGCCGGGCAGCGACGGCGGCCAGACCGCCCTGCTCGGCATCCTCACCAAGACCGCGGACAAGCTAGGCGTCACGATCAACCCGCGCTACGGCACCTGGGACAAGAAGAAGGCCAGCATCGGCGACACCTCCGACGCCTGGGTGATCACCAAGACGCCGTCCTCGGCGGCGCCGGTCGCGTGAGGCCGTTGTCGGACCCTCGCGGTACGTTCGAGGGGTGAACGACTCCGCTTCCGACTCCACCGCCGTTCCCGGCACCGCCCCCGCGGGCGGCGCCGGCCGGCTGGTCCTGCTCACCACCAGCCATCGGGTGGCTCCGGGACAGCTGTCCTGGCCCGCGTGGCAGGCGCTGCGCGGCGCCGACCGGGTGCTGTGTCCCGACACGGGGCATCCCCAGCTGCCCTTCCTGCACGAGGCAGGGGTGGCCGTGGAGATCGCCGCGCCCACCGGTCGCGAGCTGGTGGAGGCGGCGGCCGGGGGCCGTACGGTGGTGTATCTGCCGGCGGACGGCGGGGAGGGCGACCGGGCGGTCACCGCGGAGCTCGCCGCGCTCGGCGGTTCCGGCCGGGTCGAGATGCCCGACCTGGAGCTGCTGCCCGGCTCGTACGACCTGCCGGGCGCACGGTTGCTGGATCTCGTCCAGGTGATGGACCGGATCAGGACAGAGTGCCCCTGGAGCAGCCTGCGCACGCACGAGGACCTCGCCAAGTACGGCATCGAGGAGATGTACGAGCTGGTCGAGGCGATCGAGGAGGGCGACCGGGCGGCGGTCCGCGAGGAGCTGGGGGACGTGCTGCTCCAGGTGGTCTTCCACGCCGCCATCGCCGAGGGGGACCCGGACGAGCCGTTCGGCATCGACGACGTGGCGGCCGGCCTGGTCGACAAGCTGATCCACCGCCATCCGCACATCTTCGGCGACGAGATCGCCGAGACGCCCGAGCAGGTGCAGGCCAACTGGATACGGCTCAAGGGTGTCGAGAAGGCCCGCGAGTCGGTCACGGACGGAGTGCCGCTCGCCTCCCCGGCCCTGGCACTGGCCGCCAAGCTCGCCGGAAGGGCGCGGCAGGCCGGGCTCCCGCTGCCCGTAACCCCGCCCGCCCCGCTCTACGACGACGAGAGCGCGCTCGGCGACCACCTGCTGGCCGAGGCCGCCACCGCCCAGTCGTCCGGCATCGACCCCGAGGCGGCCCTGCGGCACGCGGCACGCCGCTACCGTACGGCGATACGCGCCGCCGAGTCCGAGGCGCGGGCCGCGCAGGACGGGCCCCCGGGGCAGCAGCCGTAGCCGCCGCACCCGGCACGGGGGCGTGTCGCGTACGGTCGGGGGATGACCGACGGCGCCGCCATGCCCGAGCTCTTCACCTGGGAGTTCGCCACGGACCCCTACCCGGCTTACGCCTGGCTGCGCGAGCACGCCCCCGTCCACCGCACGACGTTGCCCAGCGGGGTCGAGGCCTGGCTCGTCACGCGGTACGCCGACGCGCGCGAGGCGCTGGCGGACCCGCGGCTGAGCAAGAACCCGGTGCACCACGCGGAGTCGCCCGGCGCGCGCGGGAAGACCGGCATCCCGGGGGAGCGCAGCGCTGACCTGATGACGCACCTGCTGAACATCGACCCGCCCGACCACACCCGGCTGCGGCGCCTTGTCTCCAAGGCCTTCACCCCCCGCCGGGTGGCGGGCTTCGGGACACGGGTGCAGCAGCTGACGGACCGTTTCGTGGACGGTTTCGCGTCGCGCGGGGAGGCGGACCTGATCCACGAGTTCGCCTTCCCGCTCCCCATCTACGCCATCTGCGACCTGCTGGGCGTGCCCGCCGAGGACCAGGACGACTTCCGGGACTGGGCAGGCATGATGATCCGGCACGGCGGCGGTCCGCGCGGCGGCGTCGCGCGCTCGGTCAAGCGGATGCGCACGTATCTGACGGAGCTGATCCACCGCAAGCGCGCCGAACTGGCCGCCGGCGCCGCAGGCGGCCCGCCCGACGACCTGATCTCCGGTCTGATCCGGGCCTCCGACCACGGCGAGCACCTGACGGAGAACGAGGCCGCGGCCATGTGCTTCGTGCTGCTCTTCGCGGGGTTCGAGACCACCGTCAACCTCATCGGGAACGGCACCTACGCGCTGCTGCGCAACCCGGAGCAGCGCGCGGCCCTCCAGCAGGCCGTCGTGACGGGGGACCAGGGCCTGCTGGACACCGGGATCGAGGAACTCCTCCGCTACGACGGCCCCGTCGAGCTGGCGACCTGGCGCTACGCCACCCGGCCGGTCGAGATCGGCGGCGTGCCGATCGCCCAGGGCGACCCGGTCCTGGTGGTGCTCGCGGCGGCCGATCGCGATCCCGCCCGCTTCGCCGACCCGGACCGGCTCGACCTCGCCCGCAGGGACAACCCGCATCTCGGGTACGGGCACGGCATCCATTACTGCCTCGGAGCGCCGCTGGCCCGCCTGGAAGCCAGAACGGCGCTCGCGACCCTGCTCACCCGGCTGCCCGACCTGCGACTCGCCGCGGAACCCGGCGATCTGCGCTGGCGCGGCGGCCTGATCATGCGCGGCCTGCGGACGCTGCCGGTGGCCTTCACCCCCGAGGCCCCGCAGACGAACTGACGTGACGTCAACCCCGTGACCGCGACGTGACGACCGCTACATCGACTTGTGATCCGTTGGCCAACCCCGCTACGTTCTGCGGTCAACGCGAGGCGTGCGAAGGCTGCGCGCAACGGCACCGATGAAAGGCGACCGTATGCTCTCCGCCAACGGCAGGCACCGACGCCCCCGCCCGGCCCCCGCGGCCATGGTGACGGTGGCGGCGACCGGTGCGGGACTCGCGCTGCCCCTGCTGGGCGCGGGCGCCGGAGCCGCGCAGGCCGCGGACGGCGGCACCTGGGACAAGGTCGCGATATGCGAGAGCGGCGGGCAGTGGGACGCCACCTCGGACAACGGCGTCTTCGGCGGCCTCTCGCTCACCGAGGACGTGTGGATCCGCTACGGCGGCCTCCTCTACGGCCCGCGGCCCGACCTCGCCTCACGAGCCCACCAGATCAAGGTGGCCGAGAAGATCCTGGCCGACCTCGGCCCCGACGCCTTCCCCGGCTGCGAGCTGGGCACGGGCCTGCTCGACGACAACGCCGACGACAGCAACGGGAACGGTGACGGGAACGGCAACGGTGGCGACTCCACCGCCACCCCCGTGCCCACCACGACCGCCGACCCCTCCGCCCCCGCGGACCCCGGCACCCCCGCGGCCACGCCCACGACGCCCACTACGCCGGCCGCTCCCACGACGCCCGCCACTCCCGGCGCCCCCGCCGCCGGCACCGGCACCCCCACACCTCCGGTCGAGGCGAGCCCCGCTCCGACCGCCCCGGGCACCCCCACCGCTGTCTCTTATACACATCTGACGCTGCCGACGACTCCTTACGTG
>NZ_JOHY01000007.1 GCF_000721495.1 Streptomyces sp. NRRL F-5123
CGAGACGTTCAGGTTGTAGCGGTCCGACCACTGGTCACCGGCCGTGACATTGGCCGTGCAGCTGCCACCCGTCCCGCCGCTGGTCCCGCCGGTCGTCCCGCCGGTGGTGCCACCGGTCGTCCCGCCGGTGCTGCCGCCGCTGCTGGAGCCGACGGTGATGTTGGAGCTGCCGGAGGAGTGGTAGCCCTCGGTGGCCAGGATCTCGTAGTTCGGGGTGCCGAGGTTCAGGCCCGCCTGCGACCACGCGTTGAAGATGGTGGACACGGTGATGGTGCCGCCGGTGCGCTTGGCCTGGCGGACGGCCCAGTACTGGTAGAACGTCGCGGTGCCCTGGATGGAGGGCTGGTTGACGCGCTGCGTCCGGTACAGGTCGTACGTGCTGCCGTCGCTGTTGACCGAGCCCAGGCGGGTGGCGCCGGTGCTGGGGTTGTAGTTCCCGTAGTTCTCGACGATGTAGTACTCGATCAGCGGGTTCGTGGTCCAGCCGTACAACGACAGGTAGCAGTTGCCGCTGCAGTTCCACGAGCCCGAGTAGGTCACGGGCGAGGTGTTGCCCGGGTTCCAGCCCTTGCCGGCGACGAAGTTCTCAACGTTGTTCCACTGGGTGCTGTACTGGCCGCCGGAGCCCATCGTCATCGATGCCTGGCCGCTGTTCTGGCTCCAGAACGAGTAGAAGTACCCGTTGTTGGTGCCGGTGCTGTTCTGGTTGACCGTGGTGTCGGCGTTGGCCGTGCCCGGTACGAGCAGGGCGGCGCCGCCCACGAGCACGGTCGTCAGAAGTCCGCTGAGCAGCAGGCGCAGTCGGCCCTTGGTGGGGGGACGGTTCACAGGTGTCCTCCTGGAGGAGTGCCCGAGGGGTCGGGCAGCGCGACATGGCCCCCGTGGCAGGGGCGGGTCACTTGTGGGGGATGGCTCGGACACCCCGCTCGGCGGCTCGTGCGGGAGGGTCCGGAAAGCCCGTGCCGCGGTGCGGCCCGGGTGACGGGTGGTGCGGTCTCAACGGCGAACAGTGTTGGATCGACTCCCGTCGACTGTCAACAGTTTCGGCGAAGTTTGCGAAACCTTCGATTGATGGGAGTCGGCGTGGCACAGTGTTGCGCCTGGCCACAGCGATCTGAGGAGGAATCAGCGACGAGTGCGCCCAGGGTGGGCAGAGATCCGACCGCATGATCGGAGCTTTCGCTCTCGAAATTTTCGTAAAAGTTCCGGTTGTTTGTGCGGTCGCGAAAAACACCGACACGCGAGGTGCGTGCCGGTGGACGGCTGGACGGTTCGGAGCCGGTACGGACGGGCGCGGCGCCCGGTCGCGCCCGTCAGACCGCGGGGACCGTGGCCGGGGGGCGGGTCATGAAGACGTCCACCGGGTCCTGGGACTCGACGGTGAAGCCGTGCCGTTCGTAGAGCCGGCGGGCGGGGCTGCCCTGGAGCACGTTCAGGCGCATGGTCTGCCCGCGTGCGTCGGCCTGCGCCAGCACCGCCCGCAGCACGTCGGAGCCGAGGCCGCGCCCCTGGTGGCGCGGGGCGAGGTAGAAGTGCTCCAGCCACTGCCCGTCGCCCTCGGCGGGGCGCAGCGTGACGGAGCCCGCGAAGTCGTCGCCGACCACGATGATCGCGGTGTGCGCGGTCGAGAAGGAGTCGCGCAGCCGCTGCCGCACCCGGTGCTCGTCGTAGCGGCCGAGGCGCTCCAGATCCGGGCGCATGACCACGGCACGCAGGTCCGCGAGCGGCTCCAGGTCCGCGTCGGTCGACGGGCGCAGATGCCAGGACGGCAGCTGTGCCGGGATGCGGGACGACGGGATGGCGCTCATGCCGGAAGTATGCCATCGCACCCCTGCTGACCTGCGGCGGGGCCTTGTCAGACGGGCCGGGCGGGCTGCTCGGGCTGCTCGGGCTGCAAGGATTCCTCGGGCTTCGGCAGATGGCGCAGCCGCGGTATCGGGGACGGCAGCAGCCACAGCGCGCCGAGCGCGGCCGCGACGGTCACCGCCCACAGCGCGGGGCGCAGCCCGATCGCGGAGCCGAGGAGTCCGCCGCCGAGCGCGCCCAGCGGGCGCACCCCGTAGTTGACCATGCGGAAGGCGCCGGAGACGCGCGAGCGCAGGGCGTTGGGGATGACGGCGGCCTTGAGCGTGTCGGCGGTGATGTCGAGCAGCATCACGCCGAGCCCGGCTGCGAACTCCGCAGCGAAGAAGGCGGTCAGTACGAGCGGCTTCGGGCCGCCCGCCATCGGGACGAGCACCAGCGGGGCGGGGAAGGCGACCGCGCCCAGCGTGAGGGCCGGGCCGATGCCGATCGCCCGCACGATCCGCCCGCTGATCACCGAGCCGAGCAGGCCGCCGAGCGCCCCGGCGCCGATGACCAGGCCCAGCGTCCCGGTGTTGAGGCCCAGGCCGTCGACGGCGTAGAGGACGACGAGGGTGCTGAAGGCGAAGTTGAAGAGGTTGATCGTGGCGACGCAGGCGAGCATCGGGCGCAGCAGCGCGGAGCGCCCGACGAAGCGCAGCCCCTCGGTGAGCCGGCCGCGGCCGCGCGGCACGGCGGGCGGCTCCTCAGGCGCTATCCGGGCGAGCTGCCAGGCGGAGACGACGTAGGAGGCGGCGTCCACCAGCAGCGCCAGCGGGGCGGCGAGCAGCTGCACCAGCAGGCCGCCGGCGCTGGGCCCGGCCATGAAGGAGAAGGCCCGGCTGCCGCTGACCAGCGAGCTGCCGGTGACATAGCTCTCGCGGTCGACGAGCGACACGAAGAGCGTGGCGTTGCAGACGTCGAAGGCCACGGCGAGGGTGCCGACGGCGAAGACGACGACGCAGAGCTGGGCGAAGGTCAGCACACCGAGGGCGTAGGCGAGCGGGACGGACGCCATGAGCGCGGCGCGACCGAGGTCGGCGGCGATCATCGCCTGGCGGCGGCGCCCGCGGCGGTCCGCCCAGACCCCGCCGTGCAGCGAGAAGAGCAGGGCGGGCAGCAGCCCGGCGAAGCGCAGCCAGCCCATACCGGTGGGCCCCGTGTGCAGCACCAGGACGGCGGCGAGCGGCACCGCGAGGTAGGTCACCTCGTCGCCGAAGAGGGAGACCGTCTGGCCGGTCCAGTAGCGCCGGAACTGCGTCTCGTGCAGCAGCGCGGGAGCCCGGGCGGCGAGCGCGCGGACGGCGGTGGCGGTGCTCACGGCTCCTCCCCGCGGGCCGGGGCCGGGGCCGGGGCCGGGGCCGGGCCGGCGGGCGGGTTCGGCTGCTCGGGGGCGACGTAGCCGGTGTGCAGGTACGCCACACGGCGGGCGGCCTCGGGACGGTGCGCCGGGTCCTGGCCGCGCTCCGCGTACTCCGCGATCACCTCGTTGATCCGCTCCCCCAGCGCGGACAGCTCCTCGGGGGTGAGGTAGAGGATCGCGTCGGAGTACGTCTCGGCCTGCTGCCACTCGGGGGGCAGCCTGTGCCGCAGCTCACGGGCCCGCATCAGGCGGTTGAACTGCGACTCGGCCACGGCCACGCTCAGCGCCTCGGCGGCGTCCGCGACCGCGGGGTCCGTGGAGTAGGTCGGCCAGTCGGTGTAGGACGCCGTGGCCCGCCACGGCTTCTCCCGCCCCGCCGCGCCCGGCTCCGCTTCCTCGACGAGGCCGTACTTCGCCAGTATCCGCAGGTGGTAGGAGCAGCTGGCGACGGACTCCCCCGTCAGTTCGGCCGCCCGCGTCGCCGTGAACGGCCCCTCCATGCGGAGCAGTCCGACCAGCGCCATCCGCGTCGGATGGGCGTACGCGCGCAGGGCTCGGGGGTCGCTGAGGTGGATCTGGTGGTCGAGCGGCTTGTCGGGCATGTATCTCACGATAGCTTTCTAAAGACTTCTTTAGCAAGATACCTTTAGCATCTGGGCGAGGGCGGCGGGTGCGAGGGCGGCGGCCCCGGGTCAGCGGTCGAGCAGCGCACGGACGGCGTCGGCGAAGGCCCGGACGCGGGCGGTGGCGGCGTCGGCGCGCCAGTGCAGGGCCCACTCCACGGGCGGGGCGTCACGGAAGGGGACGTAGGAGACGTCGGGGCGCGCGTAGTAGCGACGGGTCTGGGCGCCGACGACGAGGGCGCCCCGGCCCGCGCCGACGAGGGTGAGCAGCTCGTGGAACGTCGCCGCCGCCGGGCCGTGCTCGACCGGCCGCCCGGCCGGGGTGGTGCGGGGCGCGCGGTCCTCCTGGAGGGCTTGCGGCGCGTGGTCGGGCAGCCGCAGCAGCGTCACCCGGGCCAGGTCCTCCAGGGACAGCGACTCGCGGCGGGCGAAAGGGTGCCCCGCGGCCACGGCGAGCATGCGCGCCTCGCCGATCAGCACCGGCCCGGAGGCGATGCCGGGGGCGTCCACCGGAAGGCCCGCCAGCACGAGGTCGGCCTCGCCGTCGCGCAGCCACACCACGACGTCCGCGGGCTGCACCTCGCGGATCCGGACCTCGCAGCCGGGCGCCCGCTCCCGGAAGAGCTCGGCCGCGCCCGCCAGGAGCTGGCCACCCGCGGCGCCGGCGAACGCGACGCCCAGCGTGCCCGTGAGCCCGCGGCCTGCCTCGACCGCGGCCTCGTACGCCGCCGCGATCCGCGCCCACGCCGGCCGCACCTCCTCCGCGAGCCGCCGGCCGACCGGCGTCAGCTCCACCCGGCGGCTGGTACGCGCGAACAGCGGGGCGCCGACCCGGCGTTCGAGCTTCGCGACCGTCTGGCTGACCCGTGCGGTGGAGAGGTGCAGCCGCTCCGCGGTCCGGCCGAAATGCAGCTCCTCGGCCAGCGTGAGGAACGCCTCCAGCTCGTGCCGCTCCAGCATCGCGCCGCCCCCGCATCGTCAAGCCCGCCTTGACGATCGTTGCACAGCCCGGCATTGATCCGGCCGCCGCACCCGGCGAGGGTCGAACCAGCACCGCCCCCGACCGACCCGCACCAGGAGCACACGATGTACGTCACCGGACCCCACGCCCTCACCGCCCCCGCCGCCGACGCCGCGGCCGTCCTGCGGGAACTGCGCGACCGCACGGAGATCCTCGACTCGCTCCTCCGCTTCGGCCTGGGCCAGGACCTCGGGGACGCCGCCCTCTTCGCCTCCGCCTTCGCCCCCGACGCCGAGGTGGACTTCGCCCCGGCCTCCGCCAAGTGGGGCGGCACGGCCCCGCTGCTGGCCGGGCGGGACACGATCGTCACCACGATCCTCGGCCTCTTCGCCGGGCGTGTGGACACCACCCACCAGGTGACCAACCCGCGCATCGCGATCGACGGCGACACCGCGCGGCTCACCGCCCTCGTCGAGGCCCAGCACCTGCTGACCGCCGACCACGGCACCTTCGCCCTGCTCAAGAACCCCTACGCGGTGGACCTCGTCCGCGACGGCGACCGCTGGGTGATCCGCCGGATGCGCATCGACAACGCCTGGTACACCGGGGACCCCACCGCGATCTTCGGCGCCTGACCGCACGCCGCCCCTCCCCCGCCGCGAGCAACCCACCGCCCCCGCGGCGGGGCATCGCGGCGCGCAGGCCCCCCGGGCCGGCGGTGACGGCGACGGGGCCGTCCCGGTCCGTACGGAAGACGGTGGCGCCCAGCGCGCGCAGCGCCGCCACCGTCCCCGGCGCCGGGTGGTGGTACGTGTTGCGCGCCCCCACCGAGATCAGCGCCAGCCGCGGATGCAGCCGGGCGAAGAACTCGTCGTCCCGGAACGCGCTGCCGTGGTGCGGGACCTTCAGCACGTCCACCCGCGGCAGATCCGGCGTCGCCGCCAGCACCTCGGCCTGCGCCTCGGGGCCCAGATCCCCGGCGAGCAGCAGCGTCAGGCCGCCCGTGCTCACCAGCAGCGCCACGCTCGCGTCGTTCGGATCGTCGTCCGGCAACCCTTCCGCGTCCGGCGGCGGCCACAGCACCCGCCACGACAGCGGGCCCACCGCGCGCCGCTCCCCCGCCGCCGCCCGCAGCACCGGCACGCCCGCGGCCGCGGCCTCCCGCCGCACCCGCGCCGCCTCCGGCGCCGGCTCGTCCAGCACCGTCGTCTCGATCGCGCCGACCGCGCGCCCGCGCAGCACGCCGCTGAGGCCGTCCGCGTGGTCGGCGTGAAAATGCGTCAGGATCAGCAGCGGCACGGAGCTGACCCGCAGATCGCGCAGGCAGCGGTCGGCGAGCGCCGGGTCCGGGCCGGTGTCCACGACCACCGCGCTGCCCGGACCCGCGGGCAGCGCCAGCGCGTCGCCCTGCCCCACGTCGCACATCGCGAACCGCCAGCCCGCGGGCGGCCACCGTGTCGCCTGCCCCGGCAGCGGAACGGGCAGCGGCAGCGGGCGGGTCAGCGCCAGCAGCACCAGCAGGGCCGCTGCCGCCGCGGTCCACGGGCGGCCCGCGAGCCCCCGCAGCAGGCGGGCCCCGCGAACCGCCACGGCGAGCGTCAGCCCCGCCAGCAGCGCCGCGCCCGCCCAGCCGCCGGGCCAGCCCACCTGCGCGCCCGGCAGCGCGGCGCCGTGCCGGGCCACCGCCGCGATCCACCGCACCGGCCAGCCCGCCGCCCACGCGGTGGCCGCCGCCGCGGCCGGGGAGAGCGGCGCCACCGCCAGCGCGCAGAACCCCAGCACCGTCGCCGGCGCGACCGCGGGCTCCGCCAGCAGGTTGCACGGCACGCCCACCAGGCTGAGCCGCGCCGACAGCACCACCAGCAGCGGGCCGCACACCGCCTGCGCCGCGCCCGCCGCCGCCAGCGCCTCCGCGAGCCGCGGCGGCACCCCCCGCCGCCGCAGGGCCGCGCTCCACCGCGGCGCCAGCGTCAGCAGCGAGCCCGTCGCCAGCACGGAGAGGGCGAAGCCGTACGACCGGGCGACCTGCGGATCGCACAGCACCAGCAGCAGCACCGCGCCGCACAGCGCGGGCAGCAGGGACCTGCGGCGGCCCGTGCCGATCGCCAGCAGGGTGATCAGCCCGCACGCCGCCGCCCGCAGCACGCTCGGCCCTGGACGGCACACCAGCACGAACGCCGCGGTCAGGGCTGCGCCCAGCACGGCTGTCAGCCGCAGCGGCACGCCCAACGCCGCTGCCAGGCCGCGGCGTTCGGCGAGCACGGCTTCGGCCGGGGGGCCGATCAGGAGCAGCAGGATGATCGTGAGGTTCGCTCCCGACACGGAGGTGAGATGCGCCAGGTCCGTCGCCTCGAAGGACTCCTTGAGGGTCGGGGGCAGCGCACTGGTGTCGCCCGTCACCAGGCCCGGGAGCAGTCCGCGGGCGTCCGCGGGCAGGCCGGCGCTCGCCGTGCGCAGGCCGCCGCGCAGCCGGGCCGCGATGCGCTGGGGCGTACTCGGCGGGCTCAGCACGCGGGGCGGGCCCGTCGGGCGCACTACCGCCGCTGACTCGCCGCGGCGGGCGGAGGGGGCGATGCGGGCCGCCACCCGCACGGTTGTTGACGGGACGAGCCGCAGCCACGCCGGCGGGCTCGCCTGCGCCAGCACCACGACGGGCGTGCGGGTGCTCGTGGCGCCGACGCGGATCGCTACCGCGGGGACCACCACGGTCGGGCCCCTTGCCGCGCCCTGCCCTCCGGGGGTTCGGGGGTGGGTAGTGAACGGGTCGCCCGTGATCCGGAGCACCACTTCCGCCCGTGCCCGGCGGGCGGCCAGCTCCGGGAGGGGGCCGCGGTGGAGGTCCGCCGCCGCGAGAGCCGCGGTGGTGGCTGCCGCCACCAGGCTCAGCAGCGTTGCCGCTGCCGCGGCGGTGAGCGTGCTTCTTCGGGGGCGGGCGGTCCCGAGCCGCCTTGCGGCCGCCGCCGCGACCGCGTATGCCGCTGCCGCGGCGGCGGCCGTGTACAGCACGGGCCTCCACCCCGCGGTGGGTGTCAGCGCTGCCGCCGCCCACGCCGCCAGGGCCGGCGGCACGAGCCGCAGATCCGGCGGTCCTTCCTGTCGCGGATTCGCCGCGCCGAGCCGCGATTTCGCTGCGGCGTGCACCGCTGCTTTGGGGCTGCGCCGCGTGTGGGGGGCTTCGTCCGCTCGGGCCTCCCCCTTGCTCCGCGGTCCTCGGCAGCCGGCCTCGTCGTGGCTTGGCGCGCAGCTCCCCGCACCCCCGAAGGGCGCTGACCTTCGCCGTGAGTCGACGCCCCCTCCGCCCTCCCGGCCAGGCGCGCAGCTCCCCGCGCCCCCGAAGGGCGCCGGCCCTCCGCCGTTGGGGCCGGGCGTGGGGGTTCTCGCGCGGCTGCGGGGCGCCGGCTCTTGGCGTGGGGCGGTGGCTGTCCCCTCTTCGGGGGCGGGGGGCGGGGTCATGGGTGGACCAGGGGTTTGAGGGTGGTGAATTTGCGGTCGCCGATGCCGGGGACTTGGCGGAGTTGCTGGAGGGTGGTGAAGGCGCCGTGCTGGGTGCGGTAGTCGAGGATGTGCTGGGCCAGGACGGGGCCGACGCCGGGGAGGGCGTCGAGTTGGGGGGCCGTGGCGGAATTGAGGCTCAGGGGGGTTGCGGGGGTGCCGGGTTGGGGTGGGGAGGATGCGGAGGCTGGGGGCGGGGGTTGGCCGACGAGGAGTTGTTCGCCGTCGGTCAGGGGGCGGGCGAGGTTGAGGGAGGTCGTGTCGGTGCCAGGGAGGGGGCCGCCGGCCGCCGTGAGGGCGTCGGCGACGCGGGAGCCCGGCGGGAGGTGGCGCAGGCCCGGGCTCGCGACCTTGCCGGCGATGTCGACCGTCAGGGCGGGGCGGGCCGGTGAGGGGCCGGGAGCGGGGACGGGCGGCGGGAGGGCGGCCGGGACCCGTACCGTGTGCGGACGGCCCGTCATGTAATGGCGCACCGCCAGCCCGGTCGCCGCCAGCAGCACCACCGTCAGCGCGGCGACCGTGCGCAGTTCGAGGCCGCAGCGCAGCAGCAGCCATGTCCGGACACCGGTGAACCGCGCGCCCGGTGGGCTCTCCGCCGTGGGAGGCGGTGGCGGCGGTCCCGCCGCCGGGAAGATCGCGGACGCCCGCTCCCTCGTGCGTGCCTCCGCCTCGGACGCTTCCCGGGGCACCTTCGTCTTCGTCGCGCGCGTCGCGCTCATCACGTTCATACCGATCATCGTGGACCGGTCCGCACACCCCGCGATGATCTTGGTCCGCAGCCTGTGGATAACTCTCCCGCCGAAGCCGACGCCGGCGCCCACGCCGCCCCCGACGCCTGCGGGCCGCCGCGCTCAGTGCGGGGAGACCACCACGCCCAGCAGCCCCGGCCCGGCGTGGGCACCGATCACCGCGCCCACCTCGCTCACGACGAGATCGTCGAGGCCCGGGACGCGCTCGCGGAGGCGGTCCGCGAGCGTGGCCGCGCGGTCGGCGGCGGCGAGGTGGTGGACCGCGAGGGCGACCGTGCGGTTGCCGGCCTGCTCGACGACGATCTCCTCCAGGCGGGAGATCGCCTTCGAGGCGGTGCGGACCTTCTCCAGCAGCTCGATCCGGCCGTCCGCCAGCCGCAGCAGCGGCTTCACCGCGAGCGCGGAGCCGAAGAGGGCCTGGGCGGCGCCGATCCGGCCGCCCCTGCGGAGGTAGTCGAGGGTGTCGACGTAGAAGTACGCGGACGTGTCCGCCGCCCGCTTCTCCGCCGCCGCCACCACCTCGTCGGCCGTACCGCCCGCCCCCGCCGCCTCCGCGGCCGCGAGCACGGTGAAGCCGAGGGCCATCGCGACCACCCCCGTGTCCACGACCCGCACGGGCACGGGCGCGTCCTTCGCGGCGACGAGCGCGGCGTCGTACGTGCCGGAGAAGTCGGCGGAGAGGTGGAGCGAGACGATCGCCGACGCGCCGGACGCGGCGGCGGCCTCGTACGCGGCGGTGAACTCCAGCGGCGCGGGCCGGGACGTGGTCACCGGGCGGCGCCGCTGCAGCGCCCGCGCGACCGCGGGCGCGGAGATCTCGGTGCCCTCCTCCAGGGCCTCGTCGCCGATCACCACGGTGAGGGGAACGATGGTGATGTGGTGGCGGATCAGGGCGTCCCGGCCGAGGTAGGCCGTGGAGTCCGTGACGATGGCGACGTGCGGGGGCATGTCCGGGAGATTACCCGGGGCACACGCCGGGGCGACAGCTTGGCCCGCGCCGCCCGCCGGACGGCCCCCGCCGCGCCCCCGCCGACGAGGCCGACGCCCGGCCCTCCGGACACGCCACCCCCCACACCGCGGTCCCGCGACTCAGCCGACGCCCGGCCGCGCACGCCGCACCGCACGCGCCCCCGCCGGGCCACACGGAGCGCCCCCACCCCGCCGCGCCGCCCCCCGCGGGGCACGCACAAGCACCTCGCCCCGCCGCGCACCCCGCCGGACACCCCCCGCCGGCGAGGCGGAGGACCCTCACTCCCCCGATGACGGCAGCTTCGGGGGCTCGGTCGGGGTCCAGTGGCGGAGGGCGGCGGACTCCATGGCGATCTGGTCGGCCAGGGAGGCCAGGTCGTCGGTGGTGGCGTGTTCGGCGCGGTCCTGGGCCGCCCAGCGGAGGGAGTCCGCGGAGTGGGTGATCTGGCGGACGCGGGTGGCCAGCTCGGGCAGGCGGGTCGCGACGCGCGACTTGTCCGGCTCGCGTTCGAGCAGCTTGAGTTCGCCGTCGAGGGCGCGGGCGTGGTCGTTGAGCCGGGAGAGCAGGGCCGCCGCCTCCGCGAGGGCGGCGTCGTCGGCGCGGCGCGCGTCGAGTGCGGCGAAGGTGCTGTCGATCGCGGCCCGCAGGTCGATCCGCAGCTGCGCCACCTCGCCGCCGGGGCCGGGCGTGGTGAAGCGGCGGGCCTTGAGCTGGGTGTCCTCGACGACCCTGCGGGCCTGCGCGGTCCCGCGGGCCACTCCGCGCTTGACGGCGCGCACGGTGCGTATCGCCACGACGCCCGCCAGCACCAGGAAGGCCAGCACGAGCAGGAGAACGACGATCCCGGCGGTTTCCACAGGCCGCTCCTCCTGGGGGCAAGGGCAAGAACGCGTACCTCCACCGTAACGGCAAGGGGCAGGCCGGGGATCCGGTGGATCCCGCAGACCTGCCCCTAGGGGATGACGGCCGCAGCTCAGACCACGATGTTGACCAGCTTCGGGGCCCGCACGATCACCTTGCGCACCGCCGCGCCGTTCAGCGCCGCGGTGACGGCCGGGTCGCCCAGGGCCAGGGTCTCCAGGTCGGCGTCCGAGATGGTCGGCGGGACCTCCAGGCGGGCCTTGACCTTGCCCTTGATCTGGACGACGCAGGTCACCGCCGGGTCCTGGGCCAGCGCCGGGTCGGCCACGGGGAAGTCGGCGTGGGCCAGCGAGGCGGTGTGGCCCAGCCGGGACCACAGCTCCTCGGCGATGTGCGGAGCCAGCGGCGCGATCAGCAGGACCAGCTGCTCGGCGACGGAGCGCGGCACGGGGCCGCCTGCCTTCGTCAGATGGTTGTTCAGCTCGGTGATCTTGGCGATGGCGGTGTTGAAGCGCAGGCCCGCCATGTCGCCGCTGACGCCGTCGATCGCCTTGTGCAGCGCGCGCAGCGTCTCCTCGTCGGGCTCGGCGTCGGTGACGGTGACCTCGCCGGTCGTCTCGTCGACGACGTTGCGCCACAGCCGCTGCAGCAGCCGGTACTGGCCGACGACGGCCCGGGTGTCCCACGGCCGGGAAACGTCCAGCGGGCCCATGGCCATCTCGTACAGCCGCAGCGTGTCGGCGCCGAACTCGGCGCAGATCTCGTCGGGCGTGACGGCGTTCTTCAGCGACTTGCCCATCTTGCCCAGCAGCCGGCTGACCTTCTCGCCCTGGTAGTAGTACGCACCGTCTTCCTCGGTGACCTCGGCCGCGGGGACGGCGATGCCGCGCGCGTCGCGGTAGACGTAGGCCTGGATCATGCCCTGGTTGAACAGCTTGTGGAAGGGCTCGAAGGACGAGACGTAGCCCAGGTCGAACAGCACCTTGTGCCAGAAGCGCGCGTACAGCAGGTGCAGCACGGCGTGCTCGGCGCCGCCGACGTACAGGTCGACGCCGCCGGCCGGCTGCCCCTCGCGCGGGCCCATCCAGTACGCCTCGACGGCCGGGTCGACGATCCGCTCGGTGTTGAACGGGTCCAGGTAGCGCAGCTCGTACCAGCAGGAACCGGCCCAGTTGGGCATGGTGTTGGTCTCGCGGCGGTAGGTGCGCGGGCCGTCGCCCAGGTCCAGCTCGACGGTCGCCCACTCGGCGTTGCGGGACAGCGGGGTCTCGGGCGAGGTGTCGGCGTCGTCCGGGTCGAAGGTGCGCGGGGTGTAGTCGTCGACCTCGGGCAGCTCGACGGGCAGCATCGAGTCGGGCAGCGCGTGCGCGACGCCGTCCTCGTCGTAGACGATCGGGAAGGGCTCACCCCAGTACCGCTGGCGGCTGAACAGCCAGTCGCGCAGCCGGTAGTTGACGGTGCCCTCGCCGATGCCGCGCTCGGCCAGCCAGCGGGTGATCGCGGCCTTGGCCTCGGTGACGCCCAGGCCGTCCAGCGAGACCGTGTCGTTGGCGGAGTTGACGATGGCCGCGTCGTACGAGGCGAAGGCGTCCTCCCACTCGGCCGGGTCCTCGCCGCGGCCGTCGGTGGGCCGCACGACGCAGCGCATGGGCAGGTCGAAGGCGCGCGCGAAGGCGAAGTCGCGGCTGTCGTGGGCGGGGACGGCCATGATCGCGCCGGTGCCGTAGCCCATCAGGACGTAGTCGGCGACGAAGACCGGGACGGGCTCGCCGCTGACCGGGTTGACGGCGTAGGCGCCGGTGAAGACGCCGGTCTTCTCCTTGGCGTCGGCCTGCCGCTCGACGTCGGACTTCGACGCGGCCTGCTTGCGGTAGGCGGCGACGGCGTCGCCGGGCGTGGCGTGGCCGCCGGTCCAGGCCTCGCGGGTGCCCTCGGGCCAGGCGGCCGGGACGATCGCGTCGACCAGGTCGTGCTCGGGCGCCAGCACCATGTACGTGGCGCCGAACAGCGTGTCCTGGCGGGTCGTGAAGACGGTGATCGCGGCGTCCTCGGCCGTGCCGTGCACGGGGAAGTCGACGCGGGCGCCCTCGCTGCGGCCGATCCAGTTGCGCTGCTGCAGCTTGATCGCCTCGGGCCAGTCCAGCGCGTCCAGGTCGGTCAGCAGCCGGTCGGCGTAGGCGGTGATGCGCATCATCCACTGGCGCAGCTTGGCCTTGAAGACAGGGTAGTTGCCGCGCTCGGAGCGGCCGTCCGCCGTGACCTCCTCGTTGGCCAGCACGGTGCCCAGGCCGGGGCACCAGTTGACGGGCGACTCGGCGGCGTAGGCCAGCCGGTGGCCGCCCAGCACGTCGGAGCGCTCGGCGGCGGTCAGCTCGGCCCAGGGGCGGCCGTCGGGGGTGGCGCGGGTGCCGTCCTCGAACTGCGCGACCAGGTCGGCGATGGGGCGGGCGCGGTCGGCGGCGGCGTCGTACCAGGAGTTGTAGATCTGCAGGAAGATCCACTGCGTCCAGCGGTAGTAGTCGGGGTCGATCGTCGCGAAGGAGCGGCGGCGGTCGTGGCCCAGGCCCAGCCGGCGCAGCTGGGCGCGCATGGTGACGATGTTGGCCTCGGTGGAGACCCGCGGGTGGGTGCCGGTCTGCACGGCGTACTGCTCGGCGGGCAGGCCGAACGCGTCGAAGCCCAGGGTGTGCAGGACGTTGTGCCCGGTCATGCGCTGGTACCGGGCGGAGACGTCGGTGGCGATGTAGCCCAGCGGGTGGCCGACGTGCAGTCCCGCGCCCGAGGGGTACGGGAACATGTCCATGATGAAGCGCTTGGGCTTCGCGGCCACTGCCGGATCGGCGTCCAGGGTGCCGGTGGGGTTGGGGGCGGCGAACGTTCCGTGCTCGTCCCAGTGCTCCTGCCAGCGGCTCTCGATCTCGGCGGCCAGCTGTGCGGTGTAGCGGTGCGGCGCAGCCGTCTCGGCGGCCGGGGTGGTGTCGCTCATCGTCCTCGGTACTCCATCGATGTCATGACGGCTGCTACGGCCATCGCTGCCTGGTGGTCCTGCCTGCGACGCGGTCCCGTCACGCGCGGAGCGAATTGACGGGACAAACAAAAAAGCCCCTCGCGCAGGAGGGGTGCCGCACTGACGTGGTTCGTGGTCAGCGCGGCTCGCTAAGCAGGAGGCTCATGGCTCGTCGCATGGGCCCAGATTACCGCAGCGGCCCGTCCGGACGCACGGTGGTACGGCCGGGCCGCGGAGGGCGCCGGACAGCGCTTCGGCCCCGCACCGTGGCCAGTGCGGGGCCGAAGCCGTGGCGGATGCCGTTACTGCCCGTGCCTGGGCGGCAGCGAGGAGGTGATGTACCCCTTCGCGGGCGTGCCCACGCCGGTGACGTCGTCGTAGCCGACCGTGGCGTGCAGCGACGCGTCGGCGCCGAGCGTACGCAGCGACACGATCGTGCCGTCGGAGTCGTCGACGGTGTTCGCGTAGTCCACGCGGACCACGGCGAGGCCCTTGCCCTGGCCCAGCGGGTGGTCGGTCACGTCGTGGTAGGACGACGTGCCGTACTGGGAGTAGATCAGCGGGTTGGCGAAGCCGATGGCGATGCCGTGCCGGGCCTGCTCGGCGAGCGCCTGGACACCGGCGATGACCGGCGCGGCCAGCGAGGTGCCGCCGATGCGGTAGGTGCTGTACTGCAGGGAGCCGTCCGGGTAGGACTGGGTCTGGCCCACCAGGAAGCCGGTGTTCGGGTCGGCGACCGCCGCGATGTCGGGCTCGACACGCTGCTTGACGCCGCCGCCGTTGGCCAGGGCCAGCGAGTCCGGGACCACACCGCGCTGGTAGAACGGCTGGTCGTAGTACTTGCTGGTGCCGCCGCCGGCGCCCGAGGTGTACGGGCCGGGGAAGCCGGTCCAGCTCTTGCCGTCCGCGGACAGCGGGGCGCGCAGGGTGCCCCAGCCGGTCTCGAACAGGTACTTGTCGTTCTTGCCGACCGCGAGCGAGGTACCGCCCACGGACGTGGCCCACGGCGAGTTGCCGGGCGTGTCGGCCTGCTTCACACCGGTCGAGGCGACGTTGTCGCCCGAGTCGCCGGAGGAGAAGTAGAAGCCGATGCCCTCGACCGCGCCGGTCTGGAAGACCTGGTCGTAGGCCGCGGCGATGTCCGGCGTCTCGTTGGCCTCGACGTCGCCCCAGGAGTTGGAGACGATGTCGGCGAGGTGGCCGTCGACGACCTTGTTGAGGGCGTCGAGCAGGTCGTCGTCGAAGCAGGAGGCGCCGCCGACGTAGACGATGTTCGCGTCCGGGGCCACCGCGTGCACGGCCTCGACGTCGAGCGTCTCCTCGCCGTACCAGCCGCCCGCGTCGCAGTCCTCGGTGCTGTTGTAGTCGCTCGGCAGGACCTGGCTGAGCTGGCCCTTCTTGTACTTCTGGCCGCCGGTGTCCTTGGCGTAGCGCGCCGCGTCCTGCGCGATGTACGGCGAGGCGAACGCGTCGGTGATCGCGACGGTCACGCCCTTGCCGGTGTACGAGCCCGCGCCGTACGCCGCCCGCAGCTGGTCGCCGGTGTAGCCCTGGATCGCGTAGGGCGCCTTGTCGCCGTACGCGGTCGGGTACTGGTCGGCGATCTTCGAGCCGTAGTACGTGGAGAAGGGTCCGGCGTTCTTGAAGACCTCGCCGGGGGGCGGCAGCTCGTCGTCGTGGGTGGACTTCTTGGGTGCCGTGTCCAGGCCCGTGACGGTGAGGACCGCGCCGTCCAGCGAGGCGGGCGCGGTGGCGGTGCCGGTCGGGGCGCGGTAGACGTGGCCCGACTTGCTGTAGTTGTGCAGCTCGGTGCCGAAGGCCTTCTCCGCGGCGGCCACGTCACCGGTGACGGTGAGGTAGTGCTGGTTGGAGGCGGTGACCTTCATGCCCGCCGACTGCAGCCAGGCGGTGACCTCGGAGACCTGCGCCGTGGTCGGGCCGTACGCGGCCTTCGTCTGGGCGGCCGTCAGGTAGTGGCCGTAGTCGGCGGAGTTCGGGTCCGACACGGACTTCGCGTAGGCGGCGAGGCCCTTGGCGTCCTTGCCCGCGAGGTAGACCCGCACGGTCACCGCGGCGGAGTCCGCGGTGGCACCGCGGTCCGCCTGCGCGGTGGCCCACTGCGGCTTGGTGCCGGTCAGGAGCTGGCGTCCGGAAGGCTGGTCGGCCGACGCGGACTGGGTCGAAAGCGCGAGCGCGCCGGCGACCAGCGGCAGCGCGGTGGCCGCCACGAGCGCCATGCGCGTTCTCTTGCGCTCAAATCTCATGAAACCCCCATGCGAAGCGAGTTGTCGCGTTGTCGGGCTGTCCCTGGTGGGAGCGGACCGTGCGGTGTCGCCGCTATGCGTACACACCGCACCGCAAAGCGACACTCTTTCGCTGATCAGTTCATGCCAGGACCACGATTTCCCCAAGAGCAGGTCAAGGAAACGTCCCTGCTGGAACCTCCCGGAGCTGGAAAACCTCTAAGGCGCCACTCGCTGACGGAACCTCAGACGGACACCCCAGACCTACTACGCCGCCCCCGCCCGCGCACGCAGCCATGACCGGTCGGTCCCACGCCCGGCGGTACGACAATCACCGGAAACGACGAAGGCGGGGCCCGGATGCGCTACGCATCCGGGCCCCGCCTTCAGATGATCTTCGACGACCCTCGACGGTCTTCGGAGGGTCCGACGAGTGGAGCTACGGGGAATTGAACCCCGGACCTCTTGCATGCCATGCAAGCGCTCTACCAACTGAGCTACAGCCCCGCGACACCGCCGGGATCCCCCGGCGACCTGGGGTTACTTTACACGCTCCCCCGGTGGCCGGAGCAAATCCGCGGCCGCGGGGAAGTTCATGGAGCGGCAACAATCGGGCGGCCGACCCCGGGTTACGGTGGCGGCGGCCGAGGTGAGGGCCGGGCCCGCCGAGAGGGGAGACGACCGCTGTGACCACCGCGTTCGACCCGATAGACCTGGGCGGCCGGCGGCTGCCCAACCGGATCGTGATGGCGCCCATGACCCGCAGCCGGGCGTACGGCCCGGGGCTCAGCCCGACTGCGAGCACCGCCGCCTACTACGCCCAGCGGGCCTCCGCCGGGCTCATCGTGACCGAGGGCACCCAGCCCTCCGCGGGCGGGCAGGGCTACCCCGACACCCCGGGGCTGCACAGCGCCGAGCAGGTGGCCGGATGGCGGCGGGTGACGGACGCCGTGCACGAGGCGGGCGGACGGATCTTCGTGCAGCTCATGCACACCGGGCGGATCGGCCACCGCTCGCTGCTGCCGGACGGGCTGCGGCCGGTGGCTCCCTCGCCGGTGCGGGCCAAGGGCAGCGTCTGGACCGCGGCGGGCCCGCAGGAGTTCGAGGAGCCCGCCGAGCTGGACGAGAGCGGCATCGCCCGCATCGTCGCGGAGCACGCCGCCGCCGCGCGCAACGCGGTCGCGGCCGGCTTCGACGGGGTGGAGGTGCACGCCGCCAACGGCTATCTGGCCCACCAGTTCCTGGCCCCCAACACCAACCGCCGCACCGACGGCTGGGGCGGCACCCCGGAGGGCCGGGCCCGCTTCGCCGCCGAGGTCGTCCGGGCGGTCGCCGACGCGATCGGGGCCGAGCGCACCGGCCTGCGGATCTCGCCGGGCAACACGCTGGGCGACATCGACGAGCCCGACCCGGAGCCGGCCTACCTCGCGCTGCTGCGCGCCCTGGAGCCGGTCGGCCCCGGCTACCTGCACGTCGTGGAGTCCGGCGACCGGGCGCTGACGCTGGAGCTGCGCAAGCGCTTCCCCGGCGTGCTCGTCCTCAACGCCAGGGCCTCCGGGCGCCACAACGGCCCGCAGGAGCTGGCACTCGTCGAGGACGGCACCGCGGACATGGTCTCGTACGGCACGCTCTTCGTCGCCAACCCCGACCTGCCCGCCCGGCTCCGCAACGGCGGCCCGTACAACACCGCGGACCGGGCGACGTACTACGGCGGCGACGACCGCGGCTACACCGACTACCCGGCCCTCGGCGGCTGAGCGGCCCGCAGGCCGCGCGGCCGGGTGCCCCTCCGGAAGGCGGGCGCCCCGGCCGCGGGCGGCTCTCAGGCCGCCTTGCGGGCCCGGCCGCGCGCCAGGCCCACCACCGCGCCCGCGACACACACCGCGGTCATCGCGACGCTCAGGACGGCGTAGGCGTGCGCCGAGGCGTGGGCGCCGGGGCCGCTGACCCGGCTGAGGAAGAGCGTGCCGAGCGCCGCGACGCCCAGCAGCTGGGCGATCTGGGTGACCGTCGACAGGAAGCCGGAGGCGTCCGCCGCGTCCTGCGGCGCTATCGTGCCCAGCGCCGTCGTGAGGGTGGGGCTGAAGCCGAGGCCGAGCCCCGCGCCCAGCACCAGCAGCCACAGGTAGAGGGCGGCGCCGCCGTCCCCGCCGCCGCGCAGCGCCAGGCCCAGGCCCGCGAAGGACACCGCGGCGAGCAGCAGGCCCGCCCCGGCCAGCCAGGGCCGCCAGGACACCGGCAGCCGCCGCCAGTTCAGCCCCACGGCGCCGAAGGTGACCGCGGCGAACGCGAAGGTCAGCCCGGTGCGCAGGGCGCTGAAACCGAGCCCGCTCTGCAGGTGCAGGGCGATGGCGAACAGGAAGCCCCCGTTGGAGCCCATCGTGGCCATGATCACCAGGCTCGCCCGCACCATGCCGGGCGCCCGCAGCACCCGCGGCGCGATCAGCGGGGCGCCGCCGCGCCGCGCCAGCCGCAGCTCCAGCAGCGCGAAGAGCGCGAGGAGCACCGCGCTCAGCACCAGGCACACCCAGCCCCACGCCGGCCAGCCCTCCTCCTGCCCGAGCACCAGCGGCACGGTGAAGAGCGTCACGGCCGCGGCGAGCACGACCAGCCCCGGCAGGTCCAGGCCGCGGGCGCGGGCCTGGTCGCGCGGCCCGTCCGCGGGCAGCACGCGCGGCGCGATCACCAGCATCGCCAGGCCGATGGGCACGTTGACCAGGAAGACCGGCCGCCAGCCCGTCCCGAAGAGGTCCGCGCTCACCAGCACGCCGCCCAGCATCTGGCCGAGCGCGGCGCCCGACGACAGCACCGCGGAGTAGACGCTCATCGCGCGCGTCCTGGCCTCGCCGCTGAAGTTGAGCTGGAGCAGGCTCAGCACCTGCGGGATCATCAGGGCCGAGCCCGCGCCCTGCACGAAGCGGAAGCCGATCAGCTCGCCGGTGCCCTGTGCCAGGCCGCACGCGAGCGAGGCCGCGGTGAAGACCGCGAGCCCGGCCGTGAAGAGCCGCCGGTGGCCCAGCAGTCCGCCGAGCCGGGCGCCGGTGATCAGCAGCACGGAGTAGCTGATCGAGTAGCCCGCGATGACGAGCTGGAGCTGCGCGCCCGAGGCGTGCAGGTCGTCGCGCATGGTCGGCACGGCCACGTTGACGATGAAGACGTCGAGCAGGGCCATGAACTGGCCCGTCAGGACGGTCGCGAGCAGCAGCCCGGGCGGCGGACCCGCCCGGCCCGCGCGGCTTGTCCCGGTATCGGGTACGGATCCGGCCGCCGCGGTCGCGGGGGGACGGGGAGTGGCGCCGGTCACGGTCGCGCCGTTCGACGAGGAAGGTGTCATGGCCCGAGCCTGCGGTCGCGGCGATACGGGTAACGAGAGCCCCGTGATACGGGTACTGCCAGCACCTGGCAGCCGCCGGGCGTGTTCGGGACGATGAGCGTATGCCCCAGTCACCGGCAGCGCCCCCTCCCCTGACCGAGCCCCGGGACCCCACCGGGTCACGGCGCGCCGGCGGAGCCCGCCGCACCGAGCTGGCCGCCTTCCTGCGCAGCCGCCGTGCCCGGATCACCCCGCAGGACGTCGGCATGCCGCCCGGGCTGCGGCGGCGCACCCCCGGGCTGCGCCGCGAGGAGGTCGCGCAGCTCGCAGGGGTCGGCGTCACCTGGTACACGTGGCTCGAACAGGGCCGCCCGATCAACGCCAGCGTCCAGGTGCTGGACGCCGTCGCCCGGGTGCTGATGCTCGACGCCACCGAGTGCGAGCACCTCTACCGGCTGGCCGGCATCCCCTTCGTCCGCGAGCCGGCCGCCGACACCGACGCGGTCGGCGAGGAGTTCCAGGGCGTCCTCGACGCCCTCGACCCGCTGCCCGCCGCGATCTACAACAGCCGCTACGACGTCCGGGCCACCAACGCGACCTACCGCACGCTGTGGCCGATGACCTCGCTCGTGGAGCGCTGGGAGCGCAACGTCCTCTACAAGCTCTTCACCGTGCCCGGCTGCTGCCAGACCTTCGTCAACAGCGCGGACGAACTGCCGTGGATGGTCGCGCAGGTGCGGCGCAGCTACGGGCGGCACGTCGGGGAGCCCGCGTGGGAGTCGTTCGTCGCGCTCATGATCAAGTCCAGCGCGGACTTCGCGCAGATGTGGGCCAGCGGGGACGTCGCCGCGCCCGGCACCCGCGTCAAGTCCATCCGGCACCCGGCCGTGGGCACGATCACCATGACCTCGATGTCGCTCAGCATCGACGGCATGGCCGAGCACCGCTACGTCGTGTACACCCCGGCCACCGAGGAGGAACGGCAGCGCATCGAGACGCTGCGGGCCATCCCCGACCCCGTCGTGGGCTGCACCGTCCACGGGCGCCGGCTCTCCGTCATCCTCGCCGAGCGCGAGGCTGCGGGCCGCCCCGCGAAGTGCCCCCACGAACTCTGAGCCGCACGCACGAAGGGCGGTGCTCCCCCGCACTCGTGCGGGAGGGCACCGCCCTCATGTCCTGCTGCTGTGGAGCTACGGGGAATTGAACCCCGGACCTCTTGCATGCCATGCAAGCGCTCTACCAACTGAGCTACAGCCCCTTGCGACGTCAGAATCATAGCCGGTCGTCGGACCGGAACGAAATCGGCTTTCTGCCGCGCAGGGCGGTGCCCCTCAGGGGCGCGTGGGGGTACCTCCCAGGACCGCCGGCCGGCGGGGGGCTGGGCGGGCAGTTCTCCCCCAGAGCTTCGCCTGGGCGGTCCCCCCACGCGCCCCCGAAAACGCTCGCCCGGCGCGGCACGCGCATGCTCCCCCGCGCCCCGGGGGCGCCCCGCGGCCCAGGCGCAAGGTGCACACGCCCGCCCGGCGAGGGCTATGTGTCGTCGCCCAGGACGGGCTCGGGCAGGGTGCCCGCGTTGTGCTCCGTCAGGCGCCAGCCGCGAGCGCCCTCGCCGAGGACGGACCAGCAGCAGTTGGAGAGGCCGCCGAGGGACTCCCAGGTCTCGGGCGCGAGCCCGAGGAGGCGGCCGATGGTCGTGCGGATCGTGCCGCCGTGGCTGACGACGACGAGGACTCCGCCGTCGGGCAGCTCGTCGGCGGCGGCGAGGACGACGGGGGCGGCGCGGTCGGCGACCTCGGTCTCCAGCTCGCCGCCGCCGCGGCGGACGGGCTCGCCGCGCTTCCACGCGGCGTACTGCTCGCCGTAGCGGCCGACGATCTCCTCGTGGGTGAGGCCCTGCCAGTGGCCGGCGTAGGTCTCCTGGAGGGCCTTGTGGTGGGTGACGGGCAGGCCAGTGAGGGCGGACAGCTCGACGGCGGTGGCAGCGGCCCGGCTCAGGTCGGAGGCGATGATCGCGTCCGGTTCGAGGGCGGCGAGCAGCCGGGCGGCACGGCGGGCCTGGGCGACACCGGTCGCGGTGAGCCGGATGTCGGTGGTGCCCTGGAAACGCTGCTCCAGATTCCACTCCGTCTGGCCGTGCCGCCACAGCACGATCCGGCGGCCCCGGCCGCTGCGCCGGCCGTTCAGCTGTCGATCCCGTCGTCGGCCGCCCCGGCGTGCTCCTTGCCCTTGCCGCGGGTGGCCACCGCGTCCTCGGGCAGCGGGATCTCGGGGCAGTCCTTCCAGAGCCGCTCCAGCGCGTAGAAGACCCGCTCCTCGGAGTGCTGGACGTGCACGACGATGTCGACGTAGTCGAGCAGCACCCAGCGGCCCTCGCGCTCGCCCTCCCGGCGCACCGGCTTGGCGTCCAGCTCGTCGCGCAGCTTGTCCTCGACGGCGTCGACGATGGCCCGCACCTGGCGGTCGTTCGGGGCGGAGGCGACCAGGAAGGTGTCGGTGATGGAGAGCACGTCGCTGACGTCGTAGGCGATGACGTCGTGCGCGAGCTTGTCGGCGGCGGCCTGCGCGGCGGCGCGGGTCAGCTCGATGGAGCGGTCAGTGGCGGTCACAGATACGGCTTTCCGGTCGGGGGTCTACTGCCTCCAGGGTCTCACGACCCTCCGACAGCCCCCGACCGGATTTTCGACCGGGTGTCCGGTTTCACGGCCCGCACCGGCCCGCGCGAGCCGGTGCGGGCCGGTACGGGCCGGTACGGCGCCCGTCAGGAGACGTCGGGCTTGTAGTCCTTGCCGAGCGTCACGGCGATGTCGGCGTTGGACGGCACCTTGCCCTTGGCGACCGCGGTCGGCGGCAGGCCCAGGGTGGCGGCGACGTCCTTGGCCGCCTCCAGCCGCGCGGCGTCCGCGTAGAGGACCTGGGAGGCGCTCTTGGTGGCGCTCGCCTTGCCGCCGGCGACGTAGGTGTACGTGGCGCCGTTGACGATCGCGGCCTGCGCCATCGAGGCGGCGGACTTGTCACCGGTCGCGTCGGTGATCAGCACCCGCGGCTGGGCGGTGCCCTCGGACTGCTTGACGGTGCCGCCCAGCAGCTCCTTGACGGAGTCGGTGGCGTCCGCGCTGAGGGTGCCGTCCGTCTGCACCGGGAGCACGGTGGTGTCGTACTGGCCGGTCTTCGCGAGGTCGGCGAGCTGCGCGAGGGACGCGCCGAGCTGCTTGTCGGTGAGCGACGGGTCGAGGATCTGGCTGAGGGACTGCACGGTCCTGGTGGCGCCCTCGGCGTCGCTCGGCATCTTCTTCAGAACCGCCTGGAAGACCTGCCCGAAGCGGGCGAGCTGCTTGCTCTGCGGCTCCCCGGAGGCCCGGTAGGTGGCGTACGCGACGGCCGCCTGCCCGGACAGTTCCTGCTGCTTGCCCTGCGCGACGACCGTCTTGCCGCTGTCCTTGCCGGTGCCCTTGACCGCGGTGTCGGTGTCCACGTAGACGTCGCCGAGCGCGTCGACCAGCAGCTCCAGATAGGGGCTGTCCAGCCGCCAGCTGCCCTTGATGTCGGCGCCGAGCAGGGTGTTCAGGGAGTCCCGCGTCGGGCCTATGCCGTCGTCGACGGACTTGTCCAGGGTGGTGGCGCCGCCGTCGTCGGACGTGACCGACAGCGTGTTCGGCAGCAGGACGGTGGTGCCGCGCTTCTTGGTGGCGTTGTCCACGAGCAGCGCGGTGTCGCTGGGGCCGCCGTCGACCGGGATGAAGTGCACGACGATGACGTCCCGCTTCTGCGGGCCGCTCGCCGCCGCCGCCGCGGCCTTGTCCTTGCCCAGTCCCGGCAGCTTGCCGGCCTGCCACAGGTAGCCTGCGCCGCCGATGAGAGCGAGCACCAGCACCAGCACCAGGCCCGCCTTGCGGTTGCGGCCACGGCGCCGGGCCTCCTCGCGCCGCTCGGTGCGCGACTCGGAGAACTTGAGCCAGTCGATGACCTCCTCCGACTGCTCGGACTCCTCGTCGACGAAGGCGAACATCTCGGTCTGGTAGCCGCCACGCCCGTCGGGCCTGCCCGGTCCCGCCTGCGTCCCGCTCCGCGGCCCGGCCGGCGGCTCGGTCTGCACGGGCATCTGCCCGGTCTCGTAGGCCTGCTGCCGGCCGGTGTCGAAGACGGGGTGCTGCCCCGTCTCGTACACAGGCGTCTGGCCTGTCTCGTACACAGGCGTCTGGCCCGTCTCGTACACGGGCTGCCGGCCGGTGTCGAAGACGGGGTGCTGACCCGTCTCGTACACGGGCTGCTGGCCGGTGTCGTACACCGGCATCTGGCCCGTCTGGTAGGCCTGCTGCTGCCCGGTGTCGTACACGGGCATCTGGCCGGTCTGGTACGTCGCGTGCTGGCCGGTGTCGTAGGACTGCGGCTGCGGGGGCTGCTCGTAGTACGGCTGCTGGGGGATGTAGCCGCCGGGCTGCCGGCCGGGGGGCGGGGGCGCGGAGCCGCCGCCGTAGGTCTGGTAGGGGTCCTGGTAACCGGCCTGCCCGGGCGGCGCCTGCTGCTGCGGGGGGACGGGGCGGGCCTGCTGGACGGGCTGCCGGGGCGGCTGCGGGCGGGGGCGGCCGTACTCGTCGTATCCGCCCTGGTCGCCGTACCCCTCGTAACCGTAGGACTGCTGCCCGTAGTAGGGCTCCTGCCGGTTCTGGTCCCTCTCGTCGTCTGGTCCGCCCTCGGCATATTGCCAACGGGGGTTTGCGTCGTTCACGAGGAACCCCTTCACCTGCTGTGGTTCGCGGTGCGTGTTATCCGGAGGCGTCCCGGTAGAGCGCACGCTTGTCGATGTACCGCACGACGCCGTCCGGAACCAAGTACCAGACCGGGTCGCCCTTGGCCACCCGCTGCCTGCAGTCCGTCGAGGAGATCGCCAGGGCCGGGACCTCCACCAGCGAGGCACCGCCCTCGGGAAAGCCCGGGTCCGACAGCGTATGCCCCGGACGGGTCACTCCGATGAAATGTGCGAGCGCAAAAAGCTCCTCGGCATGGCGCCAGGAGAAGATCTGCGACAGGGCGTCGGCCCCGGTGATGAAGAAGAGGTCCGCGTCGGGGTGCTCGGCACGCAGGTCGCGCAGGGTGTCGATGGTGTATGTCGCACCCCCGCGGTCGATGTCGCTGCGGCTGACCGAGAACGTCGGATTGGACGCGGTGGCGATCACCGTCATCAGATACCGGTCCTCGGCAGGTGACACCGCGCGCTCGCTCTTCTGCCAGGGCTGCCCGGTGGGGACGAAAACGACCTCGTCGAGGTGGAAAAGGCTCGCCACCTCGCTCGCGGCCACCAGGTGCCCGTGGTGGATGGGGTCGAACGTGCCGCCCATCACACCGATGCGGCGTTTGGCGTCGGACATGGCGAGACTAGTCGCGGTTGAAGCGGGTGACCAGCCACAGCAGGACGAGCAGCGCACCCAGTGCGCCGAAGCCGGTCAGGTACGGGCTGAGGCTGGGGTGATTGCCCCCGTTCTCCTCGGCGAGCGTGGTCAGTGCGGAGACTGCGGCGGGCGACATGTCAGCGGAACCCTTTGCGAAGTCGGGGACGGGCGGCAAGACTCTCGGCACATGGTACGGGCGTGCCCGTGGGAACTTCGCGCAGGCTCCGCGCGTCCAGCTTTGTGTACCGGTGGGCTACCAGGGGGTTGGGCCAGTATGTCCGAGTCGCACGCATCAGGGGACGACCGGGTGAGCACGGAGAAGCTCCCGGGACGCACCCGCAGAAGGTTCCCTGACATCTCGTCACGGGCCTACGAGCACCCCGCCGACCGCTCCGCCCTGGTGGCGCTGCGCAAGCTCAGCGGCTTCGACACGGTCTTCAAGTCGCTCAGCGGCCTGCTGCCCGAGCGCAGCCTGCGACTGCTCTTCCTGTCGGACTCCGTCCGGGTGAGCGACGAGCAGTTCGCCCACCTCAACGCGATGCTGCGGGACGCCTGCTACATCCTGGACCTGGAGAAGGTCCCGGCGATGTACGTGACGATGGACCCGCAGCCCAACGCGATGTGCATCGGCATGGACGCCCCGGTCATCGTCCTGACCACCGGCCTGGTCGAGCTGCTCGACGAGGAGGAGATGCGCGCGGTCATCGGCCACGAGGTCGGCCACGCACTGTCCGGCCACTCGGTCTACCGCACGATACTGCTCTTCCTGACCAACCTCGCGCTGCGCATCGCGTGGATCCCGCTGGGCAACCTGGCGGTGCTGGCGATCATCACCGCGCTGCGCGAGTGGTTCCGCAAGTCGGAGCTGTCGGCGGACCGCGCCGGGCTGCTCGTCGGCCAGGACCTCCAGGCGTCGATGCGCGGCCTGATGAAGATTGCCGGCGGCAACCACCTGCACGAGATGAACGTCGAGGCGTTCCTCAAGCAGGCCGACGAGTACGAGGCGGGCGGCGACCTGCGCGACTCCGTCCTGAAGATCCTCAACGTGCTGCCGCGCAGCCACCCCTTCACCACCATCCGGGCCTCCGAGCTGCGCCGCTGGGCCACCACCCGCGAATACCAGCGGCTGATGGACGGCCACTACCCCAAGCGCACGGCCGACAAGGACGCCTCGGTCTCCGACGCCTTCCGGGACACCGCGAGCCACTACTCCGACTCGATGAAGCGCAGCAAGGACCCGCTGATGGGCCTGATACGCGACATCACCAACGGGGCGACCGACGTCGGCGGGCGGCTGCGCGACCGCTTCACAGGCTCCGGTTCGCAGGCGACCGCGGAACACCCGCAGGAGTCAGCAGCGGACTCGGAGTCGCAGCCGGATCCCGGTCCCGAGGGCGGGCAGCCGGAGAGCCCGCTGCCGTAGCGGCGGCGGAGTCCGTAGCGGTCGCGGAGCCCGTCGCGGCCGGGGCCGCGGAGCCCGTGGCGGTCGGGGCCGCCGGTGTGTCCGGGTTCGCGGCGGCTCCGGTGCCCGCCGTCGGGTCCACCCCGGTGAGCGGGGCGCAGCGTGCGCCGGGCGGGCGGGCCGTCTCGTACGGGTTGACGCCGCTGACGGTGTCGGGGGCGGAGTGGCCGGCCAGTATCGGTTGGAAGTAGCTCTGCACCTCCGCCGAGCACGCGAGCGGGCCCGCCGTGACGTCGGAGCGCACGACCTCCAGGCGGTGCTCGCGGAGCTGGCCGTGGGTGAAGTGGAAGGCCATCCGGCGCCGGACGGTGAAGAGCGACACCGGGCCGTCGGGGTCGGAGGCGTCCCTGATGGCGTAGACGTAGGTGTGGTCCGCGACGACCTCCAGCCGGCCGTCCGCCGTCTGGAGGGCGGAGTACGAGCCGCGCACGCGGATGTCGTCGGTCGCCAGCTCGACGCGGTCCCCCGGGTCCGGGTCGAAGCGCACCAGCCAGCCGGTGGCCTCGTGCACACCGTCCGCCTCCGGGGCACTGAGGCTGCCGTTGAACAGGTCGAGCTGCTCGGGCTCCAGCAGCGCCTGCACGGCCCGGGTGTCGCCGCCGGTGACCGTCTGCTCCTTGAGCCCGGAGTCGTCGAGGAAGCGCCGGACGGTCAGGTAGCCGGCCGTCACGTCGTCCGCGTCGAAGCCGCCGACCGGCTCCACGTGCTCCGGCAGCGCCAGGCCCTCCTCACGGCTGTGGAAGTCGGGCCCCGCGGCGGGGGTGCCCGTGAAGGGCGCGTCGGGCGACACCGCGCGCACCGGCCCCGCGGGCACCAGCGGGGTCACGGTGACCTGCAGCTCGGTGCCGGAGGCCGCGTCGTGCGAGCGGTAGGGGTGGCGCACCCCCATGTAGACCGCGAAGGCGAAGGCCAGCACGATCAGCAGCACCAGGGCCACCGCCTGGCGGGCGAGCCCGCCGGGCAGCGCGTGGCGCACCCGGACCGCACGGCCGGCCTCGTCCTGCCGCTCGCGCGCGGAAAACTCCTGGATCCGGGCAGCCCTCACGAACGATTCGTCGAAGACGACGGATCGGAATTCGTCCTCACCGCCTCCTGAGGCGCCCTCGGGCGTGCCCTCAGGAGGGTCTCCAGGCCCGCTCATACCACAAGGTTATGTCCGCCGGAGCGGGAATAAACTCCCCCGTACCGGCCGAGTTGACATCGGATCAGGGCGCGGGTGCGCCGACGACGGGCGGCATGCTCTGCCGCCCCACCTGACTGCCGCTGGACGGCGGTGCATCGGCCGGCCGGCGGGCGCCCGCACCGGCTCCGCGGTAGACCGCGGCGAAGGTCAGGGCGACCACTCCGATGCCCATGACCACGGCGAGGGCCCAGGCCACCGGGCGGTGCCAGCGGGTGCTGCTGCCGCGGTAGCGGTGACCCGCGGCATAGAGGGGGTCGGGGGCGAGATCCGCCTCGTCGTCCAGCTCGGGGACGTCATGGCGGCCGGTCCCGCGCCGCCCCGGCCAACCGGGCGCTGCGGCGGGACCTTCGGCGACGGCGAGCATCCGTTCCTGGGCCGAGGGCTCGTGGAACAGGGCAGACCGTACGAATTCTTCGTCGAGGACTAGGGAGGCGAACTCGTCATCGTCCGGCATCTGTCCAGAGTAATGCGGAAGTTGGCCTTTTGGGCAGGGGAATCCGGGCCGCCTGTGCACCGGCTGTGCACCCGGACGGCCCAGTGCGCCGGCGTCCGGGCGGCGGCCCAGGTCAGCGGATGTGGCCGTCGCCGGTGACGACGTACTTGGTGGACGTCAGCTCCGGCAGGCCCATGGGCCCGCGCGCGTGCAGCTTCTGGGTGGAGATGCCGATCTCCGCGCCGAAGCCGAACTGGCCGCCGTCGGTGAAGCGCGTCGAGGCGTTCACCATCACCGCGGCCGCGTCCACCAGCCGGGTGAAGCGGCGGGCCGCGGGCTGCGAGGCCGTCACGATCGCCTCGGTGTGGCCCGAGGACCACTGCCGGATGTGCGCGACGGCGGCGTCCAGCGACTCCACGACCGCGGCGGCGATGTCGTACGACAGGTACTCGGTCTCCCAGTCCTCCGCGGTCGCCGCGACCACGGAGGCCTTGGTGCCGGACTCCTTCGCGACGGCCAGCACCCGCGGGTCGCCGTGCACGGTCACGTCGGCGTCGGCGAGCGCGTCCAGCGCGCGCGGCAGGAAGCGGTCGGCGATGTCGCGGTGCACCAGCAGCGTCTCGGCGGCGTTGCAGACGCTCGGGCGCTGGGCCTTGGAGTTCACCAGGATGTCCACGGCCATGTCGAGGTCGGCGTCCGCGTCGACGTACACGTGGCAGTTGCCCGTGCCCGTCTCGATCACCGGGACGGTCGAGCCCTCGACGACGGTACGGATGAGCGAGGCGCCGCCGCGCGGAATCAGCACGTCCACCAGGCCGCGGGCGCGCATCAGCTCCGTGACGGAGTCGCGCGACTCGCCGGGCACGAGCTGGACGGCGTCCGCCGGGAGGCCCGCGCCCTCGACGGCCTCCCGCAGCACCTCGACCAGGGCGGCGTTCGAGGAGTACGCGGAGGACGAGCCGCGCAGCAGCACCGCGTTGCCCGACTTCAGGCACAGGGCCGCGGCGTCGACGGTGACGTTCGGCCGGGCCTCGTAGATGATGCCGACCACTCCGAGGGGGACACGGACCTGGCGCAGCTCCAGGCCGTTCGGCAGCGTGGAGCCGCGCAGCACCTCGCCGACCGGGTCGGGCAGGCCCGCGACGTGCGCGACGTCGGCCGCGATCGCCTCCACGCGCTCCGCCGTGAGGGTCAGCCGGTCGATGATCGCCGGGCTCGTCCCGGCGTCCGCCGCGCGGGCCACGTCGTCGGCGTTGGCGGCCACGATGTCCGCCGCCCGGCTGCGGAGGGCCTCGCTGATCGCCAGCAGGGCGGCGTCCTTCGCCGCGCGGGGCAGTGGGGCCAGCTCCGCCGCCGCGGCCTTCGCGCGGGTTGCCGCGCGGGTGACGGGGGACTCTTCGCCTGGCGTCAGCGCATCCATGCGTGCAGGGTACTGAATCCGTGGGGGCTCGCGCCCCCGAGCCCAGCCGCTGGGACGGCGCGCATGCCCTGCCGTGCGGGCGTTCCGGGTCGCGCTCGCCGCGCGGGCGTTCCGGGTCGCGCTCGCCGCGCGGGGCCCGCGGTGCAGCCGCACGCCGGAAGCGCTCGCCCCGCGGCGCAGCCCCGCTTCCCGCGAGGGAGGTCAGAACGGGTGGACGCCCGCCGGGACGGGGGAGGGCACAGCGCCGGCGGCGAGACGCTGGTGGTACGTCACCCGGTCGATGACCTCGAGGCCCACCGTCTCCCAGGGCGGCAGCTTCGCGGAGGACCGGTGCTCGCCCCACAGGCGCAGGGCGAGGGCGGCGGCGTCGTGGACGTCCCTGGCCTCCTCCCAGTAGCGGATCTCCGCGTGGTCCGGGGCGTAGCGGCTGGTCAGCAGGAAGGGGTGGTCGTTCGCGAGCTGTTCGAGGCCCCGCCGCAGCTCCGGCAGGGGCGTGTGGGGTCCGGCGACGCTGAGCGTGACGTGCCACAGCCGGGCTGCGGCCCGCTCCTGCGGTCGGGCCTGGTGCGGCACGGCATTCCCGTCCGGTGCCGCGCGGTCGACGCTGACCAGCGCTCGCTCCGTCGACGTCCTGGTCAGTTGCCCCGGGCGCCCTCGTTTCACCGGCGGCCTCCCTGTGGGTTGCGCCCGCCGCGGCCGGTCCCGCCAGTGCGACGGGAGCGGCAGCAGGGACGTACCTGCGCATCGCATCCTCATCAAAGTTGACCAGGCTCGAGCAGGGCGCGGGGGCGTTTTCCGCAAGAAGCCCCGGACGAGATCAGCTCGCGCGCCCCTGGCGCCGCAGCAGTACCAGGTCATCGCGGTGCACGACCTCCCGCTCGTAGGCGGGCCCGAGTTCCGCGGCCAGCTCGCGGGTGCTGCGGCCGAGCAGCCGGGGCAGCTCGCGGGCGTCGTAGTTGACCAGCCCGCGGGCGACGGCGGCGCCGGACTCGTCCACCAGGTCGACCGGGTCGCCCGCGGCGAAGTCGCCCTCGACGCCGGTGAGCCCGGCGGGCAGCAGCGAGCTGTGCCGCTGGGTGACCGCCCGGACGGCGCCGGCGTCCAGCCGCAGCGAGCCGCGCGGCGCGGAGGCGTGCGCGAGCCACAGCAGCCGGTCGGCGGAGCGCTTGCCGGTCCGGTGGAAGTGGGTGCCGGTGGGGCGGCCCGCGAGGGCGTCGGCGGCGTGCGGGGCGGAGGTGAGGACGACGGGGACGCCCGCGCCGGTCGCGATCGCGGCGGCCTCGACCTTGGTGACCATGCCGCCGGTGCCGACGCCGGAGCGGCCGGCGCTGCCGATGGAGATGCCCTCCAGGTCGGCCGGGCCCCTGACCTCGCTGACGAGGGACGTGCCGGGGGTGCGCGGGTCGCCGTCGTAGAGGCCGTCGACGTCGGAGAGCAGGACCAGCAGGTCGGCGCGCACGAGGTGGGCGACGAGGGCGGCGAGCCGGTCGTTGTCGCCGAAGCGGATCTCGTCGGTGGCGACGGTGTCGTTCTCGTTGACGATCGGCAGCGCGCCCATCGCGAGCAGCTGGTCCAGCGTGCGGTAGGCGTTGCGGTAGTGGGTGCGGCGGCTGACGTCGTCCGAGGTCAGCAGCACCTGGCCGACCCGGATGCCGTAGCGCGCGAAGGAGGCGGCGTAGCGGGCGACGAGCAGGCCCTGGCCCACGCTCGCGGCGGCCTGCTGCCGGGCCAGGTCGCGTGGCCTGCGGGGCAGGCCGAGGGGGGCGAGCCCGGCGGCGATCGCGCCGGAGGAGACGAGGACGACCTCGCGCTCCTCACGCGCCTTGGCCAGGACGTCCACCAGGGCGTCGACCCGGTCCGCGTCCAGCCCGCCGGCGGCGGTGGTCAGCGAGGACGAGCCGACCTTCACCACGACTCTGCGGGCCTGCACCACGTCCTGCCGTGCCGCCGTCGTCACCTGCGTCCGTCCCTCGGGTCGACCGTTCCGCCGCACCCAGTGTGGCCCGAATCCGCCGGGAGCCCCGCATCATCTCGGCCAGCGAGACGCGGGCGGGGCGGGCGTGGGATCTACGATGGCGGCGCGGGCCGTGTCCGGCCCGACACGCGCGGCTGCGCGGCCACCAGAGGAGAGCTGATGCGGGAGCTTGCCGTCCCCGGTGCCTGGGTGCACGAGCCGAAGGTCTTCCACGACGCGCGGGGAAGCTTTCACGAGTGGTTCACCGAGGGCGACTTCCTCGCCTCCGCGGGCCACCGGCTGCGGCTGGCGCAGGCCAACTGCTCGGTGTCGGCGCGCGGCACGCTGCGCGGGCTGCACTTCGCCGACGTGCCGCCGGGCCAGGCGAAGTACGTGAAGTGCGTGCGCGGCGCGGTGCTGGACGTGGTCGTGGACCTCCGCACCGGCTCGCCGGCCTTCGGGCGCTGGGAGGCGGTGCGGCTGGACGACGTGGAGCACCGCGCCGTCTACGTCTCGGAGGGCCTCGGGCACGCGTTCATGGCGCTCTCCGACGACGCCACCGTGGTCTACCTCTGCTCGGAGGGCTACGCGCCGGCCCGCGAGCACGGCGTCAACCCGCTGGACCCGGCGCTCGGCATCGGCTGGCCGCAGGACGTGCCGCCGCTGCTGTCGGAGAAGGACGCGGCGGCCCCCACCCTCGCGCAGGCGCGGGAGCGGGGGCTGCTGCCGTCGTACGAGACCTGCCGGGGCTACGTCGAGGAGCTGCGCGCCGCGGTCGCCTCCTCCGGTGCCGCGGCGGGCTGATCCGGCGGCGCGGCACGCGTCCCGGCACCGCCCTCGGGGCGCGGCGCGAAGGCCAGGGCGGCGACGGGCAGCGTGAGCACCCCGAGGATCAGCGACGCGGACATGTACCGCCACAGCGGCGAGGGGTTCGCGACCAGCACCGTGAGCTGGAGGCCGACCGGCAGGGCGGCGAGCGCGAGCAGCACCGGGCGCCGCCGCCGTACCGCCGCCAGCAGCACGATCAGGTAGCCCAGGTACGTCCAGTTGACCCCGCGCCACACGGCCGGCTGGACGTAGTGCCGCTCGCTGCGGTGGAGCAGGCCGACGGCCAGGTGGTGCAGCCTGTACGACAGCGGGCGCGGGTAGAGGTTGTCGCCGTACGGGACGCTGCGCGCGGAGTCGTGCCCGGCGGCCCGCCACTTGTCGAGGGCCTTGACCGGTGAGGCCGCGTAGAGGCCGGTGTGGGTACCGAAGGGCTTCCAGGCGATGTCGGCGCGGCACAGCCGGGCGTGCACGACGAGCCCCGGGGTGCGCTTGAGGACGCGGAACCACAGGTCCATCAGCTGGTCATTGATCCGCCCGGCCTTGAGGCGGTCCATCGGCTTGCGCATCAGCGCGTCGGCCTCGTGGCAGTCGGCGCCCGGTCCCGCCCAGTGCGACAGCGGTGCGACCTCCCGCATGAGGGCCAGGTCTGCGGGGGTGAAGGTGTCCGGGCGCTCGCCGTACGCGACCCCGATGTCGGCGTAGTTGAAGGCGTACGCCTCGTCCGCTCGCGGCTTCTGGACGCCGAGGGCGGAGTAGACGACGCCGTTCAGCAGCAGGGTGACCACCAGCGGTACGGCGGTGGCGAGCGCGAGACGGCGGCGCATCCCGCGCAGCAGCGGCACCAGCAGTACCCCGGCGCACAGCAGCACCGGGAAGCCGTTGTTGCGGAAGAGGCCGATACCGAGGAATCCCGCCGCGAGCACCAGGGTGTCGCGGCGCAGCCCCCGGTCCGCGGGCAGCGGGCCCTCCGCCCGCAGCCGGCGGGCGGTCAGCGAGGTGAGCGCGCCGAAGGCGACCAGGGTGGCCACCGCGAAGGCGACGTCCTTCCACACGTAGACCACGAAGCTGCCGCTGGAGGGCAGCAGCACGACCAGCAGCGCGGCGGGCGCGCTCCACCGGCCGCGTACGCCGAGCGCGCGCAGCGCGTGGCAGACGTAGCCCAGGGCCGCGGCGGTGGCGGCCGTCTGGAGCAGCGTGAGGGCCGCGACCCCGCCGGTGAGGTGCAGCGACAGCCAGTCCAGGGCGTCGTAGGCGACGGAGTGGTCGGAGCGCCAGGGCCCGTCGGTCACCTCGTAGGTGTACGTGACGCTGTCCGCGCTGGTCCTGGCGGGGTAGAAGGCGGCCCACCACAGCAGGAGCACGGCCTGGCAGCCGGCGTAGACGGCGACGGGCAGCCGCAGCCGGGGCGGTATGCGGCGCAGCGGCGCGGCGACCCGGCGAAGGGCGGGCGCGGTCATGAGGCGGAGGACGGGGAGGACGCCGAGGAAGCGGAGGGCGCCGGGGACGCCGGGACCGCGGAAGACACCGGGGACGCCGGGGACGCCGGGGACGCGGCGCCGGCGGGCTCCGGCGACTCCGCCGGGCCCGTGCGCTCCGGGCGCCGCACGGGTGCGAAGGCGTGCCCGGTCAGGCTGCGCGCGGCCCCGAACCGGCCGTGCCGCAGGGCGCGCGGCACCATCGTCAGGGCGTGCAGCCGGGTCGTCACATGGCGCCGGGCGACCCGGGAGGCGCGGTGCCAGCCCGCCGCGTCGCAGTCGGCGGCGACGCCCAGCAGGTAGCGGCGGATCTCGGCGAAACGGGTACCGGAGAAGGCCTGGACGGACGACTCGCTCAGCGCGTGCCGCCGGTAGTCGAAGCAGACCTCCGGGTCGGTGACCAGTTCCTCACCGCGCAGCAGCAGCTCCATGACGAGGGCCAGGTCCTGCACGACCGTCAGGTCCTCCCGGAAGCTGACCTCCTTGAGGGTGCGCGAGCGCCAGCACATCGCCGGGAAGTACAGCCAGTTGCCGCGCAGCAGGCTCGCCGCGAGCGCCTCGCCGGACTGCCGGGCGCGCTCGGTGCGGGCGGGCGGGCCGATGCGCTTCTTCGCGGCGTCCACCAGCGTCCGCACCGGCTCGCCCGCGCCGTCCACCACCCGCACGCCCGGCTGGTACATCGCGGCGCCCGGCATCGCCTCGGCCGCCGCCCGCAGCACGGCCACGTACCGCGGCCACATCAGGTCGTCGCAGCCCATCAGCACCGCGAGGTCGTGCTCGACGAGGTCGACGCAGCGGCGGAAATTGCCGGTGATGCCGAGGTTGACGGGGTTGCGCAGATAGCGGACCCGGGGATCACCGAGCCCGGCGAACCACTCGGGCACGCCGGGCTCGCTGCCGTCGTCGACGACCGTCAGCCGCCACCGCGGGTCGGTCTGCGCCTGCACGCTGCGCACCGCCTGCCGCATCAGCTCCGGGTCGCCGTAGTACGGCAGCATGATGTCAATCGTGGTCACCGGGAGCGGTCCCTTCGGGGGTGTGCGGTGCGGGCGGGGCGCCGGCCGGTACGTACGCGGCGCCCTCCGGGCGGTGCGCGCTGCGCAGGGCCTGGTCGCGGGCGAGCTCGGTGAGCCGCTGCTCCAGGGAGCGGAAGCGCAGGTAGGTGTTGAGCGCGAGCCCGGTGACGCCGACGACGAGGAAGTACAGGACGAGGTCGGTGCCGCGCCCGACGCCGAGCAGGTGCGCGGCGCGCGTGGTGTCCTGCGGGCGGATCACCGCGTAGGCGTTGATGAGGCAGAACGCGAGAAAGGCCAGTCGCTTCCAGGCGCGGACTCCCGCGGTGTGCCAACGACGCGCGAAGAGCACCAGCATGACCACGACGGCGCCGACGAGGACCAGCTGGATGAGCACGGTCAGCCTCTCCTGCGGTTCAGGGAGATGTCGAAGAGGATGTTGACGCCGTTGATGAGCGACTGCCCCTTGGCCCGGGAGTAGTCGGTGTAGCGGATGTCGACCGGGGCCTCGACGACGCGCAGCTCGGAGCGGGCGAGGAAGCCGGTGATCTCGGAGGCGTGCGCCATGCCGTTCATGGTGATGTCCAGGCGGGTGGCCGCCTCGCGGTTGAAGACCCGCAGCCCGTTGTGCGCGTCGGACAGCCGCAGCTTGCGCGCGGTGGGGCTGACGGCCGCCGCGGTGCGCAGCACGATGCGCTTGAGCCGGGGCACCTCTCCCTCGCCGCGCAGGAAGCGGGAGCCGAGAACGGCGTCGGCGCCGCTCTCGCGGGCCAGCGCGACCATCGCGAGGGCGTCCTCGACGCGGTGCTGGCCGTCGGCGTCGAACGTGACGAAGTAGCGGGCGCCGGGCTGCGCGAGCGCGTAGTCGATGCCGGTCTGGAGGGCCGCGCCCTGGCCCAGGTTGACGGGGTGCCGCACCAGGTGGGCACCGGCCTCGGCGATCCGCGCCGCCGAGCCGTCGGTGCTGCCGTCGTCGACGCAGACGATATGGGGAAAGGTGCTCCGCGCCTCGCGGATCACCTCCCCGATGACCTGGGCCTCGTTGAAGACCGGGGTCACGAGCCAGACGTCCTCGACGCGTTCCCCCGCCAACAACGGCGTGGTGACAGTTGCCGTCATGCCGCAGCCTCTCGTGTTGCTTCCGCACAGAACGGGCTCCGGCGCTCGTGCCGGCCCCCCCGGCCGCGCGAACGTCTCACTTGGTCTGACGGAGAAGCCGGCCTTCCGGTTGCGTCCAGGTGACGTACGCCATGCCCGCGAGCAGCGCCTCGGTGACCGCCGCACCAACGGCGTACGCGATCTCCACCCGGTCGCGCACCGCGAAGGGGGCCGCCGTCACGACGAGCAGCGCGGCGATCCCGCAGGCCCACGCGGCGAGTTGGCGCCGGTGACCGCCCATCGTCTGGAGCACCTGGCCGTGCACGGAGGCCAGCATGTAGAGCAGCGTGCCGCCGGACAGCCACGCGAAGTCGGCCGCGCCCAGCAGATGCGGCGAGCCGAACAGCCGCGGCACCAGCCACGGTCCGGCGACGACCGCGACGAGCCCGCCCGCGCCGCCCAGCAGCAGGGTGAACGCCGTGGTGCGCAGCAGCAGCTGACGGAACGTCGCCCGGTCCCCCGCGGCCACCGCCGAGGACAGTCCGCGCAGCAGCGAGGCCTGGAGCGACCCGAAGACGAAGAGCGGCACCCGCGCCAGCACCACGGCCGACAGCAGCGCGGTGATGAACGCCGCGTTTTCGGCGTCCGCGGCGCTCAGCAGCTTGGCGCTCACCACCGAGGCGTTCACGAGCGCCTGCGCCAGCAGCGTGGAGGGGACGAGCGCGGCCAGTCCGGCCGCGAGCGCGCGCCACGGCAGCCGCTCACCGCCCTTCCACGACCCCGCCGCCCGTATCACCGTCGGGCCGGTGAGCAGCACCGACACCAGCGTGGGCAGCGCCAGTATGGCCGCGTACGGCAGCACGGTGCGGACGTGCGCCAGTGCGAGCAGCACCGACAGCACGACCCGCAGCGTCCCGTCCAGCGCGAGCTGGAAGCCGTACGCGCGGAAGCGGCCCGTCCCGGCGAGCACCCCGCGGGTGACGTGCGCCACCGACAGCCCGGCGAAGGCCGCGCACAGCGCGCCGACCAGCGCGAGGTCGCCGTCGAAGAGCCGGTCGGCGAGCGGCCGGGCCAGCGTGGCGGACAGCGCGCACACCACGGCGAGCAGCAGCAGCGAGGTGGCGAGCCCGCGGCGCAGCACCGGCGCGACCCGGCCGCCGACCACGACCCGGGCCGCGACCAGCCGGGTGATCTCCTGCTCGACCGGGAAGAACAGCCCGAGCCCGACGGAGAAGACCAGCGTCCACAGCACGCTCAGCCCGGCCATCCGGTCCGAGCTGAGCACGTGCCCGGCGACCGCGAGCTGCACATATCCGGCCAGCCCCAGCACCGCGGTGCCCGCGCCGACCAGCGCGGTGCCCGGCGGCAGCATCGCGACGGCGCCGCGCACGAGCCGCGCGGGCGAGGTCCGCACCGCGGTGCGGGTACGGGTGCGGGTGCCCGCGCCGGCCTCGGCCTCGGTATCCGCCTCCGCGCCCGTGCCTGTGCCCGTGCCCGCGCCTGTGCCTGTGCCTGTGCCTGTGCCTGTGCCGTCAGTCATCGGCGGCCGCCCGCAGCGTGCCGAAGGCGTCGGCCAGCGCGGCCTGCCAGTCGCGGATCGGCTCCAGGCCCGCGGCCCGCCAGCGGTCGTGGCCGAGCACGCTGTACGCGGGCCGGGGCGCGGGGCGCGGGAAGGCGGCGGTCGTGGTGGGCCGCACCCGGTCGGGGTCGGCGCCGAGCAGCCGGAAGACCTCGCGGGCCAGGCCGTACCAGGTCGTCTCGCCGCCGCTGGTGCCGTGGTAGACGCCCGCGGGGGCGGTGCCGGCGAGCGCCGCGGAGCCGAGCCGGACGAGGCGGTCGGCGAGGTCGGCGGTCCAGGTGGGCTGGCCGCGCTGGTCGTCGACGACGTCGACGGTCGGGTGGCTGCGCTCCAGCCTGATCATGGTGCGGACGAAGTTCGCGCCGCCCGCGCCGTACAGCCACGCGGTGCGTACGACGTAGCCGGTGTCCGGCGCCGCCGCGAGGACCGCGCGCTCCCCCGCGAGCTTGCCGCGGCCGTACGCGCTGCGCGGGCCGGGAGCGGCGTCCTCGGCGTAGGGGGCGGCGGCGTCGCCGGGGAAGACGTAGTCCGTGGACAGGTGCAGCAGCCGGACCTCCGCGGCGGCGCACGCCTCGGCGAGCCGCGCGGGCCCGTCGCCGTTGACGCGCAGCGCGTCGGCCTCGCGCGCCTCGGCGTCGTCCACGGCCGTCCAGCCGGCGCAGTTGACGACGACGGCAGGGCGGTGCTCGGCGAACGCCGCGCGTACGGCGGCGGCGTCGGTGATGTCCAGGGCCGCACGATCCAGCCCGACCGCCCGGGCACCGGCCTCGGCGCGCAACCGCCGCAGCACGTCCTGCCCGAGCATGCCGCCCGCACCGGTGACCAGCCACCGAGAACTGTCGTCGCTCACCGCACCCCGCCGCTCGCTTCTCCGCCCGCCCGGCAACACCGCGCCCCCGCACCCGCCCGCACCCGGGCGGCCTCGCGTGCGTCGCTCACAGTGCGGCCCGCGCCTTGAGCGGCTCCCACCACTGCCGGTTGTCGCGGTACCACCGCACGGTCTCGGCGAGGCCTTCGGCGAAGTCCTTCGTGGGGCGGTAGCCCAGCTCGGTGCGGATCTTGGTGCAGTCCACGGAGTAGCGGCGGTCGTGGCCCTTGCGGTCGGCGACGTGCTCGACGCTCTCCCAGCCGGCCCCGCACGCCTCCAGCAGCAGACCGGTCAGCTCCTTGTTGGACAGCTCGGTGCCGCCGCCGATGTTGTAGACCTCACCGGCGCGGCCGCCGGTGCGCACCAGGTCGATGCCCTGGACGTGGTCGTCGATGTGCAGCCAGTCGCGGACGTTGCCGCCGTCCCCGTAGAGCGGCACCGGCAGGCCGTCCAGCAGGTTGGTGACGAACAGCGGGATGACCTTCTCGGGGAAGTGGTGGTGCCCGTAGTTGTTGGAGCAGCGGGTCACCCGCACGTCCAGGCCGTGGGTGCGGTGGTAGGAGAGCGCGAGCAGGTCGGAGGCGGCCTTGGAGGCCGAGTAGGGCGAGTTGGGCTGCAGCGGGTGGGTCTCGGGCCAGGAGCCCTCGTCGATCGACCCGTACACCTCGTCGGTGGAGATGTGGACGAAGGTGCGCACGCCCGTGCGCAGCGCGGCGTCCAGCAGCGTCTGGGTGCCCAGCACGTTGGTGCGGACGAAGTCGGCCGCGCCCAGGATGGAGCGGTCGACGTGCGACTCCGCGGCGAAGTGCACGACCTGGTCGTGGCCGGCCAGCAGCCGGACCGCCAGCTCGGCGTCGCAGATGTCGCCCTCGACGAAGCGGAAGCCGGGGTGGCCGCGCACCGGGTCGAGGTTCGCGGGGTTGCCCGCGTAGGTGAGCTTGTCGAGGACGGTCACCTCGATGCCGCGGCCGCCCGCGGGGCCGCCCGGGCCCAGCAGCGTACGCACGTAGTGCGAGCCGATGAAGCCGGCGCCGCCGGTGACCAGGACGCGGTCGGTCATGAGGAGATCTGCACCTTGCTGTGGTCGCCCAGCACCAGCCGGTGCGCGGACGGATGGCGGGGGGCGGGCGTCACCTCGACGTTGCGGCCGATGAGCGAGGCCTCGACGCGGCCCACCCCGCACACCGAGGAGTCGCGCAGCACGATGCTGTACTCGATCTCGCTGTCCCGGATCACGCAGCCGCCGGCCACCGAGGTGAAGGGACCGACGTAGGAGCCCTCGATGAGGGTGCCGGGGCCGATCACGGCGGGGCCGACGATCCGGCTGCCGGCGACCTTGGCGCCGGCCTCGATCCTGACCCGGCCGATGATCTCGCTCTCGGCGTCGACCTCGCCCTCGCGGCACGGCTCCACGGTCTCCAGCACCGACCGGTTGACCTCCAGCATGTCGGTGACGTTGCCGGTGTCCTTCCAGTAGCCGGAGATCGTGGTGGAGCGGACGTCCCGCCCCTCCTCCACCAGCCACTGGATGGCGTGGGTGATCTCCAGCTCGCCGCGCCGGGACGGCCGGATCGCCCGCACCGCCTCGTGCACGGCGGGCGTGAAGAGGTAGACGCCGACGAGCGCGAGGTCGCTGCGCGGCACGTCCGGCTTCTCCTCCAGGGTGCGCACCCGCCCGTCCGGGCCCAGCTCGGCGACGCCGAAGGCCCGCGGGTCGGAGACCTTGGTGAGCAGGATCTGCGCGTCCGGGCGCTCGGCCCGGAAGTTGTCGACCAGGGCGGTGATGCCGCCGACGATGAAGTTGTCGCCGAGGTACATCACGAAATCCGCGTCGCCGAGGAAATCCCGCGCGATCAGCACCGCGTGGGCCAGGCCCAGCGGGGCCTCCTGGCGGATGTAGGTGATCTCCAGGCCGAGCGCGGAGCCGTCGCCGACCGCCTCGCGGATCTCGTCGGCGGTGTCCCCGACGACGATCCCGACGTCGGTGATACCGGCGGCCGCGATGGACTCCAGGCCGTAGAAGAGGACGGGTTTGTTGGCGACGGGTACGAGCTGCTTCGCCGAGGTGTGGGTGATCGGCCGCAGACGCGTCCCGGCGCCTCCCGCGAGCACAAGTGCCTTCACGTTGCTCGTCCTTGTCAAGGGAACGGCGGTGGTCGGCCAACCCAACTTCCGATGGCCTCGCCACGAGCATAGCGACCCGGCGGCGGATCGCCCGCCGCCGAGCCCGTGCCGACTGACTTGCTGTCAGGCCGCGCCGGCCTCCTCGCGGGCCTCCGAGGCCTCCTCGGCGTCCGAGGCGTCCGCGCCCTCCGGCCCGTCCGCCCGCGCCCCCTCGTCGTCCTCCGGGGCCAGGTCGATCTGGAGGGCCGCCAACCGGGCGATACGGCTGTCGGCGCGGCCGGCCAGCTCGCGCGCGGCCTGCCCGAAGCGCTCGATCGACGCGGGCTCGTCCGGGCCGAGCAGGTATTCGCGTATCTCGCGCCGGGCGTCGGCCAGCGGGTCCTGCTCGGGGCGGACGACCGCGGCCACCAGCTCGCCCACCCGGGCGGCGCTGTTGTCGAGGATCAGCGCGGCGCGCGCGGCGGTGTTCTGCCGCATGAACTCCTGCTCGCCGAGCCCGGCCGAGTCGGTGATGGCGTACGGCTTGCGGGTCGCGACGAAGTCCGACACGACGCTGGAGATGTCCGAGACCATCGCGTCGGACTGGTTGAAGCAGTCGTACAGGTGCGGCGCGGGGCCGGTGACGACGGTGTGCTCCCACGGCGCGATGGACGCCCAGTACGCGGTGTCGCGCTCGACCCGCAGCCGGGCCAGCCGCTCACCGGCCGCCGGGTCGGTCAGCGCGTCCCGCGAGGCGACGGCCTCGTCGTCGCCCCTCGCGCCCGGGCCCGCGGCGAGCGCGGCGATCTCCGCGTCGAGCCGGGCGACCTCGGCGCGGGCGGCGGCCCGCGCGTCCGCGTCCGGGCCGGCACCGGTCCGCGCGGCCCACGCGGGGTCGGCGCGGCGGGCGGCGGCGGCCTGCTCGACCAGGGCGGTGATCTTCCGGTGGGCGGCCTTGGCGCGCTTGTCGACCGTGCCGGTGAAGGGGTGCGGCTTGTAGAGCACGCGCACCGGGGGCTCGGACTCCAGCAGGCCGCGGACGATGTTGACACCGGCCAGGATCAGCGAGGTGTTGCCCGGGTCGTCGGTCCAGCCCTCCCACGTGGGGGCGTACAGCACGGTGGGGATGCCGTCGGGGGCGGCGCCGTCCCAGGTGCGGATCGGGTCCAGCTGCGGTCGGCCGACCTCGACGATGTCCTCGTCGCGGACCCCGACCTCGGCGAGCGCGTAGCGGTCGCGGCCGGCCCGGCCCGCGGTCCACACCTCGTCGTAGACCTTGCTGAAGGGGTTGACGCTGGCGATCTTGTCGCTGTCGCCGTGGCCGACGAAGACGTGCTTGATCGTCGGCACCCGCAGCAGGTGGATGTTCTTGCCGACGTTCGCCGGGTAGAGCGCGACCCGCACGCTGGACAGGTCCATGTTCATCAGGTGCACCGCCCCCGGCACGCACAGCACCGGCAGGTCGGTCGGGGCGAGCTTGGACAGGATCACCTCCTCGCGGAGGATCACCAGCGGGCGCTCCTTGAGCTGCTCCATCGTCGTCAGCCACATGTTGACCTGGTACGCGGAGTCCGGCGACCCGGAGAAGTACAGCACCGTGGTGGGCCGGTACTCGCGCAGCCAGGTGTCGATGAAGGCCAGCGCCTTCGGGCGGCCGGCCGGCAGACGCCGCTTGAGCAGCAGGTAGGGCGCGACCAGCAGCACGTACAGCAGCGCGAGGCCGATCGTGACGGCGAGGCCGGTCCAGGCGTAGGCGGCGGTCTCGACGTGCGCGTAGGCCAGCAGCCCGGCCATCGCGAAGACGTCCAGGTGCAGCATCTTCTCCTGGCCGCGCGCGACCAGCCGGCGCGGCGGGGCGTCCGGGATGCGCAGCCGGCTCAGGTCGATGTTGCGGGTCATGTACGGCAGCCGGCGGCGGTTGCCGATGAGCGTGAGGAGCGCGCCGTGCGGGGCCTGGAGCCCGTAGAAGACGACGAAGGCCACGACGGCGGAGGCGAAGACGGCGGTGCCGCCCAGGCCGAGGCGGGCCAGCAGCAGCAGGACGGTCAGCTCACGGACCAGGAAGCGCGCGGGCAGTCCGACGCCGAGCAGCGCCAGCCGGTTGACCAGGTAGCTGCGGCGCTGGTGCAGGGACCGGTCGGCGAGGTAGCCGACGGCGGTCGCGACCGCGAAGAAACCGGCTGACGGCAGCAGTGCGGCCACCAGCAGGCAGGGGTAGCTGATCAGCATCAGCGCTGCCGCAGCGAGTTCGGTGCGGGAGCCCACACGGGCTACGCGGATGACCTTCGAGATCACGGGGTGGCTGCTCCTCAGTTCCTCGGATGCCTCAATGTGCTGCGGTTCACGGAAACGGCAGTACCCCCCGCTGCCGCTCGTGGACGAGGTGGTGGCGGGCCCCTCAGGTGCGCGCGGCCCCGGTGTCGTCGCCGCTGTCGGCCAGGGTACGGGCGAGCGCGGCCTCGAAGCCGGACACCGCCGCGCTGCCCCGGGTGGGGTCCTGCTGGCGCACGTCGATGACGTGCCCGGTCATGGCGGACAGCAGGACGTCCAGCGAGGTCCTGGCGACGGCCTCGGAGGACAGCAGGCTGCCCTCGGGCTCCTGACCGAAAGCCTTGGTACGCATGGGGGTGGCGGTGCGTTCCGGGTTGACGCAGTTGACCCGGATGCCGTCGGCGGCCCACTCGTCGGACAGCGCCTGGGTGAGGTTGACCATCGCGGCCTTGGTCGAGGAGTACAGGCTGTACTCGGCCCGTCCCCGCGTGTAGCTGCTGGAGGTGTAGAGCAGCAGCTGGCCGCCGGTCTCGGCGAGGTACTTGTGCGCCGCGCGGGCGATCAGCACCGGGCCGAGGTAGTTGACGCGCAGCGCCTCCTCGACGACCGAGCCGTCGGTCTCGGCGAGCCGGCCCACCCGCAGCACGCCCGCGGTGTTCACGACGTAGTCGATCCGCCCGGTCTCCTGGTACGCGCGGGCGAGCGCGTCCTCCACCTGCTGCGGGTCCTCGACGTGGGTGCCGGTGGTGGAGCGGCCGAGCGCGTAGACGGTGGCGCCGTGCTCCTCGGCGATCCGCGCCAGGTCGCCGCCGATGCCGTACGAACCGCCGAAGACGACCATGGTGCGCCCGGTGAGCGCGGCACGGTAGGCCTCCGCGTCGGCGGGGTGCGGGGCGGCGGTGGACGCGAGCTGGAAGAGCTTGTCGGCGATGAAGACGTCGACGGGCTGGGTGACCTTCATGTTGTACTCGTCACCCGCGACGACGTGGATCGGCACGTCCGGCAGGTAGCGCAGCACCACCGAGCAGTCGTCGGTGGCCTGGAAGTTCGGGTCGTTCCCGGCGATCTCGTACGCGCGGCGGATCGTCGACAGCTTGAAGGCCTGCGGCGTCTGGCCGCGGCGCAGCCGGGAGCGGTCCGGGATGTCGGTGATGAACTCGCCGTCCTCACCGTGGGTGCGCGTGACGATGATCGTGTCGGCGGACGGGATGGCCACGTCCACGGCCTGGTAGCGGTCCAGGGCGGCCACGCAGTCGGCGACGATGCGCTGCGACAGCAGCGGCCGGACGGCGTCGTGGAAGAGCAGGTTGCGGTCCTCGCCCTCGGCGAGGTCGGCGCCGAGCACCTGGATGGCGATCTCGGTGGTCTCGTTGCGGGTGGCCCCGCCCTCCATGATCCGTGTCACCTTGGCCAGGCCGGCCTTCGCGACGATCTTCTGCACGTCGGGCACGTAGCCGGGCGCCATCAGCACCAGCACGTCGTCGATGCAGTCAGCCTGCTCGAAAATGGCCAGTGTGTGCTCGATCACGGACTTGCCAGCGATCTTGAGCAGCTGCTTGGGTATCGAGAGTCCGACCCTTTGACCGGTACCACCGGCAAGGATCACTGCGGTGGTACGGGGTGTGGCGGTGTGCTGCGACAACGGAAAAACCTGCCCGGTGCGACGAGGGAATGCTCGATGCTCTCACCGGCAGCAACCCTGTCGCAAGGCAGACCACCTCTGAGCGTCTCCCTCCGTTCGCCGATCGTATGCTTTCCCGCATCCCCGTACCGGAAGGCGCCTCACAGTGAACTACAGGGTCCAGCCCACCGCCCAGGTCGACGAGACCGCCCAGATCGGCGCCGGCAGCAGCGTCTGGGAGCTCGCCCAGATCCGTGAGCAGGCGGTGCTCGGCACCGACTGCGTCGTCGGCCGCGGCGCCTACGTGGGCACCGGCGTGGTCATCGGTGACAACGTCAAGCTGCAGAACTACGCCCTGGTCTACGAGCCCGCCCGGCTCGGCGACGGCGTCTTCATCGGCCCCGCCGCTGTGCTCACCAACGACCAGTACCCGCGCTCCGTCGACCCCGAGGGCAAGCAGAAGCGCGGCGGCGACTGGGAGGCCGTCGGTGTGACGATCGCCGAGGGCGCGTCGGTCGGCGCCCGCTCGGTGTGCGTGGCCCCGGTCAGCGTCGGCCGCTGGGCGCTCGTCGCCGCGGGCGCGGTCGTCACCCGTGACGTACCCGACTTCGCACTGGTCGCGGGTGTCCCCGCCAAGCGCATCGGCTGGGTCGGCCGGGCCGGCGTGCGCCTGGCCGAGCGGGCGGACGAGCCGGGCGTGTGGGAGTGCCCGCAGACCGGCGCACTGTACGACGAGGCCGACGGCGTGCTGACCGAGCGCGCGGGCTGACCGGTCGCGCGCCCCACTCCAGCGAATCGAATCGACACGACATGACTCAGACGAACGCGGAGGCACTTCCGCCGCCGCCGGGCGGAGACGCCCTGCATGCCGCAATACCGTCGCAGGCCCCGCGCCCGGAGCCCGAGACGCTGCCCGCCGAGGCGCCGCGCACCCCCGGGCAGGACACGGGCCGGGCGAAGGCCCCGACGCGGCTCTACGCGCTGGACGGCCTGCGGGTGCTGGCCGCGCTGTCCGTCATGCTCTTCCACTACACCGGAATCGACGGGGCCAGCCCCACCGTCTGGGGAGCGAACCCGAAGCACCTCTTCCCGACGGTCTTCCGCTTCACCAAGTACGGCTCGCTCGGCGTCCAGCTCTTCTTCATCATCAGCGGCTTCGTGATCTGCATGTCCGCCTGGAACCGCACCCCCGGGCAGTTCGTGAAGGCCCGCTTCCTGCGGCTCTTCCCGGCGTACTGGTTCTCGATCATCGTCGCGTACACCCTGTGGCACGCGGTCCCGGACCACAACCGGACCCCGCCGAGCACCAGCGACTCGCTGATGAACCTCTCGATGTTCCAGGTCCCGATGGGCGCCCGGCACCTGGTCGGCTCGTACTGGACGCTCTACGCCGAGCTGCTCTTCTACCTGGTCTTCCTGCTGGTCCTGACGAAGAAGCTGGACTTCCAGCGGGTCTACGTCTTCTGCTGGGGCTGGCTCGTGACGTCGATGCTCTTCCAGCAGCCCACCGGGCTGCAGATCGTCTCGACCCTCGCCCCGGCGATCAACACCGCGCTGTTCGTGGCGGGCATCACCATGTACCTGATGTACCGCTTCGGCGCCGACCTCAAGCTGTGGCTGCTGCTCGGCGCCAGCTGGCTCTCCGTGCAGCAGGACATGAGCCAGCACACGCTCAAGATCCGCCACCAGGGCCTGCACGAGAACAACACCGTCGTGATCGGCCTCATCACGCTCTTCTACCTGCTGATCCTCGCGGTCGCGCTGCACAAGCTGGACTGGGTCAGCTGGCGCTGGCTGACGGTCGCCGGAGCCTCCGTCTACCCGCTCTACCTGCTGCACGAGGAGCTGGGCTTCGCCCTCATCCGGCACCTGCGCCTGCACATGGGCACCTATCCGACGCTCGCCACCACGGTGGTGCTCGTGCTGGCGCTCTCCTACGTGGTGCAGCGCTGGGTGGAGCGCCCGGCCTACGGCTGGCTGCGCAAGCGGCTGTAGCCCGGCCCGCGCACGGGGAACGGCCCCGGACAGCGAAAGCTGTCCGGGGCCGTTCTGATGCGTCCGGTGCGTACGGAGCGTCCGGTCAGGAGGACAGGAAGGACCGCAGCGCCCTGGCGGTGGCCGTGCCGTCGTGGTAGGTCCGCACGTACTTCACGGAGTCCACGCCGATCTGGGCCGTCGCGACCGGGTCGGACAGCAGCCGCTCCATCGTCTCGCCGAGCTTGTCGGGCGCGCAGTTGACGATCGGCGGGGCCTCGCCGATCGCGTCCGCGACCTGCTGGTCGAGGTAGGCCACGACCGGCTTGCCGGCCGCCATGCCCTCGCACGCGTAGGTGCCGTAGCTGCCCACCGCGAACTGGTCGACGACGATGTCGGCGTTCTGCACCATCTCGCGCATGCGCGTCCAGCTGACGCCCTCCGCCAGCTGGAAGTCGATGGCGCCGCGCTCGTGCAGATCCTCCAGCACGGGCATGATCCGGTCGGTGCCCTTCGTCCAGCGCTTGGACGGGGCGTGCAGCACCACCGGGCGCTTGCGCTCCATCACGGGGCTGTCGCAGGCCCAGGAGTCGACGTCGACGACGAGCGGCGCCCAGGTCGCCATCGGCAGGTCGTGGAGCAGGTCGGGGGTGGTCACGAAGACCGGCAGCCCGCACTCCTGCGCCGTCCTGACGTTCCGCTCGGCGATGGCGCCGAGCCGCTCCGCGTAGCCCTCGGGAGCGTCGAAGAAGAGCGAGTAGGGGTTGCGCGCCATGTGCTCACGCGGCAGCCGTACCTCGCTGCCGTGCGCCAGCAGGGCCACCTTGATGCCGGCCTTGTGCATCGCGGGCAGGTCGCCCTCGATGCTGTCGCCGTTGAGCCCGCCGAAGAGCGGCAGGAAGGCGTCGGCCAGGACGTGGGTGTACCGCGGCAGGACCCGGTGGACCTGGTCGAGCTGCACGTCCAGGTTCTTGAGCGTCCCGCGGTCCACGTAGACGTCGGCCGGGTAGTCGAAGGAGGTGGGCGCCTTGTGCATGACCACTTCGACCGACACGTCGGTGCGGTCGCGGCACACCGCCTGCGCGAAGGTGGCCAGCTGCCCGGCGTAGTTGGCGGGACCCATGCCGAGCCGGACGGGTGTGGACTTGGTGAGCGGCGTCCACAGCAGCTCGTGGTCGGCCGGGGCCGCCTCGGCGTCCTCGACGGCCGCGTGCTCGGTGGCCTCCCAGGACACCGGCTCAGCCGGCGGCGGCGGGGTCAGGCCCGACATGTCCTGGTACAGGGTCATCAGGCCCTGGCACTGGAACTCCCACGACAGGTCCTGCCGGATCTCCTCGGTGATGTTGGCCTTGAGCGCGGCCAGCCGTCCCGTCGCGCGCCGCACGGCCGCCGCGAAGGAGGCCGGGTCGTCGGCGGTGTGGACCTCGCCGACGTCGTGGCTCCGGACGTAGGCGCTGAGCGTGCGCACATCGCTGGAGATGATCGGCAGGCCCGCGTGCAGGTACTCGGCGGCCTTGGTCGGCAGCGAGTTCTCCACGTTGGGCGAGCGCCGGAAGCTGATCACGCCCAGGTCGGCGCTGGCCAGGTAGTCGGGCACCTCGTGCTGCTCGACGTAGGGCACGACGTGGATCCGGTCCCGGACCCCGAGCTGCACCGCCTGGTCGAGCAGTTCCGTCAGGCCCGCGCTGCGCCGGCCCGAGACCAGCGCCAGATGGTGGTCGGGCAGGTCGGGAAGGGCGGCCACCGCGGTGTCGAGGCCGCGTATCGCGTCGATCCAGCCCGCGTACACCAGCAGCGGCACACTGTCGTCCAGACCGCACGCGGCCCGCACCGACACCCGCCCCTGCGAGACGCCGATGGATTCGCGCACCGGCGCGTTGCGCACCACGAGGGGCGTCCTGGCCAGGCCGTGGTCCTTGCGCAGGATCTCGGCCAGCTCCGGCGAGACCGTCACCACGGCGTCCGCCTTGCGTATGAACTCCTGTTCCAGCTGGATGTACGCGGCGCGCATCAGCGGCTTGGGCCACTCGACGCCCGCCACGTACTCGTGCGAGTCGTACAGCCAGTTGCAGCGCTGCCCGGACGCACGCAACCGGGCGGCGGCGCGGGCGGCCACGTGGATCATGGTGATGTCGTTGGCGTGGATGACGTCCGGGGCGACCTTCTCGATGGCCGGGCCGAACGCCAGATCCAGATCGAGCAGGGCGGGCCAGTCGCGGCGCCAGTCACCGGTGCTCGGACGCTCCTCGGGACGGCGGCGCTCCTCCCAGCCGTACGCGCGCACGCGCAGCTTGTGCGCCTGGCGGCGGGCGCGCACCCATGCCTTGAGGCCGACCGCGGGAATCTTGGTGACGCTGTTGTCGCTGAGCCAGCCGATCCGGGCGGACTGCTCGCGCACCCATGAGCGGTGGGCCGACCTCAACTGCTGGAATTCGCTGCGGTCCTTGATACCGAACTGCGTCAGCCGCACCCGCGCGGTGCTGTGCCGGCTGCGGACGGCCTCCCGCCGCGTCATCTGCTGGCCGACCGGAACCCGGATGACCTTCACAGGGCCGAACCACGCGTGCTCGGTTCGCTTGCCGGTGGCACGGCCGATGAGGGTGACGTCCCAGCCCTCCCGTGCCGCCGCAAGCGCGGTCTTCTGCACACGGGAATCCCCGGTGATTCGGTTTGCCACGATGACGGCAAGTTTGGGCCGAGGCGCGGGCGTTGTCATGCGGATTCCTTTTGTTCCTTTTGTTTCACCAAGAGAGCAAGACTGTGGCTATGGACCCGTACGGAGTTGTACAGGTCCATAGTGCCGCAGCTTCAACCGCCGATGACGACCCGGCGGACGCCCTCCCAGCGTGCCGGGTCGGTGGTGCGGCGGCCGTCCACGAGGACCCGCACCTCCGGCAGGTCGGCGGCCGCCAGATCGCGGTACTCGGCGTGGTCGGCCTGCAGCACCGCCGCCGTGACCGGCTGCCCGGTGTGCGGCGTGAGGCCCAGCGCGGACAGCTCCTCGGCGGTGTACATCGGGTCGGAGACGTACGGCACCGCGCCGCGCTCGGCGAGCGCCGCGACCGTGCCGAAGACGCCGGAGAACGCGGTCTCCTTGACGCCGCCGCGGTAGGCGGCGCCCAGCACCAGCACCTCGACACCGGTCAGGTCGCCGTAGGCGGCGGCCAGCAGATCCACGGCGTACGACGGCATGGCCGCGTTCGCCTCGCGCGCGGCGCGCACGACGGTGGCCTCCGGGTCGTTCCACAGGTACATCCGCGGGTAGATCGGGATGCAGTGCCCGCCGACCGCGATGCCCGGCTGGTGGATGTGGCTGAACGGCTGGGTGTTGCAGGCCTCGATGACGGCCTTGACATCGATCCCGGCCTTGTCCGCGTAGCGCGCGAACTGGTTGGCCAGGCCGATGTTGACGTCCCGGTACGTGGTCTCGGCGAGCTTGGCCATCTCCGAGCCCTCGGCCGAGCCCAGGTCCCACACACCGTTGGCGCGCGTGAGGTCGGGGCGCTCGTCGAAGTCGAGCACCGCCTCGTAGAACTCCACGCCGTGCGCGGCCGAGGCCTCGTCTATGCCGCCGACGAGCTTGGGGTAGCGGCGCAGGTCGGCGAAGACCCGGCCGGTGAGCACCCGCTCGGGGCTGAAGACCAGGTGGAAGTCCTCGCCCGCGGTCAGACCGGAGCCCTCGGCGAGCATGGGCGCCCAGCGGCCCCTGGTGGTGCCGACCGGGAGCGTCGTCTCGTACGACACCAGGGTTCCGGGGCGCAGACCGCGGGCGATGTCGCGGGTCGCGGCGTCCATCCAGCCGAAGTCGGGCACGCCCTCCGCGTCCACGAACAGCGGGACGACGACGACCACGGCCTCGGACTCGGCGACGGCCGCCGCGGTGTCCGTGGTCGCGGTCAGCAGCCCGGAGCCCACGACCTCCTTGAGCTTGACGTCGAGGTCGAACTCGCCGGGGAAGGGCTCGGTACCGGCGTTGACCAGCTCGACGACCTTCTCGTTGACGTCGGTGCCGATCACCCGGTGGCCCTTGGACGCGAACTGCACGGCCAGCGGCAGCCCGATCTTGCCCAGGGCCACGACGCAGATGTTCATGGGTGCTACTTCTTCCTGAGTCGGAGCAGTCGCGCTGCGACGGCTCGCAGCCCGATGGGGGCGACCTTGCACACCAGCCGCCCCTTGTCGTCTGACGTGAGGGACACCGCGTACGCGCGCATCCCCCGCAGCAGCACGCGCTGCCGCTGGACGCCCGCGGCGCGCAGCCGTACGCGGTAGGGCTTGCCGGCGAGCGTCACCGCGAGCACCGGCCTCCACCGGACCGCGGTACGCGGTGCGGCGGCGACCAGCGACCGCAGCGGGACGCGTCCGGCAACCAGCGTGGCCGCACCCCCCTTGGGCGTGCCCTTCACCCGGGTGTCGACGGCGACGTCGGCGGTGTCCGCCGGCCCCTCCATCACGAGCGAGGCGCCGAACGCGGGACCGGCCCCGTAGGAGCCGAGCAGTCCGATACGCGCGGTCACGTCCAGGACGGGCCCCTGGCCGGACGCCCGGCCCCAGACCGCGGAGGTCGCCCTGGCACCGGCGGCGAGCCGGCCCGCGACGCTCTCCTCGACGACCTCGAACCAGCGCATCGGCAGGACCGCGTCCGCGTCCCGGAAACCGGGGTAGCGGGCGTAGGCGTGCTCGCCCTCCAGGACGAACGGCGGGGCGCCGTGCTCCGCCTCGTCCTCGATGAGCGCGCACAGTTCGGCCGTGCGCCCGGCCTGCGCGAGGCCGATGCGGACCCGCTGCTTGACGCCCATGCTGTCGCGCACCGCGTCGGTGAGGTAGCGGTCGGCGAGGTCGGCGATGCCCTTGACCAGGCGCTCGCGCACGGCGGCGTCGAGGGCCGGGAAGTCGTCCTGGAGCAGCTTGGCCAGCTCCCAGCGGAAGTGCCGCATGAGCACGGCGTCCCGCAGCGGGCCGGGCTCGACCAGGCCGGCGACGTGGTCCATCACGCGCGCCGCGCACGCGAGGCGCGCCTCGTGGTTCGCGCGGTAGGTGATGTTGCCGGCGTCCTCGCGCTTGACCGCGTAGTAGTACGTGCCGTCGGCGAGCACCGAGATACGGGACGCGCGCAGGCACGCCTCGATCGTGAAGGGCTGGTCGCTGCCGACCGGCATGTCCTCGGGGAAGCGCAGCCCGTGCCGCTCGACCAGCTCGCGCCGGAAGAGCTTGGTGTTGGCCACGGTCCACGGCAGCGCCGAGTTGGTGAAGGTGACGTCGTGCCGCGTCTCCTGGTAGAGCTCCTGGTGGACGTAGCGCCCGTTGGTGCCCTCCATCTTGCCGACGACCACGTCCGAGCCGTGCTCGTCGGCGGCCGCGACCATCCGCTCCAGGGCGTACGGGGCGAGCCGGTCGTCGGAGCCGATGAAGAAGACGTAGCGGCCGGTGGCGGCGTCCAGCGCCTTGTTGCTGGGCGCCGCCGGACCGCCGGAGTTCGGCTGCCGCAGAACCTTCACGGTGCCCGGGTGGAGACTGGCGAAGCGCTCCAGCTCCTTCAGGCTGTCGTCGGTGGACCCGTCGTCCACCGCGACGACCTCCAGCCGGTCCAGGCCGATGCTCTGCTCTACCAGCGAGGTCAGGCAGTCGGTCAGGTACGGCATGGTGTTGTAGACAGCCACCACGACGGTGACGTCCGGGGTGGTCACCCGCGCACCGCCACGGGGCCGAGCTGGACGGTCTCGCCGGTCTGCGCGGAATCGATGACCGCCGAGGAGACCTCGACCGTCCGCAGGCCCTGGCGCAGGGTGACGATGTCGGCGTCCTTGCCGAGCATCGCGTCCCGGAACAGCTCGTGCTCCACCAGCAGCGGCTCGCGCTTGGCGAGGGCGTAGCGGACCATGTCGCCCTCGGCGACCCCGCGGAAGGCGCGCAGCGCCTCCCACTCGGTGGTGATGACGCCGTTGGCGAAGAACGTCAGGTCGGCGGTGAGGGTGTCGGCCACGAAGCAGCCGCGCTCACCGGTGACCACGGTGGTGCGCTCCTTGAGCGGGCTGAGCCAGTTCACCAGGTGGTTGACCATCGTGCCGTCGGCGAGCTGGCCGACGACGGCGACCATGTCCTCGTGCTCGCGGCCGCTCTTGGAGACGGTCCGCGCGGACACCGAGGTGTAGTCGCTGCCGGTGACCCAGGACGTCAGGTCGATGTCGTGGGTCGCGAGGTCCTTGACCACGCCGACGTCGGCGATGCGGTGCGGGAAGGGGCCCTGGCGGCGGGTGACCACCTGGTAGACGTCGCCCAGCTCGCCGGCCGCGAGCCGCGTCCGCAGGCTCTGCAGCGCGGGGTTGAAGCGCTCGATGTGGCCGACGCCGGCCACCAGGCCGCGCGTCTCGAAGGCCTCGACCAGCCGCTGCGCGGCCTTGACGGTGTGCGCCAGCGGCTTCTCGACGAGCGCGCCCGCACCGGCCTCGGCCAGCGCCAGGCCGACCTCCTCGTGCAGCGCGGTCGGGCAGGCGACGACGGCGTAGTCGACACCGATCTCCAGCAGCTCGGCGACCGTGCCGACGACCGGGGCGCCCTGCGCGGCGCCGTTGACGTCGCCCAGCGGGTCGACGACGCCGACGAAGTCGACGCCTTCCAGGCCGGACAGCACACGGGCGTGGTTGCGGCCCATCGCGCCCAGGCCGACGAGGCCGGCGCGCAGCCTTGCGGACTCGCTCATCGCTGCTCCCCCAGGGCGTTGACGGCGGTGACGATCCGCTCCAGGTCGTCCTGGCTCAGCGACGGGTGCACCGGCAGCGACAGCACCTCGGCCGCGGCCTTCTCCGTCTCCGGCAGGTCCCACTGCCGGTTGATCTTCTGGTCCGGCTCCCAGAACGGCTTGAGCCGGTGGATCGGCGTCGGGTAGTAGACGCCGCTGCCTATGCCGCGCTCGGTGAGCGCCTTCTGCGCGGCGTCCCGGTCGGCGACCCGGATCGTGTACTGGTGGTAGACGTGCCGGGCGCCCTCGGCGACCGGCGGGACGACGACCCCGGTGAGGTTCGCGTCCAGGAAGGCGGCGTTCGCGCGGCGCTGCTCGGTCCAGGCCTTGAGCTTGCCGAGCTGGACGCGGCCGATCGCGGCGGCGACGTCGGTCAGCCGCATGTTGGCGCCGACGATCTCGTTGGCGTAGCGCTGCTCCATGCCCTGGTTGCGCAGCAGCCGCAGGGTGCGGGCGGTCTCCGCGTCCGGGGTGCTGACCATGCCGCCTTCGAGGGCGTGCATGTTCTTGGTCGGGTAGAAGCTGAAGCACGCCGCGGCACCGAAGGCACCGACGGGGGTGCCGTGCAGGGCGGCGTCGTGGGCCTGGGCGGCGTCCTCGACGACCGCGAGGCCGTGCTTCTCGGCGATGGGGGTGATCTTGTCCATCGCGGCGGGGTGCCCGTAGAGGTGCACCGGCATGATCGCGGCGGTGCGCGCGGTGACCGCGGCCTCGACGGCGGCGGGGTCGACGCAGAAGCTGCCCGGCTCGATGTCGACGAAGACCGGCTCGGCACCCACCAGGCGGACGGCGTTCGCGGTGGCGGCGAAGGAGAACGACGGCACGATCACCTCGTCGCCGCTGCCTATGCCCAGTGCCAGCAGCGCCAGGTGCAGGGCGGAGGTGCCGGAGTTCACAGCCACGCAGTGCCGGTCGGCGACGAGCGCGGAGAACTCCTGCTCGAAGGCGGCCACTTCGGGGCCCTGCACCACGCTGCCGCTGCGCAGCACGCGCACGGCGGCGTCGATCTCGTCGTCACCGATGACGGGTCGAGCGGCGGGTACGAATGCCGGCTCAGCGCCTGACATGGTTCCCTCCCTTTCCGCACTTTGCGTAAGGCGGGTGCGGACGCCTCGCCGGAGGCCGTACCCGAGGTGTGGTTTTCTTCCGGCGGCCGGTCCCGTGGGCCGCTCGGCTGTCCTCGCGGCCGGGCGCTGTACGGCAACCGACCGTTCGGTTCCAGACTCCCGCTGCCGCGATCGTCGTACCGGCGTGCGGCACGGAAGCACGGCCGGCGGGTGCTCTGGCGCCCTTACAGTACCAGGGGTCCTCAGTCGCTCCAGCGGCCCGACGTGCGAAATCGCACCGGCCCGTGCGGACCGGCTGTGCGGCATTCCGCACCCGCCGCGTGGCCGCCCGGACGGCCCCGAACAGTGGATCACGCGCGCTGCCCGGCGATTTCCCGCGTGATCACTTCAGTGAACTCCCGGCGTCCGAATGAAGACACCGCCTTGAATAACGCCCGCGGGACTTCCCCGGCGGCGCCGGCGGGATTTTCCTCATTCACCGCCGGCGCACGGCCCGCGCGGCAGTCGGGCCCCGCCGAATTCACCGTCGCAGCGCGCCCTGCCGCGCTGCACACCGCCGCACCTGCGCCGCACCCGCCCCACTCGGTGCCGGCACCGAGTGGGGTGAACGTACTCCACGGTCGAGTATCCCCCCGGCAGCGCCTCGTTATTCCTCGGTTCACTTTCTCTTTGCATTCAAGGCCGGGCGGCGCAACTCGTGAATGCGGGAGGCTAAGCTGATCGAACGGGGTATGGTGCGGGCACCGCCGCCACTCCCCCACACCCACATGCGGCGCCGAAAGTGATCCCCATGCGACTATCGATCGTTGTTCCCTGCTACAACGAAGAGGCCGTGATCGACCTCTTCGACCAGCGGATCCGCGAGACGCTGGACACCTTGGACGTCGGCTACGAGCTGTGCTACGTCGACGACGGCAGCAAGGACGCGACGCTCGACCGGCTGCGCGCCCTGGCCAAGAACAACCCGGACAGCACGCGCTACGTGTCCTTCAGCCGCAACTTCGGCAAGGAGGCCGGCATGCTCGCCGGCCTGCGGGAGGCCACCGGTGACGCGGTCGTCGTCATGGACGCCGACCTCCAGCACCCGCCGGAGCTGATCGGCCGCATGCTGGAGCTCTACCGTCTGGGCCACGACCAGGTCATCGCGCGCCGCACACGCGAGGGCGACAAGAGGATGCGCACCGCGGTCAGCCGGCTCTACTACCGCATGATCAACTCATGGGTGGACGTCGAGCTGACCGACGGTGTCGGCGACTTCCGGCTGCTGTCCCGCCCCGCGGTGGACGCGCTGCTGTCGATGCCGGAGTACAACCGCTTCTCCAAGGGGCTGTTCTCCTGGATCGGCTTCGACACGGTCACCTTCGACTACCGCAACGCCGCCCGCGAGGCCGGCGAGACGAAGTGGCGCTTCGGCTCGCTGATCAACTACGGCATGGACGGGCTGATCTCGTTCAACAACCGCCCGCTGCGGATCGCCATCTACACCGGCCTGGGCCTCGCCGCCCTCGCGGCCGTCTACGCGGCGGTCATCACCGTGCAGGCCATCGTCCAGGGCCCGACCGCGCCCGGATACGTCACCCTGCTCGTCGCGATCACCGGCCTGGGCGGGCTCCAGATGATCATGCTGGGGCTGATAGGCGAGTACATCGGCCGCATCTACTACGAGACCAAGCGGCGCCCGCACTTCCTGGTCAAGGAGACCAACGCGCCGCGCGCCTTCCGGGTCGGGGACCAGGCGGGGGCGCCGTACGGCGAGCTGCGCCGCGAACGGCCCGCGGCGGCGGAACCGCCCGAGCCCGCCGAGCGCTCCGGCCCGCTGGGGATCGGTTAGGTTCGAGCGTGCCCAAGCTGTCGCCGCAACTCCTCCAGATAGTCCGGTTCGCCCTCGTCGGCGGTGTGAACACCGCCACGTTCTACGGCTTCTATCTGGCGCTGCACCCGCTGATGCCGTACTTCGCGGCGTATTCGGCAGCCTTCGTGCTGAGCATGATCGGCTCGTTCTTCCTCAACACGTACTTCACCTACCGCACCCGGCCGACGTGGCGGAAATTCTTCCTCTTCCCGCTGACCAACGTCACCAACTACGTGGTGACCAGCATCGGCGTCTACGTCTTCGTCGAGTGGGTCGGGATGAACGACAAGATCGCCCCGCTGGTCGCCGCGGCCGCAGCGATCCCGTTCACGTACATGCTGTCCCGGCGGATCCTCACCCGTGACGTCCCCGGCGAGGCCGCCGGGGAGGTCACCGAGGACAAGCCGCCGGCGACCGTCTTCTGAGCCCGGGGCCCGGGCGAACCGGCTCAGGCGAACGGGTCGAAGCCCTGGTACTCGTCGTCGGCCTCGTCGTGCGCGGCCTGCTTGTCCTTGCGCCGCTGGGCGGCCGCGCGGGGCGCGTCGAAGCGGTGGTCCTCGCCGCGGCGGCCGAGCATCTCGGCGCCGGCGGCCATCGTGGGCTCCCAGTCGAACACGACCGCGTCCTCGTCCGCGCCGATCGCCACGCCGTCGCCCGCCTTGGCGCCCGCCTTGCGCAGCTCGTCCTCGACGCCCAGCCGGTTGAGCCGGTCCGCGAGGTAGCCGACGGCCTCGTCGTTGTTGAAGTCGGTCTGCCGCACCCAGCGCTCCGGCTTCTCGCCGCGCACCCGGAAGAGGCCGTCCTCCTCCGTCACGGTGAAGCCGCTGTCGTCGACGGCCTGCGGGCGGATGACGACCCGGGTCGACTCCTGCACCGGACGCGCCGCGCGCGTCTCGGCCACGATCTGCGCGAGCGCGAAGGACAGCTCGCGCAGCCCCTCGTGCGCCACCGCGGAGACCTCGAAGACCCGGTAGCCGCGCGCCTCCAGGTCGGGCCGGACCATCCCGGCCAGCTCGCGCCCGTCCGGCACGTCGATCTTGTTGAGGACGACGACCCTCGGCCGGTCCTCCAGGCCGCCGCCGTACGCCCGCAGCTCCGCCTCGATCACGTCGAGGTCCGAGACCGGGTCGCGGTCGGACTCCAGCGTCGCGGTGTCCAGCACATGCACCAGCACCGAGCAGCGCTCGACGTGCCGCAGGAACTCCAGGCCCAGCCCGCGCCCCTCGCTCGCGCCGGGGATCAGTCCGGGCACGTCGGCGATGGTGTAGACGGTCGTGCCCGCGGTCACCACGCCCAGGTTCGGCACCAGGGTGGTGAAGGGGTAGTCGGCGATCTTCGGCTTGGCCGCGGACAGCACCGAGATCAGCGACGACTTGCCCGCGCTCGGGTAGCCGACAAGCGCCACGTCCGCGACGGTCTTCAGCTCCAGCACCACGTCGCGCGCGATACCCGGCTCGCCCAGCAGCGCGAAGCCCGGCGCCTTGCGGCGGGCCGAGGCCAGCGCGGCGTTGCCGAGGCCGCCGCGGCCGCCCTGCCCGGCGACGAAGGACGTGCCCTCCCCCACCAGGTCGGCCAGCACGTTGCCATTGCCGTCCAGCACGACCGTGCCGTCCGGCACCGGCAGGACCAGGTCCTGGCCGTCCTTGCCGGAGCGGTTGCCGCCCTCGCCGGGCTTGCCGTTGGTGGCCTTGCGGTGCGGGCTGTGGTGGTAGTCCAGCAGCGTGGTGACGTCCTGGTCGACCACCAGGACGACGTCGCCGCCCCGCCCGCCGTTGCCGCCGTCCGGCCCGCCCAGCGGCTTGAACTTCTCCCGGTGCACGGAGGCGCAGCCATGGCCCCCGTTACCCGCGGCGACATGCAGCTCGACGCGGTCCACGAAGGTGGTCATGGCGTTTCCTCCAGATACATACGGGTGTGCGCGCCTCTCGGCGCTGTCATAACACGCCGAGGGCGGCCCCGCTTCCCGTCTGCCGGGAAGCGGTTCCGCCCTCGGAAAGTCCTCAGCGTGCCGTTCAGGCAGCCGGAACGATGTTCACGACGCGGCGGCCCCGCTTCGTGCCGAACTCGACCGCACCGGCCGACAGCGCGAACAGCGTGTCGTCCTTGCCGATGCCCACGCCCGAGCCGGGGTGGAAGTGCGTGCCGCGCTGGCGGACGATGATCTCACCGGCGTTGACGACCTGGCCGCCGAAGCGCTTGACGCCGAGCCGCTGAGCGTTGGAGTCGCGACCGTTCCGGGTGGACGATGCGCCCTTCTTGTGTGCCATCTCTCCTCAGTCCCTTACTTCGCAGCCGCGGCGGGGATGCCAGTGATCTTCAGCGCCGTGTACTGCTGGCGGTGACCCTGGCGGCGCCGGTAACCGGTCTTGTTCTTGTAGCGCAGAATGTCGATCTTCTGGCCCTTGTGGTGGTCGACGATCTCGGCCTGGACCTTGATGCCGGCGAGCACCCACGGGTCGCTGGTGACGGCCTCGCCGTCCACCACGAGCAGCGTCGAAAGCTCGACGGCGTCGCCGACCTTGCCGGTGGAAATCTTGTCGACCTCGACGATGTCGCCGACGGCCACCTTGTGCTGGCGGCCACCGCTACGCACGATCGCGTACACGCGGAACTCACTCTCTGCTCGATGCGGAACCCCTGATGCCAGCCATCCCACTCTTGCTGCTGGGAGGCCTCAACCGGCCGGGCCGGAAGGAATGTGCTCAGGAGAAGGGCGTGAAACGCCGAGGGTCAACTTTACGTAGCTGTTCCGCCGGTGGTCAAATCGCCCCTCCCCCTCCCCGGGAGGGGGTGCGCCCCGGGTGGGCCCGCCCTTCGCAGCAGGGCGGGCCCACCCGGGGCGCGGGGCAGCGGCTACTCCGCGGAGGTCGCCGCCTTCTTCGCGGCGGTCTTCTTGGTCGCCGTCTTCTTGGCGGCGGTCTTCTTCGCCGCGGTCTTCTTCGCGGCGGCCTTCTTCGCCGGCGCCTTGCGCGTCCGCTTCTTCGGCTCCGCCTCGGCGGCGGGAGCCTCGGCGGCGGGGGCCTCCGCAGCGGGGACCTCCGGCTCGGCGGCGGGAGCGCCGGGCTCGGCCGCGGGAGCGGCATGTGCGGGGACGACGACAACGGCCGCCTCCTCCGCCGCCGCAGGCGAGCCCGCCGGAGCGGTCACCTTGCGGGTCGCCCGGCGCCGGGTACGGGCCGGCGGCTCCGTCGAGACCTCGGGCTCGGGCAGCGCGGCAGCCGGAGCGGGGGTCTCGGCGACGACCACGACGGCCGCCTCCTCCGCCGCCGCAGGCGAGCCCGCCGGAGCGGTCACCTTGCGGGTCGCCCGGCGCCGCGTGCGGGCCGGCGGCTCCGTCGAGACCTCGGGCTCGGGCAGCGCGGCAGCCGGCTCGACGTCCGGCTCGCTCACCGGCACCACGACGACGGCGGGCTCCTCCTGCGTACCGGACACCGCAGCGGGCGCACCGGCGGGCGCGGTGGCCTTGCGGGCGCCGCGCCGCCGGGAGCGGCCGCGGGACTGCGTCGCCGCGGCCTCGGCCTCGGCGGCCGTCCCGAACCACTCCTCCTCCGGGTCGCCGACGGCCGGCACGAGGTCGGACTCGCCGACCTCGATCGGCTCCAGCTCCGGCACCTCCTCGACCTCGGCGGCCTCCGTCTCGTGCTCGTGCTCGTGGACGTGCGCGTCCGCGCCGGACTTGCCGCGGCGCTTGCGCTTGCCGCCGCCGCCCACCGTCGTGGCCTGGTCCATGTGCACGATGACGCCGCGCCCGTTGCAGTGGACGCAGGTCTCGGAGAAGGACTCCAGCAGGCCCTGCCCGACCCGCTTGCGGGTCATCTGCACCAGGCCCAGCGAGGTGACCTCGGCCACCTGGTGCTTGGTGCGGTCCCGCCCGAGGCATTCGAGCAGCCGCCGCATCACCAGGTCGCGGTTGGACTCCAGGACCATGTCGATGAAGTCGACGACGACGATGCCGCCGAGGTCCCGCAGCCGCAGCTGCCGGACGATCTCCTCGGCCGCCTCCAGGTTGTTGCGGGTGACGGTCTCCTCCAGGTTGCCGCCCTGCCCGGTGAACTTCCCGGTGTTGACGTCGACGACGACCATCGCCTCGGTCTTGTCGATGACCAGCGAGCCGCCGGAGGGCAGCCACACCTTGCGGTCCAGCGCCTTGAGCAGCTGCTCGTCGATGCGGTACGTCGCGAAGACGTCCGTCTCGGAGGTCCAGCGCGACAGCCGGTCGACGAGGTCGGGCGCGACGTGCGCGACGTAGTCGTGGACGGTGTCCCACGCGTCGTCGCCGCTCACGATGACCTTCGAGAAGTCCTCGTTGAAGATGTCGCGGACGACCCGCACGGTCATGTCGGGCTCGCCGTACAGCAGCGTCGGCGCGTTGGAGCCGCCGCCCTGCTTGGCCTTGCGCTGGATGTCCTCCCACTGCGCCTGCAGGCGCTCGACGTCGCGGCGCAGCTCGTCCTCGCTCGCGCCCTCGGCGGCGGTGCGCACGATGACGCCCGCGTCCTCGGGGACGATCTTCTTGAGGATGGTCTTCAGCCGGGCGCGCTCGGTGTCGGGCAGCTTGCGGCTGATGCCGGTCATCGAGCCCTCGGGCACGTAGACCAGGTAGCGGCCGGGCAGGCTGACCTGGCTGGTGAGCCGGGCGCCCTTGTGGCCGATCGGGTCCTTCGTGACCTGCACCAGCACCGGCTGGCCGGACTTCAGCGCGGACTCGATACGGCGCGGGCCGCCGGACAGGCCGAGCGCCTCGAAGTTGACCTCGCCCGCGTAGAGCACGGCGTTGCGGCCCTTGCCGATGTCGACGAAGGCGGCCTCCATCGACGGCAGGACGTTCTGCACCTTGCCCAGGTAGACGTTGCCGACGTACGAGGTGGCCTGCTCCTTGTTGACGTAGTGCTCGACGAGGACGCCGTCCTCCAGCACGCCGATCTGGGTGCGCTCGCCGTTCTGCCGCACCACCATGACGCGCTCGACGGCCTCGCGGCGCGCCAGGAACTCCGCCTCGGTGATGATCGGCACCCGGCGGCGGCCCTGCTCGCGGCCCTCCCGGCGGCGCTGCTTCTTGGCCTCCAGGCGGGTCGAGCCCTTGATGGACTGCACCTGGTCGGCGCCCGTGCCGGCCGCCTCCTGGTGCGGGCGCGGCTCGCGGACCTTGACGACGGTGCGCTCCGGGTCGTCGGAGTCGCCCGCGTGCGCGTCGTCCCCGCCCGCGTCACCGCCGCGGCGGCGACGGCGACGGCGGCGCCGGCTGCTGCTGCTCCCGCCGGAGCCGCCCTGCCCCTGCCCGTCCTCGTGCTCGTCGGCCTCCTCGGCCTCGTCGCCGTCGTGCTCGTCGTCGTCCTCGTCGGAGCCGCCCTCGCCGTCCTCGGCGTGGTCGGCGGCCTCACCGCGGCGACGGCGGCGGCCACCGCGGCGGCGGCGCCGGGAGGTGTGACGGCCCTCGCCGTCGTCCTCGGCGTCCTCGGCCCCTTCCTCGACGTCCTCTTCGGCTTCCGCTTCCGCCGATGCGGTGACCTCGGCCGTCTCGGGGGCGGCCTCCTCCGCCGCGGCAGCGCCGCGGCGGCGCCGACGGCGGCGCGGGCCGCCGCCCTCGTACTCGTCGGCGGCCGGCTCCTCCGCCTCCTCGGCCCGCTCCGCCTTCTCGGCGGCGGGTGCGGCGGCGGGCGCGGGGGTGGGCGCGACGAAGACCGGCGGCTGGAAGAGCGACGTCGCCGGCGCCGCGGCACGGCGGCGGCCGCGCGCGGGCGGCGCCGCCTCGGTGCGCACGTCGAGCACGACGCGCTCGGCCGGGATGCCGAAGGCGTCCGCGATCGCGGTGACCGCCATCGCGGCGGCCTCCTCGGGCGTGTCGCCGTAGCCGCGGATCTCGTAGGCGTCGTCGACCTCGACGGCCCAGCCGTCGCCGTCGCGCAGCGCGCGGCCGGTGTACTCGTCGGTGGTGGGCGCGGCGGCGGGGGCCGCGGCGGTCTCGGCCTCGCGGGGCGCCAGCGCGCCGGGCTTCAGGCGCCGGGAGGAGTCCCCGGCGGAGAAGGTGGCGGCGGGGGCGGCCTTCTTCCGCGTCCGGCGCGGCCGCTCCGCGGGCTCGGCCGCGGCTTCGGCGGCGGGGGCCGTCTCGGCAGCGGGCGCGGCCGCCGAGCGGGTGGCACGGCGCCGGGTACGGGCGGGCGCGGCCTCCTCCTCGGCGGGGGCTTCGGCCCGCTCCTCCGCGGCGGGGGCGGGGGCGGGGCTCGCGGCGGTACGGGTGGCGCGGCGGCGGGTACGGGCCGGGGCGGCCTCCTCCCCGGCGGGGGCCTCGGCGACCTCGGCGGCGGGCGCTTCCTCAGCGGCCGCGGGGCTCTCGGCCGTACGGGTGGCGCGGCGCCGGGTACGGGCCGGGGCGGCCTCCTCCTCGGCGGGGGCCTCGGCGGGCGTCTCCGCCGCGGGGGCCGGGCTCTCGGCCTTGCGGGTCGCACGGCGCCGGGTGCGCGCGGGCGCGGCCTCCTCCTGGGCAGGAGTCTCGACCGCGGGCGCTTCCTCCGCAGCCGCGGGGCTCTCCGCCGTACGGGTGGCACGGCGCCGGGTACGGGCCGGGGCGGCCTCCTCCTCGGCGGGGGCCTCGGCCGCGGGCGCTTCCTCCGCAGCCGCGGGGCTCTCCGCCTTGCGCGTCGCACGGCGCCGGGTACGCGCGGGCGCGGCCTCCTCCTCGGCAGGGGCCTCGGCGGGGGCCTCCTCAGCGGCCGGGGCGGCGGCCTTGCGGGTGGCGCGGCGGCGCTTGGGGGCCGCGGGCTCCTCGGCCTCAGCGGCTTCGGCCGGCGTGTCGGGGGTCTCGGGCGCGGCGGCCGCGGCCTTGCGCGTACGGCGCCGGGCCGGTGCTTCGGTCTCGGCGGCCGCGGTCCCGGACGCGGTGTCGGTGCCGGCCGGCGGTCCCGCGGGGCGGGAGGCGGCACGGCGGCGGCGCGGCGGCGCCGCCTCCGCGGGCGTGTCGCCGCCGGCGGCAGGTGTCTCGTTCGTCTCGTTCTGGTCGGGCATTCGGGCAGTGCTCCCGTCGCGCTCCCGGGCGCCGCGTCCAGATCGGAAGGGGCATGCCGCTTGGGTCGCGGTTGCCGCCCTCCGGGGCGCGGGCGCCGCACGGGAGCTTGCTGTGTCGCTCGTCGGCCGCCCGTGCGGGGGCCGACGAAAGTCTCATGTGGTCAGCGGCGCCGGACCCGGGTGGCTCCCTGGTGCGTCGGCGACGCGCGTGACGACGCGGCTACGCGGTACCGGCCGGCACCGCCACGGCGTCGCGATCGGGCGCGAGCGGGTCGGTGACCGTGCCGGTGTCCTCGGCGAGCGGCCCCTGCGCCAGCCTGGTCACCGCAGCGGGGACCGGCGGCGCGAGGTCGGCCGTCGCCTGAAGGCCGGACAGTACGTCGTCGGGCCGTACGGCAGGTGTCAGGTGCCGCACAACCAGCCGCAGTATCGCACAGGCGCGGTCCTGCGGCGTATCGGTACCCGGGAGCGGCGCGCCCGGGTCGGTGGCGGTCCCGTCGTCCTCCACGACCTCGAACCGCGTGACCGCGGCCCGGCAGTCGAAGGTGCGGATGCCGTTCTTGGTGCTGCGCTGTACTTCCACGGTGTCCGCGGCGAGGAAGGCCGCGACCGCCCGGCGGGCGTCCGCGGGCTCCACGCCGTCCAGCCGGAGCTGCCACACCGACGCCTCCAGGCGCTCGGCGAGGCCCGGCGTGCGGGCCTCGACGGCCTCGATCACGTCGAGGCCGGGCGGCAGCGACTCGTCCAGCAGGGTCCGCAGCTTCTCCGGGTCGCGGGAAGCGGCCAGGCCGATCTCCAGGTACTCCGCCTCGCTGCCGACGCCGGTAGGTGCTGCGTTGGCGTACGACACCTTGGGGTGCGGGGTGAAGCCCGCGGAGTACGCCATCGGCACCTCGGCCCTGCGCAGGGCCCGCTCGAAGGCGCGCTGGAAGTCACGGTGGCTGGTGAACCGGAGGCGGCCCCGCTTGGTGTAACGCAACCTGATGCGCTGCACCGTCGGCGCGGGCGGCGGGCCTTCGGGCTGTCGCTTGCCCAGTGTCGTTCAGTCCCTACGAGAAATCGGCGGACGTCGTCTGCACCAAGGTTACGCCGTGCGGCCCCACCCCGTCGCGGCGCGGCCGCACGACCGGCCGGTCAGCGCCGCTCGTCCTCCCACGGCAGCCGCTTCGGTTCCGCACCGCGCCGTACGGGCTCGCGCGGCTGTGCGCCGAACAGCACGTGCCGTACGGTCCTGCGGGCCTCGGCCACCGCGTCCGCCACCGGCCGCCACACCGCCCGCCGGTACCAGCGCCCCGCCGCGCGCACCCCGCGCAGCGCCGGGGCCCCCGTCCGGCTCCACACCCACGCCACCGGCGCCACGACCAGCACCCGCGCGGCCCACAGCAGCGCCCGGCCCAGCGCGCGCGACACGAACGCGGTGCCGCGCCACGCGAAGCGCAGCGCCGTCCACAGCTCGCGCGCCAGCGGCACCACGACCCGGCGCCACAGCGTGCCGCCCGGCCGCCGCACCCCCCACGTGAACAGCCATCCCACGGCCTTCCCGAGGGCCCGCGCCACGAAGACCAGGGCGCGCCACACCAGCCCCAGCACCCAGCCGACCGCCCGCGCCACGAGCGCCACGCCCCGCCACACCAGCCCCAGCACCCACCCGACCGCCTTCGCGACCGGCACGACCACCCGGCGCCACACGAACGTGCCGGGCCGCACCAGCAGATACGCCCCGAGGAAGCGCACCACCGCGCGCAGCGCGCGCCCGGTCGGCAGCGTCACCCGGCGCCACAGGAACCCCACCGCCGCGGCGATCCCGCGCCCCGCCGGGCACGCCACCCGGCGCCACAGGAACCCCACGACGGCGTCGACCGCCATGGCCACCGGCACGATCCCCCACCGCCACGCCGCCACCGCGGCCGGCCGCACGACGTACCGGAAGAGCGCGACGAGCGGAACGACGAAGAGGTACCGCCCCGCGATGTACAGCAGCGGCAGCACGACGCGGCGCCACGTCCACCGCAGCGCTTCCGCGCAGGCGCGCGCGATCGCGGCGAGGGCGTCCCACACGAGGCGTACGGGCAGCACGACGGCGAACGTCACGACGCGTACGGGTACGCGTACCGCGACCACCAGACACCCCTCGCCCGCGGGTGGCGCCGCCCCCAACTCCCCCTGGTCCCCCATGCCCTGAACGTAACAGCCCCGCCCGGCCGGGGGTACGCCCCGGACATCCCCTCGCGACCGCGGTGGGTGTGCCGCTCCGGGGTGCCACCGGAGATGCTTTGCGCGATCTTCCGCGCGTGGGCGCTTGTCGCTCCGGGGTGCCACTTGCGGTGGCGTCCGCGACCTTCCGCCGGCGGTGGGCTGATCGCGCAGTTCTCCCGCACCCCCCTGGTGTGTCCCCCGCGCGGCACGGGCAAGCCCCTGACGGGCGCATCCCCCTGCGGGGCAGGTCTTGCGGGGGCAGGCTTTGCGGGGCGAGGGCACTCGTTTTTCAGGGGCGCGTGGGGGCACCTCCCAGGCGAAGCCCTGGGGGAGAACCGCGCGCGGAACCACCCACCGGCGGACGGTCGCGCGGGCCACCGCGAGGCGCAGCCCGCGGCGCCGCCGCGGAAGGCTCACGCAGTGAGGAGGCGGGCGAGGGCGGCCACGCCCGTGGTGATGTCCGGCGGGGTGCGGGCCGCGTAGCCGAGGACGAGCCCCGCAGGGCCCGGCACCTGGCGGTGCCAGGAGAGCGGGTGCACCTTCACCCCGTGCCCCAGCGCCGCGGCGGCGACCTCCGTGTCGGACACCGCCCCGTACGCCTCCAGCGTGACGGTGATGTGCAGCCCGGCGGCGGCCCCGCGGACGACCGCCCCGGGCAGCATCTCCCCGATCGCCGCGACCATCGCGTCCCTGCGCCTGCGGTGTCTGCGGCGCAGCAGCCGCAACTGCCGTTCCAGCGCCCCGGTCCGCATGAGCCGGGCGAGGACGAGCTGCGGGAGCGTCGCGGTGCCGAGGTCGGCGAAGCGCTTGGCCTCCACGAGGGCGTCGTGGTGCCGCGCGGGCACGAGCACCCACCCGATCCGCAGCGCGGGCGCGAGGAGCTTGGAGATGCTGCCGGTGTAGCAGACGTGGTCGGCGAGCAGCGCGCGCAGCGCGGCGACCGGCGGCCGGTCGTAGCGGTGCTCGGCGTCGTAGTCGTCCTCGACGACGAGCCCGCCGTCGCGCGCGGCCCAGTCCATGAGGGCGCGGCGGCGGCGCCCGCCGAGCACGACGCCGGTGGGGAACTGGTGCGCGGGCGTGACCAGTACGGCGGGTGCGCCGCTCGCACGGAGCGCGTCGACGCGCAGGCCGTCCGCGTCGACGGGCACGGGCGGGGTGTGCAGCCCGGCGCGGACGAGGTGCTGGCGCACGCCGAGCGAGCCGGGGTCCTCGAAGGCGAGGGTGTCGATGCCGTCGGCGGCGAGGAGTTGGGCGAAGAGGCCGAGCGCCTGGGCGGTGCCGCCGACGATGACGACGTCGTCCGGGTCGGCGGGGATCCCGCGGTTCCTGGCCAGCCAGGCGGCGACCTCGCGGCGCAGGGCGGGGGCGCCGCGCGGGTCGCCGTACCCGAGGTCGGCGGCGGGGAGGTCGGCGAGCACGGCGCGCTCGGCGCGCAGCCACTCCCCGCGGGGAAAGGCGGCGAGGTCGGGCGCCCCCGGCGACAGGTCGACCTGCGCGGGCGCCGCCCGCAGCCTGTCGAAGACGTCGGAGCCGGGCACCCCGTCGAAGAGCCCGCCCCCGCGGCCCGCGCCGGCCCGGCCCGTACCCCCGGCGGCGCCGCCTTCGACACCCGTCACCACGGAGGCCGTACCACCAGCGTTCCCGCCAACCACCCCGCCCCCAGCGGCCGTACGCCCCCCAACGCCGCCGACACCCCCCGCCACAGAGGCCGTACGGCCGCCGTCGCCGGCCTCCCCCACCGTCAGCGGCGTGGCCACCACCCGCGTTCCCGCGCGGCCGTCCGCGGTGGTGTGGCCGTCCTCCGCGAGGCGGCGATAGGCCTCGGTCACGACGCCGCGCGAGACGCCGAGGTCAGCAGCCAGGGTGCGGGTGGCGGGCAGGCGGCTGCCGAGGGGGAGGCGGCCGTCGGAGACCGCGCGACGCAGTTCGGCGGCGAGCCAGTCGGCCAGTCCGCCGGGTGGGGCGGCGGTGATGTCGAGCTGCAGGAAATCCGCCCCCGAAGCGCCGGCGGCAGGCGTTACGGACCGGTCAAGAGGCCGTTCTTTGGACCTGTTCACGGGGCCATTGTGGCAGCAGGGTGGTGCTGCGGGCCGCGCCCCGCGCACCACACCCACCCGCAGCCAGGGCCCCCAACGGCCCCCGCCTCCCCCGGAGTCGCCATGAGCACCGCCTTCCTCCTCACCGCTCTCGTCGTGTGCCTGACGCCCGGGACCGGGGTCGTCTACACGCTGTCCGCCGCGCTCGCCCGCGGGCCGCGGGGCGGGGTGGTCGCGGCGGTCGGCTGCACGCTCGGGATCGTGCCGCACGTGCTGGCGACCGTGACGGGGGTCGCCGCGCTGCTGCACACCAGCGCGCTCGCCTTCCACGCACTGACGTACGCCGGGGCGGGATGGCTGCTGGTCATGGCCTGGTCGACGCTGCGGGACAAGGACGCGCTGGTCGTGCCGCGGGAGGAGGACGGCGGGGACACCCGGCCCGCCCGGCGCGTGGTCGGTTCGGCCGTGCTGCTCAACCTCCTCAACCCCAAACTGACCCTCTTCTTCTTCGCCTTCCTGCCGCAGTTCGTGCGCGACGACGACCCGCACCCGGCCCGGCAGATGCTCGTGCTGAGCGGGGTGTTCATGCTGATGACGTTCGCGGTCTTCGCCGGGTACGGGCTGCTGGCCGCGTCGGTACGGCGGCAGGTCGTGGCCCGGCCGCGGGTGCTGGCGTGGGCCCGGCGGGTCTTCGCGGGCTCCTTCGTGGCGCTGGGCGCGCGGCTCGCGCTGGCCGTCCGCTGACCCGGGCCCCTCGCCGATCCCCGCCCGCGGCGCCTATGGTGAGCGCGGGCAGGGACGGGGGCGGCGAGGGGGGAGACCGGGTGATCGGCGAACCGGAGATGGAAGGCGACGAGGGCGCCCCGGCGGCCCCCGGCGCGAGCCCCTTCGCGGACCGGCCCCGCAGCCCGTTACCGGCCCCGCTCCCGGGCACGGACCCGGGATCGGCCCCCGGCACGGCCCCCCGCGCCGAAGTGCTCAGCGGCGCCGGCCGGCCGCCCCGGCCCGCCCGGCTGAAGCCGCTGCTCCTCCGGTTGAGGGACCGCCCGTGGGCATGGGCGGCCTGCGCGGTCGTGATGACCTCCGCGGTGTGGGCGGGAGCCCTCGCGGGCACCGGCTACGGCCGCACCTCCGCGCCGGACCTGCACGGCTACCACGTGGGCGACGGCAACCCCTGCACCTACCTGAACCTGCGGCCGCTCACCGACCACCTCGGCGCCCGGGCCTTCGGCCAGATGCCGCCGACGATCGCGCACAGCGATGCGCTGGACCACGTCGAGTGCCGGCTGACCGCCGACTCGGAGGACGACGGCGACGGCTGGACGTCGACGTACACCGTCGCCGTGACCGTGGACCTGCACAAGAAGACCGATCCCAGCACGGAGTTCGACGCGGACGGCGAGGTCGTGGGGCAGCATCCGCACATCCCCGGGACGATGTTCCTCGTCGTGGACATCCCGGAGCGGACGACCCACCCGCGCGGCCTGGGCGACCGGGCGAACCTGGTCAGCTCGCAGTTCCGCCAGTCGCTCGGGGTACGGCACGGCGGGGCCGTCTTCACGCTCACGCTGACCGGGACGAACGAGTGGGACCCGGCCCACGGCGCGGAACCCGACTCCGACTCCCGTCCCCCCGTCATCGACACCACCGGACAGACGAAGGACCTCGTCCCGGCGATGCGCACCCTCATGGCCGCGCTCTCCTCGTAACGCCGTCACGGCACCGCCCGGTACGTCCGACGGCGGCAGCCTGCACGGCGCGTCCGGCGAGCGGCTGCCCACGGACCACCGCCCCCTCACCCCTGACGGGCCCGCGGTGCGCCGGTACGCGGTCAGCCGTGGCAGCGGCAGCGGCGCCCGCAGCCGCAGGACGTGAAGTCGTCGGCGAGCAGGCCGAGGCCCACGCCGAACATCCAGGAGTCCTTCGCCAGCGCGATGCCGTTCTGGGTCGGCCAGGGGCTCCCCGGCTCGTGCATCCCGGGAGTGCGCGCGTAGAGGCCGAGGAGCGCGCCGGAGAAGCCGGTGAGGAAGGCGCCGGCCACGGCGGCGGGCACGAAGGGCGCGAGCAGCAGCGACCCGGTGGCGATCTCGCCGCACGACAGCAGCCGCAGGAACTGCTGCGCGGTGAGCTTGCGGAACACCGGGTACGCCCCGCACGCCATCCCGTGCATCATCTCGGCGGTGGCCTCGTCGCCCTTCCACTTCTGCAGTCCCGAGTGCAGGACGAACGCCCCGGTGGCCGCCCGGGGCGGGAGCTGGCGCAGCTTCATGACCGGATTCCTCCCGTCGCGGCATCCCCCTCCCCCCAGGATGCGCGCCCCGCCCCCGCCCGCCACTCGGCAGCGCAACCGCAGGTCAGCCGGGGGTCACGAGCCGGCCGCGTTCACCACCGTGAGCGGCAGCAGCTTCTTGCCCGTTGGGCCGATCTGGATGTGGGTGTCCATCTGAAGGCACATGGACAGGTGCCTAAATCCAGGCCTACGGTTCCAGATATGAGGACACGCACGCGGAAACGGTCCAAGGACGACCAGCGACAGTACTCGGTCGAGTCCGAATGGTCCGAGGCAGATCTCGCGCTTCTGGAGGAGCTGAAGCAGGCCGAGGCCTTACTCCCCGAGGACGCGCCCCGGGCCCTCTTGTCCGTCCGCCTGTCTGTGCTGACGGACGAGACCACTTCGCCGGTCCGGCAGGAACTCGACCTTCGCATCCTGGCAAGGGAGCGCGGCTGCCGAGTCGTCGGCGTCGCCTCGGATCTCAACGTGTCGGCAACGAAGGTTCCGCCGTGGAAGAGGAAGGAACTCGGCGAGTGGCTGAACAACCGTTCGCCCGAGTTCGACGAGCTCTTGTTCTGGAAACTCGACCGTTTCGTACGCCGCCTCTCCGATCTCTCGACGATGATCGAGTGGAGCCTGAAGCGCGGGAAGAACCTCGTCTCGAAGAACGACAACCTTGATCTCACCACGACCGCCGGGAAGATCATGGTCACGATCATCGGCGGCATCGCCGAGATCGAGGCAGCGAACACTTCCACCCGGGTCACGAGCCTGTGGGACTACGCGAAGACTCAGGAAAAGTGGCTCATCGGCAAGCCCCCGTACGGCTACGTCTCGGGCGAGGACGAGTCGGGGAAGATCACCCTTGTCATCGACCCTGACGCCGCAGCGGCACTGCACTGGGCCCGGCGCATGGCGCTCCGAGGACGCTCCGCGGGTTTCATGGTGCGCTGCCTGAAGCGGTCCGGTCTCATGAGTCAGGGGCTCACCGTTGCGACGCTCCACCGCCGCCTCCGTAATCCCGCACTCCTCGGCTACCGGGTGGAGGAGGACGGGCAGGGAGGGCAACGGCGCTCGAAAGCGGTACTCGACAAGGGCGGCAGGCCCATCACAATCGCTCCCCCGATCTTCACCGAGGAGGAGTTCGAGACGCTCGGGGCCGCTCTCGACAAGCGCAGCAAGAACCAGCCCCCGCGCCGCGTCGGCGGACTGACCCAGTTCCTCGGCGTCCTCGTGTGCGCCGGCTGCAAGACGAACATGACCGTGCAGCTCACGAACAACAAGTTCGGGACCTACCAGTACCTGCGGTGCCGCAACTGCAAGAGCGGCGGACTCGGAGCGCCCAACCCCGAGCAGGTCTACGAGCGACTCGTCGAGGACGTACTCAAGGTCCTCGGCGACTTCCCGGTGGAGGTTCGCCAGTACGCCGAGGGCGCCAAGGCCCGGCGAGAGGTCAAGCGCCTCCAAGACTCCATCGCTCTCTACATGAGGGAACTCGAACCAGGGGGCCGGTCCACGAAGACCCGGTTCACGAAGGAACAGGCAGAGGCGACACTCGACAAGCTCATCGGGGAACTCGAAGCCATCGACCCCGAGACGGTGAAGGACCGGTGGGTCGACGTCCACGGCGGCAAGACCTTCCGCGAGCACTGGCAGCAGGGCGGCATGGAGGCGATGTCCGCAGACCTGTACCGAGTAGGCATCCGGTGCGAGGTGACCCGCACGAAGGTGCCGAAGGTACGCGCACCGAAGGTGCACCTGCGCCTGCTGATCCCAAAAAACGTGCGCGAGCGGCTCGTGGTCCGGGAGAACGACTTCGCAGAAGCCTTCTGAACATCTCCGTCGACACGCGGGCGCAGCCGCCTCCCCCGGTGTCCGGGAACGGCGCTTCCGTGCCGTCGTCGCGCTTTCTCCGGATCAAGCAGAACCAGTATCAGCGTGTCCACCATTCAAAGGGAGGCCCCGACCTCACTCCGGGCGCGCCTCACTGGATACGCTCTCGGCGCCGTGCGCGTCCGGCTGCGTGACCGGGAGGGGCGGCGGAGGGGTCCACTGCAAGCGAGCCTTCTCGATGTGGCCGAGCATCCACGCACGCTTTTCAGCGTTCGCGGAGTTCCACACCCAGCTCATCCGCCGGGCCCGCATGGCTTGCTCAATGCTCGTGAGCTGACGCCGACGGCGACCCGGCCACGGCCGACCGCTGGACGGCATGTTGTGACACAGGTCAGCGAGCATCCGGATACGCGCGAGCGCCTCGGCGGGCGGGACCTCGTCCCTCAGCGCCCGTCCGGCAAGGTACCGGATCTCGATGAACGCCATTGCCGACAGGTACGCGGCCAGCGCCACGTCGTCGACATCCGCCGAACCCCGCCGCTTCCTCAGACCCACTCGACCTCGCTGCGGACGCGGGGGCAGGCCGGAGGAGTCGGGAGGGGCGTCCGGGGAGCCATGGACTGCGGCTCCCCGGACTTCCGCGCGCCGAACGCGCCCAGGCCGGACAGGACAGCGGCCACCTCGGCCTCGCCGAGACCGGCAAGCGCATCTGTGATCTGCGTCACGGGGTCGCTCACGCCCGTTACGCGTTCTCGCTGGTCACAGAGTTCTTGACGGTCAGCGGCAGCAGCTTCTTGCCCGTGGGGCCCGTTTGTGGCCATGTGTCGAACTGCGGACAGACACCGCAGTCGAAGCAGGGGGTCCAGCGGCAGTCCTCGACCTCGGTCTCGTCGAGGGCGTCCTGCCAGTCCTCCCACAGCCAGTCCTTGTCGAGGCCGGAGTCGAGGTGGTCCCAGGGGAGGACCTCCTCGGCGGTGCGCTCGCGGGTGGTGTACCAGGGGAGGTCGACGCCCGTGGCCGGGAGGGCGGCGGCGCAGGCGCGCATCCAGCGGTCGTAGGAGAAGTGCTCGCGCCAGCCGTCGAAGCGGCCGCCGTCCTCGTAGACCGCGCGGATCACTGCGCCGACCCGGCGGTCGCCGCGGGAGAGCAGGCCCTCGACGATGCCGGGCTTGCCGTCGTGGTAGCGGAAGCCGATGTTGCGGCCGTACTTCCTGTCGCCGCGGATCGCGTCGCGCAGCTTCTCCAGGCGCGCGTCGGTCTCCTCGACGCCGAGCTGCGGCGCCCACTGGAAGGGGGTGTGCGGCTTGGGCACGAAGCCGCCGATGGAGACGGTGCAGCGGATGTCGTTCTGCCCGGTGACCTCGCGGCCCTTCTGGATGACGCGCTTGGCCATGTCGGCGATCTGCAGCACGTCCTCGTCGGTCTCGGTGGGCAGGCCGCACATGAAGTAGAGCTTCACCTGCCGCCATCCGTTGCCGTACGCGGTCGCGACCGTACGGATCAGGTCCTCTTCGGAGACCATCTTGTTGATGACCTTGCGGATGCGCTCCGAGCCGCCCTCGGGCGCGAAGGTCAGGCCGGAGCGGCGGCCGTTGCGGGTCAGCTCGTCGGCCAGGTCGATGTTGAAGGCGTCGACCCGGGTGGACGGCAGCGACAGGCCGATCTTGTCGTCCTCGTAGCGGTCGGCCAGGCCCTTGGCGACCTCGGCGATCTCGCTGTGGTCCGCGGACGACAGCGACAGCAGGCCGACCTCCTCGAAGCCGGTCGCCTTCAGACCCGCCTCGACCATCTCGCCGATGCCGGTGATGGAGCGCTCGCGCACCGGGCGGGTGATCATACCGGCCTGGCAGAAGCGGCAGCCGCGGGTGCAGCCGCGGAAGATCTCCACCGACATCCGCTCGTGCACGGTCTCGGCGAGCGGCACCAGCGGCTGCTTCGGGTAGGGCCACTCGTCGAGGTCCATGACGGTGTGCTTGGACACCCGCCACGGCACCCCGCTGCGGTTCGGCACGACCCGGGCGATCCGGCCGTCGGCCAGGTACTCGACGTCGTAGAAGCGCGGGACGTACACCCCGCCGGTCTTCGCCAGCCGCAGCAGCAGCTCGTCGCGCCCGCCGGGACGGCCCTCGGCCTTCCAGGCGCGGACGACCTCGGTGATCTCCAGCACGGCCTGCTCGCCGTCGCCGATCACGGCCGCGTCGATGAAGTCGGCGATCGGCTCGGGGTTGAACGCGGCGTGCCCGCCGGCCAGCACGACCGGGTCGTCCAGCGTGCGGTCCGCGGCGTTCAGCGGGATGCCGGCCAGGTCGAGCGCGGCGAGCATGTTGGTGTAGCCCAGCTCGGTCGAGAAGCTCAGGCCGAAGACGTCGAAGGCCCGCACCGGGCGGTGCGCGTCCACCGTGAACTGCGGCACGCCGTGCTCGCGCATCAGCGCTTCCAGGTCCGGCCACACGCTGTACGTGCGCTCCGCGAGGACGCCCTCGCGCTCGTTGAGCACCTCGTAGAGGATCATGACGCCCTGGTTGGGCAGCCCGACCTCGTACGCGTCCGGGTACATCAGCGCCCACCGCACATCGGCGGCGTCCCACTCCTTGACGGTGGAGTTCAGCTCACCGCCCACGTACTGGATCGGCTTCTGGACGTGCGGGAGAAGTGCTTCCAAGCGCGGGAAGACCGACTCGACAGGCATCTCGGCGACTTTCATCAGCTGACGGTGGGCGGCGGTCCCGGGGCGCGACGCGCCCTGACGGGGACGGGTGACCCTCAAGAGTACCCGGCCGCCCGCGCCTCCCGAGCCGCTCGCGTCCCCCGGGGGTGGCTCACGCCCCCGGCCCGCTCACGTCTCCCTGTCCGCCCGCAGCCCCCGGCCCGCTCACGTCTCCCTGTCCGCCCGCAGCCCCCGGCCCGCTCACGTCTCCCTGCTGCGCCGCCCGCGCCCGCTCGGCCCGGGCCATCGCCTCGTACGGTGCCGGATCCTCCCCCGCCGCCCGCGCGTCCGCCGCGGCGCCCTCCAGCGCCGTGCGGCACATCACGCTGTCCTGGTGCTCGCCCAGTAGCTCCTGGAGCCACTTCATCCGCGCGGTGTGCGCCTTGGCCGGGCCGCCGAGCACCGGGCGCACCGCCTCGCCGCTGTAGCGCGCCCGCTTGGCCGCCTTGCGGGCCTCGTGCAGCGCGGTGTCCCGCTCCGCGCCGGGCCCCAGCGCGAGGGCCGCCGCCATCCGGGCGCGCAGCCGCGCCATGTCCCGCCGTACGGTCGCCTCGGCGGCGGGCCCGGCGGGGTGCCGCGCGGCCGGGCGGTACGGGGGTGCGGACGTCAGCACGCCCATGGCGTCGAGCAGCGCGGCGTACCGGGCGCCGTCCAGGGTGCGCAGCACCGCCGCGTGAGCCGCGAGGGCGCTGCCCGCGCCCAGGGCGTCCACCCGTCCCCGTACGGCGGCGGAGGGCGCCGGATCCAGCTCCGCGAGCCGGGCGGCGAGGCGCTCGGCGAGGACCTCGCGGTCGCGCTCGGCGCCCAGCTCCGCGGCGAGCCACTTCAGTTCCGCGGCGAGCGGATCGGTGGCGGCCCGGTCCAGCTCCGGCCGAAAGCTCTTCAGCGCGCTGCGGGCCCTGCGGGTGGCCACCCGCATCCTGTGCACGGCGTCCGCCTCCCCGCGGCGGACCGCGGGCCCCAGCGCCTTCAGCGCTGCGCGCTGGGCTTCGACGTACGACGTGGCCGTGCGGCCCGCTTCGGCGCCCATACGGTTGACGCTACCCGTGCCCGCGCCGGGCAAGCGTCCCGCGGGCGCGGGGCCCGGGAGTCGCGCCCGGGCAAGCGTTTCCGGGCTGCAGCTCTGCCGCGGGGTGGGCGTTTTCGAGGGGCGCGTGGGGGTGCCTCCCAGGCGGAGCCCTGGGGGGAGAACCGCGCGCGCAACCACCGGCCACGCACGGGTCGCCACCGGCCCGAAGGGGCAGTTGCTGCCGTGTCCTGACCACCAGCCGGTGGGAAGGGCGTGCCCGGCGGGGCAGCCGCGAACCCCGAGAGACCCGGCCCGGAGGGCCTACGCGGACATCGGCCTCTGCATCTTGACGGACTGCAAGAGCCCTATGGCAATGCAGTTCGCGAACATCGACGACCCTCCGTAGGAGACGAAGGGCAACGGGATGCCGGTCACCGGCATGATGCCCAGCGTCATGCCGATGTTCTCGAAGGACTGGAAGGCGAACCAGGTCACCACGCCGGCGGCGACGATCGTGCCGTAGAGGTCGGTCGCGCCGCGGGCGATCGCGCAGGCGCGCCACAGGATGACGCCGATCAGGGCGATGATGAAGGCCGCGCCGACGAAGCCCAGTTCCTCGCCGGCGACGGAGAAGACGAAGTCCGTCTGCTGCTCGGGGACGAACTGGCCGCTGGTCTGGCCGCCGTGGAAGAGGCCTTTGCCGAGGAGTCCGCCGGAGCCGATGGCGATACGGGCCTGACTGGTGTTGTAGCCGACGCCTGAGGGGTCGAGGGCGGGGTTGGCGAAGGCCGCGAAGCGGTCGATCTGGTACTTGTCGAGGATGCCGAGCTGCCACACCAGGATGGCGCCGACGATGCCGGAACCGATGAGGCCGAAGACCCAGCGGTTGGACGCGCCGGAGGCGAGCAGCACTCCGAGGACGATCGCGCCGAGCACCATCACGGAGCCGAGGTCCGGCATCAGCAGGATGATGAAGATCGGCAGCATGGCCAGGCCGAGGGACTGCAGGACCGTGCGGTGGTCCGGGTGCTCGCGGTCGCCCGCGTCGACCCGGGCGGACAGCACGACCGCCATCCCGACGATGATCGCGACCTTGACGAACTCCGAGGGCTGGAGCGAGAAGCCCCCGCCGACGACGATCCAGGAGTGCGCGCCGTTGACGGTCGAGCCCAGCGGGCTGAGCACCGCGAGGATGCCGAGGATCGCGAGCCCGTAGTAGAAGGGCACGACGTCGCGCATCCGGCGGTGGCCGATGACGACCGTGCCGATGCCGAGGGCGGCGCCGATGCCGGCGTTCATCAGATGCCGGATCAGGAAGTAGTACTGGTCGCCGTGGGTGAGGTTGGTGCGGCCGCGGGTCGCGGAGTAGACGAGCAGCGTGCCGATGCCGGTGAGCAGGAGCGCCGCGAAGAGCAGCACCCAGTCCATCCGGCGGAAGACCGAGTCGCGCGCGAGGAGCTTCCCGAGGGTGGACTTCTCGGGGGTGTAGCGCGGGACGCTCGCGTAGCCGGAGGCGGTCATGACCAGTACCGCCTGCCGAGCAGCAGCTTCTCCGGGCGGCCGGGGCCGAGCGCGGCGACCGCGGGGGCGGCGCCGTCCGCGGTGTGCGGGCCGCTCGCGGGGGCGTCCAGTTCCTCGGTGGCGGGCACCGTGTAGGAGGCCTGTGTCACGACGCCGTCGGCGGAGATCTTCGGCAGCGTGGAGAGCGGCTTGGGCATGATGCCCTTCTTCGGGTCGATCGTGGCGCTGTCCTTGGTGATGCCGTACATCGCCTCGTAGATGCGGCGGACGGCCTCGCCGGAGGCGCCGGAGCCGGTGCCGCCCTGGGAGATCGTCATGACGATCGTGTAGTCCTTGGTGTACGTGTCGAACCAGGACGTCGTCTGCTTGCCGTAGACCTCCGCCGTACCGGTCTTGGCGTGCAGCTTGATCTTGTCCTGCGGCCAACCGCCGAACTTCCAGTCGGCGGTGCCCTCGGTGACCACGCCGGCCAGCGCGTTGTCGATGTACTTGATGGTGGCCTTGGTGTCCGGGAGCTTGCCGGTGACCTTGGGCTCGATCGGGGTGACGGTCTTGCCGTCGGCGCTGACGACCGCCTTGCCGATGGTCGGCTGGTAGAGGGTGCCGCCGTTGGCGAGGGCCGCGTAGACCCGGGCCATCTGCACCGGTGTGACGAGCGTGTCGCCCTGGCCGATGGAGTAGTTGACGGAGTCACCGGCGCGGATCACGTTGTGGTCGGCGCACTTCTCGATGGAGCTCTCGACTGCCTGGCTCTTCTGCTTGTCGTTCTTGTGCTGGGCTGCGGTACGGCACCAGTAGTCGTGCATCAGGTCGTTGTAGTCGGAGGCCCACTGCCGGTCCGGGACCCGCCCGGTGACCTCGCCGGGAAGGTCGACGCCGGTCTTGGCGCCCAGGCCGAACTGGTGGGCGGTCTTGAAGAACCAGTCCTTGGGGTGCTTGGGGTTGGTGCCGCCGTCCTTCAGCCACTCCTGGTAGGCGACGCCGTAGAAGACGGTGTCGCAGGAGACCTCCAGGGCGCGGCCGAGCGAGATGTAGCCGAAGTTCTCGTTCTCGAAGTTCTTGAAGGTGTGGTCGCCGATCTGCATCGAGGACGAGCACATGTACTTGCCGTCCGGCTCGTAGCCGGCGTTGATGGCGGCGCTGGTGGAGACGACCTTGAAGGTCGAGCCCGGTGCCGACTGCCCCTGGATGGCCCGGTTCAGCAGCGGGTAGTCGGACTTCTTGTCGATCAGCGCGTTGTACGCCTTGGTGGAGATGCCGCCGACCCACTCGTTCGGGTCGTAGGTGGGCAGGCTCGCCATGGCGATGATGCGGCCGGTGCGGTTGTCCATGACGACCGCGGCGCCGGAGTCGGCCTTGTAGTTCTTGTGCGTGACGGTGTCGTACGTCTTGCGCGCGGCCACCATCGCGTCGTTGAGCTCCTTCTCGGTGACCGCCTGGACGCGGGCGTCGATGCTGGTCACGAGGTTGCTGCCGGGCTCCGCGGGGGTGTCGCCGGCCTTGCCGATGACGCGGCCGAGGTTGTCGACCTCGTAGCGGGTGACGCCCGCGGTGCCGCGCAGCTGCTCGTCGTAGACGCTCTCCAGGCCGGAGCGGCCGATCTGGTCGGACCGCAGCAGCGGGGTCTTGGTCTTCTCCGACGCGCTGACCTCGTCGTCGGTGACCGGGCCGAGGTAGCCGAGCACCTGCGCCGCGTTGGATTTGAAGGGGCCGGCGTAGCGGCGTACGGCGGTGGGCTCGGCGGTGACGCCGGGGAAGTCCTCGCGCCGCTCCATGATCTGCAGCGCCTGCTGGGTGGTGGCCGAGTCGGTGATCGGGATGGGCTGGTAGGGCGAGCCGTTCCAGCACGGCTTGGGCGTCTTGGCGTCGCACAGCCGGACCTTGTCCAGCACCTCCTGCGGCGCCATGCCCAGCACCCCGGCGAGCCGGGTGAGCACGGCGGTGCCGTCGTCGGCCTGCTTGAGCAGGTCGGTGCGGCTGGCGGAGACGACGAGCTTGGTCTCGTTGTCGGCGAGCGGCACTCCGCGGTCGTCCAGGATGGAGCCGCGGACGGCGGAGGTGACGACCTGCTGGATGTGGTTGCTCGCGGCCTTCTCGTCGTACTGCTGGCCGTTGCGGATCTGCAGGAACCACAGCCGGCCGCCGAGCGTGAGCAGCAGCGACACCACCAGGATCTGCAGGATGACCAGCCGGATCGTCACCCGCGTGGTGCGCCCGGTCTCCGGGATGTTGCCGCTCATCGCCTGGCCCCCCTGACCATCGTGCCGCCCCTGCCGAACAGCCCGCCGCGCGGTGCGGCGATGCCGGTCCTGATCCGGCCGGCCCGGCCGCCGCCGTAGCCGCCGGAGACGTCCTCGGACATCGGGTCGTGGTCGAAGTGCCGCGCCATCGCCATGACCAGCGGCACCACGAAGGGCGCGAGCAGCAGGTCGTAGATCGTCGCGGTGAGGACGAGTTTGGCCAGGCCCACATGGGCGCCGGCGGTGTCGCCGACGATGCTGCCGACGCCCGCGTACAGCAGCGTGGTGGCGACGGCTCCGCCGATGACGACGAGCATGGGCCCGGCGGCGGTGCGCAGCCGGCCGCTCTCCGGCTTGGCCAGGCCCGCCGCGTAGCCGACGACGCACAGCACGAGCGCGTAGCGGCCCACCGCGTGGTCGGCCGGCGGCGCGAGGTCGGCGAGCAGACCGGCGAAGAAGCCGATGAGGCAGCCGGCGACATGGCCGTAGCTGATGGCCAGGCCCAGCACGGTCAGCAGCAGCAGGTCGGGCACGGCGCCCGGCAGGTGCAGCCGGGCCAGCACGCTGACCTGGACGACCATCGCGACGACGACCAGCACGGTGGGGAGCACGATCCGGTTCAGACGCATGGGTCAGTCCCTGCTGCCGCGGCTGGTGGGCGTGGCGGTGGTCGTCGCGGGCGGCAGCACACCGTCGGCCTGGTTGTCGTTGCCCGGGGACGCCGGGGCGGTCGGGGTGCCGGTCGCCTTGGGCTTGGGCGGCGGCGGGGTCGTCGGGCGGGGCGGCAGCACGCTGTCGCGCGGGTCGGTCCGCGGGCCGACCACGACGACGCCGACGACGTCGAGCCGGGTGAAGCCGACGAAGGGCTGCACCTGGAGGGTCTTGGTGAGGTTGCCCCCGGACGGGTCGACGCCGATGACCTTGCCGACCGGCACACCGGGCACGAAGGGCTTGTCCTGCTCCGAGCCGAAGGTCACCAGCCGGTCGCCCTTGTGCACCGCGGCCTTGCCGTTGAGCAGCTGCACCCGCATCGGGCGGTCGCCCTCGCCGCTGGCGAAGCCCAGCTCCATGGAGCTCTCCAGCCGGGTGCCGACGGTGAAGTCCGGGTCGTTGGCCAGCAGGACGGTCGAGGTGCTGTTGCCGACGGTGGTGACCCGGCCGACGAGCCCGTCGCCGTTGATGACCGTCATGTCGCGGGTGATGCCGTCGCGGCTGCCGGCGTCGATGGTGACCGTCCAGGAGAAGCCCTGCGCCGCTCCTATGGCGATGACCTGCGCGCCCTTGATGGCGTACTGCCCGGCGCCGGCGGTCTTGAGCAGCTTGTCGAGCTCCTGCGCCCGGTTGCGGGTGATGTCGTTGCTGCCGAGCTTCTGCTTGAGCGCGGCGTTCTCGCGTTCCAGCCGGCTGATGGTGCTGCTGCGGTCGCCGGAGTCGCGCACCGCGTCCACCGCGTTGCCGACCGGGTCGACGACTCCGGAGACGGCGTCCTCCACCGGGCCGAAGACGGATTCCGCGGCCTGCCGCGGCCGGTCGAGCGGGGAGTTCTCACCGCCCCTGATGTCCATGGTGATCAGCGCGAACGCGATCACGACCAGCAGCACCAGCAGCAGCCGGCTCTCCTTTGTGTCCCTCACGGGCGCCAGTCCGTGCCTTCCTCATCGGACCCGCCGCCGGTGGGGCAAGCGGCCGGTCGGAGCTACTGTGCTGGGGTGCGTGCGCCGCGGGCGGCCGGGCCTCGCGAGGCGGCGGCCCGCGGGCCGCGGGTCATCTGCGGGGGGCGGCGTCGAGAACGCGCTGCAGCGCCTCGAACTCCTCGACGCACTTGCCGGCGCCGAGCGCCACGCAGTCCAGCGGGGTCTCGGCGATGTGGATGGGCATGCCCGTCTCGTGCCGCAGCCGCTCGTCCAGGCCGCGCAGCAGCGCGCCGCCGCCGGCGAGCACGATGCCGCGGTCCATGATGTCGCCGGACAGCTCCGGCGGGCACTTGTCGAGCGTGGTCTTGACGGCGTCGACGATCGCGTTGACGGGCTCCTCGATGGCCTTGCGCACTTCCGCGGCGGAGATGACGACGGTCTTCGGCAGCCCGCTGACCAGGTCCCGGCCGCGGATCTCGGTGTGCTCCTCGTCGTCCTTGTTCGCGAACGCGGACCCGACGGTCAGCTTGATCTGCTCGGCGGTGCGCTCGCCCAGCAGCAGGCTGTACTCCTTCTTGATGTGCTGGATGATCGCGTTGTCCAGCTCGTCGCCCGCGACCCGGATGGACTGCGCGGTGACGATGCCGCCGAGGCTGATGACCGCGACCTCGGTGGTGCCGCCGCCGATGTCGACGACCATGTTGCCCGTCGCCTCGTGCACCGGCAGGCCCGCGCCGATCGCGGCGGCCATCGGCTCCTCGATGATGTGCACGGTGCGCGCGCCGGCCTGGTTGGCCGCGTCGATCACGGCGCGGCGCTCCACGCCGGTGATGCCGGACGGCACGCAGATGACCATGCGCGGGCGGGCGAGGTAGCGGCGGCGGTGCACCTTGAGGATGAAGTAGCGCAGCATCCGCTCGGTGATCTCGAAGTCGGCGATGACGCCGTCCTTCAGCGGCCGGACCGCCACGATGTTGCCCGGGGTGCGGCCGATCATCTTCTTGGCCTCGGCGCCGACCGCGAGGATGCCGCCGGTGTTGGTGTTGACCGCCACCACCGATGGCTCGTTCAGCACGATCCCGCGGCCCCTGACGTACACCAGCGTGTTGGCCGTGCCGAGGTCGACAGCCATGTCACGGCCGATGAACGACATGTTGTTCGCCATGAGGATACGTCTGGCCTTCCCGAGCTTGAGCGGAGATTCCATCGTAGTCGCGACCTGTGAGGCGCGCGGGCCGGGGCTCCGACGTCATTGTCATCAGAACACACAGCAGACCCCAGTAATGGTGACGCCGTGTCGGGGTGTTTGGTTCCCGACAGGCCACGGGTCACGCCCCCGGTTGCGGGAGTTAGGCCAGACCGGGGAAGAAGAGCTTGATCTCGCGCTCGGCGGATTCGGGCGAGTCGGACGCGTGCACCAGGTTCTCCCGGACGATGGTGCCGAAGTCCCCCCGGATGGAGCCGGGTGCGGCGGCGATCGGGTCGGTCGGGCCGGCCAGCGCGCGCATTCCCTCGACGACCCGCTCGCCCTCGACGACCAGCGCGACCGACGGGCCCGCGGACATGAACTCCACCAGCGGCTCGTAGAACGGCCGGCCGACGTGCTCGGCGTAGTGCTGCTCCAGGGTGCCGCGGTCCAGGGTGCGCAGCTCCAGGGCGCTGATCGTCCAGCCCGCCTTGCGCTCGATGCGGCCGATGATCTCGCCGACCAGGCCGCGGCGGACCGCGTCGGGCTTGAGAAGGACGAGGGTGCGCGTGGACACGGGCGGCTCCTGCGGGGATGGGGGTGACGGTCGTGCGACGAGCCTACAAGGCCGCTGTCAGGCGGACTGCGCCGCGTTCCTGGCCTTGGCCTCGTCGATCACGCGCCCGTAGTGGATCGACGCCCACCACAGAGCCGCGAAGACCGCGCCGAGGAAGAACATCGTACCGACCGCCAGGCCGCTGAGGACCAGCCCGATCTGCAGCGCCCAGCCCACGGCGAGCGCCCCGCGCCGCCCGAGCATCCCGCACAGCAGCAGGCACAGCACCATCACGACCCCGCACACCGTCCACACGGTGCCCACCGACAGGTCCTCGTTCTTCATCGCGACCAGTCCCGCGAAGCCGACCACGAAGAACTCGCTGATCAGCGTGGTCGAACACAGCATGCGCATGAGATCAAGCCCCTCAACTGCGGCCCAGCAGCAGCCGGGCCTCTCCCACGGTGATGACCGAACCGGTCACCAGCACGCCCGCGCCGGCGTACGCGCCCTCGTCCTCGGCCAGCGTGATCGCCGCCTCCAGCGCGTCGTCCAGCCGCGGTTCGACCTGCACCCGCTCGTCGCCGAACACCTCGACGGCGAGCGCCGCCAGTTCGTCCACGTCCATCGCCCGCGACGTGGAGTTGCGCGTCACGACGACCTCGGCGAGGACCGGCTCGAACGCCTCCAGCAGCCCGCGCACGTCCTTGTCCCGGCTCGGGCTCACGACGCCCACCAGGTGCGTGAAGTCGAAGGCCTCGCGGATCGCGGCCGCGGTGGCCTGCGCGCCCGCCGGGTTGTGCGCCGCGTCCAGCACCACGCTGGGGCTGCGGCGGACGACCTCCAGCCGGCCCGGTGAGGTGACGGCGGCGAAGGCGCCGCGCACCGTGTCCAGGTCCAGGGTGCGCTGGTGGACCTGGCCGATGCCGAAGAAGGCCTCGACCGCGGCGAGCGCGACCGCGGCGTTCTGCGCCTGGTGCTCGCCGTACAGCGGCAGGAAGACCTGGTCGTACTCGCCGCCGAGGCCGCGGAGCGTCAGCATCTGCCCGCCGACGGCGACCTCGCGGGACAGGACGCCGAACTCCTGGCCCTCGCGGGCCACCGTCGCGTCCTCCCGGACCGCCCGCTCCAGCAGCGTGTGCGCGGCGTCCGCGGGCTGGCGGGCGAACACGGCGGTCGCGCCCTTCTTGACGATGCCGGACTTCTCGACCGCGATCTCGCCCGGGGTCCCGCCGAGCCGGTCGGTGTGGTCCAGCGCGATCGGGGTGACGACGGCGACCTGTCCGTCGATCACGTTGGTCGCGTCCCAGCTGCCGCCCATGCCGACCTCGACGACCGCGACGTCGACCGGCGCGTCGGCGAAGGCCGCGTAGGCCATCGCGGTGATGACCTCGAAGAACGACAGCCGGTGCTCCTGGGCCGCGTCGACCATCTGCACGTACGGCTGGAGGTCGCGGTAGGTCTCGATGAAGCGCTCGGCACTGATCGGGGTGCCGTCCAGGCTGATCCGCTCGGTGATGGCCTGGACGTGCGGGCTGGTGTAGCGGCCGACGCGCAGGTCGAAGGCCAGCAGCAGCCGTTCGACCATCCGCGCGGTGGTGGTCTTGCCGTTGGTGCCGGTGATGTGGATCGACGGGTAGCCGCGCTGCGGCTCCCCGAGCACGTCCATCACGGCCTGCATCCGCACGAGCGACGGGTCGAGCTTGGTCTCCGGCCAGCGGGCCAGCAGCTCCGCCTCGACCTCGCGCAGCTCACGGTCCACCGCCGGGTCCTCGGGGCGGCGCGGCACGTCGTCCGCGGCGGACGGCGGGGCGACGCCCGCCCGCAGCGTGCGGCTGCCGGCCTCGATGACGGCCATGTCCACCTCGCGGGGCGCGTCGGCCGCGGTGCGCTCGTCGTCGAGGTCGTAGGCAGCCTCTTCGGTGTGGTCGGCGCCGTCGGCATCCGGGTCGAAGGCGTCGTCGTATCCGGAGTCGCCGCTGCGGGGGAGGTCGGTCACACCGTCCAGTCTACGGAAGGCGGCCCCGGCCTCATGGCCAGGGCCGCCCCCTTCCGTACAGCTTGTCCGTCAGCTGCCCGCCGGCTCCGCGTCAGCTGCCCGGCAGCTCTGGTCAGCCCTGTCCGTCAGCCCTGCGGGAGGGCGGCGAGCTGGGCGGTGATCCGCTCGATGTCGGACTCCGCGGTCGCGAGCCGGGCCCGGATGCCGGTCACGACCTTCTCCGGGGCCTTGGCGAGGAAGCCCTCGTTGCCGAGCTTGCGCTCCGCGTCGGACTTCTCCTTCTCGGCCGCCGCCAGGTCCTTCGTGAGCCGCTTGCGCTCGGCGGCCACGTCGATCGTGCCGGACAGGTCCAGCTCGACGGCGGCGCCGCCGACCGGCAGCGAGGCGGTGGCGTGGAAGCCCTCCTCGGCCGGCTGGAGCCGCAGCATCTGACGGATGGCCCCTTCGTGCGGGCCGAGCACCGTGCCGTCCAGGGTGAGCCGCGCGGGCACCCGCTGGCCCGGCTGGACGCCCTGGTCGCTGCGGAAGCGGCGGACCTCCGTGACGATCCGCTGCACCGCGGCGATCTCCGCCTCGGCCGCCGCGTCGCGGAAGCCGCTGTCGGCCGGCCAGTCGGCGATCACGAGCGACTCGCCGCCGGTGAGCGTCGTCCACAGGGTGTCGGTGACGAAGGGCACGATCGGGTGCAGCAGCCGCAGCAGCGTGTCCAGGACCTCGCCGAGCACCCGCCCGGAGACCCGGGCGCCCTCGCCGCCGCCGAGGAACGTGGTCTTGGACAGCTCGACGTACCAGTCGAAGACCTCGTCCCACGCGAAGTGGTAGAGCGCGTCGGACAGCTTGGCGAACTGGTAGTCGTCGTAGTAGCCGTCGACCTCGGCGACGACCCGGCCGAGCCGGGAGAGGATCCAGCGGTCGGCCGCCGACATCTCCTCGGGGGCGGGCAGCGGGCCCTCGGTGGTGGCGCCGTTCATGAGCGCGAAGCGGGTGGCGTTCCAGATCTTGTTGGCGAAGTTGCGGGACGCCTTGACCCAGTCCTCGCCGATCGGCACGTCCGCGCCCGGGTTGGCGCCGGTGGCCAGGGTGAAGCGGACGGCGTCCGAGCCGTAGGCGTCCATCCAGTCCAGCGGGTCCACCGAGTTGGGGTTGGACTTGGACATCTTCTTGCCGTGCTCGTCACGCACCAGACCGGTGAGCGCGATGGTGTGGAAGGGCGCGACGCCGTCCATCGCGTACAGGCCGAACATCATCATCCGGGCGACCCAGAAGAAGATGATGTCGTGCCCGGTCAGCAGCACGTCGGTCGGGTAGAACTTCGCCAGTTCCGGCGTCCGTTCGGGCCAGCCGAGGGTCGAGAAGGGCCACAGGCCGGAGGAGAACCAGGTGTCCAGGACGTCGGAGTCCTGCGTCCAGCCCTCGCCGGTCGGCGCCTGCTCGTCGGGGCCGACGCACACCGTCTCGCCGTTCGGGCCGTACCAGACCGGGATGCGGTGGCCCCACCACAACTGGCGCGAGATGCACCAGTCGTGCATGTTGTCGACCCAGTCGAAGTAGCGCTTCTCCATCTCCCGCGGGTGGATGGCGACCCGGCCGTCGCGCACCGCGTCGCCCGCGGCCTGCGCCAGCGGGCCGACCTTGACCCACCACTGGAGCGACAGCCGCGGCTCGATCGTGGTCCGGCAGCGCGAGCAGTGGCCGACCGAGTGGACGTACGGGCGCTTCTCGGCGACGATCCGGCCCTGCTCGCGCAGCGCCCCGACGATGGCCGACCGCGCCTCGAAGCGGTCCAGGCCCTCGAACGGGCCGGGCGCGGTGATGACCGCCCGCTCGTCCATGATCGTCAGCGACTCCAGGCCGTGCCGGCGGCCGATGGCGAAGTCGTTCGGGTCGTGGGCGGGCGTCACCTTGACCGCGCCCGTGCCGAACTCCGGGTCGACGTGGGTGTCGGCGACGACCGGGATGGTGCGGTCGGTCAGCGGCAGCTTGATGCGCCTGCCGACGAGGTGCCGGTAGCGCTCGTCGTCCGGGTGGACGGCGACGGCGGTGTCGCCGAGCATCGTCTCGACCCGGGTGGTGGCCACGACGACGCTGTCCTCGCCCTCGCCGTAGCGGATCGACACCAGCTCGCCGTCGTCGTCCTGGTACTCCACCTCGATGTCGGAGATGGCTGTCAGACAGCGCGGGCACCAGTTGATGATGCGCTCGGCGCGGTAGATCAGCTCGTCGTCGTAGAGCCGCTTGAAGATCGTCTGGACGGCGCGCGAGAGGCCCTCGTCCATCGTGAAGCGTTCCTTGGACCAGTCGACGCCGTCACCGAGCCGCCGCATCTGGCCGAGGATGCGCCCGCCGTACTCCTCCTTCCAGCGCCACACGCGCTCGACGAAGGCCTCGCGGCCGATGTCGTGCCGCGACTTGCCCTCCTCCGCGAGCTGCTGCTCCACCTTGTTCTGGGTGGCGATTCCGGCGTGGTCCATGCCGGGCAGCCACAGCGCCTCGTAGCCCTGCATGCGCTTGCGGCGCGTGAGGGCGTCCATCAGCGTGTGCTGGAAGGCATGGCCCAGGTGCAGGCTGCCGGTGACGTTCGGCGGCGGGATGACGATGGTGTACGCGGGCTTGTCGCTCTTGGCGTCCGCCTCGAAGTAGCCGCGTTCTACCCAGCGCTCGTACAGCGGCCCCTCTACCTCGGCCGGCGCGTACGTCGTCGGCAGATCGGGGGTGCTGTTCGGCCCGCTGGCGGGGCGCTGAGTGTTGTCGGTCACCCGCCGATTCTACGGGGGCGGGCCGGGCTGTTACGAATCAGTTGCCCCCCTCCGGCGCCCGCGTGCGCGGCGTCCGCGAGGATGGGGGGATTCGTTTGACGGAGGGGACGATCCATGAGCAGCAACCAGCCGCCGCCCAACCCGTACGGGCAGCAGCCGCCGAACCCGTACGGCCAGCAGCCCGGGTACGGCCAGCAGCCGCCCGCTCAGCCCGGGTACGGCTACCCGCAGCCCGCACCGCAGCAGCCCGGCTACGGCCAGCAGCCCCCGCCGCCCCCGCAGGGCTACGGCCAGCAGCCTCCCGCCCAGCCGGGGTACGGGCAGCAGCCGCCCGCCCAGCAGGGCTACGGCTACCCGCAGCAGGGCGGCCAGCCGCCCTACGGCCAGGTGCCCCAGCAGGGGTACGGCTACGGGCAGCCGCAGGGCGCGCCGCAGAACGGCGGCAGCGGCAAGAAGACCGGCCTCATCGTCGGTGCCGTCGTGGTCGTCGCGGCGGTCATCGGGGGCGTCGTCTTCGCGATGCACGGCTCCGACGGCGGCGGCAGCAGCGGCCTGAAGAACGACGGCAAGAAGTACAAGCTGACCACGCCGGACGTCGTCGCCACGGACTACAAGAAGTCCGAGGACACCCCGGCCGAGAGCGACGGCTTCGACGACAGCGACGTCGCGAAGATGAAGACCCTCGGGGTCAGCAACCCGACCCGGGTGACCGCGGGTTACATGAAGGGCTCGTCCCAACTCACCGGGAAGCTGATCGAGTTCAGCGGCGTCTACGGCGACGTGAAGGACCCGCAGGCGGTCGTCGACGGCATGTTCACCGAGCTGCGCAAGCAGGCCACGGACGGCAGCAAGGACGACGGCACCAAGACCGAGCTGGACGGCGACGCCCAGACCGTGCACCCGGCGGGCGCCGAGGACGCGGTCATGAAGTGCCAGAAGGCCAAGACCACGGACGGCGACTCCGGCCAGACGTTCAACGTGACGATCTGCCTGTGGGCCGACTACAGCACGGTCGGCTACGTCCTGCCCTTCGACCTGGCCGCGATGGCCACCGGCGGCGGCTCCTCGGACGTCAACAGCACGGCCGACCTGACCGCCCAGGTCCGCAAGGACGTCCGGGTGCCGATCGGCTGACCGGCGCCGTTTCACGCGGCGAGGGGCGCCCGGTACGGAACCGGGCGCCCCTCGCGCGTCGTACGGCCGGCGGCAGCGCTACGCGCTCTTCTGCTCGCCCTTGCCGATGATGCGCGGCTCGCGCGGCACCAGCGTCGGGTTGACGTTGGAGTGCACGACCTCGGCGGTGACCACCACACGGGCGACGTCCTTGCGGGACGGCACCTCGTACATCACCGACATCAGCACCTCCTCCATGATCGCCCGCAGACCCCGCGCGCCGGTCTGCCGCAGGATCGCCTGGTCGGCGATGGCCTCCAGCGCGCCGCGCTCGAACTCCAGCTCCACGCCGTCGAGTTCGAACAGCTTCTGGTACTGCTTGACGAGCGCGTTGCGCGGCTCGACGAGGATCTGCAGCAGCGCCTCGCGGTCCAGGTTGTGCACGCTGGTGATGACCGGCAGGCGGCCGATGAACTCCGGGATCATCCCGAACTTCACCAGGTCCTCCGGCATGATCTCCTGGAAGAGGTCGGCGGCCTGCAGCTCGCGCTTGGAGCGGATGGTCGCGCCGAAACCGATGCCCTTGGCACCGGCCCGCGACTCGATGATCTTCTCCAGGCCGGCGAAGGCGCCGCCCACGATGAACAGCACGTTCGTCGTGTCGATCTGGATGAACTCCTGGTGCGGGTGCTTGCGGCCGCCCTGCGGCGGGACGCTCGCGGTCGTGCCCTCCAGGATCTTCAGCAGCGCCTGCTGCACGCCCTCGCCCGACACGTCACGGGTGATCGAGGGGTTCTCGCTCTTGCGGGCCACCTTGTCGATCTCGTCGATGTAGATGATCCCGGTCTCGGCCTTCTTGACGTCGTAGTCCGCCGCCTGGATCAGCTTGAGCAGGATGTTCTCGACGTCCTCGCCCACGTAGCCGGCCTCGGTGAGCGCGGTCGCGTCGGCGATGGCGAACGGCACGTTCAGCATCCGGGCCAGCGTCTGCGCCAGCAGCGTCTTGCCCGAGCCGGTGGGGCCGAGCAGCAGGATGTTGGACTTCGCCAGCTCGATCGCGTCCTCGTGGCCCGGGCGGCCGTTCTCCCCGGCCTGGACGCGCTTGTAGTGGTTGTAGACCGCCACGGAGAGCGCCTTCTTGGCGGGCGTCTGCCCGACCACGTAGCTCTCCAGGAACTCGTAGATCTCCCGCGGCTTGGGCAGATCCTCCCAGCGGACCTCGGAGGACTCCGCGAGTTCCTCCTCGATGATCTCGTTGCAGAGATCGATGCACTCGTCGCAGATGTACACACCGGGGCCTGCGATGAGCTTCTTCACCTGCTTCTGGCTCTTTCCGCAGAACGAGCACTTCAGCAGGTCTCCGCCGTCACCGATGCGTGCCACGAGGTCTTTCCCCTTCGCCTGGGTTCCGCCGGCCTTCAACGGAGCCTGGGTGCTTCTCTCATCGACGGTACCTTGCCGCGCCCCCCGTGTGGGCCCCCCTTGGACGTACTCGCTCATCCGGGTCCAGGGGGGCGAGGGGGCGCGGCCGGAACCGCCGCTCGGGTGGATCAGCCGTTCTCAGACGTTCTCGGACGTTCTCGGACGGTTCCCGGACGGTCCCGGGGCTGTCTCAGACGCTCACGGAGGTCTTGCGGGTCGAGACGATCTGGTCGACGAGGCCGTAGGACAGGGCCTCCTCGGCGGTCAGGATCTTGTCCCGCTCGATGTCGTCCCTGATCTGCTCGATCGGGGTGGTGGAGTGCTTGGCCAGCATCTCCTCCAGCTGCTGCCGCATCCGGATGATCTCGTTGGCCGCGATCTCCAGGTCCGAGACCTGGCCGCGGCCGGTCTCGGTGTACGGCTGGTGGATGAGCACCCGGGCGTTCGGCAGCGCCATGCGCTTGCCGGGGGTGCCGGCGGCCAGCAGCACCGCGGCGGCGGAGGCCGCCTGGCCCATGCAGACCGTCTGGATGTCCGGCTTCACGAACTGCATCGTGTCGTAGATCGCAGTGAGCGCCGTGAAGGAGCCGCCGGGGCTGTTGATGTAGACCGAGATGTCGCGGTCCGGGTCCATCGACTCCAGGCACAGCAGCTGCGACATCACGTCGTTCGCCGAGGTGTCGTCGATCTGCACGCCCAGGAAGATCACCCGCTCCTCGAAGAGCTTCGAGTACGGGTCGTAGCGCTTGTAGCCCTGGGAGGTGCGCTCCTCGAACTGCGGAACGAGGTAGCGGGCCTCCGCGCCGAACACGCCGGGCCGCTCGGCCCGGGTGCGCTCGTACAGGCCGCTGCCGGGGAAATTCTGAGTGTTCACGTCCACCGTCCTGGTGATGTCGAGCTTCGAGTGATCGTCTGGGCTGCCGCGGCCCGGCTCAGGAGCCGGAGCTGGCGCCGGTGCCGCCACCGCCGGGCACGTGGGCGGCGGAGAGCATGACGCCGTCCAGCAGGCCGTACTCCTTGGCCTCCTCGGCGGAGAACCAGCGGTCGCGGTCGGAGTCCTTGGTGATCTGCTCGAAGCTCTGGCCGGAGTGCTGGGCGATCAGCTCCGCCATGCGGCGCTTGGTGTGCAGCAGCTGCTCGGCCTGGATCTTGATGTCGGTGGCGGAACCGCCGAGGCCGGCGGACGGCTGGTGCATCAGGATGCGGGTGTTCGGCAGCGCGAAACGCTTGCCCGGGGTGCCCGCGGTGAGCAGGAACTGGCCCATCGAGGCCGCCATGCCCATCGCGATGGTCACGACGTCGTTCTGGATGAACTGCATCGTGTCGTAGATCGCCATACCGGCGGTCACCGAACCGCCGGGGCTGTTGATGTAGAGGAAGATGTCCTTGTCCGGCTCGGCGGCCAGGAGCAGCAGCTGCGCCGTGATCTTGTTGGCGATGTCGTCGTCGACCGCTTGGCCGAGGAAGATGATGCGCTCGCCGAGCAGTCGGTTGTAGACCTGGTCGCCGAGGCCACCGGGGTTCGGCTCGCCGGCGGCGGAAGGCATCTGAGTCGTCACGTATCCACCTGCTCGTTGTCGGACGGTAGACGGGCCGTCACGGGGTCTTCGTCTGAGTCGGACGCCTTCCCCGCAAGGGGACTGCGCCCTTCTCCTTACGGACCCTAACGCGCGGGTGGTGGCCGTAAATCCTGTACGGCCACCTGTTCGCTCTGAGCGCATGGCGCTCCGCGCCGGGTGAGGGCGTCCCGTCCGCGCCGGGCGCACGTTTGAGGGGCGCGGGGAACCGCGCGCTCAGCCACCCACCGGCCGGTGGTCCGGTACGAAACCGGACCACCCCAGGGTCGGTGACGACCCGCGCCCCGGTGGGGGCTGGTCGCGCGGTTCCCCGCGCCCCTGAAAAACGCTCGACCCGCAGGTCAGGCTTCGTCAGCCTCGGCGGCGGCCTCGTCGCCCCCGGACGCGTCGGCGTCGTCCGCGTCGTCCTCCTCGTCGGCCAGGTCGACGACCTCACCGTTGGAGTCGACGACCTTCGCCGCCTCGACGACGACCGCGAGCGCCTTGCCGCGGGCGACCTCGCCCACCAGGAGCTGGACCTGGTTGCCCTCGACGACCGCCTGCGCGAACTGGTCGGGGCTCATGCCGGAGGACGCGGCGCGGCGCACGAGGTGCTCGGTGAGCTCCTCCTGGTTGACCGACAGCTTCTCCTTGCCGACCAGCTCGTCGAGGATGAACTGGGTCTTGATGCCCTTGACCGCCTGCTCCTCGATCTGGGCGTCGTACTCCTCGCGCGTCTTGCCCTCGCGCTCCAGGAAGGACTCCCAGGTCAGACCCATCTGCGGGAACTGGTGGTGCTCCAGGTTGTGGGTCCGGGTCTCGATCTCGTCCTTGAGCAGCTTCTCCGGGATCGCGACCTCGGTCAGCTCGATGAGCGCGTCCAGGACCTTCTCCTGCGCGGCCGTGGCCTGGTCGTACTGCTTCATCGACTCCAGGCGCTTGCGGCTGTCCGCACGCAGCTCCTCCAGCGTGTCGAACTCGCTCGCCAGCTGGGCGAACTCGTCGTCCAACTCGGGCAGTTCGCGCTGCTGGACGTCGGAGACCTCGACCTTGACCTCAGCGGCCTTGCCGGCGGCCGAGCCGCCCTTGAGCTCGGAGGTGAAGGTGGCCGAGCCACCGGCGGACAGGCCGGTCACGGCGTCGTCGATGCCGTCGAGGAGCTGGCCGGAGCCGATCGTGTAGCTGACACCCTTGGCGATGCCGTCGCCGAGGACCTCGCCGTCCACGGACGCCTCCAGGTCGACGACCACGACGTCGCCCTCGGCGGCGGCGCGGTCCACGGTGGAGGTGGTGGCGAAGCGGTCCCGCAGCTGCTCCAGGGACTTCTCGACGTCCTCGTCGGTGACCTCGACGGCGTCGACGGTGACCTCGATGCCGGAGTAGTCCGGGATCTCGATGGTCGGGCGGATGTCCACCTCGGCGGTGAACTTCAGCTCGTTGCCGTCGTCGAACTCGGTGATGTCGACGTCGGGCTGGCCGAGCACGTTGATCTCGCCCTCGGTGACCGCCTGCGTGTAGAACTTCGGCAGCGCGTCGTTGATGGCCTCTTCGAGGACCGCGCCGCGACCGAAGCGCTGGTCGATGACGCGGGCAGGGATCTTGCCCTTGCGGAAGCCCGGCACCGTGACCTGGTTGTTGATCTTCTTGTACGCCGCGTCGAGGCTGGGCTTGAGCTCCTCGAAGGGCACCTCGACAGTGAGTCGAACCCGGGTCGGGTTCAGAGTCTCGACGGCGCTCTTCACGGTTGGGTCTCCTTGGGGGCTTTACGTTGATGGGGGCGGACCTTCGGCCCTTCGGCGCGGCTCGCGCGTCCGGTACTCGGTACTCGGCCATGCCGCGTACCCGGTCGCCGGCGGCCCATCCTACCCGTACCACAAACCCGCCCGGGCGGGGTCGCCCGGCGGTCCGCCGACCGCTCCCGCGGGACGCGTAGGCGCTGGTCGGGGTGGCCGGATTCGAACCGACGGCCTTCCGCTCCCAAAGCGGACGCGCTACCAAGCTGCGCCACACCCCGCTGGTGCGACACGTAGAGTACATGCCCCTTAGACCGTGGGCAGCCGGTATTCACCCGCGGGCCAACCGGTTCGACCGCCAACCGCACGATGTGCCAGAATCAAGGCGCTGCGGGCGTAGCTCAATGGTAGAGCCCTAGTCTTCCAAACTAGCTACGCGGGTTCGATTCCCGTCGCCCGCTCTGTGACGAGACGGCCCGGTCCGCGGAGGGAATCCGCGGGCCGGGCCGTTGTCGTACCGGGACAGGCACAGGGCGGGGACAGGCACGGGGCGGGGCGACGGGCGCGGGGTGCCGGGCGGGTCAGTCGACGGGGACGCCCTGGGGGGACTTGATGCGGCGCATGATCATCTGGGAGTTGACGTCGCTGACGCCCGGCATGCCGATGAGCTTCTCGGTCCAGAAGCGCTCGTAGGCGTCGGAGTCGGCCACCGCGATACGGAGCAGGCAGCCGGGGGCTCCGTAGAGGCGGTAGGCCTCGACGACGTCGGTGGTGGACTGGACCTCGGTCTCGAAGGCGGCGACCGAGGCGCGGTCGCGGTGGACCTCGACGGAGGCGAAGACCTCGAAGCCGCGGCCGACGGCGGCCGGGTCCACGACCGCGCGGTAGGTCTGGATCACCCCGTCGTCCTCCAGCTGGCGTACCCGGCGCAGGCACGGGGAAGGCGTGAGGCCGACCCGCTGGGCCAGCTCCTGGTTGGTCAGCCGGCCGTCGGCCTGGAGTTCGCGCAAGATGTGTCTGTCGATGGCGTCCATCGCAGCATTATCAACCCAGATTTAACAAAGTACCGGCCGGTATTCGCAATCATATGCTGGGTCTACGCGCATATCATTGCAGTGGAGACCGTGTACGGTGCCGAGCCCTGCTCCCACGGGCGTCGGCGGCCCCCGCGGCAGCGGTCCGGCGCAGCGGCAGCAATGGAGGCGGAGGCATCGTGCGACACGTCGTGGTGATCAGCACCGGGGGCACCATCGCCAGCCGGTGGCAGGGCGACGGATACGCGGCAGAGGCCGCCGGGCGGGAGGTCCTGGAGGCCGGCGCGGTGCCCGAGGGCGTCCAGGTGCGGGTGGTGGACCTCTTCACCGTCAACAGCTCGCGGCTGACCACCGACCACCAGCTGCGGCTGCTGTACGCGGTGCACGAGGCTCTCGCCGACCCCGAGGTGGACGGCGTGGTCGTCACCCACGGCACGGACACCCTGGAGGAGTCCGCCTTCTTCGTCGACCTCTTCCACCACGACCCGCGCCCGGTGGTCTTCACCGGCGCGCAGCAGCCGCTGGACTCCCCCGAGGGCGACGCGGCGGGCAATCTCTACGACGCGCTGCTGACCGCCGGCTCCGGGCGGGACATCGGCGCGGTGATCGTCTTCGCCGGCCAGGTCTTCGCCGCCCGCGGCACGGTCAAGCAGCACACGGTGGACGCCCGCGCCTTCGGCGCCCCGGACGGGCAGCCGCTGGGCCGGGTCGACTTCGGCCGGGTGCGCTGGTCGCGCCGGGTGCCGCGGCACGAGCCGCTGCCGCTGCCCGCGCGCACGGGCAGCATCCCGCGGGTCGACATCGTGATGCACCACAGCGACGGCGACGCGGTCCTCTTCGACGCGGCCGTCGCGGCCGGCGCCCGCGGCATCGTGCTGGTCGGTACGGGCGCGGGCAACGCCAACCCGGAGGTCGCCGACGCCGTGCGCCGCGCGGTCGGCGCCGGGGTGCACGTCGCCGTCAGCACCCGGGTCGCCGCGGGCGCGGTGGCCCCGCTCTACACCGGCGGCGGCGCCGTCGACCTGGCGGCGGCCGGCGCGCTGCTGACCGGCGCGCTCAAGCCGGGCCAGGCCCGTATCGCGGTACTGGCCGCCCTGCTGGCGGCCGGCGGTCCGGACCGCGGGCCGGACGACGCGGACGCCGGGACGCTGCTGCGCGCCCTCCTGGCCCCGGCGGCGGCACCGCAGCGGGCGGCGTCAGATCTTTATCTGGTTGATGGTGTCGGCCACTGAGTTCAGGAACCGGTTGATGTCCGGCGCCATGTTCGTGGACGCCAGGAAGAAGCCGAAGAGGGCGGCGACGACCGCGGGCCACACCTTGATCGCCTTGGACCGGATCATGACGAAGAGCACGATCGCCAGCAGCAGTGCCGCGGACAGGGAGATAACCACAGCGGATCACTTCCTCTTTCGGGTTCCGAGCCGGCCCGGGGAAGCACGCTGCACCCCCCGCCTCGCCCGTAGTCCATGGTGCCATCTCCGACCGACAACCAACGCCCTTCTGCGGCAGGGCAGATGGTTGCGATCAGGTGTGCTGGACGAGGATTCGGCGTGTCGAGCCGGGGGTAGGTGCCGAGGCGTCAGGAAGCACGGTGGGCGCGGCTGACGATGAGCAGCGCCCGGTCGTCGTTGACGTCCTTGGCCACGGCCTCGATGAGCCGCCAGGCGGCGCCGCGGAAGCCGGTCGCTATGAAGCGGTCCGCCTCGCCGATCAGCCGGTCCACGCCCTCGCTGATCTCGCGCTCGGCGGTCTCCACGAGGCCGTCGGTGAAGAGCATCAGCACGTCGCCGGAGCGCAACGTGCCCTTCACGCCGTGGAATTCGGCCCCGTCGTAGACGCCGAGCAGCGGCCCCTCGGCGGTTATCTGCTCCCACACGCCGCTGCCCGCGTGCAGTTGGACGCCCGGCGGATGGCCCGCGGACAGCAGCTCGTAGTCGCCGCTCTCCAGGTCGAGCACCAGGTGCACGGAGGTCGCGAAGCCCTCCTCCCAGTTCTGCCGCAGCAAATAGCCGTTGGCGGCGGGCAAGAAGGAATGCGGCGGCAGCGAGCCGAGCAGACCGCCGAACGCGCCGGACAGCAGCAGCGAGCGCGAGGCGGCGTCCATGCCCTTGCCCGACACGTCGGTGAGCACCGCCTCCAGCACCCGCCCGCCGGAGCTGCGGGTGGCCACGACGAAGTCGCCGGAGAAGGACTGCCCGCCGGCCGGGCGCAGCGACATCTCGGCGTGCCAGCCGCCGGGCAGCCGCGGCAGCCGGCTCTGCACCCGGATACGTTCCCGGAGGTCGAACAGCATGGTGTGCCCGCCCCGCCACGGCACCCCGACACGGGACCGGAACTGCGCGATGACCAGGCCCGTCAGCGCGACCGCGGTGACCTCCAGCACCGTCCCCGGCGTGACCCGGGCCGGGCCCTCCCGGTAGGGGCCGAGCGTCGCGGACTCGGCGATCAGCGCCACCGCCGAGGCCGCGTAGAGCAGCAGCAGGCTCGCGGGGCGCAGCAGCAGCCCGCCGGCCAGGATCGGCAGCACCAGGGCACTGGGCGGGCACCAGGCGGGCGTGACGACCGAGACGTACGCCAGCAGCGGGACCGCCGCGACGAGCACGGCCAGGCCCGCCCAGTCGGAGACGCCGCCGCGGAAGTAGTCGACGGCCGCCTTGCGCACACCGAGCCGGGCCCGGTGCAGCCGCCTGCGCCACCGGATCCCGACTCCCTCGCCCACCGCCTCTTTTGCCATGTCCCGGCGACCCTACCGAGCGGCGGCCCGGCTGTGCAGCGCCGATAACCTGTGAGCCGTCCGGGCGAGCCGCCAGGCCGCCCCTTTCGCGCCGGAAAATACGTTCGCCCGCTACCCGCCGCCCTGGTAGGCACGGTCCATGACGATCGAGTTGCGGGCGCTCGCCGAGGGCGAGTGGGAAGCGTACGAACGGTGTCTTCTGCGGTCCTTCGGCGGTCCCGGCGAGGACCCCGCCGAGGCGCAGCTGTGGCGGGAGCTGCTGCCCGTCGGGCGGACGGTGACGGCGTGGGACGGCAAGGAGGTCGTCGGGACCGCGGGCGCCTTCGACTTCCGCATGACGGTGCCGGGCGGCACCCTGCTGGAGGCCGCGGGCGTGACCGCGGTGAGCGTGCTGCCGACGCACCGCAGGCGCGGCCTGCTGACCGCGATGATGCGCCGCCAGCTGGACACCTTCCACGAGAGCGGCACGCCGGTCGCCGTCCTCACCGCCTCGGAGCCGCAGATCTACGGCCGGTTCGGCTACGGGGCCGCGGCGCGCCAGGTGCGCGGCAGTTTCGACGTGCGGCAGCTGACGGTGGCGCTGCCGCCGGGCGCGGAGCGGCTGCGGATGCGGCTGGTCGACCCGGCGGAGGGCTCGGCGGCCTGCGAGGCGGTCTACGCGCAGGTGGTGCCGCGCCGGCCCGGCATGCTCGCCCGCCGCCCCGGCTGGGAGCGCCACCCACTGCTGGACCCGGAGGGCGCACGCGGGGACTTCGGGCCGATGCTGTGCGTGCTCGCCGAGACCGACGACGGCGAGGTGCGCGGCTACGCCCGCTACTGGACGACGAGCCGTGCGACTCCCGAGGGCATCCCGGACGCCACCGTCAAGCTGCGGGACGCCGAGGCGCTCGACCCGGCGGCGTACGCGGCGCTGTGGCACTACCTGACCGGCATGGACCTGGTCGCGCGGCTGGTCTTCCACAACCGGCCCGCCGACGACCCGGTGCACCAGCTCGTCTCCGACATCCGCCGCTGCCGTCTGGGCTGGCGCGACGGGCTGTACCTGCGGGTGGTCGACCTTCCCGCCGCGCTCGCCGCACGCGCGTACAGCGCGCCGGTGGACGTGGTGCTGGCGGTCGAGGACGCCTTCTGCCCGTGGAATTCGGGGCGTTGGCGGCTGTCCGCGGACGCCTCGGGCGCGGTGTGCGAGCGTACGGCCGACCCCGCCGACCTCTCCCTCGCCGCCCGCGAGCTGGCCACCGCCTACCTGGGCGGCCACACCCTGCGCACCCTCGCCGCCGCCGGGCTGGTCACCGAGCTGCGGCCGGGGGCCCTGGGGCCCGCTTCGACGGCCTTCCAGTCCGACGTGCAGCCGTGGGCGCCGTACGGCTTCTGAGCGGTCGGGCCGACTGGCAGCGCGGGCACCAGAACAGGTTGCGGGCCGCCAGTGCCTGGGTGCGGACCTCGGTGCCGCACACCAGGCACGGCTGCCCGGTGCGGCGGTAGACGTAGACCTCGCCACCGTGGTCGTCGACCCGCGGCGGGCGGCCCATCGCCTCCGGCTCGTGCTCGGGGCGCACGGTGTCGATGCGGTTGTTGCGCACGCCCTCGCGCATGAGCGCCACCAGGTCGGCCCACATCGCGTCCCACACCGGCCGCGGCAGGTCCCGCCCGGCCAGGAACGGGTCGACGCCGTGCCGGAAGAGCACCTCGGCGCGGTAGACGTTGCCCACTCCCGCGACGACCTTCTGGTCCAGCAGCAGCGCGGCGACGCTGATCCGGGAGCGCGCGATCCGGGCGTACACCTTGTCCGGGTCGTCGCCCGGCCGCAGCGGGTCGGGTCCGAGCCGGTCGTGTATCGCCCGCTTCTCCGGCTCGGTGATCAGCGCGCAGGCGGCGGGGCCGCGCAGATCGGCGTATTGCCGAGCCGTGGCAATACGCAGGCGAACCGTGTCCGCGGGCAGTGGCGGCGCGCCCTCCCCGAAGCGGAAGGTGCCGATCAGGCCGAGGTGCACATGCACCCAGCCGACGCCGCCGAATCCCAGGAAGAGGTGCTTGCCGTGCGCCTCGGCGGCTTCCATGACACGGCCGTCCAGCAGCGCGGCGCCGTCCGAGAACTTGCCCTGCGGGCTGGCGGCCCGCACCGGCCGGCCGCCGAACCGCTCGGTGTGGTCCGCGGCCAGCCGGTGAATGGTGTGCCCTTCCGGCATCGCGGCCGGTCAGTCCTGCTGCGGGTGGTGCGCCGGGATCGGCGGCAGCTCGCCCGTGGCCTCGTACTCCGAGAGCATGTCGATACGGCGCTGGTGCCGCTCCTCGTGCGAGTACGGCGTCGTGAGGAAGAGTTCGACGAACTTCACGGCCTCCTCCTGCGTGTGCATCCGGCCGCCGATGCTCAGCACGTTGGCGTCGTTGTGCTCGCGGGCCAGGGCCGCGGTCTGCTCGCTCCACGCGAGGGCGGAGCGCACGCCGCGCACCTTGTTCGCGGCGATCTGCTCGCCGTTGCCCGACCCGCCGATGACGATGCCGAGGCTGTCGGCGTCGGCGGCCGTCCGCTCGGCCGCCCGCAGGCAGAAGGGCGGGTAGTCGTCGAGCGCGTCATAGACGTGCGGCCCGCAGTCCACGGGCTCGTGCCCGTTGGCCGTGAGCCATTCGACGAGGTGGTTCTTCAGTTCGAAACCGGCATGATCGGAGCCGAGGTACACACGCATGAGCCCAGTCTTTCATCTCCGGCGGCGGGCGCTTTTCAGGGGCGCGGCTCAGCGGCGCACCAGGCGCCAGGTCAGCGGGAGGGCGGTCATGGCGAAGGCGGCCTTGAGCGCGTCGCCCAGGAGGTAGGGGCGCAGGCCCATCGTGACGGCCTGGTGGGCCGAGAGGTGGGCGGAGAGCGCCAGGTACGGGACGCCCACCGCGTAGATGACCGCCGAGCCGACGGCCATGACGCCCGCGGTGCGCAGCACCGTGCGGTCGCCGCCGCGGCGTGCGAGGAAGCCGACCACGCCGGAGGCGAGCAGCATGCCGAGGATGTAGCCGAAGCTCGCCATGGACCAGCCGGACGCGCCGCCCGCGAACCAGGGCAGGCCCGCGACGCCCGCGGCGGCGTAGAGGCCGAGGGAGGCGAAGCCGCGCCGGGCGCCCAGCGTGGTGCCGACCAGGAGCGCGGCGAAGGTCTGGCCCGTGACGGGCACCGGCGAGCCGGGGACGGGCACGGAGAGCTGCGCGGCGAGCCCGGTGAGGGCGGCGCCGCCCGCGACGAGCGCGGCGTCGCGCAGCCGCGCCCGGGTCGCGGAGGAGGCGGGCAGCAGGTCGGCGAGGACGGTGCCCGCCCGGCCGGTGGCAAGGGTGGCGGCGCTCATGGAGTTCTCCCGCGGGGTGAGGCGGCTGGGGTCGCCGCGGAGGGCGGCGCTCCGACGCTAGCCCAGCACTCCGGCGCCGATCATCGTCTGCTTCCGACAAAGGCGCGATCTTCCACTTGGAGAGTCCGGCTCCGGCAGGGTGGGAGGTTTACGCAGGTGGCGTGAGCTGCGTCACGCCGGAGGCCGCGGGCGGGGCGGGCCCGTACGAGCCCACCCCGGACCGTGTCAGCTGTGGGTTTCCACCAAGTTACGCGGGGACGTTATGCAGGCTGGAGGAGATCCCACCTGTTGCCGTAGAGGTCGTGGAAGACCACGACCGCCCCGTACGGCTCGTAGCGCGGCTCCTCCTCGAACACGACGCCCTCGGCGACCATGCGCTTGTAGGCGCCGTCGAAGTCGTCGGTGGTCAGGAAGAGCCCGACGCGCCCACCGGTCTGGTCACCGACCCGGGCGGACTGCTCCGGGGTGGACGCGCGGGCCAGCAGCAGGCCCGTCTCGCGGGCGCCGGGCGGGACGACGACGACCCAGCGCGAGCCGTCCGCGCGCGGGGTGTCCTCGCGCAGCTCGAAGCCGAGCGCGCGGGTGTAGTAGGCGATGGCCTCGTCGTAGTCGTGGACGACGACGGCCACCAGGCCCAGGTGCGCCATGGTGTGCCGACCGCCCTACTCGAAACTCGGCCCGGCGGTGCGGGTGCGCTTGATCTCGTAGAAGCCGGGGATGGAGGCGACCATGAGCGTGCCGTCCCACAGCTTGGCGGCCTCCTCACCCTTGGGGGCGGGGGTGACGACGGGCCCGAAGAAGGCGATCTGCTCGCCGTCGGAGCCGGGCACGGCGATGACCGGGGTGCCGACCTCCTGGCCGACCTTGTCGATGCCCTCCTTGTGCGAGGCGCGCAGCTCGGTGTCGTACGCGTCGCGGTCGGCGTAGTCGGCCAGTTCCGCGGGCAGGCCGACCTCCTCCAGGGCCTCGACGATCGTCTCGCGGGTCCTGGGCAGCGCGCGGTTGTGGAAGCGGGTGCCGAGCGCGGTGTAGAGCGGGCCGACGACGTCGTCGCCGTGCTGCTGCTGGGCCGCGACGACGACGCGGACCGGGCCCCAGGCGTCGCGCAGGAAGGTGGCGTACTCCTCGGGCAGCGTGTCGAGCTTGTCCTCGTTGAGCACCGCCAGGCTCATCACGTGCCAGTGCACCTCGATGGGGCGGACTTTCTCGACCTCGAGCATCCAGCGCGACGTCATCCATGCCCACGGGCACAGCGGGTCGAACCAGAAGTCGGCGGGCGTCTTGGCCGGGTCGGCGGTGGTCGCAGTCACTGCGTACTCCTCGTCGGGGGGCGTCCGGGACGGGCCGGGCGCGGCTGGGCAAACCCCTGCTACAGCCGACAACGCGGCGGGATCGGTGGCGCATTCCCCGCTCCCCGGCGGTCCGGGGAACGGCCGCGGAACCGCGCCCCACGCGCCGCGCCCGCGGCCGTACGCGCTGGTCGGCGCCCCCGTGTCGGACCTCCGTGGAAGGATGCGGAAGGTCAGCTGCCCGATGTGCTCGGGGTACCTGGGGTACCCGGGGCCAGAGACGAAGGAGTCCGCCCGTGCCCGGCGAGAACCTGAGCCGTGAGGAGGCCCGCGAGCGGGCCGCGGTGCTGTCGGTGGACCGCTACGACGTGGCGCTCGACGTGCGGTCCGCGGTCGGCGCGGTGCCGGACGGCGCCGTACGCACCTTCCGGTCCACCACGGTGATCGACTTCCGGTGCGCGCGGCCGGGCGTGCCGTCCTTCGCCGACCTCGTCGCGACCGAGGTCGCGTCGGTCCGGCTCAACGGCCGCGAGCTGGACCCTGCGAAGGTGTACGACGGCTCCCGGATCGCCCTCGACGGCCTGGCCGAGCGCAACACCCTGGTGGTGGACGCGCGCTGCTCCTTCAGCCGTACGGGCGAGGGCCTGCACCGCTTCGAGGACCCGGAGGACGGCGAGGTCTACCTCTACACGCAGTACGAGCCCGCCGACGCCCGCCGCGTCTTCGCGAACTTCGAGCAGCCCGACCTCAAGGCGCCCTTCACCTTCCAGGTGACCGCGCCCGAGGGCTGGACGGTGCTGTCCAACGCCGAACCGCAGGACGCGCCCGCGGCGGCCGAGGGCGGCGGCACGACGACGCGCTTCCGGCCGACGCTGCCGATCCCGACGTACATCACCGCGGTCGTCGCCGGCCCTTACCACGTCGAGCACGACCACTACGCGCGCGCCCTGGACGACAGGTCGACGCTGGACATCCCGCTCAGCGCGCTGTGCCGCCGCTCGCTGGCCAAGCACTTCGACGCCGACGAGATCTTCACCGTCACCAAGCAGGGCCTGGACTTCTACCACGACACCTTCGGCTACCCGTATCCGTGGGGGAAGTACGACCAGGCCTTCGTGCCGGAGTACAACATCGGCGCCATGGAGAACCCGGGGTGCGTGACCTTCCGGGAGGAGTTCGTCTTCCGCGGCAAGGTGACGCGTGCGTCGTACGAGCACCGGGCCAGCGTGGTGCTGCACGAGATGGCGCACATGTGGTTCGGCGACCTGGTGACCATGCGCTGGTGGGACGACCTGTGGCTCAAGGAGTCCTTCGCGGACTTCATGGCGGCCTTCTCCCAGGTCGCGGCGACGCAGTACACCGAGGGCTGGATCACCTTCGCCAACCGCCGCAAGGGGTGGGCCTACCACGCCGACCAGCTGCCCTCCACGCACCCGGTCGTCGCCGACATCCGCGACCTGGAGGACGCCAAGCTCAACTTCGACGGCATCACGTACTCCAAGGGCGCCGCCGTCCTCAAGCAGCTCGTCGCCTATGTCGGGCAGGACGCCTTCTTCGAGGCGGCCCGGCGCTACTTCCGGCGGCACGCCTACGGCAGCACCGAACTGGCCGACCTGCTGTCCGTGCTCAGCGAGACCTCCGGACGCGACATGCCCGCCTGGTCGCGCGCCTGGCTGGAGACCGCGGGCGTCAACTCGTTGACCCCGCAGGTGAGCTACGGGTCGGACGGGCGCGTCGTGGAGCTCGCGGTGCTGCAGGGCGCCGACGACCCGGCGCGTCCCCAGCTGCGCCCGCACCGCGTCGCCGTGGGCCTCTACCGGCGCATGCCGGGCGGAGCGCTGGAGCGCTTCGCGCGCGCCGAGACCGACGTGGCGGGCCCGCAAACGGTCGTCGCCGACCTCGCCGGGCAGCCCCGGCCCGACCTGGTGCTGGTCAACGACGACGACCTGACGTACTGCAAGGTGCGTTTCGACGCGGATTCGCTGGACACCCTGCGCGCGCATCTGGGCGACCTGTCGGACCCGCTGGCGCGCGCACTGGCCTGGTCGGCGGTGTGGAGCATGACGCGGGACGGCCTGATGCCGGCCGGTGACTACCTCGGCCTGGTGCTGCGCTTCGCGGGCCGCGAGACCGACATCGGCGTGCTCCAGTCGCTGCACCTCCAGGCCCGCACCGCGCTCACCCGCTACATCACGCCCGAGCGGCGCGCCTCCGCGGCGACCGAGCTGGCGCAGGGCGCGGTGCACGAGCTGCGGCTCGCCGAGCCGGGCAGCGGCCACCAGCTGGCATGGGCGCGCTTCTTCGCGTCCATGGCGACCTCGCCCGCCGACCTGCAGCTGCTGCGGGGCCTGCTCGACGGCTCGGCGCGCATCGACGGCCTGGCGGTCGACCAGGAGCTGCGCTGGACGCTGCTGGGCGCGCTCACCGCGCAGGACGCCGCGGTCGCCGGAAGCACCGCGGACGCGGACATCGCGGCAGAGCGGGCCAGGGACGACACGGCCTCCGGGCACCGGCACGAGGTGCGCTGCCTCGCGGCCCGGCCCTCGGCCGAGGTCAAGGAGCGGGTGTGGGCGGACGTGGTGGGGTCGGACGCGCTGTCCAACGCCCTCGTGGAGGCCAGCATCGCGGGCTTCGTGCAGGCCGGGCAGCGCGAGCTGCTGGCGGCCTTCACGGACCGGTATTTCGCCGCGCTGGAGGACATCTGGGCGTCCCGCTCGATCGAGATCGCGATGGCGGTCGTCAGCGGCCTCTTCCCGGGCCTCCAGGACCGCCGGGAGACGCTGGAGGCGACCGACGCGTGGCTCGCGGCCCACGAGGACGCCGCGCCCAACCTGCGCCGCCTGGTGCTCGAAGGGCGCGACGACCTGGCGCGGGCGCTGCGCGCGCAGGAGTGCGACGCGCGGGCGGCCGAGGCTGCCCGCTCCGGCGCGGCGCTGTGAGCTGACGGGCCGCGGTCCGGCGGACTGCGGTCCGGCCGACTGCGGTCCGGTGGACCGCAGCCGGACGGGCAGTGCTCCTGACGGCCTGCGAGCTGACGGGCCGCTCACGTGACGGCCGGGCACGTGACGGGCCGCCCCGTGCGGGCATTCCGCCGGGCGGGGCGGCGCGGGCCGTCCTGCCCGGTGGGGCGACGCGGGGGAACCGCCGCACCGCGTTCCGCGTCACCCGGACGGGGGAAATGGGTGTCGGCATCCGAACACCTGGACTTTAGCCCGGTGTTGTCCGGTTCTGTCGACGGGCGTGTAACAGGGGTTAGGGGCCGTACGGGCGACGGGAACGACGTCGCCATGAACGTGAACCCCCGCCTCCCCCATGGTCCCCGCGACTCCCGCGGCCCCCGCCCCTCAGCCGCGCCCTCCTCCCCCACCGCAGCCGGGCACTCTTCCCGCGCCGGGTACGGCGAGGGCGCTGCCGACCCCGCCGATTGCGTCCCCGACCCGAGACTGCCCGCGGACGAGCCGGTCATGACGCTGCGCCGGCTGCGCGCGCACGGCGTCCCGGCGTCCGTCGTGGCCGAGCGCTGCCGGCCGGGCGGCCCCTGGCGGCAGCTGCTGCCGCAGGTCTACCTGCTGCGGCCGGGCGCGCCCGGCGACCGGGAGCGGCTCCGGGCGGCGCTGCTGTACGCGGGCCGCGAGCCCGGCGGGCGCGGCAACACGCCGGGCGGTGCGGGGGCTTCCGGCCCTGCGGGTGCTTCGCCGGCTTCAAGCCCTTCGGGTGCTCCTGGCTCCTCCGTCCCGTCCGGCCCGGCTCCCGGCGGCGGGCGCGAGGCCATGGTGACCGGCCTGGCCGCGCTCGCGCTGCACGGCTTCGCGTGCGTGCCGCCGCTGTCGGCGCTGCTGGGGATCGACGTGCTGGTGCCCCGGCAGCGGCGGCTGCGGGACGCCGGCGAGGTGACCGTGCATCGTGCCCGCGTCCTCCCCCCGGCCCAGGAAGTGGCCGGGCTGCCCTGCGCGCCCGTGCCGCGCGCGCTGGCCGACACCGTGGGGAGCCTGGACGACGCCCGGTCGGTGCGGCGGCTGCTGGCCGAGGCCGTGCGCGGCGGGTACTGCGACGCCGCCGCGGTGATGCGCGAACTGGGCGCGGCCGGGCTGCTGGACCACCCGCACGTGGCCGACGCGGTGGGGGCGCTGCACGGCGCCGACCGTCGCGTGGCCGAGCAGCGGCTCTACGCGATGGTGCGCAACCACGCGCTGCCCGACCCGGTCTGGAACGTCGAACTGCGCCTCCCCGGCGGCCCGCCGCTGGGCGCGGTGGACGCGTACTGGCCCGACCACGGCGTGGCCCTCGCGATCGACCCGCGCCACGACGGCCCCGACCCGTACGACGGACCGGGTACGTACGGCCCGGCAACGTACGGACCGGGCGCGTACGACGGCGCGGCAACGGATGACGGCGTGGCAATGGGCCACAGCGTGGCAATGGACGGCGACGCGACCGGAGACCTCTACGCCGACCCGTACGGCGGGAGCGGGTCCTGGGACACGGAGGTGTGGCAGCCGGAGACGGTCTTCCGGGACGACGAGGTGTGGTCGCGGACCGTCCGGCAGCGCGACCGGCTCGAAGCGCTCGGCATCACGCTCGTGCACGTCACGCCCGCCGAGCTGCGGGACGCGTGCGCGCGGCAGGCGGCCGTGGTGCGGACCGCGCTGGTCGCCGCGGCCGACCAACTCGCGGCCGCCTACGTCGTGGTGACGCCGCGCTGACCCGCGGCCCACCCGCGGCCCACCCGCGGCAAGAGTGCGGCCTTTGCGCCGGTATGGCACCTCCGGTACTGGCGGATACACGTCAGCGGAGCACCAAGCGAGGGTCAACGCACCACAAAGAGCGGCTTTCCCCGGCAGGGTGACGATCCGTACGGTCTGTTCCGCAAGTCTTTCCGATTCCCGTACACCGTCACGACGGCCCGACCAGGGATGCCCATGCCTCTCGTTCACATATCCGGCACCAGACGCACGGCCCGGCTCGCGCTCGCCGCGGGCCTGGTGGCCGCCCTCACGGCCGCGAGCCCCGCGCTCGCGGCCGCCGACGCCCCCGCACCGGCGCTGCCCGCCACGACGCCCGCGACCGCCGCGCCCACCGCCCCCGACGGCACCGGCGCGCCCGGCAAGGACTCCGACGACAAGCTCGGTGCCGCCGACGCCGAGGCGCTCGCCAAGGCCAAGGCGGACGGCGACAAGAGCGTCACCTTCATGGTCGCGGGCAAGCCCGGCAGCACCGCGGAGATCAGCTCCCGACTGCACGCCCAGGGCGCGAGCATCGGCCGGACGTACGACCAGCTCGGCTACGTCCGCGCGACCGTGCCCACCGCCAAGGCGGACGCGGCCCTCGGCGCCGCGCAGAAGCTCCCGCAGGTGCTGGCGATCGACCTCAAGCAGGAGATCCAGCTCGACGACCCGACGCCGTCCGCCGACACCACCGCCGCCGCGCGCCACCAGGGCAAGCCCGCGAAGACCTACCCGGGCCCCGACAAGCGCACCCCGGCCGCGAACCCCTACCAGCCGGCCTTCGAGACCGGCGCGGTGGACTTCGTCAAGCACAACCCCGCCGCGGACGGCCGCGGCATCACCATCGGCATCCTGGACTCCGGCGTCGACGTGGGCCACCCGGCACTGCAGAAGACCACGACCGGGCAGCGCAAGATCGTCGACTGGGTCACCTCGACCGACCCGATCCTGGACGGCGACGCCACCTGGCGCCCCATGGTGACCGCCGTGTCCGGCCCGTCCTTCACCGTCTCCGGCCGCACCTGGGCCGCGCCCGCGGGCAGCTACTCCTTCAGCACCTTCGCCGAGGCCGCCACCAAGGGCGGCGACGCGAACGGCGACCTCAACCGCGACGGCGACACCACCGACGTGTGGGGCGTGCTGTACGACCAGGCCGCCGGCACCGTGCGCGTCGACCTCGACAACGACGGCGACTTCACCGACGAGACCGCGATGAAGCCGTACAAGGACGGCTACCAGATCGGCCACTTCGGCACGGACGACCCGGCCACCGCCATCTCCGAGTCCGTCCCCTTCACCATCGAGATCCGCAAGGACGTCCCGATGGACCCCTACGGCGGCACGTGGGTGGGCAAGAAGGCCGACTTCGTCAACATCGGCGTCGTCGAGGCCGAGCACGGCACCCACGTCGCGGGCATCACGGCCGCCAACGGGCTGTTCGGCGGCGCGATGGACGGCGCCGCGCCCGGCGCGCAGATCGTCTCCTCGCGCGCCTGCACCTGGACGGGCAGCTGCACCAGCATCGCACTCACCGAGGGCATGGCCGACCTGGTGATCAACCACCACGTCGACGTCGTCAACATGTCCATAGGCGGCCTCGGCTCGCTCAACGACGGCGCCAGCGCGCGCGACCTGCTCTACAAGCAGCTCATCGACACCTACGGCGTGCAGCTGGTGATCTCCGCGGGCAACGACGGCCCCGGCGTCAACACCATCAGCGACCCGGGCCTGGCCGACCACGTGCTGAGCGTCGGCGCGTCCATCTCCCGCGAGACGTGGGCCGCCAACTACGGCTCGCAGACCACCGTGCCCTACGCACTGATGCCCTTCTCCGCGCGCGGCCCGCGCGAGGACGGCGGCCTCGCGCCCGTCATCACCGCGCCCGGCGCCGCCATCAGCTCCACCCCGACCTGGGAGGCGGGCGCACCCGTCGCCGAGGCCGGCTACAGCCTGCCGCCCGGCTACGCGATGCTCCAGGGCACCTCGATGGCCTCCCCGCAGGCCGCCGGCGCCGCCGCTCTGCTGCTGTCCGCCGCCAAGGCCCGGCACCTGACCGTCACCCCGGCGCAGCTGCGCACCGCGCTCGTCAGCACCGCCAGGACGATCCCCGGCTTCCAGACCGCCGACCAGGGCGCCGGCCTCGTCGCCGTCCAGCCCGCGTGGGACCTGCTCAAGCGCGGCGGCACCACCGACACGTACACGGTCAGCGCGCCCGTCGACACCACGCTGTCGAGCTACCTGCAGACGCCCGGCCACGGCACCGGCATCTACGACCGCGAGGGCGGCCTGACCGCCGGTCAGCAGCGCACCTACACCGTGACCGTGACCCGCACCAGCGGCCCGTCCTACGCGCTGCTGCACGCCCTGCGCTGGGCGTACGACGACGGGACCTTCTCGGTCGCGAGCCCGGTCGTGTCGCTGCCGCTGAACAAGCCGGTGACGGTCAAGGTCACCGCGCGGCCGCGCGCCGCGGGCGTGCACAGCGCACTGCTCGACGTCGACGACCCGCTGACGCCCGGCACGGACACGCAGATCGCCGCGACCGTCATCGTCTCCACGCCGGTGACCGGCCCGTCCTTCACGCTCACCCGTTCCGGGACGATCCAGCGCGACAGCACCCGCTCGTACTTCGTCACCGTGCCGGCCGGGGCGACCTCGCTGGAGGTCTCCATGGGCGGCCTCAAGACCGGCAGCCAGACCCGTTTCATCACCATTCACCCGTACGGTGTGCCGCTGGACTCCACCCAAACCCCTGACTGCTACCCGAATTACAACAACCCGGCCAACACCTGCCGCCCCGACCTGCGGTCGTACGCGCAGCCGCTGCCGGGCGTCTGGGAGATCGAGGTCGAGGCCCGCAGGACCTCGCCGCAGCTCGACAACCCCTACACGCTGAACGTCGCCGTCCTCGGGGCCGCCTTCGACCCGGCGGTGCAGACGCTGCCCAGCGCGAAGGTCGGCGAGCCGACGCCCGTGAGCTGGACCGTCACGAACGACTTCGCGCCGATCAGCGGTGGTACGGTCGCCGGCGGGCCGCTCGGCTCCGCCGCCACCGACACGCCCACGATCGCCCAGGGCGAGACCCGCACGACGAACCTGACCGTGCCGACGGGCGTCTCGCGGCTCGACGTCTCGATCGGCTCGCCGTCCGACCAGCAGGCCGACCTCGACCTGTACGTCTACCGCGACGGCGTGCTCGTCGCGCAGAGCGCGGACGGGGACGCGGAGGAGTCCGTGAGCCTCGCGAACCCCGCGCCGGGCAAGTACACCTTCGAGGTGGACGGCTACTCGGTGCCGTCCGGCTCGACGACGTACGCGTACGAGGACGTCTACTACTCCGCTGCGCTCGGGCAGGTGACGGTGGGGGCTGCGGCGCCGGTGTCGTTGCCGCACGGTGCGTCCGCGGTGGTCACCGCTGACGTGGTGGCTGCGGCGGTCGCGCCCGCCGGGCGCCAGCTGTTCGGGCAGGTCAGCCTTCTCACGCCTGGCGGCACGCCGGCGGGGACGGGGTCCGTCCTGATCGCCTCGACGCTGCCGTAGCTCTTTTCTGGGGGCGCCTCGCTTTGCGGGGCGCCCCCTTTTTTTGCGCCACGAGGCGCCTGTTGCGGTTTGCTGCGCGATCTTGCCGCCGGCGGGGGCTGGTCGCGCCGTTCTCCCCCAGGGCTTCGCCTGGGGTACCCCCACGCGCCCCTGGGTGTGCCCGGCGGGGCATCGCGCTGTTCGTGTGGGGGTGGGGCCGGGCGCCGCTCCGGGGGTACCTCCTCGGAATGCGCGTTCGCCCTCGTCCGTGTCCGGTGCCGGACTGGCAAGCGCATTCCTGCGGGGGCACCCCCGGATCGTCCCCCTCCCGACGTCTCGCCGGCGGCTGCCCGCCGGTGGGGGGCGGGGCGACCGGCCCCCTCCCCGTGCATTGTGTCGGCGGCTGCCCGCCGGTGAGGGTGGGTGGGTCATCAACCCCCTCCCGACGCCTCGACGGCGGCTGCCCACCGGTGAGGTTGGGCGGGGTGATCGGCCCCCACCCGACGCCTCGTCGGCGGCTGCCCGCCGGTAGGGGTGATGTCCGGGGGACTGCGGTTCCCCCCCGATGGCGAGTCGCTCCCGCAGGTGGACAGAAGCTGCCGTGATCACCTGCACGGGTGGCGGGGGTGGGTACCCCGGGCCGGAGGCGCGGGGTCAGGCGCCGACGGACGGCGGCGTGCGGAGCAGCGCGCGGGCGGGGAGGGACGTGGAGGCCAAGGTGAGGGTGAGGGCGGCGGCCGCGAGAGCGAGGGGCTGGGTGGGTGGGATGTAAGGCGCGGCGCCGGTGAGGCCGCGGGCGATGGGGACGAGGGTGGTCCAGGCGATCGCCCCGCCGATGCCGAGTCCGGCGAGGGCGACGACGAGAGCCTCGGCCCGGAGCATGCGCAGGACCTGGGCCCGGGTCGTACCGGCGAGCCGGAGGAGCGCGACCTCGCGGCGGCGGTCGAGGACCGTCATGACGAGGGTGTTGGCCGCGGCGACCGCGGCGAAGCCGCCGAGGACCCCCGCCATGACCCGGTTGGCCCAGCCGTTGAGTTCGAGGTCGCGATCGGCCTGCGCCCGGTAGCCCGCGCGGTCGGTGACCGTGAGGCCGGGCACGCCGAGCTGTCCGAGGGCGTGCCGCACGGCGCCGGGTTCCGCCCCCGGGGCGTCGTGCACGAGCACCTCCGTGTCGAGCGCGGCGGCGGCGTGCGGGGCGACCACGGAGCGCGGCAGCAGCAGGGAACCGAGGCCGAGGCCGCGGCTGTAGACGGCGACGACGGTGGGCCGCAGCTGCGTACCGTCGCCGAGCCACAGCGAGATCCGGTGGCCGACGTGCGCCTTGGCCGTACCGGCGAGCAGCGCGTCGACGGCGACGGTGCGCCCGTCGCCGGTGAGCGCGGCGAGGGAGCCCTCGCGGACGCCGAGGTCGAGGACGCGGGGCAGCGCGGCGGGGTCGCCGTCGACGCCCAGCACACTGGTGGAGTTGAGCGAGCCGCCCGAGCGGTAGAGCCCCCCGCTGCGGAGCAGGCCGACCGCGGTGTCCACGCCGGGCGTACGCGTGGCGCGCGCGGCGGTGTCGGCGGGCAGGCCCGGGCCGCCGGAGCCGAGCACCTGGTCGGCGACGACACCCTCCCTGATCTGGCGGGACGACTCGTGCGCGACCGAGCTCTGCATCCACACGAGCGTCCCCGTGAAGGCGGTGACGAGCACCAGGGGCGTGATCGCGGAGGCGAGCCGGCGCGCGTTGGCGCGGGTGTTGGCGGCCGCCAGCTCGCCCGGCGCACCACCGGCGCGCAGGGGGAGCCCGAGGAGCGCGGACGCCAGCCAGGCCACGACCGGGCCGAGCAGCGCGACGCCGACCATGAAGCTGAAGACGACGCCGAGGGCGACGCTCGCCGCGTCGTCACCGGTGGTGTGCGCGGCGACGATCGCGAGCACGACCCCGCCCGCGATCGCCGCGACGCCCAGCACCGTACGGATCACGCCGGGCCGCCGGCGTTCCACGGCCGCCTCGCCGAGCGCCGCGCTGGGCCGCGCCTTCGCCGGGCGGCGCGCGGCGAGCCGGCCCGCGACGAGCGCGGCGAGCAGCCCGGCGCCGACCGCCGAGACCATCGGGATCCAGCCGACCGAGAGGGTCACGCCGTGCGGCACCGCGTCCTTGTGCACCAACTGGTCGAGCCACCAGCGGGCCAGCGCGATGCCCGGCAGGATGCCCGCCGCACCGGCGATCGGCGCGACCAGCAGCGCCTCGGCGGCGACGGTGCGGCGAATCTGCCGCGGGGTGGCGCCGACCGCGCGCAGCAGCGCGATCTCCCGGCCGCGCTGGCCGATCGCGAGCGAGACGGTGCCCATCACGACGAAGACCGCGGTGGCGGTGGCGATGCCGCCGAAGGACCCGCCGAGCGCGGTGAGCATCTCCCGCGCCTCGGCGAGCTGCGGCTGCTCCGCAGCGCCGCGCCCGTCCCCGGTGCGCACCTCTGCGGCGTCGCCGACCGCGTGCCGGGCCCGGTCGGCGAGCGCCTCGGTGCTCACGCCCGGCTTCGCGAACACGGCGACGGCGTCGGCGAGCCCGGGGTGGCCGGACAGCCGCGAGGCGGTGGCGTCCGCGAAGTAGGCGGTGGGCGCCCCGCCGGGCGCGGTGAGCCCGGCGACCCGGTAGGCCGTGGTACCCCCGGGGGTGCCGAGGGTGACGGTACGTCCGGGGCCGGTGTGCGCGGCGCGCGCGGTCGCGGGGTCGAGCACCACCTCGCCCGCACCGGGCGCGCGCCCCTGCACGACGTCGGCGCCGTCGACGACCCTGGCCGCCCAGTTGCGCCCCGTCAGCCCGGACTGCCCGGCACCCTGCACGGGAAAGGCCGTGTCCGCGACGGCCGCGGCCACCCCCGGCTCCGCGGCTACCCGCGCGGCCAGCCCGGCGTCCAGCCGTGGCGTGTCCGTGAGCGGCTCCTTCTCCGTCTCGGCGTCCTCACCGTGCCCCACGTGGATCCGCGCCTCCGGATGCGGCGCGACGACGACCGGCACATGCGCGTACCGCTCGGGCGCGACATGTGCGGTCAGGCCCGTCTGCAGCAGCGTCCCGCACGCGGTGACGACGACCGCGGCGAAGAACAGCGCGACGAACGTCCCCGCGAACGAGGCCGGCCGGAACCGCACGGAGGCCCGCGCGAGCCCGTTCATTTCCGCCCCCGTCCCCGGGGGAGGACGGTCCTCTCCCCCCTCGCCCGACGACCACCGTCACCCGCCCTCCTGCCGGAGGGGGACGGTGCGGCGGTGCCCATGCCCTGCCGGGCGAGCCCTTCTCCGCCCTCACCGGCCGGCAGCCGCTGTTCCTGCCCGGAGGGGGACGGTGCGGGGTGCCCCCGCAGGAATGCGCGTCGACTCCGTCGAGGGCACGGATGAGGTCGCACGCGCATTCCGAGGAGGTGCCCCGTGGCGGCACCCGCCCCAGCCCCGCACCGGGTGCGCGATGCCCCACCGGGCACCCCCAGGGGCTGCGTGGGGGCACCCCCAGGCGAAGCCACGGGGGAGAACTGCGCGAGCAACCACCCACCCACGCGCGGGTCGTCACCGACCCGAAGGGGCAGTACGGTCCCCTCCGGACCACCGGCCGGTGGACGGCTGAGCGCGCGGTTCTCCCCCAGGGCTTCGCCTGGGAGGTACCCCCACGCGCCCCCGAGAACGACTGCCCCGCGCGGCACGCGCAGCCCGAGAACGCCCGCCCGGCGCGGAGCCGGGAGACGGCGGCGGGGCATCACGCCGCCCTCCCCGTCGCGGAAGCGGCGGAGGCGGCGGAAGCTGTCAGGGCGACCATGCGGTCGGCGACCTCCGTGGGGGAGGGGGAGCGGAGCTCCCCGGCGAGGCGGCCGTCGGCGAGGAAGAGGACGCGGTCGGCGTGGGACGCGGCGACCGGGTCGTGCGTGACCATGACCACCGTCGCGCCGAGCGCGTCCACCGCGCGGCGCAGCAGCGCGAGAACCTCACGGGCCGTGCCCGTGTCGAGCGCCCCGGTCGGCTCGTCGGCGAAGATCACCTCCGGGTCGGTGACGAGCGCCCGCGCGATCGCGACGCGCTGCTGCTGGCCGCCGGAGAGCTGGCCGGGGCGGCGCCGCCCGTGGCCGCCGAGTCCGACCTCCGCGAGCAGCGTCTGCGCGCGGCGGCGGTCGGGGCGGACCCCGGCCAGCCGCAGCGGCAGCAGCACGTTCTGCTGCACCGTCAGCGAGGGCAGCAGGTTGAAGGCCTGGAAGACGAAGCCGACACGGCGGCGGCGCAGCTTGGTGAGCTGGTTCTCGCCGAGCCCGGTGATCGGTTCGCCGCCGAGCAGCACCTCTCCCCCGTTCGGCCGGTCGAGGCCCGCGGCGCACTGCAGGAACGTGCTCTTGCCGGAGCCGGACGGCCCCATCACGGCGGTGAAGCTGCCGCGCGGCAGCGCGAGGTCGATGCCGCGCAGCGCGTGCACGGCGGCGTCGCCGCGCCCGTAGGTGCGGGTGACCGAGCGGAGTTCGACGGCGGATGCGCCGGGGGGACCTCCGCGCGGGGAGGTGTCGGGTGCGGGAACGATGCCGTGTGCAGCCATGTCCTCGACGCTACGGAGTGCCGACCGGGTGAACCATGGCGTCCACCGGCCTCCCGGGGGTGGGGAGAACCCCACCATGACCCACCGCAACGGGTGTGGCACATCCCGGAAGGGGTAGGGCTGAGGTGATCGGCCGGAAAAATCCGGAAGTGGACCACGGAGGCTCGATGGACCGGGCACGGCTTGCCGCGCTGCACGGTGTGGACGTGACGTACAGCCCCGCGCCCGGCCGGCAGGTCGCGGTCGCCGAGGACACGGTGGTGGCCGTGCTCGCCGCCCTCGGCGTGGACGCGTCCACGCCCGACGCCGTACGGGCCGCCCTCGCCGGGTACGAGGCGCGGGCCGCGCAGCGGCTGCTGCCGCCGTGCACGGTGCTGCGCGCGGGCGAGCCGCTGACCGGGCTGCCGGACGGCACCGAGGTCACCGTGGAGACCGCGGCGGGCGAGGCACTGAGCCGCCTGCCGGGCCGCCCCGGGCGCTACGGGCTGCGCGCGGTCGCGCCGGACGGGCGGTCCGCCCGCGGCGACCTGGTCGTGGCGCCCACCCGGCTCGCGGGCCCGCGCGGGCGGACCTTCGGCTTCATGGCGCAGCTCTACTCCGTGCTCTCCCGCCGCTCGTGGGGCATGGGCGACCTGGGCGACCTCGCGGAGCTGGCCGCGTGGTCCGGGCGGGCGCTCGGCGCAGGGTTCGTGCAGATCAATCCGCTGCACGCGGCCGTACCGGGGAGTCCCACCGACCCGTCGCCGTACCGCCCGTCCTCCCGGCGCTTTCCCGACCCCGTCTACCTGCGGATCGAGGAGATCCCGGAGTACGCCTACCTGCCGCCCGACGCGCGCGCCGCCGCCGCGCGACTGCTGGCCAAGGCCGCGGCGCTGCGCGACACCGTGCTGCTCAAGGACAGCCTCATCGACCGGGACGCCGTCTGGGAGCTGAAGTCGCAGGCCCTGGAGCTGCTGCGGGAGGTGCCGCTCAGCCCCGGGCGGCGCGCCGCGTACGCCGACTTCCTCGCCGCACAGGGCCGGGCGCTCGACGACCACGCCACCTGGTCGATGCTCGCCGAGCTGCACGGGCCCGACTGGCGGACCTGGCCCGCGGGCCTGCGCGACCCGCGCTCGCCGCAGGTGGCGCACGCCCGCAGCGAGCACCAGGAGCGGGTCGACTTCCACTGCTGGCTGAGCTGGCTGACCGACAGCCAGCTCGCCGCGGCCCAGCGGGCGGCCCGGGACGCCGGGATGGCCGTCGGCGTCGTCCACGACCTCGCGGTGGGCGTCAACCCCGCCGGGTCCGACGCCTGGTCGATGCAGGACGTGCTGGCCGCGGGCATGTCGACCGGCGCGCCGCCGGACGCGTTCAACGCCCGCGGCCAGGACTGGGGCCTGCCGCCCTGGCGCCCCGACGCCCTCGCCGCGACCGGCTTCGCCCCCTACCGCGACCTCGTCGCCCGCATGCTGCGCCACGCCGGCGGCCTGCGCATCGACCACGTCATGGGCCTGTTCCGCCTCTGGTGGGTCCCCGAGGGCCGCCCCCCGACCGAGGGCACGTACGTCCGCTACGACGCGGACGCGCTCCTCGGCCTGCTGGCGCTGGAGGCGTACGAGGCGGGCGCCGTCGTCATCGGGGAGGACCTGGGCACGGTCGAACCCGGCGTCCGGGAGGAGCTGGCCGACCGCGGCATCCTCGGCACATCGGTGCTGTGGTTCGAGCGCGACTACGGCGGCGGGGCCGCGCCGCAGACGGATGCGGATACGGCTGCGGTTGCGGTTGCGGTTGCGGTTGCGGAGGGCGGGCCGGATTCCGCGGCCGCCGCCGCGGGCCCGGACACCACCCCGGGCCCGGACACCACCCCGGGCCCGGATTCCACCGCGGGCCCGGATCCCGCGGGGGGCCCGGGAGCGGACGGGCGGCCGCTGCCGCTGCTGCCGGGTGACTGGCGGGAGGCGTGCCTGGCCACCGCCACGACCCATGACCTGCCGAGCACCGCCGCCCGGCTGACCGGCGAGCACGTCGGGCTGCGGCACCGGCTGGGCCTGCTCACCCGGCCCCTGGAGGAGGAAGAGGCGGACGACGCAGCGGAGGTCGCCGAGTGGATCGCCCTGCTCGGGCGGCTCGGCCTGCTCCCGGAGGGCGCGGCGGACGAGGAGGCCGTGGTGAAGGCCGTTCACCGCTTCCTGGTGGCCACCCCCGCGCGGATGGTCGGCGTATGGCTGGGCGACGGCGTCGGCGACCGCCGCCCCCAGAATCTGCCGGGAACGTGGAACCAGTACCCCAACTGGCGGCTTCCCGTCGCCGACCCGGAGGGCAACCCGCTCGCCCTCGAACAGCTCGCCGACTCCCGCCGCCTGCACGCCCTCACCGACGAGATCCGCCGCGCCCTCGCACCCCCCTCTTAAGCACCCCCGGGCGCGCGGTCCGCGGAGGCGGTCACTACATTGGCCACGTGGACAAGAAGCTCAACAAGAAGGTCATGCGCGCCGGCGTCGTCACGGCGACCGCCACGGTGCTGATGCTGCTGTCGTCCCCGGCGTTCGCGGTGGCGCACGACGACGGCGACGACCCGGGCTCCGGTCTGAGCGTGGCCCAGACCCTCGGCCTCTACGTCGCCATCCCGATCGTGGCTTTCGCCGTCATCGCGGGCCTCGTCATCGTGACGGACAAGTCCCGCAAGTAACCCCTGCGGGGTTGCCCGGCGGTTCACGCCTGAGGGGCTGCCCCTTGCGGTGGCCCGCGCGCCCGTCCGCCGGTGGGGGCTGCCCGCGCGGTTCTCCCCCAGGGCTTCGCCCGGGGGGTGCCCCATGCGCCCCCTCCCTCCGGGTTGCCGCGTTCCGCCGTCGCGGGATCGTCCCTTCCCTGTAGTTGGCCGCGCGGTTCTCCGCGCCCCTGGTCTGTTGCCCTGCACGGCACATGCAAGCCCGTGCGGAGGATGCCGCCGTGGCGCGGGGCGAGCGTTTCTCAGGTGCGCGGAAGGGCCACCTTCCAGGCGGAGCCTGCGCGCAACCCCCCACGGCGGAAAGCCGCAGCACCCACCCCGCTCGGCGCGGCAACCGCGCCCTCACACCCCGGCGGAAGCCGCGAGCAGGCGCCGCAGCAGCGCGGCAAGCTGAAGCCCCTCCTCCGGAGCCAGCGCGGCAAGCGCGTCGCGCTGGACGGCGAGCCCCGCGACGAGGGCCTGGTCGACCACCTCGGCCCCCCGGTCGGTGAGCGTCACACGGAGCCCGCGGCGATCGTGCGGGTCCGGCGAGCGGACCAGCAGCCCCGCCCGTTCGAGCTTGTCGAGCCGCCCCGTCATCCCCCCGGTGGTGAGCATGAGCGTCGCGGACAGCTCGCGCGGCGACAGCGTGTGGGGCGCCCCCGCCCGCCGCAGCGTCCCGAGGACGTCGAACTCCCCCCGACCGATGCCGTACCGCTGGTACTCCGCCTCCATCCGGTCGCCCATCACCCGCGCGATGCGGTAGACGCGCCCGTAGACGGCCATGGCGAGCGTGTCCAGCTCGGGCCGCTCGGCGGCCCACTGCGCCGTGATCGCGTCAACGGCATCACCGGCTTCTCCCGCGTCGGCGGGACCAGCACCCTCAGCAACGTCTCCCATCCCCTCAGTATCGGGCGCGCCGCCACTCGACGGCAAGAAAGTAGCTTGACGCTAACTAGCTTAGAGCTAAGCTAGTTAGCGCCGACCTACCCGGGAGCCACATCATGCCCTTCTCCCTGCGACGCCGTCACCCCGTGCAGGACCGCCTGCCGGGCGAACGGGCCATGCTCGCCGCGATGGCCGTCGACGCCGTCGGCTCCGGCATGTACGTGCCCTTCAGCCTGGTCTTCTTCCACCACCTCACGGGCCTGTCCTTCGCCACCGTCGGCGCGGTGCTGAGCGCGGTGGGGCTGGTCGGCATGGCGGGGCTGCCGCTGGCCGGCGCGGCGGTGGACCGGTTCGGCGCCCGGCGCGTGCAGCTCCTGCTGTACGGGGTGCGGGGCACCGGCTTCGCGCTCTACCCCTTCGCCGCCGCGCTGCCCGCCTTCGCCGCCGTCGCGCTCGGCACCGCGCTCGGCGACCGGGCCTTCCCCGCGGTGCAGCAGTCCTGGATCGGCGAGGTGGCGGCGGGCGCGGACCGGGACAGGCTGCAGGCCGCGTCCCGCGCGCTGCGCAACGGCGGGCTGGGCGCGGGCGCACTGCTCGCCTCGCTGGTGGTCTCGCTCGCCGGGGACCGCGGCTTCGCGCTCGCGGCATGGCTGAACGCGGCGAGCTTCGGCGTCGCCTTCGTGCTGATGCGCCGCGTCCACGCCCCCGCCGCGGGGCGTCGGAGCGCAGCAGCCGCGCCCCCGGCGGAAGCGAAGCCGAGGGCGGGCTACCGGGCGGTCGCCGCCGACCGCCCCTTCCTCGCCCTCACCGGCGTCAACTTCCTCACCGCGCTGGGCTACTCGGCCCTCGGCGTGCTCTTCCCGCTCTTCATCGCGGGCCCGCTGCACGGTCCGGAGGCGCTGACCGGCGCGGCCTTCACGCTCAACACCGTGCTGTGCGCCGCGGGCGGCGTGCACATCGCCCGGCTCACCCGGCGGGGCGGGGCGCGCCGCACCCGGGCGGCGGCTCTGGGCGCGGTGCTCTTCGCCGCTTCCTTCGCGGGGCTGGGACTGCTGGCCACCGCGCGGCCCGCGGCCGGATGGGCGGCGACGGGGCTGCTGCTGGCGCTGGTCACGCTCTACACCGCGGGCGAGACCGTGCACAGCCCGGCGGCGAGTTCGCTGGCCGTCGCCGCGGCGCCCGAGGCCCTGCGCGGGCGCTATCTGGCGGCCTACCAGCTGTCCTGGTCGCTCGCGATGATCCTGGCGCCGTCCCTCTTCACCGCGCTGGCCGCCGCGGACCCGCGGCTGCCGTGGCTGCTGCTGACCGGCACCGCCCTGACCGCCGCGGCCGTGCTGCTCCGCCTCGAACGCAGCCTCCCGCACACGGCCGTGCACCTCCCGCCGGCCTCCCGCGCCTGGCCCGCCCCGGCCGCGGCCCCGCGTCCCGCGCGCCCGGCGGTCACCCCGTGACGGCGCCCCACCGCACGTCGGCGTCCCGCCGGCAGCACGGGTGGCCTGCCGGGACCGGCCCCGGGACGGCGCGCCCCGGGGCCGGTGGACCTCAGCTCGCGGCGGACGCGGCGTCCACTTCCTGGGCCCTGAGGGCGCGCTCGACGCCCGCGCGGCTCTCGACGACCAGGCGGCGCAGGGCCGGGGCCGGGTCGGCGGTGGCGAGCCAGGCGTCGGTCGTGTCCAGCGTCGTCTGCGAGACCTGGTGCGCCGGGTAGAGGCCGACGACGATCTGCTGGCCCATCTCGTTGCTGCGCTCGGCCCACACCTGCTTGATCGCGGCGAAGTACTTCTCCGCGTACGGCGCCGTCAGTTCCCGCTGGTCGGCCTGCACGAAGCCGGCGATGACGGCCTCCTGCATGGCGTTGGGCAGCGAGTCGGACTCGACGACCTTCGCCCACACCGCGGCCTTGGCCTCGGCCGTCGGGAGGGCGGCGCGGGCCGCCCCGGCGTGCTGCTCGCCCGCCGACGTCGGGTCGAGGGCCAGCTCGGCGGCGATGGCCTGCTCGTCGGCGCGGCCGGTCGCGGCGAGCCGCAGCAGCAGCGACCAGCGCAGGTCGGTGTCGACGGCGAGGCCCTCGTAGGCCACCGAGCCGTCGAGCAGCCCGGCGAGCACGTCGAGCTGCTCCTCGGTGCGGGCGGTCGCGGCGAACGCGCGGGCCCAGGCGAGCTGGTGGTCGCTGCCGGGCGCCGCGGCGGCGAGGTGCTGCTGCGCGGCGGCCGTCCAGGCGGTCAGCCCCGTCTCGCGCCAGGCCGGGTCGGCGTACAGGTCGAGGGCGAGCTTGACCTGGCGGTGCAGCGACTGCACCACGCCGATGTCGGTCTCCTTGCCGATGCCGTGCAGCACCAGCTCCAGGTAGTCGCGGGTGGCCACCTCGCCGTCGCGCGTCATGTCCCAGGCCGAGGCCCAGATCAGCGCGCGCGGCAGCGACTCGGTGAAGTCGCCGACGTGGTCGCGGACGACGGCGAGCGACTGCTCGTCGAGCCGGATCTTGGCGTAGGAGAGGTCGTCGTCGTTGAGCAGCACCACGTCGGGGCGGCGGGCGCCGACGAGGGCGGGCACCTCCGTCAGCTCGCCGTCCACGTCCAGCTCGATGCGCCGGGTGCGGACGAGCGTGCCGTCCTTCAGGTCGTACGCGCCGACGGCGATGCGGTGCGGGCGCAGCACCGGCTCGCCCTTGGCGCCTGCAGGCAGCGCGGGCCCCTCCTGGCGGACGGCGAAGGACGTCACGACACCTTCGGCGTCGACCGTGATCTCCGGGCGCAGCACGTTGATGCCCGCGGTCTCCAGCCAGGCCTTCGACCAGGCCTTCAGGTCTCGGCCCGAGGTCTCCTCCAGCGCGCCGAGCAGGTCGGTCAGCCGGGTGTTGCCCCAGGCGTGCCGCTTGAAGTAGGCCTGGACACCGGTGAAGAACTCGTCCATCCCCACGTAGGCCACGAGCTGCTTGAGCACCGAGGCGCCCTTGGCGTACGTGATGCCGTCGAAGTTGACCTGCACGTCCTGCAGGTCGTTGATCTCCGCCATGATCGGGTGGGTCGAGGGCAGCTGGTCCTGCCGGTAGGCCCAGGTCTTCATGGAGTTGGCGAAGGTCGTCCAGGCGTGCGGCCAGGCGGAGCCCTCGGCGTGCGCGAGGCAGGCGATGGAGGTGTAGGTGGCGAACGACTCGTTCAGCCACAGGTCGTTCCACCACTCCATGGTGACCAGGTCGCCGAACCACATGTGCGCGAGCTCGTGCAGGATGGTCTCGGCGCGGACCTCGTACGCGGCGTCGGTGACCTTGGAGCGGAAGACGTACTGGTCGCGGATCGTCACCGCCCCGGCGTTCTCCATCGCGCCCGCGTTGAACTCCGGCACGAACAACTGGTCGTACTTGGCGAACGGGTACGCGTAGTCGAACTTCTCCTGGAACCAGTCGAAGCCGATCCGGGTGACCTCGAAGATGGCCTCGGCGTCGAGGTGTTCGGCGAGCGAGGGGCGGCAGTAGATGCCCAGGGGGACGCTGCGGCCGTCGCCCTCCCAGCTGCCGTGCACCGAGGTGTAGGGGCCGACGATCAGCGCGGTGATGTACGACGAGATCCGCGGGGTCGGCTCGAACGACCACACCCCGTCGGCCGACGGCTCGGGCGTCGGCGAGTTCGACACCACCGTCCAGCCCTGCGGGGCCCTGACCGTGAAGGTGAAGGTGCCCTTCAGGTCGGGCTGCTCGAAGACGGCGAAGACCCGGCGCGAGTCCGGCACCTCGAACTGGGTGTAAAGATACGCCTGCTTGTCCACCGGGTCGACGAAACGGTGCAGGCCCTCACCGGTGTTGGTGTACGCGCAGTCGGCGACGACCACCAGCTCGTTGCGCCCCCCGGGCAGCCACTCCAGGGCGATCCGCGAGTCCTTGAACACCTCCGCCGGATCCAGCGGTGCCCCGTTGAGCACCACCTCGTGCACCTCCGGCGCCACCAGGTCGATGAAGCTCGTGCCGCCGTCGCCCGCGACGTCGAAGACCACCTTGCTCCGCGAACGGAACGTCCCCCCCTCCTGGGCCCCCGTCAGGTCCAGTTCGATCTCGTAGCCGTCCACAGCCAGCAGACCCGCCCGCTGCTGCGCCTCCTCGCGCGTGAGGTTCGTACCAGGCACGGTGGCCCAACTCCTTCTCGTCAGGTGAGACAGCCATCCTCGCACGCAACCCGTTCACCCCGCGGAATGCCTGTGGACAACTCCGGGGCCCCCGTCAGCGGACACCCGGTCGCGCGGAGCAGGACATCCGGCACGGCAGCGCGGTCACTCATCGTGATCGAACAGGCATACGGCGTCACGGGGCCGCCCACCCGGTCGCGGTGGGCGGCCCCGTGACACACGAAGGCCCGGATCTCAGGCCGATATGCCGTCGATCCGGGCCAGGGCGTCATCCGCGCCGAAGGGTTGCAGGTATGGCAGCCACCGCGGGTCCCGGTGGCCGGTGCCGATGATGCGCCAGGCCAGTCCGGTGGGCGGCGCGGGTTGATGGCGCAGCCGCCAGCCGAGCTCGGCGACGTGGCGGTCGGCCTTGACATGGTTGCAGCGGCGGCAGGCCGCCACCACGTTCTCCCAGGCGTGCTGGCCGCCGCGGCTGCGCGGGATCACATGGTCGACGCTGGTGGCGGCGCCGCCGCAGTAGGCGCAGCGGCCGCCGTCGCGGGCGAAGAGGGCCCGCCGGGTGAGCGGGACGGTGCCGCGGAAGGGGACGCGGACGAATTTGGTGAGTTTGACGACACTGGGCGCTGGCAGAGCCTGTGTCTCGCTGTGCAGGTAGGCGCCGGATTCCTCAAGGCACACGGCCTTGTTGTTGAGCACGAGGACAAGCGCACGGCGGAGCGGTACGACGCCGAGCGGCTCGTACGACGCGTTCAGGACCAGGACATGCGGCACGTATGCCTCCTTTAACGCCGGCGGCGCGTGGCTCGCGCCGGGACGATCTGTCTCAGTCTCTCCGGAAGGCGGGGCGAGGCGCCACCATGCCCGGGTAACGGAGCGGAAGTGTTTTGGACCACACCGATCCGGCCCGGCAGGCGCCGCTCCCCTGGTTATCCCCCCTTCTTCCCCCTTTTTCTCCCCCGCCGGGAGGCTTTCCGCCCCTCGGACGGGGCAACGGAACGGCATCGGTCCTTCGTTACTGTGGATGCTTCGAACCCTCCGGAGGTCCCCGCCCGTGTCCACCGCGACGCCCCCACCCGCCGCACCCCTCGACTCCGTCTCCCAGACCGCCTCGCAGGCCGGCAGCTGGGTCGACGACAACTGGGCCGGATGGCTGAGCGCAGGTCTGCGGATCGTCCTGATCCTGGTCATCGCGATAGCGCTGCGCACCATCGTCCGGCGCACGATCAGCAAGCTCATCGAACGGATGAACCGCGGCGCGGAGGCCGCGGCCGCCACCGCCCTGGGCGGGCTGCTCGTCAACGCGGAGCGGCGGCGGCAGCGCAGCGAGGCCATCGGCTCGGTGCTGCGCAGCGTGGCGTCCTTCCTGATCCTGGGCACCGCCGCGCTGACCGTGCTGTCGGTGCTGCGTATCGACCTCGCCCCGCTGCTGGCCAGCGCCGGTGTCGCGGGTGTCGCGATCGGCTTCGGCGCGCGCAACCTCGTGACGGACTTCCTGTCTGGCGTGTTCATGATCCTGGAGGACCAGTACGGCGTCGGCGACGTCATCGACGCGGGCGTGGCCAGCGGCACGGTCGTCGAGGTGGGCCTGCGGGTGACCAAGCTGCGCGGCGACAACGGCGAGATCTGGTACGTCCGCAACGGCGAGGTCAAGCGGATCGGCAACCTCAGCCAGGGCTGGGCGACGGCCGCGGTGGACGTCCAGGTGGGCGCCGGGGCCGATCTCACACGGGCACGCACCGTGATCACCGAGACCGCGGACGTGATGGGCAAGGAAGACCCCTGGGACGAGTACCTGTGGGAGCCGGTGAAGGTGCTGGGCCTGGAGTCGGTCGGCCCGGAGTTCTCGGTGATCCAGCTCCAGGCCAAGACCATGCCGGGCAAGGCAGCGCCGGTCGCGCGCGAGTTGCGGTGGCGGATCAAGCAGGCCTTCGACCGCGAGGGCATCCCGCTGTCCGGCGGCGTCCCCGCCGCGACCGTCACCGACCCGGCGGCCGACGCCGCCGAGGGCGCGCCGATGGAGTCCGGGGCCGACGAGAGCGCCCCGCCGCCCGCAGGCCAGCGCCCCACCGCCGTGCCGTCGCCGGCCGCCGGCGAGGACTGAGCCCGCCCTTTCCGCGGAAGCGGCGTCTTTCGGCCGCAGCCGCTTTCCGCGGCGCCGGCGCCTTTCCGCGGGTCCGGCAGCCGCCCGGCCGCCGGAAACGACCGTCCCGCCCTCCGGAATTTCCGATCGTTCGGGATTTGACAAGATCGACGACGCCCCCGCTACCCTGCTCCGGCTTGAACATGTCACCCGCGTGCACGTACGCACGCGGGCCGGAATCGGGGGTTCCTATTTCCACTCGGAAAATCCTGGCTGCCTTGGCCATCGCGTCCGCGGCGTTCACTCTCGCCGCCTGCGGACCCGACGACCCGGTAGCCGACGACACCGGCAGCCCGAGCGCGGGGGCCGGCAACGCCGCCACACCCAAGGCACCCAAGGCGACCGCGGCGGGCGAGGACCACAATTCCTGCCCGACCCTGGCGCCCGGCCACTCCTACATCTGGGTCAACAACGTGGAGGGTGCGATGAACAACGTCATCGCACGCGAAGCGAAGGCCGCATGCGATCCCACGATGAACGAGGGCGCCGCCTACCACCCGGTGGGCGCCCTCAAGACCTACGGTCTCTCGCCCAGCGCGAAGATCACGGTCCTCGGCGAGAACGGCCCCGAGACACGCGGGGCCACGGAAGGCCCTGAAACGGGTATCGCGCACGTGAAATCGTGCGCCGACCCGAACGGTGACACCTGGGACGGCGGCCAGGCCGCGAAGTCCAAGGAATTCTGCTACGGCCAGAACTTCTACGACGTCGTCCTGGACGGCAGCACCATCACCGAGATGACAGAGGTCTACGGATCCTGACACCGGCCGGAGAGCCCGTTCTCCGGCCGTGCACACCGCACGTACACCGACGGCCGGGGGGCCCGTACCCCGGCCGTTTCCGTTGTCCGCGGCGGCGCCGGTAACGACTTGGGCGACTCCCCCGCGCATCCCTTGACGCTCCGCCGACAGCGGGCCTACCTTGACGTTCACCGATAGGAAGGTTTCCTAACAGTGACCTGAGGGAGGATGGCGCGCATGGCTGGCACCCCTGGCACCCCGCGCGTGTTGCGCGCCATGAACGACCGCGCCGCACTCGACCTCCTGCTGGAGCACGGCACCCTCTCGCGTACCCGGATCGGCAAGCTCACGGGCTTGTCCAAGCCGACCGCCTCCCAGCTGCTGGCCCGCCTCGAAGCGGCCGGCCTGGTGCTCGCCACCGGCACCACCGCGGGCCACCCCGGGCCGAACGCCCAGCTCTACTCGGTCAACCCGGCCGCCGCGTACGTCGCGGGCCTGGACGTGACGACCGAGCGCATCAGGGCCGCCGTCGCCGACATCACCGGCCGCACCGTCGGCTCCTTCCGGCTCCCCACCCCGCGCCGCCGCTCCGGGAGCGCCGTCGAGCAGGTCGTGGCGGCGCTGGACGGCGCCGTGAAGGCCGCCGGGCTCGGCCGTCCCGACGTGCACCGCGCGGTCATCGGCACCCCGGGCGCGTTCGACCCCAGCACCGGGCGGCTGCGCTACGCCAGCCACCTGCCCGGCTGGCACTCCCCCGCGCTGCTGGACGAGCTGGCCGCGACCCTGCCGATGCCGCTCGACTACGACAACGACGTGAACCTCGCCGCGGTCGCCGAGCAGCGGGTCGGCGCCGCCCGCGGGCACGACGACTTCGTCCTCCTGTGGAACGAGGAGGGCATCGGCGCCGCCCTCATGATCAACGGACGCCTCCACCGCGGCTGGACCGGCGGCGCCGGCGAGGTCGGCTTCCTGCCCGTGCCCGGCACCCCGCTGGTCCGCAACGTCACCCGGGCCAACAACGGCGGCTTCCAGGAGCTGGCCGGCTGCAACGCGGTGCTGCGCAACGCCCGCGAGCTGGGCCTGGAGATCCCCGAGGGCCCGCTCCCGGACGCCGCCACCGAGGTGCTCTGCCGGGCCGCGGCCCGGCACGAGGAGAGCGGCCCGTACGCCGAGCTGCTGGCGCGCTGTGCCACCGGGATGGCCGTCGGACTGGCCTCGCTGGTGGCCGTCGTCGACCCGGAGCTGATCGTGCTGGCCGGGAACGTCGCCGTCGCGGGCGGCGAGCCGCTGCGCGCCCTCATCCAGTCCGAACTGGCCGAACTCGCGGTGCCCAGGCCCCGGCTGGTGCTGGGCACCGTGGAGATGCACCCCGTCCTGACCGGCGCGCTGGAAAGCGCCCTCGCCACGACCCGCGACGAGGTGTTCGACACCTCACGCTGAGTCCCCCCGCAAGCCCCCGTACGCAAGCCCCCGACCACCCCGCAGCACCCGCAACGGAACGGCACCCCCGCCGTCCCGGCGGCACCGCACACCCTCGACCGGCCCCGACCGGCCGTCTACACCCCGGAGGTAGAGAGCAGTGTCCCGTATCCGCAAGGCCGCGGCCGCCGTGGCGGCGAGCGCCGCGACAGTCCTGCTCGCGAGCGCGTGCACCGGCCAGAGCACCACCTCGGCCGACGACGACGCCACCAAGGACGTCACGATCACCTTCTGGCACGGCTGGACGGCGCCGGGCGAGCTCAAGGCGATCAACGACAACGTCGCCCGCTTCGAGAAGACGCACCCCAACATCCACGTCAAGGTGCAGGGCAACATCACCGACGACAAGATCAACCAGGCGCTGCGGGCCGGCGGCGACAAGGCCCCGGACGTCGTCTCGTCCTTCACCACCGACAACGTCGGGCAGTTCTGCTCCTCGGGCACCTTCGCCGACCTCTCGCCCTTCCTGAAGAAGTCGGCGATCGACCCCGAGGCGACCTTCCCCAAGCCGATGCTCGAATACACGCAGTTCCAGGGCAAGCGCTGCACCCTGCCGCTGCTCGGCGACGCGTACGGCCTGTACTACAACAAGAAGGAATTCGCCGCGGCCGGCATCTCCGCGCCGCCGAAGACGCTCAGCGAATTCGAGGCCGACGCCGTCAAGCTCACCAAGACCTCCGGCGACAGCTACTCGCAGCTCGGCTTCATGCCGGACTTCCACGGCTACGAGTCCACCCCCGGCCACTTCGCCGCGCAGTGGGGCGTGAAGTACTTCGACGCGAACGGCAAGTCGCAGGTCGCCGAGGACCCCGGATTCGCCGCGATGTTCACCTGGCAGCAGGAGATGGTCAAGGCGCTCGGCGGCTTCGGCAAGCTGGAGAAGTACCGCTCGGGCTTCGGCGACGAGTTCGGGGCCAAGAACCCGCTGCACACCGGCCAGGTCGCGATGGGCATAGACGGCGAGTGGCGGCTCGGCATGGCCAGGGACGCCGGTATGAACGACCTCGCCGTCGCGCCCTTCCCGGTGCCCGACGACCAGGCCGGCACGTACGGCAAGGGCTACCTGAGCGGCACCGTCATCGGCGTCGCCAACACCAGCGCGAAGAAGAACGCCGCCTGGGAGCTGGTGAAGTTCATGACCACCGACACCGACGCGGTCGTCTCCTTCGCCAACGCCATCCACAACGTGCCCTCCACGTTCGCCGCCCTCAAGTCCCCGAAGCTGGACCAGGACCCGGGCTTCAAGACCTTCCTCGACATCGCGCAGAACCCGGACAGCACCACCACCCCGCCGAGCGTCAACGGCGGCGCCTACCAGGTGACGCTGCAGGACTTCGGCTACTCCTACGAGTCGGGCAAGTCCAAGGACCTCAACCAGGGTCTGCGGGGCGTCGACACGCAGGTCGACAAGGACATCGCGCAGGCCCGGTGATGAGCGCCGCAGTCCACCCCCTGCTGAAGGCCCGGCGCCGCAAGGCGGCGCTGCGCAACCTCGCCTTCCTGTCCCCGTGGATCATCGGATTCAGCGTCTTCTTCGCCTACCCGCTGATCTCCACCGTCTACTTCTCCTTCATGCACTACAACGGCGTCAACCCGCCGACGTGGACCGGCACGAAGAACTGGAAGTACGTCTTCCAGGACTACCCGTTCTTCTGGCCGGCGCTGCGCAACACTCTGTGGCTGGTCCTGGTCATGGTGACGCTGCGGGTCGTCTTCGGCCTCGGCATCGGCCTGCTGATCACCAGGATCAAGACCGGCGCGGGCTTCTTCCGCACTGCCTTCTACCTGCCCTACCTGGCCCCGCCGGTCGCCGCGACCATGGCGTTCGTCTTCCTCCTCAACCCCGGTACGGGCCCGGTCAACCACATCCTCGGCGACATCGGCATCGCGACCCCGGGCTGGTTCACCGACCCGCACTGGTCCAAGCCGGCGCTGACGATCCTCGCGGTGTGGGGCATCGGCGACCTGATGGTCATCTTCATGGCCGCGCTCCTCGACGTGTCCAAGGAGCAGTACGAGGCCGCCGAGCTGGACGGCGCGGGCGCCTGGTCGCGCTTCCGCTACGTGACGCTGCCGAACATCTCGCCGATCGTGATGTTCGCGGTGGTCACCGGGGTCATCCAGACCATGCAGTACTACACGCAGCCGCTGGTGGCGGGGAAGGTCGCGTCCGGCATCATCGGCAACTCGGGCCAGCAGTTCGAGCCCGGTTACCCCGACAAGTCGACGCTGACCCTGCCGCAACTGGTCTACGAGCGCGGCTTCCAGCGCTTCGACTACGGCTCCGCGTGCGTCATCGCGCTCGTCCTCTTCGTGCTCTCGATGGCCTTCACCGCACTGCTGATGCGCAGGCGCAACGGATTCCTGACGGCGGAGGACTGAGCCGTGACCCACGCAACGCTCACCGCCCGCGCCACGCAGGCACCCCGCCGCCCGGCGGACGCCCGGGCCCGGCGCACCGCGCGCCGCAAGGCGCGGCTCAACTGGATCGCGGTGCACGCCCTCGGCATCGCGGCCGCCGCGTTCTTCGTACTGCCCTTCGTCTTCGTCTTCCTCACCGCGGTGATGACGGACAACCAGGCCCTCACCCGGGACCTGTGGCCGCACACCTGGCAGTGGTCCAACTTCAGCACCGTGTGGCACGCGCCGGGCTTCCTGACCTGGTGGCGCAACACCCTGGTCTACGCCGTCGTCGGCACGACCCTGACGGTGGTGTCGTCGCTGCCGGTGGCGTACGCACTCGCCAAATTCCGCTTCCGCGGCCGCAACCTGGTGATGGTGCTGGTCATCTCCACGATGATGCTGCCGCCGCAGGTGATCGTCATCCCGATGTACCTGTTCTGGACCAAGCAGCTCGGCCTGGACGGCACACTGTGGCCGCTCATCATCCCGATGGCCTTCGGCGACGCCTTCACCATCTTCCTGCTGCGGCAGTTCCTGCTGACCGTCCCGAAGGAGTACACCGAGGCCGCCAGGGTCGACGGCTGCGGTGAACTGCGCACCCTGGTCCGGGTGATCATCCCGATGATCAGGCCGGCCATCGCCGCCGTCGCGCTCTTCCAGTTCTTCTACTGCTGGAACGACTACTTCGGCCCGCAGATCTACGCCAGCTCCAATCCCGCGGCCTGGACGCTCAGCTACGGGCTGGAGTCCTTCAAGGGGGCACACCACACCAACTGGAACCTGACCATGGCCGCGACCGTTCTGGTGATGGCGCCGGTGATCGTGGTCTTCTTCTTCGCGCAAAAGGCCTTCATCGAAGGCGTGACCCTGACGGGAGTCAAGGGATGAAACTGGCAGTCGTGGGCGGCGGGTCCACCTACACCCCCGAGCTGATCGACGGGTTCGCGCGGCTGCGCGACACCCTGCCCGTCGAGGAGCTGGCGCTGATCGACCCGGACACGCACCGTCTGGACCTGGTCGGCGGGCTGGCCCGGCGGATCTTCGCCAAGCAGGGGCACCCGGGCCGGATCGTCACCACCTCCGACCTCGCGGCGGGCGTCGAGGGCGCCGACGCGGTGCTGCTGCAACTGCGGGTCGGCGGGCAGGCCGCGCGCAACCAGGACGAGACGTGGCCGCTGGAGTGCGGCTGCGTCGGCCAGGAGACCACCGGCGCGGGCGGCCTCGCCAAGGCGATGCGCACGGTGCCGGTGGTGCTGGACATCGCCGAGCAGGTACGCCGGCTCGCGCCGGACGCGTGGATCATCGACTTCACCAACCCGGTCGGCATCGTCACCCGGGCGCTGCTGCAGGCCGGCCACCGCGCCGTCGGGCTGTGCAACGTGGCCATCGGCTTCCAGCGCCGCTTCGCCGCCCGGCTGGGCGTGGCGCCCGAGCAGGTGCACCTCGACCACGTGGGCCTCAACCATCTGACGTGGGAGCGCGCGGTGCGCATCGGCGGCCCGGGCGGCGAGGACGTGCTGCCCGAGCTGCTGTCCGAGCACGGCGCCGACATCGCCGCCGACCTGCACCTGCCGCGCCCGGTCCTGGACCGCCTCGGCGTCGTCCCCTCGTACTACCTGCGCTACTACTACGCCCATGACGAGGTGGTGCGCGACCTGAGGACCTCCCCGTCGCGGGCCTCGCAGGTCGCCGCGATGGAGAAGGAGCTGCTGGAGATGTACGGCGACCCGGCGCTGGACGAGAAGCCCGAGCTGCTCGCCAAGCGCGGCGGCGCCTTCTACTCCGAGGCCGCGGTGGCGCTGGCCGCCTCCCTGCTGCGGCCGACCGGTCCGGACGCGGCCGGGGACGTACAGGTCGTCAACACCTACAACAACGGCACCCTGCCCTTCCTCGCCGACGACGCCGTCATCGAGGTCCCGGCCGCGGTGGGCCCGCAGGGCGCGCAGCCGCTGCCGGTGCCGCCGCTGGAGCCGCTCTTCGCCGGGCTGGTCGCGAACGTGACGGCGTACGAGGACCTGGCCCTGGACGCCGCCCTGCGCGGCGGCCGGGACCGCGTCTTCACCGCGCTGCTCGCCCATCCGCTGGTCGGCCAGTACGACCTGGCCGACCAGCTGACCGACCGTCTCGTCGCGCACAACCGGGAGCACTTCGCGTGGGCCTGACCATGGGGCCGCCGCTCGTCCCCGGCGGGGTCCTCGCCGTCGACGCGGGCAACAGCAAGACCGACGTGGCGCTCGTCGCCGCCGACGGGCGGGTGCTCGGCGCCGCCCGCGGCGGGGGCTTCCAGCCCCCCGTGGTCGGTGTCGAGCCCGCGGTGGGCGAGCTGGCCGCGATCGTGCGACGGGCGGCGGCGGACGCCGGGTTCACCCTCGGACCGGACGGGGCCGACGGCGGGCGGCCGCTCGCCGCGTACACCTCGGCGTGCCTGGCCAACGCCGACCTGCCGGTCGAGGAGCAGCAGCTGGAGGCGGCCGTGCACGCGCGCGGCTGGGCGCTGACCACCCGGGTGGCCAACGACACCTTCGCGATCCTGCGGGCCGGTGTCGACGAGCCGCGCGGGGTGGCGGTGGTGTGCGGCGCGGGCATCAACTGCGTCGGCATGCTGCCCGACGGGCGCACCGCCCGCTTCCCCGCCATCGGCAAGATCTCCGGTGACTGGGGCGGCGGTTCGGGCCTCGCCGACGAGGCGCTGTGGTACGCCGCGCGCGCCGAGGACGGCCGCGGCGAGCACACCGAGCTGGCCCGTACGCTGCCCGCGCACTTCGGGCTCGGCTCGATGTACGCGCTCATCGAGGCGCTGCACCTGGGCGCGCTGGAGCCGGAGCGCAAGTACGAGCTGACGCCCGTGCTCTTCGCGACCTCCGACGCGGGCGACCCGGTGGCCAGGTCCATCCTGGCCCGGCAGGCCGACGAGATCACCGCGCTCGCGGTGGTGGCGCTCAGCCGGCTGGGGCTGCTCGACGAGGAGGCCGACGTGGTGCTGGGCGGCGGCGTGATGAGCGCGCGCAACCCGTACCTGATGGACGTCCTCGCCGAGCGGCTCACCGCGCGCGCCCCCAAGGCGCGCACGCGGGTGGTGACCGCGCCGCCCGTCCTGGGCGCGGCCCTGCTCGGCCTGGACCAGCTGGCCGCGCCGCCCGAGGCGCACGCCGCGCTGCGCGCCCACTACGCCTGACCCGCGTACGCCCGGCCCGCGTACGCCCGGCCCGCGCCCCGCTCCCGTACGGCCGCCCCCGTGCCGTACGGGAGCGGGGCGCGACTGCGTACGGTGGGGGCGAACGGGCCTGCGGCGCGGGGCGGTTGCGAGCCGGGGCGCGGGAGCGGGAACCGAACCCGGACGGGGCGCGTGTGATCGGTCGGGGGCGGGTAGTGACCGGGCAAGATCACGCGGCCGCTGGAGCCATCCGGGCGGGTGCGGCCATACTGGGCGCCTACAGCGGAGACGTGCCGGCTCGTGGCACGCCGGAATCGGGGGAGGGTACGTGACGCACATGCCGACGGGCAGTCAGATTCCGGACGCGCGCGGAGGCGTCCACGTGCCCGCGCCGCGCGGCGGCAGCGCGCCCGCAGCGCCGGCCGCCGCCCCCGCGGGGCGGCACGGCTGGGCGGAGCTCACCACCCGGGCCAGGTCTGCCGCCACGACCGAGCCGGGCCGGCTGCGCATCATCGGTGCCGCGCTCGCGGTGCTGGTGGTCGCCTTCGGCGTGGCCACCGCGTGGCAGGTGAACGACCGCGCGCAGGCCGCCGACAACGTCGTCTCGCACAGCGCGCCGCTGAGCGCCACGGCCGCCGAGATCTACCGCTCGCTCGCGGACGCCGACGCCACCGTGACCGCCGGGTTCCTGGTCAGCGGCCCGCAGCCGGACGACGTGGCGAAGCAGTACCAGGACGACATCACCACCGCCTCCAAGCTCATCACCGACGCCGCGGCCAACAGCAGGCAGTCCCCCGAGGCCCAGGCGCAGATCACCAAGCTCAACGAGCAACTGCCCACCTACACCTCGCTGGTGGCGACCGCGCTGGCCGACAACCGGCTGGGCCTGCCGATCGGCGGCGCTTATCTGCGGTACGCCAACCAGCAGATGCGCCAGGAGGGCGGGCTGCTCGACACGGCCGACAGCCTCTACACGATCGAGAACGGCCGCCTCGGGCACGACTACGCGCAGGCCAAGGCGCTGCCCTACGTCTCCTGGGCGCTCGGCGCGCTGGCGCTCGGCACGCTGGTCTGGGCGCAGCGCCGCCACTACCGGCGCACCAACCGGGTGTTCAACCAGGGCATGCTGGCGGCGACTGCGGCCACCGCGGTGCTGCTGCTGTGGCTGGCGGCCGGGCACACGATCGCGCGCACCCAGCTGGAGAATTCGTCGGCGCACGGCGCACGGTCCGTCCAGGTGCTCAACAACGCCCGGATCCTGGTCCTCCAGGCCCGCGGCGACGAGAACCTGACCCTGGTGGCGCGCGGCTCCGGGGGCCAGTACGAGACCAGCTACACCCACGGCATGACCGACCTCATGGACGGTGTGCCCGCCAAGCGCCAGGTGGGCGAGCTGACCCGGGCACTGCAGCTCGCCAACGACGCGGAGGGGCGCGACGCGGTCAACGCCGCGATCGCCGACGTGAAGCAGTGGCGCGCGCTGCACACCACGGAGCGCACGAAGGACGACAGCGGCGACTACCTCACGGCCGTCGCCGACGTCATCGGCAAGGACGCCCAGGGCAACAAGGTCTCGCCGTCGACCGCCGGCTACTTCGGCAACGCCGACAGCAGCCTCGGCAAGGCCGTCGCCCACGAGCAGGCGGAATTCCACGAGGCGGCGACCAGCGGGCGCGACGCCCTGACCCTGCTGCCGGTCGGCGCCGGGGTCCTCGCGGTCCTGGGCGCGGCGGGCGCGCTGCTCGGCATCGGCCGTCGGCTGTCGGAGTACCGGTGAGGGGGCCGGGCATGCGACGGCGGCACGGCGGACGCGAAGGACGGGAGGCACAGCGGTGAGGCTGACGGTGCGGGCACATCGGCACGGCTGGGGCGGTGTCGCGGGCATGACGACAGCTTGCGCCCTCGCCGTCGCGGGCACCCTGATCCCGCTGCAGGACGGCGCGGCGACCGACACGGCCCGCAGCTCGGGCCCGGTGGTCCGGGCCGACTACGCGGACGCGTCCGACAACTGCTCGGGGCCGGTCCCGAGCCTGGACCCGGCGAGCGGGAGCATCGACGGCGCCGCGGTGGAGGCCATCAAGAAGCGCGGCCGGCTGCGGGTCGGCGTCGACCAGAACAGCTACCTGTGGGGCTTCCGCGACCCCGCCACCGGCCAGTTCGCCGGCTTCGACATCGACATCGTCAAGGCCATCGCGAAGGACATCCTCGGCAACGAGAACGCGGTCCAGTACCTGACCGTGCCCACCGCCATGCGCATCGAGAAGATCAAGGACGGCAGCGTCGACATGGTCATCCGCACCATGACGATCAGCTGCGCGCGGGCGACGCAGGTCGCCTTCTCCGCCGCCTACTTCTCCGCCGGACAGCAGATACTCAGCGCCGAGCCGGACGTCACCGGCTACAACGACTCGCTGAAGGGCAAGACGGTCTGCACCGCGAAGGGCTCCACGGGCGAAGACGTGCTCAACGGGGACATGCCGACCTCTCCCGCGTCGCTGGCCCAGCCGGACCCGCAGCACGGGGCCGAGCACGTGCTCACCCCCGCCAACCAGCTGGACTGCCTCGTGCTGCTCCAACTGCACCAGGCCGACGCGGTCTTCACCGACAACGCGCTGGCCGCCGGCCAGGCCGCCCAGGACCCGACCGTGCACCTCAAGGGCGGACCCGTGACCGTCGAGCCGTACGGTGTGGCCATGAAGCTGGGCGACGACGACCTGGTGCGGCGGGTCAACAAGGTGCTCGCCGCCTACATCGCGGACGGCCGCTGGGCCGCCGCGTACAACAGGTGGCTGGTGTCCGAACTGCCGGACATGACACCGCCGACGCCGCTGTACAAGTAGACCGGGGCAGCCGGAGAGGTAGGGCAGGATGGCGGTCGCGGGACGTTCCGGACCGGTGATGGGACGGGAGGACGTCGACCGCGCGCTCGCGCGGCTGGCCGCCGAGCACGAGGCCGTCGAGTCCTCGCTGCTGTCGCTCCAGGACCACTCGGGCCGCCGGCTGCTGGAGGGCGCCGAGCTGACCGGTGTCACCAAGGAGCGCTGGGCGGCGACGGACGCGGCGATCACCGCGCTCTGGGCGCATTTCGACGCCTACACCGACGCCCTGACAACCGCCCGCGAGCTGCGCGCCCGGCGCCGCTGGCCGACGCAGACCGAGCTGCGCGAGCTGACCGACCTGCTGCGCGGCGACGGGGTGACCGTGACCGGCGCCGACCTGCCCGACCACGCGCGCTCGCTCACCGGTCCGGCCAGGCTCACCGAGCGGCTCAGCCTGGAGGAGATCGTCGGCCGGATGAACGGCTGGTACGACCAGGCGATGGAGACCGTGGCCGCCGCCGACTCGGTGTGGTCCGCGCTGCCCGCCAGGATCGATTTACTGGCCGCCGAGACCCAGCGGGTGCGCTCGCTGGCCCATTCGGTGGGCGTGCGCCCCGGCGCTCACCCCGCGGGGGACGACCTGGAGGCGCTGGTCGCCGAGCTCACCGCGCTGCGCGCGCAGGCGGTGTCCGACCCGCTGGCCTTCTGGTCCGCGACGCCCCCGCCCGGCCGCCCGGACACCGCGCGCTACGAGGAGGCGGGGCGGCGGCTCGACGGCATCCGCCGCGAGGTCGAGGCGGTGCTGCACGTCCGGGACGACGCCGAGCACCGCCTCGCCCGGCTGCGCGACGTCCTCTCGCGCGCCGACCGCACGCTGACCGAGGCGCGCAGCGCGCGCGTCGAGGTGCTGTCGAAGATCCTCGCCTCCGACGTCCCGGCGGTGAGCGGCCCGGCGTCCGCGCTGCACGAACAGCTCGCGGCGGCAGGGGATTTCGCCCGGACCGCGCAGTGGCACCGGCTCTCGCCGCTGCTGGACAGCCTGGAGCAGCACGCCGACGACGAGCTGCTGCGGGCCCGCGAGTCGCTGACCGCGGTGACCGCGCCGCTGGCCGTACGCGCCGAGCTGCGCGGCCGGCTGGACGCCTACCGGGCCAAGGTCGCGCGGCTGGGCCTGGCCGAGGACCCGCTGCTCATCGAGCGGTACGACCAGGCGCGGCGGCTGCTGTGGAGCGCGCCCTGCGACCTGGCCGCCGCCGAACGGACGGTACGCCGCTACCAGGACGCCGTCGCTGAGGTGGGCGCCCAGCGCCCGCAGGGTCCGCCGCAGGACCGCCGGTGAGATCCCCGGGGCCGGCCGCCGGGCCCGGGGCGGCGGCCCGCGCGCACCACGGGGGCCGGACGTCGACGGGAGTTCCCGCGCGGTTCGCAACCGGGGCGTACCGTACGGCCGTCGTAGCCGTTACGGGCAGGGCGGTAGGCGGCAGCGCGGGATCGCCGGATCCGGTTCCGGCTCCGGCGACGCCGGCACACCAGGGGAAGGGCTGAGGGGGAAACAGTGACCAAGTGCCAACGGCCGGGCTGCGGCGGGACCTTGGAGGACATGGGCGGCGGCGAGCTGTACTGCGACACGTGCGGCCTCGCGCCGGTGGCCGCCCCTGCCGCCCCCACCGCCGCCTCCGGCGGTGCCGCGCTCCCGTCGCCCCCGGCGCACGCCCCGGGCGCGGACTCCGGGCGCACCTCCGGCTCCACCTCCTCACGCTCCTCGAAGTCCTCCTCGCGCGCCTCCCGCCGCTCGGTGTCCGGGCGGCTCTCGCAGACCCTGGCCGGCGCAGCCACGGGCCGCTCGGTATCGGTGCGCAGCAGCCGCTCCGGCCCCTCAGGACCGACCCGCGGCAAGCTCGGCGCGGGCCTGGTCGCGGTGCCGCCCGTACCGCGGCCCGACCCCGCGGCTGCGGTGCTGGACAACCCCGAGGTGCCCGAGCGCAAGCGCTTCTGCAGCAAGGGCGACTGCGGCGCGCCGGTGGGCCGCAGCCGCGGCGACCGGCCGGGCCGCACCGAGGGCTATTGCACCAAGTGCGGCCACCCGTACTCCTTCACGCCCAAGCTGCGCCCCGGCGACATCGTGCACGGGCAGTACCACGTGGTGGGCTGCCTGGCGCACGGCGGCCTCGGCTGGATCTACCTCGCCGTGGACCGCGCGGTGTCGGACCGCTGGGTGGTCCTCAAGGGCCTGCTGGACACCGGCGACGAGGACGCGCTGGCGGCCGCGGTGTCCGAGCGGCGCTTCCTCGCCGAGATCGAGCACCCCAACATCGTCCGCATCTACAACTTCGTCGAGCACCTCGACCAGCGCACCGGAACCCTCGACGGCTACATCGTGATGGCCTACGTGGGCGGCAAGTCGCTCAAGGAGATCGCCAACGAGCGCCGCACGCCCGACGGCCGGCGCGAGCCGCTGCCGGTCACGCAGGCCATCGCGTTCGCGATCGAGGCGCTGGAGGCGCTCGGCCACCTGCACAGCCGCAACCTGCTCTACTGCGACTTCAAGGTCGACAACGCCATCCAAACCGAGGACCGGCTGGAGCTCATCGACATGGGCGCGGTCCGCCGGATGGACGACACCGAGTCGGCCATCTACGGCACGGTCGGCTACCAGGCGCCCGAGGTCGGCGAGGTCGGCCCGTCGGTCGCCTCCGACCTCTACACGGTCGCCCGCACCCTCGCGGTGCTGACCTTCGACTTCCAGGGCTACACCAACGTCTTCGTCGACAGCCTGCCCGACCCGGCCAACATCGACGTCTTCTCCCGCTACGAGTCCTTCTACCGGTTGCTGGTGCGGGCCACCGACCCCGACCCGGACAAGCGCTTCGGGACCGCGGAGGAGATGTCCGAGCAGCTGCTGGGCGTGCTGCGGGAGATCGTCGCGCTGGAGAGCGGGGTGCAGCGGCCCGCGCTCTCCACGCTCTTCGGGCCCGAACTGCGCGTCGTCGACACCGAACTGGTGCGGGCGGTGACCGGCGACACCTCGGCGCTGGGCGCCGACCGGGCGCTGGAGAAGGCGTCCAGACGCAGGGACAAGGCGGCACGGGCCGGAGGTGGCGCCGCCGCGGCGCTGCCCGCGCAGCCGGGCCGCCCGGCGGTGGCGGCCGCCGCGCAGGCCCCGGCGTGGGCGGCGGCGCCGCTGCCGGTCGTGGCCCGGCTGGACACCACCGCGGCCGTACTCGCCCTGCCCGTGCCGCTCGTCGACCCGTCGGACCCCAACGCGGGCTTCCTCGCGGGCCTTTCCGCCGCCGCGCCCGCGGAGCTGGTCGCCGCGCTCCAGTCGGCGCCGGTCGACTCCGTCGAGCGGCGGCTGCGCGAGGTGCGGGCCCGGCTGGAGCTGGGCGACGCGCGCGGCGCCCGGCAGGTGCTGGCCACCCTCGCCGACCCGGACGACAACGCGGACTGGCGGGTGGTGTGGCACCGCGGCCTGACCGCGCTGTGCACCAGCGACCAGGAGACGGCCGCGCTGAGCTTCGACGCGGTCTACGACGCCTTCCCCGGCGAGTCCGCGCCCAAGCTCGCGCTCGGCGTGTGCGCGGAGGTGCTGCGCCAGCTGGACAACGCCGCCGAGTACTACCGCCTGGTGTGGACGACCGACCACTCCTACGTCAGCGCCGCCTTCGGCCTGGCGCGGGTGCTGCTCGCCTCCGGCGACCGGGCGGGCTCGGTCGCCGCGCTCGAGTCCGTGCCCGAGGCGTCCATCCACTACACGGCGGCACGCGTCGCGGCGGTACGGGCACGCTTGCGCGACCGTTCCCCCAGCGAGCCGCTGCTGCCGGACCTGCATGCGGCAGGACTGCAGGTCGACGCGCTGCAGCGGCAGGGCCTGGACTCCGACCGGCGCGAGCAGCTGGCCACCGAGGTGCTCGGCAGCGCGCTGGACTGGGTGCTGGCCGGCCGTGTCGGCGACCACCCGGGGGCGCCCGCGGGCGTACCGTCGTCGGTGTCCGGCTCCGCCGGGCTGCTGGGCGCCGAACTGACCGAGCGGGGGCTGCGGTTCGGCCTCGAGCGCTCGTACCGGGTCCTTGCCAGGCTCGCCCGGCAGGGCAGTACGAGGATCGAACTGGTGGAGCGGGCCAACCGTTTCCGCCCCAGGACGTGGGTGTAACCAGATGCCGCCACTCCCCGAATCGGCGCGGGCCCAGACGCCCGCGCCGGAGGTCTGCCCCAACTGCGCGGACCCGCTGGACTCCGACGACCGCTTCTGCGGGCGCTGCGGTCTCGACCTGAGCGCGCCGCCGCCCCCGGCGCCCGTGCCGCCGCCCGCGGCACCCGCCCCGCCCGCGCCGGCGCCCGCGGGCCTGCCGGTGGCCGCATCCCCGGCGTCCCCGGCGCCGTCGGCGTCCCACGGGTCCCCGGCGGCCTCGCCGGTGGCGTCGGCAGCCCCGGCGTCCGCGTCGTCCGCCCCCTCCGCGGTCGCCTCCGACCCCGCGACCGACTCCTTCGTGCTGGCCCCGCCGAAGCCCGCGGGGGTTGACGCGAGCGCTCCCGACACCCCCGACCGTCACGAAGCCGCCGACGACGACACCCTCGCGCTCGGCGTCCCGCTGCCCTCGGCGCGGATGTCCGACCCGCGCGAGGAACCGCCCGCCCCCGACGGCCCGGTGTGCGTGGCCTGCGGGCTCGGCGGGGTCGACGACGACGGCTACTGCGAGCACTGCGGCCACGCCCAGCCGCGCCAGCGCGACCACCAGGAGCAGGAGCTGGAGGGCGTCGCGGCGGTCAGCGACCGCGGGCTGCGGCACCACCGCAACGAGGACGCCTTCGCCGTGGCCACCACCTCGCTGCCGGACGGCTCGCCCGCGGTGGCCGCCGTGGTGTGCGACGGCGTCTCGACCGCGCACCGCCCCGACGACGCCTCGGCCGCCGCCTCCGCCGCCGGGCGCGACGCGCTGCTCGGCGCGCTGGAGCAGGGCAGCCCGGCCGAGGACGCGATGCGCTCCGCGCTCATGACGGCCTTCGAGGCAGTGACCGCGCTCGCCGACGAGGAGGAGCCGCCGGGCGCCCCGCCCCGCCACAACGCGCCCGCCTGCACCTGCGTCAGCGCCGTGGTGACCGGCCCGGTGTTCACGGTCGGCTGGATCGGCGACAGCCGTGCGTACTGGATCCCGGACGACCGCACGCTGCCGGCCGCCCGGCTCACCGAGGACGACTCGTGGGCGGCCCGGATGGTCTCGGCGGGCCTGATGTCGGAGGCCGAGGCCTACGCCGACCACCGTGCACACGCGATCACCGGCTGGCTCGGAGCCGACGCCGTCGAGGTCGACCCGCACGTCGCGGCCTTCCAGCCGGAGGGCCCCGGGGTGATCGTCGTCTGCACCGACGGGCTGTGGAACTACGCGGAGTCGGCCGCGGAGATGGCGCAGGCCGTCCCGGCCGACGCGCGCAGCCGCCCGCTGCACAGCGCCCGCACCCTGGTGGGCGTGGCGCTCGACGGGGGCGGCCACGACAACGTAACGGTCGCGGTGCTGCCGTTCCCGGCCACCGCGGCACGGGCAGGATTCCCATCCGCGTAGTCACCCGCCACGGGATGGGCGGGGCTGTGAACGGGCTTTGAGGAGTTACGAGGAACGATGGCCATTCTTTCGAAACCGAACGTGCCGCAATTCACCGTCGACGTCTACCAGAACGAATACCTGCCGGACGGCGGTCGCGAGGTCAACGCCGTGGTGACGGTCACCTCGACCGGCGGCGGCACGACCGGCGGCCACCCGATGCCCGGTTCACCCGCGGCGGGCGGCCAGGCCGCGGCGAACGCCGGCGTGGTGATCATGGTCGACTGCTCGGGCTCGATGGAATACCCGCCGACGAAGATGCGCAACGCGCGCGACGCGACGGCCGCCGCGATCGACACCCTGCGCGACGGCACCGCCTTCGCCGTGGTCGCCGGCACGCACGTGGCACGCGAGGTCTACCCGGCCAACGGAGGCCTGGCGGTCGCCGGTCCGGCCACCCGCGAGCAGGCCAAGCAGGCGCTGCGGCGGCTCAGCGCGGGCGGCGGCACCGCGATCGGCACCTGGCTGCGGCTCGCCGACAGGCTGCTGTCCACCGGCGACTCGGCGATACGGCACGGCATCCTGCTGACCGACGGCCGCAACGAGCACGAGAAGCCCGAGGAGCTGCAGTCCGCGCTGGACGCCTGCGCCGGCCGCTTCACGTGCGACGCGCGGGGCGTCGGAACGGACTGGGAGGTCAAGGAGCTGACCGGCATCGCCTCCGCGCTGCTGGGCTCGGTCGACATCGTGGCCGACCCGGCGGGTCTGGCCGCCGACTTCCAGGCGATGATGGAGAACGCGATGGGCAAGGAGGTCGCGGACGTCGCGCTGCGGCTGTGGACCCCGCTGGGCTCCGAGATCGCCTTCGTCAAGCAGGTCGCCCCCACTGTGGAGGATCTGACGGCGCGCCGCACCGAGGCCGGCCCCCGCGCGGGCGACTACCCGACCGGCTCGTGGGGCGACGAATCCCGCGACTACCACGTGTGCGTGCGGGTGCCCGGCGCCCAGCTCGGCCAGGAGATGCTGGCCGCGCGGGTGTCGCTGGTGCTGCCGCAGCCCGACGGCGGCACGCAGGTGCTGGCGCAGGGCCTGGTGCGCGCGGTGTGGACCGACGACATGGCGATGTCCACCCGGATCAACCCGCAGGTCGCCCACTACACCGGCCAGGCCGAGCTGGCGCAGGTCATCCAGCAGGGCCTGGAGGCGCGCAAGTCGGGCGACATGGACGGCGCGACGGCCAAGCTGGGCCGGGCGGTGCAGCTGGCCAGCGCGTCCGGCAACGAGGACACGGCCAAGCTGCTGGCGAAGGTCGTCGACGTCGTGGACGCCGCGAGCGGTACTGTGCGGCTGAAGGCCCGCGTCGCCGAGGCCGACGAGATGACGCTGGACACACGGTCGACGAAGACCGTTCGGGTGAAGAAGTAGCGTAATGGGGCGCCGGTCTCCGGCGCCCCGGGAGCACCTGACGCGCACAACCTGTGGATCCGCCGCGGAAGGCGGAGGGGGAGTCGGCACGATGCTTTGTCCCAACGGCCACGAGTCCGCCGACAGCGACTGGTGCGATTCCTGCGGCATGCGGATGGCACCGCCGCCGTCGGCGTCGTACGGCTCGCGTCCCCCGTCGTCGTCGGCGTCGTCCTCGTCGACGCCGCCGGTCTCGCCGCAGCCCGCCTTCGGCCACGACGGGGCCGGGGCGGGCGGCGGGGCCGCGCAGCTCTGCCCGGCGTGCGGGACCCCGCGCGAGGGGCAGGCGCTGTTCTGCGAGGAGTGCCGCTACAACTTCCAGACGCACTCCGCGACGACCTTCGTACCGCCCGGCGCGGCCGCCGGTTCCGCCCCCTCCGCGCCGCCGCCGGTGAGCCCGGGGCCGCCCGCGCCGGAGCGGCCGCCGTACCAGCGCTACGAGTCGCCGATGTCGCAGCCCTCCCGGGTCAACCGGCCCGCCGAGCCGCTGCCTTCGGAGTCCGTCACGGTGACGTCCGGCTCCGGCGACTTCCTGCTGGACCCGCCGAGCGCACCCACCGCCGCGCCCCCGGTGCCCGTGACGTCCGCCTCGGCCGCCGCCGCGCAGCAGACGGTGGTGCCCGCGCAGGGCGGCGCGGGGAACGCGTGGATGGCGGTCGTCGCGGCGGACCGGGAGTACTTCACCTCGATGATGGCCCGCAGCGGCCCGGACGCCGGCGGCCTGTACTTCCCCGCGTACTCGCCGGAAGTGCAGCTGCCGCTGACCGGCCACCAGGTCACGATCGGGCGGCAGCGGCACAGCACGGGCGAGGCGCCGGACATCGACCTGTCGCGCTCCCCGGAGGACCCGGGCGTCTCGCACAAGCACGCGGTGCTGGTCCAGCAGCCGGACGGCTCGTGGTCGGTGGTCGACCAGGACTCGACGAACGGCACGACCGTCAACCTCGCGGAGGACCCCATCCCCGCGTACACCCCGATCCCGCTGGCCGAGGGTGACCGGGTGCACGTCGGCGCGTGGACGACGATCACCATCCGGCGGATCTGACCGCCGACCACCCGCTACGGGGAGGCCGCCGGCACGGGCCAGGTGTCGGGGCCGTCCGGGTCGTCCAGCCAGATCCACTGGCGGCTCCCCTCGACGCTCAGCCCGAACCGGGTGCGCGACGGGCTCCGGTCCAGCAGTGACGGCTCGCCCCCCACCGCGTCCGGCGGGATGCCCGCGCCCGCGCCGCGCAGTGGCACGAAATAGGCGGGCGTCGGCAGGAAGCGGCCCTCGGCCCGCTCCGGGCCCCGCACGGTGAGCAGCACGAGCCCGGACGCGAGCGGCGCGAGGATGCGCGCCCCTGGACGGCACTGCGCGATCCAGGCGGGCGGCACGGACGGCAGCTCGCACGTCGCCATGACCCGGTCGTACGGCGCGCCCGGTGGGTACCCGAAGGCCCCGTCGCCGGTGACGACCGTGACGGCGAGCGCCTCGGGGGTGCCGTACGCCGCGAGGTGCGCACGGGCCGCGGCGGTGATCGCCTCCTCCAGGTCCACGGTCGTGACCGCGCCCGTGCCGCCGAGGCGGTGCGCGATCAGCGCCGCGTTGTAGCCGGTGCCCGCGCCGATCTCCAGCACCCGGTGGCCCTCCCGGACGTCCAGCGCCTCGCACATCAGCGCCATCAGCGACGGCTGGCTGCTGGAGGAGACCAGCTCGCCGCCGCGGGCGACGTGGGTGGCGATCGGCTGGTCGGCGTAGGCGCCGCTCAGCCAGCGCAGCCGGCGCCGCGGGTCGGGGTCGTCGGCGGCGTACCGCGCGTCCTCGCCCGCGCCGCGGTGGTACTCGGGCACGAACAGATGGCGCGGCACCTCGTCGAAGGCGGCCCGCCACGCGCGGTCGGTGAGCCCACCGCCTGCGACGATGCGGCGCACCATGCGGTGCCGCAGCGCGGCCGCCGCGACCCGCATCCGCTGGTCCTGCCCCGACCCGGCCATGCCTCCATCGTGCTCCCCCGGCGGAGGTCCTACGACCCGGGTCCCGGTCCGCGCGGTCTGAGAAAATGGTGGTGTGACCGACATCCCGCAGGGCAGCGCAGCGCAGCAGACGTTCTACGAGCAGATCGGCGGCGAGGACACCTTCCGCCGTCTGGTCCACCGCTTCTACCAGGGCGTCGCGGACGACCCCGAGCTGCGGGCGATGTACCCGGAGGAGGACCTGGGCCCGGCCGAGGAGCGGCTGCGGCTGTTCCTGATGCAGTACTGGGGCGGCCCCCGCACCTACAGCGACGAGCGCGGCCACCCGCGGCTGCGGATGCGCCACGCGCCCTTCCGCGTCGACCGCGCCGCGCACGACGCGTGGCTGCGGCACATGCGGGCGGCGGTCGACGACCTCGCGCTGGCGCCCGAGCACGAGAAGCAGCTGTGGGACTACCTGCTGTACGCGGCGGCCTCGATGGTGAACACCCCCGGCTGACCCGCCGCACGGGCTGCCGGGCCGTCCGGCGGCCCCGGCGGTGGCGGTTTCCGGACGTCCGGTCCGATGCGGCGCCGACCCGGTTGCGGCGCGCCGGCGTTCCGGTGGGGTGCCGTCCGGAGCTCCGGACGGGTACGGCGGAGGTGGCGTCGGCCATTTCGCGCCCGTTCAGCGGACGGTCACGATCGCATTCCGACAATCCCCGACATGTTTCGCCGGACCCTCACCAATTGAGAACATCCCGTCAGCAACAGGACGGGGGCTCTCGCGTGACCGGATTCGTACTGCTGCGCGTCCGCGCGCACCGGTTGCTGCTGTCGGCCGCCCTGCTGACCGTACTGCTGACCACGTGCGTGCTGGCCGCGCTCGCCGCGTACACCGGTGCGATAGGCGACGCCGCGGTCCGCCGCACCCTCGAGCACCAGGCCGCCGACCGGTCCACGTACAACGCCAAGGCCTCGCTGACCGGCAAGGACGACGAGGGCACAGCCGCCCTCGACCGCGCCGTACGCCGGCAGCTGGGCGGCGCCTTCGACGGGCTCCCCACGACCGTCGCCGCCAGCACCCGCTCCGGCCCCTACGCGCTGCCCCCGGCCCTGCGCCCCGTCGGCACCCCCAAGAGCTCCGACCCCGACCTGACGCTGCTGGCGACCTTCGACCGCGCGAAGCTCGCACTCGTCGGCGGGAAGTGGCCGGCCCCCGCCGCCAAGGGCTCCCCCGGCGTCGAGGTCGCGGTCCCCGAGGCGGTCGCGCGGACCCTGCACCTCGCCGCGGGGCGGCAGCTCACCCTCGTCAACCGGCTCGGCGGGCCGCCGCTGCACGTCACCGTCACCGGCGTCTACCGCCCCGCCGAACCCGGCTCGCCCTACTGGCAGCTCGACCCGCTCGCCGGGCGCGGCGTCCACACCCTGGCCTTCACCACCTACGGGCCGCTGCTCGCCGACCCCGGCACCTTCGCCTCCGGGCGGGTCGCCGCCGACGAGATGTCCTGGCAGGCCACCGCGGACTTCAGCGACGCCGGGGCAGGCCGTATCGACGCGCTGGAAGCCTCCGTCAAGGACACCACCGCCGCGCTCGGCGCCGACGAGGCCACCGGCGCCGCGCAGACCACCAGCGCGCTGCCCGGCCTGGTCGACGGGCTGCGCCGCAGCCTGCTCGTCACCCGCTCCACGCTGCTCATCGGCGCCCTCCAGCTGGTCATCCTCGCCGCCTTCGCGCTGCTGCTGGTCGCCCAGCTGCTCGCCGAGGAGCGCGCCGGCGAGACCGCGCTGCTGCGCGCCCGCGGCGGCTCGCGCGGCCGGGTCGCCCGGCTCGCCGCCGGGGAGGCACTGCTGCTCGCGGTGCCCGCCGCTGTCGCCGCCCCGCTGCTCGCCGGCCCCCTCACCCGGCTGCTGGCCGGGACGGGCGCGATGGCCCGCACCGGGGTCACCCTCGGCGGCACGGGCGCGGCGGGCGCCTGGCTGGTAGCCGGGGCCGCCGCGCTGGCCTGCGCCTTCGCCGTCGTGCTGCCCGCGCTGCGGACCGCCCCGGGGGCCCGTGCCGGGCGCCGCGGGGGCCTGCCGGGAATGCTCCAGGCGGGTGCGGACGTGGCGCTGCTCGCCGTCGCGGGCGTCGCGTACTGGCAGCTGCAGCGCCGCGCCTCCGGCGGCGGGGCGCTGAGCGCCGACCGCTCCGGCGGGCTCGGCATCGACCCCGTGCTGGTCGCCGCCCCCGCGCTGTGCCTGCTGGCCGGCACCGTGCTGGTGCTGCGGCTGCTGCCGCTGCTCGCCCGGCTCGGCGAGCGGCGTGCCGCGCGCGGCCGCAGCCTGTCGCTCGCGCTGGCCGGCTGGCAGCTCTCCCGCCGGCCGCAGCGCGGCGCCGGGGTGGCGCTGCTGCTCGTGCTGGCCGTGGCGATGGGCATGTTCGCGATCGGGCAGGGCGCGAGCTGGGACCGCTCGCAGCGCGACCAGGCCGACTACGCCGTGGGCGCCGACCTGCGGGTGACCGGCATGACCACACCGCCCTTCGGCCAGGCGGGCATCTTCTCGGCCGTGCCCGGCCTCACCGCCGCCGCGCCCGCCGCCCGCGAGACCCTGGTCCTGCCCGACGGCGGGACCACCAGTGCGCTGCTGATAAACACCCGCAAGGCCGCGCAGGCCCTCCGGCTGCGCTCCGACCTGGCCGGCGGCCGCCCGCTGCCCGAGCTGCTCGCCCCGCTGCGCTCCACCCCGGAGACCCAGGGCCTGGTCCTCGACGCCACCGTCCGGCAGGTGGACTTCCAGGCCACTCTGGCGGCCACCGACCGCGGTGGAAAACCCGCGGGCAGCCCCGACCGGCCGGACCGCGTCAGCGCGGTGCTGGTGGACGACGAGGGCGTCCCGTACGACTTCGCGCTCGGCGACCTGCCGCCGGACGGCCGCCCGCACACCCTCACGCTCGACCTCGCCCTCGCCGCCGGGAAGGGCGCCCCCGCGGGGCCGCTGCGGCTGGAGCGCCTGGAGGCGTCCTTCGCGGTGCCGGAGTCCGCCGAGGACCACGTCCTCACCCTCGCCTCGGCCCGGACGGTCCTCGCCGACGGCACACAGGCGCCGCTGGGAACCCTGGCGGGCACGCCGTGGAAGGCCACCGCCGCCTACGACGACGACTCGATCGCGGCCAACCCGGACATCGAGTCGCCCACCGCCGGGGCCCCGAACACGAGCGGCCCCGCCCTGATGACCCTCCGCTACCACACCGGCTCCTTCCCCGGGAACACCTACTTGCAGACCCCCGCGACCGTGCGCGTCCGGGCCCCCGCACCCGTGCCGCCGCCGCTGTCGGGGGTGGCCACCGACGCGTACCTGAGCGCGGTCGGCGCGAAGGCCGGCGACACGATCCAGGTGCAGATCGGCAACGTGACCACGCCCGTCAAGATCACCGCGGCGGTGCGCGCGCTGCCCGGAACCGACCAGACCGGCGCCACCAGCGGGCTGCTGCTGGACCTGCGGGGCGTCAACAAGGTGCTGTCGGCCAAGGACGCGCTGCCCGTCCAGCCCACCGAGTGGTGGCTGGCCACCCGCCCCGGCGCCACGTCCCGCGCCGCGGCGGCGCTGCGCGCGCGCGACGACGTCGACACCGTCCTGGACCGCACCGAGTCCGCGGCCGGACTGCGGGCCGACCCGCTCGGCGCCGGCCCGCAGTCCGCGCTGCCCGCCGCGGTGGTCGCCGCCGCGGTGCTGGCCGCGGTGGGCTTCGCCGTGGGCGCGGCGGGGGCGGCGCGGGAGCGGCGCGGTGAATTCGCGGTGCTGCGGGCGCTGGGCGCGCCGCGCCGCCAGCTGGCCCGCATGCTCGCCGCCGAGCAGGCGCTGCTGGTGCTGGTGTCGCTCGTGGTGGGCGTGGCGCTGGGCGCGTTCCTGACCCGGCTGATCACGCCGCTGATCGTGCTCACGGGCCAGGCCGCGCGCCCGGTTCCGCCGCTGATCGTGCAACTCCCGGTGGGCCGGCTCGCCGAGCTGCTCGCCATGCTGCTGGCCGCCCCGATCGCCGTCCTGGCCGTCACGGCGGTACGCCGCGGCGACCCGGCGACCGCCCTGCGACACCAGGTGGAGGACTGACATGCCGACGCCTCCTCCCCCGGAGCCCCAGGACCCGCCCGACCGGCAGGATGCGTCCGGGCCGCGGGACCTGTCCGAGACCCAGGGCTCGCCAGCAGCCGAAGGCACCTCCGCACCCCAGAGCCCCTCCGACACCCAGGACCCCTCCAGGACGCAGGATCCCTCCAGCGCCCAGGACCCCTCCGGACAGCCAAACCCCTCCGAGACACACGGCTCGCCACCAACCGAAGCCACCTCCGCACCCCAGAGCCCCTCCGACACCCAGGACCCCTCCAGGACCTTGCGTTCTTCGGCGATCGACGGCCCGGCAGGGGGCGCGCCCGCGCCGCAGGAACCGACCGGGGCGCCGGCTTTTTCGGCGGCCGAAGACCCGTCTCGGTCGCAGGGCGCGTCCCCGGGCCCGGACGTCTCTTCGGGCGCTCCGGACTCACCCGGCCCTGCCGGCCCCGCCGGCCCCGCGTCCGCGGGCGGGGCACACGCCGGGCGCCTGCCCGGCGCCGGGTCCTGGCTGGTGCTGCGGATGCGTGCCGCGCCCGGCGGGGCGCTGGCGCTCGCCGCGCTCGTGCTGGTCACGTCCTTCCTGGCCGCCGCCCTGCCGCGGGCCGTCGACCGCTACGAGGACAGCGCGCTGCGGCACGCCGTCGCGAACGCCGCGCCGCGCGATCACGGCATCTCGCTCGCCGAGGACTACGGCACGTCCGAGGACGCGCTCGGCAATCCGCTCGCCCCCTCGTCCCTGGACGCCGTGGAGAAGTCCTTCCGCGCGCTGCTGCAGCCGCCGCTGCGGCTGCAGCCCGGCGGCGCGGTGCAGGGCGTGCGCTCCGGCGCGGAGGCCGAGGTCCCCGACCCCGAACTGCCGCGCACCTCCGAGCACGCGCCGGGCGCCGACCTGGTCGCCCAGGCCGGCCTGGCCGAGCACTCCAGGGTCGTGGCCGGCCGACTGCCCGCTCCGACCCCCGGCAAGCCGGCGCTCTCGCTGGAGGGCGCGGTCACCGAGAGGACCGCGCAGGTGCTGCACCTGAAGGTCGGCCAGACCATCCATCTGATGAAGTTCGGCGCGACACCGCTGTCCGTGCGCATCAGCGGCATCCTCGCCCCGCGCGACCCGAGTTCCGGCTTCTGGACGACGGACGACGACCTGCTCGCGCCGCTCGTCAGCTTCCCGCCGCACGCGATGATCGACCCGCCGAAGACTTACTGGCACTTCACCGTGCTCATCGACGGCACCGCCGCGCAGTCCATCCCACTGCTCGGCACCGGCGCCTCCCTCTACTGGCACCACCCGCTCGACACCGCGCGGCTCACCGCGCACGACGTGCCCGCGCTCCGCGACGAGCTGGCCTCCCTCGGCAACGGGCCGCTCGCCACCCGGCTCGCGGCCGACACCGGCTCCTCCTCGCTGCACGCGGTCGCCGGGATCGGCGGGGTGCTCGCCGCCTACGACGCCGACCGGACCGCCGCGCACCCGCTCGTCCTCATCGCGGCCGTCGGCGTGGGCACCACCGCGCTGGCCGTGCTGCTGATGGCCGCCGGGCTCGCCGCCGACCGCAGGCGGCGCGAGATCGCCCTGCTGCGTTCGCGGGGCGGCTCGCTGCGCGGCATCTTCGGCCGGCTCGCGGGCGAGACGTGCGCCGCCGCGCTGCCCGCCGGGGCCCTCGGCACCACGCTGGCCCTGCTGCTCCTGCCGACCGGGCGGTACGGGGACGCGCTGGCGCTGGGCGCGCTCGTGACCGCGGCCGGCGTGCTCGCGCTGCCGCTGCGGGCGACCCTGGCCGTACGCCGGCCGCGCCCGGCCGAGCGCGAGGACCTCGTGGCGCACCGCCCCTCGCGGCGGCGGCTCGTGCTGGAGCTGACGGTGGCGCTGCTGGTGGCCGGAGCGGTGGCGACATTGCGGCGGCGCGGCTCCGCGGACGGCTCGGACCCGTACCTGGCGGCCGCGCCGGTGCTGGTGGCGGTGGCCGCGGCGCTGGTGCTGCTGCGCGTCTACCCGCTGCCGCTGCGCCGGCTCGCCCGGCCCGCCGCCCGGCTGCGCGGGGCGGTCACGCATCTGGGGCTCGCACGGGCCGGGCGGGCGCCCAGCGGGGGGCAGCTGCCGCTGGTGGCCATGCTGGTCGCGCTGACGGTGGCGTCCTTCGGCGGGTCGGTGCTCGCCGGGATCGCCCACGGGCGGGACCGCGCGGCGGCGGTCGCCGTCGGGGCCGACGCCCGGGTGGACTCGCTCTTCCCACTGGACGCCGCGCTGCCGGCCAAGGTCCGCAAGGTGCCGGGCATCGGCGACGTGGCCGCCGTACGGGTCGAGCCGCACGCCGCCAACCAGGACGTCCCGCTGAACTACGAACTGCTCGTGGTCGACGACCCGGCCGCGTACGCCCGCATCACCCGTTCCGCGGGCCTGCCGGACCTCCCACCGGACGCGTTCGGCTCGGGCTCCGCCGCGGGTGCGCACGGGCCGCTGCCCGCCGTCGTCTCACCGAAGATCGCGGAGCTGCTGGGCGACCGCACCACGCCCGTCCCCACCGACGCGGGCAACTGCGACATCCGCCCGGTGGCGGCCTTGTCCGCCACCCCGGCCGCCACCTCCGGCGACTTCGTCATCATCTCCGCGGCGCAACTGCACGCCCAGCACCCACAACTCGGCGCGCTCCCGCAGTACGGCGGGCCGACGATGCTGCTCGCCGCCCAGGCGCCCGGGCAGCACATCGACACCGCCGCGCTGCGCGACGCCGCCGCTCACACCGGGCCCAACGCCGCGACGGTGCTGCTGCGCTCCGAGCAGCGCGCCGCGCTGGCCGACACGCCGCTCCAGCACGGCGCGCGCACCCTCTACCTGTCCGCCGTCGCAGCCGGGGCCGGCTACAGCGCGCTGGCGCTGCTGCTGTCCCTGATGGCCGCGGCGCCCGGGCGCACCGCGCTGCTGGCCCGGCTGCGCACCATGGGGCTGACGCGCCGGCAGTCCCGGCGGCTGGTGCTGCTGGAGATGCTGCCGCAGGTGGTGCTCGCCGCCGGCGGCGGTGCGCTGGTGGGCCTCGCCGCGATACCGCTGCTCCGGCCCGGGGTCGACCTGGGCACCCTGGCCTTCGGCAGCGGTGCGGGCAAGGCCTCGGTGGTGCCGCCGCCCGCCCTCGCGGTGACCCTGCGCGCGGACCCCTGGTCGCTGGCCGTACCCTCCGCGGGGCTGCTCCTGCTGGCCTGCGCGGTCCTGCTGGCCCAGGCGTGGGCCAGCACACGACGACACGAGAGCACCGAGCTGAGAGCGGGTGACCGGACCATATGAGCGCCGACGACGTGACGGCCGACGCGGCGGGCGCCCCCCGCCGCCCCGACGGCCGGGCCCCCGCCGGTTCAGGGGACGGCGCCGTGCCGGCCCCCGCCGGGCAGGCCTCCGCGGACCCGTCCGGCGGCGGCACGCCGCCCGCCCCCGCCAGCCTCGCCGAGCTCGAACGGCTGGCGGCCGAGCGCCGGGACCGGCCCGCGTACGGCAAGGACGCGCTGATCAGCTGCGACCGGCTGGTACGGATCTTCACCGCGGACGGCGTCGAGGTACAGGCCCTCCAGGGCCTGGACCTGCTGGTCGCCAAGGGCGAGCTGATGGCCCTGGTCGGGGCGTCGGGCAGCGGCAAGTCCACGCTGCTCAACATCCTCGCCGGGCTCGACGTCCCCACGGCGGGCGCGGCCTCGGTCGGCGGCTACGACCTGCTCGCCATGGACGCCAAATCCCGGCTGCGCTACCGGCGGGAGATCGTCGGCTTCATCTGGCAGCAGACCTCGCGCAACCTGCTCCCGTACCTGACCGCCGCGCAGAACGTCATGCTGCCCATGCAGCTCTCCGGCGGCTCCGGCCTGCGCGGGCGCCGCCGACGCTCCACCCGGGCCGCCGACCTGCTCGGCCTGCTCGGTGTCGCGCACTGCCAGGACCGGCACCCCGCGCATATGTCCGGCGGCGAGCAGCAGCGCGCCGCCATCGCCGTCGCCCTCGCCAACGACCCGGAGGTCGTGCTGGCCGACGAGCCCACCGGCGAGCTGGACTCCACCACCGCCGAGCAGGTTTTCGCGTCCTTCCGCACCGCCAACGAGCAGCTGGGCACCACCGTCGTGGTCGTCACCCACGACCAGTCCGTCGCCGACGCCGTCCACCGCACGGTCGCCATCCGCGACGGCCGCACCGCCTCCGAGGTCGTGCGCCGCACGGAGATCGACGAGCACGGCCGCGAGTCGGTCGTCGCCCGCGAGTACGCCACCGTCGACCGCGCGGGCCGCCTCCAGCTCCCGCACGACTACACCGAGGCCCTGGCCATCCGCCGCCGCGTCCTGCTGGAACTCCAGCCCGACCACATCACCGTCCGCCCCGACGACCACCCCTCCGCCCAGGAATAGCCGCACCCCGCCAGCCGGCGGCCCTCCTGCCCGGGCAGCCCCCCGTTGGGCCTCCCCGCGCGGCCTCGTCCCGGGATCGGGGCCCGAGCCGAGCTGTGCCGCAGGCCGAGCGATCGCGGGCAGTGCGGCCTCCTCCCGGGATCGGGCCCGAGGGCGCCCTCACCCGCTCCTGCGGCGGTGGCCGCACGTCAGCCCGGGACCTCAGCCGTCAGCCTCACGCCGGAGTGAAACTCAACCCCGCGCCCGCGCTCTCCCGGCGGACCGCCACCGAGCCGTACTCGGTACGCAGCCGCGTCCATGGACCGGCCGCCAGCAGCGCCAAGGGCGCCCCGTCGACCTCGCCCTCCCCGCTGCCGCGCAGGAAGCCCAGCGCATGGGCCGCGTGCACCACCCGCAGCGTGGTGCCCTGCCAGGGGCGGGCCCACAGCTCCTCGGCGAGCGCGTCCAGCGCCGCCCGCGTCCGCTCCTCCCGGGGCAGCCGCTCGCTGCGGTCCCGGAATTCCGCGACCGCCCCGGCGGCGGCCCCGCGCACCTGCTCCGGGTCCAGTTCGGCCACCCGCTGCCAGCCGGTGCGCGGCGGCAGCACCCCCGCCCAGGCGGGCCCGGTGACGGACGGCGGCAGCCCGAACCCCGCCTCCGCCGCCGTCACCTCCTCCAGCAGCTGCCCTGCGGACACCGTGGCGTCGACCGCCGCGCCGACCGGTCCGGCCCCGCGCAGCGCGGCACTGCGCACGGCCAGCACGCCTCCGAACGGCGGGTGCCCGAAGACGCCCAGTGCCGGCTCGCCCGCGGCGGACCGCAGCCGGACCACCGCCGCCTTGTCCCAGCGGACCAGCCGCCCGAGGAAGGCGGCCAGGTCCGCAGCCTCCCGCTCGCCGTCCCCGCCGGCGCCGGGTGAAGCCCCGGCGGAGCCGCCCTCATGGCCGAGCACCAGCCGAACCGCCTTCATACTGCGACGGCCCCGTCGTCGTCACGGTCCTCGTCGCGGGCGCCGTCACGCACGTCGTCACGGTCCTCGTCACGGACGTCGCGGTACTTCTCCAGGAAGGCCCGCTCCTCCGGCGTGATCCGCCTCGGACGCCCCGCGGCCAGGTTGTACGGCACCACGACCGTCGTCGCCCGGGCGTAGACCGTCTCCTCGTCCTTGACCTCGTACGCGACGGTCATGGACGCCGCCGATATGTCCGTCACCCACGTCTCGACGACCACCGGCTCGTGCCGGTGCACCAGCGGCCGCAGGTAGTCGATCTCGTGCCGCGCCACCACGGAGCCTCCCGTGAAGGACGCGCTCCCCTCCCCCGGCGCCAGGCGGAACATGAAGTCGATCCGTGCCTCTTCCAGGTACCGCAGGAAGACCACGTTGTTGACATGCCCGTAGGCGTCCATGTCCCCCCAGCGCAGGGGGCAGCGGAAGACGTGGCGTGCCATCAGCCGCGTGTCAGCTTCTTGTAGGTGGCGCGGTGCGGCCGTGCGGCGTCCGGCCCCAGCCGCTCCACCTTGTTCTTCTCGTACGACTCGAAGTTGCCCTCGAACCAGAACCACTTCGAGTTGCCCTCGTAGGCCAGGATGTGCGTCGCCACCCGGTCCAGGAACCACCGGTCGTGGGAGACGACGACGGCCGCACCGGGGAATTCCAGCAGCGCGTTCTCCAGCGACGACAGCGTCTCGACGTCGAGGTCGTTGGTCGGCTCGTCCAGCAGCAGCAGGTTCCCGCCCTGCTTGAGCGTCAGCGCCAGGTTCAGCCGGTTGCGCTCACCACCGGACAGCACTCCGGACGGCTTCTGCTGGTCCGGCCCCTTGAAGCCGAACGCCGACACGTAGGCCCGCGACGGCATCTCGACCTGGCCGACGTTGATGTAGTCCAGGCCGTCGGACACGACCTCCCACAGCGTCTTCTTCGGGTCGATGTTGGACCGCCCCTGGTCGACGTAGGAGATCCGCACCGTCTCGCCGACCTTGATGCTGCCGGAGTCGGCCTCCTCCAGCCCCTGGAGCATCTTGAACAGCGTGGTCTTGCCCGCGCCGTTGGGGCCGATGACGCCCACGATGCCGTTGCGCGGCAGCGTGAACGACAGGTCGTCGATCAGCACCTTCTCACCGAAGGCCTTCGACAGGTGCTCGACCTCGACCACGACGGAGCCCAGCCGCGGGCCCGGCGGAATCTGGATCTCCTCGAAGTCGAGCTTGCGCACCTTGTCGGCCTCGGCCGCCATCTCCTCGTAACGCGCCAGGCGCGCCTTGGACTTGGCCTGCCGTCCCTTGGCGTTGGAGCGCACCCACTCCAGCTCCTCCTTGAGGCGCTTCTGCCGCTTGGCGTCCTTCTGCCCCTCGACCCTGAGCCGGGACGCCTTGTTCTCCAGGTAGGTGGAGTAGTTGCCCTCGTAGGGGATGGCCCGGCCGCGGTCCAGCTCCAGGATCCACTGGGCCACGTTGTCCAGGAAGTACCGGTCGTGGGTGACGGCCACGACCGTGCCGGCGTACTTGGCCAGGTGCTGCTCCAGCCACTGCACGGACTCGGCGTCCAGGTGGTTGGTGGGCTCGTCCAGCAGCAGCAGGTCGGGGGCCTCCAGCAGCAGCTTGCACAGCGCCACCCGGCGCTTCTCGCCACCGGACAGGTTGGTCACCTGCCAGTCCCCGGGCGGGCAGCCGAGGGCGTCCATGGCCTGCTCCAGCTGCGCGTCCAGATCCCAGGCGTCGGCGTGGTCGAGCTTCTCCTGGAGCTTGCCCATCTCGTCGAGCAGCGCGTCGGAGTAGTCCGTCGCCATCAGCTCGGCGATCTCGTTGAAGCGGTCCAGCTGCGCCTTGACCTCGGCCACACCGTCCTGCACGTTCTCCAGCACGGTCTTGGACTCGTCCAGCGGCGGCTCCTGGAGCAGCATGCCGACGCTGTACCCGGGCGACAGGAACGCGTCGCCGTTCGACGGCTGCTCCAGCCCCGCCATGATCTTGAGAACGGTGGACTTTCCGGCGCCGTTCGGGCCGACCACACCGATCTTCGCGCCCGGCAGGAAGCTCAGCGTCACGTCATCGAGGATGACCTTGTCGCCGTGCGCCTTGCGCGCCTTGCGCATCGTGTAGATGTACTCAGCCAAGAGAAACCGTCCGGCAGATCGAGAAGGGCCAATGTGCGGCTCCGCCGCGTGAGGGCAGATACACCCCATCTTGCCGTACGTCCACCCCAAGGGGCGAACGGGTACCGGCGCCGGGTGCGGGCGGGCCGGTACCTCCGGCGGCGCGGAGGGCGCGGGCCGCGGGGGCCTGCGACCCTCCCGTGCGCCGGCGCTCAGGTCACCTGCACCGGTACCGGTGCGGCCGGCGGGGGTGCCACGGGCTCCGGCCGGGCCGCGGGCGGCAGCAGCGTCCGGCTGAACCGCGCGACGCCCCGCGCCAGGTCGTGGCCGACGGCCACCGCCTCGATCTCGGCGTCGGTGAAGCGGCGCCCGTCCCGCTCGTCCTCACGAATCTTCAACCGACCCTGGACGACGAGTGGTTCGCCGATCCCGACCGACTCCTTGACGTGTCCGGCGAGCGTCCGCCACGCGCGCACCGTGTAGAAGCTCGTCGGCCCGTCCGCCCATGCCCCGCGCGTCGCGTCCCACCGCCGGGCGGTCGTGGCCAGCCGGAAGCGCGTCACGCCCACGCCCGTCGCCGTCGTGTGCATCTCGGGCTCCGTCGCCACGTTTCCGACAACGGTCACCAGGGTCTCGTTCATCGCACGTTCCTCCCTCTTCTCGGCGTCCCCGGTGGGACGCGCTGAGAACATCGTGCCCTGAATCCAGGACAGTCAAGGAGGGATCGTCGCAAGCCTGTGGATAACTCGCTTCTGTGGACAACCAGGTCACTCGGACGAGCGGGTGTGGGACACCGCGGCGCGGGAATCACGCGCGTGCGGTGCGCGCGGAGAAACGGGCGAGGCTGCGGCCACGACGGCGAACTGCTCGCGCACCTCGCGGTAGCGCATCAGCTCGGCGGCGACCGGTTCCAGCACCCGGGCCCGCCCGCAGTCGGCGGCAGCGTCCCGCAGGCGCCGCTCGGCGGCCTGCCCGTGCCGCCGGGCGGGGCCGCGCGCCGCGACCCGGCAGACCGCGGAGACCAGCGGCCCGCCCGCCCCGCCGGTCGCGATCATCACCACGGGCGGCCACCACGCCAGTGCCAGCGAGCCGACGGCCAAGGTGATCAGGCACACCGCCCCGGCGACCGCGAGCGTCATCAGCAACCACTGCACGGCACGTGCCACCGACCACCAGCCCGGGCGCTCCGGCGGCCCCGGCTCGGCGCGGCCCGCCGCGGCGTCCAGCGCCGCGGGCAGCCCCTCGCCGCCGCGCCGGGCCGCGTCGCGCACCGCCTGCCCCCAGGGCGCGGGCAGGCCGCGCGCGGCATCGGCGGACAGTCCCCGCACCGCCTCGCCGACCAGCGGGCGGGAGGCCACGAGCGGCACCGCACCGGCCCCGCCGCCCGGCGGGTTCGGCCGGTCGGGTGAAGCCGGCGCCTCCCGGGATCCCGGATCCGCTGCCGTCCGTTCCCCCCTCAGCCGCCCCCACGGGGTGCCGCACGCCGCGCGGGCGGCGGCCGCCCAGTCCCGTTCCGCCGCCTGACCGGCCGCGGCGGCCCCCACCGCGTCCGCCAGCCGGTCGACGAATTCCTCCCGCGCCGGGTCGGTGAGCCCGGCGCCGCCTTCGGCCACGTAGAGCGGGTGCAGCCGGTCCGCCGTCCGGTCCAGGTCGGCCGCCAGCCTGCGGCCGGCGGCGGCGCGCTCGGCGACGATCTGCGCCAGCACGCCCCGCAGGTCGGCCACGCCCTGCCCGGTGAGCGCGGAAGCTGCCAGCACCACCGCGCCGGCCTCGCCGTGCTCCCCCACCGCGAGGCCGTCCTCGTCGAGCAGCCTGCGCAGGTCGTCGAGCACCAGCTCGGCCGAGTCGCCGGGCAGCCGGTCGACCTGGTTGAGCACCAGCACCGTCACATCGGCATGTCCGGCAAGGGGGCGCAGGTAACGCTCGTGCAGCGCCGCGTCGGCGTATTTCTCGGGGTCCAGCACCCACACCACGACGTCCACCAGCCCCAGCAACCGGTCCACCTGCGCGCGGTGGCCGGGCGCCGCGGAGTCGTGGTCGGGCAGGTCGATCAGGACCAGGCCGTCCAGGGTCGTGCCGCCCTCCGCCGGGTCGCCGCTCCCGCCCTCGGGCCGGTCGTCGCCGGTGCGGGCCGCCACGTGCCCGGAGCCGGCGGGGAATCCGCCGTCACCGACCGGGATGCCGTCGGCCCCGCCGTATCCGCAGCTTCCACCCGTCCCACCGCCGGCCTCGGCCGTGGCGTCGGCCGGCCCCGTGGCTTCGGCTCCGAAATCGCCCTCGGCGAGCCCGTCCGCCGCGGGCCCAGTGGTGCCCGTGCCCGCTCCGGGACCGCCGGGGGCGCCCGCCGGGGCGGGGATGCGGGGGCGCCGGGCGTAGCGGTCCTGGGGCGCGATGCCGAGCCGGTCCAGCAGCCCGGCGGCCCGCTGGGGGTGCCAGGCGCAGGAGACGGGCCGCGCGGTGGTCGGCCGGCGCAGTCCGGTCGCGGACAGCGGCAGCCCGGCCAGAGCGTTGAAGAGCGACGACTTCCCGCTTCCGGTCGCGCCGGCGAGCGCCACCACAGTGTGCTCGTGCGAGAGCCTGCGGCGCTCCCCGATGCGTTCCAGCAGCTCGCCGGTCTCTGCGAGTGCGTCGGAGCTGATCCGCGCGCGGGACAGCCCGAGCAGTTCGCCGAGGGCGTCCACCCGCTCGCCGAGCGGATCGACCGCCCCGCCGCCTGTCTCGGAGCCCGCGGATGCGCCGTACGCGGCCGTACTCACGGCACCGGGGAGCGCACGTCCCGCTTCCGGCTCCGGCACCGCGGACGACTGGTCGGTGGTGGTCGGGCGCACCGGGGTCACCTTTCCTTCTGCAGTAGGGACAGCGCGGAAATCAGCGAGGCCTGCTGCCCTGCCGTGACGTCGTAGCCGTCGACCGGTGCGAGCCGGCGGTCACGCTCGGCGTCCAGCAGGCCCGCGACCGCGTCGACGAGCCGGTCCCGCGCCGCGTCGCGCATCCGCAGCGCCGCCTGGGCCCCGACGGTCTCGGCGAGGCGCTCGCCGGCCGCCCGCCCGCGCCGGCCGCCGAGCAGCGCGGTACACAGCAGTGCGGCGACGTCCTCGGGGTCGGCGGCCTGCCGCTCGCCGTCGCGTCCGGACCGCACATGGGCGTAGGCGAGGTCGAGGACGGCGCGGCGCCAGCGCCGTACGCCCTTGTCGATCCGCGCGGCGACGGCCACCTGGTCGCGGTCCGGCCGCGTGCCGGGGTCGTCGAGCAGCGCGGCGCCGGCCGGGTCGTTCCGCCAGGCGTCCGCGATGCGCTCGTCGGCGGCGTCGGTCTCCGCGCGCAGCAGCGCGGCCACTTCCTCCGCGAGCGCACCCTGCAGGGCGTCGGGCCCGCAGGCCGGATACCCGCGCCAGTGGGCGAGCGCCTCCCCGGCGAGCGGGACACCGGCGCGCACGGCGGCGTCGACGTGCCGGGCGGCCAGCGCGTACGACTCCTCGGCTGCGCGGGCCAGCCGCAGCACGGCGGCGTGCTGCGCAGCGGAAGCGGCGGCCAGCGCGGGCAGCCTGCTGCGCAGCGAGTCGAGCACACCCTCGGCGGTGCGGCGGGCGGCGTGCTGCCGCGCGGCGGGGTCCTGGGCGCAGTGCGTGAGCCACTCGCGCAGCCCGGCGACGGCGGTCAGCGGCAGCAGCCCGCCACCGCCCGCGGATTCGGGCAGCTCGGGCACGGTGAAGCGCGGTACGTCACCGAGCCCGGCCTTGGCCAGCAGCGCCGCGTAGTGCCTGCTCACGTCGTCGGCGATCTGGTGGGGTACGCGGTCCAGGACGGTGGCCAGCGTGACGTCGTACTCCCTGGCGGTGCGCAGCAGGTGCCAGGGCAGCGCGTCGGCGTAGCGGGAGGCGGTCGTGACCAGGATCCAGATGTCGGCGGCGCAGATGAGCTCGGCGGCCAGTTCGCGGTTGCGGGCGACGAGGGAGTCGATGTCGGGTGCGTCGAGCAGGGCGAGTCCGCGCGGCAGGGAGTCGTCGCATTCCAGGCGCAGCTCGCGGCGGGCCGGTTCGCTGCGGTCGGGCGCGTCGTCGTCCCCGCGGACCCGCTGGCGTACGGCCCACACGCGGGACAGTCGGGGCAGCACCCGGGGGTCGGCGAACCACGCGCGGTCCTCGGGGTGGCAGACCAGTACGGGGGTCCGGGTGGTGGGGCGCAGAACGCCGGATTCGCTCACACGACGGCTGATAAGTGAGTTGACAAGAGTGGATTTGCCCGCACCCGTCGAACCGCCGACCACGGCGAGCAGCGGCGCCTCGGGCGCGGTGAGCCGGGGCATGAGGTAGTCGTCCAACTGCGCCAGCAGTTCCTGGCGAGTGCGGCGGGCGCGGTCGGCGCCGGGCAGCGGGAAGGGGAAGCAGGCAGTGCCGACGCGATCACGCAGCGCGGACAACGCGTCGAGCAGCTCGGGCCGTACATCCAAGATCGCCACATCGGCAGAATGCCCGATATTGGACCGTTTACGAAGCGTATTTCGGGCAATTGGCCCCATTCGGCCGGGATAACGCCCAACCGGCGGCGGCAGGCCGGGCCGCGCGGACGCCGGTCGGCAGGCGGGGCCGCAGGCACCGGAAACACCGGTCAATGGTCACCCGAAAGAGCGGCGGACAGCGCGGAAGCCCTGGTGGGCGGTGCCCAGTGGGACACAGGAGCCAGAATGAGCCACCGGCATAACGAGTGCACAACAGCAGCGTTGCGACCCGTCAAAAGCGATGCGGCTCGCGCGCCTGCCTGCGATTATCGGACCGCTTCACCGAACCTCCACAACGTGCCACGCGAGTGAAGCAGACAGCAGCACGGACGCGGCGCCCTATCCTTGACCTCGGCACAGGTCACGGAACCAGCCAGGGGCGAAGACAGCCGCGGCCGCTGTCCGGCCCCCGTAGCTCAGCGGATAGAGCAGGTGCCTTCTAAGCACTTGGCCGCAGGTTCGAGTCCTGCCGGGGGCGCCTTCGCGCGGCCGGTGCCTCCCCCAGAGGCACCGGCCGTCGTTCTGCGGCCGGCACTCGCGCCGGACCCCGACAGCACGTGCCCGGCACAGGCACCCATCGGCATCCGCTGCTTCGGGGGGCCCGAATCTAGCGGGGTGCGCGTAGCAACGGCGTAAAGGAACACGTTCGTCCGCTCCGCCGGTTCGGCGTCTCCCACCGCGATCAGCGCAGGCACGGCACCCGCCGAAGCAGCACCCGGGGAGAGCGGACAACCTCGCCAATCCCGCCTGTCCCACTGGTCAGCAGGGGTAGCGAGGTTTTACGTAAGTCGTATGAGCCGCTTATGGGGTTGTGAGAGGGTGTGCACCAAAGCCACTTCTGCCGGACCGCAGATGCGGCAGCCGGAAGGATCACCTCCGCCCGGAAGTCGCGCCGCGGCGGTGCGGTAGTTTTTGGCCTGTCCCCGCGTGCTAGCGATTACGAGGATCGTCTGCGTATGGATTCCACACTCCCCGGAACCACGTCGGCAGCTTCGGCGGCACGGCGGCGGAGGCGGCTGACCCACCGGATCCAGGACGGCCTGCGCGATCTCAGCATCCAGATGGCGCTGCTCAACCACCAGGTCGGCATGCACCTCGATCTGCGGGACGCCGATCTGGAATGCCTGGACCTGATCAGCCGGCACGGGCCGATCGGACCGACCGCCCTCGCCAAGCGCGCCGGCATGCACCCGGCGACCCTCACCGGCGTACTCGACCGTCTGGAGCGGGGCAACTGGGTGGTGCGCACGCCCAATCCCACCGACCGCCGGTCGGTACTGGTCCAGGTGGTCAAGGAGCGCACGGCCGAAATCGCGCACCTCTTCGCCGCGATGAACAGCGCGGTCGACGGAATCTGCTCCGACTACGACGACGCCGAACTGGTCCTGATCGCCGACTTCCTGCTGCGCACTTCACGCGCCGGACGCCTGGCCACGGACGAGTTGGCCGACAGCTGACCGGCGGATCCCACACACCTTGCCCTCTCCCCGGAATTCCTGAGCGCCGACCCTGACCGCGGGGCCCCGAGCGCGGCAACGGCCCACCGCCCGCCGCGCGCCTCGCCATGCCCGGGTGCGGACGCCGGGCCGCCGCCCGCGCCCCGGCGAGCGGCATCTCCCCACCGCCACCTCCCTCTCCACTCGTCAGCACTCCTCGATTCGGCATGCCCGCGGGCCTCGCACCTTCATGCGCGTTTCTGCTCGATAATGGCTGGTTTCGCGCACGAACGCTCATCTACACTGCACGCGACGCCCCGACCCCGGGGCGGGCCGGCACCGCGTCCGCTGTCGAGGAGCACCCATGTCCGCGTCCCTGACCACCGCCGAGATCGCCACCCAGCCCGACTGCTGGCTGCGAGCCGCACAGATCGCCCCGAACGCCGCCGGGGTACTGCCGCGGCGCGGCGAAAGCGTCGCAGTGATCGGCTGCGGCACTTCCTGGTTCATGGCGCAGTCCTACGCCGTGCTGCGCGAGCAGGCAGGCCACGGCCTGACGGACGCCTTCGCCGCGTCTGCCTACCCCTTCGGCCGCGGCTACGACCGCGTCCTGGCCCTCACCCGCTCCGGAACCACGACCGAGGTGCTCCGCGCGTGCACCCGGCTGCGGACCGCGGGAGTCCCGGTCACCGCCGTCACGGCCGACCCCGACACCCCGGTGCGGCAGACCGCCGACGACCTCGTGGTGCTGGACTTCGCCGACGAACGCTCCGTCGTCCAGACCCGGTTCGCCACCACCGCCCTCGCCCTGCTGCGCGCCCACCTGGGCGACGACCTGACCGGCGCCGTCGCCGACGCGCGCACCGCCGTGTCCGCCGACCTCCCCGCCGCGCTGCCGGTCGCCGAGCAGACCACCTTCCTCGGCACCGGCTGGACCTACGGCCTGGCGCAGGAAGCAGCCCTCAAGATGCGCGAGGCGGCCGGGGCCTGGACCGAGAGCTACCCCGCGATGGAATACCGCCACGGCCCGATCAGCATCACCGGCCCCGGCAGGGCGGTCTGGGCATTCGGCGGCCTGCCGGACGGGCTCGCGGAAGCCGTCGCCGCGACCGGCGGCACCCTTGAGGCCCGCCAGGACCTCGACCCGCTCGCCGACCTGATCCGCGCCCAGCGGCTCGCGGTCGAAGTCGCCGGGCGCAGGGGCCTCGACCCGGACAGCCCGCGCCATCTGACCCGCTCGGTCGTCCTCGGCTGACCCGACCGCCACGCGCCCGGAGGACCGTATGACCGCCACGTCCACCGCCGACCTCGTCACCGCCGCACGGGCCGCGGGCCGCGGTGTCGCCGCCTTCAACGTGATCACTCTGGAGCACGCCGAGGCCATTGCCGCCGCAGCGGAGGGCGCCGGTCTGCCGGTCGTCCTCCAGGTGAGCGAGAACGCGGTGGCCTTCCACGGCGGGCGCGCCGCCCCCTTGCTCGCCGCGGCCGTCCGCCTCGCCGAGGCGGCGGCCGTGCCCGTGGCCGTTCACCTGGACCATGTCACCGACGAGGACCTGGTACGCGCGGGCGCCGCCGCCGGAGTCACCTCCGTCATGTACGACGCCTCGACCCTGCCCTACGAAGAGAACGTCCGCGCCACCGCCCGCGTCGCCGCCTGGGCGCACGCCCGGGGGCTGTGGATCGAGGCCGAACTCGGCGCGGTCGGCGGCAAGGACGGCGCCCACGCACCCGGCGTGCGCACCGACCCGGACGAGGCCGCCGCCTTCACCGCGGCCACCGGGGTGGACGCGCTCGCCGTCGCCGTGGGCAGCTCGCACGCCATGACCGCACGCACCGCACGCCTCGACCACGTCCTGATCGCCCGGCTGCGGGCGGCCGTCAGCGTGCCGCTGGTACTGCACGGCTCCTCCGGTGTGCCCGACGAAGAACTCCACCGGGCCGTTGTCTCCGGCATGGTGAAGGTCAACATAGGCACCGCTCTGAACGTCGCCTTCACCTCGGCAGTCCGCGACCACCTCGACGCCTACCCGGCCGTGGTCGACCCGCGCCGCTATCTGCGCCCGGCCAGGGACGCGATGACCGCCACCGCCCAGCACCTCCTCCGGATCGTCTCCCGCGCCGCGCCCCCCTCCCCCTCCGATGGCTCCGCCCTCACCTCCTGACACCCTGCCCGCCGCTCGCGACATTTGTCACCGTTACGCGGGTTCCGTGTCACAGGTGATCGACAGGCCCACGCGGCTTCCCTACCGGCGCCGTTGACCCGGCGAGTGTGCTGACGGACAGTCATCCCCGCTCGGGAGGAAGCGATATGCCGGACCGGACCTTGTGGTCGTACGCGGACATCGCGACGTACATCCGCGTGCAGGTCGACACCGTGCGTTCCTACCGCAAGCACGGGCACCTCCCGGATCCTGACCGTGTGGAGGGCGGCAAACCGTACTGGTACGCGGACACCATCCGGGCCTGGAGTGCCCGGCGGCCGCGGAACCGCGGCCGCTAGGCACCGGGCGACCTCAGCTCCTTCCCGCCGGCTCGGGGTCCCGCCGCTCGCCGGGGCGCGGGGCCTGGTCGTCCTCCCCGCCGTGGGCCGCGTCCCCGCCCTCGGATATGCCGAACCGCTCGTGGAAGCGGCGCAGGACGGGCGGCGCCCACCAGGTCGCCCGCCCGGTCACCCGCATCACGGCCGGCACCAGCAGCGTGCGTATCACCATCGCGTCCATCAGCACCGCCAGCGCGATGCCCAGCCCCAGCATCTTGGTGTTGGCGACCCGGGACATGCCGACCCCCACCATCACCACGGCCAGGATGACGGCGGCGGCAGTGATCAGCCCGCCCGTCCGCCGCAGGCCGAAGACGATGGACGACTGGTGGTCGCCGGTCCGGTCGTACTCCTCCTTGATCCGGGAGAGCAGGAACACCCCGTAATCCATGGACAGTCCGAACGCGACGCAGAACATCAGCACCGGCAGGCTGGTCTCGATACTGCCCGTCGAGGTGAAGCCCAGCAGTCCGGACAGATGGCCGTCCTGGAAGACCCAGACCACCGCGCCGAACATCGCCGTGAGGCTGAGCGCGTTGAGCAGCACCGCTTGCACCGGCACGATCACGCTGCCGGTCAGCAGGAACACCAGCAGCAGGGTGACCACACCGACGATGGCCGCCGCCCAGGGCAGTCGCTGCGCTATGGCGTGCTTGCTGTCCACGAGCACCGCCGACTGGCCCGTGACCGAAGCCCGGAAGTCCGTCCGCACACCGCGGATCTCCCCCACCAGGCGCTGCGGGCCGGAGTCCACCGCGGCCCCCTTGGGCACCACCGTCAGATAGGCGGTGTCGGCTTCCTTGCCGACAACCGGCCCCTCCACCCGGACCACTCCCGGCAGACCGGCGACGCGGGCGCGGTAATCCGCCAGCGCGGTGGGATCGGCGCCCTCGGCGAGTACGGTGATCGCTCCCACCGGGCTCCCGCTGTAGTCCTGCCGGAGGTGCTGCTGCACGACGTGCGATTCGGCCCCCGACGGCAACTGCCGGTCGTCGGCTGATCCGAACTGCACGCGCAGGAAGGGCAGTCCGAGCAGCAGCAGCGCCGCCACCGCGGCCACCGCGAAAGCAGGCGCCCGGCGCATCACCACCCGGGCCAGCGCGGCATAGCGGGCGCCCGGCTCGGCCGCCGCCTCCCCCGCACGCGACCGGCGTCGCAACAGCCGCCTCATGTCCAGCGCGTTGACCCGCTCGCCCAGCAGCATCAGGGCGGCGGGCAGCACGATGAGTGCCGCCGCCGCGGCGAGCAGCACCACGGCCACCCCCGCGTAGGCGAAGGAGCGCAGGAAATACTGCGGGAAGACCAGCATCGCCGAGAGCGCGGCCGCCACCGTGAGCGCCGAGAAGAGCACCGTGCGGCCGGCCGTCCGCAGGGTCGTCGCCACCGCGCGCCGCGGGACTGCGCCGGCGGACAGCTCCTCGCGGAAGCGGCGGACGATGAACAGCGAGTAGTCGATGGCCAGTCCGAGGCCCAGGGCGGTGGTCAGGTTCTCGGCGAAGACCGAGACGTCGGTGAATCCGGTGATGCCACGCAGCACCGCGCTCGTGCCCAGGATCGCGATGATGCCGATGCCCAGTGGGAGCAGCGCGGCGACGGCGCTGCCGAAGACCATGACGAGGAGCACCAGCGTGATCGGCAGCGCGATCATCTCCGCGCGCAGCAGATCCTGCTGGATCGTCGTCTGCATCTCGTGCAGCACCTCCGCGGTGCCGCCGACCGTCACGCTCACGGGGCCGTGCGGGCCGCGGAAGGCGGGCGCGATGCGTTTGACCTCGGTGGCCACGGCGTCGTCGTCCCCCCGCAGCCGGGCGGCGATCATCGCGGAGCTGCCGTCCTCGGCGCGCAGCACCGGTGCGCGGGTGTCCCAGTACGAGCTGACGCCGGAGACGTCGGGGTCGGCGGCGAGCCGGGCGGCGAGCCGACGCCCTTCGGCCGCGACACCCGGGTTGTCCGGGCCGGCACCCCGGGTGTCGACCAGCAGCACCAGGTTGGGCTGGGAGTCGGGGAAGTGCTCGGCGAGCGCCTTCGTGGCGTACGACGACTGGGACTCGGGGGCCTCGAAGCCGCCGCTGGACAGCCGCTCCCCGACCCCGCTGCCCGCCACGACGGCGAGCGCGGTGAAGAACAGCGCAAGCAGCAGGGTCAGCCGCGGTCTGGCGGTCACGACCCGTGTCCAGCCACCGACCGCACCCGCATGGTTGACATCAGCCATGGCAGAGGTGTCCTCTCCCCCTAGAACGACTAGAATCACAAACACGAATGATCACTCGCATTCTCAGAATGCGAGTGATAGCTCGTGTTTGTCAATCCCCCTCTGGGAGTACACGTGTCCGAGGCGGACGAGAAACCGAAACGGCGGCAGGCACGCGGCGAGCGCCGGGTCGCGCAGTTGCTGAAGGCTGCCGCCGGCGTGTTCTGCACGGTCGGCTACACGGCGTCGAGCACCAACGCCATCGCGCGGGCGGCGGGCGTGTCACCCGGCACGCTCTACCAGTTCTTCCCGAACAAGGAGGCCATCGCCGTCGAGCTGGGAAGCCGGCTGATCGGGGAGATGGAGGAGACCCACGGACGGGTCTTCACCGCGGAGAACGCCCGCCTCCCGCTCGACCGGCTGGTGGAGGCGGTGGCGGACCCCTTCATCGAGTTCAACTGCGCCAACCCCGCGTTCTTCTCGCTCATCAAGGGCTCCGACACGCCGGGCCGGATAGCGGAGGAGCACGACACGCTGCACGCCACGCTGCTCGACCGGGTGGCCTGGGTGCTGGCGCTGCGCCGCCCGTCGCTGCCGCCCACCGAGCGCACCGTGATCGCCCAGATGAGCTTCGCGATGTTCAAGGCCGGCCTCGAACTCATCCTGCTGACCGAGGACGACGCCGCGCGCACGGCGTACGCCAGGGAGCTGAAGAGCATGCTCTACCGCTACCTCGGGCCCCACGTGGGCACGGGTCCGGTCGAGATCGGGGAGGAGGAGAAGGCCGCCGCGCGGTCCTCGCTGGCCGCGGGGGGTGCCCTCTGGTTCGACGGTTCGCCGCAGGACATCACGTACCGCCCGGCGTCGGGCACCGGCACCGGCACCGGCACCGGCACCGGCGCGGAGGACCGCACGGCGCCGGAGGTGGTTACTCCCCCCGGCCTGCCGACGGGCAGCTGAACGTCCCGTCGCGGCCGTCCCGCGGCCCCGGCGGCGGTCCGGCCCTTCCGGCACCCTCGCCGGAAGGACCGGAGGGCCTGGACGGGCCGGGGACCGTGCGGCTCTCGCCGGCCACGGAAGCGGCGATCACGGCCGAGGGCCGAGGCGCGCCGCCCGTCTGACGGCGCTCCGCGGCCCGTGAGAGCCACTGCGCGCCCGTGCCGAGGGCGGCGACGAGCAGGGAGATCCCGAGGCCCAGGGAGAGGGCGTAGAAGGAGTTGGAGGCGGCCTCACCGCTGACGTAGCCGGCCCCGACCGAGTACGAGGCCCAGACCGACTCGGCCACGCCCGCACCGACCGCGTAGCGGCGCACCGGATAGCGCATGATCCCCGCCGCCAGGCCGCCGATCACCCGGCCGCTGGGCAGGAAGCGCACGCCGATCACGAACGGGACGCCGTGCCGCTGTATGCGCAGCGCGGCCCACTTCAGCAGTGCCTCGCGGCGCGGCCTGCGGTGCATCCGCTCCAGCACCCGGCCGCTGAGCGCGCGCCCGGTCCGATGCATCGCGAGGTCGCCGAGCACCGCGCTGGCGGCGACCACGAGCAGCACGAGGGCGAGGTTCAGATGGCCTTCCGCGGCCATCACGCCGCCCGTCACGAGGAGTACGGAGTTGGGCACCAGCGGCGGAGCCGTGGTCGCGGCCAGTATCGCGTACGCCCAGATGACGTGGCCGCCCCTCAGGAACTCGGCGAGTCCGGAGGTGAAGTCAAGTGACGACACACTCAGTGCAACGTCCATCCCACCGCCCCTCTTCCCCGTCCCCTCACTCAACGCTGACAGCGCGGGGCGGGGTCGGCAAGCGCATTGGCCGCGCTCGGTCCGATTCCCAGGGAAGCTCATCCTGAGGGTCCAGCCTCGGTACTCCTCAGGTAGTACGTCGCCGCACGGGAGTTGCTGCGGCGGGTGCAGCCGGGCCGTTCAGCGGCCGAGCAGTTCGCCTCCGTTGACCTGGAGGATCTCGCCGGTGATGAATCCGGCCTCGGGGGAGGCGAGGAAGAGCACGGCCGAGGCGACGTCCGCAGGGCGGCCGACCCGGCCGACCAGGGTCCGACCGGCGCGGCGCGTCAGCTCGGCGTCGTTGAGCCGCGAGCCGAAGAACTCGGTGCCGGCGACCGTGCCCGGCGCCACGATGTTGCAGGTCACACCCTGCGGGCCGAGCTGGGCGGCGAGGGAGTGGTTCCACGCGTGCAGGGCGGCCTTGGAGGCCCCGTAGGAGCCGCCGCCGCGCAGCGCGGCCACCGACGTCACCGTGACCACCCGGCCGCTGTCGGTGGTGAGGCGGTCCCGCAGCGACTCGGTGAGAAGGACGGCGGTGAGCACGTTGCGTTCGAAGTCGCCGCGCCAGCGGGCCAGCACGCCGTGCGGCCCGGCACCGACGGCCAGCTCCCGGCTGCCGGCGTTGTTGACCAGCACGTCCACCCGCTCGGGCAGGTGCGCCAGCGCCGCCTCGACGTCGTCGGGGTCCGCGAGGTCGCAGACCACGGGGGTGATGTCCAGGCCGCGTTCGGCCCGGATCTCCTCGACCGCGGCGTGCAGGACCTCCCGGCGGCGACCGACGATCGTGACCTGGTGGCCCTCCTCGGCGAAACGCACCGAAACGGCCCGCCCGATGCCCGTACCGCCCCCGGTCACCACGATGTTGCGCACCGCTGCCGCGCTCTGTGCCATGAACTCCGCCCCTCCAGGAGAGACAGCACGGTACGGGATGCCCGCGAAGCGGACGCGAGCGGGGTAGCCTGCGAAAACAGCCTTCTCGGAGAGACATAGATCACACGGCGGAGAACGTAACCATTACAGTGGTTGGCGGGTCTTATGTCTTGAGTACCGTGTTCCCGGCGGAACCGGTAAGGGGGCTGTAGGTCGGACTGTCTTGGGGGACGGTCCGGAACGCGTCGCCGGGGCGACGCCCGGGGAGCTTGAGCGGCCCTCCCGGGCCGTTTTCGTCCCGGCAACGGCGCACAGCCGCCGACAAAACGCCCGGTCGGACCCGTGGGGGGATCCGTTCCGGGGAACGGGAGCGCCCCGTGCCGGACCCGTGGGGGGATCCTGCGCGGGGCGCTTCCTTGTACTGCTTCCGTCCCGCCGGGAGCGGGTGCGCGCCCGGACGACGCAGAGGCGTCCGCCCGGGCGCGCGGGTGACGCCGAGCGTCAGCGGGCCTCGACCGAGACGTAGTCGCGGATCTCGACGCCGGTGTAGATCTGCCGCGGGCGGCCGATCCGGGAGCCGGGCTCCTTGATCATCTCGTGCCACTGGGCGATCCACCCGGGCAGTCGGCCGATGGCGAACAGCACGGTGAACATGCTGGTCGGGAAGCCCATCGCGCGGTAGATCAGGCCGGTGTAGAAGTCCACGTTCGGGTAGAGCTTGCGCGACACGAAGTAGTCGTCGCTGAGCGCGTGCTCCTCCAGCTTGAGCGCGATGTCGAGCAGCTCGTCGGACTTGCCGAGCGCCGAGAGGACGTCGTGCGCCGCGGCCTTGATGATCTTCGCCCGGGGGTCGAAGTTCTTGTAGACGCGGTGGCCGAAGCCCATGAGCTTGACGCCGTCCTCCTTGTTCTTCACCTTGCGGATGAAGGAGTCCACGTCGCCGCCGGTGGCCTGGATGCCTTCGAGCATCTCCAGCACCGACTGGTTGGCGCCGCCGTGAAGGGGGCCCCACAGGGCGCTGATGCCGGCCGAGATCGAGGCGAACAGGTTCGCCTGCGACGAGCCCACCAGGCGGACGGTGGACGTCGAGCAGTTCTGCTCGTGGTCGGCGTGCAGGATGAAGAGCTTGTCCAGCGCGCTGACGACCACCGGGTCGAGCTCGTACTCCTCGGCGGGGACGGAGAACGTCATCCGCAGGAAGTTCTCGACGTAGCCGAGGTCGTTGCGCGGGTAGACCACCGGCTGGCCGACGGACTTCTTGTACGCGTACGCCGCGATCGTCGGCAGCTTGGCGAGCAGCCGGATCGTGGACAGGTAGCGCTGCTCGGGGTCGAAGGGGTTGTGGCTGTCCTGGTAGAACGTCGACAGCGCGCTGACCACCGACGACAGCATGGCCATCGGGTGGGCATCGCGCGGGAAGCCGTCGTAGAACCGTTTGACGTCTTCGTGCAGCAGGGTGTGCTGGGTGATCTGGCCCTTGAATTCCGCCAGCTCGTCGACCGTCGGCAGCTCACCGTTGATCAGGAGGTAGGCGGTCTCCAGGAACGTGCCGCGCTCGGCGAGCTGCTCGATCGGGTAGCCCCGGTAGCGCAGGATGCCTTCCTCGCCGTCAAGGAAGGTGATCGCGGACTTGTAGGCCGCGGTGTTGCCGTAACCGCTGTCCAGTGTCACCAGGCCCGTGTCGGCGCGCAGCTTGCCGATGTCGAAGCCCTTGTCACCGACAGTGCTCTCAACCACCGGGTAGCTGTGCTCGCTGTCCCCATACCGCAGTACTACAGAGTTGTCGCTCACGTCATTCCCTCACCGACGGTTTTGCCTCTTCTTCGAGGTGCCCTGACTACGTCCACTGTCCCCCATTTGGCACTGGCGCGTGCACTCGGGGTCGGCCATCGGGCCGAAAAGTGGCACGGAGTGCCTATTTTGCGCCCCTGGACAGCCGGTGGTCGAGAGCCGTGAAGCGTCGGCCTGCCGAGACCGTGCGCACCGCCTGCCCGATCGCCCGCCGCGAGCCGACGAGGACGACCAGGCGTTTCGCCCTGGTGACCGCCGTGTAGAGCAGATTGCGCTGGAGCATCATCCAGGCCCCGGTGGTGACCGGGATCACCACCGCCGGGTATTCGCTGCCCTGGGAGCGGTGGATGGTCACGGCGTAGGCATGGGCCAGCTCGTCCAGCTCGTCGAAGTCGTAGCCGACCTCCTCGTCCTCGTCGGTGCGCACGGTGAGCCCCTGCTCCACGGCGTCCAGGGCCGTGACCACGCCCACCGTGCCGTTGAAGACACCATTGGCACCTTTGTCGTAATTGTTACGGATCTGGGTGACCTTGTCGCCCACACGGAACGTCCGGCCGCCGAACCGGCGCTCGGGCAGGTCGGGGCGGGCCGGGGTGACGGCCTGCTGGAGCAGTCCGTTGAGCGTCCCGGCCCCTGCCGGGCCGCGGTGCATCGGGGTGAGCACCTGGACGTCCCGCCGCGGGTCCAGGCCGAATCTGGCCGGGATGCGGCGGGCGACGACGTCCACGGTGAGCCGGCCCGTCTCCTCCGAATCCTCCTCGGCGAAGAGGAAGAAGTCGGGCAGTCCCTGCGTCACCGGCGGCAGCCCGGAATTGATGCGGTGCGCGTTGGTCACCACCCCGGACTGCTGGGCCTGCCGGAAGATCCTGGTCAGCCGCATGGCGGGCACCGGGCTGTCCGGCGCCAGCAGATCCCGCAGCACCTCTCCGGCACCCACGCTGGGCAGCTGGTCGACATCCCCCACGAAGAGCAGGTGCGCTCCCGGCGGCACCGCCTTGACCAGCTTGTTCGCCAGCAGCAGGTCCAGCATGGACGCCTCGTCGACCACCACGAGGTCCGCGTCCAGCGGGCGGTCGCGGTCGTACGCGGCGTCGCCGCCCGGTTTCAGCTCCAGCAGGCGGTGGACGGTGGACGCCTCCGCCCCGGTCAGCTCCGCCAGGCGCTTGGCCGCGCGCCCGGTCGGGGCCGCCAGCACCACCTTCGCCTTCTTCGCACGGGCCAGCTCCACGACGGAGCGCACCGTGAAGGACTTGCCGCAGCCCGGACCGCCGGTCAGGACGGCGACCTTCTCCGTCAGCGCGAGCCGCACCGCCTGCTGCTGCTCCGGGGCGAGATCCGCGCCCGTGTGTCCCGCCAGCCATGACAGCGCCTTGTCCCAGTCCACGTCCCGGAAGGCCGGCAGCCGCTCCTCGGGCCCGCGCAGCAGCCGGACCACCTGCGCGGCCAGTGCGATCTCGGCACGGTGGAAGGGCACCAGATAGACGGCCGTGACCGGCTCGCCGTCTCCGTCGGGGGCCGGGACGCTCTCGCGGACCACGCCCTCCTCGTCGGCCAGCTCGGCCAGGCAGTCGATCACCAGGCCGGTGTCGACCTGGAGCAGCTTCACGGCGTCGGCGATCAGACGCTCCTGCGGCAGGAAGCAGTTGCCCCCGTCGGTGGCCTGCGACAGCGCGTACTGCAGTCCGGCCTTCACCCGCTCCGGACTGTCGTGCGGTATGCCGACGGCCTGGGCGATCCGGTCCGCGGTCAGGAAGCCGATCCCCCACACGTCGGCCGCGAGCCGGTAGGGCCGGCCCTTCACCACGGAGACGGACTCGTCGCCGTACTCCTTGTAGATCCGGACGGCGATGGAGGTGGACACCCCCACCCCCTGAAGGAAGACCATCACCTCCTTGATGGCCTTCTGCTCCTCCCATGCGACCTCGATCTTCCTGGTGCGCTTGGGCCCGAGACCGGGCACCTCGATCAGCCGCTTCGGCTCGCCCTCGATGACCTCCAGCGTGCTGACGCCGAAGTGGTCCACGATCCGCTCGGCGATCCGCGGGCCGATCCCCTTGATCAGCCCCGAGCCGAGGTAGCGGCGTATGCCCTGAACCGTGGCCGGCAGCACGGTGGTGTAATTCTCAACGGTGAACTGCTTGCCGTACTGGGGGTGCGAACCCCAGCGGCCGTGCATGCGCAGGGACTCGCCGGGCTGGGCGCCGAGCAGCGCGCCCACGACCGTCAGGAGGTCGCCCGAGCCGCGCCCGGTGTCCACCCGGGCGACCGTGTAACCGTTGTCCTCGTTGGCGTAGGTGATCCTCTCCAGCACACCTTCCAGCACCGCGAGTGGCCTGTCCGTCATGCCGACCTCCCTCCCCGGAGCCGATCTGGTCCGACGGTACCGGCAGGCAGGGACACGGCGTTCGCGGCCTGTGGACAACCCCGCGGGCGGCGCCCACACGTACGCGGAAACAAGACGGGAGCGGGGCCCGGCACACCGGACCCCGCTCCCGTCCTACCACCCCCGAAGCCCCCCTCGGGCGTATTACCCTCACGGCTTCCCAGAAGCCCTCCCGGAAGCCGTGACGCCTTATACGACATGCCACCGGCCGTCAGGGTTGTCCTACGACCGCCATACTTCTCAAGATTTTTTCAGCTGACGTGCCTCACGTACCTCTCCGCGATCTCCGCGACGACGTCGGCACCCTCCCTCGCCCACAGCGCCGGGTTGAAGATCTCCACCTCGACGGCGCCCCGGTAACCCGCCGCGTCCACCGTCTCCCGCCACCCGCGCAGATCGATGCACCCGTCACCGAGCTGGCCGCGCCCGAGGAGCACTCCCTCCGGAAGCGGCGTGACCCAGTCGGCGAGCTGGAAGGCCGCGATCCTGCCGCCCTCCCCGGCGCGCCGGGTGTACGCCGGCGCCTGGTCGTCCCACCACAGGTGGTAGGTGTCGACGACGACACCGACCTGGTCGGCGGGAAAGCGCTCGGCGATCTCCAGTGCCTGCCCGAGTGTGGAGATCACGCACCGGTCGGAGGCATACATCGGGTGCAGCGGTTCGATCGCCAGCCGCACCCCCCGTTCCCCGGCGTACGGGGCGAGCTCCGCCACTGCGTCGGCCACCCGCTCGCGCGCCGCCGCGATGCCCCTGTCACCGGCCGGCAGGCCCCCGGACACCAGCACGAGCGTGCCCGTCCCCAGGGTGGCTGCCTCGTCGATCGCCGCGCGGTTGTCGTCCAGCGCCCGGGCACGCAGTTCCGCGTCCGTAGCGGTGAAGAAGCCGCCGCGGCACAGCGAGGTCACCGTCAGCCCGCTGTCCCGCATCAGGCGCGCGGCGCGTTCCACGCCGTACTCCTGCACCGGCGCGCGCCACAGCCCGACCTTGTCGATGCCCGCGGCCCGGCATCCCTCGGCCAGGTCCGGCAGCGACCACTGCTTGACCGTCTCCTGGTTGATGCTCAGCCGTGCGAGGCCGTACGGCTCAGTCCGTCCGGTGTCTGTCATGCGTCCACTCCGTGCAGGGTCAGCAGCCGGCGCATCCGGTCCTCCGCGAGGGCGGGATCGGGAAAGAGCCCGACCTGGTCGGCGAGTGCGTAGGCGCGCGCCAGATGCGGCAGCGAGCGCGCCGACTGCAGCCCGCCGACCATGGTGAAGTGCTGCTGGTGGCCTGCCAGCCAGGCGAGCAGGACCACGCCCGTCTTGTAGAAGCGCGTCGGCGCGCAGAACAGGTGGCGCGACAGTTCGACGGTGGGGTCCAGGATCCGGCGGAACCCGTTCTTGTCACCCGTGTCCAGGACGCTGACCGCCGCGGAGGCCAGCGGCGCCAGCGGGTCGAAGATGCCGAGCAGCGCGTGGCTGAAGCCCTGCTCGTCCCCGGCGATCAGCTCGGGGTAGTTGAAGTCGTCGCCGGTGTAGCAGCGCACCCCGCCGGGGAGCCGGCGGCGCAGCTCCACCTCGCGCCGCGCGTCCAGCAGTGAGATCTTCACGCCGTCGACCTTGTCCGGGTGCGCTGCGACGACCTCCAAAAAGGTCTCGGTCGCCGCGTCCAGGTCGGCGCTGCCCCAGTAGCCGTCGAGTGCCGGGTCGAACATCGGGCCGAGCCAGTGCAGGATCACCGGCTCGGCGGCCTGCCGCAGCAGATGCCCGTACACCCGCAGGTAGTCGTCCGGGCCCTTTGCGGCGGCCGCCAGCGCCCGCGAGGCCATCAGCACGGCCTGCGCTCCGGCGGCCTCGACGAGGGCGAGCTGCTCCTCGTATGCGGCCGTCACCTCGGCAAGCGTGGCGGGACCGGTCAGCTGGTCGGTGCCGACCCCGCAGGCGATCCGGCCGCCCACCGACCGCGCCTCGGCTGCGGAACGGCGGATCAGCTCGGCGGCCCCGGCCCAGTCCAGGCCCATACCCCGCTGGGCGGTGTCCATGGCCTCGGCGACACCGAGGCCGTGCGCCCACAGGTGGCGCCTGAAGGCGAGCGTCGCGTCCCAGTCCACCGCCGCGGGGGCGTCCGCCGCGGCGCGCAGCGGATCGGCCACCACATGGGCGGCCGAATAGACGACCCGGCTGCGCAGCGGCAGATCCGTGGCCATTGCCACGGCTTCCGTGCGCGGCACGTACCGGCGGGTCGTTCCCGACTCGTCGGGCAGTTCGATGCTCACAGCGACAGCTCCGGCACGTCGAACCGGCGGCCCTCCGCGGAGGACCTCAGGCCGAGTTCCGCCAGCTGGACGCCGCGCGCACCCGCCAGCAGGTCCCAGCGCCAGGGCTCGTCGAGGACGACATGGCGCAGGAAGAGCTCCCACTGCGCCTTGAAGCCGTTGCCGAAGTCGGTGTTGTCGGGGACCTCCTGCCACTGGTCGCGGAAGACCTCCGTCGCGGGCAGGTCCGGGTTCCACACCGGCTTGGGGGTGGCGGACCGGTGCTGGGCGCGGCAATTGCGAAGCCCCGCGACGGCCGAGCCGTGGGTGCCGTCGACCTGGAACTCCACCAGCTCGTCCCGGTTGACGCGGACGGTCCAGGAGGAGTTGATCTGTGCCACGGCGCCGCCCTCGAGTTCGAAGATGCCGTATGCGGCGTCGTCGGCTGTGGCGTCGTACGGCTTACCGCGCTCGTCCCAGCGCTGCGGGACATGGGTGGTGGTGAGCGCCTGGACCGTACGCACCCGGCCGAAGATCTCGTGCAGGACATAGTCCCAGTGCGGGAACATGTCCGCGGTGATACCCCCGCCGTCCTCCGCGCGGTAGTTCCACGACGGGCGCTGCGCGCTCTGCCAGTCGCCCTCGAAGACCCAGTAGCCGAACTCGCCGCGGATGGACAGGATCCGGCCGAAGAAGCCGCCGTCGACGAGCCGTTTGAGCTTCAGCAGGCCGGGAAGAAAGATCTTGTCCTGGACCACGCCGTGCTTGACGCCCGCCTCCTGCGCGAGCCTGGCCAACTCCAGCGCCCCGTCCAGCGACGTGGCAGTCGGCTTCTCGCAGTAGATGTGCTTGCCGGCCGCGATGGCCTGCTTGACCGCGGCCTCGCGTGCCGAGGTCACCTGGGCGTCGAAGTAGATCTCGATCGACGGGTCGGCCAGTACCGCGTCCAGGTCCGTCGACCAGTTCTCGATGCCGTGCTGCTCCGCGATGGCGCGCAGCGCGTGCTCCCGTCGGCCGACCAGGACGGGTTCCGGCCACAGCACGGTGCCGTCTCCCAGGTCGAGCCCGCCCTGCTCGCGCAGGCTGAGGATGGAGCGGACCAAGTGCTGCCGGTATCCCATGCGTCCGGTGACGCCGTTCATGGCGATCCGCACAGTCCTGCGTGTCACGTGGGGTCCTCTTCTCGGTGGTTCGGCGGGCCCGGCCGGTGCGGAACCCACGGCGGCAACTGATGGCGAGCGCCGCAGCAAGGCGTACAGCAAGCGCTTTCTTTCGGTCCCACGCTAACCCGCGAGTCCCGTTTCGAGCAAGAGGCACCACGAGGGGAGAAAGCGCTTGCTGTCGCTCTGGAGCGCACTCCCGATGACGCCCGGGCTGCCGGGATGAGAACATGACCCGCGGGACCACGCGATCCAGCCCACGGCCCGCACAGCCGGTCACCACCGACAGGTCCGGTCGGAGCCGAAGGACCAGAAGACGGAGGACGGCAGCGAGATGGCAGTGACTCTGGCCGATGTCGCGGCACGCGCCGGGGTGTCGTCCGCCACGGTCTCCCGGGTGCTCAACGGCAACTACCCGGTGGCCGGAAGCACCCGCGAGCGGGTGCAGCGCGCGGTGGCCGAACTGGACTACGTGGTCAACGGCCAGGCACGCGCACTCGCCGCCGCAACATCCGACCTGGTGGGCGTGCTGGTCAACGATGTCGCCGACCCCTTCTTCGGGATCATCGCCAGCGCGCTCCAGGCGGAGGTCGGAGTGAGCGCCGCCGAGCCGGGCGGCAAGCTGACCGTCGTCTGCAACACCGGCGGCTCGCCGGAGGCCGAACTCACCTACCTCACCCTGCTGGAGCGCCAGCGGGCCGCAGGCGTGGTCCTCACCGGCGGCGCCGTGGACAGCCCCGCACACACCGATTCCGTCAGCGCCCGCCTCGCACGCCTGGCCGCGTCCGGTACGCGCATCGTGCTGTGCGGCCGCCCGCCGCTGACCCTTCCGGGCGGGACGGGGCCGCTGACCACTCTGGCGTTCGACAACTTCGGCGGGGCCCGGCGGCTGACGGAGCATCTTCTCTCACTCGGCCACCGCCGCATCGGTTACGTGACGGGGCCCGCGGAACGCAGCACCACCGGCGACCGACTGGCGGGCCACCGCGCCGCGCTCGCCGCCCACGGCCTCGCGCCGCGCCACAGGACGGCCGGCACCGGCACGGCGGAGGACACCGCGGACGACCCGCTGACCGTGCACGGCGGCTACGACCGGAACGCCGGCTACGACGCGACGCTCGAACTGCTCCGCCGGAACACCGACGTCACCGCGGTCGTCGCCGCCAACGACACGGTTGCCCTCGGCGTCTGCGCCGCGCTGCGCGACCGCGGGCTGCGCATCCCTGCGGACGTGTCGGTGGCCGGATTCGACGACCTGCCCTTCAGCGCCGACGCCTCGCCCGCGCTGACCACGGTCCGCATTCCGCTCCAGGAGGCGGGCGCGCGGGCCGGCCGGCTGGTGATGGGGCGGCTCGCGCCCCCGCCCGGCGGGGTGACCACGATCGCGACCGAACTGATGGTCCGCGGGTCGACCGCGCCTCCGGCCGCCGGGCGCGTCTGAGAGTTGTCCACAGGCGGCGAAAGCCCCCTTCCGTCCGGGCCACCCGTCGGCCTACCTTTGACTCAGTCAAGGTTCGACCGGTCGGGCAGTGACCGGCTCAACGGCAGGACGGGGGACACACCATGGCCGTCAGAGAAATCCGCGAGTTCAACCGCTTTTACACCAACCTCATCGGCGCGCTCGACTACAGCCGCCACCTGCACACGCCCTTCACTCTCACCGAAGCGCGCGTGCTGTACGAGCTGGCGCACGCCCCGCGCACCGACGCCGCGGACCTGCGGCTCGAACTGTCGCTGGACGCCGGGTATCTCAGCAGGATGCTCGCCCGCTTCGAGGAGCAGCGGCTCGTCACGCGCGGCCCGTCCGCCGAGGACGCGAGAAGGCAGCGGATAGAGCTGACCGACCAGGGCCGGGAGGCAGCTGGGCTGCTGGAGGAGAAGTCACAGGAAGCCGTGGCCACGCTGGTCGACCGGATAGCGCCGGAAGACCGTCCGCGGCTGGCCGAGGCCATGCGGACGGTGCGGGAGATCCTGCGGGACAGCGCCCGGCCCCCCGCGAAGGGCCGGGTCACCCTGCGCGGGCCGCGCCCGGGTGATCTGGGGTGGGTCGTGGAGCGCAACGCGGCGGTCTACGCGGAGGAGTTCGGGTGGAACGAGGAGTACGAGACGCTGGTCGCGCGTATCGTCGCGGATTTCGCCGAAACGCGGGAGCCGGGGTGTGAGGCCGTGTGGATAGCCGAGCTGGACGGGCGGCGCGCCGGGTGCGTCTTCTGTGTACGCGACACGCTGCCCGGCACGGCGCGGCTGCGGCTGCTGCTGGTCGACCCGTCGGCGCGCGGGCACGGGATAGGCCGGCGGCTGGTCGAGGAGTGCCTGGCCTTCGCCCGTTCGGCGGACTACCGCGACATGGTGCTGTGGACGAACGACGTGCTGGGCCATGCCCGGTCGATCTATCAGCGGGCCGGCTTCCGGCTGGTCGGCGAGCAGCCGCACCACAGCTTCGGCAAGGCTCTCATGGGCCAGGACTGGCATCTCACCCTCTAGCCCGGCGGCAGCCGGTGCACGTCTGCGGGCCGTACGGCGGCCTGCCACGCCGCCGGAAGACGGTTGACCAGGCCGGATCAGGTGCCTAGTGTCCGGCGAATGAGATTCGCGTTCTCCACTCTCGGTGTTCCCGAACTGCCCGTCGACCAGGTGGCCCGGCTTGCCGCGGACAACGGCTTCCACGGCGTCGAACTCCGCGCGAGCCCCGAGGGTCCGGTCCACACCGGCCTGTCCGCGGATCAGAGAGCTGATGTGGTCGCGGAGTTCGGCAAGGCCGGCATCGAGATCCTGACGGTGGCCGGATACGCCACGGTGGCCGCAGCCGGGGACGATCAGCCGGTGCTGGACGAGATCGCCGCGGGTGTGACCCTGGCCCGCGACCTCGGGGCATCATTCCTGCGGGTCTTCCCCGGGGGCAAGGACCTGCCGGCCGAGGAGGCGGACGCGCTGGCCGCCCGGCGGCTCGCGGCGGCGGCTCCGGCGGCGGCCGACCTGGGGGTCAGGGTGCTGCTGGAGACCCATGACTCGCACCGCGCCGGCGCCGATGTCGCGCGCGTGGTCGGGCGGGTCGGGCACACGGGCGCCGGTGCGCTCTGGGACGTCATGCACACCTGGCTCGCGGGAGAACAGCCCGCGGCGAGTTTCGCGGCGCTGGCGCCGTATCTGGGGTACGTCCAGGTCAAGGACATCGCCTCGGCGGCCGACACCACCCCGCTGCCGCTGGGGGCCGGTGCGCTGCCGCTGGCGGAGACGGTCGAGGTGCTCAGCCGGGCGGAGTGGGACGGCTGGCTCTGCTGGGAGTACGAGAAGCGCTGGTATCCGCAGGTCCCGGAGCTGCCGGGGCTGCTGGGGGCCGCCCAGGAGCATCTGGCCCGGCTCCTGATGGAGTCCGCCTGACGTACGGCGGGGCCGCGGCATCCGGGCCGGCCGGCCGTCGGGTCCGGTCCGGGAGCGGTCCGGAAGCGGTCCGGGAGCGGTCCGGAGGCAGGTGAGGTCCGCGGAGCGGAGGAGGGACGCATGCTCGACCTGGGGCGGCTGAAGGCGCTGCACGCCGTGCACGCGCACGGCTCCATCGGCGCCGCGGCGACAGCGCTGGGATACACGCCCTCGGCGGTGTCGCAGCAGATCTCGAAGCTGGAGCGGGAGACACGGACGGTCCTGCTCGAACGGCAGGGGCGCGGGGTGACGCTGACCGACGCCGCGCAGCTGCTGGTCGCGACTGCCGAGCAGTTGATGGTGATCGTGGAGCAGGCGGAGGTGGCGCTGGAGGAGCAGCGGGGCAGGCCGTCGGGGCGGCTGACGCTGGCGGCGTTCCCCACCGCGGCCAGCGGGCTGCTGCCCTCGGTTCTGGCGGAGCTGGCGGCGACCTGCCCGGCGCTCGAGCTGCGGCTCCTGGAGGTGGACGCCCACCTGTCGGTGGATCTGGTGGCGCGCGGCGTGGTGGACCTGGCGGTGGCGCACGACTGGGACATCGCGCCGCTCCCGGCTCCCGAGGGTGTGGAACGGTGCGCCATCGGAGACGACACATGCGACGTGCTGGTGCCCGCGGGCCACCGGCTGGCGGACCGGGAGCGGTTGGTGCGGTCCGATGTGGCGGCCGAGCGGTGGATCTGCCAGCCGCCGGGCTCGGTCTGCCACGACTGGCTGGTGCGGACGCTGCGAGAGGCCGGCCGGGAGCCGGACATGGCCTTCCAGGTGGGCGAGTACGGCACGCAGGTGGCGCTCGTGGCGGCGGGACTCGGCATCGCACTGGTGCCCAGACTCGGGCGCGGGGCGATACCCGAGGGGGTGCGGGTGCTGCGGCTGGATCCCGCCCCGGTGCGGCGGCTCTACGCCCTGTGGCGGCAGGGTGCCGCGCGCAGGCCGTCGATCGAGGTGGCGGTGGCCACGCTGCGCGCCCACTGGCCCGCGGCGGCCTGACGCCCCGCCAGGGGCAAGGAACCGGTGGGGCGGGTGGCCCGTCCCACCGGCATGACGGTGACGACGACTTCGGGCAGGGCGGCTGCGGCCGTGGTGCTGGCGGCGGCTCTCGCCCTGGTGGGCGCCGGGTGCGGGACGCAGGAGAGCTCGGGCGGGCAGCAGGGCACGCCCGGGCCGGCGAGCACCTCCCCGACCGCGGGTGACGGGACGTCCGTGGGGCAGGTGGTCTTCTTCAGCCCGGCCCCCCGCGGCCCCCGTGACGGCCACGAGGTTCTCGGCAGCCGAGCCGACGCCGAGCGCTATGCCGCGGCCTTCACCGACGGGCAGGCCAGGGCGCAGCTGACCGCCGTGGCGCGAGGCACGGACTTCACCCGGCAGGTGCTGGTCGGCTGGACGCGGCCGACCGGGTGCAGCACGGCCACCGCGGCCGCCCTGCGGGTGTCGGGCAACCAGCTGGAGCTGCACGTCAGTCAGCCCGAGCCACTGCCGGAGTGCGTGGTGGCCTTCCGGGTCTCGGTGGTCTTCCAGGTGCCGCGCGAGCACATGCCGGCGCGGCCGGAGTTCGCCTGACGGAGGATCAGGCGCACCGAGCGGGAGTAGGCCGCACGGAGGACTTCGCGCGGGGTTCGATCAGACCATTGACTGGCGAAAACTTCCACGCTATCCGTGTACACCTGGAAATTTCCTTCAGCGTGCCTTCCTCCTCCGTCAGAAGGAGTTCGTCGTGCACCATCACCCATCCCGCCGATCCCTGCTCACCGCCGCCGCAGCCGGCTCCGTCGTCGCCGCCGGTGCGGCGCCCGCCGCCGCGGCCGGCGGCCGCTCCGCGCTCAGCAGCGCGCAGCGCCGTACGATCCGCTCCCTCATCCAGCGCATGAGCCTGGAGGAGAAGGTCGGCCAGCTGTTCGTGATGCGGGTCTACGGGGCGTCGGCCACCGACCCCGACCCCGCGGACGCGGCCGCCAACCAGAGCCAGATCGGTGTCTCCACCGGCGCGGAACTGCTGGCGAAATACCACGTCGGCGGCATCATCTACTTCGCCTGGGCCCACAACACGCAGAACCCCCACCAGATCGCCGACCTGTCCAACGGCCTCCAGCGTGCGGCGCTCGGGCAGGGCACCCCCGTACCGCTGCTGATCTCCACCGACCAGGAGCAGGGCGCGGTGGCCCGTATCGGAGCGCCTGGCACGCTCTTCGGCGGCGGCATGGCGCTGGGCGCCGACGGAAGCCCCGCGGACGCGCGCACCGCGGCGCGGGTGATCGGCACCGAACTCGCCGCGATGGGCGTCAACCAGAACTACTCCCCCGTCTCGGACGTGAACATCAACCCGGCGAACCCGGTGATCGGCGTGCGCTCCTTCGGCGCCGACCCGGCCGCGGTCTCCGCACTCGCCGCCGCCCAGGTGAGGGGCTACCAGAGCGCCGGCATCGCCTCGACCGCCAAGCACTTCCCGGGCCACGGCGACACCGGCACCGACAGCCACTTCTCACTGCCGGTGATCACCCACACCCTGGAACAGTGGCAGAGCACCGACGCCCCGCCCTTCCGCGCGGCCATCGCGGCGGGCATCGACTCGATCATGACCGCGCACATCCTGGTGCCCGCCCTGGACGACTCCGGCGACCCGGCGACGCTCTCCCACCCGATCCTCACCGGCGTCCTGCGCGAGCAACTCGGCTACGACGGGGTGGTGGTCACCGACGCGCTCGACATGGCGGGCGTACGGGAGAAGTACGGCGACGACCGGGTGCCGGTCCTCGCGCTCAAGGCAGGTGTCGACCAGCTGCTCAACCCGCCCCTGCTGGACGTCGCCTACCGCGGCGTCCTGGACGCCGTGGCCTCGGGCGAGCTGACCGAGGAGCGGTTGGCCGTCTCGCTGGAGCGCATCCTGGCCCTCAAGCTCCGACTGGGCCTCTTCCGCGATCCGTACGTCAGCCGCGCCGGGGTCGACCGGGCAGTCGGCACCCGGGCCCACCTCGCAACCGCAGACCGGATCACCGACCGCGGCATCACCCTGCTCGGCAACGACGCGGGCGTGCTGCCGCTGCCTCGCCGCTCGCACCGCGAGCTGCTGGTGGTCGGAGCCGACCCGGCAGCCCCGTCGGGGACCGGCGGCCCGCCCACCGCCGTCCTCGCGCGGGCCCTGACCGAACTCGGCCACCCCGCCCAGGCGCTGTCCACCGGCACCGCGCCCGCACAGGCACTGATCGAGCAGGCCGTGGCCGCGGCGTCCGGCAAGGACGCCGTCGTGGTGTGCACCTACAACGTGACGGCCGCCGCGACCGCGCAGATCGCGCTCGTCACGGCCCTGGCCGCCGCTTCGGTGCCGGTCGTGCAGGTCGCCATCCGCAACCCTTACGACATCGCGTACCTGCCGCCGGTGGCGGCATCGCTCGCCACCTACGGCTGGACGGACGTGTCGATGCGCGCGGTGGCCCGGGTCATCGCCGGCAAGGCGTCGCCGACCGGCCGGCTGCCGGTCGCCGTGCCGCGCGCGGACGACCCGGCCACACCGCTCTTCCCGATCGGCTACGGCCTGGACTACTGAGCCGTCACCGGGAGGACCGCCCCGCGGGCGCGGGCGGACGGCGCGTCAGGCCGCCGCCCGCACCTCGCCGGTGAAGGTCCGCCACAGCTCCGCGTAGCGCCCGTCGCCGGCCAGCAGCGCCTCGTGCGTACCGTCCTCGACGACCCGCCCGTGGTCGAGGACGACGACCCGGTCGGCGCGCGCCGCCGTGCTCAGGCGGTGGGCGACGACCAGCGTCGTCCGGCGCGTGGCCAGCCGGTCGGCGGCCTGGTTGACCAGGGCCTCGGTCGCCAGGTCGAGCGCCGCGGTGGCCTCGTCCAGCAGCAGGATCGCCGGGTCGACCAGCTCGGCCCGGGCCAGCGCGATCAGCTGCCGCTGGCCCGCGGACAGGTTCCGCCCGCGCTCGGCGACCTGGTGCAGATAGCCGCCCTCCAGTGTGGCGATCATCGCGTCCGCGCCCACCGCGCGGGCCGCGGCCTCGACCTCGGCGTCCGTGGCGTCCATCCGGCCGTAGGCGATGGCGTCGCGCACCGTTCCGGGGAAGAGGTACGGCTCCTGCGGGACGACGCCGAGCTGCTGCCGGTAACCGGTGAGGTCGAACTCGCGCACGTCGTGGCCGTCCACCAGGACGGCGCCCTCGGTCGGGTCGTAGAACCTGGCCACCATCTTGACCAGTGTCGACTTGCCCGCGCCGGTCTCGCCCACGAAGGCGACGGTCTGGCCGGCCGGTATGCGCAGGTCGATGCCGGAGAGGGCCTCGCTCCCCTCGGCCTGCGGCCCGCCGTAGCGGAAGTGCAGGTCGCGGAAGGCGATCTCGCCGCGCAGCGGGCCGGGCTGCCGCGGATCGTCGGCGGCCGGGGTGGTGGTGGGCTCGCGGAGCAGCTCGCCGATCCGGCCGAGCGACACCGTCGCCTGCTGGTAGCCGTCGAAGACCTGCGAGAGCTGCTGCACCGGGGAGAAGAACAGGTCGATGTAGAGCAGGTACGCCACCAGGGCGCCCGCGGACAGCGTCCCCGCGCCGACCCGGTGGGCGCCGACGATCAGCACCAGTGCGGCGGCCACGCTGGACAGCAGCTGCACGAAGGGGAAGTAGACGGAGATCAGGAACTGGCCGTGCACCCGGGCCTGGCGGTACTCGGCGCTGCGCCGCGCGAAACGCCGGGCGCCGCTCCGCTCGCCGCGGAAGGCCTGCACCACACGCAGCCCCGCGACATGCTCCTGCAGGTCGGCGTTGACGACCGCGACCCGCTCACGGGCCAGCTCGTAGGCGCGGACCGACTTCCGGCGGAAGGCCCACGTCCCGACGACGAGGATCGGCAGCGTGGCGAAGACCAACAGGGCCAGCTCGACGTCGATGAGCAGCAGCGCCACCAGGATGCCCGCGAAGGTGAGCACGCTGACCAGCGCGGTCACCAGGCCCGTCTGCAGGAACGTGGACAGCGCGTCGACGTCCGTGGTCATCCGCGTCATGATCCGGCCGGTCAGCTCGCGCTCGTAGTAGTCGAGGCCCAGCCGGTGCAGATGCGCGAAGATCTTGACCCGCAGGGTGTAGAGCACCCGCTCACCGGTCCGGCCGGTCAGCAGCGCGGAGCCCCATTCGGCGGCCCACTGTGCCAGCACCAGCCCGAGCCCGAGCAGCGACGCCGCCCACACCGCGCCCAGGGCCTGGCGGCGCACGCCCGCGTCGATGCCGTGCCGGATCAGCACCGGCAGCAGCAGCCCGGCAAAGGCGTCGACCGCGACCAGCAGCAGGCTCACCAGCAGCGGTGAGCGGAAACCGCGCAGCAGGGCGCGCAGGCCGAAGGACTGGTCGGCGGCCCGCGCCCGCTCCTCGTCGACCTCCGGGGTGTCCAGGGCCGGCGGCAGCGCGGCCACCTTCGCCAGCAGCTCCGGGGTGGCCGGCATGCCCGCGAGCGCCCCGGCCATCATCCCGGGGCCGCCACCTGGCCGGGCCGGTGCCGCACCGGCGCGCGGTGCACCGGCCGCGCCGTCCTCCTGCTCCGGCCGGCGCCGGTCGGCCGGCCACAGCTCGGGCGTGACCGCCCCGGGCGCGTCCGAACCGGCCGGAGCGCCGCCGCTCTCCGCAGTCCCGTCCTCGCGGCCGAGGGCGGCGACGGGGTCGATCTCGATCACGTCGGCGCCGAGGGCGTCCGGGTCGGTCAGCAGCGCGCGGTAGAGCGCGCTGCGCTCCTGGAGCTCGTCGTGCGTGCCGATGTCGGACAGCCGCCCTGCGTCGAGGACGGCGATGCGGTCCGCGAGGGCCAGCGTGGAGCGGCGATGGGCGATGAGGAGGGTCGTCCGGCCGCGCATGACCTCGCGCAGCGCGTCGAATATCTCGGCCTCCACCCGGGCGTCGACGGCGGAGGTCGCGTCGTCGAGCAGCAGCAGCCGCGGGTCGGTGAGGATCGCCCTGGCCAGGGCGACGCGCTGGCGCTGACCGCCGGACAGGGTGAGGCCCTGCTCGCCGACCACGGTGTCGTAGCCGTCCGGCAGCGCGCTGATGAAGCCGTGCGCCTGGGCGGCCCGGGTCGCGGCGAGGATCTGCTCCTCGGTGGCGTCGGGGTGGCCGTAGGCGATGTTGGCCCGCACGGTGTCGGAGAACAGGAAGCTGTCCTCGGGGACCATGCCGATACGCGACCGCAGCGACTCGAAGGTCAGGTCCCGCACGTCGACGCCGCCGACGCGCACCGCGCCGCCGGTGACGTCGTAGAAGCGGGGCAGCAGCAGCGAGACGGTGGACTTGCCCGAGCCCGACGCGCCGACGACGGCGACCGTCTCGCCGGGCGCGATGGCGAGGTGGAAGCCGTCCAGGACCGGGCGGTCCGCGCTGTAGCCGAAGGTGACGTGGTCGAAGTCGACGGTCGCGGGCGCGTCCGCGGGCAGTTCCGCGGTGCCCTCCTCCAGCGTGGGCTCGGTGTCGATCAGCTCGAAGACGCGCTCGACACCCGCCCTGGCCTGCTGGCCCACGGTCAGCACCATGGTCAGCATCCGCACCGGGCCGGTGAGCTGCGCCAGGTAGGTGGAGAAGGCGACGAACGTGCCCAGGGTGATCTGGCCGCGCGCGGCCATCCAGCCGCCGAGCGCGAGCATGCCGATCTGCCCCAGCGACGGCACCGCCTGCAGGGCCGGGGTGTAGCGGGCGCTGAGCCGGACCGTACGCAGCCGGCCGGCGAAGAGCTTGCGGCTGACCTCGGTCAGCTTGCTCATCTCCTGCTGCTCCTGGCCGAAGCCCTTGACCACCCGCACGCCGGTGACGGAGCCGTCGACGATCCCCGCGACGGCCCCCGCCTGCCCCTGGGCGTACCAGGTGGCCGGGAAGAGCCGGTGGCGCGAGCGGTTGGCGATGATCCACAGCGCGGGGGCGACCGCCAGCGCGACCAGGGTCAGCAGCGGTGAGAGCACCAGCATGACGACCAGCGAGAGCAGGAAGAGGAGCAGGTTGCCGATGACCATGGGCAGCATGAAGAGCAGGCCCTGGATGAGCTGGAGGTCGCTGGTGGCGCGGCCGACGACCTGGCCGGTGCTCAGCTCGTCCTGGCGCCGGCCGTCCAGCCTCATGATCGTGCCGAACATCTCCGTCCGCAGGTCGTGCTGCACGTCCAGCGCGAGCCGGCCGCCGTAGTAGCGGCGCATGTACGTCAGCCCGTAGACCACGACCGCGGCCGCGACAAGGGCGAACGCCCATGGGGCGAGCGGCTTGTCGTGCTTGACGATCACGTCGTCGATGATCAGCCGCGGGACGAGCGGCACCAGTGCGGTGACCGCCATGCCGAGCAGCGACGCCCCGAGCGACAGCAGGACGCTGCGCCTGTACCGCCAGCAGTACGCGGACAGCCGGCGGAGCCATCCCTGCCCCGGGCCGTCCTTCGCCGCTGTTTCCGGCTTCGCCGTCGTCACGCCGTCCTCCCACCGATTCGTCCGTCGTCCACCCCGCGACTCCAACACGTCCAGCTGCGCATTTCATCCTCCCGCAACAAAAACAACGACCAAGGTCGCACAGGAGTGCGACCTTGGTCGTAATCCCTTCGGGTGATTCCGGCCGGCGAGCCGGCGCCGGCGCGGCCGCTAGGAGGCGTCCCGGTCGGCCGCGATCTGCCGGGCCATGATCGTCGTGAGCTCGTAGGCGGTGTGGGAGGCGGCGACCGAGGTGATCTCGGCGTGGTCGTAGGCCGGGGCGACCTCGACGACGTCCGCGGAGACCAGCGTGCAGTCGGCGAGCCCGCGCAGGATCTCCAGCAGTTCGCGCGAGGTCAGGCCTCCTGCCTCGGGGGTGCCGGTGCCGGGCGCGTGGGCGGGGTCCAGGACGTCGATGTCGACCGAGACGTACAGCGGGCGGTCGCCGATCCGCTCCCTGAGCTGCTGCGCCACCTCGTCGACGCCGCGCCGCATGACATCGGCCGACGTCACGATGCCGAAGCCCATCCGCTCGTCGTCGTCCAGGTCGCGGCGCCCGTACAGCGGGCCGCGGGTGCCGACGTGGCAGAGCGCCGAGGTGTCGAGCAGGCCCTCCTCGACCGCGCGGCGGAAGGGCGTCCCGTGGGTGTAGGGGGCGCCGAAGTAGGTGTCCCAGGTGTCCAGGTGCGCGTCGAAGTGCAGCAGTGCGACGGGGCCGTGGCGACCGGCGACGGCCCGTAGCAGCGGCAGCGCGATGGTGTGGTCGCCGCCGAGTGTCATCAGCCGGGCGCCCGTGCCCAGCAGGTCGTCCGCGCCCGCCTGCACGCCCTCCACCGCCTCGGCGATGTCGAAGGGGTTGACGGGAATGTCGCCGGCGTCGGCGACCTGGGCGAGTGCGAAGGGCGACGCGTCCTGCGCGGGGTTGTAGGGCCGCAGCAGGCGGGACGCCTCACGGATCGCGTTGCCGCCGAAGCGTGCCCCCGGGCGGTAGGACACCCCGCTGTCGAACGGGACGCCCACGACGGCGATGTCGGTGCTGCCCACCTCGTCCAGCCGGGGCAGCCGGGCGAAGGTGGCCGGGCCTGCGAAGCGCGGGGTGCGCGAGGAGTCGACGGGGCCGCGCGGTTGTGCGCTGCTCATGCTGACTGCCTTTCTGCGTGCAGGACGCACGCGGTGCGGGTCCCGGCGACCGTACGCCGCCGCGGGAAGTCCCCGAGTTGTACGTTCCCGCGCAACCGGGCGGTCTATTACGCCTCGGCGTCGATCCACAGGTCCTCGCACGCGTCGGCCGCCGGGCGGGACAATGTCCCCATGCCCAAGCATCCCGGCGCCGCCGCGCCCACCCGCCGCGCCCTCGTCTCCCACCTGATACGCGCCCGGATAGCCGGGGACGTCGCCACGAGCCGGGAGAACAACCTCGACCACTACCGCGAGCTGGCGGAGGGCAACCGCTACTACTGGTTCGGCCTGGACCTCGGCGACCGCTGGACGGACCGCACGGACGTCCTCGGGCTGATGGCCGAGCGCTGCGGTGTGGTGGCGGACGCCGGGCATGTCGTCGGGCAGGACACGATCGACCCGGAGCTGACGGTCGACGGCCTGGACCGGATGGCGGTCGCGCTGCACAAGGCGGCGGAGAACCGCTCCCGGGTACTGCTGGCCACCGGTCACCCCGCGGGGCTGTACGAGGTGCACCACACGCTCGGCCGCGCGCTGCGGGCGGCGGGCTGCACCCTGGTCCTGCCCGCCGACCGGCTCTACGCCGACGGGGGCGAGATCCGGCACGTCGGGTCGGTCGCCATGTTGCACCGGGCCGGAGGCCTGGTGCACACCCACTCGCCGGACCCCATGCGGGAGGTCCTCACCGGTCTGGAGCGCCAGGGCGAGGCGCCGCCCGATCTGGTGGTCGCCGACCACGGCTGGGCGGGCTGCGCGGGCTCCCGAGGCATCGACACGGTCGGCTTCGCCGACAGTAACGACCCGGCCCTCTTCGTCGGCGAGGCCGAGGGGAAGGTGCTGGTGACGGTGCCGCTGGACGACAACGTGCCGCCGCACCTGTACGCGCCGATGACGGCGTACCTGCTGGCGCAGGCCGGGCTTCCGCAGCCCGACTGAGGCCCCGCGGCGGTCCGCGTGGACCTGACGCGCCCCCGATCCCTCGTTACGATCAGTGAAGGATGGCGAGGAAGGCGGGCGGCAGCGTGGTCCAGGTAGCGATCGTCGACGACGAAGCGCTGGTCAGGGCAGCCCTGCGGAGCATCCTCGAATCCTCGGGCGACATCCGCGTGGTCGCCGACTGTGACGGCCACCAGGCGCTGGACGAGGTCGCCGGCTCCCGCCCCGACCTGGTGCTGCTCGACGCGGTGATGCCCGAGCCCGACGACGGTCTGAGTGTCCTGCGCGCGCTGCGTGCCCTGCCGGAGCCGCCCGCGGTGGCCATGCTGACCGCCTTCGACACCAGCGCGCACCTGCGGGCCGCGATGGCGGCGGGGGCCAGCGGCTTCCTGCTCAAGGACACCGCGGTCGGCACCCTGATCGACGCCGTGCGCATCCTCGCCTCCGGGGGCACGGTCTTCACCCCGACCGTGGGCCGGGCCGTGGTCGACGGCTTCCTCTGCGCCCCGCTCCACGGCCCGGATCCCGTACCGGAGCGGGAGCCCGGCAATGTACGGGAGGCGCCGGGCGCCGCCGTGGGCGCGCTCACCGGGCGGGAGCGGGACGTGCTGGCACTGCTGGCCGCGGGCGAGCCGAACGCGCGGATCGCGGCGGAGCTGCGCATCTCCGTGGGCACGGTGAAGGACCACGTCCGCGCGGTGCTGCGGAAGCTGGGCGCCCCCAACCGGGTGGCCGCCGCGGTCATCGCGCACCAGTCGGGGCTGGCCCGGTATCCGGAGCGCGGGTGAGATTCCGCGCCGCGGCCCCCGACACGGCGCTGCTGGCCCTCTCCGCGACCGAGGTATGGGCCACCCGGTCCTTCGGCGGGCCCGTCTCGCTGGTCTTCGCCTGCCTCGGCACGGCGGCTCTGCCCCTGCGCCACCGCTTCCCCCTGGCGGCGTACGCGACGACGCTGCCCGCACTCGCCCTCGGCTACATCTGGTTCTCGCCGATGGGCACCCTCTACGAGATCTCGGCGGGCGGGGCCGCGCGAGGACGTGGCATATTGCCGCGCCGTACGCGCCGCTCGGCAATGGCCGGGTGGATGTCCGGCCGGGCGCTGCTGATCGGCGGCTGCGCGCTGCTCGCGGCGGTGGTGAACCTCGCGCCCTGGCCCTTCCGCGACCCGGTCTCCTGGTCGCTGTCGGACACGATCCTCGCGGTCATGCTGTCCGCACTGCTGGCCGTGGCGCCGACCGCGCTGGGCCTGCTGGCATCTTCCCGCCGCGAGCTGACCGGACGGCTGGCGGAGCTGGCGGCCAGCAGGGAGCGCGAGCACGCGCTGGCCGCGGAGCAGGCGGTGGTGCGCGAGCGGGCGCGGCTGGCCCGCGAGATGCACGACACCGTCGCCCACCACATCAGCCTGATCGCCGTGCAGTCCGGCGCGCTGGAGGCGACGGCGAAGGGGCCGCAGGCGCGGGCCGCGGCGAGCGCCGTACGCGAGCTGAGCCGGGACGCTCTGGACGAGCTGCGCCGGATGGTCGGCCTGCTCCGGTTGCCCGCCGCGACGGCGCGGGAGCTGGCCGCGGGCCCGGGCCTGGCCGGCATCCCGGCGCTCATCGCGGCGGCGGGGCCGCAGACGCACGGGGACCTGGCCGCGGTCGTGGAAGGGGCGGACGGCGAGCCGCCGGCCGAGGTGCAGCAGGCCGCGTACCGCATCGTGCAGGAGGCGCTGACCAATGTGCGCAAGCACGCGCCCGGAGCCCCCACCCGGGTGCGTGTGGAGCGCAGGGGCACCGAACTGCTGGTGGAGGTGCGCAACGGCCCGGGCGCCGAGCCGCCGGCCGCGCTCCCGTCCGGCGGCCACGGCCTGGCCGGGCTGCGCGAGCGCGCCGTCCAGCTCGGCGGGGAATTCGCCGCGCTGCCCGCACCGTCAGGAGGCTTCCTGGTACGGGCCAGGCTGCCGCTCCTCGCGGACGGCCCGGCGGCGTGAGCAGCGGAGCGGCCACCCCGTCAGGTCCGGGGGGTGCGGACCAGGCCTTCCTGGATGACCGAGACGGCGAGCCGGCCGTCCTGGGTGTAGATGCGGGCCGAGGCCAGGCCGCGGCCGCCGGAGGCGGAGGGGCTGTGCTGGTCGTAGAGCAGCCACTCGTCGGCGCGGAAGGGCCGGTGGAACCACATGGCGTGGTCCAGGCTCGCGCCGACGACGTCGCCGACCGCCCACCCGCCCCGCCCGTGCGCGAGCAGTACGGAATCCAGCAGCGTCATGTCGGACACGTAGGTCGCGAGGCACACGTGCAGCAGCGGGTCGTCGGCGAGCTTGCCGCGGGTGCGGAACCAGACCTGGGAGCGCGGCTCGCGCGCGGTGCCGGCGGTCAGGAACGGCGGGTCCTCGACATAGCGCAGGTCGACGGCCGCGCGCGCTTCCAGCAGCCGGTCGACGACGCCGGGGTCGGGGAACTTGTCGGCATGGGCGGGCAGCAGCTCCGCGGCGTCCGGCAGCGTTTCCGGGTCGGGCGCCTGCGGCATCGGCTCCTGGTGCTCCAGCCCCTCTTCCGCGGTCTGGAAGGAGGCCGAAAGGTGGAAGATCGGCTGGCCGTGCTGGATCGCGACCACCCGCCGGGTGGTGAAGGAGCGGCCGTCACGGATGCGGTCGACCTGGTAGACGATCGGCGCGCCGGGGTCGCCGGGACGCAGGAAGTACGCGTGCAGGGAGTGCGCCCCGCGGTCCGCGGGGACGGTGCGCCCGGCGGCGACCAGGGCCTGCGCGGCGACCTGGCCGCCGAAGACCCGCGGCACGACCGCCGGGCGGCTGACACCGCGGAAGATGTCCTGCTCGATCGGTTCGAGATCGAGCAGGGCGAGCAGTGCTTCCAGGGGCTCGTTCAGTTCGCTCACAGGCCCATCGACTTGGCGATGATCGACTTCATGACCTCGCTCGTGCCGCCGTAGATGCGGTTGACGCGGTTGTCGGCGTACAGGCGCGCGATCGGGTACTCGTTCATGTAACCGTATCCGCCGTGGAGCTGCAGGCAGCGGTCGATCACCCGCGCGGCGACCTCGGTGCAGAACAGCTTCGCGGACGCGGCGTCGGCGGCGGTCAGCTCGCGCACGTCGTGGGCGTCGAGGGCGCGGTCGACGACGGCCTGGGCGGCGTCCACCTCGGCCTGGCAGGCGGCCAGCTCGAACTTGGTGTTCTGGAACGACGCGACGGACTGGCCGAAGACCGTGCGGTCCTGGACGTAGGCCTTGGTGAAGCGGATCGCGGCGGCGGCCTGGGCGTAGGCGCCGACCGCGATGGCCAGCCGCTCCTGGGGCAGGTTCTGGCCGAGGTAGGAGAAGCCCTTGCCCTCCTCGCCGAGCAGGTCCTCCAGCGGGATCCGGACGTCGGTGAAGGACAGCTCCGCGGTGTCGGAGGTCTTCAGGCCGAGCTTGTCCAGCTTGCGGCCCACCGTGTAGCCGTCCGACGCGGTGTCGACGACGAAGAGCGAGATGCCCGCCCGGCGGTCCTCCTTCGTCGCGGGCGCGGTGCGCGCGCAGACGATGACGCGGTCGGCGTGGACGCCGCCGGTGATGAAGGTCTTGGCACCGTTGAGCACGTAGTGGCTGCCGTCGGCGGAGAGCTTGGCGGTGGTCTTCATGCCGGCGAGGTCGGAGCCCGTGCCCGGTTCGGTCATCGCGATGGCGAACATGGTCTCGCCGCTCGCGAAGCCCGGCAGCCAGCGCTTCTTCTGCTCCTCGGTGGCGTACGCCGTCACGTACGGCAGGCACAGGCCGGTGTGGACGCTGCTGCCGCCGAAGCTGACCCCGGCGCGGGCGCACTCCTCGGTGACGACGGCCTGGAACTTGAAGCTCTCCTCGCCCGCGCCGCCGAACTCCTCGGGCACCTCGATACCGAAGACGCCCAGCTCACCGAGCTTGCGGTAGAAGTCGCGCGGCGCCTGGCCGGCGGCCAGCCACTCGTCGTAGACCGGGACGACCTCGGCCTCGATGAAGGCGCGTATCGTCTCGCGGAATGCTTCGTGGTCCTCGTTGAACACCGTACGACGCACAGCGCGCCTCCCGTCGGCGAGTGGTGACGACTGAACTGACTGACCGGCCCGCCGTTTCCCCGCCTCGCACCGGCAGGGCGGCACGACGGACGGGATAAGCAAGCGCTCAGTAAGTTACCCGCCAGTCCTGCGCGCTGTCCAGGGCGCCCAGGGCGCCGAGAGCCAGCTTGCGCAGCAGTTCGGACATCCCGGCGCGGCTCGCGAGGACGGCCTGGGCGCCTAGGTGCGGCGTCGAGTTGAGCAGGCCGAAGACGGCGTGGACAGCCGTGCGCACCTCACGCTCCGTGGCGTCCGGATGGACCGCGCCGACCACTCCCACCCACACCTCCACGTACTGACGCTGGAGCTGACGGACGAGCTTGCGGTCGGACTCGCGCAGCCGGTCCAGCTCGCGGTCGTGCAGGGTGATCAGCGGCCGGTCGTCGATCGCGAAGTCGATGTGGCCGCGGATCAGCGCGTTCAGCGCCTGCTCCGGACCGGCCGCCTCGGCGACCCGGCGCCGGCCGGCGGTCAGCAGTCGGCCGCTGATCCCCACCAGCAGCTCGGCGAGCATCGCGTCCTTGCCCGCGAAGTGCCGGTAGAGCCCGGGACCGCTGATACCGACAGCGGCACCTATCTCGTCCACGCCCACGCCGTGGAAGCCGCGCTCGGCGAAGAGCCGCGCGGCCTCCCTGAGGATCTGGTCGCGCCGGCTGAGCGCCGAATTCGTCGAGTTCATGAGGTCGAGTCTAGACAATCCGGTTAGCGAGCGTTAACGTGGGGTAATCAAGTTAACGACCGCTAACATCCTCGCTCGCATCACCGGGGGGGCAGAACCATGGCAGCACCCGTCCTCACCACTACCGCGGATCCGGCATCCGAGGCGTTTCGCACCAACGCGGCCGCGCACACCGCACTCTCCGCGCACCTGCGCGACACGCTCGCGGCCGCGCGCCTGGGCGGTGGGGAGAGGGCCAGATCCCGACATACGGCGCGGGGGAAGCTCTTGCCCAGAGACCGGGTGGACGGGCTGCTCGACCCCGGCTCGCCCTTCCTCGAACTGGCACCGCTGGCCGCCGAGGGGATGTACGACGGGCAGGCGCCGGCCGCCGGGGTGATCGCGGGTATCGGCCGGGTGGCCGGACGCGAGGTCGTGGTGGTCGCCAACGACGCGACGGTCAAGGGGGGCACCTATTACCCCATGACGGTCAAGAAGCACCTGCGCGCCCAGGAGGTCGCCCTCGACAACCGGCTGCCGTGCGTCTACCTGGTCGACTCCGGCGGCGCCTTCCTCCCCCGGCAGGACGAGGTCTTCCCCGACCGCGACCACTTCGGCCGGATCTTCTACAACCAGGCCACCATGTCCGCCCGCGGCATCCCGCAGATCGCGGCCGTGCTGGGATCGTGCACCGCAGGCGGCGCGTACGTCCCGGCGATGAGCGACGAGGCGGTGATCGTCCGGGGGCAGGGCACGATCTTCCTGGGCGGGCCGCCGCTGGTGAAGGCCGCCACCGGCGAGGTGGTCACGGCCGAGGAACTGGGCGGCGGCGAGGTGCACTCCCGGATCTCGGGGGTCACCGACCATCTCGCCGAGGACGACGCGCACGCGCTGAGCATCGTGCGGGACATCGTCGCCACCCTCCCCCGGCGCCCCGCCCCGCCCTGGCCGCTGCGGCCGGCCGAGCCGCCGGCCGTGGATCCCGCCGGCCTCTACGGGGTGGTGCCGGTCGACTCCCGCACCCCCTACGACGTGCGCGAGGTGATCGCCCGGCTGGTCGACGGCAGCCGGTTCGCCGAGTTCAAGGCGGAGTACGGAACGACCCTGGTCACCGGCTTCGCCCAGCTGGCGGGCCACCCGGTGGGGATCGTGGCGAACAACGGCATCCTGTTCGGCGAATCGGCCCTCAAGGGCGCCCACTTCATCCAGCTGTGCGACCAGCGCGGCATCCCGCTGCTCTTCCTGCAGAACATCTCGGGCTTCATGGTCGGCCGGCAGTACGAGGCGGGCGGCATCGCCAAGCACGGCGCCAAGATGGTCACGGCCGTGGCCTGCGCGCGGGTCCCCAAGCTCACCGTCGTGATCGGCGGGTCCTACGGGGCGGGCAACTACTCGATGTGCGGCCGGGCGTACAGCCCGCGCTTCCTGTGGATGTGGCCCAACGCCAAGATCTCCGTGATGGGTGGCGAGCAGGCCGCCTCGGTGCTCGCGACGGTCAAGCGCGACCAGCTCGCCGCAGCCGGCGAGAAGTGGAGCGAGGAGGACGAGGAAGCCTTCAAGAAACCCGTCCGAGAGCAGTACGAGACGCAGGGCAACGCCTACTACGCCACCGCCAGGCTCTGGGACGACGGGGTGATCGACCCGCTGGAGACCCGCACGGTGCTGGGCCTGGCGCTCACCGCCTGCGCCAACGCCCCGCTGCCCGCCGCCGATCCCGCCGCGCCCGGCTACGGCGTCTTCCGGATGTGAGGCCGAGATGAGCACAGTCGATTCCAACGCCGCCGGTCGGGCCCGCCCCCGGCTCGCCGGACCCACCGCCTTCGGCACCGTGCTGGTCGCCAACCGGGGCGAGATCGCCGTACGGATCATCCGCACGCTGCGCGAGCTGGGGATGCGGTCGGCCGCCGCCTTCACCGCCGCGGACGCCGAGGCGCGGCACGTCCGGGAGGCCGACACCGCGGTGCGGGTGGAGAGCTATCTGTCCGCCTCCGACCTCGTGCGCGCCGCGCTCGCCGCCGGGGCCGAGGCCGTGCACCCCGGCTACGGCTTCCTCGCGGAGAACGCCGCCTTCGCCCGGGCGTGCGCCGAGGCGGGGCTGGCCTTCGTGGGACCGCCCGCGGCCGCGATCGAATTGATGGGCGACAAGATCCGGGCGAAGGAGACGGTGCGGGCGGCCGGGGTGCCGGTGGTGCCCGGCAGCCAGGGCAGCGGGCTGACCGACACCCAACTGGCGGAGGCCGCGCGGGAGATCGGCGTGCCGGTGCTGCTGAAGCCTTCGGCGGGCGGCGGCGGCAAGGGCATGCGGCTGGTGCGGGACGCCGCGCTGCTGGCCGACGAGATCGCGGCCGCCCGGCGGGAGGCGCTGGGGTCGTTCGGGGACGACACTCTGCTGGTGGAGCGCTGGATCGACCGGCCGCGGCACATCGAGATCCAGGTGCTGGCCGACGGGCACGGCGGGGTGGTGCATCTGGGCGAGCGCGAGTGCTCCCTCCAGCGGCGGCACCAGAAGGTCGTCGAGGAGGCGCCCTCGGTGCTGCTGGACGCGGTGACCAGGGCGGCGATGGGCGAGGCCGCGGTGCAGGCGGCCCGGTCGTGCGGCTACACGGGCGCGGGGACGGTGGAGTTCATCGTGCCGGGCGCCGATCCGTCCGCGTACTACTTCATGGAGATGAACACCCGGCTCCAGGTCGAGCATCCGGTGACGGAGCTGGTGACGGGGCTGGATCTGGTGGCCTGGCAGTTGCGGGTGGCGGCGGGCGAGCGGCTGGACTTCGCGCAGGGGGACGTCAGGCTCAGCGGGCACGCGGTGGAGGCGCGGGTGTGCGCGGAGACGGCGCGGCCGGCGGACGGGCGGGTCGACTTCCTGCCCTCGGCGGGGCGGGTGCTGGCGCTGCGCGAGCCGGTGGGGCGGCCCGGGGTGCGGGTGGATTCCGGGCTCGCGGAGGGCACGGAGGTGGGCACGGCCTACGACCCGATGCTGGCCAAGGTCATCGCGCACGGACCCGACCGGGAGACGGCGCTGCGGCGGCTGCGGGCGGCGCTGGCGGAGACGGAGGTGCTGGGCCTCGACACCAACACCGGTTTCCTGCGGCGGCTGCTCGGCCATCCGGCGGTGGTGGCAGGGGATCTGGACACCGGGCTGATCGACCGGGAGGCGGCCCGGCTGGTGCCGTCCGAGGTGCCGCCGGAGGTGTACACGGCGGCGGCGCTGCTGCGCCACGAAGCCCTGGCACCGCGGCCCGGTCCGGAGGGCTGGACGGACCCCTTCTCGGTCCCCAGCGGCTGGCGGCTCGGCGGCGAGCCGGCCTGGACGGTGCATCACCTGCGGGTGCCGGGGCGTGATCCGGTGGAGGTGCGGGTGCGGCCGGGCGAGGTGCGGATCGGCGACTTGCCGGCGGTGCCGGCCCGGATCGCGGTCGACGGCCGGCGGGTGCGGCTGGAGCTGGCGGACCGGGTGCTGACCTTCTCCCACGCGGGCGAATGGCTCGGGCGGGAGGGTGACGGCTGGCGGGTGCGGCCGTACGACCCGGTGGCCGAGGCGCTGCGGGGCGCGGCGCTGGGTGCGGGCGGCGGTGCGCTGACGGCGCCGATGCCGGGGACGGTCACGGTGGTGAAGGCCGCCAAGGGCGACGAGGTGGTGGCGGGCCAGAGCCTTCTGGTGGTCGAGGCGATGAAGATGGAGCACGTGATCACCGCGCCGCACGACGGGACGGTGGCCGAGATCGACGTCGCCGTGGGCACGGCCGTGGCGATGGACCAGGTGCTGGCCGTGGTGACCCCGGCGGGGCAGGGACAGGGTGGCCCTGAGGGCGCGGCGGAGGCCGGTCCCGGGGCGGACGCGGGCCGGGACGCGGCGGCCGGGGGTGCATCGTGAGGGCGGCGGAAGAGGTGGCGGCGGGCGGCGCGGCGGAGCCCGGGGTGCTGGAGCTGGGGCTGCCGGCGGCGGTGCGGGCGGACGGGCTGCCGCGGGCGGTGCGCATTCACGAGGTGGGGGCGCGGGACGGGCTGCAGAACGAGAAGGCGGTGGTGCCGACCGCGGTGAAGGCGGAGTTCGTGCACCGGCTGGCGGACGCGGGGCTGGGGACGGTCGAGGCGACGAGTTTCGTGCGGCCCAGCTGGGTGCCCCAACTGGCCGATGCCGCCGAGCTGATGCCGCTGCTCGCCGATCTGGCGGGGCGGGATCCCGCGGTGCGGCTGCCGGTGCTGGTGCCCAACGAGCGGGGCCTGGAGCGGGCGCTCGATCTGGGAGTGCGGGAGATCGCGGTCTTCGGCAGCGCCACGGAGTCCTTCGCGCGGGCGAATCTGAACCGGACGGTGGCGGAGTCGCTGGCGATGTTCGAGCCGGTGGTGGCGCGGGCCAGGCAGGAGGGGCTGGCGGTGCGCGGCTACCTGTCGATGTGCTTCGGCGATCCGTGGGAGGGCCCGGTGCCGCCCGCGCAGGTCGCCGCGGTGGCCCGGCGGCTGTACGCGATGGGGTGCACGGAGCTGAGCCTCGGCGACACGATCGGGGTGGCGACGCCCGGGCAGGTGGCGGCGCTGCTGGACGAGCTGACGGGATCGGACGGATCAGGCGGAACCGGCGAACCCGGCAGTCCCGGCAGTCCCGGCCGGCTGGACGCGGAGTGGAGCGGCGCCGGGCGGTCCGGTGCAGGCGGGCCGATTCCGGTCGAGCGGCTGGCTGTGCACTTCCACGACACCTACGGGCAGGCGCTGGCGAACACGCTGGCCGCCCTCCAGCGGGGCGTCAGCGTGGTGGACGCCTCGGCCGGCGGGCTCGGCGGCTGCCCGTACGCCAGGAGCGCCACCGGGAATCTCGCCACGGAGGACCTGGTGTGGATGCTGCACGGGCTCGGCATCGACACCGGGGTCGACCTCGGCCGCCTCGGCGCCACAAGCGTCTGGATGGCGGAGCAGCTGGGACGGCCGAGCCCGTCCCGTACCGTCCGCGCCCTCACCCACCGGGAGCAGTAGCCATGACCATCGACCACCGGCTGTCCGACGAGTACGAGGAGCTGCGCGTCACCGTCGCGGAGTTCGCCCGCGAGGTGATCGCCCCGGCGATCGGCGACTTCTACGAGAAGGAGGAGTTCCCGTACGAGATCGTGCGGGAGATGGGGCGGATGGGGCTGTTCGGGCTGCCCTTCCCGGAGGAGTACGGCGGGATGGGCGGGGACTACTTCGCGCTGGGCCTGGCGCTGGAGGAGATCGCCCGGGTGGACTCCTCGGTCGCGATCACGCTGGAGGCCGGGGTGTCGCTGGGGGCGATGCCGGTCTTCCGGTTCGGCACCGAGGAGCAGAAGCAGGAGTGGCTGCCCAAGCTGTGCTCGGGCGAGATGCTCGGGGCCTTCGGGCTGACGGAGCCGGACTGCGGGTCGGACGCGGGCGGCACACGCACCACCGCGCGGCTCGACGAGAGCACCGGCCAGTGGGTGATCAACGGCACCAAGAGCTTCATCACCAACTCCGGCACGGACATCACCGGGCTGGTGACGGTGACCGCGGTGACGGGGCGGACGGACGACGGGCGGCCGCTGATCTCGTCGATCATCGTGCCGTCCGGCACACCGGGCTTCACGGTGTCGAAGAAGTACAGCAAGGTCGGGTGGAACGCCTCGGACACCCGGGAGCTGTCCTTCTCCGACTGCCGGGTCCCGGCGGCGAATCTGCTCGGCGAGCAGGGCCGCGGCTATGCACAGTTCCTGCGCATCCTCGACGAGGGGCGGATCGCGATCTCCGCGCTGGCGACGGGGCTGGCGCAGGGCTGCGTGGACGAGTCGGTGGCGTACGCGCGGACCCGGGAGGCCTTCGGCCGGCCGATCGGCGCCAACCAGGCGATCCAGTTCAAGCTCGCCGACATGGAGATGCGCGCGCACACCGCGCGGCTGGCGTGGCGGGACGCCGCGTCCCGGCTGGTGCACGGGGAGCCGTTCAAGAAGGAGGCCGCGCTCGCCAAGCTCCACTCCTCCGAGGTGGCCGTGACCAACGCCCGCGAGGCCACGCAGATCCACGGCGGCTACGGCTTCATGAACGACTACCCGGTGGCGCGGATGTGGCGCGACTCCAAGATCCTGGAAATCGGCGAGGGGACGAGTGAGGTGCAGCGAATGCTGATCGCAAGGGAGTTGGGGCTGGCCGGCTGAGACCCGGGGCGGGACGCCGGGGTCGGCACACCGGCGGGCACCCTCCGGGGCCGGTGGGACTGAGGAGATCCGGCCAAGCCGGGCGCGCGGACAGCCCACTCCGTGCGTCGGGCACCCGATGGATCGAAGTTAGGTTAGGCTTACCTAATTCATGATCCATCGGGAGGCCCCTTCATGCGCGCACACCTGCTCAACGGCACCACCACGGAGCACTACCGCACATCCGTGCTCCAAGGGGTCGAGCGGGTGGCGGCGGCACTGGCCGCCGCTGACCGGCCGTTCACCGGCGTCCGCCCCGATGCGCTCGCACCGCGTATCGACGCGATCGACCTGGACCGGCCGCTCGGCGACACGGCCGCGGCGCTGGAAGAGCTGGAGTCGGTCTACCTCCGGGACGCCGTCTACTTCCACCATCCCCGCTATCTGGCCCATTTGAACTGCCCCGTCGTCATCCCGGCCGTGGCGGCGGAAGCGGTGCTCAGCGCGGTCAACTCCTCGCTCGACACCTGGGACCAGAGCGCCGGCGCCACCCTGATCGAGCGCCGGCTGATCGGCTGGACGGCGGAACGGCTCGGCCTCGGCCCGGCCGCCGACGGCGTCTTCACCAGCGGCGGCACCCAGTCGAACCTCCAGGCCCTGCTGCTGGCCCGCGAAGAGGCGCTCGGCCGCGGCGCCGCTCCCGACCGGCTGCGCGTGCTGACCTCCGAGTGCGCGCACTTCAGCGTCCAGAAAGCCGCCCGGCTGCTCGGACTCGGCGCGGACGCGGTCGTCGCGGTGCCCGCGGACGACGCCAAGCGCGTCTCCGTCCCGGCCCTGGAAGCCGAGCTGGACCGCTGCCGCCGCTCCGGCCTCACCGCGATGGCGGTCGTCGGCACCGCCGGCACCACCGACTTCGGCTCCATCGACCCGCTCCCCGAGTTGGCCGACCTGGCGGCCCGGCACCGCAGCTGGCTGCACGTCGACGCCGCGTACGGCTGCGGGCTACTGGTCTCCCACCGCCACCGCCGGCTGCTCAACGGCATCGAGCACGCCGACTCCGTGACCGTCGACTACCACAAGTCCTTCTTCCAGCCCGTCAGTTCCAGCGCCCTGCTGGTCCGCGACCGGACCGCCCTGCGGCACGCCACCCACCACGCCGACTACCTCAACCCGCGCCGCGCCGCCGCCGAGCGCATCCCCAACCAGGTGGACAAGTCGCTCCAGACCACCCGCCGCTTCGACGCGCTCAAGCTGTGGATGACCCTGCGCGTGATGGGCGCGGACGGTATCGGCACGCTCTTCGACGACGTCCTGGACCTGGCGCGGCGCGGCTGGGAGCTGCTGGACGCCGACCCGCGCTTCGAGGTGGCCGCCAGGCCCGCCCTCTCCACCCTGGTCTTCCGCTGGCTGCCGCCAGAACCGGTCGGCGGCAGCCCCGACCCCGCTGCCGTCGACCGCGCCAACCTGTACGCCCGCAAGGCCATTTCCGCATCCGGCGCGGCCGTCGTGTCCGGCACCACGGTCGCAGGCCGCCACTATCTCAAGTTCACCCTGCTCAACCCGCTGACCACGCCCGCCGACATCGCCGAGGTCCTCGATCTGCTGGCCGGCCACGCCGCCGACCAGGACGCCGGCCACGACGGCCAGGACGGCCAGGACGGCCAGGTAGGAGGATCCCTTGTCCACGCGTCCTGAGCCCCGGAGGCCCCGCGACACCACCGCCGACTTCGTCGCGATCGGGCTGGGCCCCTTCAACCTGGGCCTGGCCTGCCTCACCGAGCCGATCGACGGCCTCGACGGCGTCTTCCTGGAGAGCAAGCCCGACTTCGACTGGCACTCCGGGATGTTCCTGGAGGGCAGCACCCTCCAGACGCCCTTCCTCTCCGACCTGGTCACCCTCGCCGACCCGACGTCCCCCTTCAGCTTCCTCAGCTACCTCAAGGAATCCGGCCGCCTCTACGCCTTCTACATCCGCGAGAGCTTCTACCCCCTGCGCGAGGAGTTCAACGACTACTGCCGCTGGGCCGCCGCCCGCATCCCCTCCATCCGCTTCGGCAGGACCGCGACCGAGGTCACGTACGACGAGGCCGACGGCCTCTACACCGTGACGGCGGACACCGGCGAGTCCTTCCGCGCCCCCCGCCTCGTGCTCGGCACCGGCACGCCCCCCTACCTGCCGCCCGCGTGCGAGGGCCTGGGCGGCGGCGCCGTGCACGCCTCCGGCTACCTCCCGGCCCGCGAGCAGCTCCGCCGCAAGGGCAGCGTCACCGTCGTGGGCAGCGGCCAGAGCGCAGCGGAGATCTACCACGACCTCCTCCAGGACATCGACACCCACGGCTACCGGCTCACCTGGGTGACCCGCTCCCCCCGCTTCTTCCCGCTCGAATACACCAAGCTCACACTGGAGATGACCTCCCCGGAGTACGTGGACTACTTCCACGCCCTGCCCCCCGGCACCCGCGACCGCCTCAACGCCGGGCAGAAGAACCTCTACAAGGGCATCAACTCCGAGCTGATCAACGCCATCTTCGACCTGCTCTACGTCAAGAGCCGGCGCGGCAAGGTCCCCGCCCGGCTGCTCACCAACACCTCACTCGTGCACGCCGCCTACGACACGCCGGACGCGCCCGGCGCGTTCACCCTCGGCCTGCGCCAGGACGAGCAGGGCGTCGACCACACCCTCACGACCGAGGGTCTCGTGCTCGCCACCGGCTACCGCTACCGCGTGCCCGGCTTCCTCACGCCCGTCCTGGACCGCGTCCGGCACGACGATCAGGGCCGTTACGACGTCACCCGCGACTACGCGATCGACGTCACCGGCAGCGGCATCTTCGTGCAGAACGCCGAGCTGCACACCCACGGCTTCGCCTCCCCCGACCTCGGCATGGCCGCCTACCGCAACTCGCGGATCATCCGGCAGCTGCTCGGCCGCGAGCACTACCGGGTGGAGACCGCGATCGCCTTCCAGGAGTTCACCGCATGACCGCCCCCGAATCGACCACCGCGGAACCGCCCGAACCCGCCGCCCCTGCCGAACCCGCCCCCGCCGGGCCCGGCACCCCCGCCCCGGCCCGCTTCGTCTTCCGCCCCGTGGACCCCGGCGCCGACGCAGCGCTGCTGCACCGCTGGGTCGTGCACCCCAAGGCGTCGTTCTGGCTGATGGGCGACGCGACCCGGGAGGACGTCGAGCGCGCGTACGCCGAGATCGCCGCGGCCCCGTACGAGGACGCCTTCCTCGGCCTCCACGGCGGCGAGCCGGTGTGCGTCATGGAGCGGTACGACCCCGCGCGGGTCGAACTCGCCGGGCTCTACCCGGCCGAGCCCGGCGACGTCGGCATGCACTTCCTGGTCGCGCCCGCCGACGCCCCCGTGCACGGCTTCACCCGCGCGGTGATCAGGGCCGTCCTGGCGGAGCTCTTCGCGGATCCGGCGACCCGCCGGGTGGTCGTCGAGCCGGACGTACGCAACACCGCCGTGCACCGGCTCAACGCGACCGTCGGCTTCGAGATCGTCGGCACGGTCGTCAAACCGGAGAAGGACGCGCTGCTCAGCATCTGCACCCGCGAGCGCTTCGAGGCCACCCGATGACCGCCACCTCGACAAACGGCGAGGCCGGCGCGTACGCACCCGCGACCAGCGACGACGCCGGCGCGTACGCACCCACGACGCGCGACGGGCCCGCCGCGTACGTCCCCGCCGCCGTGGACCACCTCACGCCCGGCGCCTGGCAGCGCGCCACCCGCCGGCTGCTGGCCAAGGCCCTCGGTGAATTCGCCCACGAGCGCCTCCTGGAGCCCGTACGCCTGGGCCCCGCACCCGCCGCCCCGGACGGGCCCGCCCGCTACGAGGTCACCTCCGACGACGGCCGCACGGCCCACCGCTTCACCGCCCGCCGCCTCGCCCTCGACCACTGGCAGGTCGACCCCGCCTCCCTCACCCGCCACACCCCGTCCGGTGAAGAAGCCGAACCCGACGCCCTCGCCTTCTTCACCGGCCTGCGCAGCACCCTCGGCCTGAGCGACGACATCCTCCCCGTCTACCTGGAGGAGATCACCGCGACCCTCTCCGCCACCGCCTTCCGGGGCCGCCCGCGCGAGCCCCGCGCCCGTACGGCCGCCGAGCTGCCCACCACCGGCTTCCAGGCCGTCGAGGCGGCGATGACCGAGGGCCACCCCTGCTTCGTCGCGAACAGCGGCCGGCTCGGTTTCGGCTCCTGCGACCACCGCCGCTACACGCCGGAGGCCGCCGCGCCCGTACGGCTCTTCTGGCTCGCGGCCCACCGCGACCACGCGGTCTTCAGCGCGGGAGAGGGCGTGGCCGAGCGGGACTTCATGGCGGCCGAGCTGGGTACCGTGCAGTACGCCCGGCTGCGCGGCACGCTCGCCGCGCGCGGCCTGGACCCTGCTGCGTACGTCCTGCTCCCCGCGCACCCCTGGCAGTGGGAGCACAAGCTCTCGGTGACTTTCGCCGGCGAGGTGGCCGCCGGGCGGCTGGTCCCGCTCGGGCCCGGGGACGACGGCTACCTCGCGCAGCAGTCCGTCCGTACGTTCTTCAACGCGTCCCATCCCGAGCGGCACTACGTGAAGACGGCGCTCTCCGTCCTCAACATGGGCTTCATGCGCGGCCTGTCCGCCGCGTACATGGCGGGCACCCCGGCGATCAACGACTGGCTCGCGGGCCTGATCGCCGCTGACCCGACACTGAAGGCCGCGCGCTTCTCGATCATCCGCGAGCGCGCCGCCGTCGGCTACCACCACCGCGGCTACGAAGCCGCGACCGCCCACGGGTCGCCGTACCGGATGATGCTGGCCGCGCTGTGGCGGGAGAGCCCGGTGGCGGGGCTGGCGCCGGGCGAGACCCCGGTGACGATGGCGGCCCTGCTGCACACCGACGACCACACCGACGCCGACGCCCATGCCCACACCCATCCCCACGCCGACGCCGACGCCCGAGCCGACGATCACACCGGCAACAGCTCGGACGGCTCGAACAGCGCAGACGGCTCAGTCTGCTCAGCCGGCTCGTACAGCCCAGGCGGCCCGGACGCCCCGGACCGCGGAACGGACTCCTTCGCCGCCGCCCTGATCGCCCGCTCCGGCCTGCCCCCGGCCCGCTGGCTGCGCCGCTACCTCGACGCCTACCTCGTCCCGGTCCTGCACAGCCTCTACGCGTACGGCCTGGCCTACATGCCGCACGGCGAGAACGTGATCCTCGTCCTGGGCGCGGACGGCGGCACCGTCGAGCGGGCCGTCTTCAAGGACATAGCCGAGGAGATCATGGTCATGGACCCGGATCTGCCGCTGCCCCCGGCCGCCGAGCGGATACGGGCGGCCGACGTGCCCGACGAGGAACGCGTGCTCGCGGTTTTCACCGACGTCTTCGACTGCTTCCTCCGCTTCCTGAGCGCCATCCTGCACACCCGCGGCGTGCTCGACGAGGACGCCTTCTGGCGCACGGTCGCCGAATGCGTCGCGGACTACCAGCAGGCGCACCCCCACCTCGCCGACCGCTTCGCGCGGCACGACCTCTTCGCCGACAGCTTCGCGCTGTCCTGCCTCAACCGGCTCCAGCTCAGGAACAACCGCCGGATGGTGGACCTGGCCGATCCGTCGGCCGCGCTCCAGTTCGCCGGCACGCTCACGAACCCCCTCGCACCCCACCGTCCCCACCGCACCGACCGCGAAACCATTTGACCCGATATATGACTTTCCCGCGTCCACCATCACCCCTTTGGCCGTTCCAGACCCACCTTTCTGCCCGAAATCGGGCAGGATTCTTGCAAAGCAAAGATCATCACACCAGTATCAACGGGTGCTCGAACGCCGGACCCCGTACGACGACCTGATCGACCACCTGGTGCGCACCACGCCGCTGCACCGCGGCGAGGCGTCCCGGGTCGTCCTGGACGTCCTGGCGTACTTCGACGAGACGACGGAGGAGTTCGTCCGCCGCAGACACCGTGAGCTCCAGGCGAAAGGCCTGGTCAACGCGGAGATCTTCGCGCGGATCGGCGAGGAGCTGCCGCACCGCGCGGTCGCGCCCGCCGCGCTCTCCCAGCGCCAGCTGCGCCGCATCGTCTACGGCTGAGAAGACCCGGGCACCAGGGCAAGCAGAGCTTCAGGGACAAGCGCAGGACGACGGAGAGGGACGGACGGCTCATGTGCGGAATCGTCGGGTACATCGGCAAGCGTGACGTGGCCCCACTGCTGCTGGAGGGCTTGCAGCGGCTGGAGTACCGCGGTTACGACTCGGCCGGCGTGGTCATCACCGGCAGGTCGGGCGAGCTGCGGACGGTCAAGGCCAAGGGCCGGGTGCGGGAGCTGGAGTCGCGCATCCCCAAGCGCTTCGCCGGCACCACCGGCATCGCCCACACCCGCTGGGCCACCCACGGCGCGCCCAGCGACGTCAACGCGCACCCGCACCTGGACGGCGAGGAGAAGGTCGCAGTCGTCCACAACGGCATCATCGACAACGCCTCCGAGCTGCGCGTCCGGCTCACCGCCGAGGGCGTCGTCTTCACCTCCGAGACCGACACCGAGGTGCTGGCCCACCTGATCGCCCGGTCCGCCGCCGAGACGCTGGAGAAGAAGGTCAGCGAGGCGCTGCGGTCGGTCGAGGGCACGTACGGCATCGCGGTGCTCCACCAGGACTTCCCCGGCCGGATCGTCGTGGCCCGCAACGGCTCGCCCGTGGTGCTGGGGATCGGCGAGAAGGAGATGTTCGTCGCCTCCGACGTGGCCGCGCTCGTCGCCCACACCCGGCAGGTCGTGACCCTCGGCGACGGCGAGATGGCCACTCTCAAGGCCGACGACTTCCGCACCTACACCACCGAGGGCTCGCAGACGACGGCTACGCCGACCACGGTGGAGTGGGAGGCCGAGTCGTACGACATGGGCGGCCACGACACCTACATGCACAAGGAGATCTTCGAGCAGGCCGAGGCGGTCGACCGGGTGCTGCGCGGCCGGATCGACGACCGGTTCGCGACCGTCCACCTGGGCGGCCTCAACATGGACGCGCGCGACGCGCGCAGCGTGCGCCGCATCAAGATCCTCGGCTGCGGCACCAGCTACCACGCCGGGCAGATCGGCGCGGGCCTGATCGAGGAGCTGGCGCGCATCCCCGCGGACGCCGAACCCGCCTCGGAGTTCCGCTACCGCAACCCCGTGGTCGACCCCGACACCCTCTACGTCGCGGTGTCGCAGTCCGGCGAGACGTACGACGTGCTGGCGGCCGTCCAGGAACTCAAGCGCAAGGGCGCCCGGGTGCTGGGTGTGGTCAACGTCGTGGGCTCGGCCATCGCCCGCGAGGCGGACGGCGGCACGTACGTGCACGCCGGGCCCGAGGTCTGCGTGGTGTCCACCAAGTGCTTCACCAACACCGTCGTCGCCTTCGCGCTGCTGGCCCTGCATCTCGGCCGGGTGCGCGACCTGTCGGTCACCGACGGGCGGCGGATCATCGAGGGGCTGCGCCGGCTGCCGGCGCAGATCGAGGAGATCCTCAAGACCGAGCAGGACATCAAGCAGCTGGCCAAGTCCTACGCCGACGCGCACTCGATGCTGTTCATCGGCCGGGTCCGCGGCTATCCGGTCGCGCGCGAGGCGTCGCTGAAGCTCAAGGAGGTCAGCTACATCCACGCCGAGGCCTACCCGGCCTCCGAACTCAAGCACGGGCCGCTGGCGCTGATCGACCCGTCGATGCCGACCGTCGCGATCGTGCCGGACGACGACCTGCTGGAGAAGAACCGCGCGGCGCTGGAGGAGATCAAGGCCAGGAACGGCCGGATCCTGGCGGTCGCGCACCAGGTGCAGGAGAAGGCGGACCACACGATCGTGGTGCCCAAGAACGAGGACGAGCTGGACCCGATCCTCATGGGCATCCCGCTCCAGCTCTTCGCCTACCACACCGCCCTCGCGCTGGGCCGCGACATCGACAAGCCGCGCAACCTGGCGAAGTCCGTCACCGTGGAGTAGAAGTCCGTCACCCTGGAGTAGCCGCACCGGGCGCGCGCGAACCCCACCCGGACGAGTGACGGCTGAACGGGTGACTGTCACGCCAGGAGCGGACTCCTACGGGATGACGACGACCGGGCGCTGCGCCCGGCGGGCGAGCCGCCCGGCGACCGAGCCGAAGATCCGCCCGGCCAGCCCGTGCGTGCCGCCGACCACGATGGCGTCGGCCTCGTACTCCCGGCCGACCTCCTCCAGCTCGTGGCAGATGTCTCCGCCGCGCTCCACCAGCACCCAGGAGATCTCGGCGAGGTGGTCCGAGCAGGCCAGCTCCAGGCCGAGCACCTCGGTGCGGTGGTCGGGGACGTCGACGAAGACCGGCGGCTCGCAGCCCGCCCACACCGTGGCCGGCAGCCGGTTGGCCACATGCACGATGATCAGAGCGGACGCCGTCCTGCGGGCCATGCCCACGGCGTACGCGAGCGCGCGCTCGCTGGAGACGGACCCGTCGAACCCGACGACGACACCGTGCCGGAAGGCCGGATCGCAAGGATGCCGGGCGGGCGCCTGTTCGGGCAGCGCCGCGGCCGATTCGGCTAGCGGCCTGCGATCGGCGGGCTCGGGGAAGTCATGACCGGCCATGATGCGGATTCTCGGCGAGGGCGGCGCTGACGCGCCGAGCAGCGGACAGGACGGGTCGTGCGGGTCGGTCCGCCGGACCGGCCGGTTTGGGCCAGTTCGCCACTTCCCGTCCCGCTCTCTCCAGAGTACGGCTGTAAGGACCGCCTGCACAGGTTCGGCAGCGTCTCCACCGGTCACGTACCCGGAGTTCCCAGGAGAATGCCGGAGCGGCGCCGCGAGCGCAACGCCATCCCGCCAACCGGCCGCACGGCGCGGCGCACCGGAGCATCCCGGGGGCGCATCGGATCACCCGCGGGCGGCCGCGCGCCGTGAGACGGTCATACCCGCTGCTGCCACGGGATATCCACCGGATTCACCCGTTCCGTGCGCCAGTTGGCGGCGCGCCCGGGAGCCGCCCCGCGCGCGCACCGGCGCGTTGTACGCGCCCCCCGCTCCTGAAGGTCGATTTTCGGCCAACTTCCGGGCCATGCACCGGCGTTCGGATGGACGCCCGCTAACACCCCTGTCACCTGCGGTTCTACGATGCGGCGTGTCGCGGGTGACGCACTGCGTGGCCGAAGTGACGGGAGGCGTACTTCCCTCAGCGCGCAACGAGTGAAACGCTTCGTGATCGAATGCTTTACGCCACGTTGTCTTGTCGATTTGCCGTCAGGTGACAATGACGTCACTGACGCCCCACCTGACACAGTAGATTTGATCTTGGGTGGCCGCGCGGGGGGTACGTGCAGGACCGAGGTGACGACGCGTCGATTCGAGGGGGGCTTGAGCTCCATGAGCCAGGAGTCCGGTTCCGTTACGGCGACGGAGAGCCCGTCGCAGGCACCATCGGCATCGCCTCGCGCCATCCGTAAGCTCTCCGCGCGCCGGCGACCGGAAGTCGTCGCGGTGCTGCTGTTCAGCGGTGGCCCGATTTTCGAGAGTTCCATACCGCTGTCCGTCTTCGGGATAGACCGGCAGGACGCCGGGGTGCCGCGCTACCGGCTCCTGGTCTGCGCCGGCGAGGACGGACCGCTGCGCACCACCGGCGGTCTCGAACTGACCGCGCCCTACGGCCTGGAGGCCCTCTCCCGGGCCGGCACGGTCGTCGTGCCGACCTGGCGGTCGATCTCCCAGGCCCCGCCGCCCGAGGCGCTGGAGTCGATCCGCCGCGCTCACGAGGAGGGCGCCCGGATCATCGGCCTGTGCACCGGCGCCTTCGTGCTGGCCGCGGCCGGGCTGCTGGACGGCAGGCCCGCCACCACGCACTGGATGTACGCGCCCACGCTCGCCAAGCGCTACCCGTCCGTGCACGTCGACCCGCGCGAGCTGTTCGTCGACGACGGCGACGTGCTGACGTCCGCCGGCACCGCCGCCGGCATCGACCTGTGCCTGCACGTGGTGCGCACCGACCACGGCGGCGAGGCGGCCGCGGCGCTCGCCCGCCGGCTGGTCGTGCCGCCGCGCCGGTCCGACTGGCAGACCGGCCAGCGGCACCTGGACCGCTCTTTACCGGAGGAGATCGGCGCCGACCCGCTCGCCGAGGTCGTCGCCTGGGCCCTGGAGCACCTCCACGAGCAGTTCGACGTGGAGGCGCTGGCCGCGCGCGCGTACATGAGCCGGCGGACCTTCGACCGCCGCTTCCGCTCGCTCACCGGCAGTGCGCCGCTGCAGTGGCTGATCACCCAGCGGGTGCTCCAGGCGCAGCGGCTGCTGGAGACGTCGGACTACTCGGTGGACGAGGTCGCGGGCCGCTGCGGCTTCCGCTCCCCGGTGGCACTGCGCGGCCACTTCCGGCGGCAGCTCGGCTCCTCCCCCGCGTCCTACCGGGCCGCCTACCGGGCCCGCAGGCCGCAGGACGAGCCGGAACGGCAGCCGCCGCCCGCCGACCTGTCCGCGCTGCGCCGGGGCCCCGCGCCGGCCGGGGCGGCGGCGCCGGCGGGGCACCACCCGCCGGTCTCGCAGGTGCTCGCGCCACTGGGCAAGCCGGAGAGCGACGCGTACGCCGCGCGCGTCCCCGACCAGCCGGGGCGGGGCGAGCCGCAGGACGGGCCCGCCCGCTCCCGGCTGCGTGGCGCACGCGGTCTGGGCGCCGCACTGCCGGGACCACGTGACCGCCCCGTAGGGTGAGACGCATGAACGACCGGATGGTGTGGATCGACTGTGAGATGACGGGGCTGTCACTGGCGCAGGACGCGCTGATCGAGGTGGCAGCCCTCGTCACCGACTCGGAGCTGAACGTGCTCGGGGAGGGGGTGGACGTCGTGATCCGCCCCCCCGCCGAGGCGCTCGACACCATGCCGGACGTGGTCCGGGCCATGCACACCGCCTCCGGCCTGCTGGACGAGCTGGCCGGCGGGATGGCCCTGGCCGAGGCCGAGCGGATCGTGCTCGACTACGTGCGCTCGCACGTCGCCGAGCCGCGCAAGGCGCCGCTGTGCGGGAATTCGGTGTCCACCGACCGCGGCTTCCTCGCGCGTGACATGCCCACGCTGGAGCAGCACCTGCATTACCGGATCGTGGACGTCTCCTCGGTCAAGGAGCTGGCCCGGCGCTGGTACCCGCGGGCCTACTTCAACAGCCCCGAGAAGAACGGCAACCACCGCGCCCTCGCCGACATCCGCGAGTCGATCGCCGAGCTGCGCTACTACCGCGAGGCCGTCTTCGTCCCGCAGCCCGGCCCCGACACGGACACGGCCCGCGCGATCGCCGCCCGCCACGTCCTCCCGGCGGAGGGCCCGGCGGCGCACTGACCCGGGCGGCGCACCGCCCCGGCGGGGCACCGCCCCGGCCCCCGCAGGACCCGTGCGAAAGCAGGGCGCGACCACCCCTCGCCACCCTGTACACTTTTCGAGGCGACGCCACCCCGGCAAGATCACCGGGGGGACGTGCCGCCGATGGTGGGTGTAGCTCAGCTGGTAGAGCACCTGGTTGTGGTCCAGGATGCCGCGGGTTCGAGTCCCGTCACTCACCCTGGTTGATCAAGGGCTGACCTGGAAAAACAGGTCAGCCCTTGTTCATGCCCGGAGTTTGGGAACAACGCGGGAACACAACCCCCTCCCGCACCCCCTCAAAACGGACTACCGTCCGGGGCCATGGCCAGCATCGTGGAACGCCCCAAGAAGAACGGCGAGACCACCTTCCAGGTGAAATGGCGCCTGGGCGGCGGGAACGGCCCTGTACAGACCGAACGCTTCGCCGACCCTGAATCCGCCGAGACCTTCAAGCAGCTCGTCAACCTCCACAAGCAGCAGTGGCCGCCCGGCTGGGTCCGCGGCGAGGGGTTCGTCGAGGAAGCCGAGGTCCCCAACGACGCCCCGCTCCTCGACTACGCGAACCGCTACGTCGACCGCCTGACCGGCATCGACGACCGCACCCGCGAGGACTACCGGCGCGAAATCCGCCTCCACTTCACCCTGATCCACCACACCCAGGCGTCCGGCACCACGGTGCCCGCCTCGATCGCGAACATCACCTCCGACGACGTTGCCGACTGGGTTCGCGCCGAGGAGACCGGAGAGCCTGCGCCCGACGGCGCGAAGGGGAAATGGCTCCGGCCGCCGGCGGACCCGAAGAGCATCCGCAACCGGCACGGGTTGCTGTTCTGTGTCATGCAGGCCGCGGTCGACAGCAAGCACCAGCAGCTCCGCACCGACAACCCGTGCAAGGGGTCGCGCCTGCCTCGGGTTGACGACCACGTTGAGGAGGAGATGTGCTTCCTCGAACGCGACGAGTACGCGCGAGTCGCAGCGGAGATCCGGGACCCGGCGGCGCGGCTCCTCGCGGACTGGCTCGTGGGCACAGGGATGCGCTGGGGCGAGGCGTCGGCCGTGCAGGTGCGGGACTGCAACCTGACCGCGCCACGGCCCTATGTGGACGTGCACAGGGCGTGGAAGAAGGCGAAGGCAGGAAGTGACGCGTCGTTCTTCTTGGGGCCGCCGAAGACGAAGAAGGCCCGCCGTAGGATCTTCCTGACCCCGGACCAGGCCGCCGTGGTGCGCGAGCAGGTCACGGGGATGCCGCCGGAGGCGTTCGTGTTCCGGGCGGCGCAGGGCGGGGCGTGGCGCCACAGCAACTTCTACCACCGCAAGTGGCAGCCGGCCGTGGCGGCCGCGGTCGCGAAGGGTCTGCCGAAACGGCCTCGGATCCACGATCTTCGACACACCCATGTGGCGTGGTTGATCAATGGCCGGATCCCGCTCCCCGCGATTCAACTTCGGCTAGGGCACGAGAGCATCCAGACCACGGTGGACCGGTACGGGCACCTGGTGGACGACCTGGCGGATGATGTGCTGGCCGCGGTGGAGGCTGCGATGGCCCCGGTGGTCGCCCCGGCGCAGAGGTTGGCGCTGGTGCCGCAGGTCAGCTGACGTGGCGCAGGTGCGACGGCGGCTTGGTGTCGCCGTCGCCTGCCAGCTGCCAAATGCCGTGGCGTACGAGGTGTGTGACGGTGCGGTTGAGTTCGGCGACGGCGTCTTCCAGAGTGGTGCCCTCGCGGATGAGCACGGTGGGGCTGCCGTCGATCTCGACGTAGATGACTGGGTCCGCAGTGGCGGGGTAGGCCGCCGCGGGCACGATCTGGAAGATCCCGTTCGTGGCAGTAGTCGTCGTTGACTCCATCGAACCCCCTCGCCTTGGGCACGCCCACCTTATACGCACGCGCGTTCGAATGTACGCGTGTAGATGTTCGGTGTGCGTTTCGTGCCAACTTTGCGCCCCCCAGGCGGATCACAGATGATGCCACGTCGGTCACACTCGGCCAAGGCCGAAGCGGAAAGTCGTACTACTTGCCGTCGTGGCGCACCGAGAAGCTCTGCGCGATCGTGATCAGGCGTTCCAGGTCTTCGGAGGACAGGTCACTCGCGCGGCGGGCCAGGATGCGGACGCGCTCGGCGTGCGGATCCTCGACCTCGACCGTCTCCACGCCGAAGAACTGCTCCCCTGCGGCGTCTTGGACCTCACGTACGGCGCACTGGAGGCCGGCCGCGAGTGCGCGGATTTGCTCGACCGTGATCGCTTCCATGGCTTCACGGCGTTCGAGCCGGTGGAGCCGACCAACCTTCCACTCCTGAACGCCTGTCTCGGGGTCGATGCAGCGCTCGGCGAGTTTGACGAGGCTGAGTCGTAGCTCTGCCCGCCTGTCGGCGACGAGGTCGGACAGGCGCGTGCTTGCTCCCTGCGCGGCCATGGTGATCATCCTGCCACTCCTGTGCGCGAAATGGGCCGTGGGGTGTCCATCTGGCGTAGCCCGTGGCGCGCGCTCTCGTGCTGCTCGCGCGCCACACACGTTTCACATGCTGAACGCAGTGTCCACCACGATGGACGGCGCGCGCTAGGGCGCACGGGGGTGATGTCTTGTTTTCGTAACACCGTTCATTGAGATGGACGTTCCGTTCAGGCTGTGCAATGCTCTACTCATTCACCGAAATGAACGGACCATCCACCGAGGTGAACATGAGAGACCGCACGACCATGTACCGCCTCGTCGACACCGACCTGTTCCGGCAGCTCATGCGGCGCACGGGCAACGGCTCCCCTGTCACTGGGCGGCAGCTGGCCCGAGCCGCCGGGGTGGCTCACGGAACAGTCGGGAGCCTCCTCACCGGGGAGCAGAAGACCCTCCCGGAGGAGAAGGCCATGGCGCTCGCGCAGCGGCTCGGTGTCGACCTGCTGGTCGTTTTCGAGCCGGTGTGCCGGAGTACGACGACGGTGCAGGCGTACGCGGCGCTCGTGCAGCCGGTCGAGGAGGCGTCGGCGTGACGATCTACGACTACGACGAGGCCGCCGCCGCACTGCGGGTTGAGAAGTCCTGGCTCCAGCGGCACATCAAGGAGCTGCCGCACAGCAAGAAGGGCCGGGTCGTCACCTTCACGGACGCCGACCTGGAGCGCATCGACCAGATGCATCACCACGAGCCGTCGTACGGGCCGCTGGCGAAGCCGGCACCCGCCCCCGCCGTGGCCGGGGTGCACCCGCTCGCGGCGTTGAAGCCGCTCCCCGCGCGTAAGCGCGCTTCCTGACCCCCCTGCGTGATGCAGGGCCGCCCGCTGCTTCCCGGCCCCGGACGACCCCGCCGGCATCACGCCCCTTCGAAACTCACGAAAGAGAGGCGAGAGCCTTGACCATCATCATGCCGGACGTCAGCGCTACGTCCGTCCCCACCTACGGGCGCCGGCCGGTCCTGACGACCGTGACGGCCCCGCACCCCACGACCCTGTCCGGTGCCCTGCGGGCGGCCGCGCGGCTGATCGCGGCGAACGGGCACCACCAGGGCGACTACCTGCCCGACCCCTTCAACCGCGTGCTGAGGACGCCGCGCCTGTCCCGGCCGCTGAGCATCGTGGCCGCGATCCGCGTGGCGGTGTCCGGTCGGCACGTGGAGACGGAGCTGTCGGAGCGCGCGATCAGCGTGCTGGCCGGGCGGCTGGAGATCACCGAGGACGACCCGGTCGTGCACCTGGACCGGCCGATCGAGTGCGAGATGCACGTCGCGGCGTGGGGTGACGTGGAGGGCCGGACTACCGAGTCGGTGTGCGCGGTGCTGTACGCGGCTGCGGACGCGGCCGAGGTGACGGCGTGAGGGCCCGTCTGATCGCGCCGTCGGCGTGCCGGTGGGATGGCATCCCGGAGCGGGAGCACGCGCAGCAGTGGGTGGCACCGTCGAAGGGCGGTCCGGGGTGGCACATGTACGTGCAGCCGACGGATGCGCAGGTGTTGGAGCGGATGCGGGCTCGGCGTCTGGTCCGGTTGGAGGTTCTGCGGGAGCTCCTGCCGGTGTCGGACCCGGATCGTCACGCGCTGGACATCGTCGCGGATCGGGCGTTCGCCGGGCTGGTGAAGCTGCCGGGCGCGCACGTCTCCCGCGACGCGGACTACCCGGGTTGGGTGCCGCCGCACGCGTACCCGAGCACCTGCAACTCCGCCGACTACGCCGCGTCCACCGACGCGGGATACAACCCGCCGGTCGTGTGGGGCGACAAGCCGGTGCGGACCGCCGACGTGCAGACCGGGGGTGTGCTGTGAGCGCCCGCCGACCGCTCTTCAACTGCATCGTCGCTCCGCTCGCGGCCGGGCCCATGAGCCCGACCGACGCCAAGGCGATGCTCGACAACTATCGCGCCGAGGTGCTGGCCGAGCAGGCGGCCGAGGTCGAGCGGCTGCGCACCGACCGCAACGCCTACGCCGACCGCGTGGACACGCTGACTGCGGTGGCCAAGGGCAACAAGCGGCACGTGCAGGCGCTCACCGGCGAGCTGGAGACCGCGCAGGCCCGCGTTGCGGAGCTGGAGCAGCAGGTCGCCACCGCCGAGGCCCGCGTCACGGCGGCCGTTGAGTCACCGCTCGCGTGGGCCGACCAGCTCGACGCCAAGAGCCTGGACAACTTCCTGATCTCGCTCGGGCAGGCCGTCGAGTACGAGCCCATCGACGGGGCGATCGCGTACATCCACGAGCTGCTGAACTCGTTCCGGGTCGCGGTGGCCGCGCGGGGCGGTGAGTCCCGATGAGCGCGTGGCACAGGCCGGACGTGGAGACGGCGGCCCTCGACTACCTGACCCAGGCGGTCGGCGACAAGACCGGCGCCCAGCAGATCCTCCACGGCCTCCGGGAGAAGGCGGCCGCCGAACAGGCCGCGGAGGTCCGGACGCTGCGCGAGCGCGTCGCGGAGCTGGACACGGCCGCGCTGGTCACCGAGTACCAGGTGCCGGTGTCGGACTCGGAGTGGGTGATGGTCCGCCGGGAGCCGCAGGGTGACCGGTGGGCGATCCTCGCGAGCCGCCGTACCGGTGGTGAGCGGCGGGCGTACGTGGGTGGCCGGTGGCAGGTGCTGCCGGTGGTCGGCCCGGACGGGCTGTGGGAGTACGACTCCGCGGAGACCGCCTTGGCCGTGGCGACGGGCCTGGCTGTGGGCGGTGAGCGCCCGTGAACGCCGCTGACTTCGTGTGGCTGCTGATCTTCTCCGCGGTCGCGATCGTCGGTGCCCTGGTTGTCGGGGCTGCGCTGCCCCCGCGGGGTGGTCGCCGTGGATGAGGCCACCGAACTGGACGTCCTGCGCGGGCTCCTCGCGTTCGGCGGGGCTGTCGGCGCCTGGTGGATCGCCGGGGCGTCGGCCCTGTGGGTGCAGCGCGTCGTGCCGCGCGCCGTGCACGCCACGGCGGACGCGGCCCGTGACCGGGCTCTCGTTGCCCGGTGCTGGCTCGACGAGCTGACGGAGTACCTGCACTCCACCCCTGCCGCGCGACCCGCGGCCCACCTTTCCTCTCGTACGACCGGGATCCATGGGGGACTCCGATGAACAACTTCTTGCCCGCCTTCGCGTTCATGGCGGTCGTCGTGGCCGCCACCGGAGCGCTGACCGGGTCCTTCCACGAGGTGCTGCCGCCGGAGCCGTGCCCGCGTGGGTGCGGCGCCCCGGCCACCGCCGGACACCAGTGCACCGGGGGTGCCCGATGACCGAGCCCCGCATCCACCGCATCACCCCGACCCCGCTCCCGGACGGCGCCGACCTCGGCGTGGAGGGGTACGCGCGGCAGCTCCTCGCCGACGTGATCGGTGTGCTCGCCGACCGGGACGACCTGCGTGAGGACCTGGACCGGCTCCTCGACACGGACGCCCCGAGGCATGACCCGCACGTGCAGGACACCGGGTCCCGCGACGACAAGTTCATCGACGACCTCGTCCGGGCGCTGGGCCCGGCGACCCTGACGATCCGTATGCGCACCCGCGAGGCGGGGCGCCTGGCCGAGTCCCTGTCGGAGATCGCCGACCCGCTGGTGGTGCAGTGGCCGTGGCTGCGGAGGGGTGAGGTCGCGTGAGCGCCCCGAGGATGCCGGAGATTCGGCAGGCCATCGCCCAGGCCCGCGCCCTGGACGGCCGGGAGGACACGGAGGAGTTCGTCCTCCAGTCCCCCGGGCTGTTGGCCCGGCTGGTGCAGTACCTCGACCTGTACGTCGGGCACGAGCCGACGTTGGCGGAGGAGGAGGCGTACGTCCGGCAGCAGCACCGCGCCGAGACCCGACGCGACGCGTACCTCGAAGCCGCGGACCAGATCGAGGTGTGGCAGAACGACGCCGACGACGCGGTCGCCCTGGATCACGGGGCGCTGACCGACGCGGAGACCGCGGCCCATGTCGCGGTGCGCCGGATGGCGAAGGCCCTCCGCGAGGTGGCCGCCGCGATGGCCGCGGGCGAGCCCGCCCGGCCCGCGCCGCGTACCCGCGTCCTCACGCAGGCCTTCGCCGGGGCCAACCCGCACCTGACGATCCGCCTGGAGTTCGGCCCGGAGTACACCAACGACGGCGTCCAGGCCATCACCGACCGGGTCCGGGCCGCCGCCCGCAACGGGCTCGTCGAGGTCACGGAGGGCGGTGAGCCCCGTGGCTGACCCCGTCCTCCTCGCCGTCGCCTCCCGCGCCACCAGCGTCGCCGACTGCCGACACCTGCTCGACATGCTCGGCCTCCTCCCCACCGTCACGGAAGCGGAATCCGCGCTCCCCCAGGACGACCAGGAACACGGCCGGATGAGCACCTACCGGCACGGCTGCCGCTGCCAGGACTGCCGCAACGCCAACGCCCGCCGCCACAAGCAGTGGCGTCACCGCGCCGCCCACAACCCCCAGAGCGCAGACCGTGCGGGCCACGGCAACGCGAGCACTTACAACAACCACGGTTGCCGGTGCGAACCGTGCACCGAGGCGCACATGGCACGCATCAACGCCTACCGCGCGGCCCGGAAGGCGGCTGCCGCATGACCGCCGTCCTGACGCGCCGCGCGCACCTCGCGCTGGCCATACAGCACATGCCCGAGCCGATCCGCGCCGCTGACCTGGCCGCCGCCAACGCCGCGGCCGGGTTCGGCGCCGCCCGGAACACCGGACGCCTCGACGCCCGTGCGCTCGTCCGCGCCGGGCTCCTGGCCCCCCTGCCCGGGCCCGGCAACCGCACCTACACCCGCACCACGACGGAGGCCACCGCCTCATGACCACCCAGACCCTGACCGGGGCCACCACCCCGGCCGGCGGCCGGGACCTCCCCGGCGGCATCTACCAGATGACCGCCGAGGAATACCACGCCGACCCCGTCCCCGGCGGCTCCCTCTCCTCCAGCGGCGCCCGCAAGCTCCTCGCCCCGTCCTGCCCCGCGAAGTTCCGCTACGAGCAGGACCACGGCCAGCAGGCCCGTGCCGTGTTCGACTTCGGCCAGGCCGCACACATGCACGTCCTCGGCGAAGGCCCCGAGATCGTCATCGTCGACGCCGACGACTGGCGCACCAAGTCCGCACAGCAGCAGCGCGCCGAGGCCCGCGAACGCGGCGCCGTCCCCGTCCTCACCGCCGAGTACGACCGCATCAAGGCCATGGCCGCCGCACTCCGCGAACACCCCATCGCCCGGGCCCTGTTCGACCCGGACCGAGGCCGCCCCGAGCAGACCCTCATCTGGCGCGACCGCCGCACCGGCGTCATGCGCCGCGCCCGCCTGGACTGGCTGCCCGACCCCGGGCCCGGGCGGCTGATCATCCCCGACTACAAGACCTGCGCTTCCGCCGAGCCCGCCGCCCTGGCGCGCGCGGTCGCGACGTACGGCTACCACCAGCAGGACGACTGGTACCGGGCCGGCGCCCGCGCCCTTGACCTCGCCGACGAGGCCGCAGCGTTCGTCTTCGTCTGCCAGGAGAAGACCCCGCCCTTCGTGGTCACGGTCTTCGAGGTCGATGCCGCGTCGCGCCGGATCGGCGCCGCCCGCAACCGCCGCGCGATCGAGGTCTTCGCCGAGTGCCAGCGCACCGGCCGGTGGCCCGGCTACGGCGACGACATCGCCTACCTCTCCCTTCCCCCGTACGTCGAGCGCGCTGATACCGAGGAGTACCTGTGAGCCACCAGTCCATCGAGCGCATGACCCCGGCGGCGGCCCCGGCCCGGGTCGGGCAGGGCACCGCGGTGGAGCAGTCCCGCGCGGTCGCCGAGGTGCAGGCCGCGATCGTCGTCGCGCAGCAGTGCCCCCGCAACATCACCTCCGCCATCGCCGAGATGCAGCAGGTCTGCAAGCGGCGCGCGCTCGCGGAGAAGGCGTTCTACTCCTTCCCCCGCGCGGGCAGCACCGTGTCCGGGCCGACCGTGCAGCTTGCCCGGGAGCTGGCCCGCTGCTGGGGCAACATGCAGTACGGGCTGATCGAGATGCGCCGCGACGACGAGTACGGCGAGTCCGAGATGCAGGCCTTCGCGTGGGACGTCGAGAAGAACAGCCGCGTCTCCTCGACGTTCATCGTCCCGCACCGCCGCGACACCAAGACCGGTCCCACGAAGCTCACCGACATGCGGGACATCTACGAGTCGAACGCCAACAACGGCGCCCGCAGGGTTCGCGAGCAGATCTTCGCCGTGCTGCCCGGATGGTTCGTCGACGAGGCCATCGACACCTGCCGCAAGACCCTCGCCGACGGCGGCGGGGTCCCGCTGCCGCAGCGCGTCTCGCAGGCGGTCCAGGCGTTCGAGGGGATCGGCGTGCACGTCGACCGCATTGAGACGCGGGTGGGTCGGCCGTCGGGGAAGTGGACGGAGCACGACCTCACCGAGTTGCAGATCCTCTTCCGGTCGATCAACCAGCGGGAGGTCACAGTCGATGAGGCGTTCCCGCAGCCGCGGGTGACCGTCGACGAGATCACCCAGGCCGCCGCGCGGCCCGCCCGTACACCGGGGCGACCGGTCGAGCGCAGCGTCGACTCGGCGCCGCACGAGTGGGACGTGAACGACCTCGCCGCGACGCTCGGGATGACCGAGGACGACCTCGACGAGCGGTGCATCCGCGTGACGGGCGGCCCGTTCGCGACCGCCAGCCCGGAGCAGATCCGGACCCTCACCTTGAGCCTCGTGGCCGAGGTGGATGCGCTCGACCGCGCCCAGCAGTAGCCACCCGCTTCGCGGCCGCGCCCGCCCGTCCGAAGCAGGCGGGCGCGGCCACCACAAGGAGAGCACATGAAGTTCATCGAGATGCGCCGGGGCGCCTGGGACACGGAGACCACCGGCCCCGACCCCACCACCGCCCGCATCGTCACCGCCGCCTTCATGGTCCGCGGCGGCGGCCGAGACGACACCGTCATGTCGTGGGTCATCAACCCCGGCGTGCCCGTCCCGGACGAGGCCGCCGAGATCCACGGGTACACCACCGAACGCGTGCAGGCCGAAGGCCAGGACCCTGCGGTTGCGCTGGACGAGATCGCGTCCCGCCTCACCGCGGCAATCGGCTGGGGCATGCCGCTGGTGGCGTTCAACCACTCCTTCGACTGGTCGGTGCTGCACTACGACCTCCAGCGCAACAACCTGCCGACCGTCGCCGACCGCGTCGGCCCGGACGCGGTCCTGCCGCTCCTCGACCCGCACGTCATCGACAAGCAGATGGACAGGTACGTCCGCGGCACCGGCATGCGGAAGCTGAAGCCGACCGCGGAACGGTACGGCGTGGAGCTGGAGGACTGGCACACCGCCGAGGCCGATGCCCTGGCCGCGCTGCTGATCGCCGAGGCCCAGTTCGACGGGCGGTACGCCCGGCTGGGCGAGGTGTGGGACCGCGGGCCCGCCGCCATGTTCGAGGCGCAGCAGAAGTGGCGCGCAGACCAGCAGGCGTCACTGGCCGCGTGGTTCACGGGGCGTGGCGAGCACGAGACGGCGGCGTCCGTCCGTACGGAGTGGCCGCTCATTCCGGCTGCGGGCGGGGTGGCGTGATGACGACGAAGCGCACCCTCTCGCGTCAGCTCGCGGACGCCCGCGCGCAGATCCGCCGCCTCGCCGACGCCCGCGAGGACGCGGTCGGCACGGCGGGCACGGAGCACTTCAACGTCGTCCGCCTCGCCAAGCAGCTCGCGGAAGCCCGCGAGGAGAACGACGCACTGCGCCGCCGACTCGAAGCCCGCCTGACCACCACGGCCCCGGCCGACTGGGCGGAGGAACGGTCCGTGTTGCGGCGCGCGCTGGTCCTGTGCGAGCGGGCCCGGGCGTCGCTGGACGCACAGTGCCGCCAGCTCGGCGCAGTGAACGACCGCATGAACCGCGAGCTCCACGACAGGGCGGAGGTGGCGGGCTGATGCACATCACCGAAGCCATCGCCGCCTCCATCGTCGCCCTCTCTGGGGTCGTCGTGGCCGTCGCAGCGGGGGTGTGGACGTGGCGGCAGGCCCGCCCCGCCACAGCCCCGCAGCAGCCCGCGCGGCGCCCGGCCGCGGACGCGTACCTGCCCTGCCACACCCCCGTGTGCGGGCACATGACCACCCCGCACGACCGCACCCCGGCAGGCCTGACCTGCCGCAGCTGCGGCACCACCACGGAGGTCGAGCAGTGAACACGCTCCCCCTCACCGCCCCGGCCGCCACCACGGCGGCCGGGGCCCCGGCCCCCGACATCACCATCACCGTCCACGGCCACCGCCCCGCCCCCCAGGGCTCCAAGCGGCACGTCGGCAACGGCCGCCTCATCGAACAGTCCAAGCGCGTCAAGCCCTGGCGTGCGGCCGTCGAGGACGCCGCAGTCGCCGCCATGACGTCCGGGCACATTGGTGCCACGCCGGTGCACCGCCCGCCCCTCGACGGCCCGCTGTCCATCGAGATCGCGTTCACCGTCCGCAAGCCCGCCTCCGCCCCGAAGCGGCGCACGACCTGGCCGACGACCCGCGACAGCGGCGACATCGACAAGCTGCTCCGTGCGACGTTCGACGCGCTCACCACCTCCGGGGCGATCGCCGACGATTCCCGGGTCGTCGAGGTCGTCGCGCGGAAGGTGTTCCCCGGGGAGGGGCTGGACGCCCTGGACGAGCCGGGCGCGGTCATCCGCGTCTGGCGCCTCCCCACGGCGGTGGCTCAATGATGACCGCCCTCGCGCTCTTCGACACAGACGCCGTCCTCACTACGCAGTGCGCGCGCTGCGACCAGCCCGCCACTACCCGGGTGCACACCCGGCCCGACCTCCAGGCCCGGGACACCTGGCCGTACGCCGTCACCGGACCCACCACGGTCACCTCCCCACCCCTCCACGCCGGGGCCGACAGCGCACCCATGTGCGGGCCCTGCGCGGCCGACATGGTCACGGCGTGGCGCAGCAGGCACCGCGCCCCCTGCGGCGCCACCTACGACCTGTGGCACGTCTGGACCACACGGGTCGGACCGGACCGGGCGGTGACAACGTGAGCGCCCCCACCCCCATCGGCCTCGTCTACGCCATCACCCAGCTCACCGCCGCGGGCAAGAGCGCCCGCGAGATCGGCCAGCAGCTCGGCATCAGCCCGCGCACCGTGACCCGCTGGCGCACCAAGCCTGTGGCCGAGCCCGCGCCCGAGACGCCGGCCACCACCTGGACCGACAAGGCGCTGTGCCGCTTCGACGAGCCCGAAGTCTTCTTCAACGATCGGTACCTCGGAGCCGCCCGCGCCACGTGCCGGACCTGCCCCGTACGCCGGCAGTGTCTCGCCCTGGCCCTGACCGCCGAAGGCACCCTGTCCAAGCACAACAGGTACGGGGTCTTCGGGGGTCTCACCCCCGAAGAGCGCGCCGCCCGGGCGCAGGCGTCATGACCGCCCGCACGCGGCGCCGTTCCGCGATCCCCGAATTCCACCCCGGCCAGATCCTCGACTGGTCGTCCTCCGCCCACTGGGACTACGACGGGCCCGGCCCGTGCCGCTACTGCGGCCAGCCCACACGGCTCCTCGACTCCCACCGGCACCACGCCCACAAAACCTGCGCCGAAGCGGCGTTGGCCGCGCAGTACGCCCAGGCCCAGGCCGACTACCAGGACGGTGCCCTGTGACCGCCCCACGCACCGCACACGAGCGCTGGTGGGAACACGCCGCCTGCAAAGGCCAGCCCCTCGAAGCGTGGTTCCCGCCCGCCGGTGCCAACGCCCTCCCCTCCTACGCACGGGCCCGCCGAACCTGCGCCGCCTGCCCCGTCCTGGCCGCCTGCCTCGACGAAGACATCCAAACCAGCTCCCTCCACCACCGCTTCGGCATGCGCGCCGGCCTCCTGCCCGAAGAGCGCGACGCCATCGCCCGCGGCGACATCACCGCAGACCAGGCCCTCGATCAGGCGCTCGCCGACCTCGAACCCCAGGAGACCACCGTGACCGTCACCGACATCACCCCCACCCCGCCCCCGGCCGAGCAGATCCCCACGACCACCGAAGCCCTCATCGAGTGGGGTGCCGCCCACACCTCCAGCCGCGTCCAGTCCCTCGCGGGTAAGGCCCGCTCCGCCCTGGCCGACCTGCGGCAGGCCGCCGAGCGCGAGGCCCGCGTCACGGACGCCGAGGCGCGGATCAAGCGGCTCAAGGCGCAGCTGGCGAACGCCGAGCGGGACCTGGCCGCAGCGAAGAGCACGAAGCCGAAGCCGGGCAGCACGACCACCCTCCCCGCCGGGACGACCGCGGACTACCCGGCGATCCGCGCCTGGGCCCGGGAGAACGGCATCAGGGTGCCGGAGCGGGGCATCCCGAAGCGCGAGATCCGCGACGCGTACTACGCCGCCCACAACGCCGCCTGACCACGCCCCGAGAGGACCACCGCACCATGACCATCCACCGCGGCACCGACCGCACCAACACCGCCACCACCTACCGCACCCGGTACGAGGCCGGCGACAGCATCCGCGGCATCGCCTTCGCCACCGGCCGCTCGTACGGGTACGTCCGGAACCTGCTCCTCGAAGCGGGCACCACGCTCCGCCCGAAGGGCGCCCTCCGCCGCGGCGGAAGCGTCCGGAGCGTGGCCCGGTGACGTACTTCCACGGCGGCATCCCCGGCCTCACGGCGGGTGACTGGATCCTGCCGCCCGACCAGACCGGCACCACCCGGACCCTGTCCGCGATCGCCGCCGAGCACGGCGGCCCGGCCTACGCCACCCGCACGGACATCGTCTACGTGACGACCGGCCGCGACGTCGCCCGCTCCTTCGCCGCGTACTACCCCGACGGCGCCCTGTACCGGGTCGAGCCCGACGGGGCCCTGGAGCCGGACCCGGACAGCGGGATCCCGGGCCTGTCGTGGCAGTGCCCGCGCGCCCAGGTCGTGGCCGTCGTCGACCCCGTCGTGCTGTTCCGCACCCGCACGCCGGAGCGCTGGCTCCGCATGCTCCAGCCCACCACCGCCTGAACCACGAAGGACACCCCGATGGGATTCAGCCGCTCCACCTACTTCGCCTACGGCCTCCGTATCAACACCGACCAGTACGCGTGGGTCGAGTCCGAGCACGCCGAGGCCGAACTGCCGAAGATCAAGGCCGATTGCCCCGACGTCGGCCACCTCTCGGCCGGTGACTACGACCGGGACATGTTCTTCCTCGTCACCAAGTGCAACGAGGTCGACCTCGGCGAGTACGAGCACGTCACCCCCCAGAGCGCCACCGCCGAGCAGCTCGCCGACTGGGACCGGCAACTCGTCGCCGCCGCCATGGCCCTCGGCTACAAGGACACGTCCGCGCCCGGCTGGCTCGTCGTGCCCGACTGCTCCTGACCCGCCCGGCCCGCGGCGACTTCCCCCGCCGCGGGCCCCCGCACAGCACAAAGCCCCGCACAAGGCGGGGCCAGCACGGAGAGGAGAGGGCCGTGTCAGGACTCGGACTTGGCCGCCGCGCGCCGCGCAATGTTCTCGGCCGCCAGGACGTCGCCGGGCGCCGCCACCGGGCGCTCGCCGAGGGCGTCCAGGGCGCGCTCGTAGAAGTCGAACGGCACGATCACGGCTGCCTCCTTCCGACGGTTGATCAGCACCGTCGCCTCTCCGCCGAAGCGGGCGCGCGAGATCACCTCACCGAGGACGTTGCGCGCCTCAGCGATCTTCGCGTGGTGCTCGGTACGGGTGCTCATGCCGCCAGGGTAGCGGAATCGCTACAGATCACAACAGCGCGAATTTGCGTTCTTAGCTATGATGGTCACGTTAGGCACGATCAAGGCGAGCCCCCCTGAAGGGTCCGATTTCACATGCCCTGAGCCCCTGACCAGCACAAACCGAAAGAAGCCCCGATGCCCTGGGTCCGCCTGGACGACCGCTTCCCCTCACACCGCAAGGTCGCGCTCCTGTCCGACCGCGCCTTCCGGCTGCACGTCTCCGCGCTCTGCTGGGCCTCGGAGAACCTGACCGAGGGCAAGATCCTCGACCGCGAGTTGCCCGTCATCGCCCGCATCCGCGGCATCAAGGCCACCGCCAAGGAACTGGAAGCCGCCGGGCTGTGGGACCGCGCCGAGGGCGGCTGGACGATCCACGACTACCTCGAATACAACCCCGACCGCGCCAAGGTCCAAGCCGAACGCGAAGCGAACGCCCTCCGGCAGCAGGCATGGCGAGACCGGAAGAAGGCCGAGAAGGAAGCTAAGGCCGCCGCAGAGAAGGCTGTCCGTAACGCCGCGCGTAACGGCGTTACGGACAGCCCCTCGGAGCACCGAAACGACACGACGGCAACAGCAACGCGACACGACGGCGACACGAACGCGGAAGAAAACCGCCTCACAAATCAGCAGTCACCGCAGGTCAGCGAGATTCGTAACGCCGTTAATAACGGCACCCCGTCCCGTCCCGTCCCTCCTTCTCCTTCAGAGAAGGAGAAGGAGGAAGAGACAGCTAGCTACGCGCGCTCGCCCGAGCCGCCCCGCATCGGCGACCGCCCCCGCATCCCCGCGGCCTCGCAACCCCTCGTTGACGAACTGGAGCGCGCCGGCCTCGTCGTCGGCTGGGACCTCGACTCCGCCGAGTGGTTCCTCATCGAGGCCCTGATCCAGCGGTGCACCATCCCCCGCCTCGTCGTCTCCGCCCGCTCCAGCTGGCAAGGCGCCCGCAAGCAGCCCCGCAGGGGCAACTACTTCATCCCCGCCTGGCGAGTCCTCGCCGACGCCCCCGCCCAACCCGAAGCCGAACAGGGCTACTTGCCCGCCGCAGTCGGCGACAACGTCCACCAGCTTCCCGACCCCAGCCAGCGCCCCTCCGTCACCGACGCCCGCGTCAACCAGGCCATCGAAGCCGGGCGCCGCATGCAAGCACTCGCCGACGCCAAGCGCGCCCAGGAGCAGTCATGACCGACACCATCACCTTCGCCGAGATCGGACTCCTCCTCGGCCTCGCCGCAGCCCGCGACCAGCGCACCGTCGGAGACGCCGACACCCTCGCCTGGCACGCCGACCTCAACGCCGCCAGCATCGACTACCAGACCGCCGAAGCCGCCCTCTCCCGCTTCTACGTCGACCAGGCCGGGACCCCCGCCGACAAGCGCTACCGCGCCACCAGCCCCGACATCATCGGCATCGCCCGGAAGATCCGCGCCGAACGCCTCACCAACTACACCTACGTCCCGCCCGAAGGCGACCAAGACCCCCAGTACCTCCACCGCCTCCGCGGGCAGATCGCCGACGTCGCATCCGGAGCCGTCCCCGCACCCACCACCCCCCTCGCCATCACCGGCGGCCCGCACCCCGACGTCACCGCCCGCCTTGCCGCGATCGGCCGCTACATCCCCGACCACGTCCGCCAGGAACTCGCGCCCCACCGCCCGGCCGCCGCCGCCCGCGAAGCTGCCATCCGCACGGGAAGCGCCGACTACCTGGCCGTCGACTGCCCCTGGTGCAAGGCGCGCTCAGGCCAGCAGTGCCAGCGCGGTGGGCGCCCCGGCGCCTCCCGGGCAAGGACCACGCCGCACCCGTCCCGTGTCGAAGCCGCCGAAGCCGCACTCGGCCACCGGGAGACGGCGTGACCGACCCCACCGAGGACGACATCACCGCCCTCCGCCGCCAGGGCGACCTGGGTGCCTACCTCCGCGACCTCATCCGACCAACCCGCCACACCCCCGAGCCCCGAGCAGGGCCCGACACCCCCACCCACGGACCCGGACACCACCGAGGCGCCTGGCCACACGGCACCCACCCGGCCACCTCCGCGATCTGCACACCCGACTGCAACTGCGCCACACCGCCCCCGACCTGAACGGAGACCACCCCGATGCCCGAGACCCGCCTCCAGTGCCTCACCCCCAGCGACGCCGAAATGGTCATCGCCGAGCACGCCGACTACTTCGGCGCCGGCCCGTCCAACACCGTCCGCCAGGACGGCGCGACCGTCGTCATCGACTACTTCGACAAGCGGTGGCCCCTCGACATCGCCGAGTGGGCAGCCGAGCAGGGCCACGCGTCCGACTCCGCTGCCGCCCGCGTGATCGCCGCTCTCTGACCCGCCGAACCCGCACCGCCATCCGAACCGGAGACCTCCATGCCGACCAACCCCAGCCCCTGCCCCGGCTGCACCAACCGCCGCGCGCCCGGCAAGTACCTCTGCGCCACCTGCTGGTCCGCCCTCACTGCTGCCGCCCGCCGCCAGCTCAACCGCCGCGGCGACGGCGCCATCACCCGCTACCGGTCCCTCCACGACCAACTCCAGGCCGGCGTCCCACTGGCCGACATCCGCATCGACTGATTGGCCATACGCCCACCTGAGCCCCGAACACACCCCCGAGTAACCGCACACCCGCACGACACCCCCAACGCCCCGCACACGCCCACACGGCGCCGCCCACAACCCCCGCCAGGAGAACTGATGACCCAGCCCAACCCGGTTCCGGCACCGACCGCGCGCCCACAGCGCACCGAGCAGCCACCGCCCACGGTCGCCGCGATGCAGGCCGCTGCTGGCGCGCTGCACTTCGAGCGGTTCGGCACCACCGACCCGGAAGCCGCCCGCGCCGCCGCGCGCTGGTACGCCGAAGCCGCAGCCGAGGTCGCACACATCGAGGACGACGCAGCCCGCGAGGAGCAGCAGGACCGGGCGATCACCCGGTGCGCCCACGCAGCTGGCGACCACCAGTGGTGCGACGTCACCTGCGAGGTCGCGATGCCGTCCGAGGCGATGCGCAACTTCATCGTGGCGAAGGGTTACCCGGGTACGGCGGGCGCGCTCGCCGAATTGGAGCGGCGAGCCGCGGCCCAGGCCCAAGTGCCCGCCGTGCTGTCCGAGGCTGAGCGGACCACGCTCACCTACGCCCTCGACCAGGCCCAGGAACGCATCTGGGCCGACGCCGGCTTCACCGAGCAGGACCAGGCAGCCGTGGACTCCCTGCGCCGCCTCACCATCCCGGCAGGCGGTGAGCAGGCGTGAGCACCCCCACTTACCGCGTCCTCGTCACCGGCTCCCGCGACTGGCACCAGCCCGTCAGCATCGAGATCGCCCTCACCTCCCTGCTCCTCACCCGCCGCCACATAACCGTCGTCCACGGCGCGTGCCCGCGCGGCGCCGACGCCATGGCCCACGCCTGGGCCACCACCCGCGGCATCGAGGTGGAGCCGCACCCCGCCGATTGGCAGCAGCACGGGAAGGCCGCAGGGTTCCGCCGCAACGCCGAGATGGTCAACCTCGGTGCTGACCTGTGCCTCGCGTTCATCCGCAACAGCTCCCGAGGCGCGTCGCACACCGCGGCGCTCGCCGACGCCGCGGGCATCCCCGTGAGGCGGTGGACCGCATGAGCGCGCCCGCCCTGGCCCTGTTCCCCGTCGAAGCCATCCCCCGCCCGCGGCCGGCCGCGCCGCCCGGACCGGTCGCGGCCCCGCGGTGCACCTGGCACCGCGGCGACGAGCTCCCGCCCGCCACCCACCGCCTCATCGTCGCCATCAACCTGCTCCACCCTTGCTGGTGGCGCGACTACGCGCCCGGCCGCACGTACATGGTCGGCACCGCGATCTGCGCCGAGCACGCCGCACGCGGCGGAAGCGGCCTGTGGGGCGACGAGATGGTGCAGCACTTCATCCCCCTCGACCAGGAGATCCGCCCGTGACCGACACCCTGCGCATCGCCACCATGGACCCCGCCCTCGGCCTGGCCCTCGTCGACTGGCTCGACACCGCCGCCAACGACGCCGAACAGATCGGCGCGTCTCCGCAGGCGTTGGCCGTCGCCCGCCTCATCAACCAGGAGCAGCCGTGATCTGCCCGCCCTGCGCCCGCGCCGCCGACACCCACGCACCCCGCGACCAGCACTGCGCCGACCCCAAGTGCATGTGCGGCCACCGCACCGACCGCTACCGGGCCCCCGCCGAAACGCCCCACGACGCGCTGCCGTGCACCTGCACCTTCAGCGAACGGTGCACCGCCTGCCGCGCCTCCAACGACGCGCCCACCGGGCTGGCCGCCATCGCCGCCGCGTACGACCAACTCGACCGCACCACCCAGGCACACACCGAACTCGTCGAGGCCCGCATCGCGCAGGTCGAGGCGCAGCCCGGCGACCGCATCGTGATCATCCCGCGCACCACCAAGGAGGACTGACCCATGCCCACCACCCCCTGCAACGCCAGCATCATCGGCGTCGGCAACCAGCCCGACACCCCCATCACCTGCCACGGAGAAGCCGGACACCCCGGCCCGCACCAGCACACCGTCCTCGGCCAGTGGACCGACGACACCAACGGCGCCGAACCCCACCGCGACACCACGAAGGAGAACTGACCATGCCCAAGCCCACCGTGGGCCGCATCGTCCACTACGTCAGCACCGCCACCGGCACCCCCGTCTGCCGCGCAGCAATCGTGACCGAGACCCGCGACCAGCGCATCAGCGTGCAGGTGTTCCTCCCTGACACGATCTTCCCCGACAGGGACGTCGCGCACAGCGAGACCTCCCACGAGGGCGGCACCTGGCACTGGCCCGAACGCACCGAGGACTGACCCACCCCCGGGCGCCCCGCCATCCCGGGGCGCCCACCCCAGCAAGGAGCACCACATGCCCACCCCCGCCGACCCCGCCGAGCAGCGCCGCATCCTCCGCCGCACCCTCGAACGTGCCCTCCGCCAACACACCGCAGGACGGCCCAGCGCAGCACCCGCCCTCGCCGAAGCGGCGTGGCGCATCATCGGCCCCGCCCTCGAACAACGCGACCACCGCATCGACGAGCTGCGCGCGGCCAGCACATGCGACGCGTCCCTCGACACCGGGTTCGGGCAGCCGATGGGCCCGTGCGTCCTCCGCGGCCACCACGACGGGCCCGTACACCAAGACGCCACCGGCGCCCGCTGGTGGAACACCACCCCTGACCAGCAGTCATAGCCGACAGGCATAACCCCATGCGACGATCAACAACCAGGGAGGAGGGAGCAGCATCATGACCAACGACGACGCCCCTTGGACTCTCAACCACCAGCCGCGAATCCTCATCCAGAACGAAGCCCGCCCCGGCGCGCCGGACACGGACGGGCGCACCTGGACGGAACGGCGACTCACCGGCCTTGGGGTGGCCTTCTGCGACTGCGGCTACACCACGGGCCTCGTGCCGCGCGAGCAACTGCCGGACGGTCTCCAGTTCGCTCGCGAGCACCCGCCGTTCGGCTCGGCTGCGCTCGCGGCGGCGGAAGGAGGCACCCGGTGACCACTGAACCCGGCGCCCGCGACTGGGAAGCCGAAGGCATCCCCCCACCCCCACCAGCAGCCGACCCCCGCCGCAACCCTGGCAATGGCCGCTACATGCCCAACCCCGCCACAGACGCCCGCTGCGCCTGGGCCGCCGCCCGCTGGGCCATCGACGGCTGGACCATGCAAGAGATCAGCGACACCATGGGGCTCGGCAGCAAAGGCAACGCCCACCGGCACATCCAACGCGGCCTACGCGCCACCCGGGAAGCCACCGCCGCCACCGTTGAGCAGGCCCGCGCCGCACACCGCACCCGCCTGGAGTACGCCGTTGAGGTCGTTCTCGACATCCTGGAGACGGAGCACATCACCGTCTCCCACGGCCGCGTCGTCAAGGACGACCAGGGCAACACGATCATCGACGACGCCCCGCTCCTCGCCGCCGCCGACCGCCTCCGCGCCCTCTCCGAGTCCCTGCGGAAGCTCGACGGCCTCGACGCGCCCGCGCAGGTCCAGCACTCCGGCGACGTCACCTACCAGCTCATCGGCATCGACCCGGAAGACCTCAAGTGACCGCGACCGTCGTCCGCTACGAGCCCCGCGGCGCAGCCCTGGACATGTTCCGGTCGAAGGCCAACGAGATCCTCATGTCCGGCGCGGCCGGCACGGGCAAGAGCGTCGGCGCGCTCATGAAGGTCCACCTCGCCTGCCTCCACACCCCCAAGGTGCGGGCCCTGATCGTCCGCAAGACCCACGCCTCCCTCACCGCGTCCACGCTGGTGACGTTCCGGCAGAAGGTCGCCGCCGAAGCGATCGCCGCCCAGGTCGTAAAGTTCTACGGCGGGTCCGCGCAAGAGCCCGCCGCGTTCCGGTACAGCAACGGGTCCGCGATCGTCGTCGGCGGACTCGACCGCGCCACCCGGCTACTGTCCACCGAGTACGACCTGTGCTTCGTCGACGAGGCGATCGAGACGACCGCCGAAGACCTCGACACGATCGTCACCCGGCTGCGGAACGGGCGACTCTCCTACCAGCAGTTGATCATGGCGACGAACCCCGGGCCCCCCACCCACCACCTCAAGCAGCGCGCCAACGCCGGGCGCTGCCAGATGCTGTACTCCCGCCACGAGGACAACCCCCGCCTCTACCACGACGGCGAATGGACCGAGTACGGGCGCGCCTACCTCGAACGCCTCGACAGCCTCACCGGCGCCCGCAAGGACCGCATGCGCTTCGGCAAATGGGTGGCCGCCGAAGGCCTCGTCTACGAGGCGTGGGACCCGGCCGTGCACCTCGTCGACCCGTTCGAGGTACCGAAGGACTGGACCCGCTGGTGGTCCGTCGACCTCGGCTACGTCAACCCGACCGTGATCCAGTTCTGGGCCGAGGACCCGGACGGCCGGCTGTTCCTCTACCGGGAGATGTACCGCACCAAGACCCTCGTGGAAGACCACGCCCGCGCCGTGCTCCGTACGGTGCAGCGCTGCGTGAGCCACTGCCGGGCCAACAAGACCAGCTCGCACAACTGCTTCACCTGCGAGGCCTGCGTGACCGAGTGGACCGAGCCGCGGCCGCGCGCGGTCATCACCGACCACGACGCGGAGGACCGGGCGACGTTGGAGCGGCACCTGAAGCTGTCCACCACCGCGGCGCACAAGGGCGTGTCGGACGGGATCCAGGCCGTGCAGGCGCGGCTGAAGCCCGCGGGCGACGGTCGGCCGCGGCTGTTCATCATGCGCGGCGCGCTGGTGGCGCGGGACCCGGAGCTGGACGCGGCGAAGAAGCCGTGCTCGACGGAGGACGAGATCACCGGGTACGTCTGGGACCGGGGCACGGCTGCGCAGCAGGCGGGCGAGAAGCCCGCGAAGGACGCCCCGTTGAAGCTGAATGATCACGGTATGGACGCGATGCGGTACGTGGTGGCTGAGCGGGATCTCGGCGGCCGGCCGCGGATCCGCCGCCTGTAGTCCGCGGCGCGCTCGCCGCACCCAACTTTCGAGGAGTCGTCATGAGGATCCCCACACCCCGCGCACCGAAGAATTTCCTGCCACTAGCCAACTTGACAGGAGGATTTACACTCATGGCAGTGGGATTCGGGATTATCTTCGGACTCGGCGTTGGGCTCGTCGTGGGCGGGGCGCTCTGGGTGACGGCCCAGACGGTGGCGTACAGCGAGAGGGGGCCCAGTGGGCAAGACACTGCTGGACCCCCTCCGCGCCGTACTCCGTAACGCTGCCGCCAACCCCCCAGTCCCCTACGCCTCCACCCGCGGCGGCCGTCTCGGCGGGATCCTCGGCCGGCCCGCGGGCATGGAAGCGCAGATGCGCGCCCAGGGCACCAACGGCACCCTCTTCGCGATCGTCGACCGCACGTGCACGTCGTACTCGCAGGTCGAGTGGCGCCTCTACCGCAAGGCCCGGTCCGGGCTGAAGAACGACCGCACCGAGGTCACCGCGCACGCAGCCCTCGACCTGTGGCACGCCCCGAACCCGTTCATGACCGGGCCCGCGTTCAGGGAGGCAGCCCAGCAGCACGAGGAACTGACGGGGGAGCAGCGGTGGGTCATCTCCCGCCACGCCGCGTCGTCCCTGCCGTTGGAGCTGTGGCCCGTCCGCCCCGACCGCATCGAGCCCATCCCCTCGGCGACGGAGTTCCTCTCGGGGTACGAGTACCGCGGGCCCGGAGGCGAGGTTGTCCCGCTCGGTCTGGACGACGTGATCTCCATGCTGCGCCCCAACCCGCTGGACCCGTACCGCGGGCTCGGCCCCGTGCAGACCGTCCTCGTCGACCTCGACGCCTCCCGGTACAGCAGGGAGTGGAACCGGAACTTCTTCGTGAGCTCGGCCGAGCCGGGCGGGGTCCTCCAGGTCGAGAAGCGCCTCGACGACGACGAGTTCGACGAGCTACGCGCGCGCTGGAACGAGCAGCACCGCGGCGTCGCAGCGGCCCACCGGGTTGCGATCCTGGAGAACGGCATCCAGTGGGTCGACCGCAAGTACACCAACCGCGACATGCAGTTCGCCGAGCTGTCCCAGGTGAGCGACGAGAAAATCCGCGGCGCGTTCGGCTTCCCCAAGCCCCTCCTCGGCGCCGTTGACGACGTCAACAGGGCCAACGCGGACGCCGCCGAGGTCGTCTTCGCCCGCTGGCTCCTCGTGCCCCGACTGGAACGCACCAAGGCCGCCCTCAACACCCGGCTCCTGCCCATGTACGGGCCCAGCGCGCGCGACCTGGAGTGGGACTACGTCTCCCCTGTCCCCGAGGACGCAGACGCCGAAGCCGCACGGCTCACCTCCAAGGCCGAGGCGGTGCAGTCCCTCATCGCCGCCGGCGTGTACGGGCCCGACGCCCTCGCCGCGGTGGGCCTGCCGGAGATGGAGTTCGGGCAGCCCGGCAGTGACCCGGACCGGGAGCTGCTGATCCGTCTCGTGACCGGTGCCCCGTCGCTGGCGCCGCTGATCCTGCCCATGCTCGGCTTCCAACTGCCCGCCGAGCCGGGCACGCCCGCGACGACACCGGCGCAGGCCGCGTGGCAGCGCGCCGTCGCAGGGATCACCGGCGGCTCGGACGTCCCCGACGTCGACGACGCCCTCCGCTGGATCGCCGTGTCCGAACACGACGACGACGTGTGCCAGCCCTGCGCCGACAACGACGGCGCGCTCTACAAGAACCGGGCCGACGCCTACGCGGACTACCCCGGCGGGTCCGGCTACATCCACTGCATCGGCGCCCAGTACGGCAACGAGTGCCGCTGCAAGGTCGTCAAGCGCGGCAAGGAGGACTCGTGAGCGTCCTCTGCGCACCCCAACCCGGCCCCTCCGCAAGGCAGTTGACCTGCGGAAACGGTACAATGAGCCGTACGAACACTGGACCCCGGCGGGTGCTGGTAACACCCCCGGGGCATGGCCGACCTTCTGAGGAGATCGACATGGATCAGGCTACCCCTGCCTGCGCGCGCCCGACGAAGAAGTACCCCGCCGGACGCACCGGGACGACCGCCGGGTACACCGCACACCGCGCCCACAGCGAGGCAGCGTGCGGCCCGTGCCGCACGGCGTGGACCGCGAAGTGCGCCGAGCAGAAGCAGAAGGCCAGCCCGGAGGCGCGGGCACGCTGGGACGCCTCGTCCAACGCGGCGGCGAAACGCAAGCGAGCAGAGAGCCGAGCCTGCTCCGGCGGGGCGCAGGGGACCGCGGAAGGCCATGCCGCGCACCTGGCCGCCGGGCAGTACCCGTGCAAGCCCTGCAAGGACGCCGTGCTCATCCCCGGCGCCGCCTGCGCCCGGCCAACGGCCGGGTCCCCCGACGGCCGGACGGGAACGGCCACTGGCTACCAGGCACACCGGGACGAGGGCGAGACCCCTTGCCCCGCGTGCACTGCCGCCCAGACGCAGAAGTCCAACGAGCGTCGGAGCACGCTCTCCGCCGAGGCGCTGGAGACGTACCGACGTGCGAACGCCGAAGCGTCCCGGCGCAGGCGCGAGAGCGACCCCGCCGCGGTCCGGGCCATCAAGCACCGGACCCTCACCAAGAACCGGAACGCAGTGCGGGAGGCCAAGGACCGGCCGTGTGCCGACTGCGGTGTCCATTACCCGTACTACGTCATGGAGTTCGACCACCTCGACGCAATCACCAAGGACTTCAACGTCAGCGCCGGGGTGACGTGCGCGAGCTACGACCGGCTCCTCTCCGAGATCGCCAAGTGCGAGGTGGTGTGCGCCAACTGCCACGCCGAACGGACCCACCAGAGGAAGCAGGCCCGGAAGGGGATGACAGTCGATGCCATGGATTGAGGTCCCCGATTTCCAGCCGCGACGCCCGGCGCAGGCCAAGGCGCAGGAGACGCGCGCCTGGTACTCGATCAAGAACGCGGCGTCGGAGGACGAGGCGGAGATCCTGCTGTACGACGAGATTGGTGGGTGGCTCGGCGTCACCGCCGACGAGTTCGTCGCGGAACTCGGCGCCATCACCGCACCGAAGATCAAGGTCAGGATTTCGAGCCCCGGCGGTTCGGTCTTCGACGGGATTGCGATCGCTAACGCGCTGCGCTCCCACCCCGCACAGACCACCGTGCAGATCGACTCTCTGGCCGCGTCCATCGCGTCCGTCATTGCCATGGCAGGGGACCGCGTGGTAGCCGCCCCGAACGCGACCTTGATGGTGCACGACGCCTCGGGCATGTGCCTTGGTGACGCGGCTGAGATGCAGAAGATGGCCGAAGTCCTCGACCTGATCTCCAACAACATCGCTGACGTCTACGCCGCGAAGGCTGGCGGTACCCGCGACGAGTGGCGGGCCGTGATGCGGAACGAGACGTGGTACCTCCCCGAGGACGCACTCAAGGCGGGCCTGGTCGATGAGGTGATGTCGGCGAAGCAGGCACCTGCGGAGGACGAGCCAGCGCAGATGCGCGCCCGGTTCGACCCTGCGGCGTACGGGTACCGCGGGCCCGCCGAGCCGGAGCGGCCGAAGCCCGGCCCGCCCCCGGCCCGACCGGAGCCCGCCGCCGAGGCACCCGCGCCCGCCCTGGTGATCTCCGTCGCCGACGCCCTCACCGAGACCGAGGTTGCCGCGCTCCGCGAACTGGCGCAGGCGCACCTCGACACCGCGCCCCTCGACCCCCCGGCCACCACCGACCTGGACGAGCTGGCCGACGAGCAGCCTGACGACTGGGCCGCATCCCTGGCCCACCTCACCACGCCCGCCCCCTGGGGGCAGGCCCTCGAACACCTCACCCAGACCCCAGCGTCGTCCGCGACGGACGCCTGAAGGAGGAGACACCATGCCCACTCTCGCCGTCCCGCGGAACCAGGACGAACTCGCCGAGGCCATCGGTGACACCGCGACGCTTAAGGAGATCGCGAAGTCCCCCGAGTCTCTGACGGAGTTCATCGTCAACTACGCCAAGGCCCAGGCCAAGGACGACCCTGCGATCGCCGACCAGATCCGCGACGAGACCCAGCGCCAGTTCGCGGACATCCTCCGCAACGACAAGCTCCTCCAGTCCATCAACCGGCTCAACCTGGACCCGGCGGGGAAGCCCGTCGCCCGGTCGAAGCACTACAACGCGAAGGCTCCCGGTGCCGGCCTCGACGAGCGGTGGGGCACCTGGTCCGACTACTTCGCGGCGACCTGGGCCGGTGCTCGCGGCGCGGACGCGCTCAGCGCCCAGTCCGACATCGCGAAGATCCAGAACGCGTTCGGCAGCACCGTCCCCAGCGACGGCGGGTTCCTCATTCCCGAGATCCTCCGCTCCGAGCTGCTGCGCGTCGCCCTGGAGATGGCCGTCGTCCGCTCCCGCGCCCGCGTCGTCCCGATGGAGTCGCTGACGGTCCCGTACCCGATGCTCGACTCCACCAGCAACGCCAGCTCGGTGTATGGCGGTGTCGTCGGCTACTGGACCGAGGAGGGCGGCTCCCTCACCGACAGCAGCCCGACGTTCGGACGGATCGAGCTGGCGGCGAAGAAGCTGACCCTGTACAGCGAGATCCCCAACGAGCTGTTCTCCGACAGCATCATCAGCCTCCAGCAGTTCATGAACGAGTCCTACCCCGAGGCGCTCGCCTGGTTCGAGGACGTCGCGTTCACCGACGGCAACGGCGTCGGTCAGCCGCTGGGCTACCTCAACGCCCCGGCCGCCGTGTCCGTCGCGAAGGAGTCCGGCCAGGCGGCAGGGTCGATCGTGTGGGAGAACATCGTCAAGGCGTACTCCCGCATGCTCCCCTCCAGCATCGCGCGGGCGGTGTGGGTGGCGCACATCGACACCTTCCCGGAGCTGGCCACCATGGCCCTGTCCGTCGGCACCGGTGGCTCCGCGGTGTGGATCGGCACCCCGGCCGCTGACGGCGCCGGCGCCCCGCCGATGACGATCCTCGGCCGGCCGGTCATCTTCACCGAGAAGGTCTCCTCGGTCGGTACCGCGGGCGACATCAACTTCGTCGACTTCGGCTACTACCTCATCGGTGACCGGCAGGCCATGCAGGCCCAGACGTCCACCGAGTACAAGTTCGGCAACGACAAGACCGCGGTCCGCGTGATCGAGCGGGTCGACGGCACCCCCTGGATCAAAACGGCGATCACCCCGCGGAAGGGCTCCAACACCCTCTCGCCGTTCGTGAAGATCGCCACCCGCTGACCCGCCAGCCCGGGCGGGCACTGACACCCCCGCCCGGGCCGCTCCGACACGGCACTCACCCCCCGCAAGGAAGGCACCCTGATGGCTGCAATGGAAGGACTCGGGCGGAGCTTCGACGTCGCCCCGATCGCGGCGGGCGCGGCGTTCTCGCTGCGCGACTGCCTCGGCGTGACGTTCGTCTGCACCGGCAACGACACGTTCACCCTGACCTGCTCCGACAGCTTCGGCGGGTCGTACGCGTCGCCGGGCAACACCATCACCCGGAAGATCACCAACACGTCCACCAACGGCACCGCCGCATGGGTCACCTCCACGCAGGCCGCGTCGAACGCCGTGACCATCAGCAGCGGCACTGTCGCGTTCTACGTCAGCGGCGACTCCCTCCCCGACGGGAAGTCCTACGTCAAGGTGTCCGCGGGCGGCTCGGGCCTGGTCACCGCCGTGTTCCACGACCTGACCACCCAGCGCAAGGCGGACAACCTCGCCATCCGGGGGGCCTGACCATGTCCGTGCTCATCCAGGGCGGCCAGCTCCGCACGATCCTCCTTGGCACGAAGGTCGACCGGGCCACCGCGACGCTCCCGCAGACCGCGACCGGCACCCTCTTCACCGTGGCCGGCGGCCGGGTCCTCCTCACCAGCATCGTCGGCGAGGTCACCACCGTCATCGGGTCGACCGCCACCTCCGCGAACCTCGTCCACACCCCGACCACCGGCACCGTCGGCGACGTGTGCGCCGCGACCGTGATCACTTCCGACGAGGTCGGCACGCTGTACGGCATCAGCGGCGACGCGACGTCGCTGTTCTCCGCGGACGGCGCCGGGTCGAACGCCCCGACGTCGGCCCGCACCGGGCTCCCCGCGCACGCGGTGGTGCTGCCGGTGGGGAACCTCGGGCTGAAGACCACGGCCTCGACCACCGGGTCGGTGAAGTGGTCGCTGACGTACATCCCGCTGGACGACGGCGCGACCGTGACGGCGGCCTGACATGGCGCTGTGGGTGTGCACCGCGTGCACGGCGGCGTACGCCGTCGGCGCGCCGCGGTGCGCCCAGTGCGGCGCAACCGGACACATCGAGGAGGGAGAGCCCATGCCGAAGATCACCGTTCACGGTGGCCCGTCCATCGCCGGGGTCACCGCCACGTGGGGCGACGAGGAGGAGCCATCAGCTTCGAACAGCTCGGAGACATCCTCCGAGAAGCCGCAGCCCTCGCAGCCGACGAGCGAGACCGCCCCGTCCAAGCCTGCCCGAACGATGGGGAGCCGCTCCAAGAAGGGCCGGATGGAGGGCTCTTCTGCGCCTTCGACGGGTGGCGGCCCGGCGGGCGGCACGTCGGCGACCGGCTCTGAGCAGGACTGACCAACCCCAACCGTACGAGGAGAGGAGGTGACACAGGTGATCGACTACATGGAGCCGTGGTACGCGACCCGCGAGGACGTCAAGGACGCCCTCGACTACAAGGTGACCGCGCGCGCTGACGCCCGGATCGACCGCGCCATCGCCGCCGGATCCAGGTCGGTGGACCGCCTGTGCCACCGCCGCTTCTACCCAGTGCTCGACGCCCGCTCCTGGGACTGGCCGAACGGCCAGTACGCCCGCTCCTGGCGCCTGTGGCTCGACAACTCCGAGCTCGTTGAACTGCACGGCGTGGTGTCCGGCGGCGTCACCATCCCCACCGACACGGTGATCCTCCAGCCGAACCGCAGCGGCCCCCCGTACCGGTCCCTGGAGATCGATCTGTCGTCCAGCAGCGCCTTTTCTACCGGGGACACCCAGCAGAACGCCATCACCGTCACTGGGCTGTGGGGCTACAAGAACGTCGAGCGGCCGGCCGGGACTGCCGTGGGGGCCGTGGATGAGGCGGCCACGACCCTCACGGTGTCCGACGCTTCCCTGGTGGGCGTCGGCAGCGTGCTGCGTGCCGGTGGCGAACGACTCCTCGTCACCGGCCGCAGCATGGCTGACACCGGCGCAACCCTGGCAGCGGACGTCACGGCTCAGGCGAACGCCGTCACCCTCCAGCTTGCCGATGCCAGCCTGGTGCATGAGGACGAGGTGCTGCTCTTCGACGGGGAGCGCGTCCGCGTCGACGACATCGCGGGGGACACCGTCGTCGTGCGCCGGCAGTGGGACGGCACGCCGCTCGCCGCGCACACCGCAGGCACCCACGTGTATGCGCCCCGCACCCTGACGGTGGTCCGCGGTGCCCTGGGCACCACGGCGGCCAGCATCGCGGACGGTGCCCCTCTGGTGGCGTGGGAGCCTCCGGCGCTGGTGCGGACGCTGACGATCGCGGAGGCCGTGATGACGCTGTCGCAGGAGCTGGCGGGGTACGCGCGGACGTCCCGCTCGTCCTCCTCGGGCAGTGGGGAGCAGCGTCCGCTCCAGCCGACGGTCGACGACATCCGGCAGCAGTGCCTGACCGCTCACGGGCGCATGGCCAGGACGAGGGCGGTGTGACGTGGCTGACGAGATCCGCGTGACTGCGACGGGCCCGCTGTTCGACGGGCGCGCCCAGGCCGCCGTCGCGCGGTACGTGGACGATGCCCGCGACACCCTCGCGGCGCGCGCGGAGGACATGGTCCTCGCCGAGCTCGGCCGCGTGTTGCGGCACCCCACGGGCTACTACGAGTCGCAGATCCGCACCGAGCGGGTCACGCCGGACACCGACCGGGTGTCCGACGGCGGGGTGGTGTACGGGCCGTGGCTGGAGGGCGTCGGCTCCCGCAACTCCCCGGTGACGAGGTTCGCCGGGTACGGCCACTGGCGGCGCGTGAAGACCCAGCTCGCGCGTGAGGCGCCCGACACCGCGCAGCAGCTGCTCCAGGTCCGCTACCTGCCGGAGATGAGGTGACCCATGGGACTCGACATCAGCACCCTGCTGGACAAGGCCATCTCCCACGCCGGGACCCTTGGCCTCTTCCAAGACGTGAACGGCCACGAGCCGCTCAACCCCCCGGCGTCCGGCGGCCTGACCTGCGGCGTGTGGGTCAGCGACGTCACGCCCGTCCGCACGTCCGGCCTCGGGCAGACGTCCGCGCGGGTCGAGCTGTCGGTGCGGATCTACACCACCGCGGTGCAGGAGCCGATGGACGCGATCGACCCCGCGGTGGTCGGCGCGACGGATCAGCTCTTCGCGGCGTACATCGGCGACTTCACCCTCGACGGCACCGTCCGCCAGGTCGATGTTTTCGGCGCCCGCGGCGAGCCGCTCCGCGCCCGCCCCGGCTACCTGACCGTCGGCGAGACCACGTACCGGGTCATGACCATCACCCTCCCGCTGATCGCGGACGACCTCTGGGAGCAGACGCCATGAGCAAGCAGAGCGGCCTCGGCGACCGCCTCCTCGTCAGCGGCCACAACCTGAGCGGCGACACCAACAGCCCGACGCTGTCGAGCCCGCAAGGCACGCAGGCCGTCACGGGCATCGACAAGCTGGCGTTCGAGCGCCTCGGCCTCGTGCGTGACGGGGCGCTCAGCTGGACGGCCTTCTTCAACCCGGGCATCGGCGCGGACGACGCGCACAGCGTGCTGTCCAAGCTGCCCCGCACCGACGTGCACTGCATGTACCTCCACACCGTCACCCTCGGCCGACCCGCCGCGTGCCTCGTCGCGAAGCAGATCGGCTACGACGGCACCCGCGGCGACGACGGCAGCTTCACCTTCTCCCTCAGCGCGCAGGCCAACGGATACGGGCTGGAATGGGGGCAGCAGCTCACCCCCGGCCCCCGCACGGACACCACCGGCACGTCCGGGACCGGCGTCGACATGGGCACCGGGGCGACCACGCACGGCCTCCAGGCGTACCTCCAGGTCCTCTCGCTGACCGGGACATCGGTGACCGCGAAGCTCCAGGAGTCCAGCGACAACGGCGTCGGCGACGCCTGGGCAGACGTCACCGGCGGCGCGTTCACCGCGGCGACCGCGGCCGGGGCGCAGCGGATCCAGACCGCGGCCGGCCAGACCGTCAAGCGGTACCTCAGGGTTACCACCAGCGGCACATTCACGCAGGCCGTGTTCGCCGTCATGGCGAACCGGAACCCTGTGGCGGTGGACTTCTGATGTTCCGCATCGAATCCCAGCTTCCCCCGCAGGCGTTCAAGACGTACGCGATCCGCCGTCAACGGGACGTCCGTGTGGTCGCGGCGTGCGAGCAGGTCGGCTGCCCGGCGTACCTGCGCGGGTGGGAGTCGACCATCGACGAGCGCACCGACCTCGGCCGGCAGCAGGCCGCGTACATCCGCACGGCCAGCCGCCGCACCTTCAAGGAGCTAACGACCGCGGCCGGCCTCACCGTGTTCCGGTTCGACGCGTACCAGCGGTGCTTCGCCGACCACCACACCACCCCCGAGACGTACCTCGTCCGCGGGGGCGACCACCGCCTCGACCGCGGCGCACCGTCCCGGGTGCACACCCGCCCGGCCGACTGGGTCGAGGACTGCGGCGAGCACCTCCAGCACGTAGCAGACGACAGAGAAAGGGGCTGACCACCATGGCCAAGGAGAGCGGGCTCGGCTGGAGCGTGTGCTCGGTCGACGATGCGTCGGGCACAGCGAAGGCGATCGTCAATGACTGCACCAACTTGCAGTTCGCGACGCCGCGGGCGACGCAGGACACCACGGGTCTGGACAAGTCGGCGATGGAGCGGCTGCTTCTGCTGGCGGACTTCAGCGTCACGCTGAACGGCGTCTTCAACGACGCGACCGGTCAGGCGCACGACGTGTTCAAGACCATCTCATCCACCTCGGTGGCGCGGACGCTGACGCTGACCGTCAGCGGCCAGACCCTCACCAACGAGTGCCTGTTCACGGACTACCCGCTGACCCGCGCGGACTCCGGCGAGTTCACGTGGAGCGTGCCGGGCGTGCTCTGCGACGGCACCGTGCCGACCTGGTCCTGAGCGACCACCACCCACCCACCACCCATTCGAGGAGTCGCGATGGGCTACACCCCGCCGAAGAAGCTGTACGACCTGGACTTCACTGGCACCGAGCACGAGGGACTGGAGATCACCGTCCGCGACATGACGACGGACGAGCTGATCTCCATGCCCAACGAGACCACGCACGAGGCGCTCGTCACCAGCTTCGCCGGGCAGCTGGAGTCCTGGAACCTGGACGGCCCGGACGGCAAGCCGCTGGCGCCGACGCTGGAGAACGTCCGCAAGCAGGACCGTTCCCTCAATCAGCTCATCGTCAACCGGTGGCTGGACGCGCTGAACGGCGTGCCCTCCGGCCCTTTGCCGCCGAGCTCGCCCGGTGGCGAGCCGTCCCCGGCGGTCTCAATTCCGATGGAACCCCTCACGTAATCCCAGCAGAGCTTGAGCGCGCGAAGTTCGTGCTCGCGCTCTGCGACCGCTGGCACAAAACCCCGTCCGAGATCCTCGCCGAGCCCGCCGAGCTGATCCGGCTCCTACGGCTTGAGCAGCTCGGTACACCTGAAGGAGGTGATCCCGGTGTCGAATGACGTCAGCATCGACGTGCAGATCCGTGACCAGTCGGCCGCCGGGTTCACCGCCGTCAACGCCCAACTCCGCACCCTCAAGGGCGTCGCAGAGTCCACCGCGAACGGGCTGCGGACCCTCACCACCCGGGCCGGGACCGCAGCCCTCAGCCTCCGGGCGGTCGGCCGCGACGCCGACAGCACCACCCGGTCCCTCACCGACCTCCGCGCCGCCGCCGGAGACGTCCGCGTACGGGCCCGCGTCGACAACGACACCCACACCGGCGCCGATCAAGTACGCCACGCCGTCCGGGACCTGGAGCGCCTCGGGCCGGTCGAGATCCGCGTGCACCTCGCGAGCAGCGCCGGCGACATCACGGCCACCGCCCGCGCGCTGAGGGACCTGAAGAGCCAGGCGCGTGACGCCGGGCAGTCCACCGCCACGCTCGCGACCCGCAGCACCGTCGCGGCAACCGCGTTGGAGGCACTGCGGGTTGCGGCGGAGGGTGCGGCCGACAAGCTGGAGCGGCTGCGGGACAAGGCGACGGAGACCGCGGTCGCCCTGGCCCTGCTCCGTACCCGGGCGTCGTCCGCCGCCACCGCCGTCGGATCCCTCCGCGACCGTGCCGACGCCGCAGGCACCCGCGTCCACACCCTCAGCACCCACACCCAGACCCTCACCACCGACCTCACCCACCTGCACGGCGCCGCCACCACCGCGGGCACGAGCCTGTCCAGCCTGAGCGGCAGCGTCGGATCCGTCACCACCAGCAGCAGCCGGGCGTCCGGCGCGACGGACCACCTCGTCGGGGCGCTGGTCTCGCTGGCCCCAGCCCTGCTGCCTGTCGCGGCGCAGCTCGGGCCGATCGCAGCCGGCGCCGGGGCCGCGGGGGCTGCGATGATCGCGTTCGGGGCTGCGGTTGCTCCGCAGATCAGCCAGATCAGCGACCTGTCCAAGTCCTTGGACGTGCTCCAGCAGCAGCAGATCGCGGGTGGGGTGCGCACGGAGAAGGCGGTCCAGGCGGAGCAGAAGGCGCTGACGGCGTTGAAGGGCGCCCCGGCGGTGACGTTGAAGGCGGCGGCGGCGTACGGCACGTTGAAGGACGCCTTCACCGCGTGGTCCAACAGCCTCGCGGACTTCACGATGCAGCCGGTGATCAAGAGTTTCGCGGTGGTCGAGGGGATCCTCCCGAAGCTGTCGCCCCTGGCGCAGGACGCCAGTGCGCAGCTGGACCGGCTGATGACCCTCGCCGGGGGCGCGGTGTCGACGCCGGGGTTCGACTCGCTGATGGCGAAGCTGGACACCTACACCAACAAGGTCTTGAAGAGGGCCGGGGACGAGACCGTCCACTTCTCCCGCCTCCTCTCGGAGGGGCGCGCGGACGGGCCCATCCAGCAGTTCATGGCCTACGCGAGGAGCGAAGGCCCCCACGTCCGCCAGGTGCTCCAGGACCTCGCGACGACGGTGTCCCACGTCATCCAGGGCATGGCGCAGGCCGGGCCGTCGATGCTGACCGTGGTCGACGCGCTGGCGCGGATCGTCAACGCTGTCCCGCCCGAAGCGCTGGGCAGGCTGCTCCAGCTCTACACCGCCTTCAAGTTGGTGAAGTTGGCGGGCGCAGGGCTCACGTCCGTCGCGGGCGGCGTGCAGTCCCTCGCGACCCGCCTGGTCGCACTGCGCGCGGCGTCGACCGCTGCCGGTGGTGGTCTCGCGGGTGTGCGGGCGGCGCTGGCGACGCTGAGCACGGGCACGAAGGTGACCGGGGCGGTCGCCGTGGTGGCCGGTGTGGTCCTCGCGATGAAGGCGTTGCAGGGCAGCGGGAAGGCCGCGCCGGACGTCCAGAAGTTGACGAGCGCGATGGGGCAGTTCGGCCGCACAGGCAAAATCACTGGTGAGGCCGCGGTTGCTTTCGGCGGGAATTTTGACCGGCTGAACAGTGCCATTGACCGCCTCAGCGGGGGCGGGTCCAAGATGGACAAATTCAATGACACGATGAACAAGGTTTTCACTCTCGGAATGGGGAAGTCGAATTCCCTAAAGGAAGCCGAGAAAGACTTGGACGCCGTCGACAAGTCACTGGCGCAGCTCGTGCAGAACGGGCAGGCCGACCTCGCTGCGGCCGCGATCGCCAAAATGGGCGACGAGCTGGCCAAGAACGGCAAGCCGACCAAGGACCTCACTGCCCAGCTCGACGACTACAAGAGCGCGGTGGCGGACGCGAAGTTCGAACAGGACTTGGCGGCAGACAGCATGGGCCTGTTCGGGCAGCAGGCGCAGGACGTGCAGCAGAAATTGGACGCGCAGAAGCAGAGCGCGGACGGACTGAGGCAAAGCATTCAGGCGCTCAACGATGCGAACCGCGAAGGGCTCAACGCCGAATCGGATTTCGAGCAGGCAATCGACGACGCGACCGCCGCAATCAAGGGCCACCACACCGCGCTGAAAATGGTCAACGGGCAGCTCGACCTGAATTCGCAGAAGTCCCGTGACGCCTACAAGCCGTTGGCCGACCTCGCCGAAAAGACGGACGCTGCGGCCGCGGCCGCACGGGACAACGGCAAGTCCTGGGCCGAGGTGCAGCGGATCTATGACCGCGGGCGGGACACCCTGATCCGCACCGCCACGCAGATGGGCCTCACCAAAACGCAGGCCAAAGCCCTGGCTGACCAGATCCTCGCGACGCCCGACAAGACCGCGCTCCTCAAGGGCGACCTCACAGACCTCCAGACGAAGCTGGCCAAGGCCAAGGCCGACCTCAAGGCCGCGCCGCCCGGCAAGGAGTACGCGCTGAGGGGCAACGTCATCGACTTGCAGAACAAGGTCGCGGCGGCGCAGCGGGCCATCGACAAGGTCCACGGCAAGACCGTCACGATCACCTACCGCGGCCTCGTGTCCGGCGCCGGCGTCCCTGTTGCCGGTGGCGGCCGGTACGCGCACGGCGGTGTCGTCGGCGCCGCCTCCGGTGGTCCCCGGTCCCGGATGACCCTGGTGGGCGAGCAGGGCCCCGAACTGGTGGACCTCGCCGCCGGGTCCCGGGTGCACACCGCCAACGAGACCCGGCACATGCTGTCCGGCGCGGGCGGCGGCAGTGCGCAGCCGATCCTCGTGCAGTTCGCCCTCGACGGCCGCGTCCTCGCCGAGCAGCTCCTCGTCCCGCAGCGGGACCTCATCCAGCGTGTCGCCGGCGGAGACGTGCAGAAGGCCCTTGGAGGTCGGACCCGATGACGTTTCCCCAGACGAAGCTGGACGTGTGGGCCCGCCTCCAGATCAACGGCACCTGGGTCGACGTATCCGGCGACGTCCGCTCAAGCGGCACCGACGCGATCACCATCACCCGGGGCATCAGCGCCTCCGGCGGGGTGCTCGCCGACCGCGGCTCGTGCTCGCTGACCCTCGACAACAACAGCGGCAACTACTCCGCCCGCAACCCCCTCAGCCCGCACTACCCGTACCTGGGGCTCAACACGCCGCTCCAGGTCGGCGCCGCGTACGGCACCCCGTGGCTGGACTCCCCGTACGGGGCGTACCAGGCCGCGTCCACACCCGACGCGTCGGTCCTCGACGTCACAGGGGATCTGGACGTGCGCGTCGGCGCCGAACTCCCCGTGTGGGGAGACGCCGCACAGGCCGTAGATATCGCCCTGGTCGCGAAGTGGGCCCCGGCCGGCGACAAGTCCTGGTACCTGGGCATCACTCCCGACGGGCGCATCATCCTGGTCTGGTGCCCCACCTCGTCCACGACTCTCTTCGCGGAGTCGGACCGGCTACGCCTCCCGCCGTGGTCACGCCGGGCGGTGCGCGCCACCCTCGACGTCAACAACGGGGCCGGGGGGTGGACCGTCGTTTTCTACACCGCGGACACCCTGGCCGGGACGTGGACGCAGGTCGGCTCCCCGGTCACCGGGACGGGCACCACCGCGATCTTCTCCGGGTCCGCGAATCTGCTGGTGGGGTCCCCCGGGGTAGATACCGACGAGGACTTCGTCGCACGCAAAATCTACGCGGCAGAGGTCCGCTCGGGCATCGGCGGCACCGTCGTCGCGAACCCGTCGTTCGAGTCGCAGGCGGCTGGCACCACGAGCTTCGTGGACACCGCCCCGTCGCCGCGAACCTGGACTGCCCCTGTCGGGGCGATCACCAATCGATACCTGCGGTTCTCCGGCGAGGTGTCCGAGTGGCCGCCGCAGTGGACGACCGGCGGCCAGGACGTCACCACACCGATCACCGCCACCGGCCTGCTCCAGCGATACGGGCAGGCCAAGAACACTCTCCGCAGCCCCATGAGGCAGACCCTCACCTCCGGCCGGATCGACACGCCACTGGCGTACTGGCCCATGGAGGACGGCCCCACAGCCACTCAGGCCGCGTCCGGGCTACTCAACGGCTCCCCGATGCGCGTCAAGGCTGGCGCGCCCCGCTTCGGCGCCACCGTCGGGCCCGCCGGCAGCCTGGCGCTGCCGGACTTCTCCAACGGCGGGACCCTGCACGGCGCACTCGGTGGCGGCGTCGCATCGTCGTGGACCGTGGAGTGCCTCGTCCAGTTCCCCACTGATCTCCCCCTCGGATTCGCTGCCGCCATCAGCTGGACCGCGCTCGGGACCCGCGCGAACGTGTGGGAGATCGACGCACAGCCCCAGGCTGACGGGGGTCTGTCCGTGCAGTGGGCAGACACGGCGTTCGACGACTTCGGCGGTCCGTACTACAGCAACATCGGCATCAACGATGGTAAGTGGCATCAGGTCCGTGTAACCGTCGCCCAGTCCGGCACCGCCATCAGCATCCAGGTGTGGCTGGACGGCACCCGCGTGATCAACACGTCGGAGGCCAGCGTCACCCTCGGGGCGATCCGCACCATCGACGTCAACGGCGGGGCAGCCGACGACGCCGGAGTACCCAGCGTCGGCCACCTCGCGGTGTGGTCGCCGTCCACTACCGCGAGCACCTACCTCGCAGTGGACGGATACGACGGCGACACCATGACGGACCGCCTCCTCGGAGTGATCTTGGACGAGGCGGTGCCGCTGTCGATCGCAGCCATCGGCAACGAGACCGAACTGATGGGCCCGCAGCCCATCGACACCCTCCTCAACGTCATCACCGACGCGGTCCGCGCGGACGAGGGCTTGCTCTACGAGACCCGGGAACGCCTCGGCATCCGCGCCCGCGGCCGCGCCACCCTCTACAACCAGGCGTCGGCGCTGGACCTGTCGTACGTCGCGGCCCCGCAGCCGCTGATGGCGCCGCTCACCCCGGTCGGTGACCTCCAGGGCAGGCTCAACGACAGCACGGTGACGCGCACCAACGGCTCCAGCGGCCGGTACCAGGTGATCGATGGCCGCCTGTCCGTCCAGGAGCCGCCCCTCGGGATCGGGTCCGGGTACGACGAGAACGTCACCCTCAACCTGTACGCCGACGGTCAGACCGTCCCGCACGCCGCGTGGCGCGCGCACGTGGGCACAGTCGATGCAGACAGGTTCCCGCAGGTCAACGTCTGGCTGGAGAAGGCCCCTTCGCTGATCCCGCAGGTGTGCCGCCTGGACACCGGGTCGCGGATGCGGATCACCCCGCCGCTGCTGGGCCAGCTCCCGCCCGACGCGATTGACCAGCTGGTGCTGGGCTACACGGAGACGTTGGCGCAGGTCGCGTGGCGGCTCTCGCTCGCGTGCCAGCCGTACGCCCCGTACCAGGTGGGCGTGGTCGGTGACGTGGTGCTCGGCAAGGCGGACACCAGCGGCAGCACGTTGGCCTCATCGGTCACCGCGTCGGGCACGACGCTGAGTGTGGCCACGACCTCGGGCCCACTGTGGACGGCCGACCCTGCTGAGGCCCCGTGGGATGTGCGGGTCGGCGGCGGCGAGGTAATGCGTGTCGAGGCGGTCGGGACGAGCGTCCTCAATGCCAATGCGTGGATGGACTCAGGCATCAGCGGGTGGTCGGCGCAGGCTACGACGGCAACCGTGGCGGCGGTGACGATGCCACGCCCCGACGGCGTCACGGCGCCCGTCCTGCAGATCACCCCGGACGGGGTGTCAGCGTCCGGCGGCGCGATTTCGACCGCCCGGACCGCGGTCGGCTCGATCACGCCCGGCGCGTCCTACGTCGTGTGCATGTGGGCGTACAGTCCCGGCGGCCATAGCGATCTACGACCGTGCGTCGACTGGTATACGGCCGCCAGCGCGTTCATCAGCAGCAGCCTCGGCGTCGGGACCGCCGTCCCGGCTGGGCAGTGGAAGTTCCTCGCGCAGACGTTCACCGCCCCAGCGTCCGCGTCCATGGGCCAGATGCGGGCCCGTCACGCGGGCACGCCGCCTGCGTCGGCCGTCTGGTTCGCGTGGGGCATCCGCATCATGCCGGTGGCCGGCACCCAGACCAGCCCGCAGACCATGCAGGTCACCCGCGCCCGCAACGGCATCAGCCGCACGTGGCCGTCGGGCACGGACGTGCGGCTGGCCCACCCGATGACCCTCGCCCTGTAGGAGGCGCACGTGACGATCCTGGCGGGCCAGACGGTCACCGCGGACATGCTCAACCGGCTCAAACCGGCGGTGTACTCGGCGGTGGGTACCGGACCGTTGGCTGGCGCCGCCACCAACGGCGACGTGCCTGGCGCGACGATCACGCTGACCACGGCGACAGCGGGCGCCGCCTACTCGGTGACGTGCGTGTGGGACGTGCAGTTGACGGGCGCGACCACGTCCCTGCTCACGGTCCGGCTGAACGTGGACGGGACGCTCGTGGCGCCGTTGGGCACTTTCGCAGCGTCGGCGTCCGGCAACCGGTCCACGATCCCGCAGCAGTACACCGGCGTCCTCGCGAGCGCGGGGTCCCACACCTTCAAACTGGTGGGTTCGCCCGCCGCATCCCAGACGATTCAGGGCACCAATACCAGCCTGATCGTCACGATTTTCGAGGTGGTGTGATGACCGAATCTCAGGGCGTGGACTACTCGTCCGGCCGTCCCGGCGGTGCGGCACTCGCGGCGGCTGGCATCGCCTTTGCCGCCCGCTATTTGTCGCACAACCCGTCGAAGAACCTCACCAAGTCGGAGGCCGCCGACCTTGCAGCGCACGGTGTGTGGGCGGTGGTGGTGTGGGAGACGACCGCGCAGCGCGCGAGCACGGGCCGGGCCGCGGGGATCGCGGACGCCAAGGCGGCCGCGGCGCAGGCGGCCGCATGCGGCATGCCGCCGTTGAGGCCGATCTTCTTCGCCGTCGATTTCGACGCCTCGCCGTCCGCGGTCGTCGCGTACTTCCAGGGCGTCGTCTCGGTGCTCGGCCTCGCGCGGACCGGGGTGTACGGCGGGTACCGAGTCGTGTCGTACCTCCTGGACCACCGGCTCGCCACGTGGGCGTGGCAGACGGTCGCCTGGTCGCAGGGCCGGTGGGACTCCCGGGCGCACATCCGGCAGTACGCGAGCACGGTCCGGATCGGCGGCGTGAGCTGCGACAAGAACACCTCGATGCACCCCGACTTCGGGCAGTGGATGCCCGGCAAGACCCCTTCGGAGGACGACATGACTCCCGACCAGGCCGCAGCCCTCGCCCGCGTGGACAAGGCCATCGCAGGCCTCGCCCTTGCACCGTGGACGTACCGCAACGCCGACAAGGACGCGGCCAGCGTCAAGGCGGGCAAGGGTCACATCCCCGACGCGTACTCGTACCTCGTGCAGACGTGGGGCTACGTGCAGACGCTGCTCGCACGGGAGCAGGCGCAGACGGCGGCGATCACCGCGCTCGCGGCGCAGCTCGGCACCGGCGCGGACGTGGGCCGGATCGTAAGCGCGGTGCAGGACGCCATCGCGACCGCGACCGTGCACGTGACCGTCGACACCGGCGACGCCCCGGCGCCCGCCGCGTCCTGACCCCCAACCCGCACCAGCAGAAACGGACCACCATGAAGATCTTCGGCCGCGAGCCCGCCCTGTGGCTCGCCCTCATCGCCGTCACGGTCAAGCTCATCGCCGCGTTCGGCGTGAACGTCTCCGGCGACCAGCAGGCCGTCATCAACACCGTCGCCGCGGCCGCGGTCGGCATCCTCGTCGCCGCCACCACCCACGACGGGCTCGGCGCCGCAGTCCTGAACTTCGTCCAGGCCGGGATCGCCGCCGCGGTCGGCTTCGGGCTGGACTGGTCCGCGGACCGGCAGGCCGTCGTCATGTCCGCCGCCGCCGCGATCGTCGCAATGTGGACTCGTACGCAGGTGACCGCACCGGTGCCGCCCGTGTCCCGGCCCGTCATCACGGCCGCCCCTCCGGTCAAGGGCGCCTGACCTGTGGCCGACGAGCCGACCACGAGCGAGCTGATGCGCCGCCTGGAGGATGTACGCACCGACCTCAAGGAGGACATCAGCGGACTTGCGGCCCGGCTCGACGGCAAGGTGGATGCGCAGATGCTGGCGTTGCAACAGCAAGCGCAGGACGAACGGGCCGCGCAGCAGGCCGCCCGTATCGCCACGTTGGAGGAGGCCGCCCGCCGGGAGGCGCGGCGGCGTGACGACGAGCGGCAGGCGGCTGCGGCGCAGCGGGCTTCGGACCGCAGGCTGGTGTTCACCGCGCTGGTCGCCCCGGTGTTGATCGTGCTGCTGACGGTGTGGCTCCAGACGAAGGGAGCCGGGTCGTGACCGGGCATGGAGCGGATCGGGTGCGGGACCGTCGTACGGACGCGCTGTACGCGGCTGCGGTAGTGCTGGGATTGGCGCTGCTGGCGTGGGTGGTCATCACAATGCAGCAGCTCGGGCACAACCTCACCCAGGCCAACGCCGCACGCGACGCCCTGGCGCAGCAGGTGCAGCAGCTCGGCGCCTCGCCGGTAGCCGGACCGCCCGGAAGCCGCGGTGCGCCGGGCACGCCGGGCGACTCCGGCCGGCAGGGCGCGACCGGGCCGTCTGGCCCGCCGGGGCCCGTGGGCCCGTCTGGTCCGCCGGGCTCGCCGGGGCCGACCGGTCCGGCTGGCGCCTCCGCAACAGGGGAGCCGGGCGCCGACGGCGCGGCGGGCACGGACGGCGCCGCCGGGCCCGCTGGTCCTGCTGGCCCGGCGGGTCCGCAGGGTGACCCGGGCCCGGCTGGTCCCGCGGGTGCGCAGGGGCCGCTGGGTCCTGCGGGTCCGGCGTGCCCGGACGGGTACACCCTCCAGCCCGCGGTGGACGATCCGGACGCGCTGGTGTGTCGCCGGGATGGGGCGCCCGCGCCGACGACACCGGCGCCGTCAACTCCGGCTGCGCTGCTGGACCGGCGCCGCACCTGAACAGCAGAACGCCCCCGCTCTCCTTCGGGAGAGCGGGGGCGCCTCGTCGTGTCCGCGGTCATGTCCAGGGCGGCCGGCCGCCCCGAGCCCACTCCGCGAGACCGTCGCCGTCGACGAGCCGAATCCCAGCCTGCCTGGCGTAGGCGCGGGCGTCCGCCGTGTAGGTGCCGGTGGTGACGACGATCGCGAGCTGCGCGCCGTGGACGATCTGGTAGGTGCCCCCGACGCGCTGCACGTCCGGCGAGCTGACGCTGCGGCCGGCGGCGTACCGCTTGCACTGGATCAGGATCGTGCGCCCGTCCGGGGTGGTGGCGAGGACGTCCGCGGCCAGATCTCCGGCGCCGCCGACGACTTGCACGTCCCGGCACCCGTCGCGCCAGCACAGGTCGGCGACTGCGGCCTCGAACGCGGCGGGGTCGAGGTCGAGGTACTCGCGGACCGCGTCCGCGCGCTGTACCCTGCGGGCGGTGGCACGGCCGGTGAGACGCGAGATCCCGGTCCCGCCGAGCGCAGCCAGGGCGACGACGGCCGCGACGGCGGCGGGGTGTCCGGTGAGCCACGCCACGACGGCGCGGACGACCACCCACACCCCCGCAGCGCCGATCGCCACGGCGAGCAGGAACGATCCGCAGGTGGGGCGATGCCACCGGCGCCGCCGGTATCTGGCAGACATGCGGTCACCCCTTCCTGACTCGGCCGGCCCGGATGGGGTCGGCGACGGTGACGTGCGTGCGGGCGGGGTTGTCGGGGTCGTCGACGGACGTGATCCGCAGGTCCCCCACTCGCCGGACGGTGGGCGTAGGGGCCGTAGCGTGGGGGACCGGTAGGGGCGTGGCGTTGCCGCTGTGACCTGCGGTGTAGTCGCCTACGGGCCCCTGTTGGGCCCCTTCCGGGAGGGGCTGGGGGAGAGGGTCGAGGTCGTCCCGGTGCACCCCGCTGGACACCCGGTCACCGCCCAGGTCCCGCACCTTGGGGCGGATGGGGATGCCGTGGGTGGTGCACGCGGCCCGCACCTGGGCGCCGGTCCAGGTGTCGCCGGTGAGCGCGTGGAGGTGGTCGGCGAGGGTCGTGAGGTGCACGGCCGGGGAGTCGCCGAGGACGCCCCTGACGGCGTCCTGGAACTCACCCGCGAACAGCTCCCGGCGAGGTGTCGGCGGGACGTCCAGGACCGCGGTGGAGGGCTTCTTCGGCGGGGCCTTGGCGGCCTTCGTCGCGGCCCGCAGCGCCAGGATGGCGACGATGAACACCGCCAGGGCCAAGACCTTCCACGAGGTGGACAGGAGCCGCCACAGCCCGTACCCCACCCCGGTGACCATCGCGGCCCGCACCGCCTTGTCGAACCCGCCCTCCCCCGCGGAGATCCACCTGCGGGGTCCTTCGAACCACCGCTCCCCCAGGATCCTCACTCCCTTTGCGAGGTGCTGCGACCAGCTCATGCCTGCCCCCCGTTGAACCAGCCGAGGATGCCGTCACCCATGCCGTTCGCTACCCCTGTGACGTGCAGGAACAGCCCGGCCACGCCGACGGTGAGCGTCATCGTGGAGCCCGCGAACCAGCCCCAGAACAGCTTCTTCTTCACCGCCTTGTCCGCGGCCTTCCACACCACGACGAACCCGAACGCGAAGAGGAACGCCACCAGGTGCCCGCCCTCCGTGAGGACTCCCGCCGACCCGTGGTTGAGGACCTCCGCCTTGCCACCCGCAGTGCCGCTGACCGCGTGCTTCCCGACGCCGTTGCCGACGAGCGCTGTCCACCCGGCGAGGATGCCGATGACGCCGGCGCACATGGTGGCGAGCCCGCCGAGGACGTAAGACCCGGCGAACGGGGCGAGGTCGGCGGGTTTCCGGCCGGGGGTCTTCCACCACTTCCAGCCGTAGAGCCCGGTGACGGCGAGGCTGACGGCGAGGCAGCCGACGGTGATCGTGGTGTGGTTCATCAGAACGCTCCGGTGACGAATCGGACGATGTCGAGGGGTGAGGCCATGGCGACGGTCCCGACGAACGCGGAGGTGAGCAGGGCGTACGAGGGCCAGCCGCGGCGGCGGTGCACGAGGACGGCGCCCACGGTGAGGCCGGTGCAGGCGATGACCCAGGCGGCGCTGACGCCGGCTTCGTGGCGGGCTTGGGTGAGGATGGCGCCCCACCGGGTGGCGGCGGACCATCCGCCCCACCAGGGGATGAGGGCGGTGGCCGCGCCGATGGTGGGGCGGGCGTAGGGCCAGTGTGTGAGGCGCCGCAGGTCCCAGCGGGGTTCGGGGCCGTCGGCTGCCTGCGCGGTCGCCCGGTCGGGGGGTGGGCCCGGCGGGGGTGTCCTGGGTTGGGTGGTGGCGTCGACGTAGTCGTCGAACCAGTCCCGGTCGCGCGCGGGCGGTTGTGGGGCGTAGCCGACGCCGCGGCGGTGGAGTGCGTGGCGGATGCGGTGCTCGTCCGCGCCGGGTGTGGCGGTCATGATGCGGACCTCCGGGGTCACGGGTAGTAGCCGGTGCCGGATGATGCGGCGGTGCGGCGGCGCTGCCGCGACAGCTCGGTGCGGACGTACGCGGCGGTGACGGTGATGCCGTGCTGCGCGAGGCGGGCCACGATCTGAGGCGCCGCATCATCGGGGTGCGCCTCAGCGACGGTGCGGACTGCGGCGGCCTTCGACATATCGGCGAGGCGGAGCGCATCGTCGGCGTGGCGGGTGAACTCGGTGTCGTCGTCCGGCCGGTGAGGCTGGGGCGCATCTGGGGTTTGAGCTGCGCGCATCACCGGCGCATCACCCGCGGGGGCGGGTACGGGGAGCGCGGCGGGCGCATCCTCCACGGCCGCCGGGATGGGGCGGGGCGGCACGGTGAGGCGGCCGAGTGAGGCGGTGCAGATCATGGTGCGGCGCCCCGGTGATGCGGGTGCGGCAGCCGCGTGGAGCGGCGCACCGTGGCGGGTGAGGCGCAGGCGCAGCACCGCCTCAACGGGGGCGCGGCGCCGCCACATCACCCCGTAGCGGGCGCGGAGGTGTGCACGGTACGTGAGGCGGTCCTGCTCTCGCCGGATGACTTCCTCGTACGACCGCAGCTCCCACAGCTTCATGCGGCGCCACAGCCGGAACGTCGACACGGGGGCGAGCAGCCAGCGGGCGAGGCGGACACCGTCCATGTGCTTGTCGGCGGTGATGTCGGCGATGCGCCCGATGGCGTGACGGGCGGCCTCGACGGATACGACGAAGAGGACGGGGATGGTCGCGTGCATGCCCACGCCGAGCCCGTCGGGCCAGGCGGCGGCGCCGTTGAAGGCGATGGTCGCGGCGGTCAGCAGCCACGCGGTCTGGCGGAGCATCGGGTAGGGGATGCGCAGCCAGGTGAGGAGGAGGTCGAGGGCGAGGAGGACGACGATGCCGGCGTCGACTCCGATGGGGAAGACGTTGGCGAACCAGCCGAAGCCCTTGTCCAGGGCGAGTTGGCGGACGGCGGCGTAGGACCCTGCGAGGCCGATTCCGGCGATGGTGGCGACGCCGGTGGTGATGCCGGCGACGACGTACCGCTGGAGCGGGGTGAGTGTGGGGCGCTCGGCCACGGGGGTCCTTTCTGGGGTGGGGCCGCGCCCGGCGGCCGTGGGGGACGGATCGCCGGGCGCGGCGGTCGGGCTACTTGCTGCGGTTGATGGCGTCGGTGACCTGGGCGACGCCCGTCGCTCCCTCCTCGACGATGAGGTGGGCGACGAGGTCGGCGGCGCGCTCGATGTCCCCGGTGGCGACGGCGGCCTGGACTTCGTCAGCGCGCTGGTTGATGAAGGGGTCGTTACTGCTCATGGGTTTCTCCTTGGGGTGTGGTGGTGAACGGGGTGTGGGTCAGCGGCGGCGGAAGATGCCGTTGCCGAAGCGGGCGCGGTCCTGCTGCTCCCAGGTCTCGCTGGCGGCGGCGGCCTTGGGGATGCTGCGGCGGTGGGCGCGGGCGCGGCGTGCGGACGCGGCGTCGCTGCTGGCGGTGTCTTTGCCGCCGAGCCAGGACAGGCGGCCCATCAGCGGCGGTGGAACGTGTGGGGGCTGGCGCTGCTGTGCCCGCCGGCGTGCTCGTCGTTGCGCTGCTGGTAGTCGTTGGCGCAGGCCTCGACGGTGGCGGGCTCGGCGGAGACGACGTTGGGCTGCGGCCCGGGGGTGGGCTCGGGCGCAGGGGTCTCGGTACGCTTCACGGGATCTCCAGTGCTGTCACAGGTCGTTGGAGGTCAGGCGGCCCGGCCATATGGAGGTGCGAACTCCGGTCGGGCCGCCGTTACTTGAAGCAGCGTGCGCTGCTTGGCAACCACCGTAGGGGACCCCTACGCTTGGTCGCAAGCGGCCCGCCGAGAACGGAAGGGCTGAAGTGGGCGACGAGGAGGTGCGGCGCGTGGCGGACGCCCTGGATGCGGTGGAGCAGATCCCCGACCGCGAGGAGCGGGTGAAGGCAAAGAGCCGGGTGATGGCCGCGCAGGCCGAGCGGAACAAGGACTGGTCGCAGGAGCGGGATGACCTGATCCGTGAGTTGTGGGACGGCGGGGGCGGCCTGTCGTATCAGGAGATCGCGAACCGGTTGGGGATCAAGAAGGCGACGGTGCAGGCGGTGTTCCGGGGGAAGGGGTCGGGGACGACGCGCCCGCGGGTGAAGAGGGAGAGCAACGGTGGATGACCTGGTGGCGTTCCTGCGGGCGCGGCTCGACGAGGACGAGGCCATCGTGCGCACGCTCGCCGAACCGCCCGACTGGCACACGGGCCCGGGGGACGACCCGGGCTGGACGGACGAGTCGGTCGTCTGCATGTGGCCGCCGGAGCATCACACGCCCTACGAGCAGGACAAGCACTGGCGCGGCCTCACGGCGAGCAGCCCGGAGTTGGCCGCCCACATTGCCCGGCACGACCCGGCGCGAGTGCTACGGGACATTGAGGCCGTGCGCGGCGTGCTGGGCATCTACGACCAGATGGCGCCCGGCCTTGACGGGCCTGACGCTGGCACCCGGGGTGCCGCGCGCATGACGCTTCACATCCTCCGCCCCGCACTGCGCCACCTCGCACGGGCCTATGCCGACCACCCCGATTACCGCGCGGACGAGTGGACCCCCGAGATCTGACCCCGGACGCACTGCCGCCCCGTCACCAGCTCGGTGACGGGGCGGTCGCCGTCGCGCGGCTACTTCGCGGGGATCGCCCAGTAGATCGGCTCCGGCGCCGACTCCGGCGCGTACACCACCCCCACCGGCCGCTGCCCCTTCGGGATCGGAAACATGATCCCGCCGCGCGTACAATCGCCGGCCCGGACCGTCCCGTCCATGGGGAACTCCGGCTTCGGGAAGTCCCCGCCGGACAGTCCCGTCGTGTCCGCCTGCGACCCGTCGTCGAACTTCACGTGCCAGGGGTCCTGGCTGACCTCGATCGACGGCCCGGACTTCTGGCAGATCTTGATGTCGAGGCGTCCCCATTGCGAGCCGGCCGGGACGCCGAGGCTCTCGTCGGGCGGGTCGCTCTTGAGGACGGGCTGCTTGTAGCCGAGGACGGTCGTGGAGCCGGTCGCGCCCTGATCGCTTCGCCATGGCCAGGACTGGCCGATGGTGTACGTCGTGGGCGGCGTCGGGGTGGGCGTTGCAGTGGGCGCGCTGGTGGTGGTCACGGCGGCCGGGCTCGTGGTGGTCGGCACGGGTGCGGCTTTGTCGTCGCTGCCGCTGGATGAGCAGCCGACGATTGTGGCCAGCAGAGTTATGCCGGTGAGCGCGGCCGCGGTGGTGCGGGTGTGCATGGGTGGTCCCCCCTCGGTGTTCGTGGAGGGGAGTTTCCCGCTTGTGGGGGCGGCGTGTGGGCGGTGTGACCGGGTTGTGACGATGGGGCCGCCTCAGAACGCGTGGAACCTCGCCGTCCGTCCGGACTCCGGCGGGTGCAACTCTCGTGCTGCGGCGCGGGCGTCGTCCATTAGGTGGCGTTCGCGCGTTGTCCCGACCGGATTGACGCCTGTTTCTTCCAGGGCGTCGGCGAGGTCGCGGAGTAGCCGGGCGAGACGTTCGGGGTCGTTTGCGTAGGTCATGGCCGCACGGTACGACGACCACCGCCCCGCGCGCCGAGCTTCGGCGACACGGGGCGGCGGGGGCGGCGCGGCGTCAGTCGGCCTGGATCGGGTTGGTGGCAGTGGTGTGGTCGTACCCGGTCTTCTCGCGGTCGTGAGCCATGCCGGGGGCGCAGGTGGCGAGGTGTCCGGCCCAGCCCTTCTGCGGGCCGTCGGGGATGATCCGGTAGACGAAGCATCGGTTTCCGCAGAACTTGCAGTAGGCGCCGGCCATGTCGGTTCTCCTTCGTGGGGTGTTGCGGGGGCGGGTGGTCAGGCGGCGGGGGTGAGGTGGCGGCG
>NZ_JOHY01000008.1 GCF_000721495.1 Streptomyces sp. NRRL F-5123
ACCCGCGGGCCCCGCCCCGGGCCGCCCGCGGGCCCCGCCCCGGCCCGCCCACGACCCCGTTCACCTGCGGCGACGCTGCATCGCCGCGTACACCAGCACGACGAGGGCCACGGCCAGGACGACGGACACGACGATGACGGCGGTGTGGTCGCCGCCGCCGCCCGAATCCCGGCGGGGGGCGATGTCGGCGAGCAGGACGGTGGCGGTGCTGGTCGTGGTCATACGGTGCCTCCGGCGGCAGCGGTGGTCGTGGTGGAGGGGGCGGTGGCGGGGGCGGCCTTCGGGCCCATGCCCAGGACGAGCATCAGCAGGACCGGGAATTCCAGGTAGGCGTGGTAGCTGGCCAGCGCCGCGTAGACCGAGGTGCCCTGGTCGTAGTCGCTCACGAACAGCGCGGCGAGCGCGGCGCCCGCGCCGAGGCCCAGCGCCCATGCCCGGCGGGCGTTCAGCACCGGCACCCGCCGCTCGAAGGCCGCGGTCGCGTCGGGCGCGTAGCGCGGCATGAACCACACCCACACCAGGTAGTGCATGAGCGCCATGAAGGCGAAGACGGTGACGAAGCGCAGGTCGGCACCGCTGTGCAGCCACGCGGGAGGGGTGTACGTCGCGGACAGCCGCCTGGTCCAGCCCGAGCCGGCGCCCATCAGGGGGTCGAACGCGCCGGCCAGGATCAGCGCCGGGATCACCAGCACCCAGCAGGCCTGCACCGCCCGGAAGAGCCGGCGGCCGCGGCCCATGCCGCGCGACCACTCCCACAGGAAGACCAGCGGCACCACGTTGTGCAGATGCGTGAGGACGACGAAGTGGTAAGCGGGGAAGCTCAGCGATGCCGCCGTGGACGCCGCGATCACCGCACCCGCCGCCGCCAGCACCCACGGGCGGTGCCGCAGCGCGTGCGCGCACGCCACCGCGAGCAGCCCGTACGCCAGCAGGATCTCGCCGTCGCGGGTGGCCGCAGAGGCGGGCAGCACCCGGCACAGCACGATGCCGGTGATCAGCGCGGCCAGCAGCCGCAGGAAGGCGCCGTGCAGCACCTGCTCGAAGCGGCCCGCCATGTAGCGCAGCTCCAGCACGTTGTGCAGGATGCCCAGGCTCGCCAGCCCCACCACCGCGGTGCCCGCGGGCATCCGCAGCGACACGGCCAGGACCGCCACCGTCAGCAGCGCGAAGCCGGCGACCGGGCCGCTGCCCACCGCTCGCGCCTCCCGCGCGCCGCCGCTCCCCGCGCCGCCGCCCCGCGCCCCGCTGCCGCGGACCGGATGACGGCCGCGCAGACCGCCGGCCGCCACCCCCGCTCCGACCGCACTGGCCATGCCTTCCCTCCCCGTGACACGATCCCGCCGTGTCCTATCCCGCGGCCCTCGCCCTCACCGTGGCGACCGAGGTGCCCGTCTACGCGGCCGCGCTGGCCGCCGCGTCCCAGGCCCCGCCAGGGCGTACGGCGGCCGCCGCGGTGATCGTCAACTGTGTGACGCACCCGCCCCTGTGGTGGTTCCTCCGCCATGTGCCGCTCGCCGCCTACTGGCCCGCCCTCACGTGCGCCGAGGCCGCGGTGGTGCTGGCCGAGGGGTGGCTGACGGCACGTCTGCTGCGGCTGCGCGGGCCCGCGCCGTACGCGGCCTCGACGGCGGCGAACGCGGTGTCGGTGCTGGCGGGGCTGCTGCTGCTCTGAGGGGCCGGGGCGGTGGGGGGTCCGGCCGAGCAGGGGCGGCCCCGCCCGGTTCGGTGCTGCTCGGTCGAGCCCCGCCCGGTTCAGTCCCGCCCGGGGTGCTCCGCGCGCCAGGCCAGCAGCCGGCGGTAGGCCTCCAGGCCGTCCGGCACCCACTGCCACTCCGTCAGCCGCAGTGCGAGCTCCTCCTGCGTCAGGAAGCCGTGCCAGGCGACCTCCTCCGGCTGCGGCGCCACCGGCAGGTCGCAGCGCACCCGGTAGACGGCGGACCACCAGCTGTGCCCGCCCTCCTCGTAGAGGAAGCGGAAGAGCGGCTCGGGCTGCGGCAGCCCGCTGACCCCCAGCTCCTCCTCGGCCTCGCGGTGCGCGGCCTCGTCGTAGGACTCGCCCGTGCCCAGCACGCCGCCCACGAACAGGTCGTACAGGGAGGGGAAGATCAGCTTCTGCGGGGTGCGGCGGTGGACGAACACCCGTCCGGCGCCGTCGGTCACGAGGACGAACGCGGCGCGGTGGCGCAGGCCGCGGGCGTACGCGTCGGCGCGCCGGGCCCGCCCGACGACCACGTCGTGCTCGTCGACGATGTCGATGACCTCGTCCGCGGAGAGTCCGCCCGCGTCCGTGTCCCCGTCAATGCCTTCGCTCATACGGCGATTCAACCACCCGCTCCCGCGTCCGGACGGGCGCCCCGGTGCATGATCGACGCATGAGCAATCTCGATGTGAAGCCCGCGGCCACCGTCTGCGGCGGCCGCCAGGACGTCTCCGCCGCCCCCGTCCACGAACTGCTCACCGCCCGCACGGTGCCGCTCGGCGAGAGCACGCAGGTGCGCAGGCTGCTGCCGAACCTCGGCCGGCGCATGGTCGGCGCCTGGTGCTTCGTCGACCACTACGGCCCCGACGACATCGCCCAGGAGCCCGGCATGCAGGTGCCGCCGCACCCGCACACCGGCCTGCAGACCGTCAGCTGGCTGCACGAAGGCGAGGTGCTGCACCGCGACAGCCTGGGCAGCAAGCAGACCGTACGCCCGCGCGAGCTGGGCCTGATGACCTCCGGACGCGGCATCTCGCACTCCGAGGAATCCCCTCGCGAACACGCGCGCTACCTGCACGGAGCCCAGCTCTGGGTCGCCCTCCCCGGCACGGACCTGGACATCCCGCCCGCTTTCGAGCACCACCCGGAACTGCCCACCGTCACGGGCAGTGGCCTGCACGCGACCGTCATCCTGGGCGACCTCGACGGCACGGTCTCACCCGGCACCACCTACACCCCCCTCGTCGGCGCGGACCTCACCCTCTCCGAGGGCGCCAGCGCCCGCCTCCCCCTCCAGCCCGACTTCGAGTACGCCGCCCTCCCCATGTCCGGCTCCACCGACGTCGACGGCGTCCGCCTCACCCCCGGCTCCATGCTCTACCTCGGCGCCGGCCGCACCGAACTCCCCCTCCACGCCACGACCGACAGCTCCCTGATGCTCCTGGGCGGCGAGCCCTTCGCCGAACGCATCGTCATGTTCTGGAACTTCGTCGGCCGGTCAGGTGAGGACATCGTTGAGGCCCGCGAGGCCTGGCGCACCGGCACCCGCTTCGGCGAGGTCCACGGCTACGCGGGCCCCCGCCTGGAGGCCCCCGCCCTCCCTCCGACGCCGCTGAAGCCGCGGGGGCGGGAGCGCTGAGCTGGGGTTTTCCCCTCTCCGGTGCCCTCGCCGTGGTGCTCCGACGCGGCGGGCACCGCGGCCCCGGGAGGGCACGCATGAGCCGTGGCGGAACCGTCGCGGACCCGGTCCGGAGGGCCTCGGCGATTCTCTTGTGGGACCGGCTGTGACCTGGCATTCCAGGACTGATGCTGACCCGATGCTGAGTTTACTGACGCATCATCTGATGACTCTGAGCTGCGGATGCGCGCGCAAATCTCGTCTTCGGCCGGACCGGCGTCCGGAACGACCATGAGTTCACGCGAACGGGCGAAGTTCCGCCCTGAGCGGGCCCTGGCGAGGGGGCGTTGGCCGGGTGCCCGTCTCGTCACAGCTGGGCGCATCGCCCCGGCGCCGCTCGTGGAGGCTTCGCCAGGCGACCACCTCTGACGACGCCGGGGGCGACAGCGGGCGTCACTTCAGGTGGCCTATTCGCTCGCCGTCTCCGGTGCGCTGCGTCGGCCGTGCTCCGCACAGTCAGATCGGTGTTCCGATCTCCCTCTGGGGGCGTTGCTTGCCCGTCCTGAGGTAAGTTCGCGCCAGCGTCACGTTTGGACTGCTTGATCACGGCGAAGTTCGCGCCGAGCCGTGAGGGCTGGCGGCCTGTTGCTTCGGAACCTCAAGTGCACACGCGCCACGCGGTTCGCACCGAAGGATAATGTCGGATATTGACCCACTTGACCCCCGCGAGCTCCTGTCAGCAAGACCCCACCGGGCAGGACTACGCTGGCCAAGTACCGTGGCCGTCGCCCTCCGGGACGGCGGAGGATCGCAACTCCGGCTCCTGCAGTCGATCCTCGACTGGTTCAGGTATGGCCGCCGTCCTCCGGGACGGCGGAGGATCGCAACCACGTCCCCAGCGTGAACATGCCGACCGCCCCGGATGGCCGCCGCCCTCCGGGACGGCGGAGGATCGCAACGTGGCGTCGACCATCACCCCGGCCACCTGCCGCGGGAATGGCCGCCGCCCTCCGGGACGGCGGAGGATCGCAACGACGTGTCCGCGGGAACGGTCGCGGCGGTCAACGGCAATGGCCGCCGCCCTCCGGGACGGCGGAGGATCGCAACGTCGCGCTTGACGGAATCGAGGCGCGCCCCGAGGTGGCCGTCGCCCTCCGGGACGGCGGAGGATCGCAACACGTACCCGGGGTCACCGCCGGGGATCTTGAAGTGGCCGTCGCCCTCCGGGACGGCGGAGGATCGCAACAGCAGCGTCACGGCCGTAGGCAACTGCCCGCGCTGGTGGCCGCCGCCCTCCGGGACGGCGGAGGATCGCAACACTCCCTGGTCCATCTCGTAGAACCGCCGACCCACGTGGCCGCCGCCCTCCGGGACGACGGAGGATCGCAACGTCGTGATGGCCGAGGTCGGCCGGGTCGGGGGCGGTGTGGCCGTCGCCCTCCGGGACGACGGAGGATCGCAACGGCGAAGGCCGGGGCGCCCTGGCAGATGGTCAGGCCGTGGCCGCCGCCCTCCGGGACGGCGGAGGATCGCAACGAGAACACCGAGACCGGCGACGGCCGGGTGTTCGCCGCCCGTGGAGAACCCGGCGCCGGTGGCCGTTGCCCTCCGGGGCGGCGGAGGATCGCAACACCAAGGGCGGCGGTAACCTCGTGGACGCGGCCGTGGTGGCCGTCGCCCTCCGGGACGACGGAGGATCGCAACCGCTGTACGAGTGGTTGACCTTCGTGTCGAGCACCAGTGGCCGCCGCCCTCCGGGGCGGCGGAGGATCACAGCTACCTGCGCATCAACGCAGTGGAGCAGGCGCACGACAAGTGGCCACCGTCCCCCGAGACGGCGAAGGATCGCAACTGGACCCGCGAGCAGACCGGCGAGGAAGCTGCCCCGTGGCCGCTGCCCTCCGGGGCGGCGGCGGATCGCAACCACGGTGGTGTGCCAGGCCTCAAGGCTGCCACTATCGCTGCCCGTGAGGACAGCACCGCCTCGTTCGCCTCCCCGGCCGGTCGTTGTCGCGGACCGGGCGAGGCGGACGTGCCTCAGAGCCAGCCGAGAGCTCCCGTGGGGCCAAGGCGCCACCGGTCAGATAACCAAATCCTCCCGGTGCGGCAGCGCGCTCGCGACACCCAGCGTGTGGACGTCCCTGAAGCCGTTCGGCGGGAGGCGGTACACGCGGATGTTGTCGGTGTCCGTGTCGATCACGTGGTCGAGCGTGGCCAGGAGCTGGAGGAGATCCTTCTCGTCGGCGACGATCTCGAAGACGGACTTCTGGACGCGCAGCCCGTAGCCCTCGCAGAGTTTGGCGACTCTCCGCAGGCGGCGGCGGCCTTCCGGCGACGTGGTTTCGACGTCGTAGGTGACTAGGAGGTCCGTCACTGGGCGGTCCAGGGCAGGTAGCCGGGGAGTTCGCCCCGCAAGTGGCGGGCGAGGATGCGGGCCTGGACGGTGGGGAGGAGTCCTGCGGGGGCATCGCGGCCGGCAAGTGGGTGTTCCCAGGGCTGGGTTTTCCATTCCTGCCAGGCGGCGATGACGGCCTTCCGGCCGTCGTCGGTGAGGCGCACGGAGCCGCCGGTGATGTTCTCGAAGTGCTCGGGCCGCAGTTGTCGGCGGTTGAAGAGGGTGAGGGCGAAGCGGTCGGCGAGGACGGGGCGGAATTCCTCCATCAGGTCGAGGGCGAGAGCCGGCTTACCGGGGCGCAGGCCGTGGAGAAAGCCGATGTACGGGTCGAGGCCGACCTGTTCGGCCGCTCCGTGGACGAGCCCGCGGAGGAGGCCGTACGTGAAAGAAAGCAGTGCGTTGACCGGGTCCGTGGGCGGGCGGCGGTTGCGGTGGGTGAAGGCGGGGATTCCTTCCACCGGGCGAAGCGCGTCGCGCAGGGCAGTGAAGTAGGCACGGGCCGCGTTGCCCTCGATGCCCATGACGACGTCGAGCGACTCGGCCGTCGCCGTGGCCGCGAGGGCGCCTTCGAGTTCGCCGATCACCGCGCGCATGCGGTCGCGCGGCGCGGCGGTCGCGTCCCGGGCGGCGCGCAGGAGGATCCAGCGGCTGTTCCGGATCTTGCCGGCGACGATGTTGCGCGCGATGCCGAGCCGCGCCGCGGGGTCGTCGTGGAGTTGGTGCTGGGCGTGCCGGAGCAGGACGTTGCCGTGCACGGCGCTGTCCAGCCTGGCGAGGTAGCGGCCTCCCTGGGTCATCCAGGTGACCGGGCGGTTGTCCTGGGCGCAGCGCGTGATCAGCTCGGTGGACAGGTCGACGTGGCCGTACACCACGATGCTCTCGATGCGCTTGAGCGGAAGGATCTTGCGCCCTGACACGTCGGGTATGCGGACGCGCAGCGAGTCCTGCTCGAGACGTAGCTGCGTGCCCTGGGTCTGGACGTAGAGGGTGTTGAGGAGTTCGGTGGTCACTCGTCGCCGTCCGGAGCGTTGTCGATGCGGTAGAGGTCGGTGAGGGCTCGTTGGAAGCGGTCGGTCGCCGCGAGAACGTCGGGCATGCAGCCGGTCACCATGGAGCAGCGTCGGCAACGGCTGTCCGCGAGCGCGGCCGGGAGGGTCTGCCCCGCGAGCAGCGTGCGTACGGCGGCGGTCACTTCCAGCACGCGGGTGCGCAGTGCCGCGTCGACAGCGAGCAGGTGTCGTCGCCGGTCTGCAGCCGAGTAGATCGCGGCTTCGGGGACGGGGTGGTCGAACATCCCCTCCAGGCACATCGCCTGGGCCGCGACCTGGACGTCCGCCGGTCCTCCGGGGACGTAGCGGCCCGACTTGTGCTCGACGGGCAGGATCCGGCCGTCGGCGTGGATCTCCACGGTGTCGCAGACGCCGGTCAGCCCGTGGCCGTCGTGCCACACGGGGAGAGCGTGCAGGGTGCGTACGGTGGCGCGACGTTGCGCTCCCGGTGTGTCGACTCGCTGGTGGAGGAGGGTGCCGCGGACGGTTGCCGCATCGTCGGTGAAGGCGTCCTCCAGGAGGATCAGCCCGCACTGCCTGGGGCAGTAGGCGTAGTGCTCCAGGGAGGAGAGGGAGACCTGCACGAGGCCTGTCTCCCTCTGCCCGCCCCGAGCGGTGGTGGCGGTCACGTCACTGGGCGATCGTCCGGAGGGTCGTGAGGGTGACGCCGGCGGGCAGGTCGGCGTCGTGGATCTCGACGGTCCCGTAGTCAGTGAAGGACCGGGCGCTGGCGTCGCCCAGGGGCTTCACGGCGACGAGGTCGAGCAGGGTGTGGGCCGGTGCGCGCCCGAAGGCGTCCTCGTGCGTGAAGACGTAGAGGCCGCGCAGGGCCATGTTGGCGCGGGCGGCCGCCCGGTCGTGGTCGAACATGAGCGTGAAGGCACGCCAGAACGTGGCCAGGTCGTCACTCGTCACGCCGGTGCGGGCGGCGAGGGGGGCGCTGAAGTGGCCGGCGCCGCGATACAGGCCGTAGGGCACGATGTGCTTGGAGCCCATCTCCGTCTCCTTCCCCCCTTCCGTCTTCTTGGGGTCGGGGTCGTTCCACGCGTCTACGTCCTCCTGCTTGGTGGGCGTGACACGGGTGATGCCGATGTCGAAGGGCGTGACCGGGTCGATGCTGCGGGAGAACCCGATCTGCACGGGTCCCTGCACCCGGCCCGCCTGCTTGTCCTTCTTGCCGGTGGACATCACGGCGCCGAACATGCGCACGTCGAAGAAGTTCTGGCACATCCAGGCCTGGGCGCTCTTCTTGTCAGTGGCGTTGCCCTGGTCGGCCGCGTAGGCCCGCTCGTGCTGGGCGTTGAGGGCGACCCCGGCCTCCACGTAGATCTCGTAGCCGGGCCGCCTCTCGTGCTCGTTGAACATCGCGACGGTGTTGCGGATTTTCCGCTTGATCGCGACGTCGGTGATCAGGCCCTGCCCGGTGATCGGGTCGGTACGGGGCATCCCGCCGTTGTCGGGGTCGCCGTTGGGGTTGCTGTCGAGGCAGTCGACGAGGAAGGCGAAGTCGTGCTTGCGGGTGGGGTCGAGGTGAGGTGCGACGCTCACGAGTCGGTACTCCTTGCGGGTGAACGTAGAAGGGCGGGTCAGGCGGTGGTCGGCTCGTCGGACGCCTTCCTGGCGTCCTTCTCGGCCTTGCGGGCGCGTCGGGCGGCGAGGTCGTCGGCACGCTGGTGCTCGTATCCGATGACGAACCGTGCCTGCTGCCGGGGAGTGAGATGGACGGGCAGGTGGTCGATGCCCTGGAAGATCTCCGTCAGCCGGTTCTCCAGGGCGATGCCGGCGCCCTTGTTGTCACGGCGCAGCCGCTTCAGGTGGGCCATGGCGTCGAAGCGCAGGTGGGTGAGCGTGGTGCCCGGGGCGGTGGCGGCCGTACGGAAGTGCTTGTCCCGCAGCGTGGTGTTGAGCTTCGGCAGCGCCGCACGCTGGATGGCCTCCAGGACGGCGAAAGCCCGCCCGCAGAGATACGGGACGTCGTGCTGGTCCGGGTCGAGGGTCGGCATGAGGTGGTCCTCGGGGTAGGCGGAGCGGTTGAGGATCAGGCGCAGCAGCGCGATGCGCGGGGCGTCGACGCGGGCGTCGGCGTGGATGCGCAGCAGCAGGCGGGGCAGTACCCAGGCCGGCAGCGGAGCGCGGTGCAGGGCGCTGTGCACGAGGGCGGTCTGCATGCCGTGCGGGGCGGTGTCCTTCACGTAGCGGTCGCCGCTCGCCCGTCCCATGCACAGCGTCAGCTGCCACAGGGGTACGTACTGCGTCTCGCCGGTCCAGCCGTTGTGCACGCCGTGGTCCTCGTACCAGGCGCCCAGGTTGGCCTGGAGCTGCTCCACGGGGAGGTCCAGCCACTCGCGGACGACGACGCGCGCGTTGTTGAGGCCGAGGGTGAGGCTGTGGAAGTCGTCGGGGGAGACCAGCTGCCCGGCCACGGGATCGGGGGCCTTGTGGAGCACGGAGATGGCGTGGCTGATGGCCGCCGGATCGGGCTCGCCGCCGAAGAGCAGGGCCTCCAGGGTGTCCTCGGAGTTCTCGCGCGTCCACCAGACCATGACCCCCTCGCCGGGCATGCGGTGGTGGTGGCCGGGCCGGGACAGGAGATGGTTGAGGCCGGCCATGGCCCTGGCGCCGCATCGGTCGCAAATCGGCGTGTTGGCGAGCTGCATGACACCGTTGCGGCCCTGGGCCGACGTGTTGATCGAGACCAGTTGCCCCTCGTTCGTCCCTCCGGCGCTCGGGATCGCGCCCTTCTTGACCGGCTCGGGAATCGTCGCGAGCAGGGCGCCGTACTCGCCGCACACCAGGCAGAGACCGACCTCGCCGCCCTTGCGTTCGCGGGCTACGAGAGCCCACAGCTCCTTCACCGAGGGCTCCTCGTGGAGGAACTGCGTCCCGACCATCAACGCCACCGTGTCCTTGGCGTCGATGTCCGGAAGGTCTTTCTTCATCCTCACGAGAGCGTCAGAGGTGAAGAATGTCCGTACGGCGTCCGCGCGCGCATCTCCGGCCTGACCGTCGGCCCACCGCAGGACCAACTCCCGATAGGCGGCGTTCCGCCGTTCAGCTTCGGCGATCTCCTTCTCCGAGGGACCGGCAGCCTTGTCGGCGGTCTTGGGTAGACCGAGGACGAACTCCGCGGAGTCCACCAGCAGGTAGGGCGGCACCTTCGTGCCGGACCGCTGCACGTAGGGAACCGGCTGGATCAGCGCCTGGTCCCGTGCTTTCGCCGGTACGCGTCTGTCCCGCAGTTCCGCGCCGGCTCCGTCCTCGGCGATGTCCAGGATCCAGTGGATCTGCTTCTCCCGGTAGAACTCGGCCGGCAGCGTCTCGGCGACGTGATCCGCGTACGCGGTGAGCTTCTGCAGCAGCACGCCGTCACCGTCCGGCCCGGGCGGCACGCTGTGAGCCGGTCGGCATGGCGACCGCCTCGTCCGGCAGCGGTGCGAGCGGCACCTCCATGACCCCTTCGCTGACCGAGGCGCGGAACCAGCGGTAGCGCTCGCCCTGCGGGGTGTAGGCGATGGAGTGCAGCATGAGGCCCAGCTCTTGTGTGCAATCCCGCTGGACTTCGTAGGCCGGGTCGGCGGGACCGAACTGGGCCGTGAATTCCCGGCAGCCGAAGAACGGCTGCGAGAAGCACGCACCGCGCTCCACCCTCCTGCGGAGTTGCTGGCGGTACTTCTCCTCAGGGCTCTCCTCCTGCGAGACGGTCACCACCTGGGCGTGGATGCGGTACCGGACGTCGCGCAGGGCCACGGTGTTGCGCTGGTCCCGGTCCTCGGAGGCGTCGTAGCGGGCCGTGCGGTCCGCGCGGAGCTGCGCCACCCGCTGGTCGGAGACGACCGACTGCACCTCGTTGCGGCGGACCTGCATCCACCGGATGGGGGCGAGGACTTCGATCCTGGTGATGGCGTAGTTGAATTGCGGCTTCCAGAAGATCGATTCCAGCAGGCCGGTCGCGGCCGAGGGGGTCATCACTGGGTAGCTGACCCTTTCGACCTTCAGCTCCGGCCTTGTGAAGCAGGCCAGGTCACCCCAGGTCTCGACCACCAGGTCCGGGAAGGCCCAACCGCCGTTGCCACGCCGTTCGCGGCGGGCACTCGGCAAGGACGTACTCACACCATTCCTCCTTGGATTCACACGCCCACGACCAGTGCGCGGTGCCCCACCCAGCCCTCGCGGGCGACACGTGGTGAGCAAATAGTGCCTCAGGGTAAGCACAACTGGTCGTAAATCATGAGAAGTTGGGAAAACATCAGTCAGATCTGGTAAGCGCTACGGTCTTCCGGATGCTCGGGCTCCAGACCCCGTTCCGAGTCGTAGCGGCCCAGCCACAGCACCAGGTCGCCGACCACCGGCTCGGCGAGACCCACCTTCAACGCGTCGTCGACCTCGTTCCGCGGCAGGGAGGCGATGTGGGGCTGGAGTCTGCGAAAGACGCCCGACAGATCCTTGAGGCGTCCGTAGGGGTCGCGCAGCGCGGCGACGTCCGCCTCGATCTCCTCCGCGGCGCCGTTCTCCCGTATGACCAGGACCGGTCTCGCGTGCTGGTTGTCGATCATCTGGAAGAGCTTGTCCACTTCGGGGAAGTCGAGTCCGCGGCGGGCGCTCTCGACGTCCTCACCCATCGGCCGGCCGCCGCTCCCGAGGTAGGCGTAGCGCTTGCCGTAGTAGCTGCGCAGGGAGTCCAGATCGTCCGGCGTGGCGAGGTCGGGCCCGAAGTACAGCTCGGTCGCCTGGAGCGCCGACTTGTAGACGCCGTCGTTCGGCTGGCTGCCGTCGCTCGGCCGGAAGACGACCACCGTGCCCAGACCGGGCAGCAAGCTCTCGCGGTTGCACCGGCCTGCGGCCTGCTGAAGGGATTCGGCCGGAGCCCACGCCCGGTAGACCCGCGGAAAGTCGACATCGACCCCCGCTTCGATCAGCGACGTGGACACGACCCGCACCGGAGCGCCGTCCCGGAGATCGGCGCGGATCTCCTCGATGACCTCCCGGCGGTGCCCGCCGGTCATCCGCGTCGACAGGTGCACCACTTTGCCGCTGATGCGCTCCTTGAGCAGGCGGTGCAAGTGAGCCGCGTCCTTCGTGGTGTTCACGATAGAGAGCACCTGCGGCCCGCCGTCTGCAGCGATCTCCTCGGCGACGCTGTCCCAGGTGACGTCCTCACCCAGCCGCCACTCGTACTCGACGCGTCGCAGTTGCTCGAACAATGCCGCGGTGTCGCAGACGACCATGTGCTTCGGTACGCCCTGCATCTCCGGCAGCGACCAGAATTCCGGCTGGGTCGCCGAGGCCAGGACCACGGTCACGCCGAAGTGCTCCACAAGATCCCGCAGACCGCTGAGGATCGGGATCAGCAGCCGGTCGGGGAGCGCCTGGACCTCGTCGAGGACGATCACAGAGCCGGCGACGCGGTGGAGCTTCCGCATCGCGGACGGCTTACGCGCGAACAACGACTCGAAGAGCTGCACGGTGGTCGTCACCACGAAGGGGGCGTCCCAGTTCTCCGCGGTCAGCCGGGCCCACTCGCTGACGTCGTCGTCCTCGTCGATCTCCACCGAACTGTGGTGTTCCAGGACCACCGGTGTTTCGTTCCCCGTACGGGGCGGATCGAGAAGATCCCGGTACACCTTGGCGTTCTGCTCGGTGATGCTCGTGTACGGCACAGCGACGATGACGCGCTGCATCCCGTGCGCCGCCGCGTGGTGCAGGGCGAACCCACCGGCTGCCAGCGTCTTCGCCCCACCGGTGGGAACGTGCAGAACGAACATGCCCGGCTCGCCGTCGGCTGCGGCAACCGCCTCCTGGTAGACGCGCTCACGCAGATGCGCCACCGGCGTCGTCGCCCGGCCCCGGAGGAACGCCGATCGGCGCTCCTCGAACCGCTTCACCAGGCCGCCCATGTCCACCGGCGCAGCCAGGCGCACCGGGGCTCCCGTGAAGTGCGCCTCGGTGTCGAGGTAATCCGCATCGACGAGGCAGCTGAAGAGCATGCGCACCAGCAGATCCACGCCGAGCCTCATCCGGTCGGCGCCCAGCCCGGAGAGCCACTGCGGCAACGGGACCCGCCGGTCCCGCACGATCTCGGGCACCACCTGAGCCACCGATTGCAAGGCCTCGCGAGCCTGAACCCCTTCCGGGCCGGCCGCCTTGACCTTGGCCAGGACGGCAGCGAGCGCCTGCAGATCGGGGAGCCCCCCGTGGTGCCCCTCCACGGCGGCCGCGAACGGCCGGCCCACGAACCGATCCACCAGCTCGGCCCCCGCCCCTTTGTGGGGGACGCCGACCGGCTTGCCGTACGGCTCCGCGTGATGGACGAGGCGGTCCTGCCACGCCGTGCAGCCCTTACCGACGTCGTGCACCAGCGCGAGGTACTCCGCAACCTCACCGGCGCCGAACACCTCGCCGAAGCCGCGGGCCAGCGCGGCCGTTCCCCGCAGGTGATCTTCCAGCGTGTGCCTGAGCTGTGACTGCGAACTGCGGCTATGTGCGTATAACTGAGGCTGCATGGTGCCAACTCCGCGAACGACAACAAACCCCTGGGGCCAGGGACGCCGCACACCCTACGACCCACCACTGACAAAGGCCGCCTGGCAGCCATTCTTGAGGCGCTTCTGCCAGGTGTCGTCGGTGCGGTGTCAGATGGCGTTCTGGACGGTGCCGGTGAGGTGGTAGGCGGTGGAGGTGTCGACGCCGAGGGCGGCCAGCAGGGCGAGGGCGGCGGTGAGGGGCGGTTTTCCGGCGAGGCGGGCGCCGGCGAGGTGGGCGGGGAGGCGGCCGGTGGTGGTCAGGGCGTCCCACTGGGGTTCGGAGAGGGCGAGGTAGCGCAGGCCGGGGAGGTCGGCCAGGAGCGCCAGGTCGGGGGTGGAGCAGCGGGACAGGTCGAGGGCGCGCAGTGCGGGGAGGGTGCGCAGCGGGGCGAGGTCGACCGGGGTCTCCGAGGCGACCGCGAGGGAGGCGAGGTGGGGGTGGCCGGTGAGGGGGGCGAGGTCGGTAGCGGGGGTGAGGCCGACGGTCAGGTCCTCGACAGGGAGGGCGGCCAAGGGGGTGAGGTCGGCGGTGGCGCAGCGGTTGAGGTGGAGGCGGCGCAGGCGCGGGGTCGTGGTGAGCGGGGTGAGGTCGACGGGGGAGGGGGCGTCGTTGAGGTGGATGGCCTGGACGGCCGGTGTGAGGTGTTCGTCCAGGGTCGAGACGATCACCGTGTTCGCCTCGTCTCCGGACTGCTGCGGGGCGTGCGGGTCGGGCAGGCCCAGTATCTGGCCGAGCCAGGCCGTGACGGAGGAGGCGATGTAGCGCGGGCCCTCGTCGAAGTCCCGGCCGACCTCGATGACCTGGCCGGGGTGGCCGTTCGCGGCGGGGGCGAGGTCGACGGCGAGGAAGTTCCCGTCGAACCAGGTGGCGAACGGCAGCCAGCCCGGATGCCCCGTGCATCGGCGGACCGTGTTCGGCGGCTCGGCGTCGAGGACCACGTGGTTCCAGCCGAGGTCCCAGCCGAACCAGGTCGGGACGCCGATGTAGCCGTCGCGTTCTGCCAGAGCGGCGTCGAGCGGCATCCAGCAATACCCGTCCAGTGCCTCGTTGTCGCCGTCTCCGTCCGCCTCCAGATAGAGGGCCCGCAGGTCCGCGGGCAACGGCCTGCCGAGGCGCTGCTCGGCGGCGGCGAGCTGGGCCTCGGTGACGGGGGCGGGCATCTTCGCTTCCGCGCCGGACTCCTCGGCGTGCCGGAGCAGGAGGGCCCGCAGACGCTCGACAGCTTCCGCCGGGTCCCCGGCCTGAGGAAGTGCGGACCGCTCCGCGCTGTCGGCGGCAGCTGGTTCCGGCGGTTCGAAGGACGAGTCGACGGTCAGCGTCCACCCGTCCTCGGGGCCGCCCCCGGGCGCCAGCGTGTGTCGGAACACCACGAGCTCGAAGGCACCGGACGGGCGGCACCTCAGTTCCAGGGCGACGTGCTCCCAGCCGTGCGTTTCCTGGAAGGAGGACCCCAGCACGGCGAGGTTCTCGTGCGGGGACGGCATCCCGTAGAAGGCGCCCGTCCGACCGGGCACCACGTACCCGCCGCCGAACACGCCTGTGCCCGCCCGGCCCGCGTGCCCCCTCGACACGCACTCCGTCCAGCCTTCCGGCCCCGCGGCAACGATCGCCGCTGCCATCCGCCGCGCCACCTGCTCCACCGTCATGTCCTCGCCCGTCCCTCGCTCGTACGCTACGGCGATCATGGCAGCAGGCTCCGACAGGGCGATCGGCAGCGTTGAACTCTCTCGATCGCTGCGCGAGCAGCCGCACGACTTGTCGGATTGGCTGATTTCAGCATGGCCGCTTTGGGGTCGGGATCGACCGCGCGAATGCCGGACGGTTCAAGGAGGTGCACCCGCTACTCCACCAGGGTGGCAGTGTGGCAGCGCATATGCCAAGACCTTTGTCATGCCGATAACGTCGGAATCAACTGAATCCCGTGTGGGGTTCGTTGGGGCGAACACGCAAGGTATGGCATGAACGGCAGGGGGAGTCGGAAGGGTTTCGGACTCATGTGTGACAAGTGCGTACGTGAATCTTATGAGCGGCGTATCGACAGATTGCGACTGCCTCACCGGTTCACGACTCGCGAGCTCAGCGACGCCATCGCGCGGCGACGAGGGAAGGCCATCCTGGTGAAGCCGTTGGATGCCGCTGGACGTCTCGACGCGCCCTGCGGAATCCGAGTCGAGACCCCCGATTGCGACTTTGTCTTCTATGAGAAGAATGTTTCCGTGCATCACCAGCGTCACATCCTCACGCACGAATTGATACACGTATACATGGATCACCCGGGGAGTTTGGCCGTGGACGCCCCGGCGGCCCGCGTCGTCGGTCTGGACCCGACGCTGGTCCTGCGCATGTCCGGTCGTACGAGCTACTCCTCGGAGGACGAGAGGGAGGCCGAGGTGCTTGCCAGTCTCGTTCGACACAGAATGTATCGGGACCGGGAAGCTCCTCCTCAGTGCCCGGCGAAGGGCGCCGACAGCTGGGAGGCCCTGTTTTCTCAACCCCTCGCGAGGAGTCGTCGGCGTTGCTGGTAAATGCCCTTTTCTTCGGTGTTTCCTTTTCGCTGGTGGTCGTCGCCGCGTACTGGCTGGCAGGCCGTCGCGCGGGCCATTCCGCCGGTAGCCTGGCCACCGGTTCGCTGCTGGCCTTCTGCTCGCTCGCCTTCCTTTCCTACCCCCCTGGTCGTTCGGCTGACTGACAGCGTCGTTCCGCATCTGTCCCGGTTGGTCAGCAACTCCGCCTCAGTCGGGGCTTCTGTTTCGGTGGTTGGTGCGTCGTTTCAACTGAATCTGGCTCCCGAGGAGGCGCGTCCTCGGATCCGTCGGCGAGTGGTCCTTGCCGCCGCTCTCGTCGCTGCCATGTCATTCCTTTTCTTCCGCGAGGAGGCGAATGCCCGTCGGCGACTGAAGGGCCGGGTTGTTCGTCTCTGGTGGCTGCGCCGTGCGTGTTCAGCGTGACCGCGCCCGCATGCGCTGTGCTTCTCATCGGAGTCGGGGTCACTCTCCCGGCCGTCGTCTACCCGATCCAGCAGTCCCAACGGCGACGCTGGGAGGTTCGTTCGCTTGTCTCCCTGGAGCCCCTGTGGAGGGACTTGGCGGACGCCCTGCCGCACATCGTCCTTCGGGCGGCCGAGGATGATGACGACATGAACCTCGATCCGGGCTTCCGTCTCCACCGACGTGTCATCGAGATCAGCGACGGTCTCCTCGAGCTGCGTCCCTATCGTTCAAAGACGGTGTTGGAGACCGCTCGGCGGCGCATCGATGCACACACCACGCTGGGTGCCGGCCTTGTCGAAGCGGCGCTCACGCGAGCAGCGTTGGCTGCCCTCCGCTCGGGGCGGAAGCCCTGCGACGCCGTCGTTGCGGAATTGACCCCGCGCGGTGGAGACCTTCGAGCTGAGGCAGACTGGTTGGTGACGGTCGCCCATGCCTATGCCGGCGGCGCCGCGCTGGACGCCGCTCCGGCAGACGAACGCCCCGACGTTGTTGGAGTGTGACGTTGTGACCTCATCTACTTCGGGGAAGCCGGTGCACGCCGTGGTCGGCCTCGCTGAGGAGGCCGTGCCGCCCTGCCCCGTGCGGCGGGTGACCTCGGGGGCCGGACGCGTCAGTTACCTGGTCTCCGGATATGCCGAGGCCCGGCAGGCGCTGGCCGATCCGCGCCTGTCGAAGGACACCGCTGCCTTCTTCGCGGACAAGGGATCGAAGCGTCGCCTGCACCCGGCCATCGCGCAGAGCATGCTGGCGACGGATCCACCGCAGCACGCCCGCCTGCGTGGGCTCGTCACCAAGGAGTTCACCGCAGGGGCGGTTGCCCGACTGGACGGTTTCATCGCCCGCACCGTGGAGGCGCTGCTGGACCAGTGGCCTGCCGCAGGACGGGTCGACGCCGTAGCGGGGCTGGCCGTACCGTTGCCGGTCGCCGTCATCTGTGAGCTGCTCGGTGTTCCGGAGCCCGAACGGGCGGACGTACGGGGCTGGTCCGCCGACCTCTTCGCCGATGGACGTCCGGACCGTATTGACGCTGCCTCGCACGACTTGGCCGGGTACATGACGGACCTGATCGCGTGGAAGCGCCGGCGGCCGGGCGAGGCGCTCCTGGACCGGCTCATCGCGGCCCGCGACGGCGAGGACCGGCTCACCGAGGATGAGCTCGTGTCCCTCGCCTGCCTGCTGCTCGTCGCCGGCCATGAGACGACCGCCAACTTCCTCGGTACGGCTCTTTTGACCCTCTTGCAGCATCCGGAAGAGCGCGCGCGGTTGCGTGCCAGTACTGGCGAACTGCCCAGCGTCCTGGACGAGCTGCTCCGCCACGACTCCCCGGTGAGCACGGCCACCTTTCGGTACGCCGAGCAGCCCCTGACACTCGGCGGCACGGACATCCCCGCGGGCGCGCCCGTGCAGGTGGCGATCGGCGCCGCCAACCGTGACCCGGCCCGCTATCCGGAGCCGGCGAGCTTTCAGCTGGACCGCGACGCCGCCGGCCATCTGGCCTTCGGCCACGGCATCCACCGCTGCCTCGGCGCTCCGCTTGCCAAGGCTGAGGCCGGCATCGCCCTCGGCGCGGTCCTGACCCGCTTTCCCGGCCTCCGCCTCGCGGTTCCCCCGGAGGAGCTGACATGGCGCCGCACGCGCCTGGTCCGAGGCCTCGAATCGCTTCCTCTCTTGACCGGGTGAGCCAGCACCGTTGGCAGAGCCGTGTGCATACGGTTTGACCTGCCCTACCTCCTGTGTTCCAGTTCTGGTGACTGGCTGACAGCCCTTCACGGAAAGTTGGCAGTCCAGCCTCGTCCCTATCCTCTGGAGTTCCGGGCGCGCGCCGTCGCGCTGGCAAGCAGGCCAAGCAGACCGCGGTCGAGCTCGGCATACATCCGGTCACATTTTCGAAGTGGTGCGGCAGGACGACATCGACGACGGGCAGCGAGCGGGAACACCGTCGAGCGAGTCTGCTGAGTTGCGGGCTGCTCGCCAGCGGATCCGTGAGCTGGAAACCGAGCTGGGAATCGCCCGGCAGGCGCCGAGGTTCCTCGGCGAGGACAAGCCCCGCCCCAAAGGCTCTACCCGGTGATCGACCGACTTGTCGATGCCGGGGAGCCGGTCGACCGATGCTGCCGGATCCTCGGGGTCGCCCGGCAGAACTACTACAAGCACAAGCGCACGCCGGCCACACCGCGACAGCTGCGGCGGGACTGGCTGACCGGACTGATCCGGGAGGTCCACGCCGCCTCCCGTGGCACCTACGGCTACCGCCGTGTTCACGCCGAGCTCACCATGGGCATGGGCATCCGGGTCTGTTCCAGGACCGCTGCTGATGACACAGGCCGGGATTCACGGCTTGCCCGGGCTGGCGCGCATCAAGCGGCTGCGGCGCGTCGTCACCTCCGAGGACCTGGTCAATCGCAATTTCCACCGGTTGCGTCCCGAACTCCCATCGAGTACGAGCTACTCTCCGAGAACCACACCATTCGGGCTGCCGGTTAGCCACCAAGCCCGGAACCCAAATGGTGGGGCAGGTAAACCTGTCACCCAACCCTGCACCAGACCCCACAGCCTCTTCCCTAATCTCGATGGAACCTACGTGATAGAGGGGCCGCTCGGCTGCCCATGAGGCACATTGGCCAGCAGGTCGGTTCAGATCCCTGACAGCCAAGTGGTCGTCGGGGAGACGCTGGGGCTCTGTTACATACACCCGTGATGTTCGGCTGGAAGCCAGGAACGCGGGCAGCAACGTGGGAGCGGGCGGACCAGTTTCTCCGCATCACCGGCGCCGTCCGCGACGGCGACGCCGTGTCCCGGCTGCGCGGCGCCGATTTCGCCGCTCTTTCCGACGGCCTCGGCATCCAGCAAGTCCAAGCCCTGATGACCCACCTGCCGATGGCGTCATTCCCCCAGTCAGCTTCGAGGGACACGCCTTCCAGCACGAGGTCAGCTTCGGCATAGGCTGGTCGGGATGCGGTGTCGATGCCGGTGAGATTCTCCGCGTCACCACCGAGGAGATGTACGCCAAGAAGCGAGTCCGCAACCGATGACTCCTGTGGATGCCGGAAGAGGTTCGATGACTACCGGAGCTGCGCGGCCGATGAGACTGGAATTGACCATGCAAGGCTCTGCTGGGACTCGTTGAACAGGTTGAGCTCCGATCTGGCAGTGCACCGGTCGGTTCAGCGGACTCGCCCGATGCGCAGCGGCATGGACCTTCGCCGTCGCAGATTCGCAGGTGAGCCAGAGCGGGGCGACTCGCTGTCGCACGGCTGCTTCTCGCACGGCTACCACGGACTCTGCATCATGAGGTGGCATCAGCCCTCACACGGTGGTGGACGGGACAGAATTTGACCGGGGGTTTTGCTGGGGGTCGAGGGGCCGCAGGTTCAAATCTTGTCGTCCCGACGGTGTTTTCACAGGTCAGAGCCCGTTCCCGCTTCGCGGGGAAGGCCTTTGACGTCTGTGATGTCCGATTCCGAATGTGAGAGCTTGTGAGAGGCACCGGCGGATGCCTGTATCTCCGCTGGCCAGCGCATCAGACGTGCGCGGTCACATGACACTTGTCGTTGGGCGTCGAACTTTTCCGGGGCCTCCGCGTCATGTGGTCCACGCAAGGGAACTCAAAGGCGTCGTCGAACGCCTCGGCGTTCCGCGGGAGTCCTCGTGCCCAAGCCATCGGCCACCGACCAATCCCGGAGTTCCACCGCGGGGTTTCCACGGGCCAGTGCGGTGGTACGCATGTACGAGTCCGTTGACCACGTCGCGGCGGTGGGCGTGTCCGCGGGGGAGGAGCGGGGGCGGGGGGATCAATTCGTCCGGGGAGCTCGGAGCCGAGCGCATCTCCGGCCGCTGTACAGGTACGGCTGCGGTGGGGGCTCGGCTGCACCCTTCGCGCGCTGCCACCTCCTCCCTTGGCCCGGCGTGTCAGTGGCCTTCCACGGCACGCCGGTCGGCCCCGGCCCTCACCGTGCCGTCGGTGGCCGCCATCCCTCGGGGCATCCTGGTCGTTTGCGTGGTGAAGCGTTTCTCCTAGAAGGAGTCTGAGTGAGCCGTCGACAGGACAGTTCCGTACCGACCGACTTCGCCGTCACCTCTTCCCGTCGTGGTGCAGCGCCCGGCGACCGTCCGGCCACCAGGCTGCCGGGTGCGGGCGAGAACTCCGGAACCGCTGTGAGCCGGCGCGGGATGCTGCTGCGGGGTGGGCTCGCCACTGCCGCGGGTGTCGGTGCGCTCGCCGCGTTGAGTGAGCAGCAGGCGGCCGCTGCCACCGCCGGTGTGGTCGGTGTCTACAACCCGTTCGACTACGGGGCGGTGGGCGACGGTTCCCACGACGACACGTCCGCGATCCAGGCGGCGCTGACCGCTGCCGGCGGCGACGGCGGCCAGATCGTGCTGATCCCCGGCGGATACAGCTACAAGCTGACCCGCACGCTGCACGTCTACAACGGGACCACGGTCGTCGCCTACGGAGCGCATCTGTTCTGGGGTGCCACGGCCGCCGGGTCGATGATGAACGACGAGGGCGACATCGCCAGCCCCGCGAACTACTCGGGTTACACGAACCACTGGGACGTGTCGATATCGGGCGGCACGTGGGACGGGAAGGGCGTCGCGAGCCAGGGCTTCACGATCAACCACGGGCGCAACTATGTGATCCGTGATGTGACCGTACGCAACCTGACGACTTACCACGCGATCGACATCCAGGGCATGCAGCATGTGCGGATCGAGAACTGCCGCTTCGAGGGCTACACCAAGGGCAGTAACACCGCCATACGCGGTGCGATCCAGATCGACACCGGCGACGAGACGGGCGACGCGAACCCGTGCGACGACATCACGATCCGCAACTGCTACGCCGGGACGTCGGACGAGTCGGGGGGCTGGGGAGGACTGGTCGACTGCCACAGCGTGGGCAGCACGCCGCACAGCCGGATCCGTGTCCTCGACAACGTCGCCGAGGACGTTTTGGACATAGCGATCCGCGCCTGCTCCTGGACCGAGTCGATCATCGAGGGCAACGTCGTCACCGACGCGGGCGGCCACGGCATCTACGCCGGGCTGGGAGAAACCACCAGCGGGTCCCGGCTCCTCATCCGCAACAACATCATCAAGAATCCCGGCGCCGGCGGCATCCGCGTCGACCCCTACACCCACCTCGTCCCGCCCGCAGCCCCTGTCAGCACCGGAAGCTGGTCGTACGTCGACATCGAGGGCAACCAGGTCTACGGGTCGTCCTCCAACGGCATCTACCTCGCCTCCTGCCTGGTCGGCAGCATCTGCGACAACGAGGTCATCAAGGTGCAGACCCCTGCCAACTACTGCATCCAGGCGGGCGAGATCACCGCGGGGAGCGCCTTCGGGGTGCAGTCCCTGACCGTGAAGAACAACCGGATGTACTCGACGGTCACCGCCGCGGTCCGGCTCAGCGGGACCTACGCGTGCCAGGTGACCGGCAACAAGATCATGGGCACGACCTTCACGCACGCATTCTCCTGCGGCGACGCGCAGCGCACGATCATCTCGCAGAACGACTGCACCAGCAGTGTCCCCGGCGATACGGGCAGCGGGCTGACTACTTCGACGTGGTTGACCGTCACCGCCAACTGCACTCTTGCCCTGGCCGCGCCACGGGGCCGCGCTGTCCCCTTCGACGCCTATACCGCCGCACCGGCATCGTGCGGCGACAACTTTCTGGACGGCGTCGCACCTGCCGTGCCGATGGTCACCACCGCCGGGACGGTCGTGATCACCCCGAGCGCGCCGTCCACCCCCACCAAGGCCACCGTGACCTTCCCCGACGGTCTGTTCACCACCGCCCCAATTGTTGTCGCCACCGCTCAGACCACCCTTCCCGGTAACGAGGTCACAGGAGTGGGCATCGGCAGCCGCTCCGCGACCTCTGTCGACATCTGGCTGACGCGCACGACGACCACCCAGACGGCCATAGCCTGGCAGGCAACCGGCTCCTGACACCCCACCCCCGCCGCAGCCCCAACCTCCCCGGCCGAGCCCGCCCCGGGGCGAAACCGGGCCGCCGGTCGCACAGTGGTTGCGCCGCGGCAGGCGGGGAGGAAGCCGAAGACGAACAGAGGCCCGGGGCTGGCCTCGGTGTACCGCCGGTGCCAGTGCAGGAGTGTCGCGGTGAAGGTGTCGGGCAGCCGCCTGAGTCCTGGACGTCAGCCTGTAGTCGCGGAAAAACCCGTAACGGCCGGTGGAGTTGACGCAAGGCCTCTGGGGACGGGGCGCCCGGCCACCGGTGGGCCCTTCGGGGACGTGGCTCGTCTCCGAAGGGGCCCACGGGTGGTCCGGCAGGGGTCAGCCCAGGTGTGCGATCTGGGTGGGGGTGAGGGCCGTGCTCCAGAGGGTGACGTCGGACAGGGAGCCCTTCGCGTACCGGCCGAGCTGTAGGTCGCCCGTCCCGGTCCAGGGGGTTGTGAAGGAGTTGGGGGGCTGGGGGACGCCGTCGACGTAGAGCCGGATGGTCTTCGCGTCCCGGTCGTAGACGCCCACCAGGTGGGTCCAGACCCCGGTGTGGACGGCGTCGAGTCCGCTGTAGGACCGGGTGATGACCGGCGTGTCGACGTCGGAGCCGAGCCGGTTGAAGGTCCAGCCGTAGCCGGTGGAGTAGTAGAGCTGGAAGACGCTGGTGTGCACTCCCTGCGCGGCGACGAAGGTGCTGTTGGCCGAGGCGTCGTCGAGCTTGACCCACGCGGAGACGGTCATGCTGTTCGCGGTGTCGAGCACCGGCCCCGCGGTGGTGAGGTAGCCGGCGGCGCCGTCCAGGGCCAGGGAGCCGCCGTGGTCGGTGGTGTCCCAGGTCGCGGTGCCGTTCAGCGTCGCGTCATGGGCGCCGATGGCGTCGGCGGCGGTGGTGCCGCTCGTCTCGTCCAGGCGCCAGTGGGCGGCCGGGGTGGGTGCGCCGGTCCCGGTGCTGTAGAGCGCGTAGGCCTCCTGGTCGGTCAGGGCCCGGCCGTAGTTGCGGACATCGGCCATGGAACCGCTCAGCAGGTCGCCGGGGTTGTAGGCCCCGTCGAACAGGTCGCTGCCTATGTCGAGCCGGCCCCGGGCGTCCCAGGGGGTGTACGGGAAGGCGACCGAACTGGCCAGCACGCCGTCCACGTACAACCGCACGGCTGGCCGTTCCGGGTCGCTCGTGGCGTCGTAGACACCGGTGAGCAGTGTCCAGGTGTTCACCGCGGGCGCCGGGATGGCCGGGTTGTCGGTGGACTTGGAGCGCATCAGCGTGGGATCGGCGGTGTCGGACGCGGAGCGGTTGAAGATCCACGCCTGGTAGGCGGGGGAGTAGTACAGGTCGAAGGCGTAGCTGGTGGTGCCGGCCGCGGCCATGACCGTCTGGTACTTGCTGAGATCGGTGACGTTCACCCAGGCCGAGACGGCGAAGCTCCGGGTGGTGTCCACACCCCAGTGCGTGGAGTGGAAGGATCCGGTGGCGTCCAGCGTGGCGGCGGGCATTGTACGGCCGGCGCCGTCGGTGGAGGTGCCCCAGGCGACGCCGCCGGTGGCGTCGGCGTGGTTGGCGGCGACGGCGTCGTGCGCGGTGCTGCCGCTTGTCTCGTCGAGTATCCACTCGTTGGCCGGGCCCGTTCCCGGGATTGTCCAGGTCACCGCCGTTCCGCCGTTGCAGGCGGCGAGGGCGAGCTGGGTGCTGAGGGTGGTGGTGGCGCCGGGGTCGGCCAGGCAGAGTCCGGAGTGCGGGTTCTTCACCTGCCCGTTGTCGAGGATCTGCCATTCCTGCGCGGGCGTGGCGTTGCAGGTGTAGAGCTGGACGAGGGAGCCGGCGGTGGTGCCGCCCGAGGCGACGTCCACGCAGACGTCACCGTGGCCGTGGGGACGGAGGGTCCCGTTGGGGTACTGGGTCCAGTTCTGCGCGGGGCTGCCGTTGCAGGTATAGACCTGCACCCTGGTCCCGCTGGTCACGTCGCCCTGGGGGTCGTCCATGCACAGGCCTGCCACCTTGGACGCCATCGGTCCGGTGGGCATGGCGGACGAGTGCGCCCAGCTGAGGTCCGCGATCTGCGCGGGGGTGAGGACAGAGTTCCAGGTCTGGACGTCGGAGACCTGGCCGTTGAAGTAGCTGCTGTGGTTGCCGCTACTGAAGAACTCCCCGATGTCGAAGGAGCCGGTCGCGTTCCAGGACGTCCTGGTATGGGTCGTCGTCCCCTGGAGGGCCCCGTCGACGTACAGCGACATGGCGGACGTGCCGGGGTCGTACGTGGCCACCAGGTGTGACCAGGCGCCGGCGAGCGCCGCGTGCACGTGCGACGTCGCGATGTCCCACGCCGGACCGGTGTCGGAGGTGGCCATGGCGAAGCGCCAGCTTCCGTCGGCGGAGTTGGAGTACAGCACGAAGCCGGGTTCGACGGTGGCTTCCTGCTCGACGACCTTGCTGTCCAGTGCCTCGGGCCTGACCCAGGCGGAGACGGTGAAGGTCCCGTTGGTGGCCACGGCCGGGCCGGTGGTGGTGAGCACGCCGGCGCTGGTGCCGTCGAGGTCGACGTCCGGGCTGTGCAGGTCGTCGCCGTCGTTCCAGGTGGCGCCGGTGCCGCCGTGCAGGGTGAGGGTGCCGACGGTGTCGGCCGCGGTGTCCACGTTGCCGTCCGTGCCGTCCGTCAGGGGCCAGGCGTGGCCGGCGTGCGTGATGGCCTGGGTGGGACGGGAGGACAGCGTCGTGCCGTTGAACAGACGCGGAGTGATCGTGCCGGTGGAGCTGACGGTGCGCAGGTCGGCGGTGCCGTCGCCGTTGAGGTCGGCGGCCTGGATGATGGGCAGCGACGCGGCCTGGTATCCGCTCGCGGCCACGAGGACCGGGGCGGCCTGGGAGCCGTTGGCGAGGTTGGCCAGGTCGGTGGCGGAGTAGTGGTACAGGGCTCCGCTGGTGTCGTTGCGGGCGAACAGCTCCGGCATGCCGTCGGTGAGGGCGGCGGTGATGGTCCAGCCGGTCCAGTCACCGCTTCCAGTCGGGCCGGTGGCAGAGATCGGTATGGCGTTGTCAATGCCGCCGAAGGCACCGGGGAAGGGGAAGCCGGGCTCGTCCAGAAGCTGGCCGTTGTCGATCACCAGGAGGTCCGGATAGCCGGTCGATAGCGGCTCCCCGTTGAGAACGTGGTAGAGGTTTCCGCCGGTAGTGACGCTGGTAGCGATGTGGCCGTCGTCGTCGGTGAACGCCGGGGAGCTGACGTTGACCTCGTCGCCGCTGTAGGGGCTGAGCGGGGATCCGTCGCCGTTGCCGTAGAGGATCGTGCCGGCGCCGGTGGCGGGGTTGTAGTCCAGGACGTCGTTGAACCCGGCTCCGGTGCCGAAGTGCCCCGTGACGGCCTGGGTGCCGTCCCAGTCGGCCGACGAGCCAGCCGAGTTGACCCCGGTGCCCTGCGCGCCGAGGTTCGTCGTGACCGCGGCGGCCTGGCCGGCGGAGTTGCCGTTGGCGAGCCACAGGCCGCTGGGCAGCCCCGCCTGCTTGCCGACGATCGTGAGGTCGGCGGCGCCGTCCCCGTTCATGTCGCCGTCGCCGGCGGTGTCGGCGGGCGAGGCGGTGATGACGCAGTTGCCCGTGTCACCGATGTTGCCGCCGGGCGAGACGGCTGTGACGGACAGTACGTTCGTCCCGCGGGTGGGCGTGACGCGGATCGAGGAGGTGGTGGTGGAGACGGGCGCCGCGCCGTTGAGCTGGTAGAGGTAGCTGGACGGTGTCGTGCCGGAGCTCGCGGAGAGAGTGAAGGCGGTAGGGACGCCCACCTGGTACTCCGCCGGGCTGTCCGGGTCGCTGCACTGCATGCTGGCGGAGTCGGTGATGACCGGGGCGCCGGGCCTGGAAGCGTCGAACTGGAACTTGCAGGTCGAGGACGTCGCGGAGGAGTAGGTGCCGTCCGAGGAGCTGACGTTCCACGACACGCCCATCAGGGAACCGCCGGCCGCGGCCTCGAGGACGGGCTTTTTCAGGATGTAGGCAGCCGATTTTCCGGAAGCGACGGACACCGTGCCCTTGGCGATCTGGGCGCCGCCGGTGGTCTTGGTGGCGTTGAAGGTCACCTTGAGAGTGCCGCCGTCGGGGTCGGAGGCCTTGGCGTAGAGGGTGACGTCTCCGTCGCCGACCGTCTTGACCGCGGTGCAGCTCGTCGCCGGGGAACTGCTCCGGCTCGTGGGCGTGTCCGGCTTGTGGTCGTACGTGGTCGAGATCGACATGGTGGAGTGGTCGAACTTCTTCCACCCGTATTTGTCGCCCTCGTCGGCCGCGTACAGGCCCAGGGTGATGCTGGACGCGGTCTTGGCGTTGGCGATCGACTGCATGGCCGACTTGATGTCGAAGCCCACGGAGTGGTTGGGGCAGTCGGCGCTGTAGCCGTAGGCCACGGTCTGGCTGTCCAGCAGGGTCCCCTTGCTGGGCCGGTGGTTCCAGGTGGTGGAACTGGAGATCGCCCCGGTCTGGTAGAGGTCGACCTCCCTCTTCTCCGTGCACGACGGCGCGTGGGTCTCGGTGGCGTAGAAGGTGGAGGACATGATCGTCGCGCCGTAGATCTGGCTGCTCACGGAGAGCTTGGCGAAGCTCTCGGCCGTGTAGTACGGGGCGTCCCAGCCGTTGTACCCGACGCGCAGTCCCTCGCTGTTGGTGGTGCCCCAGTAGCTGGTGTCCGGCCAGTGCGAGTCGACGTAGGTCCAGTTCTGGAGCTTGCCGCCGCTCGCGGTGTAGGACGGGTCGATGTAGAGCGGGTAGACCGTCGAGGCGCCGGTCAGCAGGCCGGAGTCCGACGTGAGGCGGATGGCGCCCGAGGCGACCCTGGCCGTGAGGGAGGCGACGTGCGCGTCCGGGCCGGGGGCCTGCGCCGTCGAGGCCGCAGGGTCGCCGGTGCCCGGGACCCGCGGGCCGGCAGGGGCGTCCAGGGCCCGGGCCTTGGACGACGTGGTGGTGGCCGAGTCCCACATCAGGGGGGCGGGGGCGGCGAAGACGGTGTTGCCGGAGGTGTCTTTGGCCCGGATGTTGCCGGCTGCGTCGGCGGAGAGGGTGACGTTGTGGGTGTTGGCGGGGAAGTTGAGGGTGGTCAGGGCGGGGTTGGCGGCGGCCTGGGCGTTCTTGACGACGAGGACTTCGGAGAAGCCGCCCTGGGGGTCGGCGGTGACCTTCAGGTCGATGTCCGGGAGGACGTCGGTGTAGGTGGCGGTCCGGCCGTCGAGGGTGGGTGTGGGGAGGGAGGGGATGGAGGTGGGCAGGGACAGGGACAGGGATCGTCCGAGGTCCTTCATCTGGGCCAGCGGTCCGCTGCCGCCGCCGGACAGGGTGAGTTCGTCGGTGGTCAGGGCGGGGGTGAGGGTGCCGTCGGAGCGGCGGACCAGGTCGGCGTCCAGCGGTTTCCACGCGCCGCCGGTGTATTTGCGTATGGGGGCGACGGACTCGGTGCGGGTGAAGGTGCCGTCGGGGTTGGCGACTTCCTGGGTCGTCGGGGTGGTGGCCGCGTCCACGGTCACGGGCTTGCCGGTGGCCTGGGCTTTGAGGGAGGCGTGCGGCCCGTCCAGCGGGCCGGCTGACGCCGGGTCGGATGTTGCGGGCGGTGGCGGGGTGTCCGCGTTCGCGGGTGAGTTCCACCCGTTGACGGACAGCGCGCTGAGCGTCGCCGCGAGGACGATGCCGAGAGCGCGGCGTTGAGGACGTGGCTTCACGTGGCAGTTCCCATAGCTCGTGGAGACGGGGCCTGAACCCGGTGCGGACAGGCCAGCCGGTTACCGCATCAGTGGACAGTGCGTGAAGCTTGTGTGGATGACCGGTGTGCATGGGGTTGCCCGGTTCGCCCTTCGAGGTGCTGTGAATCGTTTCGATATCGTGATCATGTCAGGAGTGGGATGCGAATAATGACGGAGTCGTCCCCATCGGCACCCGGGTCGACGGCGTGCCATGATCGCTCGGCTGCGGACCCGTAGGGGTCGCGGTAGGTCATGACGGGCCCTCGTCGGCCCGCAGGTGGGGGTGGGTGCAAACCATGGCGCGGATAGCGTGGATCGGCCGGAGGACGGGTCGTCGAGGGGTACGGCTGCGGCGTTGGGCCGGTGCCGCATCGGTGATGGCCCTGACGCTGTCCCTCGTTGGTGCCGGTGGTCCGGCGGTGGCGAAGCCGGCCCGCGCCGGGGCGCCGGCGGTGAAACAGAGCGCGGCTGTCACCGGGGGCAAAGTCGTCGGGCACAAGGCGGTCAAGGTCGAGGACCAGACGAAGCGCGCCTACCACCCCACAGCGATCACGTGGCCGGCCGCTGCCTCCGGCGCTGCCGCGCTGACCTTGCCCGCGGCCGGGCAGCATCAGGGAGCCAAGGCGAAGGCCGCCGGTACGCCGGTGTGGGCGCGCGCGGTCGCGCCGAAGAAGGGCTCGTACCGCGGTCCGGGTGGTGTGGACGTGCGCGTCCTGCCGCACGCCGACGCCTCCCGGCTGGGCGTGACGGGCGTGGTGTTCACCGTCGGCGCGCAGGTCGGCGGCCTGGGCGATGTCCAGGTGGGCCTGGACTACGCCGGTTTCGCCCAGGCTTTCGGCGGCAACTACGCCTCCCACCTGCAGCTGGTGCGGCTGCCGGCGTGCGCGCTGACCGACCCGGGGCGGGCGGAATGCCGTACGCAGACGCCCCTGCACACCACGCACGACGGCGCGGCCAAGAGTCTCGCGGCCGACCTGAGCCTGAGCGGGGCGTCTGGCACAGCCTCGGGGACGACGGCAGCGCAGGCCTCTTACGTCACCGGTTCTCAGGCCGCCGCTGTGCAGCCGATTGTGCTCGCGGCAACGGCAGGGTCGGACGCGGACGGCGGTGAGGCGGGCAGCTACAGCGCCACCGCCTTGAAGCCTGAGGGCTCGTGGTCCGGTGGCGGGTCGACGGGCACGTTTTCCTACAGCTATCCGATGTCCGTGCCTGGTGCGTCGTCGACACTGCTGCCGACGGTCGGGCTGTCCTACGACTCCGGCGCACTCGACGGCCAGACCTCTTCCACCCAGGCGCAGGCCTCGTGGGTGGGTGACGGGTGGGGCACCCCGGACAGCTACATCGAGCAGACGTTCGCCTCGTGCTCGGACAGCCCCGAGGGCACCGCGTCGCCGGTGTCCACCAGTGACCAGTGCTACGACGGCCCGATCCTTACGCTGTCGCTGAACGGCTCGTCCACCGCGCTGGTCTACGACAAGACCGCGAAGACCTACACCGCGGCGGACGGCAACGGTGAGAAGGTCACTCACGTCACCGGTTCGGGCAACGGCACGGGGACGTACAACACGGACTACTGGGTCGTCACCGAACGCACCGGCATGAGCTACATGTTCGGCCGCAACCAGCTGCCGGGCTGGTCGTCGGGCAAGGCCACCACGCACTCGGTGGACTCGATGCCGGTGTACTCCGCCCATTCGGGCGACCCGTGCTACAACTCCGCAGGGTTCACCTCGTCGGTGTGCACCACGGCCTACAAGTGGCACCTGGACTACGTCACCGACACGCACGACAACGCGATGGCGTACTACTACGCCCAGGACACCAACTACTACGGCCGCAACAAGGGCGCCGACAACGTCTCCTACGTCCGCGACTCGCACCTGACCCGGATCGACTACGGCTTCCGCGCCGGCGGCGCGTACAGCACGGTGCCGGACCAGGTGGTGTTCGGCACCGCCGGGCGCTGCACCCTCGACACCTGTGATGCGCTGTCGAAGACGACGGCGCCCACGCAGTACCCGGACGTTCCGTACTACCTGGCGTGCGCGTCGGGGGAGACGTGCGCGGCCTACTCGCCGTCGTTCTACTCCACCGTCCGCCTGACCTCGATCACGATGCAGCAGTACTCGACGTCGGCGTCTAAGTACCTGCCCGTCGACACCTACACCCTCGGCCAGAGCGAGCCCGCGACCGGCGACGGCACCTCGCCGACGCTGTGGCTGTCGTCCATCACCCACACCGGCAACGACACCTCCGGCGGCGGCTCCACCTCATCGATCAGCCTGCCGAGCGTCACCTTCGGCGGCATCGACCTGGCCAACCGCGTCGACACCTCGTCCTTCCCCGGCCTGTACCGCTACCGCATCTCGTCGGTCACCAACGAGATGGGCGGCATCACCGGCATCACCTACGACCTGCCCGACGCCTGCACCGCCGCGTACGTGGCCTCGGCCGACCCCGCCCAGAACACCAAGTCGTGCTACCCGGTCTACTGGACGCCGAAGGACTACACCTCCCCGGTGCGCGACTGGTTCGAGAAGTACGCGGTCACCCAGGTCCTGGAGACCGACACCACCGGCGGCGCGGTCGCCCAGCAGACCAACTACGCCTACAGCGGCGGCGCTGCCTGGCACCACGACGACAACGAGGTCGTCAAGGCCAAGTACCGCACCTGGGGCCAGTTCCGCGGCTACGGCACCGTCACCACGCTGACAGGTGACGGCGCGAACGACCCGCAGACCAAGTCGGTGTCCACGTACTACCGCGGCATGGACGGCGACTGGCTGTCCGCATCCTCGACCCGCTCGGTCACGCTCACCGACTCCCAGGGCGGCGTCCACCGCGACACCGACCAGCTCGCCGGCAACGCCCTGGAGCAGACCGCCTACACCGGCGCCGGCGGGACCATCGACCACTCCTCGATCAGCTCCTACTGGGTCTCCCCGGCACTGGCCACCCGCACCCGCACCGGCCTGCCGGACCTGACCGCCAACACCGTCAAACTCGCCGAGGGATGGAGCCGCCAGGCCCTTACCGACGGCGGCACCACGAAGTGGCGCTACACCGAGACCGACAACACCTACGACGACGACCCGGCACACACCACCTTCGGCGAACTCACCTACAGCTACAGCCACACCGTCCCGGTGAACACCGCCTACGACCGCTGCGCCGCCACCACCTACGCGCCCGCCAACACCTCCACCAACCTCGCCGGACTCGTCGCCTCCCAGGAGACCGACACGGTCGCCTGCTCCGGCTTCACCGAAGGCACCGTCGCCACCGTCCCGAAGACCCTCAACACCCTCGGCGCGCCTGCCTCGGTCAACCGCCCCGACCAGGTGGTCTCCGCGACCCGCACCTTCTACGACGACACCGCCTTCGCCACCACCTTCCCGCAGACCACCGCCCCCACCACGGGCGACGTCACCATGGTCCGCCAGGCCTCCGGCTACGCGGCCGGAGCCTTCACCTGGCAGACCGCCCAGCGCAAGACCTACGACATCTATGGCCGCCAGCACGACTCCTACGACGGCAACGGCAACAAGACCACCATCGCCTACACCGTCAACAGCCTCGGCCTGACCACGAGCCACACCGTTACCGACCCCGCGTCCCATCAGGTCGTCCAGACCGACGCCCCCGCCCGCGGCGAAGTGTTGTCGACCACGGATACCAACGGTGTGGTCACCACCAGCCAGTACGACGCGCTCGGCCGGGTCACCGCACTGTGGCTGACCTCCCGCCCCACCACAGCCCCGGCCAACTACCTGTACAGCTACACCATCACAGCGTCCGGAGTGTCCGGAAGCACGGCGCAACGGCTCAATGACTCCCAGGGCTACGTGACGTCGCTGACCGTCTACGACTCCCTCGGGCGCACGCGCCAGAGCCAGGCTCCCACCCCCCAGGGCGGCCGGCTGATCACGGAGTCGTTCTACGACTCCCACGGCTGGGTCCGCAAGACGAACAACGCCTATTGGGATCCTGACCATCTGCCGGCGCTCCAGGTGGCCTCCTTCGAGGACTCGAAGATCCCCAGTCAGGTGCGGAACACCTACGACGGGCTCGGCCGAGTCGTCGTCGCGGACTCTGAGAAGTACTCGGTCACCAAGCAGGAGACCACCACCGTCTACAACGGCGACACCACCACGGTCATCCCGCCGGATGGCGGCGTCACCAAGGCCACCGTCACCGACCCGCTCGGCCGCACCACCGCCCTGGAGGAGTACACCTCCGCGCCCACCCTCACCAAGCCGTCCGATACCTTCAACGGGACCTGGTACGTCACCGGCGGCGCCCGCAACACCACCGCCTACGGCTACGACGGCCACGGCCAGAAGAACACCACCACCAGCGCCGGCAGCACCTGGACCTCCACCTACAACCTCCTGGGCCAGATCGACTCCAAGACCGACCCCGACGCCGGCAAAAGCAGCATGTGGTACGACGCCAACGGCAACCTCACCCAGACTGAGGACGCCCGCAGCACGTACACCTCCACCACCTACGACGCCTTCAACCGGAAGACCGCCCAGTACGCCGCGGCCACCGCGAGCCAGTCCGCGGACAACGAGACGGCCTCGTGGGTGTACGACAACGCCAACGGCGTCAGCGGCGTGACCAACGCGATCGGGCACCTGACCACCGCCACCTCCTACACCGGCGGCTACGCCTACAAAACCCAAGCACTGGGCTTCAACGTCTTCGGCGAATCACTCGGCGAGACCGTCACCATCCCGTCGGCCGCACAGGGCACGCAACTCGGCAAGTCCTACACCTTCAAGCACACCTACACCCCCACCACCGGCCTGCCCGACACGGACAACTACCCGCTGGGCAGCGGCCTCCCCAACGAGATCGTCACCCACACCCACGCCACCGCCCTTGACTTGCCCAACGGGCTCGGCACTATCGACTACGGCTACGCGCAGGACACCACCTACAACGCCTACGGCCAGGTCCTCCAGGAAGAGCTCGGCACCGGAGACAATCTCGCCTACATCACCAACACCTACGACGACCACACCGGCGCACTGACCGACCAACTGGTCACCCGCAGCGTCACCAAGGCCAAGGTCGACGAGCAGAGCTACACCTACGACGCCGCTGGCAACATCACCCAGCAGGTGTCCACCCGCCTCGGTTCCAGCACCACTGCCGAGACCCAGTGCTACGGCTACGACACCCTCGACCGCCTCGACACGGCCTGGACCGCCACAGACGACTGCGCCACCGAACCCACCGCGACCAACTCCTCCATGGTCGGCGACCCGCTCGGCGCGGCCAGCGCCTACTGGACCAGCTGGATGTTCACGGCCGGCAGCGAACGCGACACCCAGACCGAACACTCCACCACCGGCGGCGCCGACACCACCACCCACTACGCCTACGACGGCAACGGCAAGGGCCAGCCCCACACCCTCACCAGCGAGACCGCCGCCACGGGTACGAGCACCAGCGGCAGCTCCTACGCCTACGACGCCGACGGCAACATGATCACCCGCAACACCCCCGACCAGGGCAGCCAGTCCCTGACCTGGAACAACGCAGGGAAACTCACCGCTGTCACCACCCCGGATGCAGGCGTCTCCTACATCTACGACGCCGACGGCAACCTGCTGATCAAGGCCGACCCCACCAGCAAGACCCTCTACCTGCCCGGCCAGCAGATCACCCTGAACACCACCACCAACACCACAACAGCCGTCCGCTACATCGCTCTCCCCGGCGGCGGCACCGTCGTCCGCACCGGCACCACCACCCACTACAACTTCGAGATCAGCGACCCCCACGGCACCAGCGGCCTCTACCTCGACAACACCGCCCAAACCCCCACCTGGCGCCAATTCACCCCCTACGGCGCCCCCCGCGGCACCTCCACCACCTGGCTCGACGACCGCGGCTTCCTCAACAAGCCCACCGACACCACCACCGGCCTCACCACCATCGGCGCCCGCGAATACGACCCAGGCACCGGCAACTTCATCAGCCTCGACCCCCTCTTCATCGACTCCGCCCCCGAAACCCTCAACGGCTACACCTACACAGCCAACAACCCCGTCGGCCAATCCGACCCCACAGGACTGTGCGGCGGCGGCTGGGTCCAGGGCGCTCCCTGCCCCAACGAAGGCGGCTGGATCCAGGGCCCGGCAGCCGTATCAACAACGCCCGGCACCGGCGCCGGTCTGGGATCCGGCATCACCCCCACGATCCCGCTCTACACTGCGGTCAGCCCGACTGTTCTGGTTCAAGGAGACACCAAACTCCTGCATCGAATCGCCAAGGACTACGACGCCGAATACCGTAAGCACTACGGGTGGCTGAAACCTGGCGAGTCCATTACGGCCTGGGAAGACGTCCTTCTCTGGGAAGACGTGTGCGCACACGACAAGGGGTTGTGTAACCAGACGATCGTTGACGCTCTCCACCTCGCACAAATGGAGAACACGGACGACTTCACCGCCGGCCTGATGTTCTCCGAGTGCGAGTTCTCACTTGATGGGTGCGGTAAGGGTTTCGGTGGCGCTCTCGTGTATGCGACCGGTGCAGCCCAAGGATGGAGTGGCAAGGGGAGTGCGGGCCTACCGGAAACATTTGCTGTCGCACATTACGATTCACAAAACAGCGAAGTGAATCTTAGTGTGTTCTCGGGATGCAACAGCTTCGCAGGAGACACACCAGTCCTCATGCCCGACGGCAAGAGTCGCCCCATCAGCCAGGTGAAGCCAGGTGACACGGTCGCCGATTCCTCACCCGGAGTCGAAGGCGGGACGAAGGACCAGGCCCACACCGTCACCGGCACGCACGTCACGTTCAATGACCGAGACTACGTCAACGTGACCGTCGCCACGGAAGGCGGCCCGAAGTCAATCGTCGGCACGGCGCACCACCTGTACTGGGACGCGACCTCCCACTCATGGACGCAAGCCAGCCAGCTCCACGTAGGACACCTGCTCCAGACCAGTGACGGCGCCACCGCGCTCATCGTCGCGTTGCGCCCCTATGCGGCTCGTATGGTCACATACAACCTCACGGTTGAGACGGCACACACCTACTATGTGTTGGCAGGAGCCACGCCGGTCCTCGTTCACAACTGTAGTAGCGTCGATGATCTAAGCAGGAGCGCAACCGATCCACTCAATGGAAAAGCTGGTGACAGCGCAGCTTCTCGCGCCTACCAGAAGCACATGAACCGTCCAGGAACAAGCCTGATCAAGCTCAACTCTGGAAAAGATCGGGTCGACATGTCGGATTATCTCGTAAACGACTTGCTTACGAATCCCAAGTCCGCAGTTCAGAGATACACGAACCCTGAGGGTCGCAATGTCGTACGCTACCTTCTCCCTGACGTGGGTGCGGCGTGGGATGCCGACACCGATGAATTCATTGGATTCCTGGATCATGCGAACATCCGAATGGGCGCACCGTGACACATGCAGAGTATTTGAACCTCCTGCAGTTCCTGAAGATGCAGGAAGATAGCCTGATCGAAGTGTTCGTGACTTCGGCTTCGTATGAGCAATGGGTCGCTGCAATCGAAGGGCTCGCTGTGGGTGGTTTCATCCTCGGAATGAAGCATTTCGACTCGGATGTGCCGGTCGATCTAAATCCCGAAATGTTCAATGAGGGCGATAACGTTGACTACCTCCTGTCGGTCCAAGTGGGTCGGCAGTCCTGGACTACTCAGTTCTATTCATCAACACTCATTGACTTTCAAGGCGACCCCCGAAGTATTCACACGGAGAAAGACGTTGCAGACGTTGTGGAATTTATGCGAGTGATTTCTGAGGCGACTGGACAGACGGTCCATCTTTCGTCCGAGACGCTCGACTATGCGAACGCAACGGCCTACATGACAGTAGCCGCTAATGGGGCGCCTGACGGCAGTAGCTGACGGTAACGGTGGTGGACGTGTAGGGCCACCGTCGCCGGTCTCGGCGGCAGTGGCCCACCCGCAGGGGGCGCCGAGCGGGTGTCCGAGCCCCGGCAGGAGCCCGCGCAGCTCCGCGACGATTGCGAGACGGTACCGACGCTGTGGGTGCCTCGAGCCTGACCGAGGCACCCGCGTGCGCCACCCACCTGAACGCCGAGCCCCCAGCCCCGTGCCTCGGTCCGACAGACACGCCACTCGGGGGACTGGGTCTGCCGCACAAAACACACAATCGGGTACCGCCGGGCTGGCTTGCTCGGCAGTCAGGTGCCGTCAGTCGGCTGGATGAAGCTGCAGTGCTGGATCGGCGCTGGATGCGTACACCGGTGGCCCTGTTTGCGCAGGTGGCAGCCCTGGGGTCAATGTTCCGCTTCAACGTGTAGCGGGTGCCTGTAACCTAGGTGGCGCTGTTTCACAAACTTGCAGGTCAGGTGGGGTCGGCGTGAATTCACGTCGGCCCCGTCGTCGTACCGCGCGCTGGATCCGCGCTGGATGGCAGATGGGTGCACGTAGCGTTGGTCCGCGCGTTCATGCTCGGGTGAGGGTGGAACTTCACCACGGCGGTTGCCCCGCGCCGGCAGCCCGCTGGTTCCGCCTCGGTCTCCGTCTGCCGGTCCGTGACACCGGGGTCGGGCCGCGGGGACGGGTGCGCCGACGGGATGTCTGCCGGCGCGTACGCGGCAGGTTTCACAGCGGTCTCCTATCGACCACGAGTTCGTCACCAGGTTCGAGGACGCGCCTGGTACGCCTTTCCATCCATCAAACGGGAAGGCCGCTCCATATATCTCGATCGAGACGCACATCACAACGCGGGGTCGGAACACCAGGGATGGCCCCGCGCGACAGGGGCTGGGCGTTGCGGTGGGCCGTGCGCACGGGACCACACCCGACGCGCGTGCACGGCGTGGTGCGCGGTCTCATGCCCGCGGGGCGCACACCGCCCCGACACCCGCGGCACGGACGGGAGAACAGGCAGCGGCGGGCAGGCCGGCGCACGCCGGCCCTGCCCGGTGGAGGCCGGTGGGTGTCAGTGGCGGTCGGCGCCCGGGGCGTTGCGGTACATCGCCTGATCGAGCGCCTTGACGCTGGGAGGCTTCGGGAGGCGGTTGCCGGGGCGCTCGCCGTCGGGGTTCTCGAACGCCTGCATCATGTAGGCGACGAGGCGACGCCAGGCGTCGGGCGCGGTCTGGTGGGTGGCCGCGATGACACCCGCGTTGGCGGTGAGCAGGATGACCAGATCCTGGTGGGCGAAGTCCGGGCGCAGCCGGCCGGTGGCCTTAGCGCGCTGGGTGAGCGTCACGTATCCCCGGTAGGCGCTCATACGGGCCTGCTCCACGCCCTTGGCCTGGGGGAAGGTCATCGTGAGAACGTCGGCGAAGCCTCGGTCGGCGGCCTGCATGGCGCAGACGGACTCGACGTAGGTCGTGAAGCCGTGCCAGGGGTCGGGGTCGGCGAGGGCCTTCTCCGCCAACTGGCTGTAGGCGTTCATGCGCTCGGCGAACACCGCGTCGATCAGGTCGCCTTGGGTGGGGAAGCGGCGGAAGAGAGTCGCGATCCCGACGCCCGCCTCGCGGGCGACGGAGGCCATCGAGGCGCTGAGCCCCTCGCGGGCGAAGACGGTGCACGCGGCGGACAGAATGCGTTCGCGGTTGCGCGCGGCGTCGCGCCGCAGGGGCTGCGTGCGTTCGCCGGGTGGGCCGGTGCTGTCGTCGGGGTCCACACGTCCTCCATATCAAGCGGTATGGGCTATCCAATTGTCAAACAGCGATCTTCGTCCGGCCGGACGGTGGGTGCGATTCCCGGGTCTTCGCGCAGGCGGGTGCCGACGGAGTCGGGGCCGCTCCCCGTCCGGCCGCACGGAGACCGGCACGTCCCTGCGCGCCGGGCTCGAACGTCAGCCTTCAGGTCGCCTGACCGGCTCGCGTCATGGCGCTGGGGGCCGCCGTCGCGGCGAGGTTGAAGTTGCGGTTGAACACCCCGTCCGGGTCCCAGGCGGCCTTCAGAGCGCGCAGGCGGGTCAGGGTCGGCTCCGGGAAGGCGTCGAGCAGCCGGGCGGGGTCGGTGCTCGACTCGAAGCTCAGGTAAATGCCGTCGAGGAATGGGCGCAGCCGTTCCCACTGGTCGTCCAGGCGGGAGGCGTACGCGGGGGCCGTGCTCGCGATGACGGAGAACTGCTGGGTGCGGTGCGACCAGGCCATGGCGTCCTTGGAGACGTCGTGCACAGCGCCGCCCATGGAACGGAACTGCATGATCAGGACGTCGCCGGACTTGATCATCTCTTCGATGGCCGCCGCGACCTGCGGAGTGAGGTGTTCGAGCAGTCCGCTGTGCGTGTCCTCCAGGCCCTGGCCCTGATGCCGGTTCCGGGGCGGAACGATGAGCGCGTGATACGGGGCGAGCTGAGCCTGCTGGTCGAGCACGGGGGCCGCGATCAGGAACGGGGTCAGGGCGTCCTGGGCGCCCTGGACGTCATCACTCGCGTACACCACGGTGATCTGCCCGGTCACCTGGCGGCCTCGCCGCGCCGGGAACAGTGAGAGGAAGCTGGTGAGCTCCCGGGGGGCGTCCTCGACGAGCCGGCCCCAGCGGGTGAGGAAGACCGCCGTGTCGGTCGCGTCCACGGTGATCGTGGCGGAGACGACCTCCCCGACCTGCTCTGCCTGCAGTTCGAACGCCGTGACGATGCCGAAGTTGCCTCCCGCACCGCGGATCGCCCAGAACAGATCGGCATGGTGATCGGCGTCGACACGGAGCCTGCGGCCGTCGGCGACGACGATCTCGGCGGCGGTGATGTGGTCGATGGTCAGGCCGTACCGGCGCGCTAGGAAGCCGAGTCCGCCGGCCGTCGCCAGCCCACCGACCCCGACGTCACCGTAGTCCCCCGAGCTGACGGCCAGACCGTGCGGGGCGAGCGCGGCGGCGACGTCCCCCCAGCGTGCACCCGGCTCGATACGGACCCGCCGGGTGGCGGGGTCGATCACCTCGACGGAGTTCATCTTCGACAGGTCGATGACGATGCCGCCGTCGTTGGTCGACCGGCCGCTGATGCCGTGACCGCCGCTGCGCACTGATACCTCGACGCCCTGGCCGCGCGCGTAGGCCAGGGCGTCCACCACGTCGTCGGCGTTCGCGGCCTGGATGACCAGCGCCGGCGAACCGGTGCGGATGTAGGTGTGCCGTACTTCCTCATAGGCGGCGTCGCCCGGCTCCACGACCTTCGCGGCGAGTGACGGCGGGACGCTGTCGTAGTCGAGGGACGCGTGCCGTTTGGCCAGCACGACCGCCGCGCGTCGCGCCTCGGCGGGTGCGTCGGTCGCCGCGCGCTCCCGCGCCACGGCCTCACGCAGCGCGGGGCCCACCTCCTCGCCGAAGGTACGGATCAGCCTGGGGTTGTCACCACCGATGAGGAACGCCGAGAACCCGTGGTCGAGGACCAGGGGGAGCAACTCCTCGACCCACTGCTCCGGCGGCCCGTGGAGATGACCGCGGCTGGTGGCGGAGAAGTCCACGTCCAGAAGGTTCAGCAGGCGGCGGATGTCCGCGGGCTTGCGTCCCGCTTCGAGGGCCGCCTCGTCAATGATCTTGATTGCCTCGGCCATGCCGGGGCTCTGGAGGTATTCGAGCGTGGGCAGCCAGCCGTCGCCCTTGCGCCCCGTCAGCCGCAGCATCCGCGGCTTGTAGGACCCCACCCAGATACTGATGTCGTGGGCCGGGCGCGGACCGCGCTTCATCGAGGGCACCGAGTAGTGCTCGCCCGCGAAGCGCAGGGACCCGGGTTCGTCGGTCTCCCAGACGCCGCGGATGATGTCGATCGCCTCGTCGAGGGCGCCCAGTGCCTCGCCCGGCGTCAGACGCGGGCCGCCCATGCCGTGTACGGCGTGGGGGAAGGCGCCCGCGCCCAGCCCGAGTTCGAAGCGGCCCTGGGAGAGGACGTCGAGGCTCGCCGCGGCCCGGCCGAGCATGGGCGGGGGACGCAGGGGGAGGTTGGTGACGTTCGCCGAGACACGGATGCGCTTGGTCCTGGCCGCGACCCAGGTCAGCAGTGTGTGGGTGTCGAGGAGGTCGGGGTTGTACGGGTGGTCCTGGAAGGAGGCGATGTCCAGGTGGGCCGCCTCCGTCAGTTCCGCCAGCGCCACGGCTCGTGCCGGGTCGTGCGCGCTCGGGGTGATGAACGAGCCGAACGACAGCTCGTGACCGTAGTCAGACATCGCGTTCCGTTCCTTAGGTCGATTCTCAGCCGAGGGGATCGTCCATGCCCTGCGGGCATGGACGGGGTTGAGCGGGCTGTTGCGGGGGTGAGCGGGCGGGGGCGGGCGCTTCGGCGGCCGGTGGGCACAGCCTGATCCCGTGCCACGGCGGGCAGTTCGCGTCCGCTGCCCGCGTCCCACGCACTGACGCGACCGTGAGGCGGTGGCCGGCGCCGGCCCGGCGATCGGGCGGCCTTCGCCGCTGTGATCCGTGGCCCCACCGGATGCAGCCGGTGCCGGCTGCATCCGGTGTCGGGGCCGACCACCCCCAGGATGGCGCCTCAGTCAGCCAGGCCTCGCTTCAGCCCCGCCGCGATCCGGACCACGCGCTCCGCCTGGTGGCGCGCGGCGTTGCGGGTCTGGTCGCCTATCGGGTTGCTGCCCTGGGCGTCGACGTGGGAGGTGCCGTACGGGTTGCCGTCGACGAACTTCACCGGGTCGGTGTAGCCGGGGGACACGATGAGGCCGCCGAAGTGGTGGATCGAGTTGTACAGGGCGAGCAGGGTGGACTCCTGGCCGCCGTGGGCGGTGGCGGTGGTCACGAAGCCGCTGTAGACCTTGTCCGAGAGCTTGCCCTGCATCCACAGGCCGCCGAGGGTGTCGACGAACTGCTTGAGCTGGGAAGAGATGTTGCCGAACCGCGTGGGCGTACCAAAGATGATCGCGTCGGCCCACTCGGCGTCGGCCGGCGTGGCCTCGGGGATGTCGGCGCTGGCGGCAGCGTGCGCGGCCCATGCCTCGTTGGAGGCGACGGCCGCTTCCGGAGCCAGCTCGGCGGCCTTGCGCAGACGCACTTCGGCGCCCGCCTTCTCCGCTGCTTCACCGATGAGCCTGGCGATCTCGGCGGAGAAGCCGGTCGAGGAGTAGTAGATGACGGCGAGGCGGACGGGGGTGGTCATGATGGTGGTTCTCCTGGTTCTGGTGGTTCTCGTGTTCTCGCGGCGGGGCACGGGCTACTGAGGCCCGGTGCCGCGCCGGTTCGGGATGTGGACGTGCAAGAGGTGCGCCCGCGGGCTCGGGGGATGGCAAGGGGTCGCCCGAGGGCGCCGAGCCGGCACCGCCTGCTCAGATGGCAGGCTCGAGCAGACGGTGCGGCTGATCGGGGTGCCTGCGGGGCCTGTCAGTCCGGCAGGCCCTGGTAGTTGGCCGCGCCAGCGCTCTGACCGCCGTCGCCGGCCACTTCGGTCCCGGTGACGAACCGGGAGTCGTCGCCGGCGAAGAACAGGACGATGCCGGCGATGTCGTCCGGTTCACCGACCCGCCCGAGGGCGATGCTGTCGGTGTCGAACGGGATGCCCTGGGTCATGGGGGTGTGGATCTGGCCCGGGTGCACCGCGTTGACCCGGATGCCGTACGCGCCCAGTTCCAGGGCGGCCGCCTTGGTCAGTCCGCGCACGCCCCATTTGGAGACGACGTATCCGGACATCCCCGGCAGTCCCTGGAGGCCGCCGACGGAACCCATGTTGACGATCGAGCCGCCGCCGGCGCGCTTCATCGCCGGGACGACGGCCTGGATGCCGTTGAAGACACCGATCAGGTTCACGTCCAGGACGCGCTGCACCCGCGCCGTGTCCCATTCCTCCAGCGGAGCCGTATCGGCTATGCCCGCGTTGTTGACGAGGATGTCCACGGACCCGAAGCGTTCCTCCGCGCGCCGGACGACGTCGGCCCACTGCTGCTCCGACCGTACGTCGAGTCGTTCGACGACGACGGACGGTCCGACCTCCTTCGCCAGGACCTGCGCGGCCTCCATGCTCACGTCGGCGATGACCACGTTGGCGCCCTCGGCGGCGAGCCGACGGACCGTAGCGGCCCCCATCCCCATCGCACCGCCCGTGACCAGTGCTGTCTTGTTCTCCACTCGCCCCATTGCGAGCTCCTTTCCATCCCGTCGTGCGGGGTGTCCGTCGGTACGCCGGCTGCATCCGGCCGGCAGGGTGATAGGGCTCAGGTCTCGAAATCGGTGCTGCGGCTGACGGATGTCCAGAGGGCGCGCTCCTTCTCCGTCTCCTCGGCCACGGCGGTGAGGCGGTCCAGCGCGTCGTTGCCGAGCGCCAGCCGCAGCGGGGTGTTGTCGGCGGCCAGAGCGGCCAGGAGGACGGAGGCGATCTTCGCCGGGTCGCCCTTCTGCTGACCCGTGACTTCCTCCACGTGGCACGCAGCTCGCCCACGGTGCCCTCGTAGTCGGCGATGTGCTCGGATTCGCTCATCGCGGCTCCGGCGCAGCAGGTGCGCATCGCACCCGGCTGGGCGATCAGCACCTTGATGCCCAGCGGAGCGACCTCCTGGGCCGGGGCGACCGAGAGACCTTCCAGACCGAACTTGCCGGCGGAGTAGGCCGACATGCCGGGGACGGAGGTCTGCCCGGCCAGGCTGCTGACCTGGATGATGGCGCCGCTGCGCCGCTGCGCCGCTGCGCCGCTGCGCCGCTTGCGCATGTGCGGCAGGACCGCCCGGGTCAGCGCGACCGGGCCGAAGAGGTGCAGCTCCATCAGGGACCGCAGCTGCTCCTCGGTGGTCTCCTCAACCGCGCCGATGTGGCCCCGGCCCGCGGCGTTGACGAGAACGTCGATCCGCCCGTACCGGGCGATCACCTCGCCGACGACCTCATCGATCCGCGCCGAGTCGGTCACGTCCAGTTCCTGCGGCAGGGTCCGGTCCGGGTAGGCCGCGACGAGTTCCTGCGCCCCCTGAGTGCGGCGGTCCGCCAGCACGACGGTGTCACCGTCGCCGAGTGCGGCCCTGGCAATCTCGCGGCCGAGCCCCGAGGCTGCGCCGGTAACAAGCCAGGTCCGTCCCATGACATGCTCCATTCCTCGTGCGTTGTGGGTGACACATCACCCCTCCGAGATGGATGATGCATCACCCTTATTTGGAAAGCAAGCTCCACTTTTAGGAGTGTGGCGCACGCGACGCCGACGTCTCGAAGGGAGACGAGTCACCGAGGTTGGTAACCTGGCCGGGTGAGCGAGTTTCGGCAGTTGAACGAACGCGAGCGGCGCGCGTGGTGGGGGTTCCTCACCATGCAGGAGGACCTCCGCCGGCACATGAACCGGCAGTTGCTGCGCGACACCGGCCTGTCACTGACGGACTACGCCATCCTCAGCGGTCTGTCCCTGCAACCCGGCGGCTCCCTGCGCATGTTCGAGCTGCGGGAACTCCTGCGATGGGAGAAGACCCGCGTTACCCACCAGGTCTCACGGATGATCTCGCGCGGGCTCGTCGAGCGCCGTGCCTGCGCCGAGGACATCCGCGGCAGTCACGTAGCACTCACCGAGGACGGGCGCGAGGTCATCGCCAAGGCCATCCCCCTGCACATCGACTACGTGCGCCGCGTCTTCCTCGACTTCGCCAGCCCCCGGCAGCTCGACGCCCTGGCGGACCTGTCGGAAGCCGTGCTCGGCAACCTGGAGGAGGAAGCCTCCGCCGACTGACACGCGACCACGCATCAGCCAGCGTGACCGCCCCGCGATCAGTCGGATCGTCAGCGAGCTCTCCACCCGGCGCCCAGGGAGGACCGGCGTCCTGAACTGGTCGCGGCGATGGCGGTACGCCATGATGCGGTCCTACTCGGTCGGCATGATCACCGGCGGGTCCGCCAGCACGTGCTGAAGGCCCCGGCAGCGCATGGACCGAAACGCGCCCCCCTGCTCTGCGAAGCGGAGCCGCCCGGCCACGCGGAGTCGAAGCACCGCAGCCCGTACCTGCTCGGCCGCTACAGCTTCCGCGCCTCCACCGGCCGACGGCACGCTGCGGTCCTTGGGATCCGGACGCTCCAGACCTGGACGAGGACGACGACGGAGGCGAGGAGTGAGCAGTCTGCGGACGTCGGTCTCATCGCTCCGATCGTGGATGACCCGCTCAGCCATGTACCGCCCCTGACAGCCGGTCACCTCGTCGAGGACGACGGATCCGCGTAGCAGCGGACAGGACGGCGTTCCCGGTCCGATTCGGGCAGGCCGCGGGTCTGCGGGTCCTGCCCCCTGATGGACGCGGGGACTATCCAGACGCGGAGACTATTCAGCAAAGACGAGATTGAAGGACACCTTGTCGTAGGGGTGTCCGTTGACCTGGAGCTGGATGGCATGGGTGCCGGGGTAGTAGCGGCGTGTGCTGATGGTGCGGAAGGCGTGGCTGCGCCCCAGTTCGGTCGTCTCGCCGGGGGACAGGGCGCGCTTGGCGAGTTTGAAGACCTTGGGGGTCTGTTTGCCGTTGGCCTTCAGATGGTGGACGACGTAGTCGATGGCCAGGGTGACCGGCTTGTCCGAGATGTTGGTGATGCGGGCGGTGAAGTCGACTGTGCCGCCCAGGGGGATGCCGGTTCGCTCCAAGAGGGGGCCTTCCACCGTGAGATCGGTGCGGTCGCCATGGAAGCCGACCAGTTCCAGCGCGGTGGGGTTGCCCTGTTTCACGAGGGTGCGCATGGCGTGGCGGATCAGCGCGGGGCTGGTCGGTGCGGCGCCGCTCGCCCAGCGGGCAGCCTGGGCGGTGGCGAGATCGGGGTCGAGGCGGGAGATGTCGTTGAGGTGGTTGGCGACCGAGCGGCGCACGGTGTCGGAGGTGTCGGTGTGCAGCCGGTCCAGCAGAGAGAGGGTGGCGGCGGGGTTGCGGGTCAGCTCGGGGACCTGGCGGGCCCAGGGCAGTTTGGGGCGGGTGCCTTCGCTGGCCAGCCGGCGCACCGCGGCGTCGGGGGAGGCGGTCCAGGCTGCTGCGGCGGCCAGCGTTCTGGACAGGTCGGCGTTGAGGAAGGTTCGCAGCGCGAATTCTGCGGTGAGACGGGGGGTGAGCTGGGCGAGGAGGTCGAGTCCGTCGTCGAAGTCCGCGTCGGAGGAGGATGCGGTGGCAGCGGAGGCGACGGCCTCGGTGAGCGGCCAGACCATCCAGCCGGTGAGGTCGTCGCTGGTGAGGGTCGCGCGCGTCGCGTGGGCGAGGTGGGTGTAGTTGTGGCCGGTGTCGGCCAGGAGGGCCTCGCCGACCGCACGGGCCCGCTGGCTGAGGGAGAGCGGGCCGAGGGTGGCCGCGCTGCCGGCCACGGTGCGCCAGCGGGAGGCGGTGGGGGACGTGCTGCGCAGGACGGCCGTCAGACCGCGGATGGTGTCGGGGCTGATCAGTTCGTCGGCGGTGGGCACGGATCCTCCGGGGAAGGGCGGGTCGAGCGGGTGCGGCTCGCCGGCGGGGTGGCGTGTGCGTCAGCTGGTGCGGGCGGGTTCGTCAGCGGTGGTCTCGCCGCTGCGGGGGTAGCGGGCCCGCATGGCGGGGCCGGCGGCGGGGCCGGCGGCGAACACGTAGGCATGGCTGTCGTCGAGGCGGCGGCCCGTTGTGGCATCGACGACCACGGGTTCGACCTCTTCGCCGCTTGTGGTGTCGATCAGGATCATGCTGCGCTGCTCGGGGGTGAGGCGGGAGTTGCCCCACGCCGCCAACGTGATGATCACGGGGCGCAGGGAGCGTCCCAGGTCGGTCAGGACGTACTCGTTGCGGACGGGATTGGTCTGGTAGGGACGGCGCTCCAGCAGGCCGTCCGCGACCAGCGTCTTGAGGCGCGCGGTGAGCATGCTGGTGGAGATGCCGAGGTTCTCCTGGAACTGATCGAAGCGCGTGTACCCGTCGAAGGCGTCATGGAGGAGCAGCAGCGTCCACCATTCGCCGACGTGCTGCACGGTCGTGGACAGCGGGCATTCGAAGTCTTCCGCCCTGATCCGGCTTGCCAAGTTGACCACCTCCGCAGAGTTACTGCTAAAGTCGAAGCTACTGGCTTCTATTTTAGCAGTAACGACGGGTGCGCCCCCTCCCGAGCCCGCACCCGGGAACGGAACACGTCATGGCCACCCCCCTCGGCGAAACCGGCGACTCCCTTAAGGGCCGACGCGCCCTGGTCACCGGCGGCACGAAAGGCGCCGGTGCGGCCGTCACCCGGCACCTGTCACAGGCCGGCGCCACCGTGCTGGTCACCGCGCGCAGCCACCCGGACGGCATAGCCGCCTCGGACATCATCACCGCGGACCTGGCCGCTCCATCGAGCTCAAACTCAGCCTCCTCGCCGCCGTCCGCCTGGACCGCGGCCTGCTGCCCGCCATGACCGAAGCCGGACGTGGCGCCATCGTGCACGTCTCCTCGATCCAGCTCCGCATGCCGCTAAGGGACGGCACCCTCGCCTACGCCGCCGCCAAAGCCGCACTGACCACCTACAGCAAGGGCCTGGCCAACGAGGTCGCCCCGCTCGGCATCCGCGTCAACTCCGTCAGCCCCGGTCTCGTCCAGACCACCGCCGCCGACCAGTTCGTCGCCCGCATCGCGCAGAACGCCGGCACCACTCACGAAGCGGCACTGAAGCAGCTCATGGACTCCCTCGGCGGAATCCCGCTGGGCCGTCCCGCCCGCCCCGAGGAAGTTGCCGAATTCGTCGCCTTCCTCGTCTCCAACCGCGCCTCCGGCATCGTCGGCGCCGAGCACGTCCTCGACGGCGGCACCATCCCTACCCTCTAATCCCCCATCCCTAGGAGCCCTCATGTCGACCGACCAGCCCCAGACCATCGCTCCCGAGGCCCTACCCGAGGCCATCACCGGCTTTCTGAAGGCCCACCGCGTCCACGACGCCGCCACGGCACTCAGCTTCCTCCGCCCGGACGCCACCGTGACCGACGAGGGCAAGACCCATCAGGGAGCCACGGCGATCGAAGCCTGGATGACCCGCTCTGCCGGCGAGTACACGTACACGATCGAACTCATCGGCGCGCAGAAGGCCGATGCGGACCACTACGTCACCACCCACCGCGTGGAGGGCGACTTCCCGGGCGGTGTGGTCGACCTCCACTTCCGCTTCAGTCTCGGCGACGGCCTCATCGAGGACCTGCGGATCGAGCCCTGACCCACGCAAAGCGAAGCCGGCGACCTCGCGGGGCTGGGCGGCATCCATGCGGACACCGCCCAGCCGCTCTCTACCGCTGTACCGATGTTCCCCGTGTCACGGTCGTGGCCGACCAGGGCGGTGCGCCGGCGGTAAAAGGGAACAGGTAACCGCAGGCGCCTCGGTGTCAGCGCGCCCCCGCCCCCGAGTTCGGTCACCGGTTTCGATCGCCACGTCGGCCCCGCCCTTCAGGTGCTGCCGCAGTGAATGCGTACACCTCGCCCGCGACGCTCAAAGAGCCCACCGCAGGTGGCGATGATCACGGTAGGGGCTCTGCCGCAGCAGACCTGGATGTACCGCGACGAAGGGAGTCGCCGGTGAGTCACACGCCACCTGAGCGCGAGGGTTGGTTGCGAGCTCGCAGGTGGCCTGACAACAGACCGGCTCGGACAATCCTTGGCCATCGTCGTTATGTTGCATGCCAGTTCCGCAGAGCCGGGGGCTCGTTTCCGGGGGTTTCCCCCAAGGCCGGGAAGTTAACGAACTTGCAGGTCGTGCAAGGGCGTTGAAGGATCTATGACGTGAAGCAACGGAGCTCGTTGGTACAAGCAGTCGACCAAGACAGCTTGTACCTGAGGACCGGTTCCCCCGCCCGCCGTCACCGGACCAGCGCCCGCAAGGTCAAGTCCCCAATGTCCCGCTACAGCGAGCGACGCGACGACGGACGTCCCGACCGGAGCCGCACCATCACCGACCTCGGCGTCATCGTCCTCACTCCAGGTCCCGAACAGCCGCCCCTGCCCACAGCCTCCCGCGACGACCGGCACTCCGTCCCAGCTCAGCGCCGTCGGCACCGCATTCTCGCCCTCCTCCAGGACGATCCGACCCGCCTGTGGAGAGTCGCAGAGATCGCCGCCCGCTTCGGCGACATCCGGCTGGACACGATGTATCGGCAACTCTCCAGATGGGCCGACAGCGGACTCATCCACAAGATCGGACCTTCCTCGGCCCGCGATGCCGGTCGTCACGGCCAGCGGCGTCGGGCCGCCGCCCGACGGGGAGGGGCGGTCAGACGAAACGGGGTGCGATCCCACGCGAGGCGAGCAGGTGGTCGCCATGGACGATAGCCTTTGCAAAATCGTCTGCTAGGCAGACTATACTTTGCTGGATGCAACGTAAGTGGCACATCCATGCCCAGTCGCTCACCACGGCTGACCGAGCGTGTCGGAGGGCTTCATGACAATGAAGGAAAGCGACGGCCAAGCGGAGACGCCGACCGTGCAGCCAATGCTCGAGGACGACTTCGGCTTCGCCTTCGGGGTGGTCTTCCGGGCCTACGCAAGGTGCATCGAAGCGACGGTCGCGGACCTTCCCGGAGGTCTTCGCGGCTACTTCATCCTGGCTGCCGCCGTCCGCGGCGAGGCCTGCAGTCAAAGGTTCATCGCCCATCGAATGGGCATGGACCGGACCATGATGACCTACCTGCTGGACGACATGGAGGAAGCGGGCCTGGTCGAGCGCAAGCCGGACCCCGCGGACCGCAGAAGCCGGCAGATCATCTCCACGGACACCGGCGAGGAGGTGTATGAAGCCCTGCACACGAAGGTCCTCCAGATCGACCAGGTACTTCTCTCCGAGCTGCCCGAGGAGTCGCGGGCAGCCTTCCGTGAAACGCTGTACGCCGTCGCACGCCGAGTGACCCTGATCGAGGAGACGAACCCCGGAGAACTGGGGGCGGAGCTGACCGACACCAAGAAGCCGGCGCGTGCCACCCGGCGCAGGCAGGCGCGCCCCAACATCTGACCGGTCACGACGGAACAGCGTCCCAGGGCCGTCGGCGCACCGGCCCGGGCCGCCCGACCGTGACGGCCCAACGGCGACGAGGCGACGACGCGACGACGCGACGACCACAGTGTGGCGGCCTGGGTACGGATCGTGCCGCCATCGCGGCGAGCGCCGCGCCGCCGCCCGTCACCTTCCCCCGCCGATCGTGTCCCACCACATGGTGTTGCAGCGATCTCCGCGTAGCCCCTGGTCAAAGTCGGCCATCGCGCACCTCTCCCAGTAGCGGTGCTCGTTGAGAGAGGTGACACGATGGCCTTGTCCCAGCATGACTTGCTCCGGCTGATGGAGTCACTGCGTACGGCGGACGGAATCGAGTTGATCAGGGTCCTGGCCCGGCGGATCCTGCAGGACCTCATCGTGGCCGAGGCCACCGTCCATATTGGCGCGGTGCCCGGCGAGCACGCCGATACCCGTACGACCTAGCGCAACGGTCACCGCGACAAGGTGCTGACCACGCACCGCGATGGCCAGGTTGGTCTCGGCGGCCAGCGCGGCCAGCGCGCTCTTCCAGACCCGGTAGCGGTAGCTGTTGGAGCCGCCCGCGTCCGCGGTGATCAGCAGCCGGGTCGCGGTCGGGTAGTCCAGCCGGCCGCGCATGCGCCACCAGCGGCGGATGGACTCCACCGCGAACACCGAGGTGTCGTGGTCGATGCCGACGTTCACCCAGTCGGTGTTCCGTGCCAGATCGTAGATCCCGTACGGAATGGCGTGCTCCACATCCGGGCCGGAGAAGAAGAAGTGGCGGTCTTCGACCTGGACCGGCTCGCCCTCGGCCTGGAACGCCTTGACCTGCTGGTTGATGTGGCGGAACTGGTAGTCGCGGTCCGGGTGCTGCTTACCCTCCAGCGTCTTGGCATTCACCTGCAGGCTGAAGCCCTGGGCCTTCAGAGGCCGGCCCACCGTCGGCGCCGAGACCGCATATCCCTGCCGGGCCAGCTCCTCGGCGAGGTTCCGCAGCGACTGTGTCGTCCACCGCAGCGGCGAGGTCGGATCACCCCGCTCGTCCGGCTCCACCAACGCCAACAACGCCGCCACCAGCTCTGGCTCCCGCTCCTCCGCCCGCTTGCGACCCCCACCCGCAACCCTGGCCCGGCCGCCGGGCAGCGGCGCGGCTCCGGCTGCAGCTCCGCGACCCCACGCCGCACCGTGGTCTCGCTCATCCCGGCCGCCCGCGCAACGACACGCACCCCGCCCCGGCCGGGGTCGCCCACTCCGGCCCAGCCCTGTACGACGGTCCGCCGACCGAGTCGGCGGACCGAGTTTCGTTGCCCATCCTTGTGGCTGCACCTCCTGCAGCCGGCATACATGAAGGGCTGAAGCCCGGGGTTCCTTGCAAGAACGCGCTGAATGGGGATATCCCTCCCCGCACGCGCCAGGGACTTCACCCGCACTTCACCCTGGTGCGCCACGCCCCTCCGGCAGCGATGGGTGCCACATCCGTTCGATCACACCGGGGAGGTGGGGCGCCATGGGGTACTGCGGACAAGTGAACCTTCACCTGCCTCCGTCCCACCCTCACCCCGATCGAGCCGCAGATGTAGCCGACACGCCCGTCCTGTCGTCTGCGAGCCGGGCCCACCAGCCGTTCCACCCGCAGGAAGTCAGGCTTGCCCCCCAACGCCCCGGCCAGGCAGAACCCCGTCGCAGTGACGGCGGTCAAACGCCGATCAGAGCCGTTGTGCACCAGCCGACCAGTATGTATGCTGCTTAGCAGACGATCTAAGAGAAACACATTCTTGGACGGAGACCTTCTGTTGGACCGCCCGCTCTGGCGGGCCGAGCCGAAGGCCGGTCCCCAGAAACGGCTGTGATCCTCCGCAGGAGAAAGGGAGTTCCCATGCGCATACGCGCAGCAGTAGCCGAGGCGGCCGACGAACCGCTCGTCATCACTGAGCTCGAGCTGGACGAGCCGCGGGACGACGAGATCCTGGTCAAGATCGTGGCCACGGGTGTCTGCCAGACCGACGCCCACGTCATGCACGGCCGCGCACCGGCTCCGCTCCCGATGGTGCTGGGCCACGAAGGCGCCGGCATCGTCGAGCGGGTCGGGAAGGCAGTCACTTCGGTGCAGCCCGGCGACCACGTCGTCCTGTCGTACCAGTCGTGCGGCGAGTGCGCCCAGTGCCTGAGCGGGCATCCCGCGTACTGCGACAAGGCGGTGGCAGCCAACTTCGCAGGTGCGAGGACCGACGGCACCCGTGGTGCGCACCGCGTCGACGGCACGGACCGTGAGCTCAACAGCCACTTCTTCGGCCAGTCCTCCATGGCCACCTACGCCCTGACCACCTCGCGCAACACGGTCAAGGTGGACAAGGACGTGCCCCTGGAGACGCTGGCTCCGCTCGGTTGCGGCGTGCAGACGGGCGCCGGAGCCGTGCTGAACTCGTTCGACGTCCCGGCCGGCGGAACCGTCGCGGTCTTCGGTGTCGGAGCCGTCGGCTTCGGCGCCCTGATGGCGGCCCGCGTGGCGGGAGCGACGACGATTGTCGCGGTCGACGTCCACGCCGGCCGTCTCGCCCTCGCGGAGGAGCTGGGCGCCACCCACACCCTGAACGTCCTGGAGACGGACGACGTCGCCGCGGCGATCAGGGAGATCACCGGCGGAGGCATCCAGTACGTCCTGGACACCACCGGCCGCGCCGACATGCTCCGGCACGCCGTCGCCGCCCTGGCGCCCCTGGGGCAGGTCGGCCTGGTGGCCGGCGCAGCCCCGGACGCCGCGGTGCCGCCGGCCGAGATCGCGCTCGGCAAGTCGGTCCAGGGAATCGTCCAGGGCGACGCCGTCCCGCAGCTCTTCATCCCCAAGCTCGTCGAGCTGTACCGGTCCGGTCGCTTCCCCGTCGACAGACTGATCCGGTTCTACGACCTCGACGACGTCAACACCGCCTTCGCCGACGCGGCCAGCGGTGACGTCATCAAGCCGGTCCTGCGCCTCGCAGCCACCGACCAGAACTGAAACAGGAAGGCAACAACATCATGAGCAGCAAGTACGGCGACTTCTACACGACCAAGTGGGGCTTCCCCAAGGCTCTGCCGGAGGAGCACTACCCCTCTCCCGCGCACTTCATGCCGGAATACCTGAAGGACCCGGCGTTCTACGAGAAGGGCTACCACGTCGAGAATCTCGGCGACGGCGGCAACTTCTACTGGGTCACCAGCCCGGCAGGCTACGAGGCCGGCTTCGTGGTGACCGGCGCCGGCGTCGTTGTGATCGACGCTCCTCCCGGCCTCGGCGAGAACCTGCCGGCGGCGATCCGCTCCATCACCAACGAGCCGGTCACCCACCTGATCTACAGCCACTGGCACTCCGACCACATCGGTTCCGCCTCCCAGTTCGGCCCCGACGTCAAGATCGTCGGGCACGAGATCACCCGTGAGCTGCTGGCCCGCTTCCCCGACAAGCAGCGGCCGCTGCCCACCGAGACCTTCAAGACGGACGCGACCCTCGAGGTCGGCGGCGTCAAGCTGGAGCTCTCCCACAAGGGCGCGGACCACACGCCGGACAACATCTACATCTACGCCCCGGACCAGAAGGTCCTCACCAAGATCGACATCATCAGCCCCGGCTCGGTGACGTTCATGCACGCCGACGTGTCGGAGAACATCAGCGGCTTCTACCAGGCCCACGACGACATCCTCAGCTACGACTTCAAGGCCCTCATCGGCGGGCACATCTCCCGCTGGGGCACCCGCGAGGACGTGGAGATCGTCCGGGAGTACTGGCACGACCTGCTCAAGTACTCCGAGGAGGCACTCTGGGAGATGAGCAGCGCCGAGGCTCTCCAGGGCTTCCTCGCCGGCATGGGCCGCGAGCACCAGACGGTGGGCGGTGAGAACTGGCTCAACTCGATCGCCAACTACGCGACCGAGAAGACGCTCACCAAGAAGACCTCCAACGGTCAGATCTGGCCCGAGCGGCTGGCCGGCGCCACCGTCAACACCAAGTACCACGCCTGGACCGTCGCGGAGAGCATCCGCCTGGAGCGGACCCACCACGGCTACCAGACCGAGGGCAACGGCGGCCCGGCGTATATCGCCTGACCTTTCATCAGCCTCGGCCGGGGAACGCGCGGCCCACAAGGCCCCGCGTTCCCCGGCGAGCCGGTTCGACACACCTTTCCGCTGAAGAGGATGAGAGACATGCGAAAGATCAACCAGATATACGTCGACGGCAAGTTCGTGACTCCGCACGGGACCGAGCTCTTCTCCCTCTTCAATCCCGCGACCGAGGGGATCATCGGTGAGGTGCGCTTGGCCGACGAGGTTGACGTGCACACGGCCGTCGCCGCCGCCAAGCGGGCCTTCAGTACCTGGTCGAAGACGGGCAAGGACGAGCGCATCGCCGTGCTGAACCGTCTGAGCGCCTCCTTCACCGAGCGTCTGGACGACTTCAAGGAAGCCATGGTCGAGGAGTACGGCGCGGTGCGCGGCATCGTCGACGAACTCCTCCCCTTGGCACCGGTGATGTTCACCGAGGCCGCGAAGCTCCTCCAGTCGTACGATTTCAGCCGCGAACAGGGCTCCAGCACCGTCATGATGAATCCGGTCGGCGTCGCCGCGGTCATCACGCCCTGGAACCTGAACATCGTGTTCGTCGCGCAGAAGGTCGCCTACGCGCTCGCCGCCGGCACCACGGTCGTCGTCAAGCCGAGCGAGCTCAGCGCCTCGCAGACCCAGGTCGTCATGGAGGCGCTCGACGCCGCCGACGTGCCGCCGGGCGTGGTCAACATCGTGACCGGCCGCGGCGACGTCATCGGCGATGTCATCACCTCCCACCCGGACGTGGCCAAGGTCAGCTTCACCGGCTCGACCCCCGTCGGCTCACGCATCATGCGCAACGCGGCCGACACCTTCAAGCGCCTGACGTTCGAGCTCGGCGGCAAGGGCCCCACCATCCTGCTCGACGACGCCGACCTGTCCGCGGCGATCCCCATGGCACTCGCCTCCGGATTCCTCAACAACGGGCAGACCTGCTTCTCCGGCACGCGCATCCTCGCGCCGCGCCACAGGCTCGACGAGGTCCTCCAGGCCATCGAGGCCACGATGCCGGGCTTCCGGGCCGGTGACCCGCGCGACCCGGAGACGGGTGTCGGACCGGTCGTCAGCCAGGCCCAGTACGACCGCGTCCAGAGCTACATCCGGCTCGGTCTCGAGGAGGGCGCACAGATCCTGGTGGGCGGCGAAGGCCGGCCCGAGGGCCTGGAGAAGGGCTGGTACGTCCAGCCCACGGTCTTCACCGGAGTCACCAACCAGATGCGGATCGCCCGCGAGGAGATCTTCGGCCCGGTCCTCGTCGTCATCCCCTTCGAGGACGACGACGACGCGGTGAGCATCGCCAACGACAGCCCGTACGGCCTGCAGGCCCAGGTGTTCTCCACCGACACCGAGCGCGCCCGCCGCGTCGCCGTTCAGGTGGAGGCCGGCGCCGTCCTCGTCAACCGCATCTTCAACGACCTCGAGGCCCCGTTCGGCGGCATCAAGCTCTCCGGCATCGGCCGCGAACAGAACGTGTCCAGTCTCGAGGCCTACCTGGAGCCCCGCACCATCACCGCCTGACCGATTGTTCGCCCGCGTCCGGCCGGGTTCCGGATTTCCGGGACCCGGCCGGACGCGTGTGTACCACAGCCGTGCACACCACCGCGCACCACCACCGCGCGGCACCCTCTCACTTCTTCTCCTCACGCTCGGTCCCGGCGTGGGCGAGGACACGCTCACGCCCGGGACGAGAAAGGCACTTTTCATGTCCCGCCCAGCTCGGCAACCCGCCTCGCGCCCGAACGTGATCCTGGCCATCGTCCTGTTCAGCACCTTCGCCTACTCGCTGCTGCAGTCCTTGATCAACCCAGTCCTGCCGCAGCTCCAGGCGGAACTGCACACCACGCAGTCCATGATCACTTGGGTCGTCACCGCGTTCCTGTTGTCGGCGGCCGTCTTCACTCCCATCCTGGGGCGGCTGGGCGACCGGTACGGGAAGGACCGGATCCTCGTCCTGGCGCTCGTCGCACTCGCCGTGGGTTCGCTGGTCTCGGCACTGGCCACCGACATCTCCGCGATGATCGTCGGGCGTGCGATCCAGGGAATCGGCGGCAGCGTGATACCCCTGGTCTTCGGCATCATCCGTGACGAGCTGCCGCGCGAACGCGTGCCCGGGGCCGTCGGTCTGGCCTCGGCCCTGATCGCCGTGGGCGGCGGCGTGGGCCTGCTCCTGTCCGGTCCCCTCGTCGACTGGTTCGGCCTGCGCGCCCTCTTCTGGATCCCCCTCGTGGCCATTGTCGGCGCCGCGGTGGCCGCGAAGATCGTGGTCCCGCCGTCGCCGTCACGGATCGACGGGCCGATCAGCTGGCTTTCGGCCGCCCTGATGGCCGGCGGCCTGCTCGCCCTGCTGGTGCCGCTCACACAGGGCGCGAAGTGGGGGTGGGGCTCGGGCAAGGTGATCGGCACCCTGATCGCCGCTGCCCTCCTCCTCGCGACCTGGGTCCGGTCGGAGAACCGCTCGGCCAGCCCTCTGGTCGACATGCGCATGATGCGCATCCCCGCGGTGTGGACCGGCAACCTGGTCTCGATGCTGATCGGAATGGGGCTCTTCGCGGTCTTCGGCTTCCTGCCCGCCTTCCTGCAGAGCCCCTCGGCGGGCGGCTACGGCTTCGACGCGAGTCCCACCGAGGCCGGACTCTTCCTCATGCCCATGACGATAACGATGTTCTTCGCCGGACTGCTGGCCGTTCGGATCACGCGCCGGGTCGGCGCGCGCGCCGTGCTGAGCGCCTCAGCCGTGCTGATAACGGCCTCCCTGGCGTTGCTCGCCTTCCTGCACCAGGAGGCGTGCCAGGTTGTGGTCTCGATGGCCCTGCTCGGCCTCGGCTTCGGATGCGCGGTCTCCACGCTGTCGAACGTGATCGTGGAGGCCGTGCCGCCCGAGCAGACGGGCATCGCCAACGGGGTCAACGCCAACGTCCGCACGATCGGCGGCGCCATCGGCGCGGCCCTCATGGGCGGCATCATCAGCACGCAGCTCGCAGCCACCGGGCTGCCGACCGACGACGGCTACACCTACGGCTTCGGCGCCCTCACGCTGGCCGCCATCGGCGCCGTGCTCGCCTCGCTCCTCATCCCCAAGGCGCACCCCGCCACCGCATAGCACCGCGTACCGGACATCGTCCCTCAGCACCGAAGATGCGAGTCACATGCCGCACCCGGGCCGGACGGCGCCGGCCGGACACCACCCCACAAGGGGTCCTGTTCCTCCTCCGGCACCGTCCTCGAACTTCTCAACCGCCGTTGGACCGAGCCGATCCTCACCGCCGCACGCCGGGGCACGACCCGCTTCCGCGACTACCGCGCCACCGTCCACGGCATCTCTGACCGGCTGCCGGCCCTGCGGCTGAAGGAACTCGAAGCCGCGGGACCCATGGAACGGGCCGTCCTGCCCACCACGCCGGTGCAGGTCCACTACCGGCTCACCCCGGACGCCACGGCACTCGTCGACTCCCTCCACGCACTGGCACGCCGACAGCTGCGTCAATCCGCCTCCGGCACCACCACCGGTACAGCCGGCATCGGCACACCGCTCCAGTCGGGGTGCCGATGCTGCTCGTTTGGTCCGGTGGCTACTGGGCGGGCGCAATGGTGTGCTTGCGAAACGCCGCAGGCAGGGTCAGCAGGAGGACGGCGGCTACGGCGATCAGAGGCACCAGGAGGGCGGCGTGGTAGCCGCGCAGCGCCCCCGCGGCAGAGTCGTGAGAGGCGGCTGCCTGATTGACGGCGGTGGCGATCGCGACCAGCAGTGCGGTCCCGAACTGGGCCGAGGTCTGGAACAGTCCGCTGGCCACGCCCTGCTGGTCGGGCTCGACGTCGGTCGTGGCGGTGATGCTGAGCGTGCTGAAGCACAGCGCGAACGCGATACCGATCAAAGCGAAGGTGGGGAACAGCGCGGGCCAGTAGCCCGAGTGCACGCCGATGGGCAGGAAGAGAAGGTAGGCGACGACGGTCAGGAGGAGGCCGAAGGCGAGAACGCGCTGAACGCCGAACCGGCCGATGTACTTCTCCAGCCGCGGAGCGATGAACACTCCCAGGACGCCGCAAGGCCAGAACGCTCCCGCGGTTGCCAGCGCGGACCAGCCGCGCGTCTCCTGCATGTACAGGGTGGCCATGAACTGGGCGGCGGCCCAGCCGCCGACAAACGCCATTACGCCGAGATTGGCACGCACCCGAGGCCAGGACTTCAGCAGGCTCAGGGGCAGGTGCGGGGAATGATGGCGCTGCTCGATCCGGACGAACACAGCGAGCAGGACAGCCACACCGACCAAAGAGAGGATGGTGCGGGCCGAGGCCCAGCCAACGCCTGGTGCTTCGGTGAGGGTGAAAACGAACAGCAGCATGGCGATCGTCACCGCGGCGGCACCGGGTATGTCCATCTTCTGGCGGCGCCCGCCCGCCCGTGAATCTGCCGGGATCAGGCGAGGGGCAGCGAGCAGGATCAGCCCGGAAACGATGGTCGGCATGAAGAAGACCCATCGCCAACCGACCTCGCTGAGCAGGCCACCGGAGATCAGGCCGAAGGTGAAGCCGGCCGCGCCCGTCGAGGAGTAGATCGCGAGTGCCCGGTTACGGATCGGTCCTTCTGGAAAGCTCCCGAGGATGATCGCCAGGCCTGCCGGGGCAGTGAAGCCGGCGGCGATGCCCTTCAGGAAGCGACTCGCAATCAGCATCTCCCCGCCCGTGGCTACCCCACCGAGGGCGGACATGAAGAAGAAGCCGAGGAGGGCGATGAGGAACACCTTCCGACGTCCCAGAAGGTCCGCGGCGCGTCCGCCCAGTAGGAGGAACCCGCCGAAACCGAGGACGTAGCCCGAGACCACCCACTGCAACTGGCTGAGCGACATGTCAAGGGCGTGCTGAATCGTGGGCAGCGCCACCGCGACCATCGAGGTGTCCAGCGCGTCCAGGAAGAACGCGGCACACAAGACGGCGAGGAGAGTCGCCGCGCGGCCGCCAAGCTTGGCGGCCTGGGGGCTGGCGCCCGCCACTGTTGATTGATCAGTAGTACTCACGAAGCCGAATGTATCATCGCTACGTTTTGAGTCAAGTGATCGCTATATATTTTTGTAGCGTCGCTACCCTTCGGAGGTGCGGGAGCACGCTCACCAGGCATGTATGGCGACAACAGCCGCTTGCGGCAGGGGTACGAACAACCATCAGCGGCTGAGATCATCCCGGTTCTTCGGTCGTGGCAGCAGTAGGGGTGGTAGTAGCGTCGCTATAGCGCGTAATGTAGCCGTATGCCAAGCACACCTGTCCGTGACCGACTGCTCCTCGCTGGCGCCCGGCTCCTTGAGGCCTCCGACGGAGGCGACGTCTCCACTCGTGCCATCTGCGAACTGGCCGGTGTCCAGGCGCCGACGCTGTACCACCACTTCGGCAGCAAGCAGGGTCTGCTTGATGCCGTCGTCAGTCATGGGTTCCGCAGCTTCCTCACCACCCAGGACGATCACCGGGACGGCAGCGACCCCATCCAGCAGATCCGAGAGGGCTGGGACCGGCACATCCAGTTCGGCCTCGAGCACCCGACGTTCTACGCCTACATCTACGCCCGTGTGGGCCAGGGAACCCGCTGCGGCGTGGTGACTGATGTGGAAGCCATGCTGCTCAAGGCGCTGAAGCCGGCGGCTCAGCAGGGGCTGTTGGCGATTGAGCCGTCGGACGCAGCAGCCGAGATCCTCGCGGCCAGCAGCGGCGTCATCATGTCACTGATCACGGACCCGGAGCATGGCACCGACCTGCGCATGTCCGCCCATATGCGCGACGCGGTCCTGAGCGCCATCACCGCCAACAACGACGCTCACGACGAGCCGGCCAGCGCAGCCACCGCGGTGGCGTCTGCCGCGATCTCCCTCTCCTCTGTACTTGATCACGCCCCGGACGTACTCAGCCCGACCGAAATGGCCTTGCTGCGGGACTGGCTCATGCGCCTGGCCGCTCGATGAGACGGCGTTACCGGGCCGCCGCGGAGGCCTGGCAGACCCTCGCCGAACTCACTGCCCAAGGCCGGGAGATGCCTCGTTGCACACGGCGCCCGAACTGGCGGTCACAGCGTTCACGGAAAACCGGACCGCAACCACGCACACGTGGTGGTCGTGGGCGGGCCACTCACGACGACCCTGCGCGGGCTGGTGATCGACGAGGTCACCGAGGTGCTGCCCGCACCGACCGTCACTACCGGCCTGAGCTGGTCACAGTTCAGCCGGTACCGTCCTGAGGGCACCGCGGGCGGGTCCACCATCGCCCTGGACGACGCACACGGCCCGATCGAGCGCATCGTCGAGCGAGAGGCGATCCTGACACCCGCCGACCCGTTGCACACCCCATGGGTCGCTGCCGTGCACGCCGGCCGCGCGATGCGCCGCCACCTCACCGCTCACGGCCTCGGCACGGTCGCGGACGCACTGCTGGCCCAGCCCGAGTTGCGCTTCCACCCGGTGACGCCCGACGACGCAGTCCTCGGCGAGGACGAGCGCCGCTACAGCAGGCTGTTGTCCGACAAGGTCCTCGACAGTGCCATGGTGCTCATGCTCGTCAAGGGGGGTGGCCCTCCAGCAGCAGCAACACAGGGAGCGGACTTCGGGCGACTGGCGCAGGCATTGCAGGCCTGGCAACAGCCGAGCAGGCTTCTCCCACAAGCGCCGCCGCCTTGGGTGAACGTGCAGGTCGTCACCGACTCGGACGGCTGGCTGCAGTGGTGTGGATCTCGTCGGCCCTGCCGGGCCGCGCTCACGACCTGACCGCCGCCCGCACCCACGGCATCATTCGGATCTGCGAACGCCAAGGCGTCCCGGTCGTTGCCGACCGTGCCTACATAGGCGCAGGCCCCTGGGCCGTCACCGCCATTCGACCATCATCAGGCGGCCAACTATCCCTGAACGAGTAGACGCTGAACCGCGCGCTCGCCCACAACCGTGCCCCTGCCGAACAAGGCGTCGCCCGTCTGACGTCCTGGCGGATCTTCGGGTCTGTAAAACGAGCGGCCCTGTCTCACATCCGGTGGTGACGGATCGTAAGGAGGGATGGTCTCCAGTCGCAGAGAGTGCAGTTAGTGCTCTGACCTCGGTGTTTCATGGGGTGGACGGCCCTGCGGTGGGATGCCGGCCTGGACACGTCGTGCTCGAATCGGCCGCCTGCGTAGCCGCCGCCGATTCCTGGGGACGACTGCCCGGCGCACGGACCTGCGACTTCGCGGCCGTTGGGCCTACCCCATCGCCATCACCACCGTCCGTCACCACCGGATGTGAGACAGGGCCGAACGTTTTACAGTCCCCAGCTCCGTCACGATCAGCACCGCTTCGTCGGTGAGATGTCGGAGATCCCACGACGCCAGTGTGTCGGTTACCAGGGTCCGCGCGGCGAGGGCCGACTCCGGGATCCGCTTCAGGGATCTGGCGCACGGCAACGCGTCCCCGTGCGGTACCTGCTCTGCCGTACCTGTCGGTGACGGCTCGTCCGACGTGGTCGAGAGCCGGCGTGCGGCAGCCAGCTCTTGCTCGCGCCTGGCGACAGTGGGCTCGGCTGTCATGGCGTCTCCAGCGATAGGAAATGAGGGCCTTAACAGTCCCTCTTTCGCACGTGGATCGTCACGGGCAGTGATGACCAGGAAATCTGGACGGACAACGCGCCCTGTGACCCGTGAAAACTCCTTCTCTCGCGGAAGGTTTTGGACAGCGGTGAACCCCGAAACATGGACATTTCTCAAGCCGGGCAGCTGACCGAGCGCTACCGTGAAAACACATAACCACGTCTGGGGGATCTCATGGCCCAGTCTCCGAAGCCCGGTAGCAAGGCCCAGCGTGACAATCTGCGCAGGGAAATACTTGCGGTCGGCTGTTCGGCATCGGACATCGTGAACGAAATGCGGGCCCGCTGGGGTTTTCGCCCTCGTGAGGCGTGGCGGCACGCGCACGGTCTGAGCTTGCAGGAGGCCGCTGATCGCATCAACGAGGAGGGTGTCACCCGTGGTGACGCCACGGCAGCCGACGCCAGCCTTCTGGGCAAGTGGGAGAAGTGGCCGCTGACCGACCGTCGGCCGTCGCAGGCCGTTCTCGACCTCATGGCCGAGGTGTACGGCTGCGAGGCGGAGCAACTGCTCGACATCGAGGACCGGCGAGCCATGCCTCGCGTGGAGGCGCCCGCACCGCGCCAGACGGTGCGTGTACGGGAGACGCCCGACCCGTTTCGTACGCCCGACGAGCCCCCGCCGACGCTCGCCGCCGAGGTCCGGCAGGCGGCGGAGGAATCCGTCGCGTGGGCCGCATGGGCCGAGACCAGCACGATCGGCGAATCGCGTTGGAGCAGATCCAGTCCGACGTCCGCCGTCTCGCCAAGGACTACCTCGGCGGAGACGCCGTCGAGATCTTCACCCGCACTCGGCGCCTGCGCGACACCACCTTCCGCCTCCTGGAGGGGCACACTTCACCGCGGCAAGCGTCGGACCTGTACGTCGCCGCCGGTTACCTGTGCGCCCTGCTGGCCTGGATGAGCAGCGATCTGGGCCACCTGGACGACGCCGAGGCCCACGGCCGTACCGCCTGGCTGTGCGGCAAGAAGGCCGAGCACCAGGGGCTGCTCGCCTGGACCGCGAGCACCCGCAGCAAGGTCGCCTTCTGGGACGGACGGCTCAGGGACGCCGTCCAGCACGCCCGCCGCGGAGCGATGTACGCGGCCGGCGGCACCGTCGGAGCGCTGCTGGCCTGCCAGGAAGCGGACGCCTGGTCGAAGCTCGGCGCCGCCGAGGAGACCCAGGACGCTCTGCGTCGCGCCCAGGCCGCGCGGGACCAGAGCACCGGCGACGACGAGATCGGCGGCTTGTTCTCCTGCAGCACCGGCAGGCAGGAGCAGTACGCCGCGAGCTCCCATCTGCGCATCGCGGCCTACGGCGACGCGCTGGACGAGGCCGAATCGGCGCTCACCCACCTCCAGGCCCAGCCGGTACGCGCGTACGGCACCGAGGCGCAGACCTCGATCAGCCGCGCCATGGGGTACGTCGGCGTCGGTCAGCCGGACGCCGTGATGGAGGTACTGCTGCCGGTCCTCCAGCTTCGGCCGGAACAGCGCTACGGAACGGTCATCGGCCGTATGCGCGATCTGACCACGCAGATGACGCAAGCACCAGGAGCGCGGGGCGCCGCAAGCGTCCAGGCGCGGGCTGCGCCGCTCGACTGGTGCCAGGACTCGGCGCCGCGGAGGCTCGCCCTCTCGCCAGGTGCGGGCACGAGCTGACAGGATCGGCGGTTATGACCCCTCAGGCCATGCGCAGCCACTGGTGGTGGCGACCCGGTTGGGACGTGGGCCGTCGCTTCTACACCTGGCATATCACCTGGGAGGGTCAGCACGACGTCCACCGAGTCGCCGATGGCTACCGCCGGGCGCTGGCGGGCCTTCCGGGCTGGACCTGATCCCCGACCGCTGGCTGCACCTGACGACGCAGGGCGTCGGATTCACCAACGACGTCTCCGAGGCGACGGCTACGGCGATTGCCGCTGCGGCCCGCTCCCGGCTGGCGGCCCTGCACTCGTTCGACGTCTCGCTGGAGGCTCCGATCGTCGATCCGGAAGCGATCCTTGTTCCTGTGGTCCCGGCGGAGCCCATCCGCCGGCTCCGACAGGAACTGCGCTCAGCGATTGCCGACGTGCTGCCGGAGGTGCCGGAACCTGCGGAGGGCTTCAACCCGCACGTCAGCATCGCGTACAGCCACGCCGAGGGCCCGGCCGCGCCTTACGCCGAGGCGATCGAGGCCGCGGCCGTACCTCCGGCGAAGGCTGTGGTCACGCACGCAGACCTCATCGTGATCCACCGCGACCACCAGATGTACGAATGGACCACGCTTGCCGAGGTCCCTCTCGGGTAACTCGTGAGCTGCTTGGCCCGAAAGGGACGGATGGTCTACCTGCAGACATCGGGTCCACGGTGCGGGAACCTGTGACCGCTAGGGTGGCTTCTCTGAGTCGGGCAAGGCGCGCCGTGGGCCGGAGAGGCGTTGCTTCGGAACCTCAAGCATGCACGCGACACGCGGGTCGCACCGAAGGAAAATGCCCGGCATGCGGAGAATCGCGCATCGCGGAGTTTCGTGAGAGTAGTCGGCAAGGCAAGCTTGTGCTGGTCAAGTACCGTGGCCGCCGCCCTCCGGGGCGGCGGAGGATCGCAACCATTGGATGGACCGGACGACGGTGCTGTCCGAACTGGTGGCCGCCGCCCTCCGGGGCGGCGGAGGATCGCAACCGGGGGAGTGGCGAAACGTTGGCGATCATCCACCCGTGGCCGCCGCCCTCCGGGGCGGCGGAGGATCGCAACGTCCGCAACGACGGAGTGTGGTGCATGCCGAAGGTGGTTGTCCGCTGTCATCCAATCGAGGCGTTTGACAGCGAACCCAGTCGTTCCGGCTTCCTCGCCAGCGAGCCTGGGTCTGTCCAGCCAACGGGCAGACCGCTCCGCCGCCACCGCCTACCGAACTCGCGGGTGGGGCCTCCGGGAGTTCTGAAATTGGCACACCAGGCGATCTACCTGCGACTATCGTGCCTCCGTGACGTTGACCGACACCGAGATAGCCGCCCTGATCGCACCCGCCGGGCTTCACTTCGTGCAACGGCGCTGGGATGAGGTCCCGCTGCCGCCACTGCCCGAGGGTTACTCGCCGGCGAGTGCCCGCCCCGAGCACGGGCGATTCGACTCCCACCCGGACGAGATCGCCGACGTCGATGCCCCGGACATGGCTGACAAGGTCAACGCGAGTTGGTATCGGATGGCAACGCAGTACGGACTCTTCAATCAGGACCGCGAGTTCCTCCTCGGCGTCGACACGCACCCGACGGACGGAGAGCCCGAAGAGGACGGCTGGGCCTGGGTCCAGGTCCGCCTCCTTGACGACTGGGACCTGGTCACGAGCGAGGTGACCCAGCTACGGAGCGGGTTCGCGACACTGTTCACTACGCGCTTCGTGCCGGAATTTACCGCGGTGTCGCTGGACGGACGCATGATGATGAACACCACCGTCTGGGGCAACGGCACCGTCAGCACCATCGCCATCCGCCCCTAGCGATCAGCTTCGGAGCTCCACTCCTGCTGACAATGAACTCAGTCGTCGCAGGTCAGGGCGTCGTCGTCGACTAACTTCGCTGTCCAAGGACAGTGGTGGCCGTTGCCCTCCGGGACGGCGGAGGATCGCAACCGGTGGCAGCACCTGTACGAGCTGTGGCACCGCGCGTGGCCGCCGTCCTCAGGGGCGGCTGGCTTCGTGCATCTCTAGGAACAGCAGATGTGGACGGGTTTGGGAGGCAGTTGGTGATCTTTCGTCGCCTGGATGTCGATGAGAAATGACGGCATGAACGGCGATGGAAGCTGGTTCACGTCCCTGAGCCGAGCCGGTTCCCTGGCCAGTTGTCGACTGTGGGGGGAAACCGCCGTGACAGGCGACGTCAGTTGGGGAAGACTCGTGTCGTGCGCGATCGTGTAGAAACCCCCTCTGGCCTGGTGCTGCGGAGATGGAAGGCCGAGGACGCCCAGGCGGTGATGACCGCGTTCGCGGATCCGCTCATGCGTGGCCAGTCCATCGAGCCGGTTGATTCTGTCCAGGCCGCCGAGCGGTGGATCACGGCTCGCGCTGAGCACTGGGCCGCGGACTACGCCTATTCCTTCGCCGTCGTCGATGGCAGCGGCCTCGTTCTCGGCCAGGTGCGTCTTGGTCCAGTGGATCGGCGTCATGCCACTGGATGGGTGTCCTATTGGACAACGGCGACGGCCCGGGGCCAGGGAATAGCTTCCCGTGCCTGCCATGCTGGGGCTTGCTGGGCTTTCGACGATGCGGAACTCTTCCGGCTGGAGCTTGGGCACCGGGTGAACAATCCCGCCTCATGCGGAGTTGCTCGCGCTGCTGGTTTCGCGGTGGAAGGGCAGCAACGACAGAAGCTCGAATACGACGGCGTCCGCGTCGACGTGGAACTCCATGCCCGCCTGGCAACGGATCCAGAGCCCGCTTCGTTGTGAGGCAAGCTCTTCCTGTGGCACCTGATGGGTGAGGCTGCGCGAGAGGCGGTGCGGGACGAACGCCTCCAGCGGGGCCTTGCCCGACTCGACCACGATTTCCGGCTTCCGGGCTGCGACGTAGTAACGGACCATCCCGTAGGAGACGTCGGCGCCATGTTCCTCGACCAGCCGGTGGAAGATCCTCGTGACCGTGTGCCGTTGCTTGCGCGGCGCGTCCAGATCCGCCCGCAGGATGCAGTCGATCACCGACTTGTACGGATCCAGAGCCGATGCCCGCGGCGGCAGCTTCTTGCGCGGCTCCAGCCAGGCAGAGTCCAGCGCTTTCCGCACCGTCCGCCAGGTCGCGCCGTGCGTGCGCTCAAGCTCGCGCATTGACATGCCACCACGGTGGTCACGCCGGATCGCCGCGTACAGCTCGACCTTCGACATCCGCGGCATGACCAGCACCTTTCACCAGGGGCACCTCGATGCTGCCCTGGCAAGAATCCCAGTGTCTCCCAAACTAAAAAAACTCGGGTTCTGGCTCAAGTTCTGTGGTCTGTGACTTTGGGTAACCAATTAGATCTCGAACAGGGCTTCCTCTTGTGGCGGGATCGGAGGGTCAAGGAGGTCGCGGAGGTGGGTGATCTCCTGACGCCACTTCGACCAGTTCGCAGCTTCGGCCCACTGCTCGGCGAGTTCAGACCGGTCGGAGACCACTTGGTCCAGGGCGTCGACGGCGAGCATTCGAAGGTCTGCGGGCAACTCCGGTAGCGGCTCTGATGGGCCATAGTTCAAACACGCCGGCTCGCCGTCAGGATGCTGGGCGACGACCAGGGCGGCTGCGGCCACTGCCCGCTCGCCGTCGTAGATACCCAGGAAGTCCACGGGGCTGGCGGCACGTACGAGCACGCCCCGGATCATGGGTTCACGTTCTCCCAGCGCTGCCTCGTCCAGATCACCCCCGAAGTCGGCGGCGGTGTCATTGTCGAAGGGGCCGGTATCCCAGGTGCCCATGTCTCTCCTTGCATGGCCGTCTGGGGGATCGTCGCACTGACCACCGACAACGAGATCACGAGGCAAGCAGCACCCGCTTGCGCAGGAGCTTGAAGCCAGCACGTCCGTACATCTGTCGCTTGATCATTTTGATGCGGTTGACGTGGCCTTCCACGACGCCTGAGCTCCAGGGCAAGGTCAGGCCGGCTGTGACGGCTGCGAGGTCGCGTTCGAGGCCGTTGATGAAGGTGTGCATGCTGGGCAGGTCGTCGGCCCGGACCGCCGCTATCCACTCGGGGAGCCGTTCTCTGCGCTGGGTGAGCATCTGCCCGAAGGAACGGACGTGCCCGGCGAGGGTGTCCAGCTCGGGGCAGTGGGCCAGAACGGACTTCAGCTTCAGCCGGTCCTTCTCCGCAAGGGCGTCTGGGTGGGTCAGGATCCACCCGGCCACGGTCCTGGGCGACGGCGGCCGACCCTCCGGCACGGCGTCTCGGAAGGGACGAAGGTAGGCACGGACGGCACCGTATCCACCTGTGTATCCGTGGCTCTGGATCTCCTTCCAGAGGGTCCAGGCGTTCGTGCAGCCCTCGGCCCACCGCTCGTGCAGGTACGACTTGAAGTCGTCGAGCTTTGTCCTGCGGTTCTGCCACTGGCCTTGGAAGAGGTCTTCCGGGCTTGCCGCGTCGGCCAGGCGCTGAACGGTTCGGTAGGTCATTCGGAGTTCGCGGGCGACCGCCCGCCGGCTGTGCCCTTCGCCGAGCATTTCGTGCACGATGGCGTGCTTCTCGCGAGTTCGATCGGCGAAGCGGTGTCCAGTCGGCCACGGGGACGTGCCAGCTTCGGGAGCCGGCGGCGCAGTGGCGCTCTCGGAGCCGGGAACCGTGAATGGCACTCGCAGACAGGTCCGATGGCGCGATACGCATCGCTCGGTGGCTTCGCCGAGGTTGCGCCAGAGATGGAAACGGTCTGCGACCTGCACGGCGGTGGGAGCCCCGGTGCTGGCGCCTTCGGCGAAGAAGGGGGCACGGTCGCGACAGACCACCTCAACCTCAGGACACTCAGCAAGCCAGGCGGCGACAGTGGCTGCCTCACGGTCCGGCAGCAGATCCACTGGTCTGCCGGTTTCGACATTGACCAGCACGGTCCCGTAGATGCGGCCCTTGCGCATCGCGTACTCGTCGATACCCACCACCCGCGGGTCCGATGGCTGAGGGTCAGGCATCGCATCGACCAGCCGAAGCACCGTACTGCGGCTGACGGAGACTCCGAAGACGTCCGCAAGACGGGCTCCAGCGCGGCCGGTCAATGCAAGACCCACCTCGGCCAAGGCCGAACGCAGCCGGTCAGTCCGCTGAGCGTGACGGCGGGTCAGTCCCGGGATCTGCTCCACGAAGGTCTGCCGTCCACAGGAGGCGTCCGCGCAGATGAACCGGCGGACCTGGAGGCGCAGCACCACACGCCTTCCCACGCTGGGCAGATCAGCAGGAAACCGCAGGTAGGACCCATGAAGTCGGTTCGACCACCTTCCACAGCCGGGACACTCAGCACCAGCCGACTTGCAGGCGATTCCGATCCAGATCGCCTCGCCGTCGTCCTCCGCTGACAACACCGCGACTTCAGGGTCCGACAGGAATAGGAGCTCTTCCAGACGCAGCAGCACTTCGTTCACGGCCTCGAACTCTCGGGCACGACAAGGCGGCCATGGGGCATTTCAGGACGATCGGGTGAGAGCCAATATGGAGATCAACAGTCACGGAGCGTGGATGCTCCACAGAAGTTGAGCCAGAACCAACTGTCGACGTCACCCGTCCGTGGGTCTGGGCACCTCCCAAACCCGTCGATAATCGACTTCACTACTGCTCGATAAAGCCAGGCGGCGGAGGATTGCACTATCGAGGACACCGGGCGCGGTGTCGCGGCCAGGGGTGTGGCCGCCGCCCTCCGGGGCGGCGAGGGATTGCAACGGTTACGTGACCGAGGACGGTGTGACCATCGCCCAAGCGGCCGCTTCGCACCGGCGGATTGGGCTGGCCCCGGACCGGGTCCGTGGACAAGCTCGACCGGGTCGCGCCCTACCCCGCTGAACTCAGCGGACACCGACCCGCTCGGCCAGGTCGACCACCTGCTTGCGATACGTCGGGCGTGCCCGCTTCCGCAGGTCAGTCACCATCTGGATGGCCATCGGGTTGCGGGCGAAGTCTTCCGGCGCGACGGCTGCCAGGTCGGTCAGGTGGACCAGGACCGCCGCGTCCTCGCGTAGCAGGTCCCAGCAGCGGGCGACGTCGAGCTGGAACGTGAATCGGCGCTCCAGGGGGAGACGCGACGTGTCGATCCGGTCCGCGAGGGCCAGGGCAGCCCGTGAGTTGCCGGCCTCCGTGTCGATAGAGACGGCGTGGAGTTGGACGTTCGTGGGGCCGAAGACGGTGTGGTGGGCGTTGCCGTCGCCGACGGCTGTCGCCAGCGGGGTGGCCGACTTGGCGAGTCGCTCGCGCGCTGCCCAGTACCTTTTCCTGCGTCCGTCGGCGACCACCGCCACGAGCTGCAGCGCGCCCGCCATGGCCGCTGCCTCGCCCTGCGGATCCGCGCCCAGTTGTTCGACGGCCCGCACGGCGACGTCCGCGGCGGCGTCCGGATCGCCCGTACCGAGGAGGATGTGGCCGAGATTCCACCGGGCTGCCGCGATGCGGATCGGGTCGTCCGCTTCCTCGGCCGCCCGCAGGCCGCGGTCGGCCACCATCATCGACAGGTCGGCTCTGCCGGTTCTGCGGCAGTAGGAGCGGAGCATGAAGTACATGTCCGCTGCGCACCGCTGGATCTCCCGGCGTGCGTGGGTGTCCGCGTCGGAGCGGTGGCGGCGCAGCGCGGCGTTCACGTCGTGGATCAGACCGGGGAGGGCATCGGCCGCCGCGGAGAAGCGTTCGGGGTGGGTCTCCCACGCGCGCCAGGTGCTGTCGACGGCGGCGCGCAGCTCCGCCGTCGAGCACGGAGGGCGGCCGGGATCCTCCACGTGGCCGAGGAGAGCGTTGGCGACACGTCGGTCGGCGCAGGCCTTCTCGGTGCGGGGTCGCGGGTCGGACGGCTCGTCCAGCAGCACGGCCACGGGGATCCGTAACTCGCGTGCGATGCTCATCAGGACGGGCAGCGTGGGCGTCTTTTTGCCGCGCTCGATACGGGAGAGGTAGTCCTCCGTGATCCGGCAGAGGCCGGCGACGACCGCCTGGCTCTTGCCCTGCCGCTCGCGATGCTCGCGAATACGCTGGCCGACAGGGAGTTCCGGCTCCATCGTGGCGGCCCCCATGGTCGGTGGTTCCAGCGGTGATTGACGAGGAAGGACGTGGCGCATGGCACGGCGGCAGGTCGTCCTGTGGGACATCGACCATACGCTGGTGGAGACCCGGGGTGTGGGAAGGGAGCTGTCGGCCCAGGCCTTCCGGGCGGTCACCGGGCAGGAGATGCTCCGTCAGGCGACGGTGGACGGTATCACCGAGGCGGTCATCTTCCGGGAGACGGCGAAGCTGCACGGGCTGGAAACGGACAGGGCCGACTTCGAGCGGTTCGCGGCGGCGCTCGCCGACGCCCACGTGGCCGCCGCGGCGGAGCTGCGCGCCCGGGGCCGGGCCCTTGCCGGGGCGGAAGCCGTCCTGGACAGGCTGGCTACGGCTCCCGGGATCATCCAGACGGTGGTGACGGGCAACGTCCGGCGCGTCGCAGAGATCAAGTTGGGCACCTTCGGGCTGGACCGTCACATCGCCTGGGACCTTGGCGCTTACGGAGAGGACGCGGACGAGCGCGCCGACCTGGTCCGGACCGCCCTGCGAAGGGCTGCGGCGCACCTCGGTATCCCGCTGACGTCACGCGACGCCGTGGTCGTCGGCGACACGTCCGCCGACGTCAGGGCCGGCCGATCCGCAGGCGTTCCGGTCATCGCCGTCGCCACCGGCCGGACGTCCGAGACCGATCTGCGCGCCGCAGGAGCCGCGTACGTGGTCCCCGACCTCACCGACCACGAGCAGCTCGCGCACATGGTCGCGTCCCTCTCGGCTAACGACGCGACCTGAGGTCGCCCCGGGGCCCCGGACGGCCGGGCCACCCGGACCGAGAGTCCGGGTGGTCCGGTCGAATCTCTCGTAGCGTCAGCAACCACCGCGCGAGGGAAGGAACCCGTCTTCATGAGCAACACGGCCGTCGAGCCCGACGAGGCCAGCCGCTTGAGGAACAGCGTCGTGGACACCCTTCGGAAGGCGGGGTGGATCAGCTCGCCCGAGGTCGAAGCCGTCATGCGCGCCGTCCCCCGTCACGAGTTCGCGCCGGGGGCCACGCTGGAGGAGGCCTACCAGCCGTACGCCGCTGTGATCACGAAGACCGACGAGCACGGGATCCAGCTCAGCTCGGTGTCTGCCCCGCAGATCCAGGCCCTCATGCTGGAGCAGGCCCGGGTCGGCCCGGGAACGCGGGTGCTGGAGATCGGGTCGGGCGGGCTGAATGCTGCCTACCTGGCCGAACTCGTCGGCCCCGGAGGACACGTCACCACGGTGGACATCGACCCGAGCGTGACGGACAGGGCCAGGCGTCTGCTGGACGACCACGGATACGGCCGGGTCACGGTGGTGACGGCGGACGCCGCCGAGCCGATTCCCGGCCTCGGGCAGGTCGACGTCGTCATGGTGACCGCCGGGGCCTGGGACATCCCGCCGGCCTGGACCGACCAGCTCGTTCCCGGCGGGCGGCTGGTGGTGCCGCTCCGGATGCGCGGGCTGACGCGCTCGATCGCCTTCGTCCGCGTGGACGACCGTCTGGAGAGCGAGTCCGCGAAGATCTGCGGCTTCGTCCCGATGCAGGGAGCCGCCGCCCACCGGGAGGATCTGCTCCTGGTCGCCGGCACGGCCGAGATCGGGCTGCGCTTCGACGACGGTCTGCCCTCGGACCCGGGCCTGCTCGACAACGCCGTCACCTTCCCCCGGGTCGAGATCTGGACCGGAGTGGCCATCGGCGTCAGCGAGCCGCTGGACACCCTGCAGATGCACCTCGCCATCATGCTGCCCGGCTTCTGCACCATGGCCGTGGACCCGGACCTTGACTCCGGGATCGTCGCCCCCGCCAACAAGGGCTTCTCCCTGGCCGCCGTGGACGAAGCCGGGCGTACCTTCGCCTACCTCACCCACCGCCGTACGGAGGACAACGGGCACGTCGAGTTCGGCGTCCACGCGCTCGGCCCGGACGCCGCCGCCTTCGCGGAGACCGTCGCCGACCACGTACGCGGTTGGGCCCTCGCCCACCGCGGCGGCCCCGGCCCGGACATCCGGGCCTACCCGGCCGGTACCCCCGACAACCGGATCTCCGGCGACCGGGTCATCGACAAGGTCCACAGCCGGATCGCACTCTCCTGGCCCGCCACCGCGTGATCGTCGGCCAGGCATCCGCACCACCCACAACGGAAGGAAGGGCACCACCATGAGCATGTCCGCCCCCGCGCCGACGGCCACCGACGACGAGGACTTCGCCCCGCTGGACGTGCGGGTCGTCCTCGCCACCCACCCCCACGGCAAGCTCCAGTGCTCGACCGGCGACGGCTGCGGCAGCACCTGTTCCAACGGCGCTTCCGCCTGCGCGTCCTCGGTGGACGACCCCGCCTGATTCCGGGTCCACAAAAGCCGTCGGGCCGGGCTGGTGCCGTACAAGTTCGGGAGGGGGGTGAACGCGAAGATCCAGTTCAGGATTGCCGACGTCCAGAATTGGGTGAGGCAGCGGCGGATGGTCGGCTGACCATCCGGTTCGGCCTGCGCTGCCACCACGCAGCAGAGGCGGCAGCGCGCGCCGACGTCAGACCGCCAAGCCCACGTCGAGGATTTTGGCGGCCTTGCTGATGGAACCGGGCATCAGGTGGCGGTAGATCCGGAAGGTGATGTCGAGGCTCTTGTGGCCCATCCATTCGGCGACGTCGGTGATGGGATGCCGTGGGAGAGGCAGTTCGAGGCGAAGAAGTGACGGAAGCCGTAGACGGTCATGCCGTCAGGGATGTCGACGGTGTCGGACTTCTTGATACGTTGCCACTGGTTGGAGAGGCAGTAGTAGGGATAGGGCTGTTCGGCGTTCCGGGGATTGCGGAGGAGGTAGCCGTCCACGGTGCCGTGCGTCTTCGCGTACGACTCGATGGCCTCGCGGGTCCGTGACGGCAGGGGGACGTCCCGGTACTCGCCCGGCTTGCGGTGCTTGAGACGGGCGTAGGTGTTGGTGGTCTGGTTGACCTGCGCGTGGACGCGGTAGGTGTCGCTCGCGACGATGTGGTCGAGGTTGACCGCTGCCGCCTCGCCGTTGCGCAGGCCGCAGCCGCTCATCAGCTCGGCGACGAGGTGGAAGGCGTCGTCGCCCGAGGAGCGGAGGAGGCTCAGCTGGGCGGGGGAGGGGATGACGGTGCGCGCGGGGTCGTACTGCGGTGGCTTGACGCCGTCCAGGGGGTTGTCCTCGTAGAGGCCGAGGCGGTGGGCGTCCAGGAGGATCGCCTTCAGCTTGTCGTAGACGTTGGACTGCGTGGCCAGGCCGACGCCGTTGCGCTCCATGGACTGGATGAAGGTGTCCACGACCTTGTGGTCGAAGCTGCTCATCCGGCGGCTCTCGAAGGCGGGGAGCAGGTGGTGCGCGAGGAGGGAGTCGAGGTGCCGGCGGGAGGAGTCCGCCAGGTGGCGCTGGCCAGCGCGCCATTCGGTGGTGAAGGTGCCGAACGTCATGGCGCCGTACTTGCGGATGCGGTCGGCCCTGCTCTTGCTGTGCGCCTTGGACTTCTTGTCGCGGTAGACGTCGGTGAGCCGCTCCATGGCGGCGTCCTGGCTGGTGAAACCGGACTCCTCGGTCTGCCGCCCCGCGCTGTCGCGGTACCTGATCGTGTAGGCGTGCGGGCACTTGGTCCACCTGGCGGGCGGATGTTCGCAGGTCTTGAAGAAGGTGCCCATCCCGCGGGGCAGGGTCTTGGCGGCCATGGTTCGGCGGCCTCCTCGGCGTCCGGTGCTGGGGTTTTGCTGACCTCCGAGGGTGGATCATGCCCTTGAGCTGCTGAAACACCGTTTGTGCGTGCTATGTTCTGGAACTTCGTCGGCAGGTCAGCCGAGGACATCGTTGAGGCCCGCGAGGCCTGGCGCACCGGCACCCGCTTCGGCGAGGTCCACGGCTACGCGGGCCCCCGACTGGAGGCCCCCGCCCTGCCCCCGACGCCGCTGAAGCCGCGGGGGCGGGAGCGCTGAGCTGGGGTTTTCTCGCCGCTGCTGCAATCGCCGACGTGCCCCCGACGCGGGGGTGCCGCGCTCTCTGAGGGGTCCGGTGGGGCCGGCCCGCGGCCGGAAAGATCCGCGTGAGACGATCGGCGCCGTCACGGTTTGCAGTGGCGGGGACTGGAACGGAGCGGAAGCCACCGTGCCAGTCCCCGACATCGCTCAGTTGTAGCGGTTGAGGATGTGGGCCCGGTCGGGGTTCCAGGAGCCGGTGGTGCTTGTCCAGCTGGTCAGGGCGCCGTTGAACTTGCCGGTGTGGTCGGCCTTGGCGGTCCAGGTGATCAGTTTCCGCTTGCCGTCCGTTGTGTCGTCGTACAGGGCCGCGACGTCGTCCATGCCGTCGCCGTTGTAGTCGCCGGTGATGAGGTGCACGTTCTGGTAGGTGAACAGACCGGTTGCGGCGGTCCATGCGATGACGGGCGCGGCGAACTTGCCGTCGCTGGAGGCGGCGAGGGTCATGAGGTCGTCGTGGCCGTCGGCGTAGTCGTACCAGAAAGCGACGTCGTCGATGCCGTCACCGTTGAAGTCGCCCGCCTGGAGATGGGTGCGCGCGAAGCTGCCCCAGGTGCTGCTGGCCCAGGAGGGGACGGGGCTGCTGAACGCGCCGGTGGGCTGGCTGAGGAAGGTGTGCATCTGGACGTGGCCGTCGAGGTATCCGTACAGGAGGGCCAGGTCGTCGCGGCCGTCGCCGTTGAAGTCGCCGGTCACGAACGCGCACTGCACGGTGGTCCAGGTGTGGGCCGCGGGCCCGGTCCATGCGGAGAACGGGGCGTTGAAGCCGCCCTGGGCGGTGGAGGTGAAGGTGTACAGGGCGTGCGTGGTGTCGGCCAGGCTGTACCAGACGGCGAGGTCGTCGCGGCCGTCACCGTTGAAGTCGCCGCTCTGCAGCAGCATGTTGTCGAAGTCCCAGGAGCCCGAGGGCGCGCTCCAGGAGGCAACGGGAGCGTTGAAGCCGCCGTCTGGCCTGCCGAGCGCGGTGAAGATCTTGACGGTGCCTTCCTCGTAGCCGTAGAGGATTACGACGTCGCCGAGACCGTCACCGTTGTAGTCACCGGTGGCGAACTTCATGTTGCTGATGTGCTGCCAGGTCGTCGCGGGCGCGGAGTAGGACTCCATCGGTGCGGCGAACGATCCGTCGGGGTTGGCGACGAACGTGTGCAGGGCGTCCGATCCGTCGGTGTAGTCGTACCAGACGCCGATGTCGCTGCGGCCGTCACCGTTGTAGTCGTGGCGGGGCGGCAGCGCCGGGTCGGCGACCGTGGCGCTCACCCAGGCGCCCACGGTGTCCACGCGGGTGTCGACCGCTCCGGTGCGGGTCTCCGAGGGGTCCGCGCCGAAGCAGCCACCGCCCCAGGAGCGGCTGTTGATCCCCACGAGCTGCACCGCGCCGCCGCTCTCGCGGAGCAGGGGACCGCCGCTGTCGCCCTTGCAGACCGCCGCGCCGTCCTGACCGGTGATGTCGATCTCGCCGGCGGCGACGGTGTCCACGCCGAACGTGCCGGTGTGCAGATTCAGCGGGACCCACTCGTCCTTGGTCCGGCCGTATCCGGCGACCTGCAGTTGCTCTCCGGCCACAGGCGCGGTCGTGCTCAGCGCGACCGGGGCGATCCCGGCGACCGGGCTGGCCAGCTCGGCCAGCACCAGGTCCTGCCCCGATTCGGGCACGAGCTTGACGACGGTGCGGACCTGTCCGGCCGTGGTCGTCAGGTCGGCACGCCCGATGGTCGCGGTCGTCTTCGCCGTGGGCGGGCCGGTGGGTACGTCCAGGCCCGCAGCCGGGTCGGCGACGAAGCAGCTCGCGGCGGTGAGGACCCACCGAGGGGCCACCAGCGCACCGGAGCAGGCGCGCTCGGTGTCCCCGGTACCGATGTCGAGACGGGTGGTGAAGGCGTAGGAGGAGGCGGTGTCGGTGGTCGGTGGACCCGTGACGGCGTTCGCGGGCGGGACGTTCAGCGCGATTGCGGCCACCAGGGCCGCGGCCGGCAGGGCGACGCGCACAGGTCTGAGGAGTTGCATGGTGTGTGTGGGTCCTCGGCTCAAGGGTCGTGCGGCCGTCGGCCGCGGGAGAGTGGCTGATAGGAGGGGGCTTTCGACTCGGCAGGGCCGGTCGACGGTCCACCCGACACCTCGGACCGGCCGGTCTGCCGGGTGGCCGGAGGGCCGCCCTCCCGCGTCTGCGGGAGAGCGGCCCTCCGCGGCCCAGGCGTCAGCCGAAGACGCTGCCCAGGCCCCGGAGGATCCCGGAGCCGAGCTCGATCGCGCCGTCCCCGATTTTGTAGAGCTGCTCCGCGGCGTTGCGTTCGGCGAGGTCCAGTGCCTCGTCCAGCGGCTTGAGGTACTTGCCGGCAGCAAAGGTCAAGGTGGCGAAGGCGGAGTTGCCCACGATCTTGAGGAACTCCGGACTCGTCGGCCCGTAGCCGAGGTAGGCGGCGGTGACGGCGATGACGTCCAGCGCGACCGACGCCTCGGCGAGGGTCCCTGCGAGGAGCTCCATGGCACCGGCTATCGGCTCCGCCTCCGGCCCCATCTCGGCGACGAACACCCCCGCGAGGGCGAGGATCCCGGCGATGGTGCTGGAGTCGGCACCGGCCTGTTCGGCGAGTTCGGCCAGCTCCCTTGCGTCCTCCTTCCACTTGGGGACGTCGTCGCCGTCGTTGGAGTCGTTCTCCGGGTCGTCGATCTCGTCCTTCTGGGCGTTCTCGGCCCGCTGACGGGCCGCCGCCGCCATCTCCTGCTGCCGCTTCTCCCTGGCGATGCGGTGCGCGTCACTCGCCGCCGCTGCCGCGGCCTCCGCGTCGTCGCCCGCCTGGAGGGCCGACGTATGGGCCGACAGGGCCGCGGCCTGCGCCGACGTGGCGGAGGCCGTCGCGCTGCGGGCGGCGGACGTGGCCTTGTTGGCGGAGTAATTCGCCAGGCGTGCCGCTGACCGGGCAGCCGCGGCGGCGTTCTTCGCCCGGTCGGCCGAGGCCTGGGCGTCCTGGGCGGACTGCTCGGCGGCATCGGCCAGGTCGTTCGCCTTCTGGGCGGATGCCGCGGCGTCGGCGGCGGACGCCGCCGCCTGGTCCCTGTACTTGGCGGCGTCCGCGGCCGCGTTCCGGGCGGTCGCGGCGGCCTGCTGGGCGAGGGCGGCGTTCTGCAGGGCCTGGTGGGCGACCTTGGTGGCGGCGGCGATGGCGCCCTGCATGGCAGCGATGTGGGTGGCCGAGTCGTAGTCGAGCTGGGCGCAGGTGTGGCGCACGGTTGCCAGGAAGTGGCGGCGCATCCAGGCGGGCCCCTCCATGGCGGCCTGTGCGTAGGCCCTGGTGTAGGGGCCCGCGGTGTCGAGCAGCGCGGCGGTGGCCACGCCGTCGTCCTGCATCTGGGCCGGCTGGACGGCCGACTGGAAGAAGTCGAAAAGGGCTTCGGGGGTGTTGGCGTCCATGGCGTCGTTCGCAGCCTGGGTCACCAGCCTGCCCGGCCCGTCGGCCAGGATGCGGGCGATGCCGAGCGCGTTGCCCGGTTTGGTGGCGTCCTTGATGCCGGTGGTCAGGAACGCCGCCGCGGCGCCTGGTTCACTGCTCTCGAGCACTGTGGCGGCGGCGGAGCTGACCGTCGGAGTGCCGGCCTGGGAGATGGCGAAGACCGTCTCGCGGTCGTCCTGGTCCTGTGCGAGTGTGCGATCGGTGTCGATCCACCGGTGGATGTCGGCATCGGCGCCGGACAGCGCGAAGCGCGCCGCCTCACGCGACCAGGAACTTCCGCAGTTCATGACGGCGACGGCCGCCTTGCGTCCGAGTACGGTGGCCTGGTCCGTGTCGCCCGAGCTGAGCGCCGCTTCGGCCTGCGCGACGAGGTCACGGGCCGCTGCGGAGGTCCGCTGGTCCTGGGTCCGCTGCGCCCGGAGCGCCGCCCCCTGCTCTGCGTCCAGCTGGGCGAGCTGCCGGCATTCCTTCATGGCCTGGGCCTGTTCGCGTGCGAGGGTGTCCAGCTCGGCCTGCCGCGCCGCTGCCTCGACCGCGACGGCCTGGGTGACGGCGTCGAAGGCGTTGTTCGCGGCCTCGGTGGCCGCGTTGGCGAAGGCGGTGGACTTGTTCGCGTAGTCGAGGGCCTGGCCGGCGTACTGGGCGGCCCACTCGGCGGCGTCCGCGGCGGCGTCGGCATGACCGGCCGCGGCGTTCGCGGCGTCCCTGGCCGCGCGTGCCGCGGATGCCGCGGTGGCGGCGAAGGACTGGGACTTTACGGCGGCGCTGGTGGCGATGGCGGCGTTGTCGGCGGCGATCTGCGCCTGCCGCTGGGCCTCTGCGGCCTCGGCCTGGGCCACGCCGGAGGCGGAGGAGGCCGCCTGGGCGGACGCGCTCGCGGCAGCGGCCGCCTGGCCGGCCGCCGTCGCCGCGGACTTCCCGGCAGCGGCCGCCTTGTCCGCCACGCCGGCAGCCTTCTCGGCGGCGGCCGCGGTGGTGCGGGCGCTGGCGGCCGCGTTGCGCGCGGCGGTGGCCGCGTTTCTGGCGGCAGCAGCCTTCGAGGCGTCCTTGGACGCGGCGACGGCGCAGTTGTACGCGTTGGCCGCGGCCGATCCGGCGACGGCGGCGGCGTGGCCCGCGGCCGTAGCGGCGCGGGAGGCACGGCGCGAGGCGTCGATGGCCGCCTGGGAGGCGCGGATGGCGATCCGGGCCGCGTCGGCGGCGCCACCGGCGGCCTGCGCGGCCTTCCGCGCGGCGTTACCTGCCTTGGCGACGTCCTGCTGGGCGGCAGCGGCTTCCGCGGCGGCCGTTTCGGCAGCGCTCTTGGCTTTGTCCGCGGCCTGCACGGCGCGTGCGGAGGCGTCCTCGGCCAGCTTCGTCTGGTTGTCGGCCCGTTCCGCCTCCCGCTGGACGGCGGAGACCAGTTCGCTGATCTTCGCGGCTTCCTGGTCGCGGGCACGGGCGATGTACTGTCCGGTGTCCAGGAACCACTCGATGTCCTCGGCGGTGCCGTCCAGGGCCCGGGAGGCGTACGTCCGCACCTCCGGCCCCGCGCCCACCGAGAGGGCAGCCGTCTGGACCTGCATGTCCTGGAGGCGCGCCGTGTACTGCCCGTTCAGGAGGAACTGCTCAAGTGCGTCCTGGGTGCCGGTGTCGAGCGCCGCACTGCCCGCGGCGGCGACCCGCTTGCTTCCCGCCGCGATCAGGGATGCCGTGGTGACGGACAAGTCCTGTTCGTACGCGGCCTGGTAACCGTCCTGGAGGAAGGTGGCCACGGCGGCGTCACCGCCCTCCAGCGCGGTGGCGGCCGCGCCGCCCATGCGCTTCCCGGCCTTGGCCATGACCCTGACGACGGCGGCACGGTTGTCGACTGCCGACGCCATGGCCAGCCCGGTGGCGAGGAAGGCCCCGACATCGGCGTCCGAGCCGGTCATGGCGGTCTCGGCCGCGACACGGACCGCGGGCCCGCCGGTCATCCACGCCTTCACCACCTGCGCCCGCTCCGTGTCGGGCAGGCCGAGGATGTCGGGACCCGACGCGTCGTCCGGAGGAGGCGTGTCGGCGTACGCCGCCGCGGGGTTGAGCACCAGACTGCCGGCCACCGCGCCGGCCGTGGTGGCGGCGAGGGCACCCAGCAGGTGACGTCTGCTCATGTACGGGTTCTTCACGTGTTCCTCCGGGTCGGTACGGCCGCCCGGAAGCAGCGGGCGGCCGAACGGGCGGTTCTCTGACGGGCGGCAGGCCGGCGCGACGGGTGCGGGCCCGGGGGAAGGGCACGCCGTGCGCCGGACGTGCGGCACGGCGTACGGAGGCCGTGGTCGCAGCGTGCGGAGCGCTTTTGCGGGCCCTCTTCGCAGATAGGATCCGGGCGGTGCGGTGTATCAGAGTGCGATAGGAAACTATCCGGATTCGGCGCAGCCGGTTGGAATATCGCATTCCGGCTCCGGAATGCCGTGTTCCGTATTCCCGGCTCCGCGGTGGACGGTGGATCGTGGCTATCGAACCAAGGACGAAGGAACCGCCCGCGCGGTATGCGCAGCCGGGCGGGACATATGTGACAGGGTGCCGGGAAAGGCGTCCTGCCTCCCGGGTGAATCGGCCGCCCCTACCGCCGAACGAATCGGTACAACTGCCCCCCACCTGTACGGAAGCAGCAACAGCCGTGCTGCGGGTGACGCTTCCGCGGACTGGCCTCACATTAGAGAAACCTTTTCACTGTTGCAAGGGTTGGCGGTGATCCCTATGATTCTCGTGGCCGCGGCAATGGGCCTCGCTCGGATAGGAAATCATTCCGGTTCACCAAGCCGGCGACACGCCACCCGGAGGCCTCACGGACGAGTGCGGCGACCCGGCCGGGTTCCGGTGCCGCGCCGGCCGGCGGCGCGCTTCTCACGCGTCTCAAAAAAATGGGAAGTAATTGCACGTCAGCAAGCTGCGCTCTGCACGGAACTCCGGGGCGGCTCTTGCCGCCGCTGCCGGAGCTGCGGCGAGAGCCACAAGGGGGACGCCGGGTCCCCGACCCCACCACGACAGCTGACCCGTCGATGCCGTGTCGGCACGGACGCGGACGGCCCAAGAGAATCGACTGTGAGGACCGAGATGGACACACCTGTTGCGACCGAGCCGCGGACGAGGCGCAGAAGCCCGCTGAGGCGCGCCTGCGGCGTCTTCGTGGCGGCCGGACTGGCCGCGGCCGTGATGACGGCCGGCGCGTGGTCCGGGGCCAAGGCCTCGCCGGAGGCGCGGACGCGGCCCGTGGCCGCGGTCCCCGCCGCGGACGAGGCGCCGGGGTACGCGGTCGAGGACTTCGCCTACCCCGGCGCGGACCGGATCCTCGCCGAGCAGGGCATCACCCTCGAACGGGGTGACGGCCACATCGTCCTGGCCGACTGCGCGAGCGAGGGCGAGCTGCTGGAGGTCAGGTCCACCGACTCGGCGGACACCTTCTGCTTCCGTGTCACCGGGAACAGCGGCTGGCTGACCCTGAAGATCCCCTCGGTCTACGCCGTCAAGGGCAACGACTACACCACCCAGGTCGACATGACCACCGCCGACGAGCAGCGCACGTACGACATCGACAAGAACCTGTGGACCGGCGTGGGCGAGGCCGACGACGACCAGGGACGCGAATTCCAGCTCATGGAGATCAGGACCAGCAAGTAGCGCCGGTCCGCGCCTCCTCGCGTGCCCGCCGGTCACCTGCCCCTCCGCCCAGCCGCTCTGGCGCGGCCGACCCCCGCCCAGACCTTGCCCCGAGGAACCACCACACCATGCCTTTCGCCAGACCTCTGCGCGCCGTCCTTCCGGCCGCGGCCCTGATCGCCGGGCTCGCGCTGGACGTCCCGCCCGCGAGTGCCGTCTCCGGCCAGCCGTCCACCGACACCACCTACGGCTACGCCGTGCGCCTGACCATCGGCGTTGATGCCAGGGCCTGTTCGGGAGTCCTGGTGAACGCCCGCTGGGTGCTCACCGCCGCGTCCTGCTTCGTCAGCGACCCGGCCTCCGGAGCCGTGCCGGCCGAGGGCGCGCCGGCCGAGAAGACGGTGGCCACGATCGGCCGCACCGACCTGACCACCACCGGCGGCCTGGTCACGGACGTCACCTACCTCGTCCCCTCACCCGGGCGCGACCTGGCCCTCGCCCGCCTTGCGCAGCCCACGACCGGGATCGCCGGCACCGCGCCCATCGCGTTCGCGACGACCGCACCCACCACGGGGGAGAGCCTCACGGCAGCCGGGTTCGGCCGGACCGCGACCGAGTGGGCGCCCCTGGCCCTGCACACCGGCACCTTCACGGTGGACTCGGCCCAGGACGGCCGGCTGGCCATCACCGGACAGGACACAGCGATCTGCGCGGGCGACGCGGGCGGGCCTCTGGTCCGGCAGAAGGACGGAAAGCCCGAACTGGTCGGCGTCAACTCCCGTTCCTGGCAAGGTGGCTGCTTCGGCCAGGACACGTCCGAGACGCGCACCGGCGCCGTCTCGTCACGCGTGGACGACAGCGCCGTGCAGGCGTGGGTGCAGGACACGGTCGACCAGGTGCGCGAGGTCGTCACGGCCGCCGACGTCAACGGGGACGGACGCGCCGACCTCGGCATCCTGGGGACGGACGGCAACCTCATGGTGCGCACCGCGAAGGCGGCTCCCTCGGGCAGCCCCTCGCTGCGCTTCAACGCGGGCGTCCTGTGGAGTTCCCACTGGTCCAACTACCTCGGCCGGCCGGGAGAAGGACGCCTCTACTTCGCCGACATCACCGGTGACGGCAAAGCCGACATGATCGTTCAGGGCACTGACGGCAAGGTCAGCGTTCGTACGAACACCGGCACTTATTTCAACGGCGGTACGGACTGGAGTGCCGGGTGGTCCAACTACCTCGGTCAGCCGGGTCAGGGTCGTCTCTACTTCGCCGACATCACCGGTGACGGCAAAGCCGACATGATCGTTCAGGGCACTGACGGCAAGGTCAGCGTTCGTACGAACACCGGCTCTCCCGGCACCGGAGGGCAACCGCTGGGCTGCTTCGGCGCGGCCACCATCGGATGACGGTCGGCGGTCTGCGACCGGCCGTCGGCCACCGGCGCGACGGGCAAGGCCCCCGAGCTTGTGATCGAGATGTCCGACGTCTCGATCACACTGCTCGGGGGCCTCGTTGATGATCTGCCGCACTCGACCTACCTCGTACGCACCCGTCGAGCGCGGCGTCGCCGCCTGAAGTCCCGGCGGATCCTGCGCGTCAGTCCGGCAGCCAGTGCAGCTCGTGCGCCAGGGCTTCGGCGACGGCGCGGACGCGGCGGTGCAGCGGCGACTGCTCGCGTGGGAGGACCAGGTGGATCGTCAGGCTGGGCGCGCCCCGCAGCGGTCGCCAGGTGAGACCGGCCGGTTGTGTCGTGGCCGCGGCCTCTCCGGCCGGGGCCAGGGTGACCCCGTCGCGCAGGTCGCGCTGAGACATGTCGAAGGAGACTGCGGGCGTGTGGAATCGGGGTGGTGGCCGGGTGTCCCGGAACACCGCGGACAGCTGATCGTGGATCACGGGGTTGGCCGCACGGTCCGGGAGTCGCAGCGGATACGCGGCCGCGTCGGGGATCTCGATCTCCGGGTGCTCGGCCAGCGGGTGGTGCTGCGCCAGCAGGACCCCGACGCGTACACGCCGCAGCAGGAACCGGCGTACGCCACGGCCCGGCTGTTCACCGCGGGTGATCCCGGCATCGATGCGGCCGTCGGCGACCGCGGGGGAGATCTCCGGTGTCGCCATCGGGACCGCGCCGACCTCGAGTCCGCTGCTGCCGCGAACCAGCCTGTCCACCAGGGCCGGTGCCGTCTCCGCCCCGGTGGACAGGCTGTATCCGATGCGCAGCGTGCCCACTTCACCGGCCGCCGCGCTCCGGGCGGTGTCCCAGGCCCGGTCCAGCGCCGCCAGCGCGGGCGGCGCGGACTCCGCCAAAGCCGCACCGGCCGCGGTCAATACGACGCTGCGCGTGTTGCGGACCAGCAGGGCCGTACCGAGTTCCGCCTCCAACCGGCGCATCCGGGCGCTGAGTGCGGGCTGTGCGACACCGATCCGTGCGGCCGCGCGGGTGAAGTTCAACTCCTGTGCCAGCACCAGGAAGTAGCGCAGGCTCACCGTGTCCGGCGCCACGTGCCCTCCCCTGCCGATTGATAACGATCCGTTCTGAGCCTATCCCGTACCGGTCTTTCCCTCGGCCGCACGACAAGGCCTAGCCTGCGCGTACGACGATTCCACCGAACGCAGTACCCGTCGCGGAATCGATCGCTCCCGGTGTCAATTCGACGTCGGACGTGTCCGGCCCGACAACGGAGGTTTCCATGGCCAAGGGCTACTGGGTCAGTGTCTACCCCGCCATTTCCGACCCCGAGGCTCTCACCGCCTACGACGAGCTGGCCCGTCCGGCTGTCCAGGCCGGGGGCGGGCGCCTCCTGACGCGTGGCAGCCGCGTCGTCGCCCATGAGGCCGGAATCACCCAACGTGTCGTCCTGATCGAGTTCGACAGCTTTGAACAGGCCGTCGCGGCATACGAGAGCGAGGCCTACCAGAAGGCGCTGGTGGCCCTCCCCGACGGCGTCGAGCGCGACTTCCGCATCGCCGAAGGCATCGACTGACCGACGGGGACGCCGCTGGAGCCGCGAGGGGATCCGTCGCGGCCGGGTCAGCCCGGCTTGACCGCCAGCGTCGCAAAATAGTGAGACATGTACGGGGCGGATGCATTGGATTGGTGCGGCGCCTCCGTGAAGCCGGTGAGGGCGAACCCCGCGGCGAGTTGGCCGCCGATCTGGTCGGTGAGGGAGTGGCTGTATTCGAGAGGCGCATCGGCGCCGAACTTCGCGGCGCGTTCCTCGGCGGAGTAGTGCGTGACATCGCTGTAGGGCAGTTTGTGCACGACGACCAGTTCGCCGCGCTCGTCGAGCGCCTCGTGGTCGAACAGGTACACATCAGGGTTGAGGAATCCCGAGAGCAGAATTCCGCCCGGTCGCAGGACGCGGAAGCACTCACGCCACACCGCTGCCAGGTCCGGTACGAATACGTTGGAGACCGGATGGAACACGACGTCGAACGCTGCGTCACCGAAGGCGCTGAGGTCGCGCATGTCGCCCAGGACGGTGCGCAGTTCGAGTCCGTCGCGCGCCGCCACCATCCGGTCCTGGCCGAGCTGGCGGGGTGAGTTGTCGAACACGGTGACCCGCGCCCCCGCGGCGGCGAGGATCGGACCCTGCTGGCCGCCGCCGGAGGCCAGGCACAGCACGTCCCTGCCGGTCAGGTCCGCCGGCAGCCAGGAGCGGTCGACCGGCTCACGCCCGATGAGGACGATCGACCAGTCGCCCGTGCGGGCACGCCCGACATCCTCGGCGCTCACCGGCGTCGACCACTCGTTGCCCTCCTGGACGTACTTGTCCCAGGCTTCGCGGTTGTGGGCGGCCGGGTCGACAACAACGTCCCGCACGTTCAACTCCCTGCTACGGCCGAGCGGACATCCGCGGTACCGGCAGTTCGGTGCCGCAGGCCGACACGATTGCACATCGGGCCCTTCTGCAACCGCCGGACGGCACCCGGCGCAGCACTCCTGGCCCGGAGGACCAGCGGGTGCGGACGACGCGCGCGGGACGGTCCGCCTGGCGTTCGGGTCCGCGAGGACGTCCCGGAGCGCGGCCCGGAGCCCGTCCTGGGCCCTCCGGCCGCCGGGGGTGCCGGTGGCGGAGCGGTAGCCTGCGGGCGGACGAGGAGGAGCATGGGACGGGACGGCAGATCGGTGCTCGGGCAGTTCGCGGTGGCCGCGGTGGCCGCCGCTCTGCTGTGGTTCGGCGCCACGTGGCTGGCGCCCCACGTGATCCGCGGGCTCATGGGCGGCTGGTGAGCGGCGGCCGGGGAACGTCTACAGGACGTCCCAGAGGGGAGAGCTGAGGAGACCCTCGGCATCGGAGAGCACGACGAAGCACAGGAGTGCCCACTCGCCCCGGTCGAGCCCGTCCGTCTCCCAGGCGTCGCCACGGGAGCGGAGGACGAGGCGGTCCTCACCGCCGACACGGCGGGTCAAGTGCCGGTGGAATCCGTGCACCGTGAAGGAGAGGGTCCGGCCGTCGTCCAGCTCGAAGTGGAGGCCGCGGCGGCTCGCCAGGAGCGACCTGCCTGCGGCCCGCACCGTGAACGGGACGCCGTCCAGCGTGCCGTTGAGGCCGTGACGCAGGCTCTTGCGCAGGCCCAGGGACGGAGCGGCGTCGTCCACCCGCAGCAGGACCTCCTCGCCGAGGACCACCTGCCAGTTCTCCCACGCCTCGGCCACGGCGACGAAGGTCACCCGCCTGCCGGGCTCCCGGAAGAGCGTGTATTCGCCGTACGCCGTCGGGACACGGGCGAACGGAGCCCGGGCGTTCACCGGGGCGTTCCATGCGGACCGCGGTGCGCGCCAGGACGGTTCGAGACGGGACGGCTCGATACGGGTTTCGGACATGGCGAGGACCCCCCTTCGCACGGCCGATTCTAGGCGCCGGCGGCCGGGCGGCGTGGGCGATCGGGCGATCGGGCACCTGTGTGCGGCAGCCGTGCCCACACCGCCGGGGGCGGGTCAGGGTCACTCCGGCCACGGGTTGTCACGGATGAGCTGGACGAAGTCCTTGCGGTGGAAGGCGGGGTCGAAGTGGGCCAGGACGTCGTCGTTCATCGTGCCGAAGGTGGTGTCGGGGCGCGCGGACATGCCGTCGTAGAAGGCCTTCAGGATGCGGTTCTTGAAGTCGGGGCGGGGGTGGGCGGCGACGACCTCGGTACGCTGCTGGTCGGTGATCTCCGCCAGGCCGAGGCCGAGGACGTCGGTCTCGACGCCGAGGGTCACGACGGCGACCTCGGGGGAGAGGCGGAGGGGGACCTCCGGGGTGGTGTGCAGGGCGATGGCCAGCCAGACGTCGCGGGCCTCGCGCTCGGAGCGGCCGTGGTCGAGGAGGAAGGCGCGGGCGGCCTCGGCGCCGTCGAGCTCGAAGCGGCGGTCCCTGGTGGCGTACGAGGGGGTCAGGCCGAGGTCGTGGAAGAGGCCGCCCACGTAGGCCAGCTCGGGGTCGACCTCCAGGCCGCGCGCGGCTGCCTTGAGCGAGCCCCAGAAGTAGACGCGCCGCGAGTGGTGGAAGAGCGTCTCGTCGGCGGCCTCCCGGACGAGGGCGGTGGCCTCGCGGACCAGCCGGGTGTCGGGGACGGCGATCCCCGCGACGGTCTCGGCGTTCACAGGGTTCCCAGTGTTCACGGCGTTCTCCGAATTCTCCGGTACGGGTGCCCCCGCGGGGTGCGCGGCGGGCTGGTTCCCAGCATTCCCGCAGGTCGCCGTGCGGGGCACCGCCCGAACCGCCGTGCACCCCACAGATCCGGACCTCGGCCGTACGCGTCGTCAGCGCGTGTCGCCCGTGCCGCCGCCCCGTGCCGTGCCGAACCGGGACCGGTAGCCGCTCGGCGGGACGCCCAGACGGGCCACGAAGACCCGGCGCATCGTCTCCGCGCTCCCGAACCCCGCCGCCCGCGCCGCCTCCGCGACCCCGCGGCCCGCGTCGAGCTGCGCCTTCGCGTGGTCGAGGCGGACCTCCTCGACGAACCGCGCCGGGGTCGTGTCCAGCTCGGCGGCGAACAGCCGCGCCAGATGGCGCGGGCTGACCCCGGCGCGGGCGGCCAGCGAGGCCGCGGTGTGCTCCAGGCCGGGCTGCGCCGCGACGAGGTCGACGACCGAGCGCAGCGCGGGCGTGCGCGCCGGACGCACCTCCAGCGGCGCCGAGAACTGGGACTGGCCCCCGGGGCGCTGCATGAACACCACGAGGCTGCGCGCGACACTCCGCGCCAGGTCGGCGCCGTGGTCCTGCTCCACCAGTGCCAGGGCCAGGTCGACACCGGCCGACACCCCCGCCGAGGTGACGACGCTGCCGTCCTCGACGAACAGGGCGTCGGGGCACACCTCGACCTCGGGGTACGCGCGGGCGAGCAGTTTCGCGTGCCGCCAGTGGGTGGTGGCGCGCCGCCCGTCCAGGACGCCGGCGCCCGCGAGGGCGAACGAGCCGGTGCAGATGGACACCAGCCGCCGGGCGCGGGGGTGCAGCACGCGGATCGCCTCGGTCAGCCCGGCGGGCACGGGCCGGGTGACCAGCGCGTCGCCCCCCGCCACGACGACCGTGTCCGCCTCCGCCACCTCCGCGGCCGCCCCGTCGACGGGCAGCCGCAGGCCGACGGACGTGGTGACCGCCGCCCCGGACGGCGACACGTAGCCGAGCGTGTAGCCGGCGCCGAACAGGTTGGCCTCCGCGAAGACCTCGGCGGGGCCCGCCACGTCGAGCATCTTGACGCCGTCGAAGACGACGAACACGACGTGCCTCCCGCGTCCCACGATCCCGCTCGTCCTCTCCCGCGCCGCCCCGCCGCGCCGCCCGCGGCACCCGGCAAGCCTTCCACCCTCAGCGTCTCCCGGCCGCCACCGCGGCGCCGGTGTCCGCGGGGGCGTCCTCCGGTACGGGACGCGGGTCGGGCAGCCGGGTCAGCAGCGTGACGGCCAGGAGTACGGGGAGCAGCGCGGCCAGCGTGCGGGTCAGGCCGCCCAGTTCGGCGGCCCAGCCCACGGCCGCGGGGCCGAGCAGGACGCCCGCGTAGGTGAAGGTGGTGAAGCGGGAGACCGCGGTCGCCGCGCTCACCCCGCCCGTCCGGCCGACCGCGCTGAAGGCCAGCGGCAGCAGCACCGACATCCCGGCGCCCATCACGGCGAACCCGGCGACGGCGGGCACCGCCCCGGCGGCCGACACGGCGGCGCCGAGTCCCGCGACGGCGACCAGCCCGCCCGCGCGGAAGACCCGCGGGGCGCCGTAGCGGGTGGCCAGCCGGTCGCCGACCACACGGACGGCGGTCTGGCCGCCGGCGTACGCGGTGACGGCGGTCGCGGCCAGGCCGACCGGGACGCCGCGGGCGTCGTGCAGGAAGATCGGCCCCCACCCGAGCGCGGCGCCCTCGCAGACCATCAGGGCCGTGCCGGTCAGGCCGAGCGCGACGAACGCCGCGCTCCAGCGGCCCGCGTCCCGCCGGGCCGGGGCCCCCGCGCCGCTCCCGCGGTCGGCCGCGGCGGGCAGCAGCAGCCGGCCCAGGACGAGCCCGGCGGCGGCCAGCACCGCGGCCGCGCCCACGAAGTGCGCGGTGAGGGTCACCCCGGCCCGGGACAGCCCCGCTGTCACCAGCGAGGCCACGACCGCGCTGATGCTCCACGCGGCGTGGCAGCCGCTCAGGATCCGCCGGCCGGCGCGCTTCTCGACGGCGACGGCGTGCGCGTTCATGGCGGCGTCCGTCGTGCCGTGCACGGCGCCGAGCGCGGTGTTCGCGGCGGCGAGCGCGCCGAAGCCGCCGGCCAGGCCGACCAGGGCCAGCAGCAGCGGCATGACGACGAGCGACACGCGCAGCACCGGCCGGCTGCCCACCCGGGCCACCAGCGGCCCGACGAACTGCATGGCCACGATCGCCGCCCCGGCGAACAGCAGCCCCAGCAGCCCCACCTGGCCGTCGCTCAGGTGGTGCGCGCTCTTCAGCGAGGGCTGCCGCGCGATCGACGTCGACAGGGTGAGCCCGTTGAGGAGGAACACCGCCGTCGCCGGCCACCTCCCGCTCCCGACCGCCCCTGCCCCCTGCTCGCGCCCCGTCATCCCGCGACCTCCGTCCGACTCCGCCGACGGCCCCGAAACCCGGGACCGTACCCACGACGAACGGGACGGCCGCACATCGACACCTCCCGGCGACCGGCCGCCGGGCTGTTCCGGGACCGGGCGGCGGGGGGGGAGACCTGCCGGCGGCGGGCGCCGGCGGCTCGCGCGAGAGCGGCGGCCCGCTCCCCTTCCCCCGGGAGCGGGCCGCCGCCTTTCCGGGTGGTCAGCTGTACGTCAGGCCGCTGACGGAGCAGTAGCGGACGAACGGGCCCGGGTACACGTACTCGTCCAGGCAGTAGCCGTTCGCGCTGATGGTCGAGGTGCCCGCGGTGATGGCGTAGCTGTAGCCCTCCCACATCGGCGTCTTCGGGTCCGTCTCGCAGAAGCTGGTGTTGATCGCGAGGGCGGTGGCGCTCGCCGGGATCTGCACGGTGAAGTACTTGACGCCGCCGGACGCGTAGCTCGAACCGTCGGGGTAGTACCAGCCGGAGCCGTTGTTGACGCTCAGCCCGTACGGCAGGCCGTAGGAGCAGCTCAGGGCGAGGTTCAGGGTGCGCATGGTCTCGGCCGAGGCGGACTGCGGCGCCGCGGCCGCGAGCAGCAGGGCGGCGGCGGTCGCCGACCCGAGCGCCACGAGCCGGGAGGCGGTGCTTCGTGTGTTCATGGGTACGTCCCTGTCCTTCCGGGCGCCGGGGCGCCCTGGCGAGTGGGGGTGCGGACGTGCGGGAGGCCGGCCGCGGGCTGCTGTCGCGGCGACAGGCCGCGGCCCGGCGCCGCGGACGGCGGCTCGCCCGCGGACGTGCTGCCCATCGTGGCCGCGCGGCGGGGCGGCGGCCGCGGGTTCCGAGCACGGGCGAAGAGCGGCGGAGACCGGCGAACAGCGGCGGAATCCGCCGCGGTCGGCGGAGCGGCGAGACGGCGGGGACGGCGGGGACGCGGGGTCGGCGAGGCCGCCGGGGCGCAGGGCCTGCGAGGCCGCCGGGAGCCGCGGGATCCCTGGGGGGACGGGTGTCCCGCGGGACCTGTGAAGGCCGGCGTACGGGCCCCGGCTCCCCCGCCCCGGCGGTAAGCTGCCGCCCGCCCACGGTGTTCGGGCTCGTGCCCCGCGGAGAACGGGACGGGAGAGGACGTGGAGTGAGGCAGCCCCTGCCGGACCCGGCCGGTCCGGTGGCCGAGGCCGCAGCGGCCGTGCGGACGCCGGACGAACTCGCCCTGCTGTTACGGGACCTGCGCCGCCGGCACGCCCGCGGCCGCCAGGACAGCCCACTGACCTACCGCGAACTGGCCGCGCGGACCGGGTGGTCGCAGACGGCGATCGCCGAATACTTCACCGCCCGCACGCTGCCGCCGACCGACCGGCTCGACGGGCTGCTCGACCTGCTGGGCGCCACACCGGCCGAGCAGCGCGCGCTGGCCACCGCCCGGGACCGCGTCGAGGAGGCCGCCCGCCGGACGAGGGGCCGCGGCGGCGCCCCGCCCGCCCCGGGCGGGCCGGACCCGGTGCCGCGCCAACTGCCGGCCCCGCCGGAGCTGTTCACCGGGCGGGCACACGAGCTGGCGCTCCTGGACGAAGCCGCGGGTACGCACCCGGGCGGCGGCAGCGGCGCGGACGGCGGCGGGACGGGTGGCATCTGCGCGATCGGCGGTATGGGCGGTATCGGCAAGACATGGCTCGCGCTGCACTGGGCCCACGCCCGGCGCGACCGCTTCCCGGACGGCGAACTGCACGCCGACTTACGCGGGTTCGACCCCACCGGCCGGCCCGTGGACCCGGCGGCAGCGGTGCGTGCCTTCCTCGCGGCCCTCGGCGTGCCGCCGGCGTCCGTCCCGGCCGGGGCGGAGGCGCAGGCCGCGCTCTACCGCGGCCTCACCGCGGACCGGCGGATGCTCGTCCTGCTGGACAACGCGCTCGACACCGCGCAGGTCGCCCCGCTGCTGCCCGGCGGCAGCGGCTGCACCGTGCTGATCACCAGCCGGCGGCGGCTGACCGGGCTGGTCGCCGCGTACGGCGCGCGGCCGGTGGCCCTCGGCGAGCTGCCCGCGGACGACGCGCGCGAGGTGCTCGCCGGCCGCCTGGGCCGCGCCCGGCTGCACGCCGAGCCCCGCGCGGCCGACGACCTCGTCGCCTGCTGCGCGGGCCTGCCCCTCGCGCTCGGCATCGCCGCCGCCTGCGCCGCCACCCACCCCGACCTGCCGCTCGCGGCCCTGGCCGGTGAACTGCGCGACGACGCACGCCGGCTGGACGCCCTCGACGGCGGCGAACCGCGGGCCGACCTGCGGGCCGTACTGTCCTGGTCCGGCCGGGCCCTGTCGCGGGAGGCCGCCCGCGGCTTCGGGCTGCTGGGCGCCGCCCCCGGCCCCGACGTCACCGCCGACGCGGCCGCCCACCTCCTCGACCTGCCGGCCGCGGCGGCCCGTGCGCTGCTGCGCGAACTCGACCACGCCCACCTCGTCCAGCGCCACGCCCCCGAGCGCTACCGCATGCACGACCTGCTCCGGCTGCACGCCACAGAACAGGCCCGCACGCACGGCACCCCGGCCGAACAGCGCGCGGCGATCCGCCGCCTGATCGACTTCCGCACCGAGGCCGCCTGCGCGGCCGCCCGATTACTCGCCCCCCACCAGCCCCCACTTCCCCTGCCGCCACCGGAAGCCGCCGCACCGCCCGTACGGCCGCCCGACACCGCCGAGTCCGGCGGCGTCATGTCCGGCGAGTCCGTCCCCGGCGGGTACGCGCCCGGCGGCGGCGCCCCCGGCCGGTTCGCCCCCGGCCGACCCGTTGCCGGTGAGTCCGCGTCCGGCGGCGTCATGTCCGGCGAGTCCGTCCCCGGCCGGTACGCGCCCGGGGGCGTCATGTCCGGCGAGTCCGTCCCCGGCCGGTACGCGCCCGGCGGAACCGCCCCCGGCGCCCGCGGCACCGGTCCATCCGCCACCGGCGCCTCCCTCCCCACCGCCGCCGAGCCCCGCGACCTCCCGCAGACGCCGCCCGACCGGGCCTCGGCCATGGCCTGGTTCGACGCGGAGCACGCCAACCTGGTGGCCGCGCAGCAGGCGGCGCGCGGGTACGGGTGGGACGGCCAGGTGTGCCGGCTGGCGTGGGCGCTGGACCCCTACCACCGCAGCCGCGGCCGCTACGCGGACCAGGCGGCGGCATGGCAGCTCGCCGTGGACGGGGCGGAAGGGCTGCGCGAGCCCGCCCTCCGCGCCCGCGCCCACCAGATGCTCGGCGACGCGTGCGCCCTGCTCGGGCGGACCGGCGACGCGCTCCGCCACCTGGACCGGGCGCTGGAGCTGACCGGCGGCGCCGGGGACGCCGCCGTCCGTGCCGAGATCCACCACAGCCTGGGCGGGGCCTGGGAGCGGCATGGTGACGACCGGCGGGCGCTGGAGCACGCACTGCGCGCGCTGGCGATCTCCCGCACGCTGGACGACACCTACCGCCAGGCGCGGGCCCTCAACGCCGTCGGGTGGCTCCGCACGCGGCTCGGCGACCACGCCGAGGCCCGCGCCGACTGCCTCGCCGCCCTCGCGCTGCTGCGCAAGCACCCCGCCGACCGCCGCCAGCTCGGCGAGTCCAGCACGCTCGACAGCCTCGGCTGCATCGCGCACCGGCGCGGGGACCACGACCTGGCGGTCGCGTACTACGCCGAGGCACTGGCCATCTGCCGCGCCCAGGGCCACAGCCACCTCGAAGCCGACGTGCTGCGCCACACCGCCGAGTCCCTCCTCGCCCGCCACCGCACGGACGAGGCCCGCGACGCCCTGGTACGGGCCCGCGCACTGCTCACGGCCCAGCACCGGCTGGACGACGCCGAGCACGTCGGACGCGACCTTGCGGGCCTCGCCCGGTCCCCGGGCGGCCGGGGGGAGGGCGGCTGACGGCCCGCGCGGCGGTCGCCGACGCCGGGCGCGCCGGGCGCGTCCTCCGAACGCACCGGACGCCGCCCTGCTGGAAGCCGCGCCGCGCGATGTGCGCCGCGTTGGACGCGGGCGCCGACCCCCCGATCGCCGACGGCGACGGCGTCACGCCGCTCGCGCACGCCGAGCGGTGCGGCTTCCCGCCGAGCGCTGATCCGGGCCGCCGGCTGATCTCCCCGCATGCCCCCCGGCTCCGGCCGGTCCGGGGCCGGGGGCCTGTCACACGGTGGCCCGGGCGACGAGGGCCCGGCGGGCGCGCAGGCCGCGGACGGCGGACGAGGCGACCGCGACCAGGGAGCCGCCGACCGCCCAGGCGACCAGCACCCAGATCGCCGCGGCGATGCGGTGGCCGTCGAAGTAGACGGTGTTGCGTACCGCGGTCGTGCCCGCGCCGGGCGGCAGGGCCTGGCCGATCGCGCGCCAGAACGGCGGCAGCAGGGACGCCGGGTAGACGCCGCCGGAGCTGGGGTTGCCGAGGACGGTGAAGATCAGGATGGTCAGGCCGAGTCCGACCGTGCCGGCCAGCGACTGCAGGGCGACACCGGCCGCCGCCGACGCGTAGACGACGAGGGTCCCGATGCCGGCGAGCTCCCAGAACGCGCCCGGCAGGCAGTTCAGCACCGGGCCCACGATGACCGCGCCCCCGATGCCGGACACGAACGCGTACGGCAGCATCACCAGCAGCCGCACCAGGACGCGGCGCAGGGTGGGCCGCCGGGAGCCCGCGGCCATGCTGAGCGCGGAGGACGCGAGGTAGCCTCCGATCGTCCAGCTCAGCACGAGGTAGAACGACGACAGTCCGCGGAAGTCGCCGGCCGCGGGCGGGCGGATGTCGCGCACGACGACGTCGCGGTGCTGGGCGGTGTTCACGGTCCGCACGACCTTGGTGGCCGCGTCGCTCGCGGAGGAGCCCGCGGCCGAGGCGACCAGGAGGGTGTCCGCCGCCGCGCGCGGGTCGAGGAGGAAGGCCGCGTCCGTACGCCGCTCCAGCAGTCGCTGCCGGGCCTGCGCCTCGCCGGTGACGGCGGTCGCGTGCACCGGCTCGCCGGGCAGCGCGTTCAGCCGCGCGACCGCCGCCTGCCGGACGGACGGCGGCGCGGCCACCACGACCGGCACCCGGTGCGGCTTCGGCGCGTGGAAGGCCCCCATGTAGGAGAGCGCGAAGCCGAGCTGGAGCAGCAGCACCCCGAAGACGACGAACGCGGACCGCGGCGTGACCGCGTCCCGCAGTTCCCGCACGACCCCGCCCAGCCCGCCGAGCCCCTCGGCCCCCGGGAACCCGCCGGGCTCGCCGGGACTGCCCGAGCCCGGCCCATCCGGGCTGCGTCCGCCGGAGCCGGAGCCGGAGCCGGACCCGTTGCCGTTGCCGTTGCCGGAGCGGCCCGCCCCGCCCGGATCCTGGGGCCCGTCCGGGCCCGGGCCGGGCCGGTCCGCTTCGTGCGCCACCTCCGCCGCCCTTCCCGCGTACCGTCGCCTCCCGGGCCCACGGCCGGGGTCGTCATATCGTCGGTCCGGTACGGGGCCGGTTCGCGCGGGCGCGCCCGGGCCGGGGCCCGGCCCAGCCGTTCGGCCCAAGCGGGCCCCGGGGCTACTGCGGCAGCGCCCAGGGCGCCGAGCGGAGGTCGGCGACGCTACGGCGGGCGCGCGCGGCGGCGGGCGGCTCGGCCGGTCTGCCGACCGCGATCATGGTGACGACCTCCCACCCGGGGCCGGGCTGCAGCTCCGCGGTCAGCTTCTCCAGGTCGAACGCGCGGAACTGGTGCGCCGCCAGGCCCATCGCGTGCGCCTGCAGCGTCAGATGCGCGACGGACTGCCCCAGGTCGTAGTCCGCGAACTCGGAGTAGAGCAGCCTGCTGCCGTCGACGTAGCGGTGCGCGAGCGTGACGACGAGCAGCCCGGCGTCCACCGCCCAGCGGGCGGAGCTGCGCGCGAGATGCGGCAGGATCCTGGCGTGGTCCGGCTCGCCGGGGCGCGCGGCGACGTACGCCCACGGCTGCGAGTTGCCCGCGGAGGGCGCCCACCGGGCGGCCTCCAGCAGGAGCGCGACGGCGTCGTCGTCCAGCGCGCCCGACGGGTCGAACTTCGACGGGCTGAAGCGGCCGGCGAGCAGCGGGTGGAGGCCGTCGAGCGGCGGGCGGTCACGGTTCACGCCGCGTGCAACTCGCTGCCGCGGGGGTGTATTCCACTACTCGGCGGCCCGAGCCCGTGCGGCCTCCCGGGGCGCGGCGGCGGGCCCCCGCCGGGGCGAGCCGGCACTCGACGGCGAATCCCATGAGGGGGTCCAGGCCGTCCGGCTCGCGGCGCTGTCCCCGAACGGGCCGAGCGGGGCGGAGGGGGCTGCCGCGGCCGGGTACCGGGTCAGACAAGGGTCAGGCAAGGGTCAGGAAGAGCTTCTCCAGCTCGGCCTCGGACATGGGCGGCTGGTTCTCGTCCGCCGCGGTCATGCACTGCCGCATGCCGCTCGCGATGATCTTGAAGCCCGCCCGGTCCAGCGCGCGGGAGACGGCGGCGAGCTGGGTGACCACGTCCTTGCAGTCCCGGCCCGCCTCTATCATCGCGATGACACCGGAGAGCTGCCCCTGGGCCCGCCGCAAACGGTTGAGGACCGACTGCACCGCGTCCTCGTCGACCGCCATCCCCATGGCCGCCACTCCTCTCGTCCGGCAACCGTCCAGCGGTCCAGTGTACCCCCGGGGGTATGAAAACCCGGGGGCCGCGGAAAGAAGCGGACGGGGACCGGCTCCCCGGGCCGCGGCCGGCCGGGGCGCGCTCAGCCCCGCCGGGCCGCCGCCGCGGACCGGGCGCGCCGCACCGCCCACAGCGGCACCGCCAGCCAGCACACTGTGAACCACACCACCAGCCCGCCGGCCAGCCACCCGGCGACCGCGTCCGGCACCACCAGGCGCAGGACGAGCAGCAGCGAGCAGGTCATCGTGCACAGCAGCAGGAAGAGGCCGAGCACGGTCAGCCGCGAGGCCCAGACCACCGTCTCCGGTTTGAGGTGGTGGCCGGTCAGCAGCCGGTGCATCGCCGCCGGGCCCACCAGCACCCCGGTCGTGGCCGCGCCCAGTACGACCGAGGTCGCGTACAGGTGCCGCTCGGTGCCGGACAGCTCGGCGAAGCGCTGCTGGAAGGCGACGGTGAGCAGGAAGCCGAAGAGGATCTGCACGCCGGTCTGGGCGACCCGCAACTCCTGGAGCAGGTCCGACCAGCGGCGGTCCGCCCGTTCCTCGACGGTCTCGTCGCGACCGGGGGCCGCGGTGTCCGCCGGGTCCCCGGGTGGGTGTTCCGTCATCGCGCGTGCTCCTTTCCGTGCAGGGGCGGCGGGTGCGGTACCCGCCTGATGAATCTGCCCCGTTCCGCCCGGCCCACCGGCTTCGCCGCGCCGTGGCTGATCGAAAGTGTCGAATCACGACCCACCCACGCTGCCGACGTGATTGAACGCGTTTGAACGCGGTGTTTGTTTGCCGGTGTCCCCGGGGGTGGGCAGGGCATATGGCACCCGCTCCGACCTGCGACGCAATGCGATTCGGCGGTGTCGTCCGGCTCTCGCTCGCCCACTCGACGCCTGAGTGCTCATGGGGGATTGTGTGCGAAAGTCTTGCGCGCAGACCCGGCTGAAGTTACGTTTCCGCGGCACGCACCCCGTAGCGCCCACCCGCGCCCACCCGCGCCCACCCGGGCCCGCACGTCCCCCGTCTCCGCCTCGCACCGCCCGCACCGCCGCACTGTCGCCGAAGGGAATCCCCCTGTGGAACTGTCCCGCCGCACCTTCACCGCTCTGACCGGCAGCACGGCCGCCGCTCTCGCGCTGCCGGTCGCCGCCGCCCACGCCGCCGCCGCGGACGCCCCGGCCGCCGCACCCGCCGGGGTCCTGCCCCGCCCCGACGCCGACGGCCGGGCCCACAGCGTCGGCTTCGACCGCTACTCGCTGCTCGTCGACGGGCAGCGCGTCCCGCTGTGGTCCGGCGAGGTGCACCCCTTCCGGCTGCCCAGCCCCTCCCTCTGGCTCGACGTCCTCCACAAGATGGCCGCGAACGGCTACAACGCCGTCAGCATCTACGCCGCCTGGAACTTCCACTCGCCCGCGCCCGGCTCGTACGACTTCACCGGCATCCGCGACCTGGACCGCTTCCTGGACATGGCCGCGGAAGCGGGCCTGTACGTCATCGCTCGCCCCGGCCCGTACATCAACGCCGAGGTGGACGCCGGCGGCTACCCGGCCTGGCTGGCGACGACGCCCGGCCGCGCCCGCACCAGCGACCCGACCTACCTCGCGCACGCGGACGAGTGGCTCACCGCCGTCGACGCCGTGATCGGCCGGCACCTGTACACCAAGGGCCAGGGCACGGTCGTGCTCTACCAGCTGGAGAACGAGTACGCCTCCTACGTCACCAGCGCCGCCGGCCGGGACTACATGGCCCACCTCTACGCCAAGGTGCGCGCCGACGGCATCGACGTCCCGCTCTTCCACAACGACAAGGGCCGCAACGGCTACTGGGTCCCCGGCAGCTTCGACACCGGCGGCGAGCAGGGCCGCTACCTCTACGCCTTCGACGGCTACCCCTCGCCCAGCGGGTTGGCCCCGGACTGGGGCTACTTCGGCACCGGCGGCGCCAAGGGCGGCGCGACCGCCAGCCCCGACACCCCCGGCTTCATGGCCGAGTTCGGCGGCGGCTGGTTCGACCCGTGGGGCGGCGCGGAATTCGGCGGGCTCGGCTACGCGGAATCCCGCAGGACCCGCGACGCGGCCTTCGAACGCCGCTTCTACCTCACCAACCTCGCCAACGGCATCAAGGTCCACAACGTCTACATGACCTTCGGCGGCACCTCCTGGGGCTGGATCCCCGCCCCCGTCGTCTACACCTCCTACGACTACGGCGCCGCCATCGACGAGGCCCGCAACCAGACCTCCAAGCTGCTGCCGATGCGGCAGATCGGCTCGATGCTCGCCGCCTTCCCCGACCTCGGGCAGCTGGACCGCGCGGACGACGTGAGCGCGGCGGCCGTCACCGGCGGAGCCGTCCGCGTCTACCACGTGGCGAACCCGGACCGCGGCTCCCACCTGTACTTCCTGCGCAACGACAGCAGCGCCGACGCCACCTGCACGCTGCCCGTGACGACGGCCGCCGGGGAGCTGACCGTGCCCGCCGCGCCCGGCGGGCTGCGGGTCACCGGTAAGGACATGAAGGTCGTCGCCGCCAACCTCTCCCTCGGCCGCCGCGCCCTGCTCTACACCACCGCCCAGCCCATGTGGCGCGCCGCCGGCCGGGCCCAGGACCTCGCGCTGCTCACCGGCCGCCCCGGCGACCCCGTCGAGACCGTCCTGCTGTGCCGCACCCGGCCCACCGTCACCGTCACCGACGGCACCGCCGAGACCTCCTACGACGCCGACGCTGGCACCCTGCGGATCAACGCCGTCCTCGACGGGCTCACCCGCGTCCGCGTCGAGGACGGCGGCAGCGACACCCCGCTGCTGCTGCTCCTGGCCGACGACACCGCCGCCGCCACCCTGTGGCCGAGCACCACGACGGCCGGCCCGCTGCTCGTCCGCGGCCCCGCCCTGGTGCGCGCCGCCCGCGTCCACGGCGTCAACCTCGACCTGACCGGTGACACCGACGCCCCCGCCCCGCTGGAGGTGTGGGCCCCGGACGGCATCAAGCACGTCAACTGGAACGGCAAGCGCGCCGACACCCGTTCCACCCGCGACGGCAGCCTCGCCGCCACCGACCGGCTTCCCGGCCCGCAGCCGGTCCGGCTGCCCGCGCTCACCGGCTGGCGGTACGCCGCGGAGAACCCGGAGTCCGAGCCCGGCTTCGACGACCGCCGCTGGCGCACCTGCGACCTCACCACCTCGCACAGCTCCACCGCGCTGCCCGCGGGCCAGCCCGCCGTGCTCTTCGCCGACGACTACGGCTGCTACTACGGCGACGTCTGGTACCGCGCCCAGGTCGGCGACGCGGCCGACGCCGAGACACTGTCGCTGACCTACCAGGGCGGCACCCTCGGCCTGCTGATGGCCTGGTGGGACGGCCGCCCGCTCGGCACCCACCGGCTGCCCACCCCGGCCAAGGCCCAGGACACCGTCGCGAGCTGGACCGGCACCGCCGCCTTCGCCGTGCCCGAGGACCTGCGCGGACCGGGCCCGCACACCGTCGCCGTACTGGTGCGCCCGATGGCCCACGCCGAGGACGGCGGCGCCAACGACGCCTTCAAGGCCGCCCGCGGCCTGCTCGCCGCGACCCTCGACGGCGCCCCTCTGACCTGGCGCATCCAGGGCGCGGCAGAACTCGACACGGTACGCGGCGTGCTCAACACCGGTGGCCTGTACGGCGAGCGCTCCGGCTGGCACCTGCCCGGCTTCCCCGACGGGGACTGGACGCGGGTCTCGCTGCCGCACGACGGGACCCGGCAGGGCGTCAGCTGGTACCGCACCGACTTCGCCCTCGACGTCGACCCCGGCACGGACGCGTCGATCGGCCTGACCCTGACCGACGACCCGTCCCGCGCCTACCGCGTGCAGATCTTCCTCAACGGCTGGAACCTCGGCCAGTACGCCAACGACGTCGGCCCGCAGCACACCTTCGTGCTGCCGAACGGCGTCCTGCGCACCCGCGGCTCCAACAGCCTGGCCCTCGCCGTCCTCGCCGACGGCACCACCCCCGCGGGCCTGCCGCAGCCCGAGCTGACGCTGCTCGGCGCGGTCGCGGGCGGCGTCCCCGTCGAGGACGTCCCCGCACCCGGCTACTGCGGGCGCTGAACCCCGTGCGGTCCGGCACCCGCCAGAGCTGGTGCCGGACCGCACGGTCCCACCCGGCGCGCGGGCTTCAGCGCGCCGGCTCGATCCGCCCCGCGACCTCGCCGAGGCCCACCGGGACACCGCCGGGGCCCACGGCCGCCGCCGTGATGACGACCTCGTCGCCGTCCTCCAGGAAGGCCCGCCGGGAGCCGTCCGGCAGTTCCACCGGGCGCGCCCCGCCGTGCGTCAGCTCGATCAGCGCGCCGACCTGCTCCGGCCGCGGCCCGCTGACCGTGCCTGACGCGAAGAGGTCGCCGGGGCGCAGGCTCGCGCCGTTCACCGTCAGGTGCGCCAGCATCTGCGCGTACGTCCAGTACATCGACGCGAAGGGCGGCCGGGAGACGGTGTGGCCGTTCAGCCGCAGCTCCATCGCGATGTCCAGGCCGCACGGCGGCAGCACACCCGCGTCGTCCAGGTACGGCAGCAGCGGCGTGTCCCTCGGCGGCGGTGCCGTACGTGCGTGGGCCAGCGCCTCCAGCGGCACCACCCAGGGGGAGACGGAGGTCGCGAAGGACTTCCCGAGGAAGGGGCCCAGCGGCACGTACTCCCACGCCTGGATGTCGCGGGCCGACCAGTCGTTGAGCAGGCACACGCCGAAGACGTGCTCGTCCGCCTCGGCCATCGCGACCCGGCGGCCGCGCGGCGACGCACCGCCCACCACGAAGCCCAGCTCCACCTCCACGTCCAGCCGCAGCGACGGCCCGTACGACGGAGCCGCCTCACCCGCGGCCCTGCGCTGCCCGCACGGGCGCAGCACGGGCGAGCCCGACACCACGACGGTGCCCGCTCGGCCGTGGTAGCCGATCGGCAGGTGCTTCCAGTTCGCGGTGAGGGGGTCGGCGGCGTCCGGGCGGAAGATCCGGCCGACGTTCGCGGCGTGGTGCTCGGAGGCGTAGAAGTCGACGTAGTCGGCGACCTCGAAGGGCAGGTGCGGCAGCGCCTGCGCGAGCGGCACCAGCAGCGGCGCGACCGCGGCCGCGTGCTCCGGCGCCGTCAGCCACTCCGCGACCGCCGCCCGCACCCGCGTCCACACCGGCCGTCCGGCGGCCAGCAGCGGGTTCAGCACCGGCGCCGACAGCAGCGACACGATCTGCCCGGGCGCGCCGGCCGCCCGGGCCGCGGCGCCCGCGTCCAGCACGTGCCCGCCGTAGCGCACCCCGATGCGGGGCGCCGGATCCGCGGCGGTCGAATACACCCCGTAGGGCAGGTTGTGCGGCCCGAACGGATCGTCGAGCGGTACGGACAGCGGGTTCGGGGCGTTCAACGGACCTCCAGCGCGGGGCGGCGGCAACGCCCCGAGGCTACCGCCGGGCCCGCCGCCGGGTTTGGAGCTGCCCGCAGGTCAAACGTAAAGTCGGTCCGATGACCCGGGAGGCGTACCCCGGCGGCACGGGGCCGGCGGGACCGGCGCGGACACGGAGAGCGGCAGCGGCATGACGGCGACCACGCAGGACCTTCACGACCCCGGGCACGAGGAGCCGACCCCGCCCGAGCGGGCCGCGGGATCCCGCGTCCCCGGCGCCGGCGTCCCCGGCGGCGACGCCCCCGGTACGGACGTTTCCGGCAGCTCCGGTACCGGCGTCCCCGGCATCGACCCGGCCCGCATGGAGGTCTGCCTCGCGGTGCTCGCCGAGCTCGACGGGCTGCCCGTCGACCACCCCGACGCGATCGCGGTGCGCCGCGCCACCGCCGGGATCTACCGCACGGTCAAGCAGCGCCGGCGCCAGGAGCGCCGGGCCGCCAAGACCGAGAACGACAAGCGTGTCACCGAGGCCACCGCCACCGGCGCCGCCGACCGCATCGACGACGAGACGCTCGGCATCCAGCTCGCCCCCTCGGTCAGCACCGAGATCGCCGGCATCCTGGAACGCCCCCGGTCCTGCTACGTCTGCAAGACCCGCTACACCGAGGTCGACGCCTTCTACCACCAGCTGTGCCCGCCCTGCGCCGCCGAGAACCGGGCGCGCCGCGACGCGCGCACCGACCTCACCGGCCGCCGCGCCCTGCTCACCGGCGGGCGCGCCAAGATCGGGATGTACATCGCGCTGCGGCTGCTGCGGGACGGCGCGCACACGACCGTCACCACGCGCTTCCCGCGGGACGCCGTCCGCCGCTTCAAGGCGATGCCGGACAGCGACCAGTGGATACACCGGCTCAAGATCGTCGGTATCGACCTGCGCGACCCGGCCCAGGTCGTCGCGCTCGCCGACTCGGTGGCCGCGGAAGGCCCGCTGGACATCCTCGTCAACAACGCCGCCCAGACCGTACGCCGCTCCGCCGCGGCCTACCGCGAGCTCGTGACCGCCGAGTCCGCGCCGCTGCCCGCGGGGGAGCTGCCCGGCACCGAGGTCTTCGGCGCCTTCGGCAGCGGCGCGCGCACCGCAGCCGCCCTGCCCGCCCCGCGCGGCGGCCGCGGGCTCACCGCCGACGACGTCACGGGCCTCGCGCTGGTCAGCGGCTCCGCGTCGCTCGCCCGCATCGAGGCAGGCACCGCGATCGACGCGGGCGGCCTCGTCCCCGATCTCGACCCCACGAACACCTGGGTGCAGACGGTGGGCGAGGTCGACCCGGTGGAGCTGCTGGAAGTCCAGCTCTGCAACGTCACCGCGCCCTTCATCCTCGTGAGCCGCCTGCGCCCGGCGATGGCCGCGGCGGCGGCCCGGCGCAAGTACGTGGTCAACGTCTCCGCGATGGAGGGCCAGTTCTCCCGGGGCTACAAGGGCGCCGGCCACCCGCACACCAACATGGCCAAGGCCGCCCTCAACATGCTCACGCGCACCAGCGCGAAGGAGATGCTGGAGAAGGACGGCATCCTCATGACCGCCGTCGACACCGGCTGGATCACCGACGAGCGGCCGCACCCCGACAAGGTCCGCCTCGCCGCGGAGGGCTTCCACGCCCCCCTGGACCTGGTCGACGGCGCGGCCCGCGTCTACGACCCGATCGTGCGCGGCGAGCTGGGCGAGGACCTCTACGGCTGCTTCCTGAAGGACTACGCCCCCGCCGCCTGGTGACCGGCGCCGCTAGTGCTGTGACCGGGAGGGTTCACCGTCTTGCGTCGCCCGGCACGGCACCTCGCTGCGTTGCCGCATCGACCGAGCAGGCCCACTACGAGGCCGATCCGGCGCCTTGCGATGCACCGCACCGGACGCCGCAAGCTCCCGGCAAACCCTCCCGGTCACAGCACCAGCCGCCGACCTCGAACTCGTTGCCCTCGGGGTCGGCCAGGGCCCCCGCGTGGCCGGGCGGGGCGGCGGCGAGGCGCAGCCGGAGCCGGTTGCGGCCGGACTTCGGCGCCGCGGGCGGGCCCATCACGAGGGCGGGCCCGGCGCCCGCCGGATCCCGCAGGCACACGCCCCACTCCCCGCGCCCGGTGACCGCCCAGCCGGTCGCGGCGGACCAGAAGCGGCCCTGCGCCTCCGCGTCGGCGGCGTCCAGGCATATCTGCGCGAGCGCCGCCCCCGGCGCCCCGCGGTGCTCGGGCAGCACGCACAGCTCGTTGCCCTCGGGGTCGGCGAGCACCTCCCACGGCACGTCGCCCTGCCCGATGTCGGCCCGTACCGCCCCGAGCCCCAGCAGCCGCCGCACCGTCGCCTCCTGGCGGCCGCCCCCGGCGAGGTCAAGATGCAGCCGGTTCTTCCCGCCCTTGGCCCCCGCCCCGCCCGCGAACCGCAGCTCGACCCCGCCGCCGGGCGGCCGCACCACCGCGCCGGGCCCCGCGGGCCACTCCAGCGCCGCGGCCCAGAACCGCGCGAGCCCCTCCGCGTCCACCGCGTCGACCACGACCGCGACCACACCGCCTGCCATCGCCACCACCCCCGTGCCCGGTCCCGTCCTCCGGCGAGTTTAGAGGCGGCGTCAGACGGTCAGCCGGTAGCGGGCCATCATGCAGTCGTCCTCGTGGTCGAGGATGTGGCAGTGCCACACGTAGCCCTGCAGGCTCGTGCCGTCCAGGGCGGTGAAGGCGGCGTCGGGGTCGAAGCCGAGTTCGGCGGCGTCGGGGAAGCGGACCAGGACGCGGGTGACGGTGGCGGGCGGGCAGGCGACGGTGTCCTTCAGGCCCGTCTCCCAGGGGGACGGGGGCTGGGCGGTGCCGAGGAGGTAGGCGTCGGGGGAGGGGCGCCAGGGGGTGCCCGCGGGCGGGCGGGGGTTGGCGCGGACGTAGGACTCGATGTCGAGGCGCTGCCGGTCCAGGACGCGCGTGTGCACCAGGTGCAGGTGCATCGGGTGGGCCTGCGGGGAGACGTTGACGAACTCCCACACCTCGGTCGTGCCCTGCCGCGGGGCGGTGACCGGCCCCTGGCCGTACAGCAGGTTGTCCATCGTCATCCCGGCCGGCGGGTAGCCGGGGACGCGGGCCGGGGTGAGGGTGATGATCCGGCGCGCGGCGGTGGGCTGCGGCGGCGCCGGCAGCGGGGCGGGCAGCCCGGCCCCGCCGCGCAGCCGGTCGGGCGGGGGAGTGCGGAAGCCGCCCACCCCGGTGCCGGTGAAGCGCATGATGTCGGCGGTCGGGGCGACCCCCGTCGCCGCCACCACCTCGGGCGACTCCTGCTGGTCGTTGGTCAGGTCGACGTGCTCGCCCGCCGCGAGCGAGCCGAAGTCCACGACCAGGTCCAGGCGTTCGCCGGGGGCGATGCGGACGGACGTGGTGCGGGCCGGCGCGTCCAGCAGAGCGCCGTCCGCGCCGACCACCCAGAACGGCATCCGGTCGGAGAAGAAGAGCCGGTAGCCGCGGGCGTTGGACGCGTTGAGCACCCGCAGCCGGTAGAAGCCGCGGGCGACCTCCAGATACGGCGACACCACGCCGTTGACGGTCATCGTGTCGCCGAACATCCCGCCCTCCCAGTGCCCCTGCGGCACCGCGCGGGCGGTGCGGAAGACGAGCGAGCCGTCCTCGGCGAAGCGCCGGTCGGCGAGCGTGAGCGGCACCTCGAACTCGCCGCCGGGCAGCCCGAGGGGGTTGCCGGCGGCGCCGGTGTCGTACGCGTCGCGCAGCATGTACTGGCCGGCGAGCCCGGCCACCGCGTTGAGCCGGGTGATGCCCATCGCGTGGTCGTGGTACCAGAGGTGGCCCGCCTGCTGGTCGTTCGGGTGGCGGTAGGTCATGCTGCCGCCGGGCCGGAACGCGTTCTCGGGGTGCCCGTCCGCGTCCGGCGGGGTCACGGCGCCGTGCAGGTGCACGGAGGTGCGCGGCTGCGTGCGGTCGAGTTCGGAGGCCCCCTGGAGGGCGGGGTCGACGTCGGCGGCGAACAGGTGCCCGTGGAAGCCGTTGCTGAAGGTGAGCGAGAGCGGCACGCCGCGCTGCGCCTCGATCGTCGGGCCGAGGTACGGCAGCCCGCCGTACGACCACGTCCGCGCCGTGCCCAGGTCGCGGTGGAAGCGGTGCGCCGCGGGGGCCATGGCCAGCGTCCGGTCGCCGGTGAGCACGGGCGGCAGCGGCAGCGCGTCGACGTACGGCGTCAGCTGCGGCGAGGCGAAGGTCAGCTGCCGTGTGCCGGGACGGGGGCTGGGACCGTGGCCGGTCCCGGTGGCGCGGGCGGTCCCTCCCGAGGCGCCGAGCGCCCCGGCGGCGCCCAGTCCTGCGGCGGTGAGCAGCGAGCGACGGGACGGGCCGTTCGGCATGCGGGCTCCTCGGGATCGGCGGGGACCGACCATAGGCAGACAAATGACGCATCGTCAACGATATGGGGCGTCGTGTCCGGTGTGCGGCGGCGGCGCGCGCCGTGGGCCGCCGCCCCCGCGCAGGCCGGGGCGGGCGGCGGGGCGCGCGGGTACGGACCCGGCGGCCCGGGGAGGGCGCCCGGCGGGATATTTTCGCGGGGCCGCCCCGCGCGGGCGGCGGAGAGGAGGAGTGCCATGGCCGGCACCGGCGACCGCCCCCGCCCCGAGGGGAAGACGCTCGCGGTGATCGCCGCGGAGGCGGGCGTGTCGGTGTCCACCGTGTCGAAGGTCCTGCACGACCGCTCGGACGTCGCGGCCCGCACCCGCGCCAAGGTCCAGCGGCTGCTGGCCCAGCACGGCTACCCGGCCCGCAACGGCCCCACCGCCACCGCGCTGGCACCCGGCGGGCTCGTCGACTTCGTCGTCGACGAGATCGACGGCGCCTGGGCCGCCGAACTCATCCGCGGCGCCGAGGAGGCGCTCGACGCGGTCGGCATGGGCCTGGTCGTGTCCGCCGCGCACGGCAGCGGCAGCAGCCCCGCCCGGCGCTGGCTCGACTCGCTCGCCGCCCGCCGCACCCTGGGCGCGATCCTGGTCGTCCCCGAACTCGACCAGCAGCAGCACCGCGAGCTGCTCCGGCTCGGCATCCCCTTCGCACTCATCTCCCCGGCCGAGGAGCCGCCGCCCGGCGTGCCGTGGGTCGGCGCCACCAACTGGCCCGGTGGGCTCGCCGCCACCCGGCACCTGGTCGGCCTCGGCCACCGCAGGATCGCGGTCATCGGCGGCCCGCCGCAGCGGCTCGCCTCGCGTGCCCGGGTCGACGGCTACCGCTCGGCGCTGGAGGAGGCGGGGCTGCCGTACGACCCGGAACTGGTCCGCTACGGCGACTTCACGAACGAGCCCGCCTACCGGCACGCCCTCGACCTGCTGCGGCTGCCGGACCGGCCCACCGCCGTCTTCGCGGGCAGCGACCAGCAGGCGCTCAGCACCTACCGCGCCGCGGCGACGCTGGGCCTGCGGGTGCCGGACGACGTGAGCGTCGTCGGCTTCGACGACCTGGCCTTCGCCGACTGGGTCACCCCGCGGCTGACCACCGTGCGCACCCCGCTGGCCGACATGGCGGCGCTGGCCGCCGGGATGGTGCTCCAGCTGATCGGCGGCGGGCGCCCCGCCTCCACGCGGGTCGAGGTCGCGAGCGAGCTGGTCGTACGGGAGAGCAGCGGCCCGCCGCCGGGCTGAGGGGACCGCCCGGGACCGTACCCCGTACCGGCTACGGCTGGGTCGCGGCCATGTAGAAGATCTCCCAGTGGTGGCCGTCCGGGTCGTAGAAGCTGCGGGTGTGCATCGGGCTGGCCTCCTCGGTGGTCTTCGCCGGCCGCGCCCCCGCCGCCAGCGCCGCGTCGCCGATCCGGTCGACGTCGTCGGGCGAGTCCTGCTGCACGGCCACGATCACCTCCGTCACCGCTCCGGTGTCAGGGACGGGCCGGCCGGTGAACGACGTGAAGAACGGCTCCGTCAGCAGCATCACCAGGTTGTCGTCGCCGACGACCATGCACGCGGCGCGCGCGTCGGTGAAGTCCGGGTCGAAGGCGAAGCCGAGCGCCTCGAAGAAGGCCATGGACCTCGGGAGGTCCTGCACGGGGAGGTTGACGAAGATACGGCCGGCCATGGTGTCCGCCTCTGCTCGGGTGCGCTGCGCACGGGTCCGTTACGCAAGGGTGGACCGGACGGCCCGGCGGAACTCATCGCCCGCCCCGGCCGCGCGGGCTCATTCGCCCAGACGGGCCCGCAGCCACGCCAGCGCCTCCCGGCCCTGGGCGGCCTGGAACGCCCGCAGGGTCGGCAGCCCCGGCGGGGCCGGGCGGCGCGCGTGGCCGAGCAGGAAGCCGGCGAAGGCGGCCACCACGGCGGTGACGGCGTCCTGGTCCGCGCCCGCGGCGACCTCGTGCCGCGCGAAGAGCCGTTCCGGCGGCGGGCCGCCCTGCATCCGCACGCTCGGCAGCATCAGCAGCAGGTCGTACCAGGGCGCGGCCAGGCAGGCCCAGGGCCAGTCCACGACCACGACCCGGCCCTCCGGGGTGAGCAGCAGGTTGTCGGCCCGCAGGTCGGCGTGCGCGAGGGTGCCGCCCGCCGCGCCCGCGGCCCAGCCGGACTCCAGCTCCGCCAGCGCGGGCAGATTCCGCGCCGCCCACGGGTCGAGGCCCACCAGGTCGTCGGTGCCCGCGGCGTGATCCGCGGCGAGGATCCGCCAGCCGCGGAAGGCACCGTCCTGCTTCTCCGCGACCGGCGGCGCGGCGACCGGGCTCGGCGTCAGCGCCGCGGCCAGGCCGCGGACGGCGTCCAGCACCAGGTCCAGCTCGGCCGGCTCCCACGGCTGCGCGGGCAGCCGCCCCTCGACGTCCTCGAAGAGCAGCACCACCCAGCCGTCCAGGTCCAGATCGGCGAGCAGCCGCGGCGCCGGGACCCCGGCGGGAAGGTTCCGGGCGATGCGCACCTCGTCCCGGTGGATGCCAGGGCTCTCCGGGTTCTGCGCCTCGCTCACCGCCTTGACGAAGGCCCGCCGCCCGTCCGCGAGCACCAGCCGCGCCGCGACACCCGGGGAGAACCCGGCGCCCTGCGTGGCCGCCCGCACCACCCGCGCCCCCAGCCGCCCCTCGACCGCCGCCCGCACCCCGGCCGGCACCGCCTCCCACGGCGTCCGCAACCCGCGCGCCTCGGGAGCCCTGACCTCTGCGACCTCGTCCATCCCGGCATCCTTCCGGCCCCCACCCCGCCGGGCGACCGCTTTTCCGCGGAGCCCGGGGCCGGAGCACGGCACGCCCGGCGCGCAGCGGCGGAAGAACGGGAAAAGCAGAAGGACCCCAGATCGACTGGGGTCCTTCGTCAGTGTCCGAGGGGGGACTTGAACCCCCACGCCCGATAAAGGGCACTAGCACCTCAAGCTAGCGCGTCTGCCATTCCGCCACCCGGACGGGTGTGACGTCACGGCCTCCCGGCCGTGGCGACGGGGTAAACCATAGCAAAGATCGGGGGGTGCCGATCACCGTCCCGCCGGGGGCGGGAACGCCGGTCGGGGCGGGTGCGCCTTGGGGGTGTGCGGGGTGGCGGGGCAGGATGGGGGAGGCGTCCGGCGCGAGCGGCGGACGGGTCCGCGATGGGTGAGGGCGAGGAGGAGGCATCGTGAGCGAGTCACGGCCGGGCGGTGCGGGCGGCGGGACATCAGCGGGCGGCGGGCGGGTGAGCGGCGAGGACGAGGTCGCGGCTCTGTGCAGCGAGCTGATCCGTATCGACAGCAGCAACTACGGGGACCACTCCGGGCCCGGCGAGCGCGCCGCGGCCGAATACGTGGCGGAGAAACTGGCCGAGGTCGGCCTCGAACCGCAGATCTTCGAGTCGCACCCGGGGCGCGCCTCGGTCGTGGCCCGCGTCGAGGGCGAGGACCGCTCGCGGCCCGGGCTGCTCATCCACGGGCACACCGACGTCGTCCCCGCCAACGCTGACGACTGGACCCACCACCCCTTCTCCGGCGAGATCGCCGACGGGTGCGTGTGGGGCCGCGGCGCGGTCGACATGAAGGACATGGACGCGATGACGCTGGCCGTCGTCCGCGACCGGCTGCGCAGCGGCCGCAAGCCCCCGCGCGACCTCGTCCTCGCCTTCCTCGCCGACGAGGAGGCCGGCGGCACGTACGGCGCGCGCTTCCTCGTCGACAAGCACCCGGACCTCTTCGAGGGCGTGACCGAGGCGATCGGCGAGGTCGGCGGGTTCTCCTTCACCGTCAACGACGACCTGCGGCTCTACCTCATCGAGACCGCCGAGAAGGGCATGCACTGGATGCGGCTCACCGTGGACGGCACCGCCGGGCACGGCTCGATGACCAACAAGGACAACGCCATCACCGAGCTGTGCGAGGCCGTGGCGCGGCTGGGCCGGCACGAATTCCCGGTGCGTGTCACCAAGTCCGTCCGCGGCTTCCTCGACGAGCTGTCCGACGCGCTCGGCACCGAGCTGGACCCGGAGGACATGGAGGCGACGCTCGCCAAGCTCGGCGGCATCGCCAAGATGATCGGCACCACCCTGCGCAACAGCGCCGCGCCCACCATGCTCGGCGCCGGCTACAAGGTCAACGTCATCCCCGGCCAGGCCACCGCGCACGTCGACGGGCGCTTCCTGCCCGGCCACGAGGAGGAGTTCCTCGCCGACCTCGACCGCATCCTCGGCCCGCGCGTCAAGCGGGAGAGCCTGCACTCCGACAAGGCCGTCGAGACCGACTTCGACGGCGCCCTCGTGGACGCGATGCAGCGCGCACTGGTCGCCGAGGACCCGGGCGCCCGCGCCGTCCCGTACATGCTCTCCGGCGGCACCGACGCGAAGTCCTTCGACGACCTGGGCATCCGCTGCTTCGGCTTCGCGCCGCTGCGGCTGCCCCCCGAGCTGGACTTCGCCGGGATGTTCCACGGCGTGGACGAGCGCGTGCCGGTGGACGGCCTGCGCTTCGGCGTCCGCGTGCTCGACCGCTTCATCGACCAGAGCTGAACCGACCGGATCGAGCGGAACCGATCGAACGCAGCTGAACGGTCGACCGGGTGTTCCCGTACCGGTGGTCTCCTTAGCCGGTACGGGTGAAGGGCCCGGTCCTTTCGTAGCTCTATTCCTCCCGAGGTCGTTACGACGATGTGGTCCGCAGGCTGGGGCCGCACACGTCCACGAGGAGGAACGAGAATGATCAAGAAGGTCGCCGCCGCCGCGGCTGCCACCGGCGGTCTGGTGCTCGCGGGTGCGGGCATGGCCGTTGCCGACTCCGGCGCCCAGGGCGCCGCGGTGCAGTCCCCCGGTGTGCTCTCCGGCAACGTCGTCCAGATCCCGGTGCACGTCCCCGTGAACGTGTGCGGCAACACGGTCAGTGTCATCGGGGTGCTCAACCCTGCCATCGGCAACTTCTGCGTCAACCAGTGAACCCGCGGCGGCCGCACCGACGCGGCCGCCGGCTCCGGACCGGCCCCGGGCGCGCACCCGCGCCCCGGGGCCGGTCGGCATTCCCCGCCCCCATGGCGCATGCGCGCAGGGCCGGCGTGTGCCGGCGCGGGGGCGAACGTAGAACGAGGAGAACAGCAATGCGACAGGTCGCAACCAAGGGCCTGCTCACCGTGGTCGCCACCAGCGGCGTGATCGCCGCGACCGGCGGCTTCGCGTACGCCGACGCCGGCGCCGCCGGTGCGGCCGCCGGGTCGCCCGGCGTGGTGTCGGGCAACGCGGTGCAGGTACCGGTGCACGTGCCGGTGAACGTGTGCGGCAACACGGTCAACGTGATCGGGCTGCTCAACCCGGTGTTCGGCAACAAGTGCGCCAACACCTCCGCCCACGCTCCCGGCACCGGCCGGACCGGCTCGGGCGCCACCGCCCGCGGCGGCGCCCACGACTCTCCGGGCGTCGGCTCCGGCAACGCGGTCCAGGCGCCGGTGCACGTGCCGGTGAACGTGTGCGGCAACAGCGTGGACGTGGTGGGCCTGCTGAACCCGGCCTCCGGCAACGAGTGCGCGAACGGCGCAACCCCGCCGGGCGACACGAGCACCCCGGGTACGCCGGGCAACCCGGGGACTCCCGGTATGCCGGGCACGCCTGGGACACCGGGCAACCCGGGCACGCCCGGAAACCCCGGTACGCCCGGAACCCCTGGCATGCCCGGTACGCCCACCACCCCGGGCAACCCGGCGACGCCGACGACGCCGGCGACGCCGACGACGCCGGCCACCCCGACGACGCCGGCCACTCCGACGGGTGACACCCCCGCCACGCCGCCCGCCGGGGCCACCCTCGCGCACACCGGTGCCGACGGCGCGGCCTTCAGCGCCTTCGCCGCCGGGGCCCTCGTCCTGGGGGGAGCGCTGCTCTACCGCCGCGGTCGCCGCGCCGCCCGCGGCTGAGACGGCCCCGATACGTCAGCGCGTACGCGTCCGGACCCGGCCGCGTACGCGAACGGGCGCCCGACGGCGCCCCTCCGTGCGGGCCGCGCGCTTGCGGCCCGCGCCCGGGTCCGGGCCCGACGCCGCGCGTGCCGCGTCCGTGGGGCCCGTCAGCCGGCCGTGCCCGCCCCGGCCGTGCCCGCGCCGCTCACCAGGTGGCCCGCAGCTGGCGGATGATGCGCCGCCGCAGCCGTACGCGTCTGCTCCCGTCGGGATAGAGGCGCAGCCGGTCCAGCTCCCAGTGCCCGTACTCCGCCTCGTCCGTCAACAGGCGCGTCGCGTCCTTGCGGGAGACCCCCCGCGGGACGTACATCTCTCTGAATTCGTATTCCGGCATCGCATCTATTGTGCAAGCAACGCCCCGGTGCGGATAGCGTCTGCTCCATGTCTGATGACGTGCAGCCCACGGCGGCCGAGGTTCGTGCCGCAGCCGAGGCGGTCAAGGCCGCGCTCGACCGGCATCTCGACGCGGTCGAGAAGCGCAGCGGCGAGGACGACCCCGCCGTTCACGAGGCGTTCGAGGCGCTGGCCTCGGCGGCCGAGTCGTATGACGAGTTGCTGTACGAGGTCTACGACGAGGTCACACCGCTCGAAGTGCCCACCGGCAACGCGATGGCCGACTACGACGGTCCCGAGGAGCCCGAGGCGATCAGCGTGCTGATCCGCCGCGACTACCAGATCGTGGCGCCCGACCGGCTCTTCTCGCAGGCCAGACATGCCAGTGAGGCCACCGACGGATCGGCCACCGCGTCGGTCAACGCGGCCCTCGGGGTGATCTTCGGGGAGTACGAGCCCGACGAGATCGCCCAGCGCCACAAGGACTTCGGCCTGGAGGAGGGCGACGCGGCGGTGTGGGTCTCCGCGGCGGAGCAGGGCGAGCCGGGGGAGTGGCTGGAAGCGCCCTTCGACCAGGCCGACCCGCACATGGTCATCTGCCGCTTCGACATCAGCGCCTTCTACGACGACGAGCTGGCCGCGCTCGACCCGGACTAGCCGCTGCGCGGCGCCGGAGGCGGGGCGCCGAGCCCTTTGCCCGGGGGCGCGGCTGCTGCCCCTGGCGGGGCGCCGGGCGGCCGTGTGGGGCCCGCGTCGCCGTGGCGCCTGCCCGTTCGCCCGTACGGGGCCGTCCCCCTCGCCGGGGGCGGCCCCGTACGCGTGCGGTCAGGCGTCCGCCGCCAGCTCGGCCAGGACCACGGGGAGGCGGGTCGTGCGGGGGGCGGCCGGGGGACCCGCCACGGCCTGGGACAGGCGGCCTTCGGCGCCCTGGACCACCGACAGGTGGCGCTCGCCGCGGCTGAAGGCCGTGTAGATCCAGGAGCGGGTCAGCAGCGGTCCCGCGTCGCCGGGGATCACGACCACGGCCGCGGGCCAGCGCGACGCGGCCGCCTGGTGGCCGGTCACGGCCCAGCCGTGGCGCACGGCCGCGGCCACGTCGGCCCGCGGGACGACGACCGGGCCGCGCTCGCACTCCAGCCGCAGCCCGTCCGGCTCGGCGCCCGCCACGGTGCCCGGCTCCGCGCGGCCGGGCGCGGGCACGTAGACGACGCGGTCGCCCGGGTCGAAGCCGCCGAAGCGGCCGGGACCGGGATTCAGCCGTTCCTTGAGAGCGGCGTTGAGGGCGCGAGTGCCCACCGGTCCGCCGTGGCCGGTGGTGACCACCTGGACCTGCGGCCCGGACAAGCCGAAGGCACGCGGCACCGAGTCGGCGACCAGCTGGACCGTACGGTGCACGGCCTCGCGCCCGTCGTGCACGGGCACCACCACGACCTCCTTGCCCGGCGCGTCCACGGCTGCCAGCTCGCCGATGCCGACGCACGAGACCAGCTCGCCGATCGGCCCCGGGTCCGGCGTGCGGGACACCACGCGCGGGCAGGCGCGGGAGGCCAGCAGGTCGGCGAAGACCCGGCCGGGGCCCGCCGACCACAGGGCGTTCGGGTCGCCGCTCAGCACCAGGCGGGCGCCGTCCGGCAGCGACTCCACGAGCGTCGCGGCCTCCTCGACCGACAGCTGCGGGGCGTCCAGCACCGCCAGCAGGTCCAGGTCGAGGCTGCCGTCGGCGGCGCGGCCCGGGCCCTCGGCGCCCGACAGCAGCCCGTCGAGCGTCACGGCCGCGTCCGGGCCGGTGTCCGCCGCGAGCCGGGCGCGGCCGCTGCCGGAGTACGCGGCCGCGTACGCGCGCAGGCCCGCGGCCCGCGCGGCGGCGACCAGCGCGGCGGGCTCGGCGCGCGCCGCCTCGCCGCCGCTGTGCACGACGAGGCCGCTGCCTGCCGCGGCCCGGATCAGCTCGGCGGCCGAGGGCGTCGGGGCCTGGGCCCCGGCCCAGGCCGCACCGTCGTCCGCAAGGGAGCGCAGGAGCCGGACGAAGCCCTCGCCGAGGGCCTCCTCGGCCATCGCGTAGCGGTCGAGGGCGAAGAGCACCTCGGGCGCTTCTCCGGCCCCGTCCTGCTCTTCCTCTTCCTCCTCGTCGCCGCCCTCGCGGAATTCGAGCAGCTGGCCCTCGGCGACCGCCGTCGCGACCGCGGCCTGCGGCTCCGGCAGCCCGTAGCGCCCGAGGGCGGCGAGCAGCTCGGCGGGCGCCAGCGCGGTGTGGCCGTGCAGCGCGGCGTCCTCCAGCGCCCGGCCGACCAGGGCGCGGGCCCGCCGCTCGTCGCCCGGCCCGCAGGCCTCGCCGAGCAGCCCGCGCGCGAAGCCGTCGGCCTGCTCGACCCGCACGCCGCCGAGCCCCAGCAGCAGCCACGGATCCTCCCGCAGCTCCTGCGCCGCCCGCTCCCCGAGCACCCGCACGACCCCGCCCGCCAACTCAGCGGGCGCCCCGCCTTCCACCAGCACTCCCGCGGCGGCCTCGACCGCCGCGGGATCGACCACGGCGGCCTGCGGCACGACCGGCCCACGGGCACGCTGCCCGCCCCCGCCGCCCGCCGTCCCGGGGCGGGCCGGGGCTTCGGCACCCGCGCGGCGGGGCGCCCCGGCATCCCGGTCCGCCGACTGCGGCGAGTGGCCCGCGTCCGTACGCGCCGAGCCGTCGCCGCTGCCGGGCACCTGCTGCGTCGCGTCCGCACCCCCGGAAGGGCCCGTACCGGCGTGCTGCCCGACCGCGCCGTCCTCCGCCGCGCGCCCGGACCCGCCGCCGTTCTCCGCCGCCCCGGCGTCCGCGTCCGCCGGAGCAGCGCTTTCCGTGTCGGCCCCCGGCGCGCCCGCCGCCGCGGCCGGCTCGTCCGACCCCGGCGCGGACGCCGGAGCCTCCCCCGTCCCCGCCGGGGAGGTGGCCGCACCGTCCTCCTCGGAGGGGGAGCCCTCCGCGCCGTCCTCCGCGGGAGCGGGGGCCTGCGGGCTCACCGGAGTCGCGCCCGCGGCCTCCGCCGCTTCCGCCGCCTGGAGGGCAGCCGCTTCCGCCGCCATCGCCTCGCGGCGTCTGCGGCGGGCCGCGGCGGCGTCGCCGCGCGGGGCGGGGGCCGCGGCGTTCTCGCCGCGCTCGATGGAGCGGATCGCCGCCGCGAGGTCGGCGAGGCCGGAGGGTTCGGCGGGGGGCATTGCGGCCTCCGTGGGGGGAGCGTGACGCGCGTTCAGAGCGTGCTCCAGTCGTGGTCCGGATAGCGGTGCAGCGGCGCCGACACGTCGTCGAGCGCCAGGTTGATCTCTTCCGGAAGGGTAAGCGCCTCCACTGACAACGCCGCCGTGAGCTGCTGCACGTTGCGCGCGCCGAGCAGCGGGGCGGCCACGCCGGGCCGGTCGCGTACCCACGCCAGGGCGACGTGCAGCGGCGAGACAGCCAGGCCGTCGGCCGCTATGGTCAGCGCGTCCACGATGAGCCGGGCGGTGTCGTCGAGGTAGGGGGCGACGAAGGCGGCGAGGCCCTCGTCGCCGCCGCGCGAGTCCTGCGGGACGCCCCCGCGGTACTTGCCGGTGAGCACACCGCGGCCGAGCGGTGAGGAGGGCAGCAGCCCGAGCCCCAGGTCCAGCGCGGCGGGCAGCACCTCGCGCTCGACGCCCCGCTGGAGCAGCGAGTACTCCATCTGGGTGCTGGCCAGCGGGGTGCGTCCGGGGCCCGCGAGCTGCCAGGCCGCGGCCTTGGCGAGCTGCCACCCGCAGAAGTTGGAGACCCCGACGTAGCGGGCCCGGCCGGAGCTGACGGCGATGTCGAGGGCCTGGAGCGTCTCCTCCAGCGGCGTGCCGGGGTCGAAGGCGTGCACCTGCCACAGGTCGACGTAATCCGTGCCGAGACGCTGCAGCGAGGCGTCGAGGGCCGACAGCAGGTGGCCGCGGGAGGCGTCGAAGCGGCGGTCGGGGTCGGGCACGCTGCCCGCCTTGGTCGCGATGACCAGGTCCGAGCGCGGCACCAGGTCCTCCATGAGCCGCCCGAGCAGGTACTCGGCCCCGCCGTCCGCGTAGACGTCGGCGGTGTCGACCAGCGAACCCCCGGCGCTCCAGAAGGCCTTGAGCTGGTCGGCGGCGTCGCGTTCGCCGCTGGTGCGGCCCCAGGTGAGCGTGCCGAGCCCGAGCCGGGAGACGCGCAGACCCGTACGGCCGAGGTGCCTTTGCTCCATGGGCGCTGAGATTACTGCCCGCACCGCTCGAATGGGCGGCAGTGACGTACCTGACAGGTCCGGTGGCGGCCGCGCGCGCTACAGTCCGGTGGAGCACCGACGTTACCGACCAGTACGAACGTTCGGCGCCGCACCGGCACGTACGACCGACCACGTACGACCACGCCTGACTGCGTACGACCGGGTACGGCCACGTACCACCACGTGCGCCACCGACCAGCTCAAGGGAGAACCATGAAGCTCGGGATCAACCTCGGCTACTGGGGTGCCGGCATGGACGCGGACAACCTCGCCGTCGCCCAGGAGGCCGACCGGCTCGGCTACTCCGTGTGCTGGGCCGCCGAGGCCTACGGCTCCGACGGGCCGACGGTGCTGTCCTGGGTGGCGGCGCAGACCGAGCGGATCGACGTCGGCTCGGCCATCTTCCAGATCCCGGCCCGCACCCCGGCGATGACGGCGATGACCGCCGCGACCCTGGACTCGCTGTCCGGCGGACGCTTCCGCCTCGGCCTCGGGGTGTCGGGACCGCAGGTCTCCGAGGGCTGGTACGGCGTCAAGTTCGACAAGCCGCTGTCCCGCACCCGCGAGTACGTCGAGATCGTCCGCAAGGCCATGGCCCGCGAGCGGCTGGCGTACGAGGGCGAGCACTGGACCCTGCCGCTGCCCGGCGGCCCGGGCAAGCCCATCAAGCTCACCGTGCACCCGCAGCGCGAGCACATCCCGCTCTACATCGCCGCGATCGGCCCGAAGAACCTGGAGCAGACCGGTGAGATCGCCGACGGCGCCCTGCTGATCTTCCCGTCCGCCGCGCATCTGGAGGACACCGCGCTGCGCCACATCCGGGCCGGCCGCGCCAAGGCCGGGCTGACGCTGGACGGCTTCGACGTGTGCCCGACGCTGCCGCTCGCGGTCGGCGACGACGTGGCCGCGCTGGCCGACGTCTTCCGCCCGTACACCGCGCTGTACGTCGGCGGCATGGGCAGCCGCAAGCAGAACTTCTACAACCAGCTCGCCCGGCGCATGGGCTACGAGCGCGAGGCGGCCGAGATCCAGGACAAGTACCTGGCCGGCGACAAGGACGGGGCCGCGGCTGCGGTGCCGCAGCAGCTGATCGACTCCACGTGCCTGCTCGGCCCGGTCGAGCGGATCGCCGACGGCATGCGGGCGTACGCCGACGCGGGCGTCACGACGCTGACCCTCGCCCCCGCGGGCTTCACACTGGAGGACAGGGTCGCCGGGCTGCGGGCGGGCGTCGCCGCCCTGGAGCGCGCCGGACTGGCGTGACGCCGGGCCGGCACGCGGCGGCCGATCAGCCCGGTACGAGCCGGCCGAGCAGCCGGCCGAAGTCGATCAGCCGGGCTATCTGCCCCGCGCCGCCGTCGTCCAGCGACTTGCTGAAGCGGAAGGCCTCGGGCCGGAATTTCGCCGAGGCCACCGGCAGCGCCGAGTCCGGATCGGCCGCGACCGCGCTCAGCTCGTGCGGCATCGCGGTGGCCAGCACCAGGTAGACCCCGCGGTCCACGCGCCGCCCGAGGTCGTCGCGGCCGACCAGGGTGCGCATCCCGACGTGCCCGATCGCCTCCAGCGGCAGCACCTGCACGGACGAGTCCAGCACCGTGCCGCCCGGCGCGGAGGCGTCGGCCAGCTCCTCGCTGTGCCACAGGATGAGCCGCCGCCCGTCGCACACCGCGGCCTCCTGCCACACCGACGCCCCGGCCTCGGTCAGGTCCACCACCCGCTCCAGCGTGAAGCCCCGCACCCGGCGGCGGCCCAGCACTCCCGTGATGGCGTCCATGGCGACGTCCGCGTGCAGGAAGTAGACCCCGGCGGCGTCCTCCAGCCGACCGTACGGCGACCAGTCGGTGCCGGCGGTGTGGCTCCCGCCGGCAGCCGGGCGGCTCCTCGTCGCCTTGCTGAACATCTCCACCCGCTTCGCGATACGGCTCCCGGGGCCCCCTCGACCCCTGCTGCACCTTACCGAGGGGGCGGGACACCCGGACCTATACCGGAGCGGGCGGATCCGGCGAATCCTGCGGGAGGCGCGCCGAAAACCGCGGCCGTGGTGGGGGCTCGGGGGGATCATCCCCGCCACGGCCGTCGTCCAGCACAACGGACGCCACCGGAAAGGGTTACGGTGGCGCACATGCCTACCGCGATCCTTGTCCGGCACGGCCGGTCCACCGCCAACACCCAGGGTGTGCTGGCCGGCTGGACCCCGGGCGTCGCCCTCGACGACACCGGAAGGGCGCAGGCCACCGCGCTCGCCGCACGGCTCGCCGCGCTGCCGCTGACCGCCGTGGTGTGCAGCCCGCTGCAGCGCTGCCAGGAGACGGTGCGTCCGCTGCTGGAGACCAGCACCGGGCTGCCGCTGCACACCGACGACCGGGTCGGTGAGTGCCACTACGGCGACTGGACCGGCCGCAAGCTCGCCGAGCTGGCCGACCAGCCCCTGTGGACGACCGTGCAACGGCACCCGTCGGCCGCGGTCTTCCCCGGCCCCGAGGGCGAGTCGCTGCGCGCCATGCAGGCCCGCGCGGTCGACGCCGTCCGCGACTGGAACGCGCGGATCGAGGCCGAGCACGGCCCGGACGCGCTGTACGTGGTCTGCTCGCACGGCGACATCATCAAGTCGCTCGCCGCCGACGCCCTCGGCATGCACCTCGACCTCTTCCAGCGGATCAGCACCGAGCCGTGCTCGGTGACCGCCATCCGCTACACCCCGCACCGCCCCTTCCTGCTGCGCCTGGGCGACACCGGCGACCTGGGGGCGCTCGCCCCGCCGCCCGCGCCGCCCGGCGGCAACACCGCCGACGCGGTGGTCGGCGGCTCCACGGGCGCCCCGTGATCAGCTTCCGCAGTAGGGTGGTGGCGGATGCGGGTGCGCGGTGAGCACCACCGCGTACGCCGTCCGTGCCGCACCCGCCGCGTACCGCCGCCGCCCCGCGGCACAGCCCCACCGCGGTGTCGGAGCCATCCGGCGTCACCGCCTCACCGCCCCACAGCCGAGCAAACGGAGCAGGACGTGCCCCGCCAGGTCTTCTTCTACGAGCACCCGGACCGTTTCGTGGCCGGTACGGTCGGCCAGCCGGGTCAGCGTACGTTCTTCCTGCAGGCCACGGCCAAGGGCAGGACGACCAGCGTGGCCCTGGAGAAGACCCAGGTGGCCGCGCTCGCCGAGCGGATCGACGAGCTGCTGGACGAGGTCGTGCGGCGCAGCGGCGGCAACGCCCCGGTGCCCGCGGTCGCGCCGACCGAGCTGTCCGACACCGCACCGCTGGACGTGCCGGTCGAGGAGGAGTTCCGGGTCGGGACCATGGCCCTGGCCTGGGACGGCGCGCACGACCGCATGGTCATCGAGGCGCAGGCGCTGGTCGAGCTGAGCGGCGAGGACGAGGAGGACCTCGAGGCGGCCGAGGAGCAGATGCTCCAGGACGAGGAGAACGGCCCGCCGCTGCTGCGGGTGCTGCTCACCGGCGCCCAGGCCCGTTCCTTCGCCAAACGCGCCCTGGACGTGGTGTCCGCGGGCCGCCCGCCGTGCCCGCTGTGCAGCCTGCCCCTGGATCCGGAAGGACACGTATGCCCGCGTCAGAACGGGTACCGGAGGTCGGCCTGAGCGCCGCCCCCGCGGCGCTGACCCTGCTGACCCTGCTGTCGGAGGGGGAGCTGACCGTACGCGGCCGGGTCCGCGACGCGTCGAACGCGGTGCTCTACTGCGAGGCCGCCCACCAGGGCGTGACGGCCGCGTGCGTCTACAAGCCGGTCGCGGGGGAGCGCCCGCTGTGGGACTTCCCCGACGGCACGCTGGCGCAGCGCGAAGTGGCCGCCTTCCTGGTGTCCGAGGCGACCGGCTGGGGCCTGGTGCCGCCCACGGTGCTGCGCGACGGCCCGTACGGCGAGGGCATGGTGCAGCTGTGGATCGACCCCGCGGCGGACGGTGACGCGGACGGCGACGGCAGCGGCGACGACGGCGGCAGTGGGGGGCCCGCGCTGCTGGCCCTCACCGAGGACACCGAGCCGGCCCCGGGCTGGAAGGCCGTGGTCGAGGCCGAGGTGGGCGAGGGCCGCACCGCGCTGCTGGTGCACGCCGACGACGACCGGCTGCGCCGCCTCGCGGTGCTGGACGCGGTGATCAACAACGCCGACCGCAAGGGCGGCCATCTGCTGCCCGCCCCGGACGGAAAGCTCTACGGCATCGACCACGGTGTCACCTTCCACACCGAGGACAAGCTGCGCACCCTGCTGTGGGGCTGGGCGGGCGAGCCGCTGCCCGCGGAGGCGGTGGCGGCCCTGGAGGGCCTCACGGCGGCGCTGGACGGCGAGCTGGGCGTACGGCTGGGCCCGCTCATCACCGCGGCCGAGATCGGCGCGCTGCGGGCCCGGGTGGCGCGATTGCTGGAGACCGGCATCCACCCTTTGCCGGGGGGCGGCTGGCCCTCCATACCGTGGCCCCCGGTCTGACCGGCGGCAGCCCCCGTGCGGCCGTGACCGTTGGGGCGAGCGGGCCGCACGGGGGCCGAAACGGCTGCTCGCGCAGGTAAACGTGCTGCTCCCGCTCGTTCGGCCCGCGGGCGGAAGGTTAATCTCATTTCATGCATGCCTGGCCCGCTTCCGACGTCCCTGCCCTCCCGGGCACTGGACGCGCACTCCGTCTCCACGACTCCGCGACCGGTGGCCTGGTGGCCGTCGAGCCCGGACCGGTCGCCCGCCTCTACGTCTGCGGCATCACGCCGTACGACGCCACCCACCTGGGGCACGCGGCCACCTACAACGCGTTCGACCTCGTCCAGCGCGTGTGGCTCGACACGAAGCACCAGGTCCAGTACGTGCAGAACGTCACGGACGTCGACGATCCGCTGCTGGAGCGCGCCAACGCCACCGGCGACGACTGGACGGCGCTCGCCGAGCGTGAGACCGCGCTCTTCCGCGAGGACATGACCGCGCTGCGGATGCTGCCGCCTGCGCACTACATCGGCGCCGTCGAGGCCATCCCGCGCATCGTGCCGCTCATCGAGCGGCTGCGCGAGGCCGGCGCGGCCTACGACCTCGACGGCGACACGTACTTCTCGGTCGACTGCGACCCGCACTTCGGCTCCGTCTCCGGCTTCGACGCCACCGTCATGCGCGCGCTGTCCGCCGAACGCGGCGGCGATCCGGAGCGCCCCGGCAAGAAGAACCCGCTCGACCCCATGCTGTGGATGGCCGCCCGCCCGGGCGAGCCCAGCTGGGACGGCGCGTCGCTGGGCGCGGGGCGCCCCGGCTGGCACATCGAGTGCGTCGCCATCGCCCTGGAGCACCTCGGCATGGGCTTCGACGTCCAGGGCGGCGGCTCCGACCTGGTCTTCCCGCACCACGAGATGGGCGCCTCGCACGCCCAGGTGCTCACCGGCGACTACCCCTACGCCAAGGCGTACGTGCACGCCGGAATGGTCGCGCTGAACGGCGAGAAGATGTCGAAGTCCAAGGGCAACCTGGTCTTCGTGTCGGCGCTGCGGCGCGCGGGCGTCGACCCCGCCGCCATCCGGCTGGCGCTGCTCGCCCACCACTACCGCTCCGACTGGGAGTGGACGGACGCGGTGCTGGAGCAGGCGCAGGAGCGGCTGGACCGCTGGCGCGCCGCGGTCTCGCGGCCGGACGGGCCGTCCGCCGAGGCGCTGGTGGACGAGATCCGTACCGCGCTCGCGGACGACCTGGACGCCCCGGCCGCGCTGGCCGCCGTCGACGCCTGGGCCGCGCGGCAGCAGGCGGCGGGCGGCACCGACACCGGGGCGCCGGGCCTGGTCTCGCGCGCGGTGGACGCGCTGCTCGGGGTGGCGCTCTGACGCCGGTCGGGACTGCGTCCTGACCGCCGGGCCCTGACCGCGGGGGCCCGGCGGTCACAGCACTGGAAGCGAAGGAGGGGCGGCACCGCCGGTGTGCGGTGCCGCCCCTCTCTTTCCTGCTCCGGGGTCCCCCCATTCCCCCCCGGCTCGGACGCCCCCCCGCGCCCGGGTCTGTTACGTGAAGGTGCTCGCGGCGGCCGTACCGCCGAGGTCGGCCGCATGCCCGGGCAGTTCCCGGGCCGCCAGCAGGTTGAGTTCCGCGACTTTCAATCCCAGTGCGAAGCGGCCGGAGACGCCGAGACTGTCCATCATGTGGCAAATCCGCCGCTGGATGGTCCGATGACCGCGCGAGAGTTTTCTCCCGATAGTGGCGTCGGACAACCCTTCACGCATTAATGCCAGAATTCGGAAATCTACGTCGTCCATACATTCGTCGATTACCATGATCCCCCCCCGGGGAAGGTATGCCAACGTGATGGATCACATGCTAACCGGCGACAGTTCCCCTGCGCAACTAACATTCCGTAAATGCAGGTGGCCGTACCGCGCACGGGGTCCGTCCGTGCGCCGCGGGGTCCGGCGGCCGACCCCCACAGCGTGGCAGGTGCCGGACGTACGCGCTTTGGCGCGGCGTGTCCGGCTCTTGACGATCCGTTGCCCGTCGCGGTCCGCGGGCTACTCCGGGTCGGCCCCGGTGCCGTCGCCGGAGTCGTCCCCGTCGCCGTCGGTGCCGTCGTCCGGGTCCCCGGTGTTCTCGTTCTTCCCTTCCGCGTTTCCCGCCTGCCCCTCGGTGTTTCGCGGCTCCTCCGAACGCTGCGGCCGACCGAGGTCGCGGAATTGCGGGACGCCGTCGCCGCCTTCGCTCGCGTAGTCACCGGGCTGCGGGTCGCGGCGTCTCAGATAGCGCTCGAATTCCCGTGCGATGGCCTCGCCCGACGCCTCCGGCAATTCCGCGGTGTCGCGCGCTTCCTCCAGCGTCTGCACGTATTCGGCGACCTCGCTGTCCTCGGCGGCCAGCTGGTCGACCCCGACCTGCCAGGCCCGCGCGTCCTCGGGCAGCTCGCCCTGCGGGATACGCAGGTCCAGCAGGTCCTCCAGGCGGTTGAGCAGCGCAAGGGTGGCTTTGGGGTTGGGCGGTTGGGACACGTAGTGCGGCACCGCGGCCCACAGGCTGACGGCGGGCACCCCGGCGTGCGTGCAGGCCTCCTGGAGGATGCCGACGATGCCCGTGGGGCCCTCGTACCGGGACTCCTCCAGGTCGAGCGCGGTGGCCAGGTCCGGGTCCGAGGTGACGCCGGTGACCGGGACGGGACGGGTGTGCGGGGTGTCGCCGAGCAGCGCGCCCAGCACCACGACCATTTCCACGCCCAGCTCGTGCGCGAAGCCCAGCAGTTCGTTGCAGAACGTCCGCCAGCGCATGCTGGGTTCGATGCCGCGGATCAGGACCAGGTCGCGCGGCTTGGGGGACTGGACCCTGGCCACCGACAGCCGGGTGGTCGGCCAGGTGATCCGCCGGACGCCGTCCTCCATCCACACGGTGGGGCGGTTGACCTGGAAGTCGTAGTAGTCCTCGGCGTCCAGCGCGGCGAAGACCTCGCCCTTGAACTCCCGGTCCAGATGGGCCACCGCGGTGGAGGCTGCGTCCCCGGCGTCGTTCCAGCCCTCGAACGCCGCCACCATGACCGGATCGATCAGCTCGGGTACCCCCTCAAGCTCGATCACCCGGCGCCTCCTTCCGGCCGGCGGGGCCGTGCGGCCCCGATCCGGCGCTGCTCTCACTTGCTCGTCACGTGCGCCACCAGCCTACGTGCCCGGGCCCGCGCGGACGGCGGTCCCGCCGTTGTGGGGGCGTTACCGGGGCGGCGGTGCGGGCGACGGCGGGGGCCGCCCGGCGGCTGCCGGAAGGCCCGCGAAGGCCACGCAGGTGAGACCTGGAGACATCCGATCTGTATCAACAACTTCGCCCCGCCCTCTGGACGGGCACCCGGCACCCCCGCTATACATCGGATCACCAAGAAAAGATCCGATGTCTCGCGACGGGAGTGTGCATGAGTCCGACCATTACCGAGGTCGACGTGTACGACGTCCGCTTTCCGACCTCGGAGCAGCTCGACGGCTCGGACGCCATGAACCCCGACCCCGACTACTCCGCCGCCTACGTCGTACTGCGTACCGACGACCCCGGCGACCTCGCGGGGTACGGCCTGTGCTTCACCATCGGCCGGGGCAACGACGTCGTCGCCGCCGCGATCGAGGCGCTGCGACCCTACGTCGTCGGCCGCTCGGTGGCCAGTGTCACGGGCGACCTCGGCGCCTTCTACCGGCTGCTCACCCATGACTCGCAACTGCGCTGGCTCGGCCCCGAGAAGGGGGTGATGCACATGGCCGCGGGGGCGGTGGTCAACGCCGCCTGGGACCTCGCCGCACGCGAGGCCGGGAAGCCGGTGTGGGCGCTGCTCGCCTCCATGAGCCCCGAGCAGCTCGTCGACCTCGTCGACTTCCGCTACCTCAGCGACGCGCTGACCCGCGACGAGGCGCTGGACATCCTGCGCCGCGCCGAACCGGGCCGCGCCGCCCGCGCGGAGACCCTGCGCAAGGAGGGCTACCCGGCGTACACCACCGAGCCCGGCTGGCTCGGCTACTCCGACGAGAAGCTCACCCGGCTCGCCAAGGAGGCGGTCGCCGCCGGGTTCGGCCAGATCAAACTGAAGGTCGGCGCCGACCTTCAGGACGACCTGCGGCGGATGCGGCTGGCCCGTGACGCCGTCGGCCCGGACATCCGCATCGCGGTCGACGCCAACCAGCGCTGGGACGTCGCCGAGGCCCTGGACTGGATGGCGGCGCTGGCGCCGTACGACCCCTACTGGATAGAGGAGCCCACCAGCCCCGACGACGTCCTCGCGCACGCCGCGGTGCGCGCCGGGCAGCCCGTCCGGGTCGCCACCGGCGAGCACGTCGCCAACCGCGTGGTCTTCAAGCAGCTGCTGCAGGCCGGTGCGGTGGACTTCGTCCAGATCGACGCCGCCCGCGTGGCGGGTGTCAACGAGAACCTGGCGATCCTGCTGCTGGCCGCCAAGTTCGGCGTCCCGGTCTGCCCGCACGCGGGCGGGGTGGGTCTGTGCGAGCTGGTCCAGCACCTGGCGATGTTCGACTACGTCGCGGTCTCCGGCAGCCTCGAAGGCCGCGTCATCGAGTACGTACCGCATCTGCACGAGCACTTCGTCGACCCCGCCGCCGTCGAGAACGGCCGCTACGTCGCCCCCACGGCGCCGGGATTCTCGGCCCGTATGGTTCCCGAAACGCTCACGGAGTACCGCTACCCCGACGGGCCCGTGTGGCAGGCGCGCGCCCAGCGACAGGAGTTCACCCGATGACCGACGGCACCACCACTTCCGCACCCCTCCAGGACTTCGCCGGCCTGACCGCCCTGGTCACCGGCGGCGCCTCCGGCATCGGTGCGGCGACCGCCGCCCTGCTCACCGCGCGCGGGGCCCGCGTGGCCGTGCTGGACCGCGACCCGTCCGGCGCCCCCGAGGGCTGCCTGCCGGTCGCCGCCGACGTCACCGACGACGCCGCCGTGCGCGCCGCCGTCGAGGAGGCGGTACGCGAGCTGGGCGGCCTGCACGTCCTGGTGAGCAACGCCGGTATCGGCGCCATCGGCACCGTCGAGGACAACGCGGACGACGAGTGGTCGCGGGTGCTGGACGTCAACGTCCTCGGCATGGTCCGCACCGCCCGCGCCGCGCTCCCGCACCTGCGCCGGGCGGCCGCCGCACGCCCCGGCACCGCGTCGATCACCCACACCTGCTCCATAGCCGCGACCGCGGGGCTGCCGCAGCGCGCCGTGTACAGCGCGAGCAAGGGCGCGGTCCTCTCGCTGACACTGGCGATGGCCGCGGACCACGTACGCGAGGGCATACGCGTCAACTGCGTCAATCCCGGGACTGCCGACACCCCGTGGATCGGCCGGCTGCTCGACCAGGCCGGGGACCCCGCCGCCGAGCGCGCCGCCCTCAACGCCCGGCAGCCGATGGGCCGGCTGGTGACCGCCGACGAGGTCGCCGCCGCCATCGCCTACCTGGCGAGCCCCGCGGCCGCCGGTGTCACCGGCACCGCCCTGGCCGTGGACGGCGGAATGCAGGGACTGCGGGTGCGCCCCGCCAACTGACCGGCGCACACCACCGCCGGCCGGAGCACCCCGGCCGGCACCGCACCACCGGGCACGACCTCGTACCACCGGCACCACCGCACCACCCACCGGCACCACCGCACCACCCGCACCACCCCGAGCCGACACACACCCGAAGGGCAGAACTCGACGATGAGACTGCGCAAGACGACCGTTGCCGCCCTCACGGCGCTTCTCGCGGTCACCGCGCTCGCCGGCTGCAACAGAGGCAGCGACGACAAGGCCGGCAGCTCCGGCAAGGTGGGCATCGACCTGCCGCGCTCCGACACCGACTTCTGGAACTCCTACAACAGCTACATAGAGAAGGACCTCAAGAGCGAAGGCGTCTCCGCCCTGCCCCGCACCAACTCGCAGAACGACATCGGCAAGCTCGTCGCCAACGTCCAGACCTTCACCGACCAGGGTGCCAAGGCCGTCGTGATGGCCCCGCAGGACACCGGCGCCGTCGCCTCAACGCTGGACAAGCTGGCCGGCAAGAAGATCCCGGTGATCAGCGTCGACACCCGCCCCGACAAGGGCAAGGTCTACATGGTCGTGCGCGCCGACAACAAGGCGTACGGCTCCAACGCGTGCGAGTACCTGGGCAAGCAGCTCGGGGGCAAGGGCAAGGTCGTCGAGTTCGAGGGCGCGCTCGACTCCATCAACGGCCGCGACCGCTCCGAGGCGTTCGCGTCCTGCATGAAGAGCAAGTACCCGGGCATCAAGGTCATCGCGCTCGCGACCGACTGGAAGGGCGAGGTCGCCTCGGCGAAGCTGCAGACCACGCTCGCCTCCGACCCGGACGTCAACGGCATCTACATGCAGGCCGGCGGGGCCTTCCTGCAGCCGACGCTCGCCCTGCTGGAGCAGAAGCACCTGCTCAAGCCGCCGGGCACGCCGGGCCACATCACGATCATCTCCAACGACGGCATCCCGGACGAGTTCAAGGCCATCAAGGAGGGGAAGATCGACGCCACGATCTCCCAGCCGGCCGACCTCTACGCCAAGTACGCGCTCTACTACGCCAAGGCCGCGCTCGCCGGGCAGACCTTCAAGCCCGGCCCGACCGACCACGGCTCCACCATCATCGCCATCCCCAACGGCCTGGAGGACCAGCTCCCGGCGCCGCTGGTGACCAAGGACAACGTGGACGACCCGAACCTGTGGGCCAACCAGCTCGGGAAGAGCTGAGCGCGGATGAGCAACGCATCGACGCCCTCCACCCCGTCCACCTCCTCCGCACCGCCCGCGGTGCACGCCGAGGGCATCGTCATGCGCTTCGGCCCGACCGTGGCGCTGGACCGGGTGGGCATCACCGTGGCGGTCGGCGACTCGCACGCGCTGGTCGGCCGCAACGGTGCGGGCAAGTCCACGCTGGTGTCGGTGCTGACCGGGCTGCACGCCCCCGACGCGGGCCGGGTCGCCTTCCTCGGCGAACCCGCACCCGCCGCCGGGGACACCGCCGCCTGGCAGTCCAAGGTCGCCTGCGTCTACCAGAAGTCCATGGTCGTCCCCGAACTGACGGTCGCCGAGAACCTGTTCCTCAACCGCTTCGGACGCGGCCGGATCCGCTGGCCGAAGCTGCGCGCCGACGCCGCCGCGCTGCTCGCCGAATACGGCGTGGACGTCGACCCCGCCACCCGCGCCGCCGACCTCACCGTGGAGCAGAGGCAGTTCGTGGAGATCGCGCGAGCGCTCTCGTTCGGCGCCCGCTTCATCATCCTCGACGAGCCCACCGCGCAGCTGGACGCGTCCGGCATCGACCGGCTGTTCACCAAGCTGCGCGAACTCCAGCAGCAGGGCGTCGCGTTCCTCTTCATCTCGCACCACCTGCAGGAGGTCTACGACCTGTGCAGCACCGTCACGGTCTACCGCGACGCCCGCCACATCCTCACCTCGCCCGTCGCGGAGCTGGGGAAGGCGGACCTCGTGGCGGCGATGACGGGCGAGGCGGCGCAGGGCGCGACGAACTGGCACGCGGCGTCCGGCCTCGTCAAGGAGGAAGGCGGCAAGGGCCGCGACGGCGCAACCGGCGAAGGCTCCGGCGGCGAACCCGTGCTGCGCGCCGCGGGACTGGAGCTGGAGGGCGTCTTCGAGCCCATCGACTTCGCGGTGCGGGCCGGCGAGGTCCTGGGCCTGGCCGGCGCCACCGCGAGCGGCAACACCGCACTCGGCGAGACCCTCGTCGGCCTGCGCAGGGCCACCGGCGGCACCACCGCGGTGGCCGGCACGGTGGTGCGGCCCGGCAGCGTGCCGCACGCGCTGAACGCCGGGATCGGCTACGTCCCCGAGGACCGGCACCGGCAGGGGCTCGTCCTCGGGCGCAGCGTCGCCGAGAACGCCACCCTCACGGTGACCGACCAGCTCGGCCCGTACGGCACCGTGCTGCCCTCGCGGACCCGGAGCTTCGCCCAGCGGATGATCGACTCGCTGGACATCAAGACCTCCGGGCCCGCGCAGCCGGTGTCCGACCTGTCGGGCGGCAACCAGCAGAAGGTCGTCATCGCGCGGGCGCTGGCCCGCGACCCGCGGGTGCTGGTGGCGATCCGGCCCACCGCGGGCGTCGACGTCAAGTCGAAGGACTCGCTGCTCGGCGTGGTCCGCGGGGTCGCCGAGCGCGGCGACGCGGCCGTCGTCGTCTCCGACGAACTCGACGACCTGCGGGTCTGCGACCGGGTGATCGCGCTCTTCCACGGACGGGTGATCGCGGAGTTCGGCAGCGGATGGAGCGACCGGGACCTCGTCTCGGCGATGGAAGGGCTGCCCGCGGGTGCGGGCGGCGACAAGGGAGCCGAGGAATGAGCGAGACCACCCAGTTGACCGCCGACGCGGCGGTGTCCGGCAAGACCCGCACCGCGGCGCCGCGCTTCCGGTTCGCCCGCTACCGGGACCTGTCGCTGATACCCGTCATCTTCGTGCTGGGCGTCATCGGCTTCATCGTCTCGCCGGTCTTCCTGACGTCCGACAACCTGATCGGCGTGCTCCAGCAGAGCAGCGAGCTGAGCCTGCTGGTGCTCGCCGAGGCGATGATCCTGATCTGCGGCCGGATGGACCTGTCGCTGGAGTCCACCATCGGCGTGGCACCCGTCATCGCGATGTGGCTGGTGATGCCCAGCAGCGGCCCGGCGACCTTCCACGGCATCGGGCTCTTCCCGACCTGGTCCTCGATCCCGGTGTGCCTGGTGGTCGGCCTGCTGATCGGCGCTGTCAACGGCTTCCTGATCCTGAAACTGCGGGTCAACGGCTTCATCGCCACGCTCGGCATGCTCACCATGCTGCGCGGCCTCCAGGACGGCGTCGCCCAGGGCAAGTCCATCGTCGCCGTGCCCGCGTCCTTCTCCTACCTCGGCAAGGCCGAGTGGATGGGGGCGCCCGCGGCGGTGTGGATCTGCCTGCTGCTGTTCGTCGTTGGCGGCCTCGCGCTCGGCTACCTGCGGCACGGCCGCGCCCTCTACGCGATCGGCGGCAACACCGAGGCGGCCCGCGCGGCCGGCATCCGGGTCGACCGCATCACCTGGATCGTGCTGGCGCTCGGCGGCCTCGTCGCCGCCTTCGCCGGCGTGCTCTACACCGGCCACTACGGGGCCATCTCCGCCACCCAGGGCGACGGCTGGATCTTCCAGGTCTTCGCCGCCACCGTCATCGGCGGGGTCAGCCTCAACGGCGGCCGGGGCACCCTCTTCGGCGCCCTGACCGGCGTCGTCAGCCTGCAACTGGTCGTGAACGTCACCACCCTCGGCGGTGTGCCGCCGCTGTGGGACAAGTTCCTCTACGGTGCCATCATCATCGTCGCCCTGATCATCTCCCGCTTCGCCAGCGGCGAGAAGCAGGACTGACACCACCGTCCCCCCGTCCCCTCCCCCTCCCGGCGCGCAGCCGGCCGGGCCCGCAGAAAGACACCACGTATGCCCCTCCCGGCACTGCCCCGGCTCGGCCTCGGCTGCGCGCCGCTGGCCAACCTCTACCGCGCCGTCACCGACGAGGAGGCGGCGGCCACCGTGGCCGCCGCCTTCGACGCGGGCCGGCCCGTCACCTACCTCGACACCGCCCCGCACTACGGCCTCGGCCGCTCCGAGGAGCGGCTGGGCCGGGCGCTCGCCGGCCGGGACCGCGCCTCGTACGTGCTGTCCACCAAGGTCGGGCGCAGGCTGCGGGACCTGGCGCCGGGCGAGGAGCCCGACGGCCAGGGCTTCACCGACGTCCCGGCCCGCGCCAGGGTCTGGGACTTCACCGCCGACGGCATCCGCGCCACGCTGGAGGGCTCGCTGGAGCGGCTCGGCGTGGACGCCGTCGACATCGTCTACCTGCACGACGTCGAGGACCACCTCCCGGAGGTCTACGACAGCGGTTTCCCCGCCCTCGCGGAACTCCGCGACCAGGGCGTGGTCAAGGCCATCGGCTTCGGCATGAACCTCAGCGGCGTGCTCGCCCGCCTCGTCGCCGACCTCGACGTCGACGTGGTGCTGTGCGCGGGCCGCTGGACGCTGCTGGAGCGCACCGCCTACGACGACCTGCTGCCGGTGTGCGAGCGCCGCGGCACCGCCGTCGTCGTCGGCGGTGTCTACAACTCGGGGCTGCTCGCCGACCCCGGGCCCGGCGCGCACTACAACTACGCTGCCGCGCCGCAGCCGCTCGTCGACCGGGCGCTCGCCATGGCCCGCGTCTGCGGCGACTTCGGCGTCCCGCTGCGCGCCGCCGCGCTGCGCTACCCCTTCGCGCACCCGAGCGTCGTCTCCGCGCTGGTCGGCGCGGCGAACGCGGACGAGGTCCGCGACAACGAGGCCATGTTCGGCCACGACATCCCCGACGCGATGTGGCACGCCCTCGTCGGCGAGGGACTGCTCGACGCGGACGTGCCGCTGCCGCTCACCGCGGGGGAGTGACGATGCCCCAAGCGGTACGCGGGGCGCGGCGGATCGACGCCCACCACCACCTGTGGGACCTCGACCGGCGCCCGCAGCCCTGGATGACCGGGCCCGAACTCGACCCCATCGCCCGCACGTTCGCCTTCGCCGAGCTGGAACCGCTGCTCGACGGGCACGGTCTGGACGCCACGGTGGTCGTCCAGTCCAGCTCCTCGCCGGACGAGACCCGCGAACTGCTGGACGCGGCCGCGGGCTCCGGCGGGCGCATCGCGGGCGTCGTCGGCTGGGCCGACCTCACGGACCCGGCGCTGGGGGACGTCCTGGCCTCGCCGGCCGGGCCGCTGGTCGGGATACGGCACCAGGTCCAGGACGAGGCAGACCCGTGGTGGCTCGCCCGCGCGGGCGTCCGCCGGGGCCTCGCCACCGTCGCCGCGGCCGGCCTCGCGTACGACCTGCTCGTGACCCCGCGGGAACTGCCCGCGGCCCTCGACACGGTGGCCGCGCTGCCCGACCTCCGCTTCGTCCTCGACCACGCGGCCAAGCCGCGTATCGCCTCCGGCGAGTGGGAGCCGTGGGCCACGCAGGTGGCCGAACTCGCGGCGCTGCCGAACGTGGTGTGCAAGCTGTCGGGGCTCGTGACCGAGGCGGACCGGTCCGGCTGGGAGCCGGCCGCCCTCCTGCCGTACGCACGGCACGTGCTGTCCGTATTCGGCCCGGGCCGCGTCATGTTCGGCTCCGACTGGCCGGTCTGCACGCTGGCCGCGTCCTACGGCGACGTGCTCGCCCTCGCGGCAGAGGCGACCTCTGACCTCTCCCCGGCGGAGTCCGCCGCCGTCTTCGGCGGTACCGCTGCCGAGGTGTACGGGCTGGGCTGACGCCCCGGGCTGCCTCCTGCGGTGGGAGTCGCGATCTTCCCGCCGTCGTGGTCGCGCGCGCAGTTCTCCCCCAGGCTCCTCCCGGGCGAAGCCTGGGGGAGAACTGCGCGACAAGCCGCAGCGGACCGCAAGGTCCCGGCAGTCAGCCGGCCTGGCGGGGCAGGGGTCACAGGGTCGAGCGGAGCCACTGCTCGACGGACGCGATGTGGACCGTCGCCCAGCTTCGCGCAGCCTCCGCGTCGCGGTCGCGAAGGGCGCCGAGGATCGCGCGGTGTTCCAGGAGCGTACGCGACACCGCGTCCTCCTGGGTGAGGCCGCGCCAGACGCGGGCGCGGGTCGTGGGGCCGGACAGGCCGTCGAGCAGGGAGCACAGGACGGAGTTGCCGGACGCGGTGACGATCCCGCGGTGGAACTCCAGGTCGGAAGCGACGAGCTCCTCCACGGAGGGCTGCGCGCCCAGCGCGTCGAGCTTGCCCTGGAGGGCGTCCAGCTCGTCCTCGGGGATGCTGATCGCCGCCATCGCGGTGGCCGCGGGCTCCAGGATGCGGCGCACCGCCAGGAATTCGAGCACCGTGTCGTCGCGGTGGAAGTCCACCACGAAGCTCAGCGCCTCCAGCAGCAGCTGCGGGTCGAGGCTCGTGACGTAGGTGCCGTCGCCCTGCCGGACGTCGAGGATGCGGATGAGGGACAGCGCCCGTACGGCCTCGCGCAGCGAATTGCGGGAAAGGCCCAGCTCGGCGGCGAGTTCGCTCTCCTTGGGGAGCCGGTCACCGGGCCGCAGCGCTCCGGAGACGATCATCTCCTTGATCTTCTCGATCGCCTCGTCGGTGACCGCCATCCCGCGCCCTCCCCTTGCTTCAGGCCCGCAGCGCCGCCAGACCTCCGATGTATATCCTCATTATGTGCCCGGAGGGCCCGAACACCTAACGAAACCGGGATTCACGCCTCCGCGTATCTGCCCGGCGGTGCCCCCACCGCGGCGGCGAAGTCCCGCGTGAGGTGGGCCTGGTCGGCGTAGCCGAGGTCCGCGGCGAGCGCGGCCCAGTCGATCCCGGCGCCCGAGTCGGCGCGGGCGGCGGCCTCGTGCAGCCGGGCCCGGCGCAGCACCCACTTGGGCGAGGCGCCCACGTAGTCGGCGAAGAGCCGCTGCAGCCGCCGTACGGGCATGTCCAGCTCCCGGGCCAGCGCGTCCACCCGGAAGAGCTGGGGGCTCGCGGTGATCCGCTCGACGAGCGCGGCGACCTCGGCGGTACGCGGGTCGGGCGGCCCCGCGGGAAGCCGCCCGAGCAGGAAGCGGTCGGTGAGCGCGGCCATCTCCGCGAGGTCGTCCAGCGCCAGGACCCGCTGCCCGGTCACCTCGGCCCCGGCGCCGAAGAAGGGTGCGGCGGGCACCGCGCGGTCGGCCAGCGCGGCCACCGGCTCGGTGCAGAAGGCACGGAAGGCCCCGGGCCGGAATTTGACCCCGAACGCCTGTCCCCGGCCGGCCAGCCGCCGTACGTAGACCTCCCGCTGCACCCCGTAGACGAGCGGCCCGGCGTCCTCGAAGACCAGGTGCACGTTGGGGTGCGCGAGCACCTTCTGCTCGTACGGGTCGCGGCCGCGCAGATCCCAGCGGGGGTTCCAGTAGAAGTCCACGAGCGCGGCCAGGCCGGGCGCGGGCGGGTGCGTCCGCACCTGGAGGAATTCCGCGGCCGTCTCCGGCCGCAGCACCCCGCGGTGGAAGCCGTGCCTGCTCATGGGCCCCAGCCTATGCGGTGTCGCGTCGGTGTCGTGTTTTTTCAATACCGGCCGCGGCGGGCCGCCGTAGCGTCGGGGACATGACCTACCCAGCAGACATCGCCGACGCCGCACGCGAGGCGGCCCGCGTCACCGCGGCCGTCACCCCCGACCAGCTCGCCGGGCCCACGCCCTGCGCCGACTTCGACACCCGCACCCTGATCAACCACCTGGTGGCGTACACCGGTATCGGCATGGAACTACGCGCCCGGCGCGATCCGCACCCCGAGGGCCTGGACACCCGCGACTTCACCGCGGAGCCGGACTGGCAGGCCGCCTACGCGGCGCAGCTGGACCGCTCGGTCGCCGCGTGGTCCGAGCCGGCCGCCTGGGAGGGCGAGGTGAACGGCATGTCCGCCGAGGCCATGGCGGGCATGCTCTTCCTCGAACTGTGCCTGCACGGCTGGGACCTGGCCCGTGCCACCGGCCAGGACTACACGGTCGCCGACGCCACCGCGGAGCGCCTGCTCGAAGGGGTGCGCGGCTTCGCGCAGATGTACCGCGACTACAAGGGCTTCGCCGAGCCGGCCGGGATCCCCGAGGGCGCCGGCGCCCTGGAAACCGCTGTCGCCCTGTCGGGCCGCGACCCATACTGGGCCGGGTGATCCAGGACGACCTCATAGCCCGGGTGCGGGACGTGTGCCGCGCCGACGAGACGGTCCGGGCCGCGCTGATGTACGGGTCCTTCGCCGCGGGGGAGGGGGACGAGCACAGCGACGTCGAGTTCTGGCTCTTCCTCGACCCCGCCGCGCGGGCCGTCCTCGACCCGGCCGCGTGGTGCGCGCGGGTCGCCCCGGTGAACCTGGTGCTGCTCAACGAGTTCGGCACCCATGTGGCACTCTTCCCGGGCCCGGTGCGCGGCGAGTTCCACTTCGCGACGACCGGCGACATCGCCTCGGTCGGCGACTGGCCGGCCCGCGGCGCCTCCGTCGAGGCCATGGTGGTGACCGACCGGGACGGCGCGCTCGCGCCCGTGCTGGCCGCCCTGCCCGAGCGCCCGCGCATCCCCGACGGCCCCGCGGAGACCGCCGACCTGTGCGGGCGCTTCGCGAACTGGCTGGTGCTCGCCGCGCACGTGACCGCGCGCGGCGAGCGGCTGCGCGCGCAGGACGCGCACGCGCACGCCGCCCGGCACCTGCTGTGGATGGCCCGGCTCGCCGGGGGCAGCACCGCGCACTGGCTGACCCCGTCGCGCGCCGCGGAGGACGAGCTGCCCGCCCGTACGGTCGCGGCCGTCGCCGCCGGGACACCCGCGGCCCTGTGGCACGAGGGCCGCGGGCACTGGCGCACCCTGCTGGGGCGCACCGGCGGCGAGGTGCCCGCGGCGCTCTTCGCGGAGCTGGACGCGCTCTTCCCCTGAGCCGGGGGCCGGACACGGCGGGCTCAGCCGCGCGGCTCCTCCTCGTCCTCCAGCCAGCCCATGGTCGCCTTGACGGCCTTGAGCCACTGCTTGTACTCCTTGTCGCGCTGCGTGGGGTCCATGCGCGGGGTCCACTCCGCGGCCCGCCGCCAGTTCTCCCGCAGCGCGTCGGTGTCCGGCCAGAAGCCGATGGCCAGGCCCGCCGCGTAGGCCGCGCCCAGACAGGTGGTCTCGGCGACCATCGGGCGCACCACGGGCACGTCGAGGAAGTCCGACAGCGTCTGCATCAGCAGGTTGTTGGCGGTCATGCCGCCGTCGACCTTGAGGGTGGTGACCTCGGTGCCGGAGTCCTTGAGCATCGCGTCGGCGATCTCCCGGGTCTGCCACGCGGTCGCCTCCAGGACCGCCCGCGCCAGGTGCGCCTTGGTGACGTACCGCGTGAGCCCGGCGATCACCCCGCGCGCGTCGGAGCGCCAGTAGGGGGCGAAGAGGCCGGAGAAGGCGGGTACGAAGTACGCGCCGCCGTTGTCCTCGACCGTCGCGGCGAGCGTCTCGATCTCGGCGGCGGTGCCGATGAGCCCCATCTGGTCGCGCATCCACTGCACCAGCGAGCCGGTCACCGCGATGGAGCCCTCCAGCGCGTAGACGGGCTTGGCGTCGCCGATCCGGTAGCCCACCGTGGTGATGAGCCCGGCGTAGGAGTTGACCGGGGTCTCGCCGGTGTTCATCAGCATGAAGGTGCCGGTGCCGTACGTGGACTTCGCCTCGCCCTCGGCGAAGCACGTCTGGCCGAACAGCGCGGCCTGCTGGTCGCCGAGCGCGGAGGCGACGGGAACCGCGGACAGGCCGCCGACGTCCGTGCTGCCGTAGACCTCCGAGGACGAGCGGATCTCCGGCAGCACCGCGGTCGGCACGCCGATCGAGGCGCAGATCTTCTCGTCCCACTGGAGCGTCTTGAGGTCCATCAGCAGGGTCCGCGAGGCGTTGGTGACGTCCGTGACGTGCCGGCCCCCGTTGACGCCGCCGGTGAGGTTCCAGATCACCCAGGAGTCCATGGTGCCGAAGAGGATCTCCCCGGCCTCGGCGCGCTCCCGCAGGCCGTCCACGTGGTCCAGCAGCCAGCGCACCTTGGGCCCGGCGAAGTACGACGCGAGCGGCAGGCCGGTCTGCCGCCGGAAGCGGTCCTGGCCGACGTTGCGGCCCAGCTCGCGGCACAGCGCGTCGGTGCGGGTGTCCTGCCAGACGATCGCGTTGTGCACCGGCTGGCCGGTGTTCTTGTCCCACAGCAGGGTCGTCTCGCGCTGGTTGGTGATGCCGATCGCCTTGACGTCCGACGGGGTGAATCCCGGGACGTCCTCCCCGGCCTTGCGCAGCGCCCCGGCGACGACCTCCTGGACGTTGGTCCAGATCTCGGCCGCGTCGTGCTCGACCCAGCCGGGCCTGGGCAGGATCTGCTCGTGCTCCTTCTGGTCGACGGCGACGATCCGCCCGTCGCGGTCGAAGACGATGCAGCGGCTGGACGTGGTGCCCTGGTCGATGGCGGCGATGTACGGTCCCGTACCGCCGGCGGGCGTGTCGGTCATGGTGTCCTCCTCGTCGAGGCTCGAAGCCCGGAGCCGGGGGCTCGTGCTCGGGCTCGGGTCTTGCGGGCGTGCGCTTCGGTGATCCGCCTACCGTCTATGTGAACGCGAGCCGGTACAACCCGCCCGCGATGGCGGCCCCGGCCAGCGGGCCGATCACCGGGATCCAGGCGTAGCCCCAGTCGGAGCCGCCCTTGCCGGGCAGCGGCAGCAGGGCGTGCACGATCCGCGGCCCCAGGTCGCGCGCCGGGTTGATCGCGTAGCCGGTCGGCCCGCCCAGCGACAGGCCGATGCCCACCACGATCAGGGCCGTGAGCAGGATGCCCATTCCATTCTCCGCCAGACCGTCGGTCATGCCCTGCGTGAGGACGAAGAGCACCAGCACGAAGGTCGCGACGGCCTCGGTCAGCAGGTTCTGCACCGGGTTGCGGATCTCCGGCCCGGTGGAGAAGACGCCCAGGACGGGCCCGGCCGGCCGGGAGCCCCGGCCCGCGGCCTCCTCAGGGCCGGGCGGGGCGCCGCCCTGCGCGGCTCCGAGGCCCTCCATGTGCGCGGAGAACTGCCCGAGATAGGCCACCCAGACGAGGAAGGCGCCGATCACGGCGCCCACGAGCTGTCCCACGAGGTAGTACGGCACCTTCGACCACTGCCCGGTCTTGATGGCTATGCCGAGCGTGACCGCGGGGTTGAGATGGCCGCCGGAGTAGCCGTTGGCGATGTACGCGCCGCCCAGCACGCCGAAGCCCCAGCCGAAGGTGATCGCCAGCCAGCCCGCGTCCCTGGCCTTGGACCGTTTGAGTGTCACGGCGGCGCAGACCCCGCATCCGAGCAGGATCAGCACCGCGGTTCCGAAGATCTCGCCGGTGACGATATGACCGTTGGACACAGCGACCCCCTTGTCGCGTACGCGTTCGATATCTGGACACCTGGTCGACCGCAGGACGGAAGTCTCCCCATTGACCTGTACGGGTCAAACATTTCCCCTGGTCGGAGCCCCGCGGAAGGGGCGCGGCGGGAAACGGGGGGCGCACACCACCCGTCCGCCCCTCGGAATGCCGCGCCGGTCCGGCGGCCCGGAAGGCTACGCTGGCGGGGTGCATGGTCCGTCCCCCGGGGGACGGACCGGTGCATAGCCGACAGCCGTCGCATCCCAGGGAGCAGTTCCATGGCCTCGCCGTCCCCCTCGTCCGCCACCGCGAGCAACGCCCGCGCCGCCGCCCTCCGCGAGGCACTCGCCTCCCGCATCGTCGTCGCCGACGGCGCCATGGGCACGATGCTCCAGGCGCAGGAGCCGACCCTCGACGACTTCCAGCAGCTCGAAGGCTGCAACGAGGTCCTCAACATCACCCGCCCCGACATCGTGCGGTCGGTGCACGAGGCGTACTTCGCGGCCGGCGTGGACTGCGTCGAGACCAACACCTTCGGCGCCAACGCCACCGCCATGGCCGAGTACGACATCGAGGACCGCATCTTCGAGCTGGCCGAGGCCGGCGCCCGCATCGCCCGCGAGGTCGCCGACGGCTTCTCCGCCGACGGCCGGCAGCGCTGGGTCCTCGGCTCGATCGGCCCCGGCACCAAGCTGCCCACCCTCGGCCACACCACCTACGGCCACCTGCGCGACGGCTACCACGCCAACGCGGCAGGCCTCATCGCCGGCGGCGCCGACGCCCTCGTCGTCGAGACGATGCAGGACCTGCTGCAGGTCAAGGCCGCGCTCATCGGCTCCCGGCAGGCCATGGCCGAGGCGGGCGTCGACCTGCCCCTCATCTGCTCGGTCGCCGTCGAGACCACCGGCACCATGCTGCTCGGCTCCGAGATCGGCGCCGCCCTCACCGCCCTGGAGCCGCTCGGCATCGACCTGATCGGGCTGAACTGCTCCACCGGCCCCGCCGAGATGAGCGAGCACCTGCGCTACCTCGCCCGGCACTCCCGCATCCCGCTGACCTGCATGCCCAACGCCGGCCTGCCGATCCTCACCAAGGACGGCGCGCACTACCCGCTCAGCCCCTCCGAGCTGGCCGACGCGCACGAGACCTTCGCCGCCGAGTACGGACTGTCGCTCGTCGGCGGCTGCTGCGGCACCACGCCCGAGCACCTGCGGCAGCTCGTCGACCGCATCGGCGGCCACGAGCTGACCCCCCGCTCGCCCCGCCCCGAGCCCGGCGCGTCCTCGCTCTACCAGACCGTTCCCTTCCGCCAGGACACCTCCTACCTGGCGATCGGCGAGCGCACCAACGCCAACGGCTCGAAGAAGTTCCGCGAGGCGATGCTGGAGGGCCGCTGGGAGGACTGCGTCGAGATGGCGCGCGAGCAGATCCGGGAGGGCGCCCACCTGCTGGACCTGTGCGTGGACTACGTCGGCCGGGACGGCGCCGCCGACATGGCCGAGATCGCCGGGCGCTTCGCGACCGCCTCCACGCTGCCGATCGTGCTGGACTCCACCGAGGTCGACGTGCTGCGCGCGGGCCTGGAGAAGCTGGGCGGCCGGGCGGTGCTGAACTCCGTCAACTACGAGGACGGCGACGGCCCCGAGTCGCGCTTCGCGAAGGTCACCGCGCTCGCCGTCCAGCACGGCGCCGCGCTCATCGCGCTCACCATCGACGAGGAGGGCCAGGCCAGGACCGCCGAGAAGAAGGTCGAGATCGCCGAGCGGCTGATCGCCGACCTGACCGGCAACTGGGGCGTCCGCGAGTCCGACATCCTCGTCGACTGCCTGACCTTCACCATCTGCACCGGCCAGGAGGAGTCCCGCAAGGACGGCGCCGCGACGATCGAGGGCATCCGCGAGCTCAAGCGCCGCCACCCCGACGTGCAGACCACCCTGGGCCTGTCCAACATCTCCTTCGGCCTCAACCCCGCCGCCCGTGTGGTCCTCAACTCCGTCTTCCTCGACGAGTGCGTCAAGGCCGGCCTGGACTCGGCGATCGTGCACGCCTCCAAGATCGTGCCCATCGCCCGCATCCCCGAGGAGCAGCGGCAGGCCGCGTACGACCTGATCTGGGACAACCGGCGCGAGGGCTACGACCCGCTGCAGCGGCTCATGGAGCTGTTCGAGGGCGTGGACGCCAAGTCCGTCAAGGCGGGCAAGGCCGAGGAGCTGGCGGCGCTGCCGCTGGACGAGCGGCTGCAGCGGCGCATCGTGGACGGCGAGAAGAACGGCCTGACCGACGACCTGGACGCCGCGCTCGCCGAGCGCCCCGCCCTGGACATCGTCAACGAGACGCTGCTGGCCGGCATGAAGACCGTCGGCGAGCTGTTCGGCTCCGGCCAGATGCAGCTGCCGTTCGTGCTCCAGTCCGCCGAGGTCATGAAGACCGCCGTCGCCTACCTCGAACCGCACATGGAGAAGAGCGACGACGGCGGCGGCAAGGGCACCATCGTGCTGGCCACGGTGCGCGGCGACGTGCACGACATCGGCAAGAACCTGGTCGACATCATCCTGTCCAACAACGGCTACAACGTCGTCAACCTGGGCATCAAGCAGCCCGTCTCGGCGATCCTGGACGCCGCCCAGGAGCACCGCGCCGACGTCATCGGCATGTCAGGGCTGCTGGTGAAGTCCACCGTGGTGATGAAGGAGAACCTGGAAGAGCTCAACCAGCGCGGCCTCGCCGCCGACTACCCCGTCATCCTCGGCGGCGCCGCCCTGACCAGGGCCTACGTCGAGCAGGACCTGCACGAGGTGTACCTGGGCGAGGTCCGCTACGCCCGCGACGCCTTCGAGGGCCTGCGGCTGATGGACGCGCTGATCGGCGTCAAGCGCGGGGTGCCGGGAGCGGCGCTGCCCGAGCTGAAGCAGCGCCGGGTGCCGATCCGCCCGGCCGGCGAGCAGGACGAGCAGGACGCGGCGGCGGACGAGTCGCGCGGCCCGGTGCGCTCGGACGTCGCGGTGGACAACCCGGTGCCCGAGCCGCCGTTCTGGGGCAGCCGGGTGGTCAAGGGCATCCCGCTGGCCGACTACGCCTCCTGGCTGGACGAGGGCGCGCTCTTCAAGGGCCAGTGGGGCCTGAAGCAGTCGCGCGCGTCGGGGCCGTCGTACGAGGAGCTGGTGGAGAGCGAGGGGCGGCCGCGGCTGCGCGGGCTGCTGACCCGGCTGCAGTCCGAGGGGCTGCTGGAGGCCGCGGTGGTGTACGGCTACTACCCGTGCGTGTCCAAGGGCGACGACCTGATCGTGCTGCACGAGGACGGCAGCGAGCGCACCCGCTTCACCTTCCCGCGGCAGCGCCGGGGCCGGCGGCTGTGCCTGGCCGACTTCTTCCGGCCCGAGGAGTCCGGTGAGACCGACGTCGTCGGCTTCCAGGTGGTCACGATGGGAAGCAGGATCTCCGAGGCCGCGAACGAGCTGTTCGCCGCCGACTCCTACCGCGACTACCTGGAGCTGCACGGGCTGTCCGTGCAGCTCGCCGAGGCGCTCGCCGAGTACTGGCACGCCCGGGTGCGCGCGGAGCTGGGCTTCGCGGGCGAGGACCCCGGCGAGATGACGGACATGTTCGCGCTGAAGTACCGCGGCGCGCGCTTCTCGCTCGGCTACGGCGCCTGCCCCGACCTGGAGGACCGGGCGAAGATCGCGGCGCTGCTGGAGCCGGAGCGGATCGGCGTGAAGCTGTCGGAGGAGTTCCAGCTGCACCCGGAGCAGTCCACCGACGCGATCGTGATCCACCACCCCGAGGCGAAGTACTTCAACGCCCGCTGAGCCCGCCCTGAGCCCCGTACCCGCCCGTGAGCGCCCGGAGCGCCCCCGGGCGCGTCACCGGGACGCCACACGGCTGTTGCCTGCCCGTCAGGCGTGTCCGGGCGGTGCGACGTAGACTGGTGGGTCCGGCGAAGGCCGGTCGTCTCCGGTACGCGGAGCCCCCGCGTACCGGAGACGACCGGCCTTCGTGTCCCCCAGGACGGGGCGCTCCGCGACCGGCTTCCGGGCCGGTGCCGGGCCGGATCCGCACCTCGGCCGAGGAGTGAGCCTATGACCAGCAGCATCCCCGTCGCCGCCACCCGTCCGGCGTACGGCCAGGAGCTCCAGGCCGTGCTGCTGGACATGGACGGCACCCTCGTGGACACCGAGGGCATCTGGTGGGCGGCCGAGACGGGGGTGTTCGCGGACCTGGGGCACGTGCTGGACGAGGTGCACAAGGCGGTGGTGGTGGGCGGCCCGATGGCGCGCAGCGTCGGCCACCTCATGGAGGTCACCGGCACCACCGCGACGCTCGCCGAGCTGATGGTCGCGATCGACACCCGCTTCGAGGAGCTGATCGCGCGCGGCGCCCCGCTGATGCCCGGCGCGCGCCGGCTGCTGACGGAGCTGGCGGCGCACGGGGTGCCCACGGCGCTGGTGTCGGCCTCGCACCGGCGCACGATCGACGCCATGCTGCGCACCCTGGGCGCCGAGAACTTCACCTTCACCCTCGCGGGGGACGAGATCGCCCGTACCAAGCCCTACCCCGACCCGTATCTGACGGCGGCCCGGCGGCTGGGCGCGGACCCGGCCCGCTGCGTGGTGGTCGAGGACACCGTGACGGGCGTGGCGTCCGGTGAGGCGGCAGGCTGCCATGTGGTCGCGGTGCCGTCGCTGGTGCCGATTCCGGCCGCCCCCCGGCGCACCGTCGTCAGCTCCCTCGACCAGGTGAACGTGCCGTTCCTGAGGTCCCTGGTCCGGGGCTCTGTGAATGTGGATCTTCACTGACGGTGATTGCTGAATAGCATCTCACGAAGTGGAATCCGGGCAGTGTGATGATTGTCACACGACGCCCCATCGACAGTGGGTGGCGCGCCTGGGTGAGATTTCACTTATCGGTTTCTTACCGGGGTGATATGTCGCTTTTGACGCCCCGCTGATCGATAGCCCGGACGTTCGCATATCGGTGGTGAACGTCCTGTTACCGGTATGTAATGTCCCCTCAATCACTCCGTGTCCCGGTGGATGACGGCCACCCCGCTAATGTCCAGGGCGGTCGATGCCGACTCAAACCGACCGGCATGTGAGCAAGGGGATTCACTGGATGTCACGAAACAAGCGTGTCGTCGCCGCAGCCGCCGTGGCCTTCCTGGCTATCGGCGCCTCTGCGTGCGGTGGCAAAAAGGATAATTCGTCCGACAGCAGCGGCGGTGGCAACGGTGGCGGCAAGGGTGCCGTGATCGTCGGCACCACCGACTCGGTGTCCTCGCTGGACCCCGCGGGAGCGTACGACTACGGCTCCTGGGAGATCATCGACAGCGTCTACCAGAAGGTCATGCACTTCCCGACCGGTGCCACCACGCCGGTCCCGGACGCGGCCAAGAGCTGCTCCTTCACCGACCCCAAGACGTACGCCTGCCAGATGCAGCCCGGCCTGGTGTTCTCCAACGGTGACCCGCTCACCGCGGCCTCCGTGAAGTTCACCTTCGACCGGATGCTGAAGATCGCCGCTCCCAACGGCCCCTCCAGCCTGCTGGCCAACCTGGACAACACCACGGTCACCGGGACCGACCAGGTCACCTTCCACCTGAAGAACCCCGACTCGACCTTCCCCTCGGTGCTCGCCACCGACGCCGGCACGATCGTCGACGAGAAGGTCTTCCCCGCCGACAAGCTGCTCGACGGCTCGAAGATCGTCGGCTCCGGCCCGTACACCCTGGACAAGTACACCGCCAAGCAGCAGGCGTCGCTGAAGGCCAACCCGAAGTACAAGGGCGACGCCAAGCTGAACAACAGCCAGGTCGTGCTGCAGTACTTCTCCGAGGCCTCCGCGCTCAAGCAGGCCGTCAAGGACGGCACCGTGACCGCCGCCTTCCGCAGCCTGTCGCCGACCGACACCGAGGACCTGAAGAAGACCTCCGGCGTCCAGGTCCTGGAGGGCACCGGCACCGAGAAGCGCTACATGGTCTTCGACGCCAAGGTGAAGCCCGCCGACCAGAAGGCCGTGCGGCAGGCCGTCGCCCAGGTCATCGACCGCGCCGGCATCGCCAAGGAGGCGTACGACGACACCGTCGCGCCGCTCTACTCGATGGTCGGCAACGGCATCGAGGGCCACACGGACGCCTTCAAGGACAAGTACGGCCAGCCCGACACCGCCAAGGCCAAGGCACTGCTCGACGCCGCCGGCATCAAGACGCCGGTGAGCCTCGCGTACGCCTGGACGCCCACCCACTACGGTGCCGCGTCCGCCGACGAGGCCACCGCCATCAAGCGGCAGCTGGAGGCCACCGGCCTGTTCAAGGTCACCCTCAGCTCCACCGAGTGGCAGCAGTACCAGAAGGACGAGAAGTCCGACACGTACGCCTCGTACATGATCGGCTGGTACCCGGACCTGCCGGACCCCGACAACGACGTCGCGCCGTTCCTGACCAAGGAGCCCTTCCTCGGCACCGGCTACCTCAACCCGCAGATCCTGTCGCTGCTCAGCAAGGAGCAGGGCACGGACGACAAGACCGTCCGCGACCAGGCCTTCGCCGACATCCAGAAGATCGTGGCGGAGGACGTCCCGATCATCCCGCTGTGGCAGGGCAAGCAGACCGTCGTGATCCGCGACGGCGTCACCGGCGCCGACAAGGCGCTCGACCCGACGATGTTCCGGTTCTACGAACTCGGCACGAAGTGAGCGGTGGCCGGCCCGCGGGGGAGTGACCCCCGCGGGCCGGCCCGGCCCGCGGCGCCCCCGCCGCGCCCCCCGTCGTCCCCGGTCCGGGCCACTCCGGACAGCCACCGGAAAGTCACCGCATGAGCAACACGAGCAAGCAGTCGGGCTCGCTGCGCCGCTACGTCCTCACCCGGATCGCACTCGCCGTGCCCATGGTGCTGATCCTGCTGGTCCTGGTCTTCGTCATGATGCGGGTGGCCCCCGGCGACCCCATCTCCTCGTCGCAGGGCGGCAAGCTCAACGCCACCGAACTCGCCGCCAGGCGGCACGCGGCCGGATTCGACGCCCCGCTCTACCAGCAGTTCTGGGACTACCTGAAGTCGGTCGTCACACTGAACTTCGGCACCACCTTCTCCGACCGCCGCAGCGTGCGGGACATCCTCATCGAGAACGGCGGCGCCACCCTCACCCTGACCGCGGGCGCCCTGGTCTTCGCCGCCGTCATCGGCATCCCCGTCGGGCTGCTCTGCGGCCGCTACCGGGACAGCGCGGTCGACGTCGCCGGCCGGCTGGCCAGCATCCTCAGCTACGCCTCCCCGGTCATCGTCACCGCGCCGCTGCTCATGCTCGCGTTCGGCACCACCTCCGGGCAGGCATCCCCGCTGATCCAGCTCAACGTGCCCACCCAGACGCACATCCTCGTCGTCGACGCGGCCCTGGACGGCGACTGGGACGCGGTCGGCGACATCCTCCAGCACCTGCTGCTGCCGTCCGTCGCACTCGGCCTGCTGATCGTCGGCGTCTTCATCCGGATGATCCGCATCAACCTCATCCAGTCGCTCCAGGGCGACTACATCGAGGCTGCCCGCGCCCGCGGGGTCCGGGAACGGCACGTCGTCGCCCGGCACGGCTTCCGCAACGCCCTGGTGCCGGTCATCACCGTGCTCGGCCTCCAGGTCGCCATGCTGCTCGGCGGCGCGGTGCTCACCGAGCGGATCTTCAACTGGCCCGGCATCGGCCGCCAGCTGATCGACTACATCAACCAGCGCGACTACGTCGCCGTGCAGGGCATCGTCACCGTCTTCGCCCTGGCAGTCGTCGTGATCAGCCTGCTGATCGACTTCGTCAACGCGCTGATCGACCCGAGGGTGCGCTACTGATGGCCACGACGACTCTCCCCAACGGCCCGATCGAGCCCACCGAACCGGCCCCGTCCGGCACCCCCGCCCCCGGCGGCACCCGCTTCGGCGGACTGCGCCGGATCACCACCGCGGTCCGCGAGGCCCACGGCGTGCCCAAGTTCATGCTGTGGTCCGGCGGGATCATCTCGCTGCTGTTCGTGATCACCGCGGTCTTCGCGCCGCTCATCGCCCCGTACAACTTCGACACCTACCGCGACGGCGGGAAGAACTTCCCCAAGCAGGGCGCGCCGGACGGCGACCACTGGTTCGGCACCACCGTGCAGAGCCTGGACGTGCTCTCCCGCACCGTCTACGGCGCCCGCACCGCCCTGGAGGTGATGGTCCTCGCCGTCGTCTTCTCGCTCGTCATCGGCGTCCTGCTGGGCCTGCTCTCCGGCTACTTCGGCGGCTGGCTGGACCGCATCCTGGTGCTGGTGATGGACGCGCTCTTCGCCTTCCCGTACCTGCTGCTCGCGATCGTGGCCAGCTTCGTCTTCTCGGGCATCTCCGGCGGCGCGGTCGTCACCGCGGCGCTGTCCATCACGGTGGTCTACATCCCGCAGTACTACCGGGTGGTGCGCGCCTCCGCGCTGTCCGCCCGCGAGGCCACCTTCGTCGAGGCCGCCCGCGCCATGGGCGCCAAGCCCTCGGTGGTGATCCGCAAGTACCTGTTCGGCAACGTCATCCAGTCGGTGCCGGTCATCACCACCATGAACGCCGCCGACGGCATCGGCACCCTCGCGGGCCTGGGCTTCCTGGGCCTGGGCATCCAGCCCACCGACGCCGCCGAATGGGGCTACGACCTGGAGCGCGCGATCGACGACGTCAACGCCGGCATGTGGTGGACCTGCCTCTACCCGGGCCTGGCCATGGTCATCGCGATCCTCGGCTTCACCCTCCTCGGCGAGGGCCTCAACGACGTGCTCAACCCGACCATGCGCCGCCGCAGGATCCGCAAGGTACTGCTCCCCGCCCACACCGGGCGCCGTACCGTCACGGCTCCCGAACTGCCCGACGCGTCCGAAGGCGAGGCCGTCAAGTGACCGAACCCGTCCTGTCCGTCCGGGACCTGCGCGTCTGGTACGGCACCGACCGCGGCGCGGTGCGCGCCGTGGACGGCGTCAGCTTCGACGTCCGGCCCGGCGAGACCCTCGGCCTGGTCGGCGAGTCCGGCTGCGGCAAGTCCACCCTCGGCCGCGGAGTGCTGGGCCTGACCCCGCCCGCGGCAGCCGTCGACGGCGAGGTGGTGCTGCGCAGCGCCGGCGCCGCCGGCCGCAACCTCGTCGGCCTGCCCGCCAAGGAGCTGCAGAAGCTGCGCGGCCCCGAACTCGGGCTGATCTTCCAGGAGCCGATGACCCGGCTCAACCCGCTCATGCGGATCTCCCAGCACTTCGAGGAAGCGCTGCGCGCCCACCACAAGGACCTGCCCAAGAAGGAGATCCGGGCCCGCGCGCTGGAGGCGCTGCGCGGCATGGGCATCCCGGAGAGCCGCTACGCCAGCTACCCGCACGAGTTCTCCGGCGGCATGCGGCAGCGCATCATGATCGCGCTGGCGCTCGTGCTGCGGCCCGCCTTCATCGTCGCCGACGAGCCGACCACCGCGCTCGACGTGCTGGTCGAGGCGCAGATCATCAAGATCCTCGCCGACCTGCGGAAGAACTTCGACACCTCGCTCGTCCTCATCACCCACAACCTCGGCATCGTCGCCGAGGCGTGCGACCGCGTCGCGGTGATGTACGCCGGGCACATCGTCGAACAGGGCGACGCCCGCGAGGTCTTCGCCCACCCGCAGCACCCGTACACCAAGGAGCTGCTGCGCTCCACCATCTCGCTGGCCACCACCGGGCTGCACTTCATCCCGGGCAGCCCGCCGGACCTGGTGGAGCCCCCGCCGGGCTGCCGCTTCCACCCGCGCTGCCCAGTCGCGATGCGCGGCTGCGCGCAGTTCGAGCCGCCCGAGGTGCAGCTGCCGACCGGGGTCACCAGCGCGTGCTGGCACCAGGCACTGGACGTCGCGCCCGAACTCGCCGACGAGCTGGGACCGGACGGGCGCGAAGCGCTCCACGCCGTAGAGGAGATCAGCGTTGCTGACGAAGCCTGACATCGAGCCGGCCGGCGACGGCACCCCCGGCGACGCCGGCGAGCCGCTGGTCGAGGCGTCCGGCCTCGAAGTGCACTTCGGCCTGCGCAGCCGGCTGCTGGGCCGCCTCTCCGGGCAGCCCGCGGGCGGCGCCGTGCGCGCCGTCGACGGCATCGACCTGCGGCTGCGCAAGGGCGAGGTGCTCGGCCTGGTCGGCGAGTCCGGCTCCGGCAAGACCACGCTCGGCCGCACCCTGATCGGCCTGACCAAGGCCACCGCCGGATCCGTCCGCTACCGCGGGCAGGACATCACCGGGCTCGGCGAGCGCCAGCTGCGGCCGCTGCGCCGCCGCCTCCAGATGGTCTTCCAGGACCCGCACGCCTCCCTCAACCCGGCGATGGACATCCGCACCGCCGTCGGCCACCCGCTGCGCATCCACAACCTGGTCGCCGACGAGGCCGAGTACGAGGCCCGCGTCGTGGACGCGCTGGAGCGCGTCGGCCTGACCCCGCCCGAGCGCTACCTCGGCAAATTCCCCGGCGACCTGTCCGGCGGCCAGAAGCAGCGCGCCGTGCTCGCCCGGGCGATCATCGCCGAACCCGAACTGCTCGTCGCCGACGAGCCGATCTCCATGCTGGACATGAGCGTCCGCGCCAAGATCCTGCAGCTGATGCTGGACCTCAAGCGCGACCTGGACCTCACGTACGTCTACGTCACGCACGACCTGGCCAGCGCGAAGTTCTTCTGCGACACCATCGCGATCATGTACCTCGGCCGGATCGTCGAGTACGGGCCGACCGCGGAGGTCTTCGCCAACCCGCAGCACCCCTACACCGAGGCGCTGCTCGCCGCGATCCCCGAGCCCGACCCCGAGCGGGCCGTACCCCGCGAACTGCCGCGCGGCGAGATCCCGGACGCCGCCCGGCCGCCGCTGGGCTGCTCCTTCCACCCGCGCTGCCCGGTGGCCGTCGCCGAGTGCGGCTGGGAGGCCCGCGACCTGCGCACGCTGCTGGAGAACCGCTGGCTGGAGCTCGCCCCGGAGGTCGCCGAGCGCGAGCGCGGGCTGTTCGCAGACGTGGAGGCGCTCGCCGAGCCCGGCCTGGGCACCGCCGAGATCCGGCCAGGCCACGGGCACACCCCCGACGAGGTCCTGGACTTCCTGCGGGCGCTGCGCGACGAGGACGGCACCGAGGGCCGGCCGCACGAGCCGCTGTGGAGGGGCGTGGCGGACCTGCGCAGCGAGAACGGGCGCGCCGTCGTCGCGTTCGCCGCCGCCCGCGACCCGCGGCTCGCGCTGGTCGCCGGCGCGGGCGTCCAAGTGGCCTGCCACCTGCGGGAGTCCGCCGGCTGACGGCCGGGGTGACCGCTGCCTGAGCCGCGCAGCGCGACGAATAGGGTGAATCACGCGAGCCCCGCACACGACGCGGGGCTCGCATACCTCGTGGGTCAGGCCAACAAGGCGGATCCCACGACCAAGCCAGGCAAGAGGAGAACGACGAGGATGAACCGCAAGCTTCTGGTCCTGCCCGTGCTGCTGGGCGCGATGTCGCCACTGGTCACCGGGTGCGGCAGCACCAGCGTTGTGGGGAGCAGCGGCGGCAAGCCCATCGTCGTGGGCACCACCGACAGCATCGAGCTGAGCAAGGACAACCCCGCCCCGCTCGACCCCGCCACCTCCTACGACAGCGCCACCTGGAACATCTTCTACAACACCTTCCAGATGCTGCTGACCTACCAGCGCGGCAGCACCACCCCCAGCCCGGACGCGGCGTCGGAGTGCCACTACACCGACAACACCGTGCTCACGTACCAGTGCCGGATACGCGACGGCCAGGAGTTCTCCAACGGGCACCCGGTGACCGCGCGTGACGTGAAGTTCTCCGTCGACCGGATGCTGAAGATCAACTTCGCGGCCGGCCCGGCCTCCCTGCTGTCCGGGGTGGAGTCCGTCGAGGCACCCGACGAGAAGACCGTGGTCTTCCACCTCAAGGCGCCCGACACGACCTTCCCTGCCAAGCTCGCCACCCCGGCCGCGGCGATCCTGGACCCCGCGGTCTACCCGGCCGACAAGCCCTACACCGGCTTCCGGCTCGTCGGCTCCGGCCCCTACACGCTCGACTCCTTCAAGCAGGCCAAGGGTGGCACCTTCAGCAGGAACGGCCACTACAAGGGCGAGCTGAAGATGAACAACGACAAGATCCAGCTCAAGCTCTTCGCCGACTCCCACGCCATGGAGAAGGCTCTGAAGGCGGGCAGCATCGACGTCATGGCCCGCACCATCAGCCCCGACCAGATCGGCGGCCTGCTGGGGAGCACCGACCCGGACATCAGGACCACCGAGTCCACCGGCGGCGAGGCCCGCTACCTCTTCCTCGACACCACCTCGACCGACCTCAGGACGCTCGCGGTACGTCAGGCGCTGGCCCAGGTCGTCGACCGGGACGCGATCACCCGCAACGTCTACCAGGGCACCGCCGAACCGCTGTACTCGGTGATCCCGGCCGGCATCACCAGCCACACCAACTCCTTCCACAACCGCTACGGCGACCCCTCGGTGCCCAGGGCCAAGACGCTGCTGCGGAACGCCGGCGTCACCTCCAAGGTCCCGCTGACCATCAACTTCCGCCGCGACACCGGCGGCACGATGAACGAGGCGGAGGCCAAGGAGATCGCCCGGCAGCTCAACGCCAGCGGGTTGTTCACCGTCACGACCAAGAGCGAGCAGTGGAACACCTTCCTGAAGAAGGCGACCCAGCGCGACTACGAGCTCTTCGCGCTGAGCTGGCTGCCCGACTTCCCGGACCCGGACAACTACCTGGCGCCGTTCTTCGACAAGGAGAACTTCCTCAACCTCGCCTACAACAACACCACCATCCAGAACACGCTGCTGCCCGCCACCCGCAAGCTCGCCAACCGCGGCTCCACGGCCACGGCGTTCGGCAAGGCGCAGGACCTCATCGCCGACGACGTGCCGATGCTGCCGCTGTGGCAGGGCAAGCAGTACATCGCGGCGCGCAGCGGCATCACCGGCGTGGAGTGGGCGCTCAACTCCTCCACCACCACCCAGTTCTGGGAGCTGGGCCGCGGCAAGACCGGCTGACCGGCACCGCGGCAGCGCCGCACCGCCGTCCGCGTCCGGCCCCCGCACGGGGGCCGGACGCCCGGCGTCCGGCCCGCGGGGCCTCAGCCCGCGCCGGGGCGCACCAGCCCGCTCTCGTACGCGTACACCGCCGCCTGCACCCGGTCGCGCAGGCCCAGCTTGGTCAGCACGTGCCCCACATGCGTCTTGACGGTGGTCTCCGACACGAACAGCTCGGCCGCGACCTCAGCGTTCGACAGCCCGCGGGCCACCAGCTTGAGCACCTCGACCTCGCGCTCGGTCAGCGCGTGCAGCGGCTGCGGCACCGAGTCGTCCCCCGACGGCAGCCGCCCGGCGTACTTGTCCAGCAGCCGCCGGGTGATGCTCGGCGCGAGCATCGCCTCGCCCGCGGCCACCACCCGGATCGCCTGCACCAGCTCGGCCGCCGGCGCGTCCTTGAGCAGGAAGCCGCTGGCCCCGGCCCGCAGCGCCTCCACGACGTACTCGTCCAGGTCGAAGGTCGTCAGCACCAGCACCTTCGCCGGGCCCGAGCGGTCGGGCCCGGTGATCTGCCGGGTCGCCTCCACACCGTCCATCCGGGGCATCCGGATGTCCATCAGGACCACGTCGGGCTGCAGCGCCCGCACCTGGTCCAGCGCCTGCTGGCCGTCCCCGGCCTCGCCCACCACCGCGATGTCGGGTTCGGCCTCAAGGATCATCCGGAAACCGGTACGCAGCAGGGGCTGGTCGTCCACCAGCAGGACACGGATCGCCACGGTCTTCCTCCGTCTTTCGCTAGACCGGACCATTCTCACCGACGACAGGCAGCGCTCCCGCGGTTTCCGCCAGCGGATAGGGCGGGGGAGTCCCCCCGAATTCCGGACAGAACGCCTGGTGGTCGCACCATCCGCACAGCGCCGTGCGGCGCGGCAGCCACTCCCCGCTCGCCGTCGCCGCCCGGATCGCCTCCCACAGCGCCAGCAGCCGCCGCTCCGTCCGCAGCAGGTCGCTCTCCGACGGGTCGTACGTCAGCACGTCGCCGCTGCCCAGATACACCAGCTGGAGCCGCCGCGGCACCACCCCGCGCAGCCGCCACAGCACCAGCGCGTAGAACGACATCTGGAACAGCGGCTCGTCCCGGTACTCCTGGCGCGGGGCCTTGCCGGTCTTGTAGTCCACCACCCGCAGATCGCCGGTCGCCGGCGCCACGTCCAGCCGGTCGACGTAGCCGCGCAGCGTCAGCCCGGACTCCAGCGCCGTCTCCACGTACAGCTCGCGCTCGGCCGGCTCCAGCCGTGTCGGATCCTCCAGGGTGAACCAGCGGTCCACCAGCACGCGGGCGCTGTCCAGCCACTCGGCGAGCGCGGCCGGCTCCGCCGCGTCGAACAGCGCCGCCAGCTCCGGGCGGGCGGCCAGCAGCCGCTCCCACTCGCCGGGCACCAGAGCGCGGGCCCGCTGCGCGGTGCGCTCGGCCGCCGGCGCGTCGAAGAGCCGCTCCAGCACCGCGTGCACCACCGTGCCGCGCGTCGCGGCCAGGCTGGGCTTCTCCGGCAGCTTGTCGATCACCCGCAGCCGGTAGAGCAGCGGGCAGCGCATGAAATCCGCCGCACGGGAGGGCGACAGCGACGACGGCGGCCGCGGGTGCCTGCCCCGCCCCGCCGTGCCCGCGCTTCCTTCGCCTTCGGTGGTCGTCCCCATGGCAGACGACCTTACGGCCTGACACCGACAAGCCGGTGCCCGCCGGACGTAACGGAGCAATAGCATGGCTGCCGAGGCCTCGGTCCCGCACGATCGGTACCGATCGGACCGATCGGGACGCAACGGGACCGGGATGCAGCCGAGCGAGGGGAAGCAGTGAGCGAGAGCGGTGGGCCGCCGTCCGGCAAGAACGACGCCCCTGGGGGCGACCCCGCCACGGCCGCGCGCGGACCCGGCGGCGGGCTCCTCATGGGCCGCTTCTTCGGCGTCCCCATCTACGTGGCACCCAGCTGGTTCCTGATCGCCGCCCTGATCACCTGGGTCTTCGGCGACCAGCTCGACACCGTGCTGCCCGAGCTCGGCCGGGCCCGCTACCTGGTCTCGCTGTTCTTCGCCGTCGCCTTCTACGGCTCGGTGCTGGTCCACGAGCTGGCCCACACCGTCGCCGCGCTGCGCTTCAAGCTCCCCGTCCGGCGGATCCAGCTGCAGTTCTTCGGCGGCATCTCGGAGATCGAGAAGGAGTCCGACAGCCCCGGCCGGGAATTCGTGCTCGCCTTCGTCGGACCGCTGCTGTCGCTGGTGCTCGCCGGCGTCTTCTTCGGCGGCATGCAGCTCGTCGAGTCCGGCACCGTGCCCGGAGTGCTCCTCGCCGGGCTGATGATCAGCAACCTCATCGTGGCGATCTTCAACTTCCTGCCCGGGCTGCCGCTCGACGGCGGCCGCATGCTGCGCGCGGTCGTCTGGAAGATCAGCGGCCGAGCCATGACCGGCACCGTCGCCGCCGCCTGGGTCGGCCGCGCCCTCGCGCTCGCCGTCCTCGTCGGCCTGCCGATGCTCTCCTACGGGCGCGACGACAGCAGCAGCGGCGTCGACTCGCTCACCGACGCGCTGCTCGCCGCGATCCTCGCCGCCATCATCTGGACCGGCGCCGGCAACAGCCTGCGGATGGCCCGGCTGCGCGAGCGGCTGCCCGCGCTGCGCGCCCGCACCCTCACCCGGCGGGCCGTCCCGGTCGCCTCCGACACCCCGCTGTCCGAGGCGCTGCGCCGCGCCAACGAGGCCGGCGCCCGCGCCCTCGTCGTCGTCGACGGCCACGGCGACCCCACCGCCCTGGTACGCGAGTCCGCGATCGTCACCACCCCCGAGCACCGCCGCCCCTGGGTCGCCGTCGGCGGCCTCGCCCAGGACCTCACCCCCGGCATGCGGGTGTCCGCCGAGCTGACCGGCGAGGACCTGCTCGACCGGCTGCGGGCCACCCCCTCCACGGAGTACCTGGTCGTCGAGCCCACCGGGGAGATCTACGGCGTGCTGTCCACCTCGGACGTCGAGAAGGCCTTCATCGCGGCCATGTCCCGCCCGTAGCGGCCGCCCGGCAAGGCCGCGGGCGGGTCCGGGGCGGTCGGGAGCAGGCCCGGGACGGCCGGTGCAGGCCCTGGGGGTCGGCAGCGGGTCCGGGACGGTCGGGAGCGGGGGAAAAGCCCGATAAGGTGATCCCCATGTCCGAACCGACCGGTGCCGCCCGCCGTCGCGGGCCCTTCAGAGTCGGGGACCAGGTCCAGCTCACCGACCCCAAGGGACGCCACTACACCTTCACGCTCGAAGCCGGGAAGCAGTTCCACACCCACAAGGGCGCCTTCCCGCACGACGAGCTGATCGGCGCCCCCGAGGGCAGCGTGGTCCGTACCACGGGAAACGTCGCGTACCTCGCGCTGCGCCCCCTCCTCCCCGACTACGTCCTGTCCATGCCCCGCGGCGCCGCCGTGGTCTACCCCAAGGACGCGGGGCAGATCCTGGCCATGGCCGACATCTTCGCCGGCGCCCGGGTCGTCGAGGCCGGCGTCGGATCGGGATCGCTGAGCACCTTCCTGCTGCGCGCCATCGGCGACCACGGCATGCTGCACAGCTACGAGCGCCGCGCGGACTTCGCCGAGATCGCGTCCCAGAACGTCGAGCGCTACTTCGGCGGCCCGCACCCCGCCTGGCAGCTCACCGTCGGCGACCTCCAGGACAACCTGTCCGACACCGAGGTCGACCGCGTCATCCTGGACATGCTCGCCCCCTGGGAGTGCCTGGAGGCGGTCTCCAAGGCCCTGGTGCCCGGCGGCATCCTGTGCGCCTACGTGGCCACCACCACGCAGCTCGCCCGCACCGTCGAGTCCATCCGCGAGCACGGCAGCTTCAACGAGCCCGCCGCCTGGGAGACCATGGTGCGCACCTGGCACGTCGAGGGCCTCGCCGTCCGCCCCGACCACCGGATGATCGGCCACACCGGTTTCCTGCTCACCGCCCGCCGCCTCGCCGACGGCGTCGAGCCGCCGCTGCGCCGCCGCCGGCCCGCCAAGGGTGCCTACGGCGAGGACTACACGGGCCCGGGCTCCGGCTCCGGCGCCGGCTCCGACAGCTAGGACCACGCCGAATTTCGGCCAACTTCGCCGCGCCGCCGCCGGTTTGTCCGTTCCGGACAAGCCGGCGGGCTGCTTCCCGGAGCCCGCGGCGGTTTCCGCACCCCCCTGCCGCACCCCCGCCCTGCCGCGCAGACCCGCCCCCGCCGTACCCGCCCGGTGTGACGTGTGGCACGATGCCGGCAACCCCCGCCGAGCGACCCCGGGAGACAGGCGAGTGCAGCCCTCCGCAGGTCAGGACGTGGACCTCCCGCACACCCGCGCCCGGAGCGTCCACTGGATCACCACCGCCGCCGCCGTCGGTGCCGTGGTGGCCGTGATAGCCGCCATCCAGCCCGCCGACGCCTCGCCCCGGACCCGCACCGCGGCGGCCCCCGCCGACCCCAAGGGGCCCGCGGCCCCCGTTGCCCCGCCCGACCCGCTCGCCGTCACCTACCCGCTGACCTGCGCACCCGGCACCCAGCCGGACGTCGTCAGCCGCGTGTCGGGCGACCTCGACGGCGACGGGCGCCCCGAGACCGCGGTCGTCGTGCGCTGCCACTCCGACACCGGCACCCCGCCCAGCGGCGTCTACGTCCTCAGCGCCCCCGCCGAGGCCGGCGGCCCCCCGAGGATCGCGGTCACCCTGGTCAAGCCGCAGGACAACCGGCAGATCCGGGACTTCCGACTGGAGGACGGCACCGTCAAGGCCACCGTGCTGGGCTTCTCCTCCGACAGCGTCCCGCAGTGCTGCCCCGACATGAGCCGCACCTACACCTGGGAATGGCGCGGCGACCGCTACGTCGCCCTGCCCGGCCCCGCCCCGAACACCGTCTGAGAGCGCCGCGCGGCCCCGGACCGGGGCCGCCCGGACTACTCCGCGTCGGGCCCGTACACCTCGACCCGGTCCGCCACCCGCCGCACGTGGATGCAGTCGCCGGGACACTCCTTGGCGGAATCCACCACGTCCCGCAGCAGCGGCAGCGGCACGGGTACGGTGGCCCCAGGGGTCTGGACCAGCTCGTCGTCCGCGTCCTTGACGTAGGCCAGACCGTCGATGTCCAGCTCGAACACGTCGGGCGCGTACTGCACGCAGATCCCGTCGCCCGTGCACAGATCCTGGTCGATCCAGACCTCGAGCGCCTCGGCCGTCTCGTTGCTCACGGAAACTCATCCCTGCCGTTGGTCGTTCAGGAAGCAACCGGCCCATCCGGCTGTTGACCGAATCGACGATACAACCGGCTGCTTTCCGGGCGCGCTCGGTGGGTATCTCAGTGGCGGAGGGACGTGCGCAAGGGTGAAGATCGGACACACCGCGATCGTCTTTGTGATCTAGGGGTTTCAACCCCCACCAGCCCAGGTAGGGTCTGGAAACGTCCAGCTCCCCTTGGAGGAGGTGAGGACCGTGGCGGCCCACGACGACGACATCAACCGTGGCGGCCGACCCGCTCGGGGTTCGGAAGAACCCATGAGCCAGGTCGCCTTTCTTGAGCAGGAGATCGCCGTCCTGCGACGCAAGCTCGCCGACTCTCCGCGGCACACGAGGATTCTCGAGGAGCGGATCGTCGAGCTGCAGACCAACCTGTCCGGCGTGTCCGCGCAGAACGAACGCCTGGCAGGCACCCTCCGCGAGGCCCGCGACCAGATCGTGGCCCTCAAGGAAGAAGTCGACCGGCTCGCGCAGCCGCCGGCCGGCTTCGGCGTCTACCTGCAGGCCAACGACGACGGCACGGCGGACATCTTCACCGGCGGGCGCAAGCTCCGGGTGAACGTCAGCCCGTCCGTCGACCTCGACGAGCTCAGGCGCGGCCAGGAACTGCTCCTCAACGAGGCGCTCAACGTGGTCGAGGCCATGGAATTCGAGCGCATCGGCGACATCGTCACCCTCAAGGAGATCCTGGAGGACGGCGAGCGCGCCCTGGTCATCGGCCACACCGACGAGGAGCGCGTGGTCCGGCTCGCCGAACCGCTGCTCGACGGCACCCTGCGCACCGGCGACGCCCTGCTGCTCGAACCCCGCTCCGGCTACGTGTACGAGCGCGTGCCCAAGAGCGAGGTCGAGGAGCTGGTGCTCGAAGAGGTCCCCGACATCGACTACCGTCAGATCGGCGGCCTCGGCAACCAGATCGAGCAGATCCGCGACGCCGTGGAGCTGCCCTACCTGCACGCCGACCTGTTCAAGGAGTACGAACTGCGCCCGCCCAAGGGCGTACTGCTCTACGGCCCCCCCGGCTGCGGCAAGACGCTCATCGCCAAGGCCGTGGCCAACTCGCTGGCCAAGAAGGTCGCCGAGGTCACCGGCCAGCCGCAGGGCAAGAGCTACTTCCTGAACATCAAGGGCCCCGAGCTCCTGAACAAGTACGTCGGCGAGACCGAGCGGCAGATCCGCCTGGTCTTCCAGCGTGCCCGGGAAAAGGCGAGCGAGGGCACCCCCGTCATCGTCTTCTTCGACGAGATGGAGTCGCTCTTCCGCACCCGCGGCAGCGGCGTCAGCTCCGACGTGGAGAACACGATCGTCCCCCAGCTGCTCGCCGAGATCGACGGCGTCGAGGGCCTGGAGAACGTCATCGTGATCGGCGCCTCCAACCGCGAGGACATGATCGACCCGGCCATCCTGCGCCCCGGCCGGCTGGACGTGAAGATCAAGATCGAGCGTCCGGACGCCGAGGCGGCCAAGGACATCTTCTCGAAGTACCTGGTGGACACCCTCCCGCTGCACGGCGACGACCTCGCCGAGCACGGCGGGTCGCCCGCTGCCACCGTCGACGCGATGATCCAGTCGGTCGTCGAGCGGATGTACTCCGAGACCGAGGAGAACCGCTTCCTGGAGGTCACCTACGCCAACGGTGACAAGGAGGTCCTGTTCTTCAAGGACTTCAACTCCGGCGCCATGATCCAGAACATCGTGGACCGGGCCAAGAAGATGGCGATCAAGGCCTTCCTCGACCACGAGCAGCGCGGCATGCGGGTCTCCCACCTGCTCGCCGCCTGCGTGGACGAGTTCAAGGAGAACGAGGACCTGCCCAACACCACCAACCCCGACGACTGGGCCCGCATCTCCGGCAAGAAGGGCGAGCGGATCGTGTTCATCCGCACCCTGGTGACCGGAAAGCAGGGCGCGGACACCGGACGATCCATCGACACCGTGGCGAATACCGGACAGTATCTGTAGGCATTACCCTCCGGCTGCGGGTCCCCACAGCGGGCACCCGCAGCCGGTGTGTGTTTCCCGGCCCGCACGGGCCGGGGCCGGGCAAGGAGGGCCGCATGACCGTACGGCGAGTAATGGGCATCGAGACGGAGTACGGGATCTCCGTCCCCGGCCACCCCAATGCCAATGCCATGCTCACCTCGTCCCAGATCGTCAACGCGTACGCGGCAGCCATGCACCGCGCGCGCCGCGCCCGCTGGGACTTCGAGGAGGAGAACCCGCTGCGGGACGCCCGCGGCTTCGACCTCGCCCGGGACGCCGCGGACACCAGCCAGCTGACCGACGAGGACATCGGCCTGGCCAACGTCATCCTCACCAACGGCGCCCGGCTCTACGTCGACCACGCCCACCCCGAGTACTCGTCCCCCGAGATCACCAACCCGCGCGACGCGGTGCTGTGGGACAAGGCCGGCGAGCGCATCATGGCCGAGGCCGCGCAGCGCGCCGCCCAGCTGCCCGGCGCCCAGCCGATCCACCTCTACAAGAACAACACGGACAACAAGGGCGCCTCCTACGGCACCCACGAGAACTACCTCATGCGGCGCGAGACGCCGTTCTCGGACATCGTCCGGCACCTCACCCCCTTCTTCGTCTCCCGCCAGGTCGTCACCGGCGCCGGCCGGGTCGGCATCGGACAGGACGGCCAGGGCCACGGCTTCCAGCTCAGCCAGCGCGCGGACTACTTCGAGGTCGAGGTCGGCCTGGAGACGACACTCAAACGGCCCATCATCAACACCCGCGACGAACCGCACTCCGACGCCGAGAAATACCGCCGGCTGCATGTGATCATCGGCGACGCGAACCTCTCGGAGATCTCCACCTACCTCAAGCTCGGCACCACCGCCCTGGTGCTCTCGATGATCGAGGACGGCTTCATCAAGGTCGACCTGGCCGTCGACCAGCCCGTCCGCACCCTGCACGAGGTCTCCCACGACCCCGGCCTGCGCCAGCTCGTCACACTGCGCAACGGCCGGACACTCACCGCGGTGCAGCTCCAGATGGAGTACTACGAGCTGGCCCGCAAATACACCGAGGAGCGGTACGGCACCGACGCCGACCCGCAGACCAAGGACGTGCTGGCCCGCTGGGAGGACGTGCTCAACCGGCTGGAGAGCGACCCGATGAGCCTGTCGCGCGAGCTGGACTGGGTCGCCAAGCTCGAGGTCCTGGAGGGCTACCGGCGCCGCGACGGCCTCGGCTGGGACGCCGCCCGGCTCCAGCTCGTCGACCTCCAGTACGCCGACGTACGCCCCGACAAGGGCCTCTACAACCGCCTGGTCGCCCGCGGGCGCATCCAGCGGCTGCTGGACGAGCAGGAGACCGTCCGCGCCGTCACCAAGCCGCCGGAGGACACCCGGGCGTACTTCCGCGGCCGCTGCCTGGAGCAGTACGCCGACGACGTCGCCGCCGCGTCCTGGGACTCGGTCATCTTCGACCTCCCCGGCCGCGACTCCCTGCAGCGCGTCCCCACCCTGGAGCCGCTGCGCGGCACCCGCAAGCACGTCAAGGAACTCCTGGACCGCTGCCGTACGGCCGAGGACCTGGTCCGCATCCTGTCCGGCGGCTGATCCCCGGCGAGTCCCGGGGGTCCCGCTCCCGGGGCTCCCGGTGACCGATCTCCGGCGGCCGAAGGACGGCTGAAACGGGTCAGAACCGGGAATCAACGGGGTAGCACTCGGACGTTGACTAATCGAGAGCCAAGATCAGGGCCTCCTTGTAGGGTCGGATCTTGCAGGGCACGCAACCGAGCGGGGTGAGGGACATGGCAACCAAGGACACCGACGGCGGGCAGCAGAAGGCAACGCGTTCCACGGACGAGGTCGAGGAGGTCCAGGAGGACACCAAGTCCGCCGATGACCTCAAGGAACGCCACGAGAAGCTCTCCAACGACGTGGACTCCGTCCTCGACGAGATCGACGACGTCCTCGAGGAGAACGCCGAGGATTTCGTGCGGTCCTTCGTTCAGAAGGGTGGACAGTAATCACGGATGTGAACGAGGGTTCCAAGCGGTGCCCTCACTGCCGACAAGAGCTGCCCTTCACCGCCTTCGCACGGAACAGAAGCACACGTGACGGCTTCCAGGTCCACTGCCGTGAGTGTGCTTCTGCCTATCACCAGGAGCGGCAGTTGGCGCGCGGCTTCCGCGTGCGCCCGCGCGTCCCGGTGGCCGAAGGCCACAAGTTCTGTCGGCGCTGCAACACGGCGAAACCGTTCGAGGAGTGGGACCGCAACAGGTCGGCTTCCGACGGCTTCTCCACGCGCTGCAAGGCGTGCCGGGTGGTGGAGAGCAGGGCAAGCCACCTGAGGCGCCGGTACGGCATCACCGAGACCGACCGGGAGGCGATGGTCGCCTCGCAGATGGGGCTGTGCGTGATCTGCCTCGCCGCGCCCCCGATCCATGTGGATCACTGCCACGAAACGGGTAGGGTCCGGGGCGTACTGTGCTTCAACTGCAATTCCGCCATCGGCAAGTTGGGTGACGATCCCGGCACATTGCGGCGGGCTATCGCTTACTTGGAGGGAAACGCGTGGAAGCCAATTCTCGTAGCACCGGGCGTCTACCAGCTGCCTTCCTGACGCCCGGCTCGTCGTCCTTCCTGGACTTCCTGGGGGACCATGCCCCCGGGCTGCTGCCGGGGAACCGGACGGTGCCGCCGATCAAGGGGGCGGTCGAGTTGCCGCACGGGACGACGATCGTGTCCGCGGTCTTCGACGGCGGTGTCATCCTCGCGGGTGACCGGCGGGCGACGATGGGGAACGTGATCGCGCAGCGCGACATGGAGAAGGTCTTCCCGGCCGACGAGTACTCGGCCGTGGGCATCGCGGGCACCGCGGGGCTCGCCGTGGAGATGGTCAAGCTCTTCCAGCTGGAGCTGGAGCACTACGAGAAGATCGAAGGGGCCACGCTCTCCCTGGAGGGCAAGGCCAACCGGCTGTCCACGATGATCCGCGGCAATCTGAGCATGGCGCTCCAGGGCCTCGCCGTCGTCCCGATCTTCGCCGGCTACGACACCGACCGTGGCAGGGGCCGCATCTTCTCCTACGACGTCACCGGCGGCCGCAGCGAGGAGCTGGGCTTCGCGGCCACCGGCTCCGGTTCGGTGTACGCCCGCGGCACGCTCAAGAAGCTCTACCGCAGCGACCTGACGGAACGCCAGATGGCCACCGCCGTCGTCCAGGCGATCTACGACGCGGCGGACGAGGACTCGGCGACCGGCGGTCCCGACCTGACCCGGCGCATCTTCCCGATCATCACGGTGATGACGGACGAGGGCTTCCGGCTGCTGCCGGACTCCGAGGTCGGCGCGATCGCCCGCGAGGTGGTCGACGCGCGCCAGGAGCGCCCCGACGGCCCCCAGGCACCGGTGCTGTGACCGCGAGTCAGCCGACGTCCCTCCGCGCGCTCCCAGCGCCGACCGCAGAAAGGCACGGTTAGCCGGTGTCCACGCCCTTTTACGTCTCACCCCAGCAGGCCATGGCGGACCGCGCCGAATACGCCCGCAAGGGCATCGCGCGCGGCCGCAGCGTGGTGGTGCTGCAGTACACCGACGGCATCGTCTTCGTCGCTGAGAACCCGTCCCGCGCACTGCACAAGGTCAGCGAGATCTACGACCGGATCGCCTTCGCGGCGGTCGGCAAGTACAACGAGTTCGAGAACCTGCGGCTCGGCGGCGTCCGCTACGCCGATCTGCGCGGCTACACCTACGACCGGGCCGATGTGACGGCCCGGGGCCTCGCCAACGTCTACGCCCAGACGCTCGGCACGATCTTCTCCAGCGTCGGCGAGAAGCCCTACGAGGTGGAGCTGATCGTCGCGGAGGTCGGTGCCGCGCCCGAGGACGACCAGATCTACCGGCTCCCGCACGACGGCTCGATCGTCGACGAGCACGGGGCCGTCGCGGTCGGCGGCAATTCCGACCAGATCGGCAGCTACCTCGACCAGCGGCACCGCGACGGCATGAGCCTCGCGGAGGCGCTGGCGCTGGCCGTCGACTCGCTCAAGCGCGACACGAACGGCAGCGACCGGCAGATCACCGCGGAGCAGCTGGAGGTCGCGGTCCTGGACCGCACGCGGCCGCAGCAGCGGAAGTTCAAGCGCATCCTCGGGCCGCAGCTGGCCCGCCTGCTCGACGGCGCGTCCACGTCCTCGGCGGAGTCCGAGCCCGACTCCGAGTCCGAGCCCGACTCCCCGTCCGGCGAGGAGGAGCCGCCGCCCACCGCGTAGGCGTGCTCCCCGGTTCGTGCCCTCCTCCGCAGCTTCTCGCGGGGGAGGGCGAGTCCGTTCCGGGGCTGTCACGGAGCGGGCGGTGCGGAGGAGGCGCGGGGGACGAGGGTGAGGGGGAGTTCCACCGCGGGGGCGGGGCGGCCCGCGAGGACGGCGAGCAGCGCGCGCATGCCGTGTTCGCCGATCCCTTCGGCGGGCAGTCGCACCGTCGTGAGTTCGGGGTCCAGCGCCCGCGCGAGCGACAGGTCGTCGAAGCCGGTCACGGACACGTCGGCGGGTACGGACAGGCCCAGCGTGCGGGCGCCCTTGCAGGCCCCGGCGGCGAGGATGTCGTCGTCGCACAGCAGCGCGGTGGGGCGCGGTCCGGGTGCGGTGAGGGCGCGTACCGCCGCCTCGCGCGCGGCGTCGACGCCGAGGGCGGACCGGTGCCGTACGGGCGCGGGGGCGCCGGCGGCGGCGAGTTCCGCGGTGACGGCGTGCGCGCGGGCGCGGAAGGTCCAGGTGTCGACGTCCGCCGCGATGTGGGCGATCCGGTGGTGGCCGAGGGCGAGCAGGTGCCGGACGACCTGGCGGATGCCGTCGGTGACGGCGAGGTTGACGGTGGGCGGTCCGCCGGGCACGTCGGGGTCGCTGTCGAGCATGACGAGCGGGAGCCCGCCGTCGCCGATGGCCGTGAGGGCGTCGGCGGCCATGGAGGAGGCGATGACGCCGTCGATCGCGGTGCGCGCGGAGCCGAAGGGGTCGCGGGCGGGGCCGATGCCGGCGGGGGAGGGGTAGAGCACGACGCCGAAGCCGTTGTCGGCGGCGACGCGGGCGGCGCCGGTGTAGACCCGGGCGAAGTATTCGTGGGTGAGGGCGGGGACGACGAGCATGGCGGTCCTGGTCGCGCCGAGCCGCAGGCTGCGGGCGGCGAGGTTGGGCCGGTAGCCGAGTCGGCGCGCGGCGTCGCGTACGGCCTGCACGGTGCGTTCGGAGACCCGGCCGTGCCATTTCCCGCCGAGGACGAGGGAGACGGTCGCCTGGGAGACCCCGGCGGTCCGCGCCACGTCCCGCGAGGTGACCCGCGCGTCGGGTCCGGGCCCGCGGCGCCCGGCGGCGCGGTCCGCGCCCCGGGACCTGCCGGGCCCTGCGGCGGCTCCGCCCTGGTCCCCGTTCCCTGCCCGGCCGCCGGCCGGGTCCGGTGCGCGGCGGTCCGCGGTCCGCGGTCCGTCCGGCCCGGCGGCCGTACTGCCCGCGTCCCCGCCCGTTCCCCGGCGGTTCCCGGCGCCCTCCCCGCTCCCGGCGCGGTCGCCGGCCGGGCCCGGGGCGGGGGGTGTCGGGGTGGCGGGATCGTGCACGTGCGGGCTCCGTTCGCGGGGCCGGGCGGATGGACCGGCGGCTGGCGCCATGGTACGTATGAGGGCTGACGTTATACGTAACACGGGAAGGGGCGGGCATGGGTGGCGCCGGGTACGGGGAGCTGCTGCGGACACCGCACGCGGCGCGGCTGCTCGGCGGGACGCTGCTGGGGCGGCTGCCGAACGCCATGGCCGCGTTCGCGGTGCTGCTCTTCCTGCGGGACGAGGGCGCGAGCTACGGGCTCGCGGGCGCCCTGTCGGCGGGGTACGGCTGCGCGGTGGCCGTGGGGCAGCCGCTGCTGGGGCGGGCGGTGGACAAGCGGGGGCAGCCGCGGGTGATGGCGGGGGCGGCGCTGCTGTCGGCCGCCGGGTTCGGGCTGCTGGCGGCGACGGGGCCGGATCCGCTGCCGCTCGCCGTGGCCGCCGTGGTGCTCGCGGGGGTGGCGACGCCGCCGCTGGAGGGCGGGCTGCGGGCGCTGTGGCCGGGGGTGCTGGGCGGCAGCCAGGAGCGGGTGCAGCGGGCGTACGCGCTGGACGCGGCCGCCCAGGAGGTGCTGTTCGTCGTGGGGCCGCTGCTGGTGACGTTGCTGGTGGCGGCGGCGTCGCAGGCCGCCGCCCTGGTGGTGACCGGGCTGCTGGGCGTGGCGGGCACCCTCGTGGTCGTCACGTCCCCGCCGTCGCGTCGCTGGCGGGCGGCCGGACGGGAGGCGCACTGGCTGGGCGCGCTGCGCTCGCCGCGGCTGGCGGTGCCGCTGGGCGCCTTCTTCTTCCTCGGCATCGCACTGGGCGCCCTCGCACCGGCCGCGGTCGCGTACGGCGACGCGCACGGTGGCGGCGCCACGGCCTCGTACGTGCTGGCCGCCAACGGCCTGGGCGCGCTGGCCGGTGGCGTCATGTACGGCTCGCGGGAGTGGCCGGGCACCCCGGAGTTGCGGCTGCGGGTGCTCGCGATGGCGCTCGCGGGCTGCTACCTGCCGCTGCTGCTCGCGCCGGGCCTGCCCTGGATGCTGCCGCTGGCCGCGCTGTCCGGCTTCTTCCTCGCCCCTGCCCTGGCCTGCGGCTTCGTGGTCGTCGACCGGCACGCGCCGGCCGGCACGGTGACGGAGGCGTTCTCCTGGGTGGTCACGGCCGTCGGTGTCGGCGGCGCGCTGGGGACGGCGGCCGCGGGCGCGGCCGCCCAGCAGGGCGGCGCGGCGGCCGGATTCGCCGTGACGGCGGCGGGCTGCGCGGTCGCGACGGCGGTACTGCTGGCCACCGGCGGTTTCCTGACGGCGGCAAACCTCGAAACCCGGCCGGAAAAAGATCCAAATCGTGCCGTCGAACCCCGTTTCAGCTCCACGCATCAGGCGTAATGTTCAGACATGGACCGCCGCATTTTCGGGCTGGAGAACGAGTACGGCGTCACGTGCACGTTCAGGGGACAGCGGCGCCTGTCCCCTGACGAGGTGGCGCGGTACCTCTTCCGCCGTGTCGTGTCATGGGGCCGGAGCAGCAATGTTTTCCTCCGCAACGGCGCCCGCCTCTACCTCGACGTCGGCTCGCACCCGGAGTACGCCACTCCCGAGTGCGACAACGTCACCGAACTCGTCACGCACGACAAGGCCGGTGAACGGATCCTCGAAGGCCTTCTCGTCGACGCCGAACGCAGGCTGCACGAAGAGGGCATCGCCGGGGACGTCTACCTCTTCAAGAACAACACCGACTCGGCCGGCAACTCCTACGGATGCCACGAGAATTACCTGGTGGCCAGGCACGGGGAATTCTCCCGGCTCGCCGACATCCTGATTCCCTTCCTCGTGACGCGGCAGCTGCTGTGCGGCGCGGGCAAGGTCCTCCAGACCCCGCGCGGCGCCGTCTTCTGCGTGAGCCAGCGCGCCGAGCACATCTGGGAGGGGGTCAGCTCGGCCACCACCCGCTCCCGGCCGATCATCAACACCCGCGACGAGCCGCACGCCGACGCCGAGCGCTACCGCAGGCTGCACGTCATCGTCGGCGACTCCAACATGTCCGAGACCACGATGCTGCTCAAGGTCGGCGCGACCGACCTGGTGCTGCGGATGATCGAGGCCGGGACGGTGATGCGCGACCTGACGCTGGAGAACCCGATCCGGGCCATCCGCGAGGTCAGCCACGACATAACGGGACGCCGCAAGGTGCGCCTCGCGTCCGGGCGCGAGGCGTCGGCGCTGGAGATCCAGGAGGAGTACTACTCCAAGGCCGTGGAGTTCTGCGAGCGCCGCGGCATCCGCAGCGGTGTCATCGACCAGGTGCTGGAGCTGTGGGGCCGGGCGCTGGAGTCGATCGGCAGCGGCGACCTGGGCCGGATCGGCACCGAGATCGACTGGGTCATGAAGTACCAGCTCATCGAGCGCTACCGGAGCCGCGACAACATCTCCATGTCGCACCCGCGGGTCGCCCAGATAGACCTCGCCTATCACGACATCCACCGCCGCCGGGGGCTGTACTACCTGCTGGAGCGCAAGGGCCAGGCCGCGCGCGTCTGCAACGACCTGCGGATCTTCGAGGCCAAGTCCGTGCCGCCGCAGACCACCAGGGCCCGGCTGCGCGGCGACTTCATCCGCCGCGCCCAGGAGCAGCGCCGCGACTTCACCGTCGACTGGGTGCATCTGAAGCTCAACGACCAGGCGCAGCGCACCGTGCTGTGCAAGGACCCCTTCCGGTCGGTCGACGACCGGGTGGAGAAGCTGATCGCCGGAATGTAGGACCGGGCGGCCCGGCCGTGCCGGGCACCACCGGGCCGAAGTGCCTGCACAGCAAGCCCACAGGCCCCGTACGGAAGTCGTACGGGGCCTGTGGCACACCGTAGGGTGTGGGGCGGCAAACCCACGACCGAAAGCCCCGCCCCCGACCCGAACGAGGATCCTGTGCGCCGACGCTCCGTCCTGCTCGCCGTACCCGCGCTCATGCTCACCGCCGCCGGCTGCGGAAAAGACTCCGGCAAGAGCGGCTCCGGGGCTTCCACGTCGCCCTCGGCCACCGACTCGGCGACCCCCTCGGCCACGTCCACGGCGACCGTGTCCGGCCCGCTGCCCGCCGTCACCGCCGGGACGGCCTTCAACATGAAGCCGACCGTCGCCAAGGGCCCCGGGACCCCGTCCAAGGAACTCGCCGTCAAGACGCTGATCCAGGGCAGCGGTGTCGCGGTCGCCGCGGGTGACTACGTCCGGGTGAACTACCTGGGCCAGATCTGGAAGTCCGCGAAGGTCTTCGACACCTCCTGGGGCAAGGACGCCGACGGCAAGGCGAAGCAGCCGTACGCCACCCAGATCGGCGCGCAGAAGGTCATCCCCGGCTGGGACCAGGGCCTGATCGGCGCCAAGGCCAACAGCCGGGTCATGCTGGGCGTCCCGCCGGCCCTCGGCTACGGCACCTCCGGCAACGCGCAGGCGGGTATCGCCGGCACCGACACGCTGGTCTTCGTCGTGGACGTCCTCGACGTGTGGAACGGCCGCTCGTCGGCCAAGGGCAAGCTCGTCCCGCAGGACGACGCCAACCTGCCGAAGGTCGGCACCAACGTCGACGGCCTGGCGCCGTCGGTCACCGTGCCCAAGGTCAAGGCACCCACGAAGCTGGTGTCCAACTACGTCATCGAGGGCGACGGCGCCACCGTCAAGGAGACCGACACGCTGCTGGTGCAGTACAAGGGCGTGCTGTGGGACGGCGGCAAGGAGTTCGACTCCAGCTACTCCCGCAAGCAGCTCACCGACTTCCCGCTCAGCGGCGTCATCCCCGGCTGGACGAAGGGCCTGGCGGGCAAGAAGGTCGGCAGCCGGGTGGTGCTGGTGACCCCGCCGGACCAGGCCTACGGCGACCAGGCCCAGCAAACGATCCCGGCCAACTCGACGCTGGTCTTCACCGTCGACATCATCGCTGTGATCTGACCGCTGTTCCGGCAGCCCTCGCAGCCCGCGTCGTCCACAGGCCCCACGGACGCTGCCGACCGGACTCTGCAAGACTGTCCAGGTTGCCCGCAACCGTACAAGGAGCACGGACTGTGAACATCGAGAAGCCCGAGATCGACTTCCCGGGCGGCGAGCCGCCGGCCGACCTGGAGATCAAGGACATCTGGGAGGGCGAAGGACCGGTCGCCGAGGCCGGTGCCACGGTCGCGGTCCACTACGTCGGCGTCGCCTTCTCCACCGGCGAGGAGTTCGACGCGAGCTGGAACCGCGGCGCGCCGCTGAGCTTCCCGCTGGGCGCCGGCCGGGTCATCCCCGGCTGGGACCGCGGTGTGCAGGGCATGAAGGTCGGCGGCCGCCGCCAGCTCATCATCCCGCCGCACCTGGCGTACGGCGACCGGGGCGCCGGTGACGCGATCAAGCCCGGCGAGACGCTGATCTTCGTCTGCGACCTGGTCTCGGTCTGACGTCACTGCGGCAGGCCCCGCGGACAGGGTGCCGTCCCCCCGCGTGTGCACGGGGGACGGGCCCGGGCCTGCGGGCCCGCCGCGCGCGGTACGGTGCGGGGGGACATCCGGGCGGCAGCAGGCACCGGATGACGCGGAAGAGACAGAAGGGGGTGGCGGTGGCGATCGCCAAAGCCGAGCGGCTGATGAACCTGGCCCTGTGCCTGATGAACACCCGCCGTCCGGTCAGCAAGCGCGAGCTGCGCGCCTCCATCGAGGCCTACCACGAGGTGGCCTCGGACGACGCCTTCAACCGGATGTTCGAGCGGGACAAGGACGACCTGCGCGAGCTCGGCCTGCTCATCGACACCGTCGAGAACCTGGAGGGCGAGTTCGGCTACCTCGCCCGCCGCGACCGCAACCGGCTGCCCGACATCGCCCTCGACCCCGAGGAGGCCGCCGCCCTCGCGCTCGCCGCGAAGGTCTGGCAGCAGGCCCGGCTCGCCGAGGCCGCCAGCGGCGCGCTGCAGAAGCTGCGCGCGGCCGGGGTGCCGTACGAGGACACGCACAGCGCGCTGGAGCCGCGGATCCCCACGCCGGAGCCGGCCTTCGAGGCGCTGATGCTGGCCACCCGCGAGCGCCGCGCGGTCGCCTTCGACTACCGCAAGGCCAACGCCGTACGCCCCGAGCCGCGGCTGGTCGAGCCGTGGGCGCTGGAGTGCTGGCGCGGCCACTGGTACATGGCCGGCCACGACCGCGACCGCGGCGCCGTACGGGTCTTCCGGCTGTCCCGGATCAGCGGCCGGGTCAAGGCCCGCGGCCGCTTCACCGCCGAGGTGCCCGCGCACGTGGACGTCCGCGCGGCCGTGGAGCGCTGGGCGGGCGAGGGAGCCACGGCCACCGCCACCATCCGGCTGCGCCGCGACAGCGGCTACCCGCTGCGGGCCCGCGCGGTGGTCCTGACCCCGGTCGACGCCGAGTGGGACGAGCTGGAGGTCCCCTACGGCCACGGGCTGGAGGCGTGGCTCGCCGAATTCGGGCCCGACGTGGTCGTGCTGGCACCCGAGGAGCTGCGCTCCGAGGTGCTGGACCGGCTGCGCGCCGTGGCCAAGGGCTGACGAGGGCTGAACGGGAGACGGCGGCATGAGCAACGCGATCGACCAGACCCGCAGGATGCTGTCCCTGGTGACGTACCTGCGCGAGCGGCCCGGCGCCCGGGTGGACGAGGTGGCGCGCGCCTTCGGCGTGACCGAGGCCGAGCTGATCGGCGACCTGAACGTCCTCCCGCTGTGCGGCACCAGCTTCCGCGGCGGCGACCTGCTCGACATCGACACCGACGGCGAGCAGATCTGGTGGCACAACCCCGGCACCGCCGACGACGTGGCCCAGCCGCTGCGGCTGGCCGCGGACGAGGCGACGGCCCTGCTGGTCGCCGCCCGCGCGGTGGCCAACCTGCCGGGGCTGCGGGACAGCGACCGGCAGGCCCTGCTGCGGGCCGGCGCCAAGCTGGAGGCAGCCGCGGGCGAGGCGGCCGGCGGCAGCTCCCGGCTGTCGGTGACCTTCGAGTCCGAGGGCAGCGTCTTCGCCACCGTGGACCGCGCGCTCACCGAGCGGCGCCGGCTGTGGATGCGCTACTACTCCCCGGCGCGCGATTCGCTGACCGAGCGCGAGGTCGACCCGATCCGGCTGTTCGCGGTGGGCCACACCTACGTCGAGGGCTGGTGCCGGCTCTCCGAGGACCGGCGCACCTTCCGGCTGGACCGGGTCGCCGAGATCCGGCTGCTGGACGAGCCGTCCGACCCGCCCCGGCTGGAGCCGCGCGACCTGTCGCAGGGGCTCGTGCAGCCGGCCGGCGACGATCCCGAGGTCGTCGTCGAGGTGGGGCCGGGCGGGCGCTGGGTCGCCGAGTACTACCCGCACGACAGCGCGGAGGAGCTGCCGGACGGCGGGCTGCGCATCACGCTGCGCACCCCCGATCCCGGCTCGCTGCGCCGGCTCGCGCTGCGGCTGGGCCGCGACGGGCGGATCGTGGCGCCCGCCGCGCTCGCGGCCGACGCGCGCGACGCGGCCGTACGCGCCCTCGCCGGATACGGGGAGTAGAGGACGCCGATGACGGTGAGCTGCCCGCCGCCCGAGGCCGGGGCCGGGGCCGGCCCCGCGGTCTTCCGGGCCGGCTGCCCGCACTGCCGGACCAGCTTCGAGATCACCGCCGACGCCCTGCGGCTGGCCGTCGGCGCCAGCGCCCGCACCACCTTCTACTCCTTCACCTGCCCCGAGTGCGGCGAGGCGGTGCGCAAACCGGCCCCGGAGCGGATCGTGGAGCTGCTGACCCTCGGCGGCGTCCGGACCATGCGGCTGCAGCGGTAGGCTGCCGGGCCATGTGGTGGATCTTTCTGAGCGTCGGCCTGGCGGCCGCGGGCCTGCTGGTGCTCGCGGTGTTCGCCGCCCGGGTCTTCCGCGCGGTGGGCGAACTGGCCGCGCAGGTGGCCGTCAGCAGCGAGGCGCTGGGCACCGCGGGAGACCGGCTGCAGCGCGCCGCCGCCCCGCTGGCCAGGACCGCGGGCGAGATCACCCGTCGCTGAGCCTGCCGCGGCGGCCCGCGTGAAGGTACGCTGACCCGGCGACCGGACACCGCCCGGGGCCCGCTGATCAGGCACGGTTCCGGTGCGGTCGCAACCTGGTGGACTCCGGCACTCATTCCGGCGTTCACCGCCGCACGCTACGATCCTTGCGTGGGTGATGGCCGGAGGACCGGGAGACCGGGGCGAACCGACGGCCACCGGCCCTCGCAACGACGTACCGCACGGACCACGCCGCCCCCGGTGAGAAGGTAGACGAATCATGCTCGGCAACCTCAAGCCCCTTGAGCTCCTACTGATCCTTCTCGTCGTCGTCCTGCTCTTCGGCGCCAAGAAGCTGCCCGACATGGCCAGGTCGCTCGGCAAGTCGGCCCGCATCCTCAAGAGCGAGGCCAAGGCCATGAAGAACGACGACCCGACGCCCGCGGCGCAGCCCGGCACCGCGGCCCAGGAGCAGGCGGCCCCGAAGACCATCCAGGCCGCGCCCGGCGACACCGCCAGCGCCCGCCCGGTCGAGGACCGCACGACGACCACCGGCTGACCGCCCGCCCGGCGGTCCCGGCGGCCGCCGGGCCGGACAGCGAACGACCAAGCCGAACGACCAAGCCGAACGACCAAGCCGAGAAGCACCGCCGACGGCTGCCGCACGAGACGAGGACGTGGGTGCTCAAGACTGCCCGCAAGCAGCAGAAGGACCCCGAGGGGCGGATGCCGCTCGCGGACCACCTGCGAGAGCTGCGCAACCGGCTGTTCAAGTCCGTGCTCGCGGTCATCGCCGTCACCATCGTGGCCGCGTTCTTCTACAAGGACATCATCCACCTGCTGCAGCAGCGCATCCCGGACAACGTCCGCTGCCTCGACGGCAGCTCGGCGGGCCACAAGGGCAGCGACGCCTGCGCCACCATGACCGTCAGCGGTCTGATGGGCGGCTTCTCCATCGCGCTGAAGGTCTCGCTGATGGCCGGCGTGGTCGGCGCGTCCCCGGTCTGGCTGTACCAGCTGTGGGGCTTCCTCGCCCCCGGCCTGCACAAGAACGAGAAGCGCTACACGCTGGGCTTCGTCGGCGCGGGCGTGCCGCTCTTCCTCGGCGGCGCGGTGCTGGCGTACGAGATCCTGCCGCAGACCGCGCGGATCATGATCGGCTTCGTGCCGGACGACACCACCAACCTGCTGCCGCTGGACGACTTCCTCGACCTCGTCGTCCGGCTGGTCATCGTCTTCGGCCTCGCCTTCGAGCTGCCGCTCGCGCTCGTCGCGCTGAACTTCACCGGCATGGTCACCGGCAGGCGGATGCTCGGCTGGTGGCGCGCCATGGTCATCGGCATCACCGTCTTCGCCGCGGTCGCCACGCCCACCGGCGACCCGCTCACCATGTGCCTGCTGGCCGCGCCCATCGTGCTGCTGTACTTCATCGCGGTCGGCGTGTGCTTCTTCAACGACTCGCGCAGGGCCCGCCGCCGCGCCGCCGACCCCGACTTCGGACTCGACCCGGACGAGGCCTCCAGCCTGGACCACATCCCCGAGCAGGTCGGCTCCGTCGAACCGCTCGACGACGAGGACGACGGCGACGGCCGCGACGACGACCGGCGCGGCAACGGCTACGACGACGCCACCTGACCGGCGCTTTCCCGGGGGACCCGGCCCGTACCGCCGGAGCGGTGATACGGGATAGGGTCCGCCCGTGACCGGCGACATCACCCTTCTCGTCAACCCGACCTCCGGACGCGGCAGAGGCGCCAGGGCCGCCCGCCCCGCCGCCGAGGCGCTGCGCTCGGCGGGCCTGGCCGTCCGCACCGTCGTCGGCTCCGACGCCGCAGACGCCCTCGACCAGGCCCGCAAGGCCGTCGACGGCGGCACCGGCGCGCTGGTCGCGGTCGGCGGCGACGGCATGGTCTCGCTCGCCCTGCAGGCCGTGGCCGGCACCGGGACCCCGCTCGGCGTGGTCGCCGCCGGCACCGGCAACGACTTCGCCCGGGTCAGCGGCCTGCCCGTGCGCGACCCGGCCGCCGCCGGCGCCGTCATCGCCGCGGCGCTGACGGAGGGCCGCAGCCGCCCGGTCGACCTGGGCCGGACCGGCGGCCGCTGGTTCTGCACCGTCATGGCGACCGGCTTCGACTCCCGCGTCAACGACCGCGGCAACCGGATGAGCTGGCCCCGCGGCCGCTTCCGCTACGACGTGGCGATGCTCGCCGAGCTGGCCGCGCTGCGCCCCATCCGCTACCGGGTGCAGTTCGACGACGCCCCCGAGCGCGAGCTGGACGCCACCCTCATCGCGGTCGGCAACGGCTCCTCGTACGGCGGCGGCATGCGCATGTGCGCGGACGCGGAGATGGACGACGGGCTCTTCGACGTCTGCGTCGTCGGCCCCTGCACCCGCCGCACCCTGCTGCGGGTCTTCCCGCTCGTCTACAGCGGCAAGCACCCGCGGCACCCGGTCGTCACCGTGCACCGCGCCGCCCGGGTGCGGCTCGCCGCCGACGACGTCACGGCCTACGCCGACGGCGAGCGGGTGGGCCCGCTGCCGCTGTCCGCCGAGACCGTGCCGGGAGCCCTGCGGCTGCTGGCCTGAGCCGCGCCCCGTCCGTCCCTCCTGCCCCGCGAGCAGGCAGGCGTGGCTCCCCGGGGGATTCCCCGATCCGCCCGGAGATAAAGATCACGCGGTGTGTCAGTCCCGTTGGGTAGGCTCAGGAGCGAGATGACAGACGAGAAGTCCGACGAGATGTACGGCGAGTCCTCCGACGAGATGTCGCAGATGTCGCCTGCCGAGCGCTACGCCGCGAGCCGCCGCCGTGCCGTGGAGAACGCCACCGCACTGGCGCAGTTCCGCGAGCTGTACGACTTCGGCCTCGACCCGTTCCAGATAGAGGCCTGCCAGGCGCTGGAGGCGGGCAGCGGCGTGCTGGTCGCCGCCCCCACCGGCTCCGGAAAGACCATCGTCGGCGAGTTCGCCGTCCACCTCGCCCTCGCCGAGGGCCGCAAGTGCTTCTACACCACCCCGATCAAGGCGCTCTCCAACCAGAAGTACAACGACCTGGCCAAGCGCTACGGCACGGACAAGGTGGGCCTGCTCACCGGCGACAACAGCGTCAACGGCAACGCACCGGTGATCGTCATGACCACCGAGGTGCTGCGCAACATGCTCTACGCCGGCTCCGCAGCCCTCGACGGCCTCGGCTACGTGGTCATGGACGAGGTGCACTACCTCTCCGACCGCTTCCGCGGCGCGGTGTGGGAAGAGGTGATCATCCACCTCCCGCCGTCCGTGACGCTGGTGTCGCTGTCCGCGACCGTCTCCAACGCCGAGGAGTTCGGCGACTGGCTGGACACCGTACGCGGCGACACCCAGGTCATCGTCTCCGAGCACCGCCCCGTCCCGCTGTGGCAGCACGTGCTGGCCGGCCGCCGGATGTACGACCTCTTCGAGGAGAAGGCCGGCGACACCGGCACCCCCGGCGCCAACGGCACCCGCGGCCGCCGCGAGGTCAACGCCGACCTCGAACGCCTCGCCCGCATGGAGAACCAGCGCAGTTACCACCCCCGCGCCAAGCGCGGCCGGGAGGCCGACCGGGAGCGCGAGCGGCGCGCCCGCAGCCGGGTCTGGACGCCCAGCCGCGCCGAGGTCATCGACCGGCTCGACGCCGAGGGCCTGCTGCCCGCCATCACCTTCATCTTCAGCCGGGCCGGCTGCGAGGCCGCCGTCCAGCAGTGCCTGTACGCCGGGCTGCGGCTGAACAACGACGAGGCCCGCGCCCGGGTCCGGGCGATCGTCGAGGAGCGCACCCGCTCCATCCCCGACGAGGATCTGCACGTCCTCGGCTACTTCGAGTGGCTGGAGGGCCTGGAGCGCGGCATCGCCGCCCACCACGCGGGCATGCTGCCGGCCTTCAAGGAGGTCGTCGAGGAGCTCTTCACCGCCGGCCTGGTCAAGGCGGTCTTCGCCACCGAGACGCTCGCGCTCGGCATCAACATGCCGGCCCGCTCGGTGGTGCTGGAAAAGCTCGTGAAGTGGAACGGCGAGACCCACGCCGACATCACGCCCGGCGAGTACACCCAGCTCACCGGCCGCGCCGGGCGGCGTGGCATCGACGTCGAGGGCCACGCCGTGGTGCTGTGGCAGCGCGGCTTCGACCCCGGCGCCGTCGCGGGCCTGGCCGGGACGCGGACCTACCCGCTGCGGTCGTCCTTCAAACCCTCGTACAACATGGCCGTCAACCTCGTCGGGCAGTTCGGGCGGCACCGCTCGCGGGAGCTGCTGGAGACGTCGTTCGCGCAGTTCCAGGCCGACCGGTCCGTCGTCGGCATCTCCCGGCAGGTGCAGCGCAACGAGGAAGGCCTCGACGGCTACAAGGAGTCGATGACCTGCCATCTCGGCGACTTCGACGCGTACATGGCGCTGCGCCGCGAGCTGAAGGAGCGCGAGGCGCACCTGTCGCGGCAGGGCGCGTCGCTGCGCCGTGCCGCCGCGACCGAGGCCCTGGAGAAGCTCAGGCCCGGCGACATCATCCACGTCCCCGCCGGGAAGTACGCGGGGCTCGCGCTGGTGCTGGAGCCCGGCATCCCGGGCGGCCGCGCCGCCGGGCACATCCCGCGCGACGGTGTCTACCACGACGGGCCGCGCCCGCTCGTGCTCACCGCCGAGCGGCAGGTCAAGCGGCTCGCGCAGCTGGACTTCCCGGTGCCCGTCGAGGCGCTGGACCGGATGCGCATCCCCAAGTCCTTCAACCCGCGCAGCCCGCAGTCCCGCCGCGACCTCGCCTCGGCGATGCGCAGCAAGGCCGGGACGGCGGGCTGGGCGGCCCCCGCGCACCACCGCCGCAAGGAGCGGTCGGCCGCCGCCGACGACACCGAGATCCTGCGGCTGCGCGCCGCGATCCGCGCGCACCCCTGCCACGGCTGCGACGAGCGCGAGGACCACGCCCGCTGGGCCGAGCGCTACCACCGGCTGCGCCGCGACACCCAGCAGCTGGAGCGCCGCATCGAGGGCCGCACCAACACCATCGCCCGCACCTTCGACCGGGTGTGCGCGGTGCTCACGCAACTGGGCTACCTGGAGGGGGACAAGGTGACCCCCGAGGGCCGCCGGCTCGCCCGCCTCTACGGCGAGCTGGACCTGCTGGCGAGCGAGTGCCTGCGGGACGGTGTGTGGGACGGGCTGAACCCGGCGGAGCTGGCCGCGTGCGCCTCCGCCCTCGTCTACGAGTCCCGGCAGGCCGACGACGCGGCGGCGCCCAAGCTGCCCAGCGGCGAGGCGCGGGCCGCGCTCGCCGAGATGGTCCGCATCTGGGGCCGGCTCGACGCGCTGGAGGAGGACCACCGGATCAACCAGACCGAGGGCGTCGGCCAGCGCGAACCCGACCTCGGCTTCGCGTGGCCGGCCTACCGTTGGGCCTCCGGCCACGGCCTGGACGCCGTCCTCGGCGACGCCGACATGCCCGCCGGCGACTTCGTGCGCTGGTGCAAGCAGCTCATCGACGTCCTGGGCCAGATCAGCGAGGCCGCCCCGGAGGGCAGCCCCGTCCGGCGCACCGCCCGCAAGGCCGTGGACGGCCTGCTGCGGGGGGTCGTGGCGTACTCGTCGGTGGGCTGAGCCCGGGCCTCGCGCCGGCTCGGCTCAGCTCACCCGGGTGCAGGTCAGGGAGCCCTTGAGGGTCACCACCGCGCCCGCGCCGCTGTAGTCCTTGGCGATCTGCAGGCCGTCGACGGTCACCGTCCAGGTGCCGCCGGACTTCTTCGCGGTCACGCCCTGCGACTTCGGCACCCGCCCGGAGTACGACGTGCCGTCCGGGGTGTTGAAGAGGGCCACCTGCGTGGGGCTGTCGGCGGTCGTGGCGATGAAGGACGGGAAGATCTGCTTCTTCGCCAGCACGTCCGGCGTCGTCACCCCGATGAGCTTGCCGTTCTTGACCTCGCACACCACGCCGCCGGAGAAGTCGGCCCCGCCGGAGGCGGCCCCGGTGAAGTCCAGGTGCCCCGACACCTTCCGCGCGGGCTTCGCGGGCGGACTGCTGCTGTCCGAGGGGGCGCTGCTCCCGCCCGACGCGGCGGCGGTGCCGGTGGAGGTGCCGGTCGAAGGGGCCTTCGCGTCGTCGGACTTCTTGCCGGAGGAGTCCGACGAGCATCCGCTGAGCGCGGTGGCGGCGAGCGCCGCGCCGAGCGCGACAGCGGTGAGGGCGGTGCGGTGACGCATGAGGCGGATGTCCTCTCCCCGAGGGCCTGTGGTCGCGCCAGTGTACGGACGCGGGGGACGAACCCCGCAGTGCAGGTCGCGGACGGCCGCGGTGGGCGGTCGCGGCCGGTGGCGGGCCGCGGGCGTACGGGCCCGTGCGCTTGTCCGGATCCGTACGGGCGGGGGCTCAGGCCGTACGGGACAGGTAGGCGCGCCAGCCGCCGTAGCGGGTGATGTCCGGCGCCGCGGTGAGGGCGGCGGGCTCGCAGAGGAAGCCCGTCGCCTCGGTGCCGTCGCGCAGGGTCACCCGGCCCAGGGCCATCGGGCGGGGGAGACCCGCGGCCAGGGTGCCCAGGGCCGCCGGGGACAGCTCCCACACCTCGGCCTCGACGGGCGCCCCGCCCTCCGCCACCCGCGCCAGGCCCGGCTTGGGCGGCACCGTGTCCAGCGCGTACAGCCGGTAGGCGGGCGCCGTGGCGGTCGTCTCCGCCAGGCGGGCGCCCAGCGCGAGCAGCTGGCCGTTGAGCGGCTGGCCGGACAGGTGCGCCCCTACGACCGCGAGCCGCACCGGCGGCTGGAGCAGCGCGGCGATCTCCGCGACCCGGTCGTCCGCGCCCGCCGGGCCCAGCAGCATCACCCCGAAGGGCCCCCCGCGCACCGTGCCGCCCGGCACCGCGACCGCGCACAGGCCCAGCAGATTCGCCGAGTTGGTGAAGCGGCCGAGCCGGGTGTTGGTGCCCACCGGGTCGGCGGCGACCTCGGCGAGCGTCGGGTGGCCCGGGGCGGTCGGCAGGAGCAGCGCGTCGCAGTGGCCCAGCTCGGCGGTCGCGCGCCCGCGCAGGGCGGCGAGCCGCTCGCGGTCCGCGACGAGGCGGTGCGCCGGGATGTCGCGCGCCGCGCGGATGATGCCGGCCACCGTCGGGTCGAGATCCGCGCCGCCCTGCTCCACGAACGCGCCCACGGCGGCGTAGCGCTCCGCGACGAACGCGCCGCCGTACAGCAGCTCCGCCGTCTCGCTGAACGGCGCCAGGTCGATCGTCCGCAGCTCGGCGCCGGCGGCCGCGAGCCGCCCGGCGGCAGCCTCGTACGCCTCCTCCCAGCCGTCGTCCAGCTCGCCGAGCCGGCCGGGGCCCGCGACCGCGACCCGCCACGGGCCCGGGCGGCGCGGCGGCGGGACGGGGCTCGCCAGCAGCGCGAGGGCGCGGCGGGCCTCCGGCAGCGTACGGGCGAAGACGCTCACGCAGTCGAGGCTCGCGCACGCCGGGACGACGCCCTCCGTCGGCACCAGGCCGGGCGTCGGCTTGAGGCCCACGATGCCCTGGAAGGCCGCCGGGACGCGGCCCGAGCCCGCGGTGTCCGTGCCCAGCGCGATGTCGGCGAAGCCGAGTGCGACGGCCGCCGCCGACCCCGAACTCGACCCGCCGCCGATCCGCTCCGGCGCGAGCACGCTGGGTACGGCCCCGTAGGGGCTGCGGGTGCCGACCAGGCCGGTCGCGAACTGGTCCATGTTCGTGGAGCCCAGCACGACCGCGCCGGCCGCGCGCAGGGCCGCCACCGCGGGGGCGTCGCGCTCCGGCACGTACGCGTACGCCGGGCAGCCCGCGGTGGTCGGGAGCCCCGCGACGTCGATGTTGCCCTTGACGCCCAGCAGCGTCCCGGCCAGGGGCAGCGCGTGCCCCGCCGCGACCTTGGCGTCCACCTCCCGCGCGTCCGCAGCGGCCTCCTCCTCCGGCCGCAGCGCGATCCACACGTCCGGCCTGCGGGCCCGCTCCATCGCCCGGTACGCCGCGGCGACGCGCGCCTGCGCTCTGGTCATTCGTCGGCCTTTCGCTTCGGGGTGCCTCGTGCGGCTCACGCCGCGGCCGCCTGCCGGTAGGAGTTGTTCGCGCAGTTCTCCCCGATGCTCCGCCCGGGAGGGGCCCCGCACGCCCCGCACGCCCCGCACGCCCCGTGCGCTGCGGGGTGCCGTGAGGAGCGGTCCGGGGGGCTGGGCGTCACAGGGGGGCCAGGGTCAGGAGGGGGAGGCCCGGGGAGACCTGGTCGCCCGGGGTGACGCGGATCGAGGCCACGCGGCCGGCGACGGGCGCCACCACCGGGGACTCCATCTTCATCGCCTCGAGGGTGAGAAGGTGCTGCCCCGCCGCGACGCAGTCGCCCTCGCGGACGGCGACCCGCCACACCCCCGCCGCGAACTCCGCCTCGACCGCGCAGCCGCCCGGCGGCACGGCGACCTCTTCCGCGAGCCCGGCGGCGGGAGCCGCCCCCGCGGAATCGGCCCGGGCGAATTCCCCGGCGGCCTCCCAGGCCGCCCGCTCCGCCGCGAAGGCGGCCCCCTGCCGGGCGCGGAAGCCCTCGATCGACTCCGCGTTCTCCGCGAGGAAGCGCTGGTGCTCGGCGAGAGCGAACTCGCCCTCCTCCACCCGCAGCCGCAGCCGCCCCGCCGCCATGTCGGCGCGCAGGTCGAGGAGTTCGTCGGCCTCGACCGGATACCACCGGATCCGGTCGAAGAAGCGCAGCAGCCACGGCTCGGCGACGCCCGCCGCCGCGTCCCGCCCGGACCAGACCTGGACCGTGCGGCCGACGAACTGGTAGCCGCCCGGCCCCTCCATGCCGTAGACGCACAGGTAGGCCCCGCCGATGCCGACGGAGTTCTCCGCGGTCCAGGTGCGCGCCGGGTTGTACTTGGTGGTGACGAGCCGGTGCCGCGGGTCGAGCGGTGTGGCGACGGGCGCACCGAGGTAGACGTCGCCGAGGCCGAGCACCAGGTACTCCGCGTCGAAGACCGTGCGGTAGACGTCGTCGACGGAGTCGAGCCCGTTGACCCGGCGGATGAACTCGATGTTCCACGGGCACCAGGGCGCGTCGTCGCGGACGCCCGCCATGTAGCGGGCGATGGCCTCGCGGGTCGCGGGGTCGTCCCACGACAGCGGCAGATGGACGGTGCGGCTGGGCACCACCAGGTGCTCGGTCGCCGGCAGTTGGTCCTCGGCCTCGCGGACGAGGTCCAGCAGCTTGCCGGTGGGCAGCACGTCGGGGTCGACGTGGATCTGGAGCGAGCGGATGCCGGGCGTGAGGTCGACGACGCCGGGCAGCCGCCGCGCGGTGAGGTGCTCGGCGAGCGCGTGCACCCGCATGCGCAGGGCCAGGTCCAGCTGCATGGGCCCGTATTCGACGAGCAGGTTGTCGTCGCCGCTGCGCCGGTACGTCACCGCCGGGTTGTCGCCGCGGGGTTCGGCGCGGCCGAGGACGCCGCCGTCGCCGAGCGCCGGGCGGCACGCGACCGGCGCCGTGGCGGGCGCGGCCCGCAGGCTCGCGGCCGCGTCCTCGGTGACGGGCACGAAGCGCACGGTGTCGCCGGGCCGCAACTGGCCGAGCTTCCAGCGCTGTCCGGTCACCACGGTGGCCGGGCACACGAAGCCGCCGAGCGACGGGCCGTCCGGCCCGAGCAGCACCGGCATGTCGCCGGTGAAGTCGACCGCGCCGACCGCGTAGGGCGTGTCGTGGATGTTGGACGGGTGCAGGCCCGCCTCGCCGCCGTCGGCGCGCGCCCAGCGCGGTTTGGGGCCGACGAGCCGGACGCCGGTGCGGGCGGAGTTGAAGTGCACGCTCCAACTGGCCGCGTAGAAGTCGGTGATGTCCTGCTCGGTGAAGAACTCCGGCGCGGCGTGCGGCCCTTCGACCGCGCCGATCTCCCATGCGGTGCCGATCGCGGGGCGCCGCGCGGGCGCCACCGGAGTGCCGACGGCGGTGGCGGCGCCGCCGTGCAGCACGTCGGCGGTGCGCAGCGCCCGCCCGCCGTGCCCGCCGAAGCGGCCGAGGGTGAACGTCGCGGCGCTGCCGAGGTAGGGCGGTACGTCGAGCCCGCCGGCGACCAGTACGTACGTGCGCAGGCCCGCCTCGTGCGGGGCGCCGACGTCCAGCAGCCCGCCGGCCGGCACGGTGACCGGCTCCCACTGCGGCACCGGCACACCGTCGACCGTGACGGGCGCGGGCGCGCCCGTCACGCACACGGTCGTGGCGTGGCTGAAGCGCAACGCCGGTCCCTGGAGGGTGCATTCGAGCCCGGCGGTCCCCTCGCCGTTGCCCAGCGCGGTGTTGCCGAGCCGGAAGGACAGGTCGTCCATCGGCCCGCACGGCGGCACCCCGACGTGCCAGAGCCCCGTGCGGCCCGGCCAGTCCTGGACGGTCGTGAGGGTGCCGGCCCGCACCACGTCGATGCGCCGCGAGGCGTCGGTGACGCCCTCCAGCGTCGCGGTGTGGTGGGTGGCGGCGCGCAGCGCGGGCTCGTCGAGCGCGGCCCGCAGCAGGCCGAGGTTGGTCTCGACGCCGTCGACGCGGGTGGCGGCGAGCGCGTCGGCGAGCTTGGCCAGCGCCTCCTCCCGGTCGGCCCCGTACGCGATCACCTTGGCCAGCATCGGGTCGTAGGCGGTGGTCACCTCGGTGCCGGTCGCGACCCAGGTGTCCACGCGCACGCCCGGCGGGAACTCCACCCGGGTGAGCAGCCCGGCGCTGGGCCGGTGGCCGCGCGCCGGATCCTCGGCGTAGACGCGCGCCTCCACCGCGTGGCCGCTCGGCTCGGGCGCCTCCCCGGGCGCCTCGCCGTCGCGGGCCAGCCGCAGCATCCACTCCACGAGGTCGACGCCGTACGTCTCCTCGGTGACCGGGTGCTCCACCTGGAGGCGGGTGTTGACCTCCAGGAAGTACGCCTCGGCGCGCGCCGCGTCGTACACGAACTCCACCGTCCCGGCCGAGCGGTAGCCGACCGAGGCGCACAACGCGCGTGCGCTCTCGGCCAGTTGCTCCCGCAGGGCGGCGGGCAGGCCGGGCGCCGGGGCCTCTTCGAGCACCTTCTGGTGGCGCCGTTGGAGGGAGCAGTCGCGGTCGCCGAGCACGGTCACCCCGCCGCGGCCGTCGCCGAAGACCTGCACCTCGACGTGCCGGGCGCGCTCCACCAGGCGCTCCAGGAAGAGCCCGGCGGAGGAGAAGCCCGCCGCCGCGGCGCGCTCCACCGGCTCCCAGGCGGCGGCCAGTTCGGCGGGCGTACGGCAGGCCCGCATCCCGATGCCGCCCCCGCCGCCGGTGGCCTTGAGCATCACCGGGTAGCCGAGGTCCTCGGCCGCGGCGAGCCCGGCGTCCAGGTCCGCCAGCAGCCCCGTGCCCGGCAGCATGGGAACCCCGGCGGCCTGCGCGGCGGCCCGCGCGGTGTGCTTGGCGCCGAAGACCTCCAGATGCCGCGGTTCGGGGCCGACGAAGACGAGCCCGGCGGCCTCGCAGCGGCGTGCGAAGTCCGCGTCCTCGGACAGGAAGCCGTAGCCGGGGTGCACCGCGCCCGCCCCGCTCTCGCGCGCGGCGGCGAGCACGGCGTCCGCGTCGAGGTAGCTCTCCTTGGCGGACGCGGGCCCCAGCCGCACGGCGGTGTCGGCGAGATGGACGTGCGGGGCGCCGCGGTCCGGGTCGGAGAAGACCGCGACGGTCCGCAGGCCCATGCGGCGCGCGGTGCGCAGCACGCGGGCGGCGATCTCCCCGCGGTTGGCGACCAGCAGCGTGTCGAAGCTCATCGGGCGGCCCCCGGGGCGGTGACCGTCATCTGCACCGGCGTCGGGTCGAAGCCGTTGCAGGGGTTGTTGATCTGCGGGCAGTTGGAGACCAGTACCAGCACCTCGCGATCGGCGCGCAGTGTGACGGAGAGTCCCGCGGCCGAGCGGCCGTCGACGATGCCGAGGGTGCCGTCGTCCTCGACGGGGACGTTCATGTACCAGTTGATGTTGCTGACCAGATCGCGCTTGCCGAGGCCCCAGCGGGCGCCCTCGGCCAGGAAGTTGTCGGCGCAGGCGTGCTGCGACCAGGTGTGGTGGCCGTAGCGCAGGGTGTTGGACTCCTTCGAGCAGGCCCCGGCGATCGTGTCGTGCCCGCCGCACCCGTCCGCGGTGACCGTCATCAGGGGGGTGTGCTCGTTGGACATCAGGACGCTGCCGGTGGTCAGGAAGATGCCGCCCTGCGCCTGGAGCGTGTCCGGCGCGCTGTAGCGGACCGCCGTGTCGGCGGCGTCGTAGACCAGGAAGTCCACCGCCTGGTTGCCGTGCAGGTCGGTGACGGTCAGCAGGCCGCCCGCGGGGATCACCGCCGACCAGGGGGCGCGGGCGGCGACGGTCGCGGTCGTCACGGAGGTTTCCGAGTTCATCACTGTCGTCACAGTCGTCACAGCCCCTTCGCGGTCAGGTGCTCCGCGGTGTTCTGGAAGGCGCGGCGGCCCTCCGGAGTGTCGTCCCAGAGCGGATCGCCCGGCCCGGTCGGCCGGCCCGGCCGGGCGGCGACCTCCAACGGGCCGCACACGTACGACGGATGCGGGTCCAGCGGGTGCGGTACGTTCGCCAGCAGCACCGTCAGCGGCATCTCCGCGCGCAGCGTCACCGCCGCGCCCGGGCCCGCTGAGCCGGTGAACTCCAGCATGCCGTCCGGCTCGACGCGCACGCCCTGGAAGAACGACAGCGACGGCGGCAGGTCCCGCGGCTCCAACCCCTGCTTGGCGGCGGCCAGTTTGAACAGCTCCCGGCCCGCCGGGGTGCCGCCCTGCGGCGAACCGTCCCCGTACCGCGCGGTGTTGCGCACGGCCGTGGACGTACCGCACAGCGTGTCGTGCCGCCCGCTGGTGTCGGCCACCAGCGAGGCCAGCACACGGCCCTGGTCGGACAGCAGCAGCCGGCCCGCACCGAGGTAGGCGTTCCACTGGACCTTCACGGTGTCGGCGACGTTGAGCCGCTCCCACGGGCTGCCGGTGGCGAAGAGCAGCACGTGCGCGCACGCGGTGCCGGTCGGGTCGGCGAGCCGCAGTTCGGTGCCGCGGGCCAGCGCCTTGTGCGTGTAGTTGCCGCCCGCGACGGTCTCCGCCCACACCAGCCCGTCCGGCGCCGGCACCAGCGGCATCGCCGCCGACCGCCGCCCCTGCTGCGCCCGCGCGTGGTCGCGCGCGCCGTACGTCGTCCGTGTCGCCCCTGCCGCCACGCCGCACCTCCAGTTTCTGTCGTGCGACAGAAATTAGGCGGGGGCGGATTCCGCGCGATTGCCCGCGCGTTGCGCCCGGGTTACCGGCTGCTCACCGGGCCCGCCCGGCACGGAGGGAGGTCCGCGGTTGTGCGACGATCGCGGCGTGAGCGGTACGGAGCAGGGCGCCGGCGGCAGCAGAGGCGAGCGCGGGCGGCGCGTCGGGCGGCCCCGCGCGCAGGCCCGCCCCGACAGCGGACTCACCCCGCGGCAGGAGCTGCTCGCCGCCGCGGGCGAACTGTTCACCACCCGCGGCTACACCGCCACCACCACGCGGGCCATCGCCGAGCGGGCGGGCATGCGGCAGGCGACGATGTACCACTACGTCAGCGGCAAGGAGGAACTGCTCGCGGAGCTGCTGGAGGGCACGGTCACGCCGTCGCTGGCCCTCGCGGAATCGCTGCTGGCCGACCGGGAACTCCCCGCCGAGCGGCGGCTGTGGGAGCTGTGCCGGGCGGACGTCGAGCTGCTGTGCGCCGGGCCGCACAACCTCGGCGCCCTCTACCTGCTGCCCGAGGTGCGGGCGGAGCGGTTCGCCGCGTTCCGCTCCGCGCGGGGCGAGCTGCGGAGGGCCTACGCGGCCCTGCTGGCCGCCACCGCGGTGGGCGCCGCCCTTCCCCCGGGCGAGCTGGCCCTGCGCGCGGACCTGCTCTTCGCTCTCATCGAGGGCGTGATCCTCGCTCCCCGCGACCGCGCGGGGTCCGATTTCGCCTCGGCCACGGCGGACGCGGCCCTCCGCCTTGTCGGCTGTCCCTGAGCTCGCCGGTCACGCCCCGTCCTGCCCCTTGCGGTGGGCGTCGCGGTCTTCCCCCGGAGGGAGGCCGCAAGCACCACCGCAAGAGGCAGCCCGGAGCGCCCCTCAGGAAGAGGAGACGCGGCGGACGGCGCGGTAGGCGGCGCCCAGCGCGAGGGCGGCTCCGAGGAAGAGCAGGGTGAACCAGCGGAAGTACCAGTGGCCGCCTGACGGGTCGTAGACGGCGGGCCGCGGCCATGCGAGGTTCACGGTCATCGCGAGGCCGTACACCAGGGCCGCGGCGTTGACCGGGACTCCCCAGCGGCCGAGCGAGAACGCGGGGGCGCCGGACTCGTCCGTCACCGGCGGGAGCGGCGCCCGCAGCCGGCGCAGCAGTTGCGGGCCCGTCACCATCGAGTACGCCAGGTACAGCATGACGATGCACGTCGTGCCGATCGCCAGCCACGCGTCCGGCGACGCGAACGCGATGAGCAGCAGCGCCGCCGAGAGGACGCCGACCACGAGCGCGGGCACGGGCGGCTGCCCGGTGCGCGGCGAGACCCGGGCGAGCGCGGGGGAGAGGGGCAGCGCCCGGTCCCGCGCCATCGAGAAGAGCATGCGGGTCGCGGACGTCTGGATCGCCAGCGTCGCGACGGCCACCGCGAGCGCCACGTCGCACAGCAGCACCCGCCCGAGCCCGTCGCCGAGCCGGCTGGTCAGGACGTACGACAGCCCGTCCGTGCCGAGCCGCCCGTCGGTGAGGCTGGGCGCGGCGAGCAGCGCCGCGAGCACCAGCAGCGAGGCGAGCACCCCGGCCGCGGCGAGTGCGGTGAGGATCGTGCGCGGCGCGACCCGCCGCGGATGCCGCGTCTCCTCGCTCATCTCGCCCGCGCTGTCGAAGCCGATCATCACGTACGCGGCCGCGAACGACCCGACCAGCAGCGCGGATCCGCCGCCCCCGCTGTGCACGGTGACGGACGGCGAGCGGTCCGCGTGCGTGAGCAGCAGGACGACGATGAGCACCGCGCCGACGATCTCGGCCGTGACGCCGACCCGGTTGACCACCGACATGACCTTGTTGTCCAGCAGGTTGACCGCCGTGGTGAGCGCGAGCAGCACGATGCCGAGCAGCGCCGCGTTCGCCGCGCCGTCCGACGACAGGGGCGAGGTGTCCGTACCGATGATCTGGAAGCCGGACCAGACGGCCGGCAGCACCACCTGGAGTGCGAGCGCGGCCGCCGCGACGACCACGATCTGCCCGAGCACCATGATCCAGCCCGCGTACCAGCCGAAGACGGCGTTGCTGAGCCGGCTCGACCACTGGTAGACGGCGCCGGAGATCGGGTAGCGGGCGGCGAGTTCGGCGAAGCACGCGGCGACCAGGAGCTGGCCGACGAGGACGGCGGGCCAGGTCCAGAAGAAGCGCGGGCCGCCGAAGGAGTAGCCGAAGGCGAAGAACTGGAAGACCGTGGTCAGGACGGAGATGAAGGAGAAGCCGGCGGCGAAGGACGCGTAGCGGCCGAGGCTGCGGTGCAGTTCCTGGGGGTAGCCGAAGTCGGCGAGCCCGGCGGTGTCGCCGCCCGGGCCGGTGGCGGGCGTGGGTGGCCGCACGTCCTGCGGTGGCCGCGCCTGGGTGGCGGGCGGTCTGCTGGTGGTCATGGCCGGGCCCCCTGTCGGGTGTTTCGTCCGGTGTTCCTGTCGGTCGACAGAAATTAGGCACGCGGTGTTTCCGCCGCATCACGCATCCGTGTCCGTCGCGGGCCGAAGTCCTCACGCGCGCCGCCCACCCACCGCCCGCCGCCGTAACGGCTCCGGTCCTGCCCGTCGCCCGCCGCCGTACGGCTCCGTCCCGCCCGTCGCCGGAGCGGCGACTCGCGATATACGCTGCCGCCGAAATTCGCGATACATCGTCTTGCTCGCGAGGGGTGGACGCGATATGTTCGGCAACGGATATACGGCAGCGAGCAACCGGCGAAGAGCAGCGAACAACGAGCAATGACGGGGGATGAACGCGGTGGCGAAACGGCGCAAGCTGTCCAACCCGCTGGCCCTGGCGGTCATGGTGTTTCTCGGCGAACGGCCGATGCATCCGTACGAGATCGCCCGCCTGCTGCGGCAGCGCGGCAAGGAGCACAGCATCAAGATCAACTACGGCTCCCTCTACACCGTGGTGCAGAACCTGGAGAAGCACGGTTTCGTCGAGGTCGCCGGTGTCCAGCGGCAGGGCAACCGTCCCGAGCGGACGCTCTACGGCCTCACCGAAGCGGGCCGCACCGAGGCCCACGACTGGCTCGCCGACCTCGTCGCGGTGCCCGCGCAGGAGTACCCCGGCTTCGAGGCCGCGCTCTCCCTGATCGGCGCCCTGCACCCGGACGAGGCCGCCGAGCTGCTGGCCGAACGCGCCGGGGCGCAGGAGGTGCAGGCCGCCGCGCTGCGCGGGGTGCTGGCCAAGCTGGGGGCCGAGCTGCCGCGGCTGTTCCTGATCGAGACCGAGTACCAGGCCCGTATGCGCGAGGCCGAGGCCGCCTGGATCCGCGAGCTGCTCGCCGAAGTGGCCGAGGGCCGGCTGTCCGGCCTGGACGAGTGGCGCGCCTGGCACGACACGGGCTCCCTGCCGGAGGACTGGCAGCGCTTCGAAGAGCAGTTCCGTGACGCGGAGGCGGAGGCCGGGACGGGCGCAGACGTAGATGCCGACACCCGCGCCGGCTCGGCCACCCGGCCCGCAGCGCCCCCCACCGCACCCGACCCGGAGGACACACCCTCATGACCACCGCAGCGCCCGCCGTCGAGGCGGCCGGGCTCACCAAGACCTACCCCGGCGGGGTGACGGCCCTCGACGGCATGGGCGTCACCGTCGCCGCGGGCACCGTCTTCGGGCTGCTCGGCCCCAACGGCGCCGGCAAGTCCACCACCGTCAAGATCCTCACGACGCTCGCCCGCCCCGACTCCGGCACCGCCCTGGTCGCCGGGCACGACGCGCTGCGCCACCCGGACCGCGTCCGGCGCGCGATCGGCGTCGTCGCCCAGAAGTCCGGCGCCGACCCGGTCGCCACCGGGCGGGAGAACCTGCTGCTCCAGGGGCGGTTGTACGGGATGCGCGGCCCGGAGGTGGGCCGCCGCGCCGACGAGCTGCTGGGCCGCTTCGGCCTCTCGGACGCCGCCGGGCGCCAGGTGCGGACGTACTCCGGCGGTATGCAGCGCCGGCTGGACGTGGCGCTCGGCCTCGTCCACCGGCCGCACGTGCTCTTCCTCGACGAGCCGACGACCGGGCTGGACCCGGAGGCGCGCGGCGCGATGTGGGAGGAGATATCCCGGCTGGCCGGCGACGAGGGCCTCACCATCGTGCTGACCACGCACTACCTGGAGGAGGCCGACCGGCTCGCCGAGCGGGTCGCGATCGTCGACCGCGGGCGCGTCGTCGCCGAGGGCACCCCCGACGAGCTCAAGGGCGAGCTGCACGGCGACGCCGTCCACGTGGAGCTGCGCGACGCGCCCGGCGAGGTGGACGCCCGGCTGCTGGCCACCGCGCTCGGCGCCTTCACCGCGGTGCGCGACGTGGCCGTCGACGGGCGGCGGCTGAGCGCCCGCACCGACGACGGGCCCGCCGCCGTACCGCAGGTGCTGGCCGCGCTGGAGCAGCAGGGCGCGGCGGTGGCATCCGTCACCGTGGCCCGCCCCTCGCTCGACGACGTCTACCTGCGGTACGCCGGGCGGCGGTTCGCGGACGCCGACGCCGGGAAGGACGGCCGCGCGACCGGCAAGGACGCGGCAGGCGCGGGCACGGGCACGGACACGGAGGAGAAGGCCGCATGAGCACCGAAACCGCCTACCAGACCTGGTACATGACGCGGCGCCACCTCACCGCGATCATGCGCCAGCCGGTCGTCCTGGTCATCACGCTCGTCCAACCGGTCATCTGGCTCTTCCTGTTCGGCTCCCTCTTCCGCAAGGTCGTCGAACTGCCCGGCTTCGGCAGCGGGTCCTACCTCGACTACCTCGTGCCCGGTGTCGTCGTGATGAGCGCGGTGTCCTCCAACATGTGGGCCGGCATGGGCACGTTGGAGGAGATCGAGCGCGGCACGCTCAACCGCTACCTGACCACACCGGTCAGCCGGGCGGCGCTGATGAACGCCAACGTCGTGCAGCAGGGCCTCAGTACGGCGGTGCAGTCGGTGCTGATCGTGCTGCTCGGCAAGCTCGGCGGCGCCGACTACCCGGGCGGCGCGGCCGGACTGCTGGTGCTGCTGGCCGCCTCGGTGCTGCTCGGCACGGTCTTCGGCGCCGCGTCCAACGCGATCGGCATGCTGGTGCGGCAGCGCGAGAGCATCATCGGCATCAACTCCTTCCTGCTGCTGCCGCTGACCTTCCTCTCCTCGGCCTTCATGGCGCCCGGCCTGATGCCGTCCTGGATGCGGCACATCGCGGACTTCAACCCCGTCAACTGGGCCCTCGTGGCGGGCCGTTCGGCGATGTCCGCGGATCCCCGCTGGAGCGTCGTGCTCGGCCGGGGCGGCGCGCTGCTCGCCCTCGCGGCGGCCGCGGTGTGGCTTTCCACCCGCACCTTCCGCTCCTACCAGCGCTCGGTCTGAGCCGGGCGCACGGGCACGCGGGCGCGGGCGGTCGACCGACCGCACGCGCCCGTCCGCCGTGCCCCGTCCGCCGCGGGCCCCGTCCGCCGCGGGCCTCGTCCGCCGCGGGCCTCGCTACGGCCGCCCGCCCGACTCCTGCTCGCGCTCCACCTCGGCGTTCCACTCCCGCTTGGAGGACTGCCAGCCGTCCTCGTCCGCGCCGCGCCGCCAGTAGCCGGACACCGACAGCCGCTCGCGCGGCACCCCCAGCTCCAGCCGGACAAAGCGGCGCAGCTCCTTGACGAGGCCCGCCTCGCCGTGCACGAAGACCTGCACGTCGCCCGCGGGCACCGCCGTCCCGGTCACGGCGGCGACCAGTGCCTCGCCGACCGGCCGCCCGCCGCGGTGCAGCCAGACCACCTCGACGTCGCCGGATCCGGCGCCGTCCAGCTTCTGCTCCTCCTCCGGGCCCGCCACCTCCACGAAGACCTTCGCGGGCGCGCCCGGCGGCAGCGCCTCGACGGCCGCCGCGATGGCCGGCAGCGCGCTCTCGTCGCCCGCCAGCAGATGCCAGTCGGCCGCCGGGTCGGGCGCGTAGGCTCCGCCGGGGCCCATGAAGTCGATGCCGTCGCCGGGCCGGGCGGCGGCCGCCCACGGCCCGGCCAGGCCCTCGTCGCCGTGGTGCACGAAGTCGAGGGTCATCTCGCCGGCGTCCGGGTCCCAGGCCCGTACCGTGTACGTCCGGGTCCGCGGCCACTGCTCGCGCGGCAGGTCGCGGCGCACCGCCTCCATGTCCAGCGGCCGCGGGTACTCCACGCCCTCGGGCGGGAAGACGAGCTTGACGTAGTGGTCGGTGAAGGCGCCGAGGTCGGGACGGTCGGCGGGATCGACGGCCAGCACCACGCGCACCATCCGCGGGGTGACCCGCCCGGTGCGCACCACCGTGGCGTGCCGTGCCCGCGGAGCCCTGCGTGCCGGTCGCTCTGCCATGGGAACCCGCTCTCTGCCGGAGACCTTGCCACTTAGGCGAGCCTAACCCGTGGCCCGCTCCCCGCCCACCCGATTTCCGCGCCGCCGCTCATAGCCGCGCCCGGCGCCGCCCGGTGCCGCCCGTGCCGCTCGGCGACCCCAGCGACCCCAGCGACCCCAGCGACCCCAGTGCCCCTCAGAGCCCCACTTTCTGCCGGTCGGGCTCGATCAGGGCGGCGACGCGCTCCTGATCCCGCGCGTACGGCCGGCCGGTGTACTTCACGGCGATCTCGTCGACGACCGCCCAACCCGCGTCCCCGTCCAGCCACTCGACGACCCGGCCGCGGACGAGCACCGGCTCGTACGGGTTGTCCGGCGACGTCAGCGAGATCGCGACCCGCGGGTCCCGCCGCAGGTTGCGGGCCTTGCGCGAGTCCGGCCCGGTGAGGAAGGCGATCCGGTCGCCGTGCGTCCCGATCCAGACCGGAACGGTGTGCGGCGAGCCGTCCGGCAGGACGGTGGCGAGGTGGGCGAAGGCGGTGCCGTCGAGCACCCGGCGGACGTCGGGGTTCAGCATGGCGATCGGCTCCTGACGTGGTTGCGGCACGGTGTTCCGTCGGGTGCCGCCCCGTGCCCGGCGACACCTCCCCATCCTGGACCGGAAGTGCCCCGTACCGGCCGATCTCACGCGCCGGAGCGGCGCACCGGACGGTGCCGGGCACCCCGCGTTCAGAAGGTGAAGGCTGTACGACCCCTTGACGGCTGTCGGGTGGCGTCGATTCCATACCTTGTAGCCAATGGGAGCGCTCCCATGGCTGGAAGCATCTGACACGGCACCCCCACACGCCACGAACCGAAGCGTTCCGTCCCCCCACCGAGAGGAAGCGCACCGTGGTTCCCTATCCGGATGTCCGGAGTCCGCTGAGAAGCCTGCGGCGGCTGCGCGTGCTGATCGCGGCGGCCGTCGCCGCCGCGATGCTCGCCCTGCTGTCCATCGCGGGGCAGAGTCACGCCAGCGCGGCCGCGGCGCCGTCGGCGGCCGCCGCCGACGCGGGCAGCGGCTACTGGCACACCAGCGGCCGGCAGATCCTGGACTCGAACAACCAGGCGGTGCGCATCGCGGGCATCAACTGGTTCGGCTTCGAGACGAGCAACGAAGTGGTGCACGGCCTCTGGTCGCGCGACTACAAGAGCATGATCGACCAGATGAAGCAGCTCGGCTACAACACCATCCGGCTGCCCTACAGCGACGACATCTTCAAGGCGGGCGCTGCCGCCAACAGCATCACTTTCTACAACATGAACACCGACCTGCAGGGCCTCAGCCCGCTCCAGATCATGGACAAGATCGTGAACTACGCGGGCTCCGTCGGCCTGCGGGTCATCCTCGACCGGCACCGCCCGGACTCCAGCGGGCAGTCCGCGCTCTGGTACACCAGCGCCGTTCCCGAGTCGACCTGGATCACCAACCTCAAGGCGCTCGCGACCCGCTACCAGAACAACACCGCGGTCGTCGGCATCGACCTGCACAACGAGCCGCACGACCCGGCCTGCTGGGGCTGCGGCGACACCACGATCGACTGGCGGCTGGCCGCCCAGCGCGCGGGCAACGCGATCCTGGGCGTCAACCCCAACCTGCTGATCTTCGTCGAGGGCATCCAGACCTTCAACGGCGTGTCCGGCTGGTGGGGCGGCAACCTGATGGGCGCCGGGCAGTACCCGGTCCAGCTGAGCGTCGCCAACCGCGTCGTCTACTCGGCCCACGACTACGCCACCAGCGTCGCCCAGCAGACCTGGTTCACCGACCCGACCTTCCCGGCCAACATGCCCGCCGTGTGGTCGAAGTACTGGGGCTACCTCTTCGAGCAGAACATCGCCCCGGTGTGGGTCGGCGAGTTCGGCACCACGCTGCAGTCGACCGTCGACCAGCAGTGGCTCAAGGCGCTGGTCAGCTACATGAAGCCCACCTCGGGCAACGGCGGCGACAGCTTCAGCTGGACCTTCTGGTCGTGGAACCCCGACTCCGGTGACACCGGCGGCATCCTCAAGGACGACTGGCAGACCGTCGACACAGTCAAGGACGGCTACCTGACCTCCATCAAGGCCCCGACCTTCGGCGGCTCCACGGGCAGCACGAACGGCGGTACGTCCTCGGGCACGACGACCGGTACGTCGACGGGTACGAGCACGGGCACGTCGACCGGCACCTCGACGGGTACGAGCACGGGCACGTCGACCGGTACCTCGACGGGTACGAGCACCGGTACGAGCACGGGCACGTCCACCGGCACCTCGACCGGTACGAGCAGCGGCACCACCGGTGGCAGCACCAACAAGGGCTGCACCGCCACGCTGCACGTCGACAACCAGTGGGACACCGGCTTCACCGCCACCGTCACCGTGACCAACTCCGGCTCCGCGGCCACCTCCGGCTGGACGGTCGGCTGGACGTGGGCCGGCAACCAGCAGGCGACCAGCGGCTGGAGCGCCACCATCACGCAGTCCGGCGCGGCGGTCACGGCGAAGAGTCTCAGCTACAACGGCACGATCGCCCCGGCGGCGTCCACGAGCTTCGGCCTCCAGGGCACGTCCTCCGGCTCGGTCGGCTCCCCGGCGCTGAGCTGCACCGCGAGCTAGCGCGGCGCTGACGCACCGCCTCCGGGCGGGATACCGCCGGCGGGTCCCCGTAGTGGGGGCCCGCCGGCGGCCGTTTGCGGCCCGCGCCCGGCGCGGTGGCGTGGCGGGGCGGCGGACCCGTGCAGACCTCTAGGCATACCGACCGGTCGGTACTAACCTCTGCCCACACTCCGTCACTGCACCGCCGGTTTCCGCATCCCCTGGAGGAGCCGCATGTCCGCCACCCCGACACCGTCCGACGCCGACAGACCCGGGCCGCAGCCCGCGGACCCCCGCCCCCGCACGCTCCTCGGCCGGCTCCACCGCCGCGACCTGGCCGCGTACCCGTCGACCGCGCCCCGCATGGTGTACCTGGCCATCGTGGTGGTCACCACCGTCGTGCTCTACTACATGCTCTACATCCAGTACGCCGTGGCGACGTCGATCATCACGCACTTCGACATGAGCTACCGCTACTTCGTGTGGGTCTCGGTGATCGGCAACGCCGCGGGCGCCTTCGCCTCGCTCGTCGCCGGGCTCGCCGACCGCTGGGGACGCGCCAACATGGTCGTCCACGGGCTGCTCGTGGCCTCGCTCCTGGTCTTCCTCGGGCTGCCCAACGCCGGGAGCAAGACCACCTACCTGGTGCTCTTCGCGCTCGTCAGCGTCATCGAGGGCATCGTCCTGGTCGCCACCCCGGCGCTGATCCGGGACTTCTCACCGCAGCTCGGACGGGCCACCGCGATGGGCGCGTGGACGATGGGCCCGGTCGTCGGCAGCCTCGTCGTCACCACCGTCACCAGCCGGACGCTGGACACCTCCAGCTGGCAGGACGAGCTGCGCTACTCCGCGGTCGCCGGGCTGGTCGTCTTCGTCGTCGCGATCGTGGGCCTGCGCGAGCTCTCCCCGGCGCTGCGCGACCAGATCATGGTCTCGCTGCGCGACCGTACCCTCGTCGAGGCCCGCGCCAGGGGCATCGCCCCCGACGCGCTCGCCCGCGGCGGCCAGTGGCGGCAGATGCTGCGCCCGGCCGTCGCGGGACCGGCGCTCGGCATCGCGCTCTTCCTGCTGCTGTACTTCGCGGCGGTCGGCAACTTCGTCGTCTACTTCGCCACCACCTACGGCTACAGCGAGCAGCGCGCCAACGCCGTCGCCAACTGGTACTGGGCCGCGAACGCGATCGCGCTGGTCGTCGTCGGGCTGCTGTCGGACAGGCTGAAGGTGCGCAAGCCGTTCATGGTGGCCGGGGCGGTCGGCTCGATCGTCGTGACGGCGGTCTTCGCCACCCGGGCCACCCACCCGGAGACCGGCTACTACACCTTCGCCTGGCTCTTCGTCGGCATCGGCGTCTTCAGCGGGGTGGCCTACGGCCCGTGGATGGCGGGCTTCACCGAGACCGTCGAGAAGCACAACCCGGCGGCGACGGCCACCGGGCTCGCCGTGTGGGGGTGGACGGTACGGGTCGTCGTCGCAGTCTCCTCCGCTCTCATCCCGGTGCTGGTCACCTCCGTCACGCCGCTCGTCGAGCACGGACCGCAGGTGACGGCGGCGCAGGCGCAGGGCGCGCCGGCGCTGGCCGTCGTCTCCGCGCACCCGGAGATCTTCGCCGAACTCGGCAAGTACCCGCCGGGCAAGGCGCCCGCGGACGTCACCGCCCGCGCGGTGCAGGAGGTCGGACCGGCCGGCCTCGCCGTCGTCCAGAAGGCCCAGCCGCAGCTGGCGGTGCTCCAGGAGTACGGCACGAAGGTCCGGAAGGCCGCGCACGACGGCCCCGGCCAGTGGCGTACCTGGTGGTGGATCTGCGTCGGCGGCCAGGTGCTCTTCCTGCCCTTCGTCTTCCTGATGTCCGGCCGCTGGAGCCCCCGCCGCGCCCGCGAAGACGCCCGCGCCCACGAGGCCGCGGTAGCCGCGGAGGTCGCTGCGCTGAGTTGAGCCCCGCGCGGTGCCTGTGCCCGGTGCCGCTCCGGGGTGCCGCTCGCGGTGGGCTGTGCAACCACCCACCGGGAGAAGGCCCCGGGGCGCCACCGGGCGGGGCACCCCGGCGGGTCGCAGGCCAAGTGTCAAGTCCGGCAAGGTAATCAAGGCGTCAAACCCGTCGGCAGGCTATTGTGCGGCCCCATGACCGAACGTCCGTTTGAGGCCCTGGGGTTGAGCCAGGACGCGGACCGGGCGTATTCCCTGCTGGTGTCGACGCGGGGCGTCGCCGCAGGCGAACTCGCCCGCCAGATGGCGGTGTCGGCGGACCGCGGCCAGGCGGCCTGCGGGGAGCTGGCGGCCCGCGGCCTGGCCCGCCGGGGCCGCGACGGGCGGTGGTACCCAGTACCACCGCACGCCGGCTTCCGCCCGCTGCTGTCGCACGCGCAGGAACAGCTGCGGCTGGGACGGGAGTTGCTCGACCGGCTGGACGCGGAGTACCAGCGCGTCCACGAGGGGCACCGGGCCGACGAGGCCGTGCAGGTCGTCGCGGGCCGCGCGGCCATCGCGCGGCGGGTCGCGGAGGTCCAGGGCGCGGCGGCGCGGGAGATCACCTCCTTCGTGCCCGGTGCGGCGGCCGCGCCGCGCGGGGCGGCGCCGGCCGGGGTCAGGCGGCGGGTGGTGTTCGAGCGGGCGGGCCTGGAGGCGGCGGGCGCGTTCGGGCCGCCGGGCGATCCGCTGACGGCGGGCCGGGTCACCGGCCGGCTGCCGGCCCGCCTGGAGATCGCGGACGCCGAGGTCGCCCTGCTGCCACCGCCCGGCGACGCGCTTGGCGACGCCGCGGACCCGGTGATGCTGGTGGTGCTCGCCGGCCCGCTGCTGGCCGCGCTGACCGCGCTGTTCGACGCGGTGTGGGCCGGCAGCGTCCCGCTGGGCCGCCGTCCGGATGTCCAGCAGCCGCGCAGCGCCCTGCGGCTACGGGTCCTGGGGATGCTGGTGAGCGGCAGCACGGACGCGGCGATGGCCCGCTCGCTGGGGGTGGCGGTGCGGACCGTCCAGCGCCATGTGGCCGCGATGCAGCGCGAGGCGGGCGTCGACAACCGCGTCCAGCTGGTGTGGCACGCGGCCAGAAACGGCTGGTTGGACGATCTTCCGGAGGGGCAGTCGGAGGGCCGGACGGAGGGAAACGTACGGCGTCCGTCCGGATGACGGGAAAGCGACTCCGCACAGCGGAGCATCCGGTGTCAGGTATTCGTCAACCGTTTGACGAATCCTTGGTGCACCTGAGGCACATGTATACGCCAGCGGTCCGAACGGCCGTGGCCCCCGCGACGTACCCCGCCGCGTGAGGTCCCACCCGCCCCAGGGAGACCCCCCTTGCGCATACCCGTTCCCAGACGCAGCCGCCGCACCGCAGGTGTGGTGGCATCCCTCGCGACGGCCGCCCTCGCGGTCGTCGGCCTGCAGATACCCGTCGCGGCCCCGGCCGCTGCGGCCCCCGCGCAGAAGCCGGACGTCGTGCGGCAGTGCGACACCCCCGAGCCCGGACACGCCGCGTGCCTCGCGCTGCGCCGGACCGACGTCGCCGCAAAGACCGGCGTCCAGCCGCACGCCGCCACCCCGTCCGGATTCGGCGCCACCGACCTGCGCAGCGCGTACGCGCTCCCGGCCGACGGCGGCGCGGGCCGGACCGTCGCCATCGTCGACGCCTACGACGACCCGACCGCGGAGGCCGACCTCGCGGTCTACCGCGCGCAGTACGGGCTGCCGCCCTGCACCACCGACAACGGCTGCTTCGCCAAGGTGAGCCAGCGCGGCGGCGACGACCTGCCGGAGGCCGACCCCGGCTGGGCCGGCGAGATCAGCCTCGACCTGGACATGGTGTCCGCGGCCGCGCCGCTGGCCCACATCCTGCTCGTCGAGGCCGACTCCTCCTACGTCGACGACCTGGGCGCCTCGGTGGACACCGCGGTCGCGCTCGGCGCCAAGTACGTCTCCAACTCCTACGGCACCGGCTACGACACCACGCCCGGCAGCGGCGAGGACCCGTCGGAGAACACCGACCTGGACCCGTACTACAACCACCCGGGTGTCGCGGTCGTCGCCTCCAGCGGTGACGACGGATACGGCGTCAGCTACCCGGCGTCCTCCCAGTACGTCACGTCGGTCGGCGGCACCTCGCTGACCGTGGACGCGGGCAGCGCGCGCGGCTGGAGCGAGTCGGTGTGGAACAACGCGTACGGCGGCCCGGGTTCCGGCTGCTCGCTGTACGAGCCCAAGCCGGCCTTCCAGACCGACACCGCGTGCGACAAGCGGTCGGTGGCCGACGTCGCGGCGGTCGCCGACCCGGTGACCGGCGTCTCGGTCTACCAGACCTACGGCGGCGGCGGCTGGGCGGTCTACGGCGGCACCAGCGCCTCCTCCCCGCTCATCGCGGGCGTGTACGCGGCGGCCGGCACCCCCGGCGCCGACACGTACCCGAACTCCTACCCGTACGCCCACCCGAGCGCGCTCAACGACGTGACCGAGGGCGACAACGGCTCCTGCACCCCGGCCGCGCTGTGCACGGCCGGGCCCGGCTACGACGGACCGACGGGTCTCGGCACGCCCAACGGCCTGGCCGCCTTCTCCAGCGGCCCGCACGGCATCGTGTCCGGCACCGTCACCGACCACGCCACCGGCGCACCGCTGGCCGGCGCCAAGGTCACGGTGGGCGACGCGGCGGCCACCACCGCCGCGGACGGCACCTACAAGCTGGACGTCGCACCCGGCACGTACGACGTGACGGCCGCCGCATACGGCTACCGGAGCGGCAGCGCCGCGGGCGTCGAGGTCGCCGACGGCGGCACCGTCACCGAGTCGTTCGCACTCGACGCGGTGCCGACCCGCACCGTCACCGGCCGCGTCACGGACGGCTCCGGCCACGGCTGGCCGCTGTACGCCGCCATCACCGCCCAGGGCGTGCCCGGCAGCGCGGTCTACACCGACCCCGCCACCGGCTCGTACTCCCTGACGCTCCCGCAGGACACCACGTACACCCTGCACGTGACCTCCAATTACCCCGGCTACCGGCCGGTCGACAAGACCGTCACGGTCGGCGAGGCCGACCAGTCGGTCAACGTCGCGGTGCCGGTGGAGAGTTCGTCGACCGACGCGCCCGGCTACACCGTCCACCTGAACGGCGCCACCGAGCCCTTCACGTCGACCACCGCCGCCCCCGACGGCTGGAGCGTCGCCAACGCCGACGGCACCACCGGCGGCTGGACCTTCGACGACCCCGGCAAGCGCGGCAACCGCACCGGCGGCAGCGGTGCCTTCGCGATCGTCGACAGCGACGACCTCGGCCAGGGCCTGCACCAGGACACCTCGCTGCTCTCGCCGTCGTACGACCTGAGCGGCAACGCCGACCCGCTGCTCGCCTTCGACACCGACTACCGCGAGTACAGCAGCTCCACCGCGAGCGTGGACGTCTCCGCGGACGGCGGCACCACCTGGACCAGCGTGTGGAAGCAGACCACCGCGTCGGTGTCCGGCAAGCACATCGAGATCCCGCTGAGCGCCTACGCGGGCAAGAGCGACGTCCGGCTGCGCTTCCACTACACCGGCACCTGGGCCTACTGGTGGCAGGTCGACAACGTCTTCGTCGGCAAGCGCTCCTTCGACCCGGTGCCCGGCGGCCTCGTCGTCGGCAACGTCAAGGACGCCAACACCAAGGACGGCGTCTCCGGCGCCACCGTCACCAGCACCGACAACCCCGCCGACCACGCGACCACGGTCGCCACGCCGAACGACCCCAACCTCGGCGACGGCTTCTACTGGTTCTTCTCCCACGTCACCGGCAAGCACGCGGTGAGCGCGGCCGCGTCGCACTACACCACCGCCACGGCCGCCGCGACCGTGCCGGCCGACGGCGCCGTGCAGCGTGACCTCTCGCTCAAGGCGGGCCGCATCAAGGTCACTCCCGCCTCGGTGGACAAGACCGTCGCCTGGGGCAAGAGCACCTCCCAGGTCGTCACCGTCAAGAACACCGGCACCGCGCCGGCCACCGTCAAGCTCGGCGAGAACCCCGGCGGCTTCACCGCCCAGAAGGCGGGCGCGCCGCTCAACCTCGTCAAGGGCAGCTACTCGCCGCACTCGCTCGCCGCGCAGCACGCGGCGGGTGCCAAGGCCGTCAAGCCCGCGGTGGACCCCGCGGCCGGCGACGCCTGGAACGCCCTGCCCGACCTGCCCGTCACCACGGGCGACAACGCGGTCTTCACGTACAACGGGACCGTCTACTCCGCGTACGGCTACACCGGCGTTGCGGACACCAGCGACCTGTACGCGTACAGCGCGGACAGCGGCGCCTGGACGAAGCTGGCCTCCGCCGCCGACACCCGTGAGGCCCCGGCGCACGGCGTGATCGGCGACAAGCTCTACGCGGTGGGCGGCTGGGGCGCCGACGGCGACCCGGACGCCAAGCTGGAGATCTACGACCCCGCCGCCAACACCTGGAGCACCGGCGCCAGTTCGCCCAAGCCGTACGCCGGCGCGGGCAGCGCGGTCCTCGGCGGCAAGCTCTACTCGGTCGGCGGCTGCACCGGCACCGCGTGCGGCGTCACTTCCGTGACCGCGTACGACGCGGCGTCCAACACCTGGACGCAGCTCGCGGCCTACCCCGAGCCGGTGGCCTGGGAGGCCTGCGGCGGCGTCGGCGGCAAGCTCTACTGCTCCGGCGGCACCACCGACGCAGGCGAGATCACGCACGCGTACGTCTACGACCCGGCGGCCGACTCCTGGTCGCCGATCGCCGACCAGCCCACCGACGCGTGGGGCACGGCGTACACCGCCGCCAACGGCCTGCTGCTCATCAAGGGCGGTGCCGTCGACGGCAGCAGCGCGCTCACCAACCAGGCCTGGGCCTACCAGCCCAACGACAACACCTGGACGGCGCTGCCGAACGCCACCGCCTCGCTCTACCGCGGCGGCGGCAGCACCGGCTTCTACGCCGTCGGCGGGCTCGCGGGCCAGGTGCCCGCGAAGTCCGCGGAGGTGCTGCCCGGCTACGACCAGGTCGACAGCGCGGACGTCGACTGGCTGACCGAGAGCGCGACGACGCTCACGCTCGACCCGGGCGCCAGCGCCACGGTGACCCTCGGTCTGGACGCGTCCGTGCCGGAGATCACCCAGCCCGGGACGCTCACCGCTTCGTTGGGGGTCGCGACCGACACGCCGTACGCCGTGCCGGCGGTCGGCGTGAGCTTCACCGTCAACCCCCCGGCGACGTGGGGCAAGATCACCGGCACGGTGAGTTCCGGCGGTGCGCCGCTGGCCGGCGCGACCGTCCAGATCAACACCTGGGCCACCCACTACACCCTCAAGACCACGAAGGAGGGCACTTACGCGCTCTGGCTCGACGTGCGCAACAACCCCTTGCAGTTGATCGTCGCGAAGGACGGCTTCCAGCCGACGACGACGACGCTGCGCATCACCAAGGGTGCGACGACCACGAGCAACTTCTCCCTCCTGAAGGACTGAGCAACCACCTCGCGGTGGGGCCCCGCGTTTGGGGTCCCACCGCGAGGGTTTGCGCTCCGGGGGTGCCTGTTGCGGTGGCCCGCGCGACCTTCCGTGGGTGGGGGGTTGCTCGCGCCTACGCGGCGTCGGCCGCACATCGGATGCAGGCTCGCGCCGCTGGGTGTTGCCCGGCGGGGCATCGCGCTTCTGCTTCGGTGGGTGGGGTCGGGGGCCACTCCGGGGGTACCTCCTCGGAATGCGCGTTCGCCCTCATCCGGAGTTGGTGAGGGGCTGGGAAGCGCATTCCTGCGGGGGCACCCCCGGATCGTCCCCCTCCCGAGGTCTCGTCGGCGGCTGCCCGCCGGTGGGGGGGCGGGGGTGGGTGGGCGCATCGTCCCCCTCCCGGCGTCTCGTCGGCGGCTGACTGCCGGTGGGGGTGCTGTTTTCGGGGACTGCGGGTTGCCCCCGGCGGCGGTGCACCCCCGCAGGGGGCCGTCAGCCGGCGTCCCACCTGCACGGATGGTGGGGTGGGAGTCACCCCGCGCCGCAGGCGCGGGAACCCCCGGCGGGGTCAGGTGGCCGGGCGCAGCAGCGCCAGGGTCGAGGCCAATTCGGCCTCGAGGATGTGGGCTGCGGTGGGGGCGTCGCCGGAGGCGATCGCGGCGACGAGGGCCGCGTGGGAGGCGTCGCCGTCGCCCGGGGGGAGGTCGAGGAGGTCGACCAGGTCGGTGAGGCCCTCGTGGAGGACGGGGGCGAACTCGGCGAAGAGGTCCGTCAGGACGGGATTGCGGGCCGCCGCGACGACGCCCGCGTGGAGTGCGATGTCCGCCGCGACGAAAGCGGCCGCGCCGCGCCCCGCGGCTTCGCGGCGGGCTGCGAGCGCGGCGTCCAGACCGGCCAGATCCGCCTCGGTGCGCCGCTCCGCGGCGAGCCGCGCGGCCTGGACCTCGACCATGGCCCGTACCTCGTAGACGTCGGCGACCGCCGACCGCCGCAGCCTCGTACCGAAGTCCTCGTCGGGCTCGGCGGAGATGACGAACACCCCGGCGCCCTGCCGGGACTTGACCAGGCCCGCGCCGGCGAGCGCGCGCACGGCCTCGCGGACGGTCGAGCGCCCGACGCCGAGCTGCGCCGCGAGCGCCGTCTCGCCGGGCAGCCGGGTGCCCACCGGCCACTGCCCGCTCACGATCTGCTCGCGCAGATGCTCCGTGGCCTGTTCCACCAGCGGGCTGGGCCGTAGCGAGCCGAGCGGCATACCGCCTCACCTCTCAGGTTGTCTGAGGAGTTGTTCAAGGTTAGTCTACCCGCCATGACGCAGCGGGGCCTCCTTCTCGGATGCCGCGGCGGGGCCTGACGCGACCGGCACCCCGCCGCGGGGTTCGGTGCTGCCGGTCTTCCGGCACGCCGACCAGCGAAGGACGTATCACGGTTATGACGCTCATCCCGGACAGCACGGGCGGGCTGCGCACCCCCGACGGCCCCGTACCGCAGGGCGCGCCCTGGTGGAATCCGCAGCGGGGCAGCGCGATGCCCTCGTACCGCTACCGGCCCGCACACCGGCGGGTGGAGATCCCCGCGATGGCCGACCGGCAGTGGCCTGGCCGGCGGACGGAGCGTGCCCCGCTGTGGGTGCCGGTCGATCTGCGCGACGGGAACCAGGCGCTGGCCGAGCCCATGGACCCGGCGCGCAAGCGGCGGATGTTCGACCTGATGGTCACCATGGGCTACAAGGAGATCGAGGTCGGCTACCCCTCGGCCAGCCGTACCGACTTCGACTTCGTCCGCCACCTGGCCGAGTCGGGCGCGGTGCCCGGCGACGTGACCGTGGTGGTCTTCACCGCCGCCCGCGCCGACCTGATCGAGGCCACCTTCGCGTCGATCCGCGGCCTGCCGCGTACCGTCGTCCACCTCTACACCGCGACCGCGCCCACCTGGCGGGACGTGGTCATCGGGCGGGGGCGGCAGGAGCTGCGGGGGATGATCGAGGCGGCGGCGGGGCAGATGGCCCGGCTCGGCGAGGCGCAGCCCGGCGTGCGCTTCCAGTTCTCGCCCGAGGTCTTCAACCTGACCGAGCCGGACTACGTCCTGGAGGTCTGCAACGGCCTGACCGCGCTGTGGGACGCGAGCCCGGAGCGGCCCGTGGTGCACAATCTGCCGGCCACCGTGGAGATCGCCACGCCCGACGTCTACGCCGACCAGATCGAGTACATGCACCGCCATCTGGAGCGCAGGGACGCGGTGATCCTGTCGGTGCACCCGCACAACGACCGCGGCACGGGTGTCGCGTGCGCCGAACTCGCGGTGCTGGCGGGCGCGCAGCGCGTCGAGGGCTGCCTGTTCGGCAACGGCGAGCGCACCGGGAACGTGGATCTGGTGACCCTGGCGCTCAACCTGCACACGCAGGGCGTCGACCCGATGATCGACTTCTCCGACATCGACGCGGTCCGCCGCACCGTCGAGCACTGCAACCGGCTGCCCGTGCCCGGCCGGCACCCCTACGTCGGCGACCTGGTGCACACCGCTTACTCCGGCACCCACCAGGATGCCGTCAAGAAGGGCTTCGACCACCACGCGCGCCGCGCCGCCGAGCTGGGCGTCCCGGTCGGGGAGGCGCCCTGGGAGGTGCCGTACCTGCCCATCGACCCGGCGGACATCGGCCGCGACTACGAGGCGGTCATCCGGGTCAACAGCCAGTCCGGCAAGGGCGGCATCGGCTACCTGCTGGCCACCCGGCACGGCCTGGAGCTGCCCGCGCCGTTGCGTGCGGAGTTCTCCCGGGTCGTGCAGCACGCCGCCGACGACAGCGGCGCGGAGGTCACCGCCGAGCGGCTCGGCGAGCTGTTCGCGGACGAGTACCTGTCCCCGGCCGACGGCCCGCTGGCGCTCGGCGAGTGGCGTACCGCGGAGGAGGCGCCCGGCGTCCATGTCTTCACCGGTGTGCTGCGCGACACCGCGGACGGCACGGAGGCCAAGCTGGACGGCCGGGGCAACGGGCCGCTGGCCGCGCTGGCGGCGGCGCTCGCGGGCGCCGGGACCGAGGTGGACGTCCTCGACTACTCCGAGCACACCGCGGGCACCGGTACCGGCAGCGACGCGGTCTCGTACGTGCGCTGCCGCGTCGGCGGGGCCGTGCGGTGGGGCGCCGGGCGGGACACCTCGGTGCTGACCGCGTCGGTGCGGGCCGTGCTCGCCGCCGTCAACCGGCGCTGACGGCGGCGCGGCTGCGGGCGCGGAGGTTCAGGGGCGGTAGACCTTGCCCGGCTCGGGGGTGGCCGGGGCGAGCAGCTCGGGAACCGTCACGAAGGTGTAGCCCTGCGCCCGCAGCGCGTCGATGATGCCCGGGACGGCCGGCACGGTCCCCTTGTAGAGGTCGTGCAGGAGGATGATGCCGTCCCGGCTCGCGTCCTTGAGTATCCGCTTCTTGATCAGCGCCGAGTCGGTCGTGGCGTAGTCGCTCGCGGTGTCGCTCCACAGCACCTGGGCGATGCCCAGTTCCTTGCAGACCTTGGAGACCTTCTCGTCGGTGCGGCCCTGCGGCGGGCGCATCAGCGTCGGGCGCTTGCCCGTGAGCTTCTCCACCTCGTCGTCGAGGTGGTTCAGCTCCGTGCGTATCTCGGCGGGCTTGAGGTCGGTGAGCCGGCGGTGGGTCCAGGTGTGGTTGCCCAGCACGTTGCCGTTCTGGCCCATCTGCTTGACCAGCTCGGGGTATTTGTCGACATGGTTGTGGCCGAGCAGGAAGAAGGTGACCCGGACCTTCTTCTCGTCCAGCACCTTCAGCAGCGCCGGGGTGTTGTTGCTCGGCCCGGCGTCGAAGGTCAGCGCTATGCACTTGGCCTTGCGGCAGTCCACCGCCCCCGCGGGCAGCGCCGCCGCCTTCCCGTCCGTGCCCCCGGCCTCGGCTGCCTTCGCCGCGGCCTTGTACGCGTTCTCGCGCGCGTCGTGCGGTGACTGCGCGTCATACTTCGCGCAGCCGCTGAGCCCCAGCCCCAGGCTGAGCGCCGCGACCCCGGCGACCAGCGCCGTCCGCCGCCTGCGGCGGCTCGTGACGGATATGGCGTGGGGCATGGCGGTACCTCCGCGGGTGGTTCCTGGGGCGTTCCTGTACGGGCGCTGTGAACTATACCCACGGCGTATAGCGTCGTGATCTGAGGGCGGTGTCCGTACGGGAGCGGGCCGCCGCGGCGGACGGGCGGCCCCTACCGGTCGGCGGCCAGCGCCGCCAGCAGCCGCGACAGCGAACCGCCCAGGCCCCACGTCCGCGCCAGTGCCTCCAGGGCCTGCGGGGCGGCCGGAGCGGCGGGCAGTGTCGCGTCGAACGGCGGCAGCGGGACGTCCTTCGCGACGGCCACCACCCGCGGCGCCACGTCGAGGTAGTCGGCCGCCGCCGCGATGTTGCGCCGCCGCGCGGGCGTCAGCCGGGAGAAGGGGTCGGCCGCGGCCGCCCGCACCGCCGCCAGGTCGCCGTACTCCGTCACGAGCTGGGCAGCCGTCTTCTCGCCGATGCCCTTGACTCCCGGCAGGCCGTCGCTCGGGTCGCCGCGCAGGGCCGCGAAATCCGCGTACTGCCGGGCCCGCACGCCGTACCGCTCCTCGATCGCCGCCTCGTCCAGCACGTCGCAGTCGCCCACGCCCTTGCGGGGGAAGAGCACCCGGACGCCGCGTGCGTCGTCCACGAGCTGGAAGAGGTCGCGGTCGCCCGTGACGATCGCGACCGGCCGGCGCGAGGTCGCGGCGAGCGTGCCGATCACGTCGTCCGCCTCGTAACCGGGCACCCCCACGCGGGCGATGCCCACCGCGTCCAGTACCGCCTCGATGACGGGCACCTGCGGGGACAGCGTGTCCGGCACATCCTCGCTGCCCGCGGCCTCGTCGGCGACCCGGTGCGCCTTGTACGAGGGGATCAGGTCCACGCGCCACTGCGGGCGCCAGTCCGCGTCCATGCACGCCACCAGCGCGGTGGGGGAGTGGTCGGCGACCAGCCGGGCGATGAAGTCCAGCAGTCCGCGCACCGCGTTGACCGGTGTCCCGTCCGGCGCGCGCACGGATTCGGGCACGCCGAAATACGCACGGAAATACAGGCTCGCGGTGTCGAGCAGCATGAGCCGGTCGCGGGGGGCGCGGGAGTTCTGGTCGTCCACCGGCCCAGCATGGCACGCCCCACCGACAGCGGCCCGTACGGTTGGCGGATGCCACACGCGAACCACGGGGCCGGCCCGGCCGTACCGCCGGAAGGGCCCGTGCCGGCCGGGCCGGGGGCGCCGACCGGGCGCACCGCGTCGGCCGGGCGGTCCGGGCCGGGAGCGCCGACCGGGCGGCCCGTGCCGACTCGCCGCGCCGGGCCGGGCGTTCGGGCTGCGCCGTCCGTACCGTCCGGGCGGACCGTACGGCGGGTCGTGTCGCTCGTGCCGTCGCTGACCGAGGCGGTGGCCGCGACCGCGCCGGAGTTGCTGGTCGGGGCGACCGACTGGTGCACCCACCCCGCGGATCTGGACGTGGTCCGCGTCGGCGGCACCAAGAACCCCGACGTGGCCGCCGTCGCCGCGCTCGCGCCCGACCTCGTCGTCGCCAACGAGGAGGAGAACCGTGCCGCCGACCTCGACACGCTGCGCGCCGCCGGGGTGGACGTCCTGGTCACCGAGGTGCGCTCGCTGCCGCAGGCCTTCGCCGAGCTGGACCGGCTGCTGGTGCGGGGCTGCGGGCTCGCCCGCCCCGCGTGGCTGGACGCAGCCGAGGCCGCCTGGCGGGACGTCGTACCCGCGGCCCCGGTGCGCCGCGCCGTCGTGCCGGTCTGGCGCCGCCCGTGGATGGTCCTGGGCCGCGACACCTTCGCCGGCGACCTGCTCGCCCGCCTCGGCGTCCGCAACCTGTACGCGGGGCACGCCGAGCGCTACCCGCGGGTGATGCTGCCCGAGCTGCTCGCCGCCCGGCCCGGCCTCGTCGTCCTCCCCGACGAGCCTTACCGCTTCACCGCGGACGACGGCCCCGAGTCCTTCCCCGGCATCCCCGCGGCTCTCGTCGACGGCCGCCACCTGACCTGGTACGGCCCCTCGCTCGCCGACGCGCCCCGTGCGCTCGCGGAGGCGCTGGCGGCGGCGGGCTGAGGCCCCGCCGTCACGCGGGGGACGGCGCCACGGCGGCGGGTGCCGGGAGCGCGCCGGTCAGCAGGCCCCGCAGGGTCCCCGCGGCGGCCGCCGCCCACGCCGCGGCGAGCAGCACGTACAGCGCCACCGCCAGCCATGCCGCCGCGTGCAGGCCGGTGTGCCTGGCCAGGCTCGACGCGCCCGTCACGCACGTGCCGACCGGGAAGGTGAAGGCCCACCAGGCCAGCGAGAAGCGCATCCCGCGCCGCACCGCCCGCACCACCAGCGCGGCAGACAGCGCCAGCCACAGCAGCGCGAAGCCCATGACCGGCACCCCGTAGAGGACCGCGAAGCCGCGCAGCGCGCCGGTGTACGGCGCACCCAGCGCGGCAGGGCCGGCGTCCGCGAACGCGCCGGCCGCGGTCGTCGACTGGCCCAGCGGCCCGAGCACCAGGAAGAGCAGCGGCGTCAGCGCGACCGGTAGCGGCCCGTACCGCAGCAGCCGGCCCCACACCAGCGGCAGCGTCATCAGCGTCGCCAGCAGGCTCAGCCCGAACAGCGCCACGCATCCCAGCAGCAGTGCCTCGCGGGCCTGCGGCCCGCTCAGATGCGGCACCAGCGCGGGCCCGAGCGCGGCCGAGACCATCGGTGCGACGAGCGGCAGCAGCCACACCGGTGAGGCGCCGTCTGCGGCGATCCGGTGCCGCGTCACCATCAGGTAGGGCACGGCCGCCGCGACCAGCAGCCCGCTCGCGGTGCCCGCCGTCCACAGCGCCCAGTCCGCGGCGACCGCGGCCCGCTCGCCCACCACCCGCGGGCCCAGCGTCAGCGCGCCCGCCCCGACGGCGAGCAGCGCCATCGGCAGGCATCCGTGGAACGGCGCGATCGCGGGGTCCGCGAGGTGTCGACGTGCCTCGTCGCGGTGCCGCGCCCAGTGCGTGGCGCGTGCCGCGAGCACCGCGGCGAGGGCCGCGGCCGCGAGGACCCACACCGCGGTGCAGGCGTCGCGCAGGGCGGCGGGGGCGCCCGGCAGCGCTGCCCCCGCGTTCGCGACGACGGCGGTCCCCATCACACCGGCGTACCAGTTCGGCCCGACGTGTCGGGTCCCCCTCCGGGGAAGCGGAGGGGCGGTGGGGCGGGGGAGCGTCGCGGTGGCCATGCTTTTACGGTGGCCCCGGGCCGGGCTGGGCGGGTAGCACCCGCGGGGCTATCGGGGCATCAGCGGGGGTTATGGGGTGCGCCCGGGGCCTGGCGCCTGGACCGGGGCTCGGGTCCATCCGTGCTGTGCCCCTTTCCCTTCGGGGTGGGGGTGCTGCCGTCGCGGGATCGCCCGGTTGTCCTGGGCCGGTCGCGCAGGGCCCCCAGGGCTTCGCCCGGGAGGTACCCCCATCCGCCCCCCTGCGTCCCCCGCGCGGGATGCGCGAGCCCGCCCCCGCGCGGGATGCGCGAGCCCCGGCGCCGCGCCTGCGGGCCCCGGCGCCGCACCTGCGGGCCCCGGACTCCTCGCGGCAGCGCATACGCTGGGCCCATGACCGGCAGTGACGACTCCGCGGGGCGAGGGGCGCTGGCTCGGCGGGTGCCGGAGTTGGGGGCCATGGAACTGCTGGTCGCCGTTGCGCGGTTGGGGAGCCTGGGGCGGGCGGCGCGGGAGCTGGGGATCAGCCAGCCGGCGGCGAGCGCGCGGATGCGGGCGCTGGAGCGGCAGGTCGGGGTGGGGCTCGTGACGCGGTCGTCGGGCGGGTCGCGGCTCACCGAGCAGGGGGCCGTGGTCACCGAGTGGGCGCGGCGGGTGCTGGAGGCCGCCGAGGACTTCGACGCGGGCGCCCGGGCACTGCGCGGGCGGCGCGACTCCCGGTTGCGGGTCGCCGCCAGCCTGACCGTCGCCGAGTACCTGCTGCCCGGGTGGCTGACCGCGCTGCACGTACGGCACCCGGGCACGGCCGTGTCGCTCGCCGCGGGCAACTCGGTGGCCGTCGCCCGGCAGGTGACCGCGGGGGACGCGGACCTCGGGTTCGTCGAGGGGCTGGACGTGCCCTCGGGGCTGGACGCCGCCGTCGTCGGGCACGACCGGCTGCTGGTCGTCGTCGCGCCCGGCCACCGCTGGGCCGCCCGCCGCCGCCCACTGCCCGCGGCGGAGCTCGCCGCGACCCCGCTGCTGCTGCGCGAGGAGGGCTCGGGCACCAGGCAGGTGCTGGACGCCGCGCTCGCCGGGCACGGCGGACCCGCCGCCGCCCTGCTCGAACTGGCCTCGACCACCGCCGTGAAGTCCGCGGCGGTCGGCGGCGCGGGCCCCGCCGTGCTGAGCGAGCTGGCCGTCGCCGACGAGCTGGCCGCCCACCGGCTGGCCGCCGTACCCGTCGCCGGACTCGACCTGCGCAGGGCGCTGCGCGCGGTGTGGCCCGCGGGCCACCGCCCAGCCGGCCCCGCCCGCGACTTGCTCTCGCTGACCCGCAAGGCCGCCCTGCGCCGGTAGGGCGCCCGTACGCCCCCGGACGCGCTCTGGCATGCGGGGCGGGCGGCGCGGTATGCAGGGAGCGACCACTTACGGGATTCTCATGCTCGGGCCATAAGGTGACCGCCGTGACGACCTCGACCCCGCCCGGCTGGTACGCAGAACCCGGGCACACAGGCAACAGCCCGGCGATGGAACGCTGGTGGGACGGCTCGGCGTGGACCGAGTACACCAGGACCGCTCCGGTCCCGCCCACCGCCCCGCCGGTGTACCCGGGCTCCCCCCAGACCGGCTACGGCTACGGCACCCCGGCCCCGGACCGCGGCAGGCGTACCGGGACGGTGGTGATCGCCCTGGTCGCCGCCCTCGTCCTGATAGGCGCCGTCGTCGCCGGCATCCTGGTGCTCGGCAAGGACGACAACGGCAAGGACGACGCCAAGGGCTCGCCGACGCCCAGCCACTCCACCGGCAAGCTGCCGCACCCGCTGCCGTCCGACCCGGGCAGCGACGGCGGCGGCAGCACCGGCGGCGACGGCGGGAGCGACGGGGGCAGCGGCGCCGGCGACCCGACGAAGGCGATCGACGGCGCCGACGCGATCAGCCTGCCCGTCCTGGAGGGCTGGCAGGGCCAGTCCAGCGACAAGGGCGCCGGGCTGGGCGTCGGCCCGTACGCCTGCCCCGGCACCCAGGAGCTCAACTGCACGCTGGGCGGCGTCTCCTCGGAGCCCGCCGCGGACGCCGGGATCACCGCCACGACCCCGCAGGCCGCGGCCGAGCAGGACATCGCCGCGAACGCCGCGGCCTCGTACGGCGAGGACACCTACGGCCCGACCACCTCGCACCAGCAGATCAAGGCCGGCGCGGTGACCGTCGCCGGGCAGCAGGGCTACCTGGTGCGGTGGAAGGTCGTGACGCAGTCCGGCACCCAGGGCTACGTCGAGTCGCTGGTCTTCCCGTCGCCGACCACGAAGCGGCTGGTCGTGGTCCGCTTCGGCTTCGACGTCGCCGCCAAGGCGCCGACGCTCGCCGACATGGACAAGATCACCCAGGGCATCAAGACCGACACCACCCGGGTGGGCAGCTCGTCCGGCGGTACGGGCACGGGCGTCTGACGCCCGCCGCCGTACGTCCTGAGGGCCCGCTCCCGCGCCGGGGGCGGGCCCGCGGCGTTCAGAGGAACGTCTTGCCCTCGCCCCGGTACGTCGGGGCGACCGCCGTCACCTCGTCGCCCTCCAGCAGGTGCAGCTCCGCGAACCGCTCGCACAGCTCGCCCGCCTTCGCGTGCCGGAACCACACCTTGTCGCCGATCAGCAGGTCGTCCGCGGCCGAGCCCAGCAGCGGCGTCTGCACCTCGCCCGCACCCTCCTGCGGGTCGTAGCGCAGGCCCGCGGGCAGGTACGGCTCGGGGAGCCGGTCGCGGCCGGGCGCGCCGGACGCCGGGTAGCCGCCGCCGAGGACCGTCACGACGCCCACGCCCGGGCGGCGCACCACCGGCAGGGCGAAGAGCGCCGCCGGACGGCCGCTGAAGGACGTGTAGTTGTCGAAGAGCCGCGGCACGTACAGCCCCGACCCCGCCGCGATCTCCGTCACCGCGGCCTCCGCCGCGGTGTGCTGCACACTGCCCGTGCCGCCGCCGTTGACGAACTCCAGGCCCGGTTCGACCGCGCGTACCGCCCGCACCGCCTCGGCGCGCCGCGCCGCCAGCTCCTTGCGTGCCGTGGCCTGCATCAGGCGTATCGCCAGCGAGCGCGCGGGCCGCCCGCGCAGCGTGTCGCCGACCCCCGCGATGTGGCCCTCGTACGCCATCAGGCCCACCAGCCGGAAGCCCCGCCTGGAGGCGACCGCGCGGGCCAGCTCGGCGAGCGGCTCCGGGTCGTGCAGGGACGAGCGCAGCGCGCCGATCCGCAGCCGCCCGCCCAGCTTGCGCAGGCTGGTGTCGAGTTCCAGGCAGACCCGGACGGTCTCGCCGCCGGCGCCGCGGGCGGCGTCGATCAGGTCGAGCTGCGCGACGTCGTCGACCATCACCGTCACCGCGGCGGCGAGCTTGGGGTCGGCGGCCAGCTCCGCGTATCCCGCGCGGTCCGCCGACGGGTAGGCCAGCAGCACGTCGGTGAAGCCCGCGCGGGCGAGCCACAGCGACTCGGCGAGCGTGAAGGACATCAGGCCGCTGAAGCCGTCGTGCGCGAGCGCGCGCTCCAGCAGGGCGCGGCAGCGCACCGACTTGGTGGCTGTCCGGATCGGCTTGCCGCCGGCGCGGCGCGCGAGGTCGGCCGCGTTGGCGTCGAAGGCCGCGAGGTCGACCAGGGCGAGCGGGGCGTCGAGGTGCGCGGTGGCCCGGTCGTAACGGGCGCGGTCCGCGGCGGCGTGCTCTGACATGGCCGCAGCTTGCCAGAGCGGGGCTACCCAGCGGTAGGCCCGGCGACCGCGGCCTGTGGGAGCCGGGGGCCCGCGCGACCCCGTAAAGTGACGCGCGCAAGCCGTGCACGCAGAGGTCACAAGGGGGCGCCGGGTGAGCACCGGAGTGGACAACGGAGAACCCCCGACGTCTCCGTTCCCCACCCTCCACCCCCGCTCCCCGCAGCCGGCCACCCACCGTCACGACCCGGAGCCGTACCGTACGGCCCCGGAGCCGTCACGCCCGGCGCCGGGCGCGACTGGGGAGTACGCGCCCCGGCCGCCCGAGCCGGGTACGCCGCCGCGCCCCGAGCCGGGTACGGCGCCCGTGCCTGCGCAGGCGCAGGGACCGCGCCCGTCCCCGGCCGGCAGCCGTCCCGTCACGCCGCCCCAGCCGGGTACGCCGACGGCGCCCGGGGGCCGGTCCGTTCCGGCGCAGGCCGATGACGCGGCGGGCCGTACCCCGTCCGGCGCGGAGCCCCCGGCGGGCCGTACCCCGTCCGCCGCCCCGGAGCCCCCGGGGGGCGGGCGGTCCGTTCCGCCGCCGCCGGATTCGGCCACCCGGCTGCCGGGGACGCCGGACACGGTGACGGCGGCCGCCGAGCCGGGTCCGCGGCCCGGCCGTCCCGTTCCGCCGCCGCCGAAGCCGGGGACCCGGCTCCCCGACCCGCCGGTCCCGTCCCGCCCGGCCGCCCCGCCGCAGCCGCCGGTCCCGCCGCGAGGCCCGGACCGTACGCCGCCGCCCGCCCCGCCGGTCCCGCCGCGGGGCCCGGACCGTACGCCGCCGCGCCCGGCGCCCCCGGAGGAGCCGCAGGCGCAGGATCCGCCTGCTCCACCCGCCCCTGCCGTTCCGCCGCAGGCCCCGCCGCCCGTTCCGTCGTGGGCCGCCCCGGGGCCGGGGGCCGGTGCGCCCCCGAGTCCGGACGAGCCGCGCGTGCAGGCTCCGCCGGCTCCCGCCGTACCGCCGCGGGCTCCGGGGGCCGGCGCGCCCCCGAGTCCGCTGCCTCCCGAGGAGCCGCGGGTGCGGGTTTTGCCCGCTCCGGCCGTACCGCCGCAGGGTGACGGGCGGGTGCCCGTGCCGCCCGGGGGGACGTGGGGGGGCGGGGTCGCGCCCGTGCCGGCGCACGCGCCGCCACCCGGTGGCGGCCCCGGGCAGGAGCGGCCCGGGGCGGGGACGCGGCGGGCCGTGGGCATCGCCGTGTGCCTGGTGCTCGGGCTGGGGCTGATCGGCGGGGCCACCGCCGGGGCCGTACTGGACCGGGGGCCGAAGGCGGCGCCGTCCGCGGCACCGGGCAGCGCCGCGGAGTTCGCGCGGGCGCGGCTGGTGTGGCAGGACGCGCCCGTCGACACGCTCTTCCCGCCCGTCGTGGACGGCAGGGGCGCGGGCCCCGGCGGCGCCGACCGGACGTGGACGCGTATCGGCGTCTCCCCGCCCGGCGACTGCACGGGCGCCTTCGACCCGCTGCTGGACCGGGTGCTCGCGCCCACCGGCTGCGCGAAGCTGCTGCGCGCCACCTACGTGGACAGCACGTCCACGACCGTGACGACGGTCGGTGTGCTGGTCACCGCGGGCGACGCGGCGGGCATGAGCGCGCTCGCCAAGCGCTGGACGGACGAGCACCTCGGCGCCCGCACCGACCTGATACCCCGCCCGGTGGCCTTCCCCGGCACGGCCGCCGCCCACTTCGGCCCCACCCAGCGCGGCAGCTGGGACGTGCGGGTGTCGGCGGCGGCGCCCTTCGTCGTCTACGCGGTCAGCGCTTTCGCGGACGGCCGCGCGGTCCCGCAGCCGCTGCCCGCGGACGAGGCCGTCGCGTCGGGCGCCACCAGTGCGCCCGCGCAGGCGGGCCTCGGCTTCGACGCGACGGGGCTGGGCAAGGCCGTCGACGACCGGCTCAAGGCTGCCGTCGACGCCGAACTGCACCCGAACGCCCACACCGCCCCGGCCACCCCCGCGGGAACGGAGCAGAGCCGATGAGCCGCGCGCGCACCCCCCGCCGCCCGCGGCTCGCGGCGGCGACCGCCGTCACGGCGGCCGCCGCGCTCGTCGCGCTCGGCACCGCACCCGCGGCCGCGGACGGCATCCGCGACCGGCAGTGGGCGCTGAACGCCCTGCACGCCCAGCAGGCGTGGCGTACGACGAAGGGCGCGGGCGTGACCGTCGCCGTGCTCGACACCGGCGTCGACGCCACCCACCCCGACCTCACCGGCCAGGTGCTCACCGGCAAGGACCTCATCGGCTTCGGCGCCGCCCGCGGCGACAAGGCGTGGGCCAACCACGGCACGGGCATGGCCGCGATCATCGCCGGGCACGGCCACGGCGCCGGCAACGGCTCGGGCGTGCTCGGCATCGCCCCGCAGGCGAAGATCCTGCCCGTGCGGGTGATCCTGGAGGAGAAGGACCCGCAGCGCGACAAGGCGCGCTCCACGCGGGGGAGCGCGCTGCCGGAGGGCATCCGGTGGGCCGTCGACCACGGCGCCGACGTCATCAACCTCTCGCTCGGTGACGACAGCGCCACCGCCTCGCCGGTCGCCGCCGAGGCGGACGCGATCCGGTACGCGCTCGGCAAGGGCGTCGTCGTGGTCTCCTCGGCGGGCAACAGCGGCGACAAGGCGGACCGCTCCTCCTACCCCGCGGCCTATCCCGGCGTCATCGCGGTGACCGCCGTCAACGACCTGGGCCACCACCCGCAGTTCTCGACCCACCGCTGGTACTCGGCGGTCGCCGCGCCCGGCGACGACATCGTCATGGCGGACCCGGACCGCAAGTACTACGACGGCCTGGGGACGAGCGCCGCGTGCGCGTACGTCTCCGGCTCCGTCGCCCTGATCAGGTCGGCGTACCCGAAGCTGAGCCCGCTGCAGATCAGGCAGGTCCTCCAGGACACCACCCGGCACAAGCCGGACCGTGGGCGCAGCGACGAGCTGGGCACCGGCGAGATCGACCCGGCCGCCGCGCTCGCCGCCGCCGCGAAGCTCGACCCCGCCCCGATCACCCCCACCCCGGCGGCCTACCCGCAGCGCTACTTCGGCACCGGCCCCGGCCCGGCGCCCGCCGCCTCCGCCGGTTCGAGCGTCCTCGGCAACGGCGTCGCCGCCGCCTTCGCCGGGGCGGGCGCGGTGCTGATCGCGATCGCGGGCCTGCTCTGGTACCGCCCCCGCCGCCGTGCCGCGGCGGTACGGGCGACCGGGAGCTGGGCGGGGTAGAGCGGGGCCGCGGCGGGAGCGCGCGCCGCACCGGGCGCGCGATACGCGGTACGCACCCGGCCGGACCGAGCGGCACGACGCCCCGTCCGGCGGGCGCCGCGCGCCGGATAGGCTGCGCGGGTGGAGCTCAAGAACATCCCTGACCCCGGTTTTCCCGACGACGACGGCTCCGCCGCCCCCGCGCTGGCCGCGGCGCTCGCCGCATGGAACGCCGAGCGCGAGCCGGACCGGGAGGACGCGGTGGTCGAGGCGCTCCAGGGCGCGCGGCTGCTGGTTCCGGTCGTCGCGGTGCTGGGCGAGGTGGAGACCGGCCCCGACGGGCTGCGCCGGGAGAAGACCAGCGACATGGCGGTGCCGACCATCGAGTCGGGCCGCACCGGGCGCCGCGCGGTGCCCGCCTTCACCTCCACCGCCGCGCTCGCCGCGTGGCGCCCGGACGCCCGGCCCGTCGCCGTACGGCTGGGGCAGGCACTCCAGGCGCTCGTGCAGGAGGACGCGGACACCCTGCTGATCGACATCGCCGGGCCCGTGCCGTTCCCGCTGCACGGCGCCGCGCTGCGGGCCGCCGCCCGCGGTCCGGGCGGGACGGACCCGCTGGCCGACGCGGAGGTGCGCGAGGCGCTGCGGGCCGCGGTCGCCGCCGAGCCGGGGATCGTACGGGCGCAGCTCACGCGGTCGGCGGACAGCGACGGCACCCTCGGGCTGGTGCTGGCCCCGGGCGCCGACGCGGCCGCGACCGGCCGCGCGCTCGCCGGTGCGCTCGCGGCCCACCCGGTGCTGCGCGCGGCGCTGCGGCGGGGCCTGGACCTGGCCGTGCTGCCGCCGGACACCGCCCTTCCGGGCGAGCCGCTGTTCACCCGCTGACGCGGCCCTCCGGCTCCGCCCGCTGACACCCGCGCGACCGCGGCCGGTCGACGTCCCGTTTCCTCCGAGATGTGGCTTTCACCCGTAAAGCCGACAATACGAGGGCGGACATCGATCACCGTCGTCGTGGAGGCGCGGATGGACATCCGAACGATCACCGAGAACCGCACGGCCGACGATCAGCGGGCGTTCGTCTGCGAATTCCTCGGCACGCTGCTGCTGGTCTTCTTCGCCGTGGGCGCGGCCGTGCTCTCCGGCGAGTACATCGGCACCCTGGGCATCGCCCTGGCCTTCGGCCTGGTCCTGCTGGCCATCGCCTACGCGGTCGGGCCGATCTCCGGCAGCCACGTCAACCCGGCGGTCACGCTGGGCATGCTCGTCGCCAAGCGCATCTCGCTGCGCACGGCCGTCGAGTACTGGGTCGCGCAGTTCCTGGGCGCGATCGTGGGCGCGGCGCTGCTGCTGCTCGTCGCCAAGCAGGTGCCGGGGCTGCAGACGCACGGCGCCTTCGGCACCAACGGCTACGGCTACCGGTCGGCGGTCGGCATCAACATCTTCGGCGCCTTCGTGGCCGAGCTGATCCTGACCTTCCTGCTGGTCTTCGTCGTGCTCGCGGTCACCCACCGGATCGCGGTGGTCGGCTTCGACGGGCTGCCCATCGGCATGGCGCTCGCCGTGATCCACCTGATCGGCATCCCGCTGACCGGCACGAGCGTCAACCCCGCCCGGAGCCTGGGGCCCGCGCTCTTCGCGGGCAGCCCGGCGCTCAGCCAGGTGTGGCTGTTCCTCGTCGCGCCGCCGATCGGCGCGGTGCTCGCGGCGCTGGTGCACGAGGTCACGCACCCGGCGTTCGCCGCGGTCCGGGCCGCGCGCGCCGCGGCCGCCGAGGAGGAGACGGCGGCACGTGCCGAGGGCCAGGAGGGCTGAACGCGATGGGCGCCTGCCCGGCGGCATTCAGCCGTAGACGGGCCCGGTGAACTTCTCGCCGGGTCCCTGCCCGGGCTCGTCCGGCACCACCGACGCCTCGCGGAAGGCGAGCTGCAGCGACTTCAGACCGTCGCGCAGCGGCGCCGCGTGGAAGCTGCTGATCTCGCCCGCGCTCGCGGTGACCAGTCCGGCCAGTGCCTGGATGAGCTTGCGTGCCTCGTCCAGGTCCTTGTGCTGCGCACCCTCCTCGGCCAGGCCCAGGTTCACGGCCGCGGCGCTCATCAGGTGCACGGCGACCGTGGTGATCACCTCGACCGCGGGCACGTCCGCGATGTCGCGCGCGAGCTGGTCGGACGGGTCGGGACGGTCGGGAGTGGCAGGTGCGTCGCTCATGCCGACACGATATGCCCCGTCCGGCCGATTACGGCCTTCGGTCCGGCGCTGGTATGCTGGCTGGACGACCGGTCGGGCGCACGCGTGCCCGACCACCAAGTGGAGGCTCCGATCTCCCACCTGGTCGGCCGCGAGGCCGACGGGTCCCGGTCAGACGGGCTGTCCGGATCGTACGCGAGTACGTCGCGTATATCCGGTGAGCACCGTCCGAATGCGCCCCGCGGAATAAACGCGGCGGTGCTCCCGGTTGTGAGGAGCCCCGCCTGTGTCCCGTACGGGGCGTTTTCCACGCCTGGGGTGCGGGTCGGTCCATACGAAGACAGACTCAAGCGCGGCTGTCGGCCAGTCAGCCGCGTGGTGCAACCGAGGAGGCCCCATCAGCGCCGAGCCCCGCATCAACGACCGGATCCGCGTTCCCGAGGTGCGACTTGTCGGACCCAGCGGCGAGCAGGTCGGCATCGTGCCGCTTGCCAAGGCCCTGGAGCTTGCGCAGGAGTACGACCTCGACCTGGTCGAGGTGGCGGCGAACGCCCGTCCGCCCGTGTGCAAGCTCATGGACTACGGGAAGTTCAAGTACGAGTCGGCCATGAAGGCCCGTGAGGCGCGCAAGAACCAGGCGCACACGGTCATCAAGGAGATGAAGCTCCGGCCGAAGATCGACCCGCACGACTACGACACCAAGAAGGGTCACGTCGTCCGGTTCCTCAAGCAGGGCGACAAGGTCAAGATCACGATCATGTTCCGCGGGCGCGAGCAGTCCCGCCCGGAGCTCGGCTACCGGCTGCTCCAGCGGCTCGCCGAGGACGTCCAGGACCTCGGGTTCGTCGAGTCGAACCCGAAGCAGGACGGCCGCAACATGATCATGGTCCTGGGTCCGCACAAGAAGAAGACCGAGGCCATGGCCGAGGCCCGCGAGGCGCAGGCCGCCCGCAAGGCCGTCCGCCAGGGTGACGCCGCGGGCGAGGCGGAGACGCCCGCCGAGGCCGACACCGAGGCAGAGGTCGGGACCGAGGCCGAGGTCGAGGCCCAGGCCCAGGCCCAGGACGCCGGCTGAGCGGCCTGGACGAAGAACATCCGGAGCAGCGGCTCCGGGTCGGTTAATGCAGAACTGACGCTCTCCGTGTGCCCAGCGGCGCACGGGAGGCCAGCGACGAGGAGACTACGGCGCCATGCCGAAGAACAAGACGCACAGCGGTGCGAGCAAGCGCTTCAAGATCAGCGGCTCCGGCAAGGTGCTGCGCGAGCGCGCCGGCAAGCGCCACCTGCTGGAGCACAAGCCGTCCAGCAAGACCCGCGCCCTGACCGGGACCGTCGAGGTCGCCGCCCCGGACGCCAAGAAGATCAAGAAGCTTCTCGGCAAGTGACGGCCGTGCCCCCGCCGGGGCGCAGCCGTCCCGGGTCGGGAGTCCATTCGCTTTCGGACCGCGTGAGGCATACCGCGGTCCCCTAGAAGGAGTTATCAAGTGGCACGCGTCAAGCGGGCAGTCAACGCCCAGAAGAAGCGCCGGGCGGTCCTCGAGCAGGCCAGCGGCTACCGCGGTCAGCGTTCGCGCCTGTACCGCAAGGCCAAGGAGCAGGTCACCCACTCCCTGGTCTACAACTACAACGACCGCAAGAAGCGCAAGGGCGACTTCCGCCAGCTGTGGATCCAGCGCATCAACGCCGCTGCCCGCGCGAACGGCATCACCTACAACCGCTTCATCCAGGGTCTGAAGGCCGCCAACGTCGAGGTCGACCGCAAGATCCTCGCCGAGCTGGCCGTCAACGACGCCAACGCCTTCGCGGCGCTGGTCGAGGTCGCCCAGAAGGCGCTGCCCGCGGACGTGAACGCCCCCAAGGCGGCGTGACCCCGCGCTGAGCGACGTCTGTCTCGGCAGTACCCCGGGCCCGCGGGCGGCAACGCCCCCGCGGGCCCGTCGCATGAACGGACCCACCCACCCCGTACCACCACTGGAGCAGCCACCCCGATGGGCACCACCCCCGAGCTGACCTCGCTGCGCTCCGCGCGGGTCACCGCCGCGCACCGGCTGGCCAGGCGCAGCTTCCGCGGCAAGGAGCGGCGGTTCCTGGCCGAGGGCCCGCAGGCCGTGCGCGAGGCGATCGCCCACCCCGGGGGGTCCGCGGGGCGCACCCTCATCGAGCTGTACGCCACGCCCGAGGCCGCCGAGCGGCACGCCGACCTGGTCGCCGCCGCCGGCGCGGCCGGCGCGCCCGTGCTCACCGCGACCCCCGAGGTGATGGCGGAGATCTCCGACACCGTCACCCCGCAGGGTGTCGTCGGGGTGTGCCGCTTCCTGGACACGCCCTTCACCGAGGTGCTGCGCGCCCGCCCGCGGCTGGTCGCCGTGCTGGCCCACGTTCGCGACCCCGGCAACGCCGGCACGGTGCTGCGCTGCGCCGACGCGGCGGGCGCCGACGCGGTCGTCCTCACCGACGCCTCCGTCGACCTGTACAACCCCAAGGCGGTGCGCGCCTCCGCCGGCAGCCTCTTCCACCTGCCGGTCGCCGTCGGGGTGCCGGTCGCGGACGCCGTGGCCGGGCTCCGCGCCGCGGGCGTGCGGGTGCTGGCCGCGGACGGCGCGGGGGAGCGGGACCTGGACGCGGAGCTGGACGAGGGCACGATGCGCGGGCCCAGCGCGTGGATCTTCGGCAACGAGGCGTGGGGCCTGCCCGAGGAGACCCGGGCGCTCGCGGACGAGGTCGTGCGCGTCCCGATCCACGGTCGCGCCGAGAGCCTCAACCTCGCCACCGCCGCCGCGGTGTGCCTCTACGCCTCCGCGAGGGAGCAGCGTGCGCCCGGAGGGTGCCGCAGCGTTACGTCCACCTAGTAGGGTGGCTCGCCCGGGGGACCCTGAAAGGGGGGTGGCGCGCATGGGTGTCACGGCGCGAGGCAACGGATCGCACACGCGCGAGGACGCTGCGCACAGCGGCGTGACGGTCCTGCCCGCCCAGGACCCGCCCGCGCCACCCGCCGGGGAGCCGCACCGCGAGCCCGTACCGCCCGCGTCCGCCCCCGTACCGCGCACCGGCGAGCCCCCCGCGCCCGACCCGGTACGCGCCTCCGCCGGCGGCTACGCCCCGCACCCCGACGACCTGCCCGACGGGCTGCTGGTCGCCGACGGCACCGGACAGGTGGTGTGCTTCAACGCCGCCGCCGCCCGCATCACCGGGCTGCGCCCGCAGGACGTGCTCGGCCGCCCCGTGGAGCAGGCGCTGCCGCTGGAGGACCTGGAGGGCCGCCGCTGGTGGCCGCTCACCGACCCGTACGGGGGGCTGGCGATCAGGACCGGGCAGCCCGAGCGCAACCTGCTGCTGCCCGGCGGGCGGGAGGTGCTGGTCGCCGCGCGGTACGTCCGCGAGCGGCCCGCCGGGCCCGTGCAGCGGCTCGTGGTCACGCTGCGCGGCACCGATGCCCGGCGCCGTACCGAACGCAGCCACGCCGAGCTGATCGCCACCGTCGCGCACGAGCTGCGCTCGCCGCTGACCTCCGTCAAGGGCTTCACGGCGACGCTGCTCGCGAAGTGGGAGCGCTTCACCGACGACCAGAAGAAGCTCATGCTGGAGACCGTCGACGCCGACGCCAACCGCGTCACCCGGCTGATCGCCGAACTCCTGGACATCTCCCGGATCGACTCCGGCCGGCTGGAGGTGCGCCGCCAGCCGGTCGACCTGGCCGCCGCCGTGCAGCGCCACGTCGACGCGCACATCGCCGCAGGCCAGCCGCAGGACCGCTTCACCGTACGGGTGACCGGGCCGCTGCCCGACCTGTGGGCCGACCCCGACAAGGTCGACCAGGTGCTCGGCAACCTGCTGGAAAACGCGGTGCGCCACGGCGAGGGAAGGGTCACCATCGACGTGGCGCCCGCACACCCGGGCGAGGCCACCGAGCGGCGGTGCGACGCGACCGCGGTCACGGTGGGCGACGAGGGTCCCGGCATTCCGGAGGAGTCCATGAGCCGCGTGTTCACCCGCTTCTGGCGGGGCAGCAAGCGCGGCGGCACGGGCCTCGGGCTCTACATCGTCAAGGGCATCGTCGAGGCCCACGGCGGCACCATCACCGTCGGCCGGGCCGCGGGCGGCGGCGCCGAATTCCGATTTACCCTGCCCGTCGGGGCTCCCGCGTACCTGGCCTGAGCGGCCCCGGGACCGTCACGACGGGCAGAAGCAGGGCTGGGCCCCGTCACGGGAGCAGCCGGCTCCGGCGGCCGAAAACAGCCGGTCCCCGCGGCGCAAGTAGACTCGTCCCCTGGCATGTGTCCGGTCGGGCGGAGCCTCCACCGCGACGCCACCGCAGCGCAGTGGCGCCGCACGCCGCCCACCACCATCGTCCACTTCGGAACGGGAAGAGATGTCGGCACCGAACAAGTCGTACGACCCTGTCGAGGTCGAGGCGCTCAAGCCGGAAGCGATCGAGCGGATGCGCGACGACGCGCTCGCCGCGATCGCCGCGGCCGGCGACCTCGAAGCCCTCACCCACGTCAAGACCGCGCATGCCGGCGGCGGCTCACCGCTCGCCCTCGCCAACCGGGAGATCGGCGCCCTCCCGCCGCAGGCCAAGGCCGAGGCGGGCAAGCGGGTGGGCCAGGCCCGCGGCGCGGTCAACAAGGCCCTCGCCACCCGGCAGGCCGAGCTGGAGGCCGAGCGCGACGCCCGGGTGCTCGTCGAGGAAGCCGTCGACGTCACGCTGCCGTACGACCGCCGCCCGGCCGGCGCCCGGCACCCGCTCACGACGCTCTCCGAGCGCATCGAGGACATCTTCACGGCCATGGGCTACGAGGTCGCCGAGGGCCCCGAGGTCGAGTCCGACTGGTTCAACTTCGACGCGCTGAACTTCCCGCCCGACCACCCCGCGCGCGAGACGCAGGACACCTTCTTCGTCGCCGGACCCGAGGGCAGCGGGGGTACCTCCCAGGCCGGAGGCTCGGGTGGGGGTACCTCCCAGGCCGGAGGCTCGGGTGGGGGTACCTCCCAGGCCGGAGGCTCTGGGGGAGAGTCCGGTGTCGTGCTGCGCACCCACACCTCGCCGGTGCAGATCCGCGCCCTGCTGGAGCGCGAGCTGCCGGTGTACGTGATCGCGCCCGGCCGCGTCTACCGCTCCGACGAGCTGGACGCGACCCACACCCCGGTCTTCTCGCAGGTCGAGCTGCTCGCGGTGGACGAGGGCCTGACGATGGCCGACCTCAAGGGCACCCTCGACCACATGGTCGTCTCGCTGTTCGGCGAGGGCATGACCACCCGGCTGCGGCCCAACCACTTCCCCTTCACCGAGCCGTCCGCCGAGATGGACATGCTCTGCTACGTCTGCCGCGGCGAGTCCGTCGGCAACCCCGACCGCCCCTGCCGCACCTGCTCCTCCGAGGGCTGGATCGAGCTGGGCGGCTGCGGCGTCGTCAACCCCAGGGTGCTGGTGGCGTGCGGTGTGGACCCGGAGAAGTACAGCGGCTTCGCCTTCGGCTTCGGCATCGAGCGGATGCTGATGTTCCGCCACAACGTCGAGGACATGCGAGACATCGTCGAGGGTGACGTGCGCTTCACCCTCCCGTTCGGGATGGAGATCTGATGCGGGTCCCGCTTTCTTGGCTGCGGGAGTACGTCGACCTGCCCGCCGGTGCCACCGGCCGCGACGTCCAGGCCAAGCTCATTTCCGCCGGCCTGGAGGTCGAGACCGTCGACCAGCTCGGGGCCGGTATCAAGGGCCCGCTGGTCGTCGGCCAGGTGCTGACGATCGAGGAGCTGGAGGGCTTCAAGAAGCCGATCCGCTTCTGCACCGTCGACGTCGGCGACGCCAACGGCACCGGTGAGCCGCAGGAGATCGTGTGCGGCGCCCGCAACTTCGCCGTCGGCGACCGCGTCGTCGTCATCCTGCCCGGCGGTGTGCTGCCCGGCGACTTCCAGATCGCCGCCCGCAAGACCTACGGCAGGGTCTCGCACGGCATGATCTGCTCCGCCCGCGAGCTGGGCATGGGCGACGACCACGACGGCATCATCGTGCTGCCGCCCGGCGCCCCCGCGCCCGGCACGGACGCGATCGAGCTGCTGGAGCTGGTCGACGAGGTGCTGGACATCGCCGTCACCCCCGACCGCGGCTACTGCCTGTCGATCCGCGGGGTCGCCCGCGAGGCCGCCATCGCCTACGGGGTGCCGCTGCGCGACCCCGCGCTGATCGACGTGCCCGCGCACAACGGCGAGGGCTACCCGGTCGCGATCGCCGACCCCGAGGGCTGCGACCGCTTCACCGCCCGCACCGTCACCGGCGTCGACCCCGAGGCGCTCTCGCCGGTCTGGCTCCAGCGGCGGCTGCAGAAGGTCGGCATGCGGCCGATCTCGCTCACCGTCGACATCGCCAACTACGTGATGTTCGAGCTGGGACTCCCGTTGCACACCTACGACCGCACGCGCGTGCGCGGTGCCATCGGGGTCCGCCGCGCCACTCCCGGGGAGAAGCTCACCACCCTGGACGGCGTCGAGCGCACCCTCGACGCCGAGGACCTGGTCATCACCGACGACACCGGGCCCATCGGGCTGGCCGGCGTCATGGGCGGCGAGAACACCGAGATCGCCGACGGCGGCTCGGCCGACATCCTCATCGAGGCCGGGCACTTCGCGCCGATCCCGATCGCCCGCACCTCGCGCCGCCACAAGCTCGGCTCCGAGGCGTCCCGGCGCTACGAGCGCGGCACCGACCCGCTCGCCACGTCCGCCGCCGCCCAGCGTGCCGTCGACCTGCTGGTGCTGCTCGGGGGCGGCACCGCGGAGCCCGGCGTCACCGAGATCGCCGCGCCGGTGAGCCCGCGCACCATCGCCATGCGCGCCGACCACCCCGACAGGGTCGCCGGCGCCGACTACGGTCGCGAGACCGTCGTCCGGCGGCTCCAGGAGATCGGCTGCGACGTCACCGGCTCCGACGAGCTGGCGGTCACCGTGCCGTCCTGGCGGCCCGACCTGAGCTACATCAACGACCTCGCCGAGGAGGTCATCCGCCTCGAAGGGTACGAGAACCTCCCCTCCACCCTCCCGCAGCCGCCCGCCGGCCGCGGCCTGACGCCCGGCCAGCTGCTGCGCCGCCGCGTCGGCCGCGCGCTCGCCGGCGCCGGGTACGTCGAGGCGCTGAGCTACCCGTTCATCAGCTCCGACGTCCTCGACCAGCTCGGCCTCGACGCGGACGACGACCGGCGCCGCATGGTCCGGCTCGCCAACCCGCTCGACGACACCGAGCCGCATCTGCGCACCACGCTGCTGCCCGGGCTGCTCGGCACCCTGCGCCGCAACCACGGGCGCGGGGCGAACGACCTCGCCCTCTTCGAGACCGGCCTGGTCTTCCTGCCCGCCGAGCGCCAGGTGCTGCCGCCGCGGCTGCCCGTCGACCGGCGGCCCACCGACGAGGAGATCGCCGGGCTCGTCGCCGCGCTGCCCGACCAGCCGCACCGCGTCGGCGTCGTCCTCGCGGGCGCCCGCGAGCAGGCCGGCTGGTGGGGCGAGGCCCAGCCCGCCACCTGGGCGGACGCCGTCGAGGCCGCCCGCACGGTCGCCCGTCAGGCGGGCGTCGCGCTCACCGTACGGGCCGGGCAGTACGCGCCCTTCCACCCCGGGCGGTGCGCGGTGCTGCTCGCCGGCGAGCAGATCGTCGGGCACGCGGGCGAACTGCACCCGCGGGTGACGAAGGCGTTCGGGGTACCGGAGCGGACGTGCGCGATGGAGATCGACCTCGACCTCGTCGTCGCGGCGGGCGGCGAGACCGCCACCGGGCCGCGCGTGTCGACCTTCCCGGTCGCCACGCAGGACGTCGCGCTCGTGGTCGACGCGGATGTTCCGGCGGCGGAGGTGGAGGCGGCGCTGCGCGCCGGGGCGGGCGAACTGCTCGAATCGGTGCGGCTGTTCGACATCTTCGCCGGGCCGCAGATCGGTGCGGGCCGCAAGTCCCTCGCGTACGCGCTGCGCTTCCGTGCCCCCGACCGCACCCTCACGGCGGAGGAGGCCTCCGCCGCGCGCGACGCCGCGGTCGCCTCGGCGGCGACCCGCACGCAGGCCACCCTGCGCGGGGCCTAGCCGCCCCCCACGTGGGAGGGGCTCGTCCTTCGGGGCGGGCCCCTCAGCCCTGTGCGCCGCGGGGTGCCGCTCGCGGTCTCGTCCGCGACCGACAAGCCCCCACGAGGGACGATCCCGCGACGGCGGGAAGGGGCAGCCCGGAAGGCTCGGGAGGCCCTCCCGAGGGGTTCACCCCGGGGGGAGGTGAGCGCTATCATCGGACCTCTCGTGGGAGCGCTCCCACGCATCGCGCTGCCCCGAGTCGTCCACCCCCCACACTCAAGGACGCCCCATGCTTCGCAGACCCCTCGCCGCGCTCGTCGCGGCCTTCTCCCTGATCGGCGGCGCCGTATCCGTGGCCGCGGCAACGGTCGCCGCCACCGGCTCACCGGCCGCGGCAGCGGCCCCCGCCGCGGTGTCGGACACGTACACCTGGAAGAACGCCCAGATCGAGGGCGGCGGCTTCGTGCCGGGCATCATCTTCAACCAGTCCGAGAAGAACCTCGCCTACGCCCGTACCGACATCGGCGGCGCGTACCGGTGGAACGAGTCGACCAAGTCCTGGACCCCGCTGCTGGACTCGGCCGGCTGGACGGACTGGAACCGCAACGGCGTGGTCAGCCTCGCCACCGACGCGCTCGCACCGGACAAGGTGTACGCGGCGGTCGGGATGTACACCAACTCCTGGGACCCCAACAACGGCGCCGTCCTGCGCTCCTCGGACCGCGGCGCGACCTGGCAGTCGACGGCCCTGCCGTTCAAGCTCGGCGGCAACATGCCCGGCCGCGGCATGGGCGAGCGGCTGGCGATCGACCCCAACAAGGACAGCGTCCTGTACTTCGCCGCCCCAAGCGGCAACGGCCTGTGGCGCAGCACCGACTCCGGTGTGACCTGGGCGAAGGTCGCGTCCTTCCCCAACGCGGGCAACTACGTGGCCGATCCGTCCGACAGCACCGGCTACCAGAGCGACAACCAGGGCGACGTGTGGGTGACCTTCGACCCGCGCACCGGCACCAAGGGCAGCACCACGCAGACCATCTACGTGGGCGTGGCCGACAAGGCCAACACCGTCTACCGCTCCACCGACGGCGGCGCCACCTGGTCCCGGCTCGCCGGGCAGCCCACCGGCTACATCGCGCACAAGGGCGTCCTGGACAGCGTCAACGGCTACCTCTACCTCGCCACCAGCGACACCGGCGGCCCGTACGACGGTGCCAAGGGCCAGGTGTGGCGGTACGCGACGGCGACCGGCACCTGGACGAACATCAGCCCGATGTCGGACGCGGACACGTACTTCGGCTACAGCGGCCTGAGCGTGGACCGGCAGCACCCGGGCACCCTCATGGTCACCGGCTACAGCTCCTGGTGGGCGGACACCCAGATCTTCCGCTCCACCGACAACGGCGCCACCTGGACCCGGGCCTGGGACACCCCCAGCTACCCGACCCGCGCCGACCGCTACACCATGGACATCTCGTCCTCCCCGTGGCTGAGCTGGGGCGGCAACCCCGCGCCGCCCGAGGAGGCGCCCAAGCTCGGGTGGATGACGGAGTCGCTGGAGATCGACCCGTTCAACTCCAACCGCATGTGGTACGGCACGGGCGCCACGATCTACGGCACCGACAACCTCACCAACTGGGACACCGGGACCAAGTTCACCGTCAAGCCCAACGCCAAGGGCCTGGAGGAGACCTCGGTCCAGGACCTCATCAGCCCGCCGACCGGCGCCCCGCTCATCAGCGCGCTCGGTGACCTGGGCGGCTTCCGGCACACCAGCCTCGACACCGTGCCGGCGATGATGTTCACCCAGCCGAACTGGACCACGACGACGAGCCTGGACTACGCGGGCACCAACGCCAACATCGTCGCCCGCGTCGGCAGCGCCGACACCGGCGCGCACGTCGCCTTCTCCACCGACAACGGCGCCAACTGGTTCGCCGGCACCGACCCCTCCGGTGCCACGGGCGGCACGATCGCGGCGGCGGCGGACGGCAGCGGCTTCGTGTGGAGCTCCGGCGTCGGCGTGCAGCACACCACCGGCTTCGGCAACTCCTGGCAGGCCGTCACCGGCCTGCCCACGGGCGCCGCGATCGGCTCGGACCGGGTGAACCCGAAGAAGTTCTACGGGATCTCCGGCGGCAAGTTCTACGTCAGCACCGACGGCGGCGCGACCTTCACCGCGACCGCGGCCACCGGCCTGCCGACCGAGAGCGCCCACCTCAAGGCGCTGCCCGGCACCGAGGGCGACGTGTGGGTGGTCGGGGGCGCGGGCAGCACCTACGGCCTGTGGCACTCGACGAACTCCGGGGCGTCCTTCACCAAGCTGTCGAACGTCGACGAGGCCGACACGATCGGTTTCGGCAAGGCCGCCCCCGGCGCCGCCTACCAGGCGCTCTACACCAGCGCGAAGATCGGCGGCGTGCGCGGCATCTTCCGCTCCACCGACGCCGGCGCGAGCTGGGTGCGCATCAACGACAACGCCCACCAGTGGGGCGTGACCAACACCGCGATCACCGGCGACCCGCGGGTCTACGGCCGCGTCTACATCGGGACCAACGGGCGCGGGATCATCTACGGCGACACGTCGGACACCTCGGGCGGCGGTACGACCCCGCCCACGACGCCTCCGACCACCGGGCAGACCACCCCGCCCACCACGCCGCCGACGACACCTCCGACGACCCCGCCCACCACACCTCCGACCACTCCGCCGACCAGCGCGCCCGCGGGCTCGTGCACGGTGGCCTATGCGGTCACCAACCAGTGGCCCGGCGGCTTCCAGGCCTCGGTCACGGTGACCAACACCGGCAGCACGGCCGTCGACCCGTGGAAGCTGGGCTGGTCCTTCACCGCCGGCGAGACGATCGCGTCGCTGTGGAGCGGCAACTACACCCAGAGCGGTGCGGCCGTGACGGTGACCGCACCCAGCTGGGGCACGTCCGTCCCGGCCGGCGGCAGCACCGTGGTCGGCTTCACCGGCGTGGCACCCGGCGCCCCCGCGGTGCCGGCTTCCTTCACCCTCAACGGCAAGACCTGCACCAAGGTCTAGCGCGAGCACGCCGGGCCCGCGCGACTGCCGACGCGCGGGCCCGGTGACCGGGGGCCGCGGTGGGGACCGGAGCAGCACGCCGGTCCCACCCGCGGCTTCGGGCACCGGCCCGGGTAACGTCTGTGCGGTAGGCGATGGAGCTGCACGGAGGGCTGGGTCGAGTGGGAGACATCGAGCGCGTCGGAGTGGTCGGCGCGGGCCAGATGGGGTCCGGCATCGCCGAGGTGTGCGCGAAGGCCGGGCTGGACGTCCGGGTCGCGGAGACCACGGGCGAGGCCCTGGAACTGGGACGGGCCCGGCTCACCGGCTCCCTCGGCAAGGCGGCGGAGCGCGGCAAGATCACCGCGGAGCAGCGGGACGAGGCGCTCGGCCGGCTCACCTTCACCACCGACCTCGGCGAGTTCGCCGACCGCGACCTGGTGATCGAGGCCGTGGTGGAGGACGAGCGGGTCAAGACCGACATCTTCAAGGTGCTGGACCAGGTGGTGCAGCGCGAGGACGCGATCCTGGCGTCCAACACCTCGTCGATCCCGCTGGTCCGGCTCGCGGTGGCGACGTCCCGCCCGGACCGGGTGCTCGGCATCCACTTCTTCAACCCCGCGCCCGTCCAGGCCCTCGTGGAGCTGATCCCGGCGCTCACCACCGGCAGCGACACCCTCAAGCGCGCCGAGGACCTCGTCACGACCGTCCTCGGCAAGCACGCGATCCGCGCCCAGGACCGCTCCGGCTTCGTGGTGAACGCGCTCCTGGTCCCGTACCTGCTGTCGGCCATCCGGATGTTCGAGTCGGGCATCGCGACCCGCGAGGACATCGACAACGGCATGGAGATGGGCTGCGCCCACCCGATGGGCCCGCTGCGGCTGTCCGACCTCATCGGCCTCGACACCGTCGCCGCGATCGCCGACTCGATGTATGCGGAATACAAGGAGCCGCTGTACGCCGCCCCGCCGCTGCTGCAGCGGATGGTCGACGCGGGGCGGCTGGGCCGCAAGTCCGGCGCGGGCTTCTACCCGTACGGCTGACCCACGCCCGCGGCCGGCAGCGGATCCCTCCGGTCAGCCGGGGGGCTTGCCGTCGCTGTGGGACTCGTAGGCGCTGACGACCGCCTCGGTGGGGCCGTCCATGAGCAGCTCGCCCCGCTCGATCCACAGGGTGCGGGTGCAGGTGTCGCGGATGGCGGCGTTGCTGTGGCTCACCAGGAAGACGGTGCCCGCCTCCTTGCGCAGTTCGCGGATGCGCTGCTCGGAGCGCAGCTGGAACCGGCGGTCGCCGGTGGCCAGCGCCTCGTCGATCATCAGGACGTCGTGCTGCTTGGCCGCGGCGATGGAGAAGCGCAGCCGGGCGGACATGCCGGAGGAGTAGGTGCGCATCGGCAGCGAGACGAAGTCGTCCGCCTCGTTGATGCCGGAGAAGTCGACGATGCCCTGGTAGCGGGCGCGGATCTCCTCCGGGCTCATGCCCATCGCCAGTCCGCCGAGGATGACGTTCTTCTCGCCGGTCAGGTCGTTCATGAGGGCCGCGTTGACGCCGAGCAGCGAGGGCTGGCCGTCGGTGTAGACCCGGCCGCGGTCCGCCGGGAGGAGTCCGGCGATGGCCTTGAGCAGCGTGGACTTGCCGGAGCCGTTGGAGCCGATGATGCCGATCGCCTCGCCGCGGTAGGCGGTGAAGGTCACGCCCTTGACGGCGTGCACGGTCTGCACGGCGGGCGAGCCGCGCCGCAGCACGATACGGCGCAGCGCGGCGGTGGCGCTGCCGCGGCCGGCGTCGGCGCCGTGGATGCGGTAGACGACGTGCAGGCCGTCGACGATCACCGTCGGGTGGCCGGGAGGCCCGGGAGGCGCGGGGGCTGCGGGGGGCGCCTCCGGTGCGGGCCGTGCCTGCGGCCGGGCCTGGAGCTGCGGTTCGGGCGGGGCCCCGCCGTCGGCACCGCTCGCGGGCTGCTCGGTCACGCCCGTACTCCTTCGGACGACGTCATCGACCTCGTCCACCCTCCCGCGGCCGCGCCGCCGCGGCAGCCGGGGACCGGCCGGGCGGGTGAGGATCCGCGCGCCGTCGGAGGGGGACGCAAAGGCGCCCCTCGTACGCCACGACGCGTACTACGAGGTCGACCGGGAGCGGTGCCGCCTCTTCCACACCGGCGGCGTCGGCGACAGCCCCCGAGGCCCACCCCGGTCCACGTCGTCGTCGAGGGGTGCCCGCCCCGGCCGAGCGGGCGCCCCTTCTCGCCCCAGTTCGCCCGTGCCCCCTGCGACGTCGAGGCGGAGCCGGTGGCGGTCCACGCGCCGGGCCACCACCGCCGGCCGCGGCAGCCCGCCGCGGCTACGACGCGGACAGCGCCGTACCGCGCGGCACCGCGGGGCGCGGGGAGCCGTCGCGCAGCAGCACCAGGACGGCGACGTCGTCCGCGCAGCGGCCCCCGGCGTGCCGGACCACCGCGTCCCGCAGCAGCTCGGCGACCTCCGTGCCGCGCACCCGGCGGGCGGCCATCGCGTTCAGGGTGTCGGGCAGCGGGAAGTAGCGCCCGGCGGCGTCCCGGGTGTCCGTCACCCCGTCGGTGTGCAGCAGCAGGCCCTCACCCGGCTCCAGCCGCCCCGTGCTGACCGGCACCTGTATGCGCGGCGCGTCGAACAGCCCGAGCGGCGGCAGCGGATCGCCCATCGGCAGCGGCCCGGTGCGCGGACCGAGGACGTACGGGGCGGGATGGCCGCAGTTGACCACCAGAAGGGTGCCGTCGTCGTCGATCTGCACCAGCTGGAGCGTCGCGAACTCCTCGGCCGCGTCCGAGACCTCGCCGCGGACCGCCTCCGCGGCGACGCGTTCCAGCAGGTGGCGGCGCAGCGCCCCGTCCAGCCGGCGCACCACGCCCGCCGGCTCCGGCTCCTGGTGCGCGGCCTCCCGGAAGCAGCCCAGCAGCGCCGCGGCCAGGCCGATCGCGGGCAGGCCGTGCCCGCGCGCGTCGCCGATCAGGGCGCGGACGCCGAAGGGGGTGGCGACGGCCTCGTAGAAGTCGCCGCCGATCCGGGCGTCGAGGCTCGCCGACACGTACTCGCCGGTGACCGTCACGTCGCCGAGGCGGCGCGGCAGTGCGGGCAGCAGCACCTGCTGCGCGGCGGCGGCGATCTCCCGGGCGCGGTCCAGCTCGGCGCCGAGCGCGGAGCGGCGGCCCGCCGTCCACATCCCGGCGGCCAGCACGGTCAGCACCGCGCCCGCCGTCCCCGCGGCCGGGCCGGGGCCGTTGACCTGGTCGGTCGCGATGTCGGCGCCCATCGCGGCGAGCGCGAGCCCTCCGCTGCCCAGCACCGCGAGCCGGCGGGCGCCGACGGCGGCCGTCAGCGCAGGGGCCGCGGCCAGGGCCGGGAGCACGTCGGAGCCGTCCGGCACCTGCCAGGCGAGCAGGCCCATCGCCGCGGTCCACCCTGCGGGGAGCAGGGCCCAGTGCGCGCGGGTCAGGCCGCGCGAGGTTCGCTTCTGGCTCATCCAGCCGGCTCCCCCTTGCGGCTCTGGGACGTCGTCCTGATTCTGGCCCCTCCGCATGCCGCCACGCCCGCATCACGCGTGCCGTTCCCCCATTTGAGCGACCCGGCCCCTTCCGCCGGCCGGCGGTCCCCGGCGCGCCCCGGGCTGCCTGTCGCGGAGCCCCGCGCGGCCTTCCGCCGGTGGCGGGTCGCGCGACCGGCCCACCACCCGCCGCAGGGTCGCGGAACCCCCCGCCAGGGGCTGGTGGGAGCGGGGGTTCGGGAGGGGGAGAAGAGGGCAGGGATGGACGGGGCCGGGGCCCGATCATGACCCGGCGTCACGAGCAGGAGGAAGCAATGGGTTCGCTCTCACGGAGATCGCTCACCGCCGGAGCGGCAGGCGTCGCGGCGGCTGCGATCGTGCCGGGCTCGGCCGCAGCGGCGAGCGGCGGTGCGGGGAGCGACCGTGCGGCTCAGGACGCGGGAGCGGGCGGCGGAGTGCGCACCCCGCGCAGGGAGCTGCGGGGGATGTGGATCGCGACCGTCGCGAACACGGACTGGCCCTCCGCCCCGGGCCTCGCGCCCGCCCAGCAGCGGCAGGAACTGCTCGACCTCCTCGACCTCGCCGTCGAACGCCGGCTGAACGCCGTGATGTTCCAGGTCCGCCCGACCGCCGACGCGTTCTGGCCCTCCGCCTACGAGCCCTGGTCGGAGTACCTGACGGGCACCCAGGGCCGCGACCCCGGCTGGGACCCGCTCGGCACCGCCGTCCGCGAGGCGCACCGCCGCGGGCTGGAGCTGCACGCCTGGTTCAACCCCTACCGGATCGCGAACAGCGACGACCCGAGCCGGCTCGCCCCCACCCACCCCGCGCGGCTCAACCCGCAGTGGGCGGTGCCGTACGGCGGCAAGCTCTACTACAACCCCGGCCTGCCGGAGGTCCGCCGCTTCGTGCAGGACGCGATGCTCGACGCGGTCCGCCGCTACCCGGTGGACGCCGTGCACTGGGACGACTACTTCTACCCCTACCCGGTCGCCGGCCAGGTCTTCGACGACGACGACGCCTACGCCGCGTACGGCGCCGGCTTCCCCGACCGCGACGCGTGGCGCCGGCACAACACCGACCTGCTGGTCCTGGAGACCGCCGCCCGTATCAAGGCGATCCGCCCGGGGACGCAGTTCGGCATCAGCCCCTTCGGCGTGTGGCGCAACGCGGCCAGCGACCCGCTCGGCTCGGCCACGACGGCGGGCGTGCAGACGTACGACGACCTGCACGCCGACACCCGCGGCTGGGTGAAGCGCGGCTGGATCGACTACATCGTGCCGCAGGTCTACTGGAACATCGGCTTCACCGCGGCCGACTACGCCGTCCTCGTCCCGTGGTGGTCGGACGTCGTGCGGGGGACCCCGGTCCGGCTCTACGTCGGGGAGGCCCTCTACAAGGTCGGCGTGGCCGGACAGCCCGTCCCCTGGCAGGACCCCGCGGAGCTGTCCCGGCACCTCACCTTCGACGCGGACCACCCCGAGGTGCGCGGCAACGTCTTCTTCTCCGCCACCCAGGTCGCTGCCGACCCGCTGGGGGCGATGAGCCGGGTGGTCGCCGACCACTACACCCGCCGGGTGCGCACCCCGTAGGCGAATGCCGCGATCGCCCGCCCCTCGCCCCCGCACGCTTGTACCGTTGACGCGTCGTCATGGGGGGAGCGGGCGTGGAGATCGAACTGGCCGACGCGGTGGCCGAGTTGCGGGACGAGCTGACGAGAGCGGTCGCGCGCGGGGCCGGGCAGGACATCACCTTCCAGGTGGGGCCGATCGAGCTGGAGTTCACCGTGGAGCTGCGCGCCGACGCCCGGGCTCGGGCGGGGTTCAAGGCGTGGGTGGTCTCCGGTGACGCGGAGGCGGGCAGCGGGCGGACGCGGACGCACCGCGTGCGGCTGACCCTCCAGCCGCAGGGCCGGGACGGACGGCCGCTGCCCATCAGCGGGGGGCGTGACGCGTTCTTCGGGGCGGACGACTTCCCCGGCCGTATCGACGACTGACGCGGGGCGGCCGGAGGCCCGGGGGAGCGGGGCAGGGTGGACAGCGATCTGGTCATGGACGTGGAGGTGGCCGCGGGGGAGAGCACCCGGCGCCGGGGCTCGGGGTATCTGATCGCCCCGGGCCTGGTGCTGACGTCCGCGCACGTGGTGCCCGGGCCGGGCGCGACGGTGACCGTCTCCCGGGTCCGCGGCGCCCGCGGGGAGCGGGGACGGCACCCCGCCACGGTGCTGTGGCGCGGCACCCCGCACGCCCGGGACGACGCGGCCCTCCTCCGCGTCGATGCGCCCGGCGCCCGGCCGCCGTGGCCGGTACCGCCGGTGCGGTGGGGGCGGCTGGTCACCCACGCGTCCGGTACGCCCTGCGCCACCACGGGGCTGCCGTGGTTCGTGCAGCTGGGGGCGCCCGACCTGCTGCGGCTGGACGGAACGGTCAACCGGACGGACCGCTCCGCCAACAACCGGCATCTGATGCGCCTGGACGAGCGCGCCGAGGCCCGTACGGGCGACGGGGGGCGCCCGTTCTCGCCGCTGTCCGGGCTGTCCGGGGCCTCCCTCTTCTGCGGAGACCTGCTCACCGCCGTCGTCGCCCAGGACTTCGGCGCCCTCACGTACACCCGGGTGGAGGTGGTGCCCGCCTACGTCCTGCTCAGCGACCCGGAGTTCCGCCGGATCGTCGAGGCCCACGGGCTGGGGACCGTACCGGAGCCCGCCGAGTGGCAGCGGCTGACGACACATCGGACCGGGGGCCGCCGCCCCCGGACGCGGCCACTCGCCTCCCCGGCCGCGCTGCTGGAGGCCGAGCACGCGGTGGTGCCCTTCCAGGGCCGCGAGGACCTGCTCGCCGACCTGCTCCGCTGGTGCGCCGAGCCCGGCCTCGGGGTGCGGCTGCTGCACGGCCCCGGCGGCCAGGGCAAGACCCGGCTGGCCCTGGAGCTGACGGACCGGCTGGAGCGTGGTGGTGCGGCAGTCGTGTGGCCGGACGCCGACGCCACGGCCGCCGACCTGACGGCGCTCGGCGACACGGCCGTGCCGCTGCTCGTGGTCGTCGACTACGCCGAGACGCGCGTCGACCAGCTGACCGGGCTGCTGAAGACGCTGGTCCGCCGCCCCGGCACCGTCCCGTTACGGATCCTGCTGCTGGCCAGGACGGCGGACGGCGACTGGTGGCGGGCGGCTCGCCGGGAGAGCCGCGACACCCGGGACCTCCTCGACGGTATGCCGGTGACCGCGCTCCCCCCGCTCGTGCCCGGGCCCGGCGGCCGTGCCGGGGCGTACGACGCGGCAGTGGACGCCCTCGCCCGCGCGCTGCCGCGGGTGCGCGGGCACCGCTACCGCAAGTGGGACGCGCTCGCCCGGCAGGTGGCCGCCGCCCGCGGCGGCGGGGCCGCGGCACCCGGCGCGGACACGGCCCTCACCCTTCACATGACCGCCCTGGCGGATCTGCTGGACGCCGCCCTCATCCCCGGCGGCCCGCCCGGTGCGTCCGGGCCGGTGGAGCGGCGGCTGCTGGACCACGAGTCCAAGTACTGGGAGGCCGCCGCGCGCCGCTACGGGCTGGCGGCGCGCGAGACGTCGCTGGAGGACGCGCTCGCCGCGGCCTTCCTGTGCGGCGCCGACGACCCCTTCCAGGGGCAGCGGCTGCTGGGCCGGATCTCCGCCCTCCGCCCCCTGGGCCCGGAGCAGCACCAGGCGTTCGCCGAGTGGATCGCCGCCCTCTACCCGCCGCGCGACGGCGGCGCGTGGGGCGCGCTGCTCCCGGACCGGCTCGCCGAGTTCTTCGTGGCCGAACGGCTGACCGGCAACGCCCGGCTGGCCGGCGAGCTGCTGGGCGGCGCGCGGGACACCGCGGACGGCGTGACCTCCGCGCAGGCCGCCCGGTTGCTGACGGTCTACGCACGGGCCGCCGCCCACCCCGCCGTCCGCGGCACGCTCGACGCCCCGCTCTGCGAGCTGTGCGTCCGCCGCGGCGACGTGCTGGAGCGGCCCGCGGTCGACGTCGCCACCCAGGCGGAGCGGCCGGCGCCGCTGGTGGCGGCCCTGCAGCGGATCGCGGACGCGCCCGCCGCCACGTACGACGACCTGCTGCGGCTGGCCGGCCACCTGCCGGAGCAGACGCACACGCTCGCCCCGCTCGCCGCCGGTGTGACCGGGCGGCTCGCCGGAGTGCTCCGCGTCCGGGCCGCGGACGACCCGGCGGTCCTGCCCGAACTGGCCCTGACGCTGCGCCGGCTCACCGGCCGTCTCGGCGACGCGGGGGAGGTCGGGCGGGCGTACGCGGCCGCGTGCGAGGCCCGGCGGATCTACGAGGGACTCGCCGCGGACGACCCGGCGGCGTACCGGCCGGAGCTCGCGGCCGTCCTGCACAACCTGTCGGTCACGGCCGGGCGCGCGGGACGGCGCGACGAGGCCCTCGAACCCGCCCGCGCGTCGGTGCGCCTCTACCGCGAGCTCGCTGCCGGGCGGCCGGAGACCGACGACTCCTGGACGTACGTGGCCCACGGGCTGGGCGCCCTGGCCTTCGCCGAGGGGAACAGCGGCAGGCCCGAGGCGGCGCTCGCAGCGGTCGACGAGGAGGTCCGCATCCGGCGCCCGCTCGCCGACGTGCACGGTGAGACCGCCCGCGCCGGCCTCGCGGCGGCCCTCAACAACCAGGCGATATGGCGGAAGGACTGCGGACACCTCGACGCGGCGCTCGCCGCGAGCCAGGAGGCGGTGCGGCGCCTGCGGCCGCTGGCCGAGGAGCGTCCCGACGCGCATCTGCCGGGTCTCGCCCGGGCCGTGTCGACGCTGTCGGACTGCCTGGGCCGGGCGGGGCGGCCGCACAAGGCGCTGGAGGCCGCCCGGGAGGCCCTCGCGATCCGCCGCCGGCTGGCCTCCGGCCGCTCCGGCTCCTCCCTCGCCGACCTCGCCCGCAGCCTCAACAGCCTCGCGATCGACCTGGGCGACACCGGCCGGACCGAGGAGAGCCTGCCCTACGCCGCCGAGGCGGTGGACGTCCTGCGGCAGCTGGCCGACGTGGAGCCGGCCGCGTACGGCCACGAACTGGCCAACACCCTCAACACCTACGCGAACCAGCTCTCCGACGCCGGGCACGTCGCCGAGGCGGCCGCCGCCGCGCAGGAGTCGGCCGACCGGTACGCGGCGCTGGCCGAGAGGGAACCGGACGTCTTCACCGCCGACCTCGCCATGAGCCTGCTCACCCTCGCCGGGCGGCTGGAGGAGGCCGGGAAGCCGGGTGAGGCGCTGACCGCCGCCGAGGAGTGCGTACGCCTGCACCGCGAGCTCGCCGCGCGCCGCCCCGGCACGGGGGAGCACGAGCTGGCGTCCGCCCTGAACAACCTGTGCCTGCTGCTCCACCGGGCCGGCCGCGAGGAGGAGGCACTGGCGGCGGTGGACGAGGCGATCGGCCTGCAGCGTGTGCTGGCGGACCGGACCGCGACGGCCCCCCGGGCGCGTCCCTCCCTGGCCACGGCCCTGCTCAACGAGGTGAGCTGCCTGCTCCCGCTGGGGCGTACGGAGGAGGCCGTGCGGTCGGCGGCCGAGGCCGTACGCCTGCACCGCGACCTCGCCCGGGAGGACCCCGTCCTGCACGAACCGCGCTACGCCGTGGCCCTCTCCGGCTACTGGGGGGTGCTGTCGCAGGCCGGGCGTCCGGCGGCGGCGCTGGAGGCGTTGCGGGAGGCGGTGGCCGTCCGCGGGCGGGTGGCCGCGCGTTCCGGCGGCCCGCAGGCCCTGCGCGCGTACGCGCAGGGCCTGCTCACCCTGGGGCAGCTGCTCTCCGCGGCGGGGCACCCGCAGGACGCGGCGGACGCGCTGGCCAAGGCCGCGACCGCGCACCGGCACCTCGCCGCCGGGGACGCCGCGGACGCGACCGGCGGCCTGGCTCTCGGGCTGGCCCTGCGGGTGGCCTGCCTGCTCCGGCTGGGCCTGCGCGCCGACGCCCTGCCGGACGCCGAGGAGGCCACCCGTCTGCTGGACGGCCTCGCACGGCAGGACGACGCACAGCGGCCGCTGCTCGCCGAGTGCCTGTGCGTGCTCGGCGGGCTGCTGCACGACGCCGGTCTGCCGGACGCCGAGGAGGTGCTGCGGCGGGCCGCCCGGGTGTCCGGCACGCTCCCGCCCGAGGCCGGGTACGACGGCCTGCGGAGCATGTCACGCTCCCTCCTGGGCACCCACCTCGCAGAGCGCGGACGCCTCGACGAGGGGATCGGCCACGCCCGCGAGGCCGTCGCCCTGGCCCGTGGCCCGGCCGGCCCGCTGCTCGCCTGGACCCTCGTCGGCCTCGGGCGGCTGCTGGCCCTGGACCCCCGGACGGCGGACGAGGCCCTGGACGTGTGCGCCGAGGCCGTCGCCGTGTCGGAGGACCCGGCGGGGGCGGATCCGGCGGAGGAGGAGTCCGTCCTCGCGGTGGCCCTCGCCGAACACGGCCTGCGCCTCGCCGCGGCCCGCCGGTTCGCCGACGCCCTCGCCGCCACCGCACGGGCGGTCACCCTGTGCCGCAACCTCACCGGCCGCCACGCCGCCGCCGACCGCGAGCACCTGGCCCTCGCCCTCTACGCCCACGCCCGGACCCGCCTGCTGGCGGACGCGGACCTCCCGGCGGCACGGGAAGCCATGAGGGAGGCCGCCCCGCTGTGGGAGCGCCTGGCCGAGGAGGAACCCGGCCTCGCCGCCCCGTACCTGGCCCCCGTCACCGACACCCGCGTCCGCCTGGACGCGGCCTGAGGCGTACGGTCAGGGCCGCCCGCCCCAGGCCCTACGCTGGGGGGACCATGCACCGATTCACCACCCCGTGGGGCGACCTCGACCTGACACGCCACCCCGCGGACCCCCGCGACCAGCTGCGGGCCTGGGACGCCGCCGACGACTACCTGCTGCGGCACCTCGCCGGGGAGGGCCCCACCCGTGAGCCCGGCAGCACCACCGTGGTGCTCGGCGACCGGTGGGGGGCGCTGGCCACCGCGCTCGCGGCCGCGCCCGGCGCGGACGAGCTGGTGCAGATCTCCGACTCCTTCCTCGGCCAGCAGGCCACCCGCGCGAACCTGCGGCGGGCCGGCGCCGGGGAGCGGGTCCGGCTGCTCACCACCCGGGAGGCGCCGCCCGCGCGGATCGACCTGCTGCTGGTGCGCGTGCCGAAGAGCCTGGGCCTGCTGGAGGACCAGCTGCACGCCCTCGCACCCGCGGTGCACGCCGGCACGGTCGTGGCCGGCGCGGGCATGGTCACCGAGATCCACACCTCGACGCTCGCCCTCTTCGAGAAGATCCTCGGCCCGACCCGTACCTCGCTCGCCGTCCGCAAGGCCCGGCTCGTCCACTGCGCGCCCGACCCCGCCCTGCCGCGCACCCCCAGCCCGTGGCCGCTGCGCTACGCCCTGCCGGACGGCATCGGCCCGATGTCCGGCGCCACGGTCACCAACCACGCCGGCGTCTTCTGCGCCGACCGCCTCGACGTCGGCACCCGGCTGCTGCTCGCGCACCTCCCGCACCGTACGGGCCCGGACCGGGTCATCGACCTCGGCTGCGGCAACGGCGTGCTCGGCACCGCGGCGGCCGTCGCCAACCCGGAGTCCGACGTGCTGTTCACCGACGAGTCCCACCAGGCGGTCGCCTCCGCCGAGGAGACCTTCCGCGCCGCCGCCGACCCGGCCAGCCGCGCGGAGTTCGTCGTCGCCGACGTGGCCTCCGGTGTGCCCGCCGGCAGCGCGGACCTCGTCCTGAACAACCCGCCCTTCCACTCGCACCGCGCGACCACCGACGCCACCGCCCGCCGCATGTTCGCCACCGCCCGCGCGGCGCTGCGCCCCGGCGGCGAGCTGTGGGTCGTCGCCAACCGCCACCTCGCCCACCACACCCGGCTGCGCCGTCTCTTCGGCAACTGCGACGTGATGTCCTCCGACCCCAAGTTCGTCGTCCTGCGCGCGACCCGCCGGTGACGCGGCCGGGGCCGGACGTCAGCGGGACATGACGAAGTCGAGCGCGTAGCCCTGCGCCGTCGTCCAGTACGTGACGCGGGCGCCCTCGTCGAAGGAGGCCACCGCGGGCAGGGTGACGGAGATGGGGCCGCCCGCGGTGCTGCCGGGCTTGTCGCCCTGGAGGCGCAGCGTGATGCCCTTCGTCTCGTAGGTGTCCGTCCGGGCGCCGTTGACGAGGAGGGCGGCGTAGACGTCGTCGCCGGGGGAGAGGACGGCGGGGGCGCCGGGGTCGCTGTCCTCGATCACCTCGACCGGCGACTTGGAGTAGGTGCCCAGCCGCACCTGGGGGTAGCCGTGGACCGCACAGGTCCGGTCGCCGGTGTTGGTGAGGACGAGGAGCAGGTGCCGGGGTTCGCGGCCCTGGCCGTCCTCGTTCGCCGCGGAGGACGTGAGGTCGTCCTGGCCGCAGGCGGGCGCCTGCTCGCCGGTGTCGTCGTCGCCGTCGGTCTCGGTGTTCCTGCCGGGCGCGGTGGAGACCGCCGTGTCCGGGCCGGACGGCTGCGCGGACGTCGCGGTGCCCGACCGGTCGGACGGCCGGTCGGTGCCCTTCGAGTCCGCCCCGTCCGGCCGGCACCCCGCGGCCGTGAGCACCGCGGCCACCGCCGCACCCGCGAGTACGCGGGACATCGTGCGGCTTCTGCGGGCAGGTGTGTGCATGGCTTTCCCCCGGTGGTACGCAGTACGCGGTGCTCTCGTCGTTCGCTGTCGGCCGGCAAGCCGAGTATGCGATATGCCTCCGACACAACTCGCGCACCCCCGTGATCTGTTACCGACCGCATACAGGGAACGCCCGCCTCCGTGAAACCTGAGTACGGGACGCACCCGCGGCTGAGTACGCGGGACGGTGCGCTGCGGCCGCCGGCCCCGTGGAATGGACGCATGACGACGACCCGGCGTTCCTCGAAGTCCTCGTACGCGGTGGCCGCGGACGAGGACCACCTCCGACTCTGGTCCTGCGTGTGGGCCGTGCTCTTCGTGCCCCTGTCGCTGGGCATCTTCCTGCTGACGATGAGCAGCGACAGCGCGTCCGACTGCGCCCTGAACGGCGAGCAGTGCCACCCGGCCCCGCCCTGGTCGCTCTTCGTGTGGGGTGCCGCCCTGGCCGGTGCCGCCTGGCTCACGACGCTGATGGCCTCGACCGTCCGAGGGCGCCAGTGGGCCCTCGCCGTCCAGGTCCTCGCGGAGTTCGCGGCCGTGACGGTGATCCTCGCCCACGGCTGAGCCGCCCGCGGGGCGGGTTCCCCCGGTGCCTCGCGCGCGGGGGTCTCGCAAAGATCTTTGCATAAAAGTGCGGCTCGCCGTATAGTCATGCCATCGATGAGGAGGGTTTCGATGGCATTGCGCGCGGCGGTTGCCGGAGCGAGCGGGTATGCGGGCGGTGAGGTGCTGCGGCTGCTGGTCGGGCACCCGGAGGTCGAGATCGGGGTGCTGACCGGGAATTCCAACGCCGGGCAGCGACTCGGCGGGCTCCAGCCGCATCTGCTGCCGCTCGCGGACCGGGTGCTGGAGCCGACCTCCGCGGAGGCGCTCGCCGGGCACGACGTGGTCTTCCTCGCGCTGCCGCACGGGCAGTCCGCGGCCGTGGCCGAGCAGCTGGGGGAGGACGCCCTCGTCATCGACATGGGCGCCGACTTCCGGCTGGAGAACGCCGCCGACTGGGAGCGCTTCTACGGCTCGCCGCACGCCGGGACATGGCCCTACGGGCTGCCCGAGCTGCCGGGGGCGCGGGCCGTGCTCGCCGGGAGCCGGCGGATCGCGGTGCCGGGCTGCTACCCGACCGCGGTGTCGCTCGCGCTCGTCCCCGCGTACGCCGCCGCGCTCGCCGAGCCGGAGGCCGTGATCGTCGCCGCGTCCGGCACGTCGGGCGCGGGCAAGGCGGCCAAGCCGCACCTGCTGGGCTCCGAGGTGATGGGCTCGATGAGCCCGTACGGCGTCGGCGGCGGCCACCGGCACACCCCGGAGATGATCCAGAACCTCAGCGCGGCGGCCGGCACCCGGGTCGCGGTGTCCTTCACACCGACGCTCGCGCCGATGCCCCGCGGCATCCTCGCCACCTGCACCGCCAAGGCCGCCCCCGGCGTCACGGCCGCGGACGTGCGCGCCGCGTACGAGAAGGCGTACGGCGACGAACCGTTCGTGCACCTGCTGCCCGAGGGCCGGTGGCCCGCGACCGCCTCGGTGTACGGCTCCAACGCCGTCCAGCTCCAGGTGGCCTTCGACGAGGCGGCGCACCGGATCATCGCGATCAGCGCCATCGACAACCTGACCAAGGGCACCGCGGGCGGCGCGGTGCAGAGCATGAACATCGCCCTCGGACTGCCCGAGACGACCGGGCTGACCACGATCGGAGTCGCGCCATGAGTGTGACCGCTGCGAAGGGATTCCGGGCGGCGGGCATCGCCGCCGGGATCAAGGAGAACGGCAACCCCGACCTCGCCCTGGTGGTGAACGACGGGCCGGGCCGCGCCGCCGCGGGTGTCTTCACCTCCAACCGGGTGAAGGCCGCGCCCGTGCTCTGGTCGGAGCAGGTGCTCAAGGGCGGCGCGGTCACCGCGGTCGTGCTCAACTCCGGCGGCGCCAACGCCTGCACGGGCCCCAAGGGCTTCCAGGACACGCACGCCACCGCCGAGAAGGCGGCCGAGGTGCTCGGGCACAGCGCCGGCGAGGTCGCGGTGGCCTCCACCGGGCTCATCGGCCTGCTGCTCCCGATGGACAAGCTGCTGCCCGGCGTGGAGCGGGCGGCCGGCGAGCTGTCGGAGCACGGCGGCGAGAAGGCGGCCATCGCCATCAAGACGACCGACACCGTGCACAAGACCGCCGTGGTGACCAGCCCCGCCGGGTGGACGGTCGGCGGCATGGCCAAGGGCGCGGGCATGCTCGCCCCGGGCCTGGCCACGATGCTGGTGGTGCTCACCACCGACGCGGCCGTGGACGCCCCCGCGCTGGACAAGGCGCTGCGCGAGGCCACCCGGGTCACCTTCGACCGGGCCGACTCCGACGGCTGCATGTCCACCAACGACACCGTGCTGCTGCTGTCCTCCGCCGCCTCCGGCGTCACCCCGGACCTGCCGGAGTTCGCCGAGGCCGTACGGACGGTGTGCGCGGACCTCGCCCGGCAGCTCATCGGCGACGCCGAGGGCGCGAGCAAGGACATCCGGATCGACGTCGTGAACGCCGCGACCGAGGACGAGGCGGTCGACGTCGGCCGCCAGATCGCCCGCAGCAACCTGCTCAAGTGCGCCATCCACGGCGAGGACCCCAACTGGGGCCGGGTGCTGTCCGCGATCGGCACCACCTCCGCCACCTTCGACCCGGACCGGCTCAACGTCGCCATCAACGGCGTCTGGGTGTGCCGGAACGGCCAGGTCGGCGACGACCGCGAGCTGGTCGACATGCGCTTCCGGGAGGTCGTCGTCACCGCCGACCTCGCCGCGGGCGACGCCTCCGCCGCGATCTGGACCAACGACCTGACCGCCGACTACGTCCACGAGAACAGCGCCTACAGCTCATGACGACGACACGCAGCACCCGCAAGCACGCCGTGCTCCCCAAGGCCCAGGTCCTGATCGAGGCGCTGCCCTGGCTGACCCGGCACAACGGCCGGGTCGTGGTGATCAAGTTCGGCGGCAACGCCATGGTCGACGAGGCCCTCAAGGCCGCCTTCGCACAGGACGTGGTGTTCCTGCGGCAGGCCGGCCTGAAGCCCGTCGTCGTGCACGGCGGCGGCCCGCAGATCAGCGCCGCGCTCGACCGCCACGGCCTCGTCAGCGAATTCCGCGCAGGGCTCCGGGTCACCACGCCCGAGGCCATGGACGTGGTCAGGATGGTGCTGGCCGGACAGGTGCAGCGCGAGCTGGTCGGGCTGCTCAACCAGCACGGCCCGCTCGCGGTCGGCCTGACCGGCGAGGACGCCCACACCATCACCGCGGTCAAGCACCAGCCGGTGATCGACGGCGCCGCGGTCGACATCGGCCGGGTCGGCGAGATCACCGCGATCGACACCGGCGCGATCGACGCGCTGCTGGCCGACGGCCGTATCCCGGTCGTCTCCTCGATCGCCCGCTCCGCCGACGACGGCCATGTCTACAACGTCAACGCCGACACCGCCGCCGCCGCGCTCGCGGCCGCGCTGGGCGCCGAGACGCTGATGGTCCTCACCGACGTCGAGGGCCTCTACGAGGACTGGCCGAACAGCGACGAGGTGATCAGCCGGCTCACCGCGAGCGAGCTGGAGAAGCTGCTGCCGGACCTGTCCAGCGGCATGGTCCCGAAGATGCAGGGCTGCCTGCACGCCGTGCGCAACGGCGTGCACACCGCGCGCGTCATCGACGGCCGGGTCCAGCACTCGATCCTGCTGGAGATCTTCACCGACGAGGGGATCGGCACCATGGTCGTCCCCGACGAACCGCCGGCGCCGGCCCTGCGCGCCACCGAGTACGTACCCGAGCAGACGACCGCAGCAGCAGAAGGGGGAGCACGGTGACCGCCACCGACACAGCCGCCACCGGCAGCACGACCGAGAACATGACCGGGAACGAGGCCCTGACCGCCCGCTGGCAGGGCGCGCTCATGGACAACTACGGCACCCCCCGGCTGCCGCTGGCCGGCGGCGAGGGCGCCCGGCTGTGGGACGCCGACGGCAAGGTCTACCTGGACTTCCTCGGCGGCATCGCCGTCAACTCGCTCGGCACCGCACACCCCGCGGTCGTCGAGGCGGTCACCCGGCAGATCGGCACGCTCGGCCACGTCTCCAACCTCTTCGTCGCCGAGCCCCCGGTCGCCCTCGCCGAGAGGCTGCTGCAGATCTTCGGCAGGCCCGGCCGGGTCTACTTCTCCAACTCCGGCGCCGAGGCCAACGAGGCGGCCTTCAAGCTGGGCCGGCTCACCGGCCGGACGAAGATGGTCGCCACCGAGGGCGCCTTCCACGGCCGCACCATGGGCTCGCTCGCGCTGACCGGCCAGCCGAAGAAGCGGCAGGCGTTCGAGCCGCTGCCCGGCGACGTCGTGCACGTCCCGTTCGGGGACGCCGACGCGCTGCGGGCCGTGGTGGACACCGACACCGCGCTGGTGATCGTCGAGCCGATCCAGGGCGAGAACGGCGTCGTGGTGCCGCCCGCGGGCTACCTGCGGGAGGTGCGGGAGATCACCGCCGCGACCGGCACGCTGTTCGTGCTGGACGAGGTGCAGACCGGCGTCGGCCGGACCGGGCACTGGGCCGAGTGCCTGGCCCAGGGTGTGCAGCCGGACGTGGTGACGCTCGCCAAGGGCCTCGGCGCCGGGCTGCCGATCGGCGCCACCCTCGCCTTCGGGCCCGCGGCCGACCTCTTCACACCGGGCGCGCACGGCTCCACCTTCGGCGGCAACCCCGTCTCCTGCGCGGCCGCGCTCGCGGTGCTGGACACCATCGAGGACGACAGGCTGCTGGACAACGTCAAGCGGCAGGGCGAGAAGCTGCGCGACGGCATCGAGGCGCTCGGGCATCCGCTGGTCGATCATGTGCGCGGTGCGGGCCTGCTGATCGGTATCGTGCTCACCGAGCCCGTGTCCGCCCGGATCCAGCAGGCGGCTCAGGACGCCGGTTTCCTGGTCAACGCCGCCGTGCCGGGCACGGTGCGGCTCGCGCCGCCGCTGATCGTCGGCGACGCCGAGACGGACGCGCTGCTCCAGGCGCTGCCCGGCATCCTGGACCGGGCGCACGCGGCGGACCAGCAGTGACCGGACGGAGAATGACCCGACGATGAGCGAGGCGCAGCAGCACGGCGGCAGCCACTCGGTGCCGCAGACCCGCACGGCCCGGCACCGCAGGATCGTGGACATCCTGGGCCGGCAGCCGGTGCGGTCCCAGAGCCAGCTCGCCAAGCTGCTCGCCGACGACGGGCTGAGCGTCACCCAGGCGACGCTCAGCCGCGACCTGGACGAGCTGGGCGCGGTCAAGATCCGCACCAACGACGGGGAGCTGATCTACGCCGTCCCGTCCGAGGGCGGCTTCCGCACCCCGCAGGCGCCGCTCGGCGAGTCCGTCAAGGAGGAGCGGATGCGCCGGCTGGCCGGCGAGCTGCTCATCTCCGCGGAGGCGTCGGCCAACCTGGTGGTGGTGCGGACCCCGCCGGGCGCCGCGCAGTTCCTCGCGTCGGCGATCGACACCGCCGAGGTCTACGACATCCTCGGCACCATCGCGGGCGACGACACCGTCGTCCTCATCAGCCGGGACCCGGCCGGTGGCCAGAAGCTCGCCGACCATCTGCTGCGCCTGGCGCAGGGCGAGGTCTGAGCCGCTGCGCCAGGCCTCGGACCTGCAGCTTTGACGATTCATACGCTGGAGTGCATACTTATGCTAACGAGCGTATGCACCGTCGAGAGGGAGTTTCACTGTGAGCGCCGAGCAGCAGGGAGCGGGCAAGCTCTGGAGTTCGCGGTTCGCCGACGGACCGTCCGCGGCACTGGAGAAGCTGTCCGCCTCCGTGCACTTCGACATGCGGCTCGCGCCGTACGACATCGCGGGGTCGCGTGCGCACGCCCGGGTCCTCTACCGGGCCGAGCTGCTCAGCGCGGACGAGCTGGACCGGATGATCGCCGGGCTCGACCGGCTGGAGAGCGACGTCGCCGCGGGCGACTTCACCGCCACCGTCGCCGACGAGGACGTGCACACCGCGCTGGAGCGCGGCCTGATCGAGCGCGTCGGCCCGGAACTGGGCGGCAAGCTGCGGGCCGGCCGGTCCCGCAACGACCAGATCGCCACCCTCTTCCGGATGTACCTGCGCGACCACGCCCGGACCGTCGGCGGCCTGCTCGCCGAGCTCCAGGACGCGCTGGTGGGCCTGGCCGAGGCGCACCCCGAGGCCGTCATGCCCGGCCGCACCCACCTCCAGCACGCCCAGCCGGTGCTCTTCGCCCACCACGTGCTCGCGCACGCCCAGGCGCTGTCCCGGGACGCCGAGCGGCTGCGGCAGTGGGACACCCGCACCGCCGTCTCGCCGTACGGCTCGGGCGCGCTCGCCGGCTCCTCGCTCGGCCTGGACCCCGAGGCCGTCGCCCGCGACCTGGGCTTCGAGGGCGGCTCGGTCGGCAACTCCATCGACGGCACCGCCTCGCGCGACTTCGCCGCGGAGTTCGCCTTCGTCACCGCCATGATCGGCGTGGACATCTCCCGGATCGCCGAGGAGGTGATCCTGTGGAACACCAAGGAGTTCTCCTTCGTGACGCTGCACGACGCCTTCTCCACCGGCTCGTCGATCATGCCGCAGAAGAAGAACCCCGACATCGCCGAGCTGGCGCGCGGCAAGTCCGGCCGGCTGATCGGCAACCTGACCGGGCTGATGGCCACCCTCAAGGCGCTGCCGCTGGCCTACAACCGGGATCTCCAGGAGGACAAGGAGCCGGTCTTCGACTCCATCGACCAGCTGGAGGTGCTGCTCCCGGCCTTCACCGGGATGATGGCCACGCTGACCGTGCACACCGACCGGATGGCCGAGCTGGCCCCCGCGGGCTTCTCGCTCGCGACCGACATCGCCGAGTGGCTGGTACGGCAGGGCGTGCCCTTCCGGGTCGCGCACGAGGTCGCGGGCGAGTGCGTCACGACCTGCGAGGCCGAGGGCATCGAGCTGCACGAGCTGACCGACGAGCAGTTCGCGAAGATCTCCCCGCACCTGGCGCCCCAGGTCCGCGAGGTGCTCGACGTCCGCGGCGCGCTCGCGGCCCGCAGCGCCCGCGGCGGCACCGCCCCCAGCGCGGTCGCCGCGCAGCTCGCCGAGGTCAAGGCGGACCTGGCCGTACAGCACGCATGGGCGCGGGCCGAGCAGTAGCCGCACCCGGCGACCGACCGGCCGGCGCGCACCGCGCGGCGGCCGGTCAGTCGCGGTAGACGGCCGGCGGCGGTCCGAAGGTGGCGCCGTCGTCGAGCCACTTCTGCGCCAGTGCCTTGAGCGAGCCGTCCTGGCGCATCTGCTCCAGCACCGCGTTGACGAACCGCACGAAGTCCGTCTGCCGCGGCTGCATCGCGATACCGTGCGGTTCGGCGGTGAAGCGCGGTCCGATCAGCTTGGTGTTCGGGTCCTGGCGCTGCAGCCCGATCAGGATGGTGTCGTCGGTGGACACCGCGTCCACCTGGCCCAGCTGCATCAGCAGCAGGCAGTCCGTCCAGTCCTTCACACCCACCGGCGTCACCGCCGGCCGCAGGCCCCGCAGCGTGTCGATCGACGTCGTGCCGTCCGCCGCGCACACCTTCTTCCCCGCCAGGTCGCGGACGGACTCGGCGGTCGACGTCCTGGGCACCAGCACCCGCTGCCCGGCGTCCATGTAGTCGCTGGAGAAGGCGACCTGCCGCCAGCGGTCGCACGTGATGGTCATCGAGTCGATCACGATGTCCACCGGATGCGGGTCGGTCGTCAGCACCGGGATGCGCTGGGCGGAGGAGATCGTGCGGAACTGGATGCGGTCCGGGCGGCCGAACAGCGCCGTCGAGATCCGCTCCAGCACGTCGATCTCGTAGCCGTCCAGCGCGCCTGTCAGCGGGTCGCGGTAGCCGAAGAGGTACGAGTTCTGGTCCACCCCGGCGATCAGCCGGCCGCGCTGGACGATCCTCGCCATCGTCGAGCCCGTGGGCATGTGCCCGGGTGCCGGCGGCGGCCCCGCCGGGCGGTAGCTCTCCGGCGCCGGGCCGCAGTCGCTCGCGGCGGGGGAGGGGGCGGCAGGGGCGGCGGTCGTGGGCGGCGAGGCGGTGCCGCCCGCGGTCCGCCGCGGCGCGGCCCCGCCGCCCGAGGTGCACCCGGCCAGCAGCAGCGCGGCGGCGAGCGCCGCTCCCGTCAGTCCGTACCGTAAGCCGAGGCGCACCGCGGGCCCCCTCACCCAGGAGTCGTCAGGTGCCGGGGACGACGCCGCAGTTCCGCCGGACGGTTCCGGGCCGGGGCGCGCGGTCGCCCCGGAGCGGGGCAGCGGGAGGTTACGCGGCCTTCGCCTTGGTCGCGTACATGTCCACGTACTCCTGGCCGCTGAGGCGCATGACCTCGCTCATCACCTCGTCGGTGACGGCCCGCAGCACGTAGCGGTCGCGGTCCATGCCGTCGTAGCGGGCGAATTCCAGCGGGCGGCCGAAGCGGATGGCGACCGGGGCGATGCGGAGCATGCCGGAGCCGCCGGGCTGCACCTTGTCGGTGCCGACCATGGCGAACGGCACGACCGGCGCGCCGGTCATGAGCGCCAGCCGGGCGACACCGGTGCGGCCGCGGTAGAGGCGGCCGTCGGGGGAGCGGGTGCCCTCGGGGTAGATCCCGAAGATCCGGCCCTCCTCCAGCACCCGGCGTCCGGTCATCAGCGCCGCGACACCGCCGTGCCCGCCGTCCCGGTCCACCGGGATCATGCCGCAGGTGGTGAAGAACCACGCCATCAGCCGGCCCTTGACGCCCTTGCCGGTGACGTACTCGTCCTTGCCGATGAAGTACACCTGCCGCTTGACCGCCAGCGACAGGAAGATCGAGTCGATGAAGGTCACGTGGTTGCCCGCCAGGATCACCGGCCCGTCGCCCGGGATGTCCTGCGCGCCCTCGACGACCGGGCGGTAGAGGACCCGCATGAGCAGTCCGAGAATCACCTTGAGCACACTGCGGGACACCGCGTTCCTCCGCTTCGCACCGTCGGGCCGACCGGACCCTACCGGTCCGTATGTACACCAGGACGATACTTGCGCCCCCGGGCCCGCCGCACGTCGGGTTCACGCGAAAGGCATCCACTGTTGACGCGTGTTACGGATGTGTTCCGCAGGTCGTCGGCCGTACGCGAGCCGCCGGCGGCACGATGCGCGCATGGCGGATGACCAGCGCACAACGGCCCCCGGCAGGCGCGCCCTGCTGTCCGCGGCGGCGCTCGGCGCGGCCCCTGCCGCCGCGGCGCAGCCCCGGCCCGCGCAGAGCGGCGGCGGGGGGCACGGCGCCCCGCAGCCGCCGGTGCCGACCGTCGTGGGCCACCGCGGCAGCGCGGGCCGGTGCTGTGACCGGGAGGGTTCACCGGCTTGCGACGCCCGGCACGGCACCTCGCTGCGTTGCCGCATCGACCGAGCAGGCCCACTACGAGGCCGATCCGGGCGCCGCCGACGCGGAGGACCTCGAACAGGACGTGTGGGTACGGCTGCTGGAGACCGGCCACACCCCCGCCGAGCCCGCCGGGTGGCTCGCCGCGCAGGTGCGGGCCGCGGCGCTCGCGGCCGAGGCGCGGGGCGCCTGCGAGGGCCCGTACGCCGACCGCGCGGCGGGGCCCCCGCCGCGCGCCGGGCAAGGGCGGCACAACGTCGAGGAGCGGGCCGAGGCCGCCGTCGCGCTGCGCGCGTTGCTGGCCGCCGTACCCGCGCTGCCGGGTGACTGCCCGCGGCTGCTGGCCGTGCTGATGTCCGGCTCCGATCCCACATACCGGGAAATCTCCCGGGAGTTGGGAATCTCACAGGGCAGTGTGGGGCCGCTGCGCTCGCGCTGCCTGGGATGCCTGCGATCGATCCTGAATTCGAGGGTTGGATCCCCGGTGGGAAGGGGTAATGCACGGTAAACAGCCGGCGGCAGTGGGCACCCTTTGCACGCCCGGCGGAGCCTGGATCGGTCAGTGACAAGTCACTGACCGGCAGGGACGTTTGTGCGATCATCGGCGCCACGGAGACGGCACCGACCGCGCCGACTCCGTTCAGGCATACGTCCCGGGCGCACACCTCACCCTCAGACTGCCCGGACGGATTTCGAAGGGGAGGCCTGCGCGCATGGGCATGAGCGTGACCATCTCTACGGCGGAAGCGAGCGACGCCGAAAAGATCCTGAAACTCCAGTACCTCTGCTACCAGAGCGAAGCGGAGATCTACGGCGACTACACCATCGAACCTCTCACCCAGACCCTGGACGAGCTGCGCGCCGAACTGGCCGAGGGCTGCGTCCTGGTGGCCCGCCTCGGCGCCGAGGTCGTCGGTTCCGTGCGGGGAACCGTCGACGGGGACGGAACGGCCGTGATCGGCAAGCTGATCGTGCACCCGCGGCTCCAGCGGCACGGCCTCGGCGGGCGGCTGCTGGCCGCCCTGGAGGACCGCCTCGCGGCCGAGCGGGAGGCCAAGGTCTACCAGCTCTCCACCGGGCACCGCAGCGAGGTCAACCTGCGGATGTACCGCAAGCTCGGGTATTCCCAGGTGGGCGCCGCCCGCCCGGTCACCCGGCGGCTGAGCATGGTGACCCTCGAAAAGCCCGCGGAGCAGGCGCCCTTCGCTGCCTCCGCCTGACCCGTACGGACCCGGGCGCGGCGCCGACGGCGCCGCCGCGTCCGGGTCCCGGGACCGGACACCGGCCTCAGGCCGCGGTGGACGCCTCGCGTGCGGAGCGGCGCAGCCACAGCAGGCCCATGACCGGCAGCAGCAGCGGCAGGAAGACGTAGCCGACGCCGAAGTCCGACCACACGGTCTGGTCGGGGAAGGCCGAGGAGTCCGCCACGGTGAGGATGCCCACCGTGACCACCCCGACCAGCTCGGCCGAGCAGGACACCAGCGCGACCCTGCGGGCCTGCTCCCCGCCCCGCCACAGCGCGACGGTGATGACCGCATAGACGACGCCCGCCGCGAGGGACAGCACGTACGCCAGCGGCGCCTCGTGGAATTTGGTCGAGATCTGCACGATCGAGCGCGAGAGCGCGGCCACCGTGAAGACCCCGTAGAACCACAGCAGCAGCCGCCCGGGCCCCTGCCCGAGCCGCCCGCCCGCGGGCTGCCCCGCGGCCGCCGGGTCCGTCGCCGTCTCCGCCGCGGCCTTCGTGCCGCCCGCGGTGGTGTCCTCAGCCATGACCGGCTCCCCAGATGTCGTACAGCCGCAGTTCCAGCACGGCCAGGATCACTCCGCCGGCCGCGACGACCGCGGTGCCCCAGCGGCTGCGCTCGGTCAGCGACATGAAGGCCGCGGCCGGGACGGTGCAGACCGTGCCGATCAGATAGCCCACGAAGACCGGCACCCCCTGCTCGGGGCGGTCGCCGTGGCCGAGCTGCACCAGCGAGATCACCAGCTGCACGAGCGTGGCGAGCGTCACCACGGCCATGCCGGCGAAATGCCGGTCGTTGGTCGGCTCGTCGCGGTACGCGGACCAGGCGCACCACGCCGCGAGCAGCAGCGCCATGACCGAGACCGTGATGGTGACCGCGTCGAGCATGCGCCGACTGTATTACGGCCGCCCGCCCGCCCGTTCTCCCACCCCCGCCCTCGTATGTGTCGAATGTGTGCCTGACCTGAGGCCCTGAGCGGTCGCGTCCCCGACGCCCGCCGCCCACGTCACACCCCTCCCGGTGCAGCGCCGCGCCGCGCCCGGGACGCCGTGGCCGCCCCCTGCGCCACGCCCCCGAAGCACACCCCCTGTGCGGTGGTACGTCCGCCGCGCGCCCGACCAGATGGACACCCCTGTGATCACCACCACCGACCTGCGCAAGGTCTACCGCTCGCGCGACCGTGAGGTCACCGCACTCGACGGCGTCGACCTGGCGGTGCGCGAAGGCGAGGTCTACGGCGTCGTCGGCCGCAGCGGCGCCGGCAAGAGCACCCTGATCCGCTGCGTCAACCTGCTGGAGCGCCCCACCTCGGGCACCGTCGAGGTCGCCGGGCGCGACCTCACCGCGCTGGCCGGCCGCTCCGACCGGGCCCCGGCCGCGCTGCGTGCCGCCCGGGCCGGCATCGGCATGGTCTTCCAGCACTTCAATCTGCTCTCCTCGCGCACCGTCCAGGACAACGTCGAGCTGCCGCTGGAGATCCAGGGCGTGACCCGCCGCGAGCGTGCCGCCCGCTCCCGCGAACTGCTCGACCTCGTCGGCCTCGGTGACAAGGCCCGCGCCTACCCCGCGCAGTTGTCCGGCGGCCAGAAGCAGCGCGTCGGCATCGCCCGCGCGCTCGCCGGCCGCCCCCAGGTGCTGCTCTCCGACGAGGCCACCTCGGCGCTCGACCCGGAGACCACCCGCTCCGTGCTGGAGCTGCTGCGCGACCTCAACCGGCAGCTCGGCCTCACCGTGCTGCTCATCACGCACGAGATGGACGTCGTCAAGGCCGTGTGCGACTCGGCGGCCCTCATGAAAGGCGGACGAGTGGTGGAATCCGGCACCGTCGCGGAACTGCTGGCCACGCCCGGCTCCGAGCTGGCCGGCGAGCTCTTCCCGCTCGGCGGCGCGGCCTCCGGCCCGGACCGCACCGTGGTCGACCTCACCTTCCACGGCGAGAGCGCGACCCGCCCGGTGATCTCCCAGCTGGCGCGCACCTACAACGTCGACGTGTCGATCCTCGGCGCCGCCATGGAGACCTACGACGGGCGGCAGATCGGCCGGATGCGCATCGAGCTGCCCGGCCGCTTCGAGGACAACGTCGTGCCCATCGGCTTCCTGCGCGAGCAGGGCCTCCAGGTCGACATCGCCCCGTCCGCCGAGCCCGCGGCCCCGGCCGTCCCGGCGGTGGCCAAGTGACCTGGTCCGAGATGCACCCGCTGATCACCCAGGCGCTGGGGGACACCCTGCGGATGGTCGGCTGGTCCGCAGCCGTCACGATCGCCGCCGGGCTGCCGATCGGCGTGCTGCTGGTCCTCACCGACCGCGGCGGGCTGCTGCACGGCGCGGCCGGCACCGCCGTCAACAAGGTGCTCGGCGCGGTCGTGAACCTCGGCCGCTCGCTGCCGTTCGTCATCCTGATGATCGCCCTGATGTCCTTCACGCGCACGATCGTCGGCACCACCATCGGCTGGCAGGCCGCGGTCGTCCCGCTGTCCGTCGGTGCCATCCCCTTCTTCGCCCGGCTCGTGGAGATCTCGCTGCGCGAGGTCGACCGCGGGCTGGTGGAGGCCGTCCAGTCGATGGGCGGCAGCACCTGGACGGTGGTGCGCAAGGTGCTGCTGCCCGAGTCGCTGCCGTCGCTCGTCGCGGGCGCCACGACCACCGTGATCGCGCTCGTCGGCTACTCCGCCATGGCCGGCGTGGTCGGCGGCGGCGGGCTCGGCGACCTCGCGCTGCGCTACGGCTACCAGCGCTTCGAGACCGGCTTCATGTGGGTCATCGTCGCCGTCCTCGTCGTGCTCGTGACCCTCGTGCAGCTGGCCGGCGACCTCGCCGCCCGTGCCGTCGCCCGCCGTGGGCGCTCCTCGGCCGCGCCCCGGCTGCGGCTGCTGAAGGCGCGCCCCGCGGACCCGGCCCCCACCGCCCCCTGACGTCCGTCCGCCCCGCACCACCCGCGCGGGGCGGACGGAGACCTGAAAACAGGCACCACAGAACACCGGAAAGAGGCACTTTTCGTGCGTAGGACACTCAAGATCACCGCTGCCGCCGCTGCCGTGGGCGCTCTCGCGCTCGGCCTGGCCGCGTGCGGCTCCGACTCCGGCTCCAAGAGCGGCAGCTCCAGCTCCGCCGACGGCAAGGCCGCCAAGGACGCCTCCGCGCCGCTCGTCGTCGCCGCCAGCCCCACCCCGCACGCGCAGATCCTGGACTACGTCCGCGACCACCTCGCCAAGAGCGCGGGACTCGACCTCCAGGTCAAGGAGTTCTCCGACTACGTCCTGCCCAACACCGCCACCGAGCAGGGCCAGGTCGACGCGAACTTCTTCCAGCACAAGCCCTACCTCGACGACTTCAACAAGAAGAACGGCACCCACCTGGTCGCGGTCGCCGACGTCGAGCTGGAACCGCTGGGCCTGTACTCGCACAAGATCGGCTCGCTGTCCGAGCTCAAGGACGGCGCCACCGTCGAGGTGCCCAACGACACCACCAACGAGGCCCGCGCCCTCGGTCTGCTCGCCGCCAACGGCCTCATCACGCTGCGCGACGGCACCGAGCAGACCGCCACCCCCGCCGACGTCACCGGCAACCCCAGGCACCTGCACTTCAAGGAGCTGGAGGCCGCCCAGCTGCCGCGCTCGCTCGGCGACGTCGACGCGGGCGTCATCAACGGCAACTACGCCATCGAGGGCGGCCTGAGCCCCGTCAAGGACGCCCTGGTCACGGAGAAGGCGGCCGGCAACCCGTACGCCAACATCCTGGTCGTCAAGAAGGGCCAGGAGAACGACCCGCGGGTCGTCGAGCTCGTCAAGCTGCTCAACTCCCCCCAGGTCGAGCAGTACATCAAGGACACCTTCAAGGGCGCGGTCATCCCCGCCTTCGGGACCCCCGCCGCCTGAGCCGGCCCGTTCCCGAGGTTCCCCGCCCCGCCCGGCCGGCCACGGTCAGGCGGGGCGCACCCAGTAGACGTCCGTCGTGTACGGCATCTCGATCGCGCCGCTGACCCGGGTCGCGTCGTGCGCCCCCAGCACCGCGGCCAGTTCCGCGCGGACCCTCGCCCGCGCGTCCTCGTCCAGCACCGCGATGTGGCTGGACGACATCATCCGCTCCACGACGTCCGCGACGGTCGTCGAATGCGGGTTGGGCCAGTGCCGCTCGTGGATCGCGCCCCAGCCCGACCCCGGCGCCTCGAACGCCCGCCGCCAGCCGTCCGCCGGCCGGTGGTCGTCCACCGGACCCGCGGCCAGCGGCGGGCTGGGCAGGTCGCGCGGCGCGAGCCGGAAGAAGATGTCCTGGAAGTCCCGCACCCACGGCACCGACGTGTCGTAGGTGTTCCACACCAGGGCCAGCGCGCCGCCCGGCCGCAGCAGCCGTCGCACCTCGGCGAGCGCCTCCGCCTCCGCGAACCAGTGCCAGGACTGCGCCGCCACCACCGCGTCGGCGCACCCGTCCGGCAGTCCGGTCGCCTCCGCCGTGCCCGCGCCCACCGCGACCCCCGGCAGCAGTCCGGCCAGCGTCTCGCGCATCTCCCGCACCGGCTCCACCGCGAGCACCTCGGCGCCGGTCAGCGCCAGCAGCCTGGTGAACTTGCCCGTGCCCGCGCCCAGATCGACGACGGTACGGCCCGCCTGGAGCGGCAGCGCGTCCGCGAGCGCGGCGAGCGCGGCGAGCGGATAGGACGGCCGGGAGCGCTCGTAGACCCCCGCCGCCCGCTGGTAACCGACTCCTGCTGCGTGGTGCACCGTCACGCGGGCAGACGGTAGCAGGATCGGATGACGTCCACGGATACTCGCGACGACCGCCATCCGCCCTACTCTGGAAGGGCGTTCGCCGCCGAGCACCGCCGCGGCACCCCGGACCCACCCTGCCCGGCGGCCGCCGCGCGCGATGCTGCATGCTGTGCAGTCCACCCATGCCCTGGTTACGGAGCAGTGAATGACCGCCACCTTTCCGGACATCTCACTCAGTACGGAGCGGCTGCTGCTGCGCCCGTACGACGAGGACGACATCCCCGAACTCGTGGAGATGATGAACGACGACCTCGTGACCGCGTGGACCGGCTCCCCGCGGCCGTACACCGAGGCCACCGCGCGGTCGTTCGTCAGCACCGGGGCGCCGGGGGAGCGGACGAGCGGCCGGGGCCTGGTGCTGGGTGTCTCCGAACTGCTCACCCAGCGGCTCGTCGGCACCGTCCAGCTGCAGAACACCGACTGGCGCATCCGCGGCACCGAGATCGGCTACCTCACCGCCTCCTGGGCGCGCGGCGAGGGGTACGCCGGCGAATCGGTCCTCGCCGTCGTCCGCTGGCTCTTCCGCAACCAGGGCTTCGAACGGGTCGAGCTGCGCACCGCCGCGGACAACAGCGCCTCGCAGCAGGTCGCGCAGAAGATCGGGTGCATCAGCGAGGGCGTGCTGCGCGGCGCGGGCCTCGTCCGCAGCCGCGCCGGCGACGACCCCGCCGGCCGCTGGGTGGAGACCCGCACCGACCTGCTGGTGTGGAGCCTGCTGCCCGAGGACCTCGACGGCCTGGACGACCTCGACGGCGCATCCGGTACGGACGGGGCAGGGGAGGGCTACGACGCGTACGCCCCCTACCCCGACTACGCCGACTACTCCGCCGCGGCCCGCCGCCGCTGACCCGCGGCTGCCCCGCCACCGCCCGCGCCTGCCGGACCCGCCCGCTCCGGCGCCTCCGGCCCGCGCCCGCCGGACCCGCCCGCTCCGGCGCCTCCGGCCCGCGCCCGCCGCCTGCCGGAGCGCCGCCGTGCCGCGGCCGGAACACCCGCGCGTATCCGCGTACCCGTGGCGCCCGCCGCCGGGTTAGGGTTCTCACCCGGGCCTCACCTCCGCCCCCGTCGAGGAGGCTCCGCCGGCATCCCCGCGATCCACCCCACGGCTTGGAGGCAGACGACGATGGCCGACCGGGTCACCGTGATCGGATGGGACGGCTCACCCCCGTCCGACGCCGCCCGTGCCGCGCTGGACGCCGCCACCCTCGTCGCCGGCACCCGCCATCACCTGGCCCTGCCGTACGTTCCGAAGCAGGCCGAGCACATCGTCCTCGGCAGCATCGACATCGCCGCCCGCCGCATCGCCGGGCACCGCGGCACCGCCGTCGTCCTCGCCGACGGCGACCCCGGCTTCTTCGGCGTCGTCCGCGCGCTGCGCGACCCCGAGCACGGCCTGGAGGTCGAGGTCATCCCCGGCGTCTCCGCCGTGGCGCGGGCCTTCGCACGGGCCGGCATGCCCTGGGACGACGCCCGGGTCGTCGTCGCCACCAGCCGCACCCTGCGCCGCGCCGTCAACGTCTGCCGCTCCTACCCCAAGGTCGCCGTCCTCACCGCGCCCGGCGCGGGGCCCGCCGAACTCGCCCTGCTGCTCGCCGGGGTGCACCGCACCTTCGTCATCTGCGAGGCGCTCGGCTCGGAGCGCGAGCAGATCACCGTGCTGACCTCCGACAAGGTCGCCGACCACATATGGCGCGACCCCAACATCGTGCTCGTCGTGGGCGGCAGCACCGGCAGCCCAGGTCTGGCCGTGCTCGGCTCCACCGCCCCGCCGACCGCGCCCGGCGGCCGCCCCGCGACCTCCCGCGGGGGCGGCTGGATCGCGGGCCGCGACCCGGGCTTCCCCGGCCCGGTACGCGGCTGGGCGCTGCCCGCCGCCGAGTACGGGGGCGACGTGCCCGCGCCGGTGCGCGCCTACCAGCTCGCCCGGCTCGGCCCCCGCACCGGCGACCTGGTGTGGGACATCGGCGCCGCCGACGGCGCCCTCGCGCTGGAGGCCGCGCGGTTCGGCGCCGCCGTCATCGCCGTCGACCGCGACGCCCAGGCCTGCGACTGGATCACCGCCGCCGCACGCCGCGCCGGCGTCCAGATGCAGGTGGTGCACGGCACCGCGCCCCAGGCGCTGGAGGACCTGCCGGAGCCCGACGTGGTGCGCATCGGCTGCGCCGACCCCGCGGTCGTCGCCGCGTGCGCCGCGCGCCGCCCCGAGCGCATCGTCGCCGCGGCCGCCACCCGGGAGTCCGCGGCGGCCGTCGACCGCGCGCTGGCCGAAGGCGGTTACACCGTCGAACGCATGTTGCTGCGCTCCGCGGAGACGGACTCCGGGTGGCAGGAGCCGGAAGGCCCGGCGGCCTTCCTGCTGTGCGGCAGCAGGCCCTGAACCGGGCCCGGCCGCAAGGCCGGTGATGGGGCTCGCGAGGCGGCATTTGCGCATGTGGGAGCGCTGCCGCGGGGCACTGTGTGAGATACGTCCCGCGGTGCGGACTTCGGGGTGGTGAGCGCTGCGGGTGAGGGTAGGCTGACGGATCGTTGTGCCGTCGTCGTGCGTTCACGGGGTGTCGATACGTCCGATGTCCCCACGGTTCACGTGCCGCATCCCGGGCCCGCTCGTTGGAGTCGGTGAGGGGTGGGTGTGCGCGGCGCAGCGGCTGGAAGGAGCGAAACCGATGGGCGAGGGGCACGCATGACGGACACCGGTCAGATCCCCGGCGAGGGGCTGCCGGAGAACGCGGTCGGCGACGCGGCTCACCAGCCGCACACCGGCGCACTCGGCGCACCGCAGGCCACCGCCAACGGCTGGGGCGCGCAGCCCCCCGCAGGCCTCGACAACCCCCCCTACGGCTACCTCGACCAGCCCCCCGCCCCCGGTACCGGGCTCGACGACGAGGACGACGTGCTGCTCATGCCCGGGCCCCAGGGCACCTGGAGCGACCCGCAGCCCGTGCCGCTCCAGCCCGAACCGCCGCAGACACCGCTCCCCGCGGGCCACTTCGCACCGGGCTACGAGCCCGAATCGGCGCCCGGCCTCCCCTCGCCCGGCGCGTTCCACGAGCAGGGTTTCGCCGCCCCGGGGCAGCTGCCGGGCGGCGACGCCGCCGGATTCGTCCCGCAGGAGCAGGGTTTCGCCGGGCCGGACGCCGAGGGCGCCTCGGGCGTCGTGCCGGGCGCCGACCCGGGGTCCGTGCCGCAGCGCGCCGGGTTCGCCGCGCCGGGTGACCCGGCCGCCGCCGCCCCGCAGGGTGCGTCCGGTGACGTGGCGTCAGGTGCCGTCGCCGCGGGGGAGGGGTCGGCGCCCGGGCTCGTGCCGGGGCAGGCCGCGGGTGACGCGGGGCCCGGCTTCGGCAGGCAGGCGCAGGAGGCCGCTCCGTCCGGGGCCGGACCCGGGCTCGCCGTGCCGGGGCACTTCCCGGAGGCGCCGGACGCGGAGTTCGCGCCGGGTGCCGGATCCGCCGTGCCGGGGCACGCGCCGCAGGGCGAGCCTTCGCAGGGTGCGGGCTTCGCCGTGCCGGGCGAAGGGCAGGCGCTCGCGGGGCAGGCACCGGCCGCTCCGGCGGACCTCGCCGCGGTCCAGGGAACCGAACAGGGCGCCGGGGACGCCGGATCCGGGCAGCCGGCGGGCGCTGAGCCCGTCGCCGGGCAGGGCGCCCGGGCGACGGAGGACGCCGCGGTGCCGCAGGGCGCCGTGCCGGGCGGTGCCGCCGAGGGCGGCGCGCAGGACCCGGCCGCGGTACGGGTGCCGGGAACTGACGCCGCGCCGGTCGCGCCCGCCCCGCCGCGCCGCCCGCTGCACTTGGGCCCGCCGGTCCAGGACACCCCCAGCGGCGGCGTGTCCGTCCGCTCCCTCGCCGACCGCGGGCCCGCGCAGGGCGGTCCCGCACCGGCGCCGGTACGCGTGCAGGGCCCGCCGACCGCGGGCCCCGAATACCTCGACGTGCCGCCGCAGGGCCCGCACGCCATCCCCGCCCAGCAGAACGGCGAGCCCGGCGACCCCGCCGCGGGCCCGCACGGCGGGTGGCCCGCGGCCGACCTGACGCCCTCCCAGCAGTCGCTCATCCCGCACGCCGACAGCATCATCCCTTCCCAGACGCCGCCGGAGCCCGTCACTGCCCTCCCGCCGGCCGAGCCCCCCGCGGCGCCCGTTCCGGCACCCGGCACGGGGCAGGAGGAGGCGCCCGCCGGTGAGGCCGCAGGCGCCGCCGGGCCCGCCGCGCAGGACGCGACCGCGACCCCGCCGCAGGGCACCGCCGTGCCCGCGCCCGCCCTCGCCGGGCCCGCAGCGGCGCCGTCCGCCCCGGGCCAGCCCGCCGCGGCGCCCATCGGCCTCGACCTCGCCGCCCCGCCGTCCGGCCCGGCCTTCGACGAGCAGGCCGCCGCGCCCGCAGCCCCCGACGAGCAGGCCGCGGCCGAACTCCCGGCCCAGGACACCGAGGCGGCGGCCGTACCGGACGCGTCCGCCCTGCAGACGTCGGAGGCCGTGGTGGCGGCGCCCGCCGAGGCGCAGGCCGCGGAGGCGGCCCCGGCCGCCGAAGCCGTCCAGGCCGCCGAAGCCGCAGAAGCCGAAGCCGCGCCCGCCGCCGAGGCGCAGGCCGCGGACGGGGCGCAGGCCGCCGCCGTGTCCGCTCCCGCCGGGGAGCCCGCGGAGGCGTACGAGCCCGCCGTGCGCGACGCCGTCCACCGCGTCATCCGCGAACGCCGCGACATCCGCAACGGCTTCCGCTCCGACGCCATCCCGCCCGAGGTGCTGCTGCGCGTCCTGGAGGCCGCGCACACCGCCCCGAGCGTCGGCCACTCCCAGCCGTGGGATTTCGTCGTCATCCGCTCCGAGAAGACCCGGGAGAAGATGCACGAGCTGGCCATGGCCCAGCGCGAGGCGTACGCCAAGTCGCTGCCGAAGGCCCGCGCCCGGCAGTTCCGCGAGCTGAAGATCGAGGCGATCCTCGACACGCCCGTCAACATCGTCGTCACCGCCGACCCCACGCGCGGCGGCCGGCACACCCTCGGCCGGCACACCCAGCCGCAGATGGCGCCGTACTCCTCCGCGCTCGCCGTCGAGAACCTCTGGCTCGCCGCCCGCGCGGAGGGCCTCGGCGTCGGGTGGGTGAGCTTTTTCGACGAGCGCCAGGTGGTCGCCGAACTCGGCCTGCCCGAGCACCTGGAGGTCGTCGCGTACCTGTGCGTCGGGTACGTCGACGAATTCCCCGAGGAGCCCGAGCTGATGCAGGCGGGCTGGTCGCAGCGCCGCCCGCTGTCCTGGGTCGTCCACGAGGAGGAGTACGGCAACCGGGCGCTGCCCGGCGAGGAGCCGCACGACCTCCTGGAGGAGACGCTGCGCGCCATCCGCCCGCTCGACGCGAAGGCCCTCGGCGAGGCGTGGGAGCGGCAGAAGCGGATGACCAAACCCGCCGGGGCCCTCGGCATGCTGGAGATCATCTCCGCCCAGCTCGCCGGGCTCTCCCGGGTGTGCCCCGCGCCCATCCCCGAGCCCGCTGCCGTGGCGATCTTCGCCGGCGACCACGGGGTGCACGCCCAGGGCGTCACCTCGTGGCCCCAGGAGGTCACCGGGCAGATGGTCGCGAACTTCCTCGGCGGCGGGGCGGTCTGCAACGCCTTCGCCAACCAGGTCGGCGCGGAGGTCTGCGTCATCGACGTCGGCGTCGCCTCGGAGCTGCCCGGCACGCCGGGGCTGCTGCCGCGCAAGGTGCGCGCCGGGACCGCCGACTTCACCGCGGGCCCCGCGATGACCCGCGAGGAGGCGCTGCGCGCGATCGAGGTCGGCATCGAGACCGCCCGCGATCTGGTGGCCGCCGGCAACAAGGCGCTGCTCACCGGTGAGATGGGCATCGCCAACACGACGACCTCGGCGGCGCTCATCGCGGTCTTCACCGGCACGGACCCGGCGGAGGTCACCGGGCGCGGCACCGGCATCAACGACGAGATGCACGCGCGCAAGGTGGACGTCGTACGGCGCGCCCTGGAGCTGCACCGGCCCGACCCGGCGGACCCGATCGCGGTCCTCACCGCGATCGGCGGGCTCGAACACGCCGCGATCACCGGCCTGCTGCTCGGGGCGGCGGCGCTGCGCACGCCCGTCATCCTCGACGGGGTGTCCGCGGGGGCCGCGGCGCTCGTGGCCCGCGCCATCGCGCCCGAGGTGCTGGCCGCTTGCATCGCCGGCCACCGCAGCGCCGAGCCCGGCCACGTCGCCGCCCTCACCGCGCTGGGGCTCCGCCCCCTGGTCGACCTCGACCTCCGCCTCGGCGAAGGCACGGGCGCGCTCCTCGCGCTCCCCCTCGTCCAGAGCGCCGCCCGCGTCATGCACGAGGTCGCCACCTTCGACGCCGCCGGCGTCACCGAGAAGTCCTGACCTCCCCCGGGGCGGGGTTTTCCCGCCCCGGGGGTGCGTCCCGCGCCGGTCGCGCGACCGTCCACCTGTGGTGGGTTCCCCGCGCAGTCCTCCCCCGGAACTTCGCCTGGGAGGTGCCCCCACGCGCCCCCGGATTGCCGCGCCGGGCAACCGTTTTCAGGGGCGCGGGGAACTGCGCGCCCAGCCATCCGCCGGGGGACGGTCCCGTGGCGAAGGAGACGTGGCAGCCCGGAGGACTGGGCGGTGCCCCGGCGGAGCCGAGGGCCGGAAGGCCCGAGCGAAGGCGCAACGTAAGATCAGAGCCCGCCCGAACTGCCGAAGGAGCGCGATGGATCGCAAGGACGACGCCCCCGCCTACCCCGTGGGGCTGCGGCTGGCGGGGCGCCGGGTCGTGGTGGTCGGCGGGGGGCAGGTCGCCCAGCGGCGGCTGCCCGCGCTGCTGTCGGCCGGCGCCGACGTCGTCCTGGTCGCCCCGGAGGCGACGCCCTCCGTGGAGGCGATGGCCGAGGCCGGCGAACTGCGCTGGGAGCGCCGCCCATACCGTACGGGCGACCTCGCGGAGGCCTGGTACGCGCTGGTCGCCACGCGCGACCCCGCCGCGAACGCCGCGGCCTCCGCGGAGGCGGAGGAGCGCCGGGTGTGGTGCGTGCGCAGCGACGACGCGAACGCGGCGTCCGCGTGGACGCCGGCGACGGGCCGCACGGACGGTGTGACCGTCGCCGTCCTCAGCGGCCGGGACCCGCGCCGCAGCGCCGCCGTGCGGGACGCCGTGGTCGAGGGGCTGCGTGACGGCTCCCTCGTGGCGCCCCGGCACCGGGACCGCACCGCGGGCGTCGCGCTGGTCGGCGGCGGTCCGGGCGACCCGGACCTGATCACCGTGCGCGGCCGCCGCCTCCTCGCCGAGGCGGACGTCGTGATCGCCGACCGGCTCGGCCCGCGCGACCTGCTGGACGAGCTGCCGCCGCACGTCGAGGTGATCGACGCGGCGAAGATCCCGTACGGCCGGGCGATGGCCCAGGAGGCCATCAACGCCGCGCTGATCGAGCACGCGAAGGCCGGCAAGGCCGTGGTGCGGCTCAAGGGCGGCGACCCGTTCGTCTTCGGCCGCGGCATGGAGGAGGCGGAGGCCCTCGCCGCCGCGGGTATCCCGGTGAGCGTCGTCCCCGGCATCTCCAGCTCGATCAGCGTGCCCGGCGCGGCCGGCATCCCGGTCACGCACCGGGGCGTGGCGCACGAGTTCACCGTGGTGAGCGGCCATGTCGCCCCGGACGACGCGCGCTCGCTGGTCGACTGGCCCGCGCTGGCGCGCATGCGCGGCACGCTCGTGCTGCTGATGGCCGTGGAGCGGATCGGCGCCATCGCGGACGCCCTGATCGCGGGCGGCCGCCCGGCGGGGACGCCGGTCGCGGTGGTGCAGGAGGGCACGACGGCGGCGCAGCGCCGGGTGGACGCCACGCTCGCGTCGGTGGCCCGCATCGTCACCGAGGAGGGCGTACGGCCGCCCGCGGTGATCGTCGTCGGCGACGTCGTGACGGTGGGGCGGCCGGGCGGCACGTACACCGAGGGCAACGTCCATGGCTGAACCGGTCGCGGTCACCGATCCGGACGACCCGCGGCTGCACGACTACACCGGCCTCACCGACGTCGAGCTGCGGCGCCGCCGCGAGCCCGCGGAGGGCCTCTTCATCGCCGAGGGCCAGAAGGTGGTCCGGCGGGCCCTGGCCGCCGGCTACCCGATGCGCTCGATGCTGCTCACCGAGAAGTGGGTGGCGGCGCTGCGGGACGTCGTCGACGAGGTGCCCGCGCCCGTCTACGTCGTCGACGACGACCTCGCCGAGCGCGTCACGGGCTACCACGTCCACCGTGGCGCGCTCGCCGCGATGCAGCGCAAACCGCTGCCGGACGCCGCGGGCGTGCTCGCGGCCGCGCGCCGCGTCGTGGTGATGGAGGCGGTGAACGACCACACCAACATCGGCGCGATCTTCCGCAGTGCCGCCGCCCTGGGCATGGACGCGGTCCTGCTGTCGCCGGACTGCGCCGACCCGCTCTACCGCCGCTCGGTGAAGGTCTCGATGGGGGCGGTCTTCTCCGTGCCGTACGCGCGGCTGGAGGCCTGGCCGCGCGATCTGTACGGCACGGTGAAGGAGGCCGGCTTCCGGCTGCTGGCGCTCACCCCGGCGGCGCACGCCACCGCGCTGCCGGAGCTTCCGGTCGCCGAACTCCCGCGGCTGGCCCTGCTGCTGGGCGCCGAGGGGCCGGGCCTCAGCCCGAAGGCGCTGGCCGCCGCCGACACCCTCGTCCGCATCCCGATGTCCCACGACATCGACTCGCTCAACGTGGGCGCGGCCGCCGCGGTGGCCTTCTACGCCGTGGCCGCCGGCGCGTAATTCCGCGGGGAATGCGGTCCCGATAAAGAAATGCCGACCGCCGCCCATTGCCCGACCCTCCCGCCCGATATTCCCCCACGTCATATACCACCGCCCTGTGGAGGGACTGTGGATTCCGCCCCCGTGCCGGCCGCGGGGGTGGTGCTAGGGTTGCCGTAATTCTGGTAGCGGGCAGCGGAGATGGGTGCACATGAAAATTCTTGTCACCGGCGGCGCGGGCTATATCGGCAGTACGGTCGCGAGCGCCCTGCTGGACGAGGGGCACACCCCGGTCATCCTCGACAGCCTGGTCACCGGGCTCGAGGAGTTCACCGAGGGCCGGGTGTTCTACCGCGGGGACATCGCGGACGGCCCGCTCCTGGACCGTATTTTCCGTGAGCACCCGGACATCACGGCGGTCGTGCACTGCGCGGCGCTGATCGTCGTCCCCGATTCGGTGGCCGAACCGCTGCGCTACTACCGGGAAAACGTGGCGAAGACCATCGCCCTGCTCGAACACCTGGAACGCAACGGCTGCCGCCGTATCCTCTTCAGCTCGTCGGCCTCGGTCTACGAGCCGGGCGCGGACTTCGCGGTGGACGAGGAATCCCCGGTGGCCGCCGGCAGCCCCTACGCGCAGACCAAGGCCGTGATCGACCGCATCCTCGCCGACACCGCCGCGGGGACGGAGCTGCGCGCGGTGTCGCTGCGCTACTTCAACCCCATCGGCGCCGACCCGCGTATGCGCACCGGCCTCCAGGTCCGCGAAGCCTCGCACGCCCTCGGCAAGATGATCGCCGCCTGGGAGAGCGGCGACGTCTTCCGGGTGACGGGCACGGACTGGCCCACCCGCGACGGCAGCGGCATCCGCGACTACATCCACGTCTGGGACCTCGCGCGCGCCCACGTCGCCGCCCTCGCCCGCTTCGACAGCGTCGTCGGCGGCGACCGGCCCCCGCACCTGGTCGTCAACCTCGGTACGGGCAAGGGCACCACGGTGCGCGAGCTGGCCGCGGCCTTCGGCGAGGTCACCGGCGTCCCGCTGCGCACCGAGGACGTACCGAGCCGCCCCGGGGACGTCGCGGGCGCCTACACCCGCACCGAGCGCTCGGCCCGGCTGCTGGGCTGGAAGCCGGAGTACGACGTGCGCGACGGCATCCGCGACTCCATCGCCTGGCGCGGGCGGCTGCTGGAGCTGCTCGGCCCGGTCGAGGACTGAACAAGACCGCGGCCGCGGTCCGGTCCAGTCCTCGACCGCGGACGCGGCCGCAGCGGGCCGGCGGAGGGCTTCCGCCGGCCCGGCCGTGCCTCAGGGCGCGGGCGGCAGGTCCACCAGGGCCGCCAGCCGGCGGCGGTGGTGGCCGGGGGAGCCCAGCGCGATCTCGTCGGCCTTCGCGCGCTTGAGGTACAGGTGCGCCGGGTGCTCCCACGTCATGCCGATGCCGCCGTGCAGCTGCACCGCCTCCTCCGCCGCGCGCACCGCGACAGGCGAGACGTACGCCTGCGCGACCGCCACCGCGATCTCCGCCTCGGCAGCCTGCGCCGGCGACTCCCAGGAGGCCAGCGCGGCAGCCGCGTTGCGCGCCGCCGCGCGGGCGGACACGACCTCCAGCCACAGGTCGGCCAGCCGGTGCTTGAGTGCCTGGAAGGAGCCCAGGACCCGGCCGAACTGGTGCCGCTGCTTCAGATGGCCGACCGTCCCGTCCAGGCACCACTGCGCCGTGCCGAGCTGCTCCGACGCCAGCAGCCCCGCCCCGGTCAGCAGCGCCCGCTCCAGCGCGGCCCGCGCGGTCTCCCCGGTGGCCAGCGGCCGCCCCGGCGCGCCGTCCAGTGTGACGTCCGTCAGCGGCCGGGTCAGGTCCAGGCTCACCGGGCGGCGCAGCACCACCGATTCCGCGGCCACCTCGTGGAGTCCGGGCCCGTCCGGCCCCTCGGCGGGCACCACCAGCACACCCGCCCCCACCGCGTCGGCCACGCTCGTGACCCGGCCCGACAGCCGCCCCGCGGCGTCCGCCCGCACCCCCGCGGGGAAGCCGCCGCCCGGCGCCGCGGACAGCGGCACCGCGAGGGCCGCGGTGACCCCGCCCGCCGCCAGCCGCCCGAGCAGCGCCGCCGCGGCCTCCCCGGGCTCCCCGGCCCCCGCGCAGCCCAGCAGCGCCGAGGCCGCGAGCACCGCGCTGCCCAGGAAGGGCACGGGGGCGACCGCGCCGCCCAGCTCCTCCAGTACCACCGCGGCCTCCCGCGCGGTGCCGCCCTGCCCGCCGTACTCCTCTGGCACCAGCAGCCCGGCAAGGCCCAGCTCGCCGCCCAGCACCCGCCACAGGGCGGGGTCGTAGGGCTCGTCCGTCTCGATCCGGCCCAGCACCGCGGCCGGGCCGCAGCGGTCGGCGAGCACCGAGCGGACGGCGGCGCGCAGGTCGTCCTCGACGTCGGAGTACAGCAGGCCGGGCGCCGCGGGGGAGGGGGTCGTGGCGGTCATCGGGGCAGGTCCTTCCACGGGACGTCCTTGTCGTTGCGGGGCTCGGCGGGCAGTCCGAGTACGCGCTCGGCCACGATGTTCCGCAGGATCTCGGACGTGCCGCCCTCGATCGAGTTGCCCTTCGCGCGCAGGTAGCGGTACCCCGCGTCGCGGCCGTAGAAGTCCACGCTGCGCGGGCGGACCATCGTCCAGTCGCCGTAGCGCAGCCCCTGCTCGCCGAGCAGCTCCAGCTCCAGCCCGCTGAGTTGCTGGTTGAGCCGCGCCATCGACAGCTTCAGGCCCGAGCCCTCGGGGCCCGGGGTGCCCGCCGCCATCTGCTGCCGCACCCGCTCGGCGGTGAGCCGCGCCACCTCCGACTCCACCCACAGCCGGAGCAGCCGGTCGTGCAACTCGGGCGTGCGCAACTCGGGGCGCTCCCGCCAGGTCGCCGCGACCGGCCCGGCCATGCCGCTCTCGCGCGGCACCGGCGAGCCGCCGCCGATCGCCACCCGCTCGTTCATCAGCGTCGCCTGCGCCACCCGCCAGCCGTCCCCCACCGCACCCAGCCGGTGCGCGTCCGGGATCCGCACCCCGGTCAGGAAGACCTCGTTGAACTCCGCCTCGCCGGTGATCTGCCGCAGCGGCCTGACCTCCACACCCGGGTCGGTCATGTCGCACACGAAGTACGTGATGCCGCGGTGCTTGGGCACTTCCGGGTCGGTGCGGGCGATGAGGATCGCCCAGCGCGCGGTGTGGGCGCTGGACGTCCACACCTTCTGGCCGTCCACGACCCAGCAGTCGCCGTCCCGCACCGCTCTGGTGCGCAGCCCCGCCAGGTCCGAGCCCGCGCCCGGCTCGCTGAAGAGCTGGCACCAGACCTCCTCGCCCGTCCACAGCGGCCGCAGGAAGCGGGCCTGCTGCTCGGCGGTGCCGTACGCGAGGATCGTCGGGGCCGCCATGCCCAGGCCGATGCCGATCCGCCGCGGGTCGTTGTCCGGCGCCCCGGCCGCGGCCAGCACCTCGTTCGCGGCCTGCTGCAGCGCGCGCGGCGCCCCGAGCCCGCCGAGCCCCGCCGGGAAGTGCACCCACGCGAGCCCCGCGTCGAACCGCGCCCGCAGGAAATCCGCCGCCGGCGTGCTCCCCGGCGGGTGCGCCGCGAGCAAAGCCCGAGCCCGCTCCCGCACCTCCCCGTCCCCGATCTCTCCCATGCGCTGCGGCCCCTTCCGCTCCCGGTCCCTCCGGATGACTAAGCAAGCGCTTGGTAAGTTACTCCCCGAGAAGCCGTACGGCCAGCGACGACCGCACGCTCACGTCAAGCGGCACGACGCCCGCAGGGGCGCGGGGAACCGCGTGCCCAACTCCCACGTGGAGAAGGCCGCGCGTCCGAGCGCAAGCTGCGCAGGTGCGCGAGGGAGTGCGCGGGCAACCACGGCGGTGGGACGGCCGCGTGTCCGGGCGCAAGTGGCACGCCTGGGGGCGCAGGGGTGCGGGGAACTGTGCGGGCAACCACGGCGGTGGGACGGCCGCGCGTCCGGGCGCAAGCGGCACACCCGGGGGCGCAGGGGCGGGAGGAACCGCGCGCTGAGCCCCCGCGAAAGCCCCGCCGTGGCGACGGCGGCAACCCGCCCTCAGAGGTGGTGACACCCCTGCACCGTTGCGATGATGACCGCCGCCAGCAGCGTCACGACCACGAACACCGCGAGCCGCTGCCGCATCAGGCGCCGCCGCCCGGCCCCGGGCGCCAGGGGCCGCCGCCCTCCTGCCGTACGCACCGGTGTGCGCGCCGACGCGCGCGCCGACGGCATCGTGGCCTTCACCGTCGGCTTCGGCGCGCCCGCGGCGGGCCCGGCGGGCGGGCGCCCGCCCGCAGCGCGCCCCGCCCCGCCCCCACCGGTGGAGTCCGGCCGCGGCGGCGTCCGCCGCTGCGTGCGCTGCTGCGCGTACTCCTCCGCGCGCCGCCCGACGGGCCGTTCGGGCCGGGGCCCCGCCGCCTTGGGGAGGCCCTCGCGGCGCGGCGCGCCGATACCGCGGGCCTCGCGCGTCGCGATCTCGGTCAGCCGCTCGGACAGCTGCACCGTGCTCGGCCGCTCCTCCGGATCCTTGGCCAGGCACGCGTAGACGAGCGGCGCGAGGGCGTCCGGCACCGCGCCGAGGTCGGGCTCCTCGTGGACGACGCGGTAGAGCATGACCTCCGAGCTGCCCTGCCCGAAGGGCGAGTCCGCGGTCGCCGCGTAGACGAGCGTCGCGCCGAAGGCGAAGACGTCGGTGGCCGGAGTGACGGGCAGCCCGCGCACCTGCTCGGGCGCGAGGAAGCCGGGCGAGCCGACCGCCGTCCCCACGTGCGTGAGCGTGCTCGCCCCGGTGGCCCAGGCGATGCCGAAGTCGATGATCCGCGGGCCCTTGGGCGACAGCAGGATGTTGGACGGCTTGAGGTCGCGGTGGACGACCCCGGCCTCGTGCACCGCGACCAGTCCCTCGGCGAGGGCCGCGCCCATCGAGGCCGTCTCCGCGGCGGAGAGCACGCCTTGCTCGGCGACCTTGTCGTGGAGCGAGGGCCCCGGCACGTACTGCGTGGCGAACCACGGACGCTCGGCCTCCAGGTCCGCTGCGACCAGCCGGGCGGTGCAGCCGCCGCGGATCCGCCGCGCGGCGGACACCTCGCGGGCGAAGCGCGACCGGAATTCCTGGTCCTCCGCCAGCTCGGGCCGGATCACCTTCAGCGCGACCCGCTGACCGCGCTTGTCCGCGCCCAGGTAGACCACACCCATGCCGCCCGCCCCGAGCCGCCGGTGCAGCCGGAAGGCGCCGACGACCCGCGGATCCTCGCGCCGCAGCCGCATCATCGCCATGTCCGTACCCCTGCCTCCGGTGGGGGCGGACCCCACTGCTGCTCCGCTGCGCCACTTCTGCCGCTGCCGCCCGGCGGGCCGGGCCGGCGGACGGGTGGACCGCCCACAGCTTACGGACTCACCTCCCGCCGCGCGGTGAAGGCCCGCAGGCGACGGGCCGTGAATTGTCAGTGCCGGGTGGGAAGCTGGAGGCAACGGCGAGGTGCCGGTCCGACAGCGGGCCGCCGCCTGGCCGCGATCCGCCAACGGTCCGTCCTGCGAGGGGGAATGACGCCGTGAAAGGTGATCGCGTGGAGATAGTCGTCGATGCGGGGGACAGCACCCGCACCTATGAGGTCGTGGCCACCCGGGCCGGCCGCCGGGTGGAGACCGCGGTGCGCCGCGGGGTCGTGGAAGTGAGCGAGGTCACCCGGAGCGGCACGGTCGTGCGCACCGCGCGCTTCATGGCCACGCGGGTGCTCGCGCTCGTCGAGCAGCCCGTGCCGAGGGACGACGAGCGGGCCGAGGAGCAGGCCCAGGAGCGGGCCGCCGGGGCCCGGGCGGCTCAGGGATGACCCTGGGGAGCCGGGGCGCGGGATCCACCCAGGGGAGTACGTAAAGCGGCCGCCGTCATCCTCCGGGAGGCCTGCGAAGGGGTACCAGGGCCTGACGACCAGGGGCCCGGGCGCACCTAATGTTGAGGTCAAGCGGCGGGCGGAGCACTCGTCCCCCGAGGTCAAGCGCCCGCCGCCTCCAGACGCACCGGTCAGCCGGACCGGTTCATCTCCTTCACTTTCCTCACCTTCTTCAATCGCACAGCTTCTTCAACTGCACAGCGAACGACCACACGGCGGACCCCGGAAGGGGGCGGGCATGGCGAACACGGTGACGCGCACCACGCGCGCCATGCGCGGCACCCGGCGGACCGGCTCCCGGCACCCGCTGGTCGCGGCGGCCATGGTGCTGCCGTTCGCCGCTCTGCTCGCCTACCTCTTCGGCGGAGTGGACGCAGTGGTCGTACAGGCGTCGTCCGTGGCCGGCCTGCTGGGGCGCTGAAAGGCGCTCCGACCTGGAAGAGCGGTCCGGGTCAGGGGCTCACCGGTGGACCCCGTGGGGACGGGGGTAGGGCGGACGACTGCGCTTGCCCGGGCATCCAAGCGGATGCCCGGGCATTGCGCTGCCCGGCCCCCCGAGCGCGGGCGGCCCCGGGGCGGGCCACTCCGGACGGCCGACTCCGCCGGGACGGGGGGACGGGGGGATGCTTGACTGGGGCAATGACGACCACGGGGGAGCAGTCCGGGGCCGCCCGGCAGGGCGGTACGGTCCGTATCGACCGGCAGGCGGTGCGCCGCACCGCCGCCCCCGTCGCGGACGACGCCCTCGTCACCGCGCTCGCCGCGACCGCGGCCGCCGCCGCCCGGCGCACCCCGCAGGCCGCCCGGCGCGCAGCCGCGGGGCCGGTCTCCGTCCAGCCCACCGTGCCCGCCGCCACCACCGTCCTCGCCGACCGCCCCGACGGCACGGTCGTACGGGTCGGCGCGGTCGTGGCCAAGGCGCACGCGCCCGGCACGGACACCGCCGCGCTCGCCGTCCGCGTCGGCGTCGCCGGCCACCCCGCACTGCGCGGCATCCTGCTGGCCCCCCTGCCGCAGGACCAGCCCCAGCAGGGGCCCGTCCCGCAGGGCGCCGGTTCCGTTCCCGCGCCGCCCGCCCCCGCCCGGCCCGCCCCCGCCCGGCCCGCCCCCGCCCGGCCCGCCGCCGTCCTCTCCGTCGCCGCGGGCGGCAGACCCGTCAGCGCCTGGCCCTACGGCCTACCCGTCGACCGGCACGACCCGGCGGCCGCGCCCTGGGCGGAGGCGGCGGTGCTGCTCGCCCGGCTGCACCTGGTGCAGCCCGGCGCCCTGCCGGGCCCGCTGCCGCCGATGCGCGGCCCCGCGAAGGCCGCCCTCGCCGTCGCCCGGCTGCGCGGCGTCGCGGACTCGGCGGCGGCCCGTACCGTACGGCGGGCCTGGCGGCGTCTTCCCGCGTGGGCCAGGGACGAGGCCCCGCACCCGGGCCCCGCCGCGCTCTGCCACGGCGACCTGCACCTGGGCCAGCTCGTACGGCACCCGGCGCCCGACGGACCCTGGCAGCTCATCGACGTCGACGACCTCGGCACGGGCCCGGCCGCGTGGGATCTGGCCCGCCCCGCGATGTGGTTCGCGGCCGGCCTGCTGGAACCGGACGCCTGGGCCCGCTTCCTGGCCGCGTACCGCTCCGCGGGCGGCCCCGCCGTACCGCAGGACGGCGACCCGTGGGGCCAACTGGACGTGCCCGCACGGGCGCTGGCCGTGCAGACCGCCGCGATCGGCGTCGCCAAGGCGGCCCGCGAGGGTCGCGACCTCGACGAGGCCGAGTCCGAACTGGTGGCCACCTGCGCCCGCATCGCCCATCTAGAGTGAACTCACGTGTTCGAGGCGAGGAGTTGATTCGACGATGGTCTGTCCCAAGTGCCACGGCCAGATGCAGACGTTCAACCGCAGTGGCGTCCAGATCGAGCAGTGCCTGAACTGCCGCGGCATCTTCCTCGACTACGGCGAGCTGGAGGCCCTGACCCAGCTCGAAGGCAAGTGGAACCAGCCCGCCCCGCCGCCGCAGGCCTACCCCGCCGCTCCCGTCCCGCCGCCGCCCGCCTACCCGCAGGCGCCCGGCTGGGGCGCCCCGCAGTACGGGCACGGGCACGGGCACGGCCACAAGCACCACGGCCACGGCGGCTTCGCGCACATGCTCTTCTCGTCCTGACCGGCGACGGGCGGCGGTTCGCCCGCCGCCCGGGCCGCCGCCCGGCCGACCACGCGGCTCACGGCGTCGCGGCGTACGGCCGAGGGCCCGGAAGCTGATGCCTCCGGGCCCTCGGCCGTACGCTGGTGGACGATACTGGGATTGAACCAGTGACCTCTTCCGTGTCAGGGAAGCGCTCTCCCGCTGAGCTAATCGTCCGGGACTGCGGGCGCCGGCGTAGGCGCCTCACCGCGTGCGCGATACTGGGATTGAACCAGTGACCTCTTCCGTGTCAGGGAAGCGCTCTCCCGCTGAGCTAATCGCGCGGGAAGGTACTGCTCAGAGCCCGATGGGCCCAGTGGACGATACTGGGATTGAACCAGTGACCTCTTCCGTGTCAGGGAAGCGCTCTCCCGCTGAGCTAATCGTCCTTGGAGGTGGAGACGGGATTTGAACCCGTGTAGACGGCTTTGCAGGCCGTTGCCTCGCCTCTCGGCCACTCCACCAACAGCAGGGGGTCCCCGGGAGGATCCCCCACATCGAGCGGACGACGAGATTCGAACTCGCGACCCTCACCTTGGCAAGGTGATGCTCTACCAACTGAGCCACGTCCGCAGGTCTGCTCCGCAACAACTCCGGGGCGACGCGTTGAACTCTAGCGGATCCCGGGGCCAGCTCAAAAACCGGTTTCCGCAGCGTGCCGGGCCAATGACGGCGAGTTGGCGCCGCCGGCGTCGCCGGAAGGGCCCGTACGCACCCTCCCGGGGCCCTGTGCGAGCGGGGTGAAAGCCCTGCGTGCGTGCGGTGTGCGCCATCCCACGCGGCCCGCCCGGCCCCTTCCCGCCCCAGCCGGTCCGCCCACCCTAGACTCGGGTTCCGACCGCTCCAGCCTCCCGGGGAAGCACCGTGCGCGATCTCGTCCCGCTGGCCCGTTTCCACGGGCTCGTCGCCACCGGACTGCGTGACGTCACCGCGGATCCGGCCGCCCTGGACTCCACGGGCTTCTGGGCCGTCGTCGCGGACTTCGAGGGCCGCACCGTCTGCGCCCGCTTCGCCGACGTCCACCGCACCCCGCGCTCCGGCACCGGTCCGGACACCGGCGCCGCGGCCGCCGCCCGGGCCGCCCGCTGGCACGGCCCCGACCCGGCCGCCTGGACGTCCTCCATGGACCGCGCGGCCTACGAGTCCGGCGTGCACGCCATCCGCGCCCGTATCGCCGCCGGCGACGTCTACCAGGTCAACCTCTGCCGGGTCCTGCACGCCCCGCTGCCGCCCGCCCCCGGCGGCGGCGCACCGGACGTCGACGCACTCGCGGCCGTCCTGGAACTCGGCAACCCCGCCCCGTACGCGGCGGCCGTCCGGCTGCCCGGCCACGGCGTCGAGGTGGCCACCGCCTCACCCGAACTCTTCCTGCGCCGCAGCGGCACGACCGTCGAATCCGGTCCGATCAAGGGCACCGCGTCCACCGCGGACGACTTCCTGCCCAAGGACCGCGCGGAGAACGTGATGATCGTCGACCTGGTCCGCAACGACCTCGGCCGGGTCTGCGCCACCGGCTCGGTCACCGTCCCCGCGCTGTGCGCGGTCGAGCCGCACCCCGGGCTGGCGCACCTCGTCTCGACCGTGCGCGGCGAGCTGCGCCCCGGCGCCGGCTGGCCCGAGCTGCTCGCCGCCGCCTTCCCGCCCGGCTCCGTCACCGGCGCGCCCAAGTCCAGCGCCCTGCGGATCATCGGCGAGCTGGAGACGGCGCTGCGCGGCCCGTACTGCGGCGCGGTCGGCTGGGTCGACGCCGACCGCCGCACCGCCGCGCTCGCGGTCGGCATCCGCACCTTCTGGATCGACCGCGACGCCGCCGGCCGCCCCGAGCTGCGCTTCGGCACCGGCGCGGGCATCACCTGGGGGTCCGACCCCGCGGGTGAGTGGGAGGAGACAGAGCTGAAGGCCCGGCGGCTGCTGGCGGTAGCGTCGGGAGCGGCGGGTCCGGAGTGTCCGGAGCCGGCCGGGCCTTCGCGCGAGAACGGCGCCGGGGACCGTACCGGCGACAGGAACGGCAGCGGCGGCGTCGGTGCCGGCGCCAGTGGGAGGACACAGCGGTGAAGATCTGGGTGGACGGCGGGCTGCGGGACGCAGCGGACGCCACCGTGTCGGTGCTGGACCACGGCCTGACCGTCGGCGACGGCGTCTTCGAGACGCTCAAGGCCACCGACGGGCAGGCCTTCGCGCTCGACCGGCATCTGCGGCGGCTGACCCGCTCCGCGCTCGGCCTCGGCCTGCCCGAGCCGGACACCGCCGAGGTCGTCCGGGCCTGCGAGGCCGTCCTCGCCGCGAACCCGCAGCCGCACGCGCGGCTGCGGATCACCTACACCGGCGGCATCTCCCCGCTCGGCTCCGACCGCGGCGAGTCCGGCGCCACCCTCGTGGTGGCGACGAGCCCGGCCCCCGCGCACCCCGCCGCCGGCTCGGTCGTCACCGTGCCCTGGACGCGCAACGAGCGCGGCGCCCTCACCGGCCTGAAGACCACCTCGTACGGCGAGAACGTCGTCGCCCTCGCGCGCGCCCACGAGCAGGGCGCCACCGAGGCGATCTTCGCCAACACCACCGGCCGGCTCTGCGAGGGCACCGGCTCCAACGTCTTCGTCGTCCTCGACGGCCGCCTCCTCACCCCGCCGCTGTCCTCCGGCTGCCTCGCGGGCATCACCCGCGAGCTCGTCGTCGAATGGTGCGGCGCCCTGGAGGAGGACCTGCCGTACGAGGCCCTGGGCGAGGCGGAGGAGGTCTTCGTCACCTCCTCCCTCCGCGACATCCAGCCCGTCACCCGCGTCGACGCCCGCGAGTTGCCTGCTGCGCCCGGGCCGGTGACGGCGAAGGCGATGGAGGTCTTCGCCGAGCAGGCCGCCGCGCACCCGAACCCGTAGGGCGGCGACGCCCGGCCTGCTGCCGGTCCGCTGCCCGGTCCGGCCCGCTGTCGTCCCGCCGCCGCGGGCCGTTCCAGGTGGCCTGTGCACTCCCGCCGGTGCCTTGCCGGCACGGCTGACGGGCCGTCGGGGGCGCCGATCCGGCGGGGGGCCATGGCCAAGTGCCTTCTAACCACTTGGCCATGGCGCCCCGCCGTACACTCGACCGCACCCCGCCGGGCCCTGCCGCGGGGGCGGGCGAAGGGGGAGCGGGACGCATGACGACGACCCTCAGGCCGGCCGGGGCCGAGCGCGCCGAGAGCGGCGGCGGACGCTCCCGCGACTTCACGGTGTGCGTCAACGGTCGTGCCGTCGGCGCGCTCCGGCTCGCCGCCGAGGCGCCGGGAGGCTCGGGCCGCATCGAGGCGCTCACCGTCGCCGAGCCCGACCGGCGGCGCGGGCGCGGCACGGTCGCCGCGCTCGCCGCGGAAGAGGTGCTGCGGCAGTGGGGCTGCACTCGCGTGACCGCCGCGATACCGCCGGAGGCGGTGTACGGGCTGCGGATCGCCCGGGCACTCGGCTACACCGAGGCCGAGCGCGCACTGGGCAAGTGCCTGACCGGCACGGGCGAGCCCGCGCCGGCGCCGGTGCCGGAGGGCTTCCGTCTCTACGAGCCGGTCGCGGATTCCGCCGTTCTTCCCGGCAGCCGTCTGTTCGCCCTCGACGCCGGCGGCGCCACCGTGGGGCGCCTCTGGCTGCGTACGGAGCCGGAGCCGGCGTGGGTGCTCGCCGTGGAGGTACCGGCGTCCCACCACGGTCTCGGCCTCGGCCGTGCGCTGCTCCTGGCCGCCGAATCCGCGTGCCGCTCCGCGGGGGTGGGGGAGATCGGCCTGAACGTCGTCCTCGACGAAACGGCGGAGCTCGACCTTTACGCTGCCCTCGGCTACGAGGTGCGGACCCACAACTTCGGGAAGTCCCTGTAGCCGCGGTCCCGAGGGCCTGTTGTTGCCCGGCGGGGCATCGCGCCCTTGCTTTGGTGGGTGGGGTCGGGTGCCACTCCGGGGGTACCTCCTCGGAATGCGCGTTCGCCGTCGTCCGTAGTGGCTGAGGGGCTGGGAAGCGCATTCCTGCGGGGGCACCCCCGGATCGTCCCCCTCCCGGGGTCTCGTGGGCCGCTGCCTGCCGGTGGGGGTGATGTTCACGGGACTGCGGTTCACCCCCGGCGGCGGGGCAGCCCCACAGGTGGGCAGAGAGCTGACGGCCTAGTTGCACGGGTGGTGGTGGGAAACACCCCGCGCCGGCAGGCGCGGGCACCACCGCGGCGGGGAGGGCGCCGCCCTACGCCAGGAGCTCGTCCGCGAGGGACTCGATGCGGGCGCGCAGGCCATCCTGGGACTTGCCGCCGTCGAGCCGCTCGCCGGCGATGACGTACGTGGGCGTGCCGGTCACGCCGATCGCCCGCCCCTCCGCCTCGTCCGCGTCGACGACGAGCAGGTGGCGGCCGTCGACGAGCGCCGTGTCGACCTCCTCCGCGTCGAGCCCGAGGTCGCGGGCGACCTCGACGAGGAGCGGTTCGCCCACCGTGCCCAGCTCCTCCGCGCGGGCGAGGACGGCGGTCGCGTACTCCCAGCCGAGGCCCTGCGCGTGGGCCTCCTCGTACGCCTGTGCGGCGGCCAGCGCGTGCTGGTGCTTGGGCAGCGGGAAGTGCCGCAGCTGGATGTCGAGCGCGGCGCCGTACCGCTCGCGCAGGGCGGCGACGTCGCCGAGCGCGGTGCGGCAGTCGGGGCACTGGAGTTCGCACCAGACTTCGAGCACGACGGGGGTGGTGGTGGGGCGGGGTCGTTCCATGCGGCCAGTCTCCCACTCGCGGAGGAGGCGCCCCGGAGATCCCCCTGAACATCCGTGCCGACCGTGGCCCTCCGCGACCGGGGAGAGGCACGATGGGGAGGGACCGACCGACGGGAGCCGCAGAATGCTGACCACGACGCTATGTGCCGCCCTGTCCGCGGGCGGTCTGGGCATCGCGATGATGACCGCCTACCGGCGCCGCTTCCTGGCGGCGACGAGGATCGCCGCGGCGTCGCTGCTGCCGGTCGGGCTCGCCATGGCCGGGCTGGTGACGCTGGGCCGCAAGGTCGGCACCGCCACCGCGGACTGGGCGGCCGACCTGGTCTTCAAGCCGACGGTGTGGCTGGGCTTCGGCGTGCTCGCCGTCGCCGCGCTGCTCTACGGGGTGACGCGGCTGATCTCCGCCCGCCTCCCGGAGGGCGGCGCGGCGGAGCGCGGCCCGGCGGCCGTGCGGGGCGGCGCGGCGGCCCCGGCGATCGCCGCGAACCGTCCGGCTGCGGCCTCGGGCCGCCGCTCGCGCGGGTCCGACAGCGGCCTGTCCGAATTCGCCGACGTCGAGGAGATCCTCAAGCGCCGCGGCATCTGAGCGCGTCGGCCGCACCCCGGGAAAGTCCCGGGCCTTTCGTGGCCGCGGTTGCCCACCCGGTGTCGCGGGCGTCCGCTGCCCGTTCGACCGGTCTGCGAACGCCTCCCCCCGGAGAGCTGAAGATCACGGCGAAGTGCGCCGGCCGGTCCGCGGCACCCCGCGGGCTACGCGAAGATCATTGTGTGCTGCCCACCACCGGCGACCGTGTCGCCGCAGAGCGGCTGCCGGACCGTGCCGTGCCGGCTGCCTCCGACGTCGTCCCCATCCCCGCTCCGCGCATCCCGCTGCGCACCGGGACGGCTCCGTGTCCGGGGGAGAGGACGCCCGCGGCGGGCGCCGAGGGCGGTGCGGCGGGCGGGCCCGCGGCGGAGGCGCGGGGGTGTCTGTACGCGCTGTCGCAGCCGCCGCTGATGCTGTTCCTGCTGGTGGTCGGCGGGCTGCTGGGCGTGGGCGCGGCGTACGACCTGATCTTCCTCTGAGGCCGGGGCCTAGACGGTCGCTTCCGCCGGGTCGCCCGACTCGCGCCGGCGGGCGCGGTACGCGGCGACGTGCAGCCGGTTGCCGCACGTACGGCTGTCGCAGTAGCGGCGGGAGCGGTTGCGGGAGAGGTCGACGAAGGCGCGGCGGCAGTCGGGGGCGTCGCAGCGGCGCAGCCGCTCCCGCTCGCCGGCGACGATCAGGAAGGCCAGTGCCATGCCGCAGTCCGCGGCGAGGTGGTCGGCCAGCGAGGCGCCCGGCGCGAAGTAGTGCACGTGCCAGTCGTAGCCGTCGTGGTCGGTGAGGCGGGGTGTGGTGCTCGCGGCGGCGATCAGCGTGTTGAGCAGGGACGCGGCGGCGGCGTCGTCCGTGGCGGCGAAGACCTCGGCGAAGCGGGCGCGTACCGCCTGGACCGCGGTGAGGTCCTGCCGGTCGAGCCTGCCGACCTCGCTGATGTCGCGGCGGTCGACGAAGGCCCGCAGGTCCGCGACCTCGGCGAGCCGCTCGCGGCCCTCGCTCGCGGGCGCGGTGTTGAGCAGATCCACCACGCTGTCGAGAGCGCACCTGGTGTCATGGTTGATCAGCACGAAACGCTCCCTGCCGGCGTCGTCGTTCGGCTGCGTTCCGGTGACTCTAGCGTGCGAGAGCCGCCGCTGTGGGGCGGGTCGGCCCCACAGCGGCGGCTCTCGTTCCTGCGGTGTCAGGCGGCCGGCGCGGGCCTGCGCCGCCTTGGGTGTCCGGGCGGTCCCCCCGAGTAGGACCGGCCGCGGACGGTCGGTGACCGCTGCTAGCTCTCCGCGAGGATGTGGGAGAGCTCGGTGTCGAGGTCGAAGTGGCGGTGCTCGGTGCCCGGCGGGACCGCGGCGTCCGTCCGCTTCAGGAAGGACTCCAGGGCCCGTGCGGGGGCCTCGAGCAGGGCTTCGCCCTCCGGGGAGCTGAGGGCGATGCACACGACGCCCTGACCGTGGCTGCGGGACGGCCAGACTCTGACGTCGCCGGTGCCGGTGGGGCGGTGCAGCCCCTCGGCGAGCAGGTCGCGGGCGAAGACCCATTCGACCGTCTCTTCGGCTCCGGTGTGGAAGGTGGCGTGCACGGCATACGGATCGGCCGTGTCGTACCGCAAGCCCGCGGGGACGGGCAGTGAGGATTCGCTCGACACAACGAGGCGCAGGTGCAGCTCGCAGCTGACCGTGGTGTTCATAAGCGCCAGGGCCTTTCGCTCAGTGTGCGCTCGGGGATTCGCACGTCGGCGAAATCGACATGCCACCTGCGGGGACGTTGTAAACCCCTCTGAGGGGTTTGTGAGGCTTCTGGTAGCTCGTCCGGACTAGTGGCGAGAAGGGTGGAAGGGCCGTTTCGGCTAATACCCCGAAGTCCGGTACGTTGGCATATGTGATCGCGGAGAGTGACCAGAATGACGAAGCTGTGGCCAATGGTTCGCGGCTCGGTTCGCGTGCCCCGGCGTTCGTCCAGCGGTCACGGCTGCTGCACGCGGTGTGGCGGGTGTGGATCTTCGTCGCCGGTCTGGCGGTGGTCGGCGGCGGGATCGTGCTGCTGCCGCTGCCCGGGCCCGGCTGGCTGATCATCTTCGGCGGCATGGCGATCTGGGGGACCGAGTTCGTCTGGGCGCAGAAGGTGTTGCGCTGGACGCGCCGCAAGGTCACCGACTTCGCCAGGGCCGCCGCCGACCCCCGGGTGCGCAGGCGCAACCTGCTGATCACCACGGTGGTCGTGCTCGTGCTCGCGGGCCTGGCGACCTGGTACGTGCTGGCCTTCGGCTTCACGATGCCCTGGGAGGCGGTGTGAGGCCGGCTGGTCGGGAGGCCCGCCCGGGTGCGGTAAAGTAGTCCGCACGCCGGGGCGATTAGCTCAGCGGGAGAGCACTTCGTTCACACCGAAGGGGTCACTGGTTCGATCCCAGTATCGCCCACCCCGGACCGAGGGTCCCGGAGCCGTCACAGGCTCCGGGACCCTCGGTGTTTCGCCGGCCGCGGCCCGGCGCGCACACTGGCCCCATGGACTGGAGTCACTACCGATTCCGCAGCGTCTGGCGGCTGACCGCCGACCCCGACGCCGTCTACCGCGTCCTGGAACGCCCGGACGCCTACCCCGAGTGGTGGCCGCAGATCCGCGAGGTCCGGCAGACCGGCGGGACCACCGGCCTCCTGCGCTTCCGCTCCCTGCTCCCGTACGACCTCGTCGTCACCGCCCGCTCCACCCTCCAGGACCCGCACCGCCGGGTCCTCGAAGCCGCGGTGGAGGGCGACTTGGAGGGCTGGATCCGCTGGACGGCCGCCCAGGACGGCCCCGGTACCCGGCTGCTCTTCGAGCAGGAGGTCGTCGTGCGCAAACCCCTGATGCGCCGCCTCGCCGCCCCCGGCCGCCCCTTCTTCCTGGCCAACCACGCGCTGATGATGCGCGCCGGCCGGCGCGGACTGCGCGCACTGCTGGCCGCCGCCCCGGGCCATGTCGTTTGAACGCGCGGCGCGTTCACCTGTAAGGTTCTCGATGTCCCGGGCGATTAGCTCAGCGGGAGAGCACTTCGTTCACACCGAAGGGGTCACTGGTTCGATCCCAGTATCGCCCACCGTTCCAGCCGATGAGGGCCGCCTTTCCAGGCGGCCCTTTCGTCGTTCCCGGGCGGCGGGGCGGTCAGTCCTCGCGGTGTGGGACGGTCGCCGTCTCCAGGAAGAACTGGTCGATGCTGCGGACCGACTCCAGGAACTCGTCGAGGTTGACCGGCTTGGTGACGTACGCGTTGGCGTGCCGCTCGTAGGCCGCGCTCACGTCCGCGGGGGTCGCGGACGTCGTGAGGATCACCACCGGAATGGTGCGCAGGTCGGCGTCCTGCTTGAGGACGCCGAGGAGCTCGCGGCCGTTCATCCGGGGCATGTTGAGATCCAGGACGATCAGGTCGGGGCGCGGGTTGGCCGGGTCGCGCAGGTGCGCGAGGGCGTCGATGCCGTCGTCGGCGCGGCTGATGGAGCGTGAGACGCCGCGGTCGGCGAGGGCCTCCTCGACGAGCAGCGCGTCCGCCGGGTCGTCCTCGACGAGGAGGACGTGGTAAGCGCGGTGTCCGGCAAGGGAGTTCACTGCAGGGCTCCTGATGTCGTGGCCGTGGCGTCGGCCGGTGTCCGGCAGGTCAGGATATGCAGCCGGGCAGGGGCGGACAATCGGGCCTCCCGCACCCGCTGCGGGTACGATGGCGCCGTCCGCGACCGGGCCCGCGGAGCGCGCGGCAACGCGGCACAGGCGCGGCCGGTCGTGAGGAGCAGGGTGGACACCGACATACCGCAGCAGTCCACCGGGCCGCACGAGGCGACGCCGCGGCGGCCGCAGCCGGCAGGGCCGCGCGCACCCGGGGCCGGGCGCTGGACGACCCGGCGCTGGCTCACCGCGGGCGTCGCGTCCTCCCTCACCGTCCTGCTGCTGCTCGGGGCCGCCGGCGGCTGGATACTGGCCCGCTCCGCGACGCTGACCGACCGCGTGCTCGCCGCGGACTCCGCCTTCGTCGCCGCCGTCCGGCTGGAGACCTCCCTGGCCGACCAGGAGACCGGCATCCGCGGCTACGGCCTCACCGGCCAACCCGGCTTCCTCGACCCCTACCGCACCGGTGTCGGCGACCAGCGCACGTACGCGGCCCGGCTGCGTACGGCCATGGGCGACCGCGCCGACGTCATCCGCGACCTCGACGCGCTGGAGCGGCGGGCCGGGATCTGGCAGCAGCGCATCGCCGTGCCGGTCGCCGCGGCCCCGCCCGGCGGGCCGGTCGCACTGGCCACCGAGCGCGCCGGTGAGGGCAAGGGTGAGTTCGACGCAGTACGCGACGCCACCGGCCGGCTCCAGCAGACCATCCAGCGTGCCCGTGAGGACTCCCGCGCCCAGCTGCGCTCGGCCACCACCGAGCGCGACGTCCTCTTCGCCGCCATCGGCCTGCTCATCCTCGGCCTGACCACCGGCGTCTTCGCCGGGCTGCGCCGCGGCGTGACGCGCCCGCTGGAGCGGCTGTCCGGCGACGTACGGCTCGTCGCCGACGGCATGTTCGACCACCCCGTCACCCCCACCGGGCCCGCCGACATGCGGCAGATGGCCGCGGGCGTCGACTCGATGCGCGTCCGGCTGGTCCGCGAGCTCGCCCGCACCGACGCCAACCGGCTCCAACTGGACGAGCAGGCCAACGAGTTGCGCCGCTCCAACGCCGAACTGGAGCAGTTCGCCTACGTCGCCTCGCACGACCTGCAGGAGCCGCTGCGCAAGGTCGCCAGCTTCTGCCAGCTGCTGCAGCGCCGCTACGCCGACCGGCTCGACGACCGCGCGGGGCAGTACATCGGCTTCGCCGTCGACGGCGCCAACCGCATGCAGACCCTCATCAACGACCTGCTCGCCTTCTCCCGGGTCGGGCGGCTGAACGCCGAGACCTCCGAAGTCGACCTGGAACAGCTCTTCGCCCGCACCGCCGACGTGCTGAGCGTCGCGATCGAGGACGCCGGCGCCGAGGTGGACCACGACCCGCTGCCCACCCTCACGGGCGACGCCACCCAACTGGGCATGCTGCTGCAGAACCTGCTGTCCAACGCGGTCAAGTTCCGCAGCCCCGACCGCCGTCCGGAGATCAGGCTGACCGCACGCCCGGACGACGACGGCCTGTGGCACTTCGCCGTCACCGACAACGGCATCGGCATCGGGCCGGAGTTCGCCGAGCAGGTCTTCGTCATCTTCCAGCGGCTGCACACCCGCGAGAGCTACCCGGGCAACGGCATCGGCCTGGCCCTGTGCAAGAAGATCGTCGAATTCCACGGCGGGACCATCGCCGTCGACCCCGCCCACACCCCCGGGACGCGTATCGCCTTCACGCTGCCCGGGCCGTCCCCCGCAGCGGCGGCCGCCGATGCGCAGGAGAACCAGCGGTGAACCTTGCGGTAACCGGACCGGCGGACGCGCCGGCCCACACCCGGCTGCGCGTCCTGCTCGTCGAGGACGACCCGGGCGACGCGCTGCTCGTCGAGGAGTACCTCGCCGACACCACGCTCGACGTCGACCTCCAGTGGGTGCAGAGCCTGCGCGAGGGCATCGCGCACGCCGCCCGGCAGGCGCCCGACTGCGTCCTGCTCGACCTGCACCTGCCCGACGCGCAGGGCGTGGGCGCGGTGCGGCGGGTGCAGGAGGCCTGCGGCGCCGCGGCCGTCATCGTCCTGACCGGCCTGGCCGAGGGCACCGCGGGCGCCGAGGCGGTGGCCTCCGGCGCGCAGGACTACCTGGTCAAGGGCGCGGTCACCGGCGAGCTGCTGGACCGCGCGATCCGCTACGCCGTGCACCGCAAGCAGGTCGAGCACACCGCGGCGCAGCTGCGTGCCAACCAGCTGCGCGCGCAGGAGAACCAGCGGTTGGAACGCGGCCTGCTGCCCGTGCCGATGCTGCCGCCCGACCCCCGGGTCGTGCCGACGTCCTGCTACCTGCCCGGACGCGAGGGCGCGCTCCTGGCCGGGGACTTCCTCGACGTCGTGCAGACCGACGACGGCGTCGTGCACGCCGTCATCGGCGACGTCAGCGGCCACGGGCCAGACGAGGCCGCGATGGGGGTGTGCCTGCGGATCGCGTGGCGCACGCTGGTACTCGGCGGCTACCGGGACGCCGCGCTGCTCGCCCTCCTGGAGCGGATCCTGGTCGCCGAGCGCACCGACCCGGCGATGTTCGCCACGGTCGCGACGCTCCGGCTGGATCCGGCGGGCGGCCACGCCGACGTCACGCTCGCCGGGCACGAGGCGCCGCTGCTCGTCGAGAAGGGCCAGGCGGCCCAGGTCGATGCCGGGCCCGGCATCGCGCTCGGCTTCCTGCCCGGCACCGAGGACTGGCGCACCTCGCGGGTCGCGCTGCCCGCGGCCGGTGCCCTGCTGCTGTGCACCGACGGGCTCACCGAGGGCCACGCGGGCAGCGGCCCGGAGCGGCTCGGCACCGAGGGCCTGATCGCCGTCATCGCCGCCGCGCCCGACCCGTACGGCCAGGCCCTCCTGGACCACCTCACGGCCGCCACCCGCGCCCTGGACCGCGGGCGGCACCTCGACGACGTCGCCGTCCTGCTGCTGACCTGGACCTCCACCGGCCGGCTGCCGGGGCCCCGGACACCGGGCGGGACCGCATGAGGTCGGTCACGGCGGGTCGGGGGACCCTTCCCCCGGGGCGGAACGGCTGGTAAGGATGGAAGGGTCCCCCCAGATCGGAAGTCACGCCATGAACGCCGCCGATGCCGGAAATCCCAGCAATACGGGCGACAGCCCCGGCCTCATACCCTTCAGCCTCGACCTGACCCTCGACGAGGTCCGGCGGCGTGCCGAGGTCGTCGCGGCGCTCGGCGCGGACTGGGATCCGGTCGAGGTGCTGCGGGGCGAGGCCGAAGCCTACGCGCTGCTCTACTCCGGGCTGGACGCCGAGCAGCAGCGCCTCCACGACGAGCTGGTCGCGGCCGGTGTCCTGCCCGGCGGCGGGACCCGGACAGACGGGGGGCCGGGGGAGGGGCCGGGCCGTGCGCCTGCCCGTTGACCCGCAGGCCGATCCCGCGCGGCGGGCCTGGGTGGCGTGCCCGGCTTGCGACGACGCGCGTGACTGCCCGGCCTGCGCCGGCCGCCGCGCCTGCGGCGAGCACTGGCGCTACCTGCTGTCCAACCGCGGCCCGGTGGTCCACCTCCAGTGCCCGCGCTGCACGCACGTGTGGTCGCTGAACACCCGGCCGGGCGCCGTGGGCCCCGGTGGCGCCGCCCCCGGGGTCTGACGGGCTGCCCTGTGGACGGCCTGCGCGGGCGGACCTCCCGGCTCGGTACGATTCAGCGGTGCGGCGACCCCCGCCGCGGTCCGTAGACCTCAGTCAGGAGCAGACCGGTGTCAGACCTCCGTGTGATCATCAGACGCGATTCCGCCGAACCGGAAGAGCGGACGGTCACGACGGGCACGACGGCCGCCGGGCTCTTCGAGGGCGAGCGGTCCGTCGTCGCGGCCCGGGTCGGCGGCGAGCTGCGCGACCTGACGTACGTCCTCGCCGACGGCGAGACCGTCGAGCCGGTCGAGATCACCAGCGACGACGGACTCAACATCCTGCGTCACTCCACCGCGCACGTCATGGCCCAGGCCGTGCAGGAGCTGTTCCCCGAGGCCAAGCTCGGCATCGGGCCGCCCATCAAGGACGGCTTCTACTACGACTTCGACGTCGACAAGCCCTTCCACCCCGATGACCTCAAGGCCGTCGAGAAGAAGATGCAGGAGATCCAGAAGCGCGGCCAGCGCTTCTCCCGCCGCGTCGTCACCGAGGACGAGGCCCGCGCGGAGCTCGCCGCCGAGCCGTACAAGCTGGAGCTCATCGGCCTCAAGGGCTCCTCGGCCGGCAGCGAGGACGGCGCGGACGTCGAGGTGGGCGGCGGCGAGCTGACCATCTACGACAACCTCGACGCCAAGACCGGCGAGCTGTGCTGGAAGGACCTCTGCCGCGGCCCGCACCTGCCGAGCACCCGCCTCATCCCGGCCTTCAAGCTCATGCGCAACGCGGCGGCGTACTGGCGCGGCAGCGAGAAGAACCCGATGCTCCAGCGCATCTACGGCACCGCGTGGCCGACCAAGGACGAGCTGAAGGCGTACCTGGAATTCCTGGAGGAGGCTGCCAAGCGCGACCACCGCAAGCTCGGCAGCGAGCTGGACCTCTTCTCCATCCCCGAGCAGATCGGCTCGGGCCTCGCGGTCTTCCACCCCAAGGGCGGCATCGTCCGCCGGGTCATGGAGGACTACTCGCGCCGCCGGCACGAGGAGGAGGGCTACGAGTTCGTCTACACCCCGCACGCGACCAAGGGCACGCTGTTCGAGACGTCGGGCCACCTGGACTGGTACGCCGACGGCATGTATCCGCCCATGCAGCTGGACGAGGGCACGGACTACTACCTCAAGCCCATGAACTGCCCGATGCACAACCTGATCTTCGACGCGCGCGGCCGCTCCTACCGCGAACTGCCGCTGCGGCTGTTCGAGTTCGGCACGGTCTACCGCTACGAGAAGTCGGGCGTCGTGCACGGCCTGACCCGGGCCCGCGGCTTCACGCAGGACGACGCGCACATCTACTGCACCAAGGAGCAGATGGCCGAGGAGCTCGACAAGACCCTCACCTTCGTGCTCAACCTGCTGCGCGACTACGGCCTCACCGACTTCTACCTGGAGCTGTCCACCAAGGACGAGGACAAGTACGTCGGCTCCGACGAGGTGTGGGAGGAGGCCACCGAGACGCTGCGCCAGGTCGCCGAGAAGCAGGGCCTGCCGCTCGTGCCCGACCCGGGCGGCGCCGCCTTCTACGGGCCGAAGATCTCCGTCCAGACGAAGGACGCGATCGGCCGCAGCTGGCAGATGTCCACCGTGCAGCTGGACTTCAACCTGCCCGAGCGCTTCGACCTCCAGTACACCGCCCCCGACGGCTCGCGGCAGCGGCCGGTCATGATCCACCGGGCGCTCTTCGGCTCGATCGAGCGCTTCTTCGCGGTGCTCCTGGAGCACTACGCGGGCGCCTTCCCGGCGTGGCTCGCCCCCGTCCAGGCGGTCGGCATCCCGGTCGGCGACGCGCACGTCCCGTACCTGGAGGAGTTCGCGGGCGAGGCGAAGCGCAAGGGGCTGCGGGTCGAGGTCGACGCGTCGTCGGACCGGATGCAGAAGAAGATCCGCACGTGGCAGAAGCAGCGCGTGCCGTTCATGATCATCGTCGGCGACGAGGACATGACGAACGGCACGGTGTCCTTCCGCTACCGCGACGGCACGCAGGAGAACGGCATCCCGCGTGACCAGGCGCTGGCGAAGCTCGTCGACGTCGTGGAGCGCCGCGTCCAGGTGTGAGCGCCGCTGCCCCCGGCCGCTCAGCGGTCCGGGGGCAGCTCGCCCTCGCGGGCGAAGGACTGGATGAGCCAGGAGGAGAACGAGCCGGTCACCGCGCCCAGCAGGGCCAGGCTCATCGCCATCAGGAAGGCGGCGACGGTCCGGCCGCCGACCGTGACCGGAGTGACGTCGCCGTAGCCGACCGTCGTGAGCGTCTCGCACACCCACCACACCGAGTCGCCGAAGGTGCGGATCGTCGCACCCGGCGCGCCCCGCTCCTGCTGGTAGACGGCGAGCGCGCCCGCGAAGCCCATGAGCAGCGTCGCGATGCCCGCGTACGCGATGACCCGGCCGTACAGGCTGAGCCGCGGCTGCTCGTGGCGGCGCTGCACGACCTGGTAGATCTGGACCGCGCGCAGCGGGCGCAGCAGGGGCAGCAGCAGGACGACGGTGTCCAGCAGGTGGTGGGCGACATAGCGCGGGCCGAAGCGCCGGCCGCTGAGCCGGACCCGCACCACGTAGTCGACCAGGAAGCCCGCCCAGGCCGCGCCGATCACCGCGAGCAGCGCGGTGTGCGCGGCCCGCGGCAGGCCGGTGGCCAGCACGTGCACGGCGTAGGCGGCGAGGAAGAGCGTCGACAGCAGGAACAGCGGGGTCTCGCTGCGGTTCTGCCAGCGCTCCAGCCGGTCGGGGTGCTCCATCGGGCCAGGATCGCGCTACGGGCCCGGGGCCGGGCCCGGCGACACGCGCCCCGGCGGGGAAGTCCTATGCTGAGCTGCATGACGAGTGAGCCGGAGCACAGGCACGGAGCGGGGGTACCGGACGCGTTCCAGCGGCTGTGGACCCCGCACCGCATGGCGTACGTCCAGGGGGAGAACAAGCCCACCGGCCCCGGCGCCGGCGACGGATGTCCGTTCTGCGCGATCCCGGCCGAGTCGGACGAGGACGGGCTGGTCATCAACCGCGGCGAGCACGTGTACGCGGTGCTCAACCTCTACCCGTACAACAGCGGTCACCTGATGGTGGTGCCCTACCGGCACGTCGCCGACTACACGGAACTGGACGCCGCCGAGACGCTGGAGCTGGCGGAGCTGACCAAGCGGGCGATGGCGGCGCTGCGCAACGCCTCGGGTGCGCACGGCTTCAACATCGGCATGAACCAGGGCGCCGTGGCCGGCGCGGGCATCGCCGCCCACCTGCACCAGCACGTGGTGCCGCGGTGGGGCGGCGACGTGAACTTCATGCCTGTCGTCGGCCACACGAAGGTGCTCCCCCAACTCCTCGCCGACACCCGCAAACTCCTCGCGGACGCGTGGCCGCGCTGAGCCCCCCCGCAGCCCGCGGGGCTACGCGTCGTAGGCGTCGGCCCTCTTGGGCTCGGCGCTCTGCACCGCGCCGCTGAGGGAGGACGAGCGGCTGCTGAAGTGCGTGGTGTCCACGCCGTTGTCGGCCATGACCTGGATCGCGGCGGCGTGCACCGCGCGCAGCACGGGGGTGGCGGCGCGCAGCGCGTCGTCGGCCATGAAGCGGTGGCCCCACGGCTTGTCCACCCAGGTGTGGCGCAGCCCGAACGGCTCGGGCAGCGTGAGGGAGCCGCCGAGGTGGTCCAGCACCGGCGGGAACCAGGTCAGCGGGGCGCGGGCGGCAAGCCGGACGACCTCGGCCGAGTCGATCAGCGGCAGGTTGACGGTCCTGGTCTCCCAGAACTTGACCGACTTGCTGACCGTCTTGGTCTTGGCCGACGGGCCCGACGTGAACAGCCCGTTGACCGGGCCGAGGGCGTGCGCGGTGACGTCGACCCGCAGGGTGTGCGCGAGCACGGTCACCGTCGTCATGAGGGTGATGACGAGGTTGCCGTCCCACAGCGTGAACTGGATGCCCAGGTAGTGGCGGTTGCCCTTGCCGAACTGCTGGGTGTTGCAGATCCGCTGGATCTCGAAGTCCTTGACGGTGAAAGCGTCGACCTCCGCGCCGGTCGGTCGGGCGATCTTCGAGGCGCCCTCGCCGGTCGGGACCACGATCCAGTGCCGTATCGACGGCTTGGTGAAGCCGCCGGTGTGCAGCGGGGTGCGCTCCAGCATCCGCAGCCGGTCGTGGATCGCGCGGATCACGTCCCAGCTGCGGAAGGGGTTGATGTCCGTGACGCCCTCGGCGGGCACCAGCTCCTCGGCCATGTGCCAGCTGCCCCAGCGGCTGCCCATGCCGAGTATCCCCTTGGGGCCGGCGTAGAAGACGACGTTGCTGCGCTGCTCGGCGGAGAGCTTCGCGAAGGACTGCCGCAGCGTCTCGGCCTTGGTCTGGTTGGGGTTGCGCGGCACCGCCTCGGGGATCTTCGCGCCGATGCCGCTGCCCTTGACGAGGCCGTCCCAGCGGTCGCGCAGGTCCTTCGCGGTGCGCTCGCAGATCCGCTTGGCCCAGAACCAGCCGATGACCGGGGCGATCATCATGACCCGGAAGTACTGGTGCCAGAAGCCGGAGAAGGGCGGCTTGACCGCCAGCAGCACGGCCAGCGCGACCGCGACGAAGAGCACCGCGCCGCCGAGCACGCCGTACTTCTTGCCGCCCGCCTTCGCGTTGCCCAGCGACTTGCGCAGCTGGAAGGCGCCGAGCCACAGCAGCACGCCGGGCAGGAAGAGCACGCCGAACACGCCCATCACGACGGTCAGCCGGGTGTCGCGCTCCTGCCGGATGCGGTTGGCGGCCAGGCAGTGCTCGACGACGGTCTGCGGTTCGACGCCGAAGGACTGGACGAGCTCGGCGCGGCCGCCGCCGAGCATCCGCGTCTGCACGGCGCGCGACCAGGCCTCGCCGAGGTTGGGCTCGAAGAGCGACAGGCGCGGCGCCTTGACCTTGGTGGCGTCGTTGATCTCGACCAGCGCCTCCATCTTGGAGTCCCGGTACGCCGCCGAGGCGAGCGCCTGCGTCGCGCCGGTCTCGCCGTCGGTGCCCGTGAGCGGCACCTGCGCCCCGGGGCTGAAGTCGAACCCGTTCGTCACCGATGCCCCCAGTCCGCCATGCCGCCGCACCACCCGGCTCCGACCGGCCCATTCCCCGCCGGAGTCCGCATCACACGTTCGGAGCAGTCACCAGATTACCGGCGCGGCGGCCCGCGGTGGGCCCGCGAGCCGCCGACGCGACCCCAACGCTCCGGCGCACGCCGGGTGTTGAGCCCGGGTCACCCCGCGGGTACCGACGTCCCCTCCTGCTCGCGGAGCTTCGCGGCGAGCGCGGCGGGCATCGGTTCGTGCCGGGCGTAGTGGCGGCTGAAGCGCCCGGTGCCGTGCGACAACGACCGAAGGTCCACCGCGTAGCGGCCGATCTCGATCTCCGGCACGTCGGCCCGTACCAGGGTGCGTCCCGGACCCGCGGGCTCGGTGCCGAGGACCCGCCCGCGGCGCGCCGACAGGTCGCCCATCACCGGGCCGACGTACGCGTCCGGCACCAGCACCCCGACCTCGGAGACCGGCTCCAGCAGGTCGATCCGGCCCTCCGCGGCGGCCTCCCGCAGCGCGAGCGCGCCGGCGGTCTGGAAGGCGGCGTCGGAGGAGTCGACGGAGTGCGCCTTGCCGTCCGCGAGCGTGACGCGGATGTCGACCACCGGGAAGCCCATCGCGACCCCGCGGGCGGCCTGCGCGCGCACGCCCTTCTCCACCGACGAGACGAACTGCCGCGGCACCGCCCCGCCGACGACCCTGTCGACGAACTCGATTCCCGAGCCCGCCGGCAGCGGCTCCACCTCGATCTCGCAGATCGCGAACTGCCCGTGCCCGCCGGACTGCTTGACGTGCCGCCCGCGCGCGGCGGCCGGCCGGCCGAAGGTCTCGCGCAGCGGCACCCGGTAGGGCACCGCGTCGACCTGCACGCCGTAGCGGCCGCGCAGCCGCTCCAGGGCCACGTCGACGTGCGCCTCGCCCAGGCACCACAGCACGACCTGCCCGGTCGCCCGGTTCTGCTCCAGCCGCATCGTCGGGTCCTCGGCGACCAGCCGGGACAGGCCCTGCGAGAGCTTGTCCTCGTCGGCCTTGCTGTGCGCCTCGATCGCGACGGGCAGCAGCGGGTCCGGCATCTGCCAGGGCTCCATCAGCAGCGGCCGGTCCCTGGCCGAGAGGGTGTCGCCGGTCTCCGCGCGCGCCAGCTTCGCCACGCACACCAGGTCCCCGGCCGCGGCGGACGGCACCGGGCGCTGGTGCTTGCCGAACGGCGAGGTCAGGGCCCCGACCCGTTCGTCCACGTCGTGGTCCTCGTGGCCGCGGTCCGCCATGCCGTGCCCGGAGACGTGCACGGTGTCGTCGGGCCGCAGCGTCCCGGAGAAGACCCGCACCAGGCTCAGCCGTCCCACGTACGGGTCGGACGACGTCTTGACGACCTCGGCGGCCAGCGGCCCCTCCGGGTCGCAGGTCAGCTCGGTGCGCCCGCCGTCCAGCGCCGCGACCGGCGGCACCGCGCGCTCCAGCGGCGTCGGGAAGCCCCCGGTGACCAGCTCCAGCAGCTCGACGGTGCCCAGCCCCTGCCGGGCGCCCTCGGCGGCGGGGGCCGCGGCGAGGACCGGGTGGAAGGTGCCGCGGGCGACCGCGCGCTCCAGGTCGGCGACCAGCGTGCCGACGTCGATGTCCTCGCCGCCCAGGTAGCGGTCCATGAGCGACTCGTCCTCGCTCTCGGCGATGATCCCCTCGATCAGCCGGTCGCGGGACTCCGCCAGCAGCGGCAGCAGATCCCCGGGCGGGTCCTGCTCGGCGCGCTCGCCGGAGGAGTAGTCGTACACCCGCCGCGTCAGCAGCCCGGCCAGGCCCGTCACCGGGGCGTGCCCGTCGGGTCCCGCGGGACCGTGCACGGGGAGGTAGAGCGGCAGCACCGCGTCCGGGTCGTCGCCGCCCAACTCGCGGGCGACCTGCGCGGCGGTCTCCTCGAAGCCGGCCCGGGCCGACTCCAGGTGCGTCACCACCACCGCCCGGGGCATGCCCACGGCCGCGCACTCGTCCCACACCATCCGCGTCGCGCCGCCGACGCCCTCGCCGTCCTGCGCCGCCGAGACGACGAACAATGCCGCGTCCGCCGCCCGCAGACCGGCCCGCAGCTCCCCGACGAAGTCGGCGTAGCCGGGGGTGTCCAGCACGTTGACCTTGATGCCGTCCCATTCGACCGGCACCAGCGACAGCTGCACCGACCGCTGCTGCCGCTGCTCGATCTCGTCGTGGTCGGACACCGAGCCGCCGTCCTCCACCCGGCCCGCCCGGTTCACCGCGCCGGTGGTCAGCGCCAGCGCCTCCACCAGGGTCGTCTTGCCCGCTCCGCTGTGGCCGACCAGCACCACGTTGCGCACCTTCTCGGGGCGGTCGGCCGCCGGTGCCCTTCCGGCGGCCCCTGGCTGTCCGTTCCTGTCGGCTGCACCCATGTGCACTCGCCTCCCGGTCCTGCCCGCACGGGGTCCGCGCCCTCGCCACGGGGGCGCGCTCCGGGACACCGCGTCACGACCGCGCGTGCTTTCCGAGGCGGCCTCGGCGACGCCCGCGGTCTTTCGACCTTCCCACGGCGGTCAGGCGGCGTCCATACGTCGTACGGGCGCCGGTCACCGGGGACCCTCCTGGCCGCGGCCGCGGCCGGGGCGGGCGGCGCTCACGGCGGTGCCTGGCGCAGCGGCCCCGCGGCGGCTGGCTACGATGGGCCATCCGGCGGCGGACCACGGACCGCCACGGCAGGCTGCCGGCTCACGTACGGCCGCCGCGCTCACGTTCTCCGACCTGTCGGGAAGGCCATGCTGAACAAGTACGCGCGTGCTTTCTTCACGCGTGTTCTCACGCCGTTCGCCGCGTTTCTGCTGCGCAAGGGGGTGACCCCGGACATGGTGACGCTGGTCGGCACCGCCGGCGTCGTCGCCGGCGCGCTGGTGTTCTACCCCATGGGGCAGTTCTTCTGGGGCACGGTCGTGATCACGCTCTTCGTCTTCTCCGACCTGGTCGACGGGAACATGGCACGCCAGATGGGCCGCTCCAGCCGCTGGGGCGCCTTCCTCGACTCCACCCTGGACCGCGTCGCGGACGGCGCGGTCTTCGGCGGCCTGGCCATGTGGTACGCGGGCAAGGGCGACGACCTGGTGCTGTGCGCCGTCACGCTCTTCTGCCTCGCCAGCGGCCAGGTCGTGTCCTACACCAAGGCGCGCGGCGAGGCGATCGGGCTGCCGGTCAACGTCAACGGCCTGGTCGAGCGCTCCGAGCGGCTGGTCATCACCCTCGTGCTGTGCGGCCTGTCCGGCTTCCACCGCACCTTCGGGGTGCCCGGCATCCAGTACCTGCTGCCGGTCGCGCTGTGGGTCGTCGCCGTCGGCAGCCTCGTCACGCTGATCCAGCGGGTCGTCACGGTCCGCCGCGAGTCGGCGGAGGCGGACGCCGCCGCGGCGGCCGGCCAGGGGAGCGGCGGATGACGGGGGACGCCCCCCGAGGTGCCGCGTTCCGGGGGAACCTCGTCGACGGCCTGTACGGGGCGGGCTGGGCCGCGGTCAGGACGCTGCCGGAGCCCGCGGCGCGGGCGCTCGGCCGTACCGTCGCCGACGCCGCGTGGCGCAGGCGCGGCAAGGGCGTGCAGCGGCTGGAGGCCAACCTCTCCCGGATCGTGCCGGACGCCGGACAGGACGCGCTGCGCGAGCTGTCCCGCGCCGGGATGCGCTCGTACCTGCGCTACTGGATGGAGTCCTTCCGGCTGCCGGCCTGGAGCAAGGACCGCATCCGCGGCGGCTTCGCCCCCTCCGACGTGCACTACCTGACGGGCGGCATGGCCGCGGGCAAGGGCGTCATCCTCGCGCTGCCCCACATGGCCAACTGGGACCTGGCGGGCGCCTGGGTCACCACCAAGCTGGAGACGCCCTTCACGACGGTCGCCGAACGCCTCAAGCCCGAGACGCTCTACGACCGGTTCGTCGCCTACCGCGAGGGCCTGGGCATGGAGGTGCTGCCGCACACCGGCGGCAGCGCCTTCGGCACGCTCGCCCGGCGGCTGCGCGACGGCGGCCTGGTGTGCCTGGTCGCCGACCGCGACCTGTCCGCCTCCGGCGTCGAGGTCGACTTCTTCGGCGCGAAGACCCGCATGCCGGCCGGCCCCGCGCTGCTCGCCCAGCACACCGGCGCGCTGCTGCTGCCGGTCACCCTCTGGTACGACGAGTCGCCGGTGCTCCAGGGCACCGTGCACCCGCCGGTCACGGTGCCGGACGCCGGCACCCGCGCGCAGCGCACCGCGGCGATGACGCAGTCGCTCGCCGACACCTTCGCCGCCGGCATCGCCGCGCACCCGCAGGACTGGCACATGCTCCAGCGGCTGTGGCTCGACGACCTGGAGCCGCGCACCCGCACGGCGGGAACGGACCGGGGAACGGACGAGGGAACGGGGACCGCGTGAGGATCGGGATCGTCTGCCCGTACTCCTGGGACGTCCCCGGCGGCGTCCAGTTCCACATCCGCGACCTCGCCGAGCACCTGACCGGGCTCGGCCACCACGTCTCCGTCCTGGCGCCCGCCGACGACGAGACGCCGCTGCCGCCGTACGTGGTGTCCGCGGGGCGCGCGGTCCCCGTCCCGTACAACGGGTCGGTGGCCCGGCTGAACTTCGGCTTCCTGTCCGCCGCCCGGGTCCGGCGCTGGCTGCACGACGGCGGCTTCGACGTCGTCCACATCCACGAGCCCAGCTCGCCCTCCCTCGGGCTGCTCGCGTGCTGGGCCGCGCAGGGCCCGATCGTGGCGACCTTCCACACCTCCAACCCGCGCTCGCGCGCCATGATCGCGGCCTACCCGATCCTCCAGCCGGCGCTGGAGAAGATCCGGGCGCGCATCGCGGTGAGCGAGTACGCCCGGCGCACCCTCGTCGAGCACCTGGGGGGCGACGCGGTCGTCATCCCCAACGGTGTCGACGTCGGCTTCTTCGCGCGCGCCGAGCCGCGCCCGGAGTGGCAGGGCGACACCATCGGCTTCATGGGCCGCATCGACGAACCCCGCAAGGGCCTGCCGGTGCTCATGCGCGCGCTGCCGGCGATCCTCGCGGCCCGCCCGCAGACCCGGCTGCTGGTCGCCGGGCGCGGCGACGCCGAGGAGGCCGTCGCCACGCTGCCGGAGCAGCTGCGCGGGCAGGTCGAATTCCTCGGCATGGTCAGCGACGAGGACAAGGCCCGGCTGCTGCGCAGCGTCGACCTGTACGTGGCCCCCAACACCGGCGGCGAGTCCTTCGGCATCATCCTCGTCGAGGCGATGTCGGCCGGCGCCCCCGTGCTGGCCAGCGACCTGGACGCGTTCGCGCAGGTCCTCGCGCAGGGCACCGCCGGCGAGCTGTTCGACAACGAGGACGCCGACGCGCTCGCCGAGGCCGCCCTGCGGCTGCTCACCGACCCCGACCGGCGCGCCGACCTGAGCGAACGCGGCCGGGCGCACGTGCGCCGCTTCGACTGGTCCGAGGTGGGCGCGGAGATCCTCGCCGTCTACGAGACCGTCGCCGACGGCGCGGCGCGCGTCGCGACCGACGAACGCACCCGGCTGCGCGGCTTCTTCGGGCCGACGCGCCGGTAGCCTTGCCGCCCGTGACCACCACCATCATCTGGATCGCGGTGGCGCTCGTCGCGGTCGGCCTCTATCTGAGCTGGACCGCGGGGCGCCTTGACCGGCTGCACGCCCGTATCGACGCCGCCCGCGCCGCGCTGGACGCGCAGCTGCTGCGGCGCGCCTCGGTCGCCCAGGAGCTGGCGACCGCGGGCGTCCTCGACCCGGCGGCCTCGATCGTGCTGTACGAGTCCGCGCACGCCGCCCGGCAGGCCGAACCCGAGCAGCGGGAAGTGGCCGAGAGCGAGCTGAGCCAGGCGCTGCGGGCGGTCTTCCCGGACACCGACGCGGTCGGCGAGGTCCGCGCCGCGCCCGGCGGCACCGCGGCGGTCGGCGAGCTGACACAGGCGGTGCGCCGGGTGCCGATGGCCCGCCGCTTCCACAACGACGCGGTGCGCGCCGCCCGCGCGGTCCGCGAGCACCGGGTCGTGCGCTGGCTGCGGCTGGCCGGGCACGCGCCCTTCCCGATGGCCTTCGAGATGGACGACGAGCCCCCCGCCCCGCTGACCACCGAGGGCGCGGGCGTACCGTAGAAAGTGCCCGCGGGGCCGGTGGCACCATCGGTGACCTGCGGCGGGAGCCACCCGAGGCGAATTGGCCCTTTCCAGGTCGCCGCGCCGCGCCGGAGCATGGGTGGGGTTTGCCAGCCAGCCGTCGTCATCAGTGAGTGAGGTCACCGTGTCCACCACACCGTCCACCGCCAGCACCCCCGAGACCGGCACCGCGCGCGTCAAGCGCGGCATGGCCGAGCAGCTCAAGGGCGGCGTGATCATGGACGTCGTCACCCCGGAGCAGGCCAAGATCGCCGAGGACGCCGGCGCCGTCGCCGTCATGGCGCTGGAGCGCGTTCCGGCCGACATCCGCGCGCAGGGCGGTGTGGCCCGGATGTCCGACCCCGACATGATCGAGGGCATCATCGGTGCCGTCTCCATCCCGGTGATGGCCAAGTCCCGCATCGGCCACTTCGTCGAGGCGCAGGTGCTGCAGTCGCTCGGCGTGGACTACATCGACGAGTCCGAGGTGCTGACCCCGGCCGACGAGGTCAACCACTCCGACAAGTGGTCCTTCACCACCCCCTTCGTGTGCGGCGCCACCAACCTCGGCGAGGCCCTGCGGCGTATCGCCGAGGGCGCGGCCATGATCCGCTCCAAGGGCGAGGCCGGCACCGGCAACGTCGTCGAGGCGGTGCGCCACCTGCGCCAGATCCGCGGCGAGATCGGCCGCCTCAAGGCGCTGGACAACCACGAGCTGTACGCCGCCGCGAAGGAGCTGCGTGCGCCGTACGAGCTGGTCAAGGAGGTCGCCGAGCTGGGCAAGCTGCCCGTCGTGCTGTTCTCCGCCGGCGGCGTGGCCACCCCCGCCGACGCCGCCCTGATGCGCCAGCTCGGCGCCGAGGGAGTCTTCGTCGGCTCGGGCATCTTCAAGTCCGGCGACCCGGCCAAGCGCGCTGCCGCGATCGTCCGTGCGACCACCTTCTTCGACGACCCGAAGGTCGTCGCGGACTCCTCCCGCAACCTGGGCGAGGCGATGGTCGGCATCAACATCGACACGCTGCCCGAGTCCGAGCAGTACGCCAAGCGCGGCTGGTAAGCACCGATGAGCCGGCCCACCATCGGCGTGCTCGCCCTCCAGGGCGACGTACGCGAACACCTTGCGGCGCTGGCCGCGGCGGACGCCGCGGCCGGCCCGGTCCGCCGCGCCGAGGAGCTGGCGGACCTCGACGGCCTGGTCATACCCGGCGGCGAGTCCACCACCATCTCCAAGCTGGCCGTGCTCTTCGGCCTGATGGAGCCGCTGCGCGCGGCGATACGCGACGGCCTGCCGGTCTACGGCACGTGCGCCGGGCTGATCATGCTCGCCGACAAGATCCTCGACCCCAGGTCGGGCCAGGAGACCTTCGGCGGCATCGACATGATCGTGCGCCGCAACGCCTTCGGGCGGCAGAACGAGTCCTTCGAGGCCGCCGTCGAGATGGCGGAGGTCCCGGGCGGGCCGGTCGAGGGCGTCTTCATCCGGGCGCCCTGGGTCGAGTCGGTCGGCGCCAGGACCGAGGTGCTCGCCGAGCACCGGGGCCACATCGTGGCCGTCCGGCAGGGGAACGTGCTGGCCACGTCCTTCCACCCGGAGCTGACCGGTGACCACCGGGTGCACGAACTCTTCGTGTCCGCCGTGCGCGCCGCGGGGTGATCCGATCCCGGTAGGATCGACCGAGCCGAAGAACAGCAATGGGTGACGCGAAGGAGACTGTCGGATGTCCGGCCACTCTAAATGGGCTACGACGAAGCACAAGAAGGCCGTGATCGATGCCAAGCGCGGCAAGCTCTTCGCGAAGCTGATCAAGAACATCGAGGTCGCGGCCCGGACCGGTGGCGCGGACCCGGACGGCAACCCGACCCTCTTCGACGCCATCCAGAAGGCGAAGAAGAGCTCCGTCCCGAACAAGAACATCGACAGCGCGGTCAAGCGCGGCGCGGGCCTGGAGGCCGGCGGCGCCGACTACCAGACGATCATGTACGAGGGCTACGGGCCGAACGGCGTGGCCGTCCTGATCGAGTGCCTCACCGACAACCGCAACCGCGCGGCCTCCGACGTCCGCGTGGCCATGACCCGCAACGGCGGCTCCATGGCCGACCCGGGCTCGGTGTCGTACCTGTTCAACCGCAAGGGCGTGGTGATCGTCCCCAAGGGCGGGCTGTCCGAGGACGACGTGCTCGGCGCGGTCCTGGAGGCGGGCGCCGAGGAGGTCAACGACCTCGGCGAGTCCTTCGAGGTGATCAGCGAGGCCACCGACCTGGTGCCGGTCCGCAAGGCCCTCCAGGAAGCCGGCATCGACTACGACTCGGCGGACGCGAACTTCCTGCCCACCATGCAGGTGGAGCTGGACGAGGACGGTGCCCGCAAGATCTTCAAGCTGATCGACGCGCTGGAGGACAGCGACGACGTGCAGAACGTCTTCGCGAACTTTGACGTCAGCGACGAGGTCATGGAGAAGGTCGACGCCTGACGCGAGCAGCGGGCGGGCCGGGCGGGAACACACCTGCCCGGCCCGCCCTTTGTTGTCGGTGCGAACCGATAGCCTGCGGGAACGAGCGGACGAGTGTGCGAGGGAAGAGGGAAGGGGGCGGCGGTGCGGGTGCTCGGTGTGGACCCGGGGCTCACCCGGTGCGGCATCGGCGTGGTGGACGGCACCGCCGGCCGTCGGCTGGCGATGGCCGGCGTCGGCGTCGTCCGGACCCCGGCGGACGCGCCGGTCGGCGAGCGGCTGGTGCTGGTCGAGCAGGGGATAGAGGCCTGGCTCGACGAGTACGGGCCCGACGCCGTCGCCGTGGAGCGCGTCTTCAGCCAGCACAACGTGCGGACGGTGATGGGCACGGCGCAGGCCAGCGCGGTCGCGATCCTGTGCGCCGCCCGCCGCGGCCTGCCCGTCCACCTGCACACCCCCAGCGAGGTCAAGGCCGCCGTCACCGGCAGCGGCCGCGCCGACAAGGCCCAGGTCGGAGCGATGGTGACGCGGCTGCTCCGGCTGGACGCACCGCCGAAACCGGCGGACGCGGCGGACGCGCTGGCCCTGGCCATCTGCCACATCTGGCGCGGCCCTGCCACCGACCGGCTGCTCCGCGCCGCCGCCGGGCAGGCCGGTTCCGCCGGCGTACGCCCCCCTGCCGCGGTCGCCGCCCGCGCCGCCGCCGCCCGCCCCCGCAGGTCCGCCGCCCCCCGCCCCGCGCCGGCCGCCGGCACGGACGCGGCCGCAAGCACCGACGCCGTACGCAACCGGGAGTCCACCACGTGATCGCCTTCGTCAGCGGCCAGGTCGCCGCGCTCGCGCCCGACGCCGCCGTGATCGAGGTCGGCGGGGTCGGCCTGGCCGTGCAGTGCGCGCCGGGCACCCTCGCCGGGCTGCGCCTCGGGACTCCCGCCCGGCTGGCCACCTCGCTGGTCGTCCGGGAGGACTCGCTCACCCTCTACGGCTTCGCGGACGACGACGAGCGGCAGGTCTTCGAGCTGCTCCAGACCGTCAGCGGGGTCGGCCCGCGGCTGGCCCAGACGATGCTGGCCGTGCACGCGCCCGACGCGCTGCGGGCCGCGGTCGCCGCGGGAGACGAGAAGGCGCTCACCGCCGTGCCCGGCATCGGGAAGAAGGGGGCGCAGCGGCTGCTGCTCGAACTGAAGGACCGGCTCGGTGCCCCCGTCGGCACCGGTGCGGCGCCCGTCCCCGTCGCCGCCGGGCCCGCCGCGTGGAACGAGCAGCTGCACGCCGCACTGCTGGGACTCGGCTACGCGGCCCGCGAGGCGGACGAGGCGGTCGCCGCCGTCACCCCGCAGGCCGAGGCGGCGGCCGAGCCGAACGTGGGGGCGCTGCTGCGCAGCGCACTCCAGTCCCTCAACCGCACCCGCTGACACCGCAGCGCTGACACCGCACCCGCTGAAGAACCGCACCCGCCGACCGCCCGAGCCGAGAGACCCGAGAGACCACACTCATGAACTGGGACGCCGCCGAAGACGCCGCCGGCCCCGAGCGCGCCGCCGACGCGTTCACCGACCGGCTGGTGGGAGCCGCGGCCGACGGTGACGACCAGGCCGTCGAGGCCGCCCTGCGGCCCCGTGACCTGGACGAGTTCGTCGGCCAGGAGCGGGTCCGCGAGCAGCTCGGCCTGGTCCTGCAGGCCGCCCGCCAGCGCGGCGGCACCGCAGACCACGTCCTGCTCTCCGGCGCTCCCGGCCTCGGCAAGACCACCCTGTCGATGATCATCGCGGCCGAGATGGGCGTGCCGATCAGGATCACCTCGGGCCCGGCCATCCAGCACGCCGGCGACCTCGCCTCGATCCTGTCCTCGCTCACCGAGGGCGAGGTCCTCTTCCTCGACGAGATCCACCGCATGTCCCGGCCCGCCGAGGAGATGCTGTACATGGCGATGGAGGACTTCCGGGTCGACGTGATCGTCGGCAAGGGCCCGGGCGCCACCGCCATCCCGCTGGAGCTGCCGCCCTTCACCCTGGTCGGCGCGACCACCAGGGCCGGGTTGCTGCCGCCGCCGCTGCGCGACCGCTTCGGCTTCACCGGGCACATGGAGTTCTACGCTCCCGCCGAACTCGAAAGGGTGATCCACCGCTCGGCCGGCCTGCTGGACGTCACGATCGACGCCCGCGGCGCCGCGGAGATCGCCGGCCGCTCCCGCGGCACCCCGCGTATCGCCAACCGGCTGCTGCGCCGGGTGCGGGACTACGCGCAGGTCAGGGGGGACGGCGTCGTCGACCGGGCGACGGCCGCGGCGGCACTGGAGGTCTACGAGGTGGACGCGCGCGGCCTGGACCGGCTGGACCGTGCGGTGCTTCATGCCCTGCTGTCCCTTTTTGGCGGCGGTCCTGTGGGTTTGTCCACACTTGCTGTCGCTGTGGGGGAGGAGCGTGAGACTGTTGAGGAGGTCGCCGAGCCCTTCCTCGTCAGGGAGGGGCTGCTGGCCCGCACCCCGCGGGGCAGGGTGGCGACCGCTGCCGCATGGGCGCACCTGGGCCTCGTACCCCCGCAAGCCAACGGGGGGCAGGGCACGGGAGGAGGACCTGGACAGAACGGGCTGTTCGGGCCGTGAGGCGCTTCGGCTCGTCCGTTCAGGAACCCCAGTGCCATGCTTGGCGTTGTTCCAGCGGCGAGCCAGCGCTTAGACTCCGCCGACGCCCTTCCTCCGGAGCGGCACTCACATCCCGAAACCCAGGCCAGCACCGTTGGCCGTGCGAAGGAACGTCAGACCGTGAATCCCCTGATCCTGATTCTGATCGTCGCGTTCGGCGGCATGCTGCTGATGACGAGGTCCCAGAAGAACAAGCAGCGCCAGGTCCTCGAAATGCGGGAGAAGATGGAGCCCGGCGCCGGGATCCGCACCATCGGCGGTATGTACGCCGTGGTGAAGGAGGTCAACCAGGAGACGGTCCTGCTGGAGCTGACCGACGGCGTGCACGCGCACTTCACCAAGGGCGCCATCTCCGCCGTGCTCAGCGAGCAGGAGTTCAACCGCATCGTGCACGGCATCGAGCCCGAAGAGCTCGATGACGCCGACACCGCGGACGCCGACGGGACCGACGCCTCCGATGTCACCGACGCCGACGGCGCGGAGGACACCGCGCAGGTCGGCGCGCACGGCGACGCCGACGTCACGGCTGCCGACGGGGATCGCGTGGAGCTGAAGAAGACCGAGGCCGAGCCGGAGGCGGGCGGTTCGGGCCCCGCCAAGTAAGGGTCATGTTCGCGCAACACTCGTCACCGTCCGCGGGCGCGCAGGCCCCGGTGCGGTAGGACAGGGAGACACAAGAAGGTGGCAGCAGCCAAGAAGGGCCGCAGGCCCTCGGGGAGCCAGGGATACCCCGGGCGCGCTCTGGCCGTGATCCTCATCGCCCTGGTGGCGCTGACCGGTGGGATCTTCCTCACCGGTGACCGCACACCCCGGCTGGGCATCGACCTCGCCGGTGGTGTGAGCATCACCCTGACCGCTCGTGACGGCCAGGGCAGTGCGGTGAACAAGGCGAACATGAACACCGCGGTCAACATCATCAGCAACCGGGTCAACGGCCTGGGTGTCTCCGAGGCGGAGGTGCAGACCGAGGGATCGAAGAACATCATCGTCAACATCCCGAAGGGCACCAACGCCGACCAGGCGGAGAAGCAGGTCAACACCACGGCGAAGATGTACTTCCGCCAGGTGCTCGCGGCGGGTGCGGGCACCCCCGCCCCGGCCGGGACTCCGACCCCGAGCGCCTCGGGCAGCGCCACCCCGTCTCCCGGCGCGAGCAGCACGGCGACCCCCAAGGCCACCGGCAGCGCGACGAGCAGCCCCACGGCCAGCTCCTCCGCGCAGGGCCGCGCGGTCAGCGGCGCCCTGACCTCCTCGGTCGACAAGGCGCCCACCCCGCTGCCCTCCCCGTCGGCCACCGACGGCACGGGCGCCGCGAGCGGTGACTCCAGCACCGACACCAGCATCCCCGCCGACCTCCAGGCGAAGTACGCCGCGCTCGACTGCACGAACGTCAAGCAGCGCACCGCCGCCCAGGAGGCCGCCGGCGACCCGACCAAGAAGGTCGTCACCTGCGGCGACGAGGGCGGTGCCTGGAACAAGTACGTGCTCGGCCCGTCCGTGATCGACGGCAAGCGCATCTCCGGCGCGAACGCGGCCTTCGACACCCAGCAGGGCAACGGCTGGGTCGTCAACCTGACGTTCGACTCCAAGGGCGCCGGCCAGTTCACCTCGGTGACCAGCAACCTGGCAAGCCAGCAGGACCCGAACAACCGCTTCGCGATCGTGCTGGACGGCAATGTCCAGTCCGCCCCGGCGGTCCACGAGGCGCTGCCCGGCGGCAGCGCGCAGATCTCCGGCTCCTTCAAGCAGTCGGAGGCCCAGGACCTGGCGAACGTCCTCAAGTACGGCTCGCTGCCGCTGGCGTTCGACATCTCCGACAAGACCACCGTCTCCGCCGCCCTCGGCGGCGAGCAGCTGCACGGCGGCCTGATCGCCGGCGCAGTCGGCCTGGCGCTGGTCGTGCTCTACATGTTCGCCTACTACCGCGGGCTGAGCCTCGTCGCCATCGCGAGCCTCCTGGTCTCCGCGGGCCTGACGTACACGATCATGTGCCTGCTCGGCCGGGCCATCGGCTTCGCGCTGAACCTGCCGGCCGTCGCCGGTGCGATCGTCGCCATCGGTATCACCGCCGACTCCTTCATCGTGTTCTTCGAACGCATAAGGGACGAGTTGCGCGAGGGCCGGTCGCTGCAGCCCGCGGTCGCCCGCGGCTGGCCGCGTGCCCGGCGCACCATCCTGGTGTCCGACTTCGTGTCCTTCCTGGCCGCGGCGGTGCTCTACGTCGTGACCGTCGGCAAGGTCCGCGGCTTCGCCTTCACGCTGGGTCTGACGACGCTGCTCGACGTCGCGGTGGTCTTCCTCTTCACCAAGCCGCTGATGACCATCCTGGCCCGCCGCAAGTTCTTCGCCGACGGCCACAAGTGGTCCGGGCTCAACCCGCAGAGCCTTGGAGTCAAGGCGCCGCTGCGCCGTGTCCGCCGTACCCCCAGCAGCACCGAGACGAAGGAAGCCTGATGTCCAAGCTCGGCACTCTCGGTCACCGGCTGCACCGGGGCGAGGTCAGCTACGACTTCGTCGGCAAGCGGAAGATCTGGTACGGCGTCTCGATCCTGATCACGGTCGTCGCGATCGTCGGCCTGGTGGTGAACGGCCTCAAGCTCGGTATCGAGTTCAAGGGCGGCGCGGTCTTCACCACACCGAAGACCTCGATGTCGACCTCGCAGGTGCACGACCGGATCAGCGGCGACACCGCGGGCCACCCGGCGACGATCCAGAAGCTGGGCAACGGCGGGATGCGCATCCAGGTCAGCGACATCTCGACGCAGACCTCCAAGGACATCCAGCAGAAGATCGCCGACGACCTGAAGATCGACAAGTCGAAGCTCGACGCGGAGATCGTCGGCCCGAGCTGGGGCAAGGAGATCTCCAAGAAGGCCTTCCAGGGCCTGATCATCTTCCTGGTGCTGGTGGTCGTCTACCTGGCGATCGCCTTCGAGTGGCGAATGGCGGCCGCGGCGCTCGTCGCCCTGTTGCACGACCTGACGATCACCACCGGCGTGTACGCCATCGTCGGCTTCGAGGTCACGCCGGGCACGGTCATCGGTCTGCTCACGATCCTCGGTTACTCCCTCTACGACACCGTCGTCGTCTTCGACGGTCTGAAGGAAGCCACCAAGGACATCACCAAGCAGAACCAGAAGACCTACAGCGAGCTGGCCAACCGCAGCCTCAACGGCACCCTGGTGCGGTCGATCAACACCACCGTGGTCGCGCTGCTGCCGGTCGCCGCGCTGCTCTTCATCGGCGGCGGCCTGCTCGGCGCCGGTGTGCTCAACGACATCGCGCTCGCCCTCTTCGTCGGCCTCACCGCCGGTGCGTACTCCTCGATCTTCATCGCCACCCCGATCGTGGCGGAGCTGAAGGAGCAGGAGCCGCAGATGAAGTCGCTGCGCAAGCGGGTGCTGGCCAAGCGCAAGGCCGACGCGGCCAAGGCCAAGGAGGCCGCCGCCCGCGGCGAGGACCCGGAGGACGCGTCCGCGGAGGCCTCCGGGAGCGACGACGGCGACGACGACGGCGACGACGCCGCCACTGCCGCGGCGGGGGCCGGGGTGGTCTCCCCGCGCGCCCAGAGCGGTACGCGCCCGCGCAGCCAGCCGGGCAGCCGCGGCAACGGCCGCGGTGGACGGGGCCGCCCCTCCGGCCGGCGGCGCTGAGACCGCGCACCGCACGATCCCCACGGAAGCCGCCCGGTCGCCACGGCCGGGCGGCTTCCGCGCGTCCGGCGGGGGACAATGGACCGCGCGCCGTCCGGAGCGGCCCGCGCGCCCGCAGCCCCGCCCCCACCCCTGTCCCGACGAACGAGAAGAGCCGAGGAACACCCTGATGACCACCACGGAGACCCCGTCCGCCGAGCTGCGCGAGCTGCTGCTCGCCCACATCAGGGACGTCCCGGACTACCCGGAGCCCGGTGTGATGTTCAAGGACATCACCCCCCTGCTGGCCGATCCCGGGGCTTTCGGCGCGCTCGTCGAGGCGCTCGCGGAGCTGTGCGCCCGGCACGGCGCCACCAAGGTCGTCGGGCTGGAGGCGCGCGGCTTCATCCTGGCGGCCCCCGCGGCGGTACGGGCCGGGGTCGGCTTCGTTCCCGTGCGCAAGGCGGGCAAGCTGCCCGGCGCGGTGCACGGGCAGGCGTACCAGCTGGAGTACGGCACCGCCGAGATCGAGGTGCACACCGACGCCTTCGCCCCGGACGACCGGGTGCTGGTGATCGACGACGTGCTGGCCACCGGCGGCACCGCGGAGGCCGGCGTCGCGCTGATCCGCCAGGCCGGCGCGACCGTGGCGGGCCTCGCGGTCCTGCTGGAGCTGAGCTTCCTCGGGGGGCGCGAGCGCCTGCTCCCGGCGCTCGGTGGAGCGCCGCTGGACGCGCTGATCACGGTCTGAAGCAGCCGGGCGCAAGCTGACGCAGCCGGGCGCAGCCCGACGCGGCCGGGACAGCGCCCGACCACTGCCGACACCGTCCGTCACCGTCCGAAAACCGCGGGTCCCGGTCGCCTGACGCCCCTGGCGCCCCACGAGCCGTGCCACGTACCGGCTGGTGGTGCGGTGGGGGGTGCCCGGGCACCGCGCACGCCCGGGTGTCCGCACAGGTCGATACCATGGGATTCCTACCGCGCGTGAGGAGTGCACTTGCCAGACAAGGCCCAGCCCCTCGGCGGCGCGGGCGGTACGGAACCGGCCCCGCGCGGCACGGACGCGCCCGCGCACACCCCCGAAGAGCCCGCGCCGAAGCCGGCGCCGCCCGCCGTCCGGCCGGTCCGCACCCCGGGCAGCGTGGCGCCGACCCGCCCCGGTGCGTCCTCCAGCCGGGTGCGCGCACGGCTGGCCCGGCTCGGCGTGCAGCGCTCCAGCCCGTACAACCCCGTGCTCGAACCGCTGCTGCGGGTCGTGCGGGGCAACGACCCGAAGGGCGACACGGCCCAGCTGCGGCAGATCGAGGCCGCCTACCAGGTCGCCGAGCGCTGGCACCGCGGCCAGAAGCGCAAGAGCGGCGACCCCTACATCACCCACCCGCTCGCCGTGACGACCATCCTGGCCGAGCTGGGCATGGACCCGGCCACCCTGATGGCCGGGCTGCTGCACGACACCGTCGAGGACACCGAGTACGGCCTGGACCAGCTGCGCCGCGACTTCGGCGACCAGGTCGCGCTGCTGGTGGACGGCGTCACCAAGCTGGACAAGGTCAAGTTCGGCGAGGCCGCGCAGGCCGAGACGGTCCGCAAGATGGTCGTGGCGATGGCGAAGGACCCGCGGGTCCTGGTGATCAAGCTCGCCGACCGGCTGCACAACATGCGCACGATGCGCTACCTCAAGCGGGACAAGCAGGAGAAGAAGGCCCGCGAGACGCTGGAGATCTACGCCCCGCTGGCGCACCGGCTGGGCATGAACACCATCAAGTGGGAGCTGGAGGACCTGGCCTTCGCCATCCTCTACCCCAAGATGTACGACGAGATCGTGCGGCTGGTCGCCGAGCGCGCGCCCAAGCGGGACGAGTACCTGGCGATCGTCACCGACCAGGTGCAGCAGGACCTTCGCGCGGCCCGTATCAAGGCCACCGTCACCGGCCGGCCCAAGCACTACTACAGCGTCTACCAGAAGATGATCGTCCGCGGGCGGGACTTCGCGGAGATCTACGACCTGGTCGGCATCCGGGTCCTGGTCGACACGGTCCGCGACTGCTACGCGGCGCTCGGCACGATCCACGCGCGGTGGAATCCGGTCCCCGGCCGGTTCAAGGACTACATCGCGATGCCGAAGTTCAACATGTACCAGTCGCTGCACACCACCGTGATCGGCCCCAGCGGCAAGCCCGTCGAGCTGCAGATCCGCACCTTCGACATGCACCGCCGCGCCGAGTACGGCATCGCCGCGCACTGGAAGTACAAGCAGGACGCGGTGGCGGGCGTGTCCAAGGTCCGCACCGACAGCCCGCGCTCGGACAAGAAGGACGACGCGGTCAACGACATGGCCTGGCTGCGGCAGCTGCTGGACTGGCAGAAGGAGACGGAGGACCCGGGCGAGTTCCTGGAGTCGTTGCGCTTCGACCTGTCGCAGAGCGAGGTCTTCGTCTTCACGCCGAAGGGCGACGTGATAGCGCTGCCCGCGGGAGCCACCCCGGTGGACTTCGCGTACGCGGTGCACACCGAGGTCGGCCACCGCACGATAGGCGCCCGGGTCAACGGGCGGCTGGTGCCGCTGGAGTCGACGCTCGACAACGGCGACCTGGTCGAGGTCTTCACCTCCAAGGCGGCCGGCGCGGGTCCGTCGCGCGACTGGCTGGGCTTCGTCAAGTCGCCCCGGGCGCGCAACAAGATCCGCGCGTGGTTCTCCAAGGAGCGCCGCGAGGAGGCCGTCGAGCACGGCAAGGACGCCATCGCGCGCGCCATGCGCAAGCAGAACCTGCCGATCCAGCGGGTGCTCACCGGCGACTCGCTCGTCACGCTGGCGCACGAGATGCGCTACCCCGACATCTCCGCGCTGTACGCCGCGATCGGCGAGGGCCACATCACCGCGCAGTCGGTGGTGCAGAAGCTCGTCGACGCGCTCGGCGGCGAGGAGGGCGCGACCGAGGACGTCGAGGAGATCACCGCCCCGCCGCAGACCGGGCGCGGCAAGCGGCGCAACACCGCCGACCCCGGCGTGGTCGTCAAGGGCACCAGCGACGTGTGGGTCAAGCTGTCGCGCTGCTGCACGCCGGTGCCCGGCGACCCGATCATCGGCTTCGTCACGCGCGGCAACGGGGTGTCGGTGCACCGCGCCGACTGCGTCAACGTCGACTCGCTGTCGCAGCAGCCGGAGCGGATCATCGACGTCGAGTGGGCGCCCACCCAGTCGTCGGTCTTCCTGGTCGCGATCCAGGTCGAGGCGCTGGACCGGTCGCGGCTGCTGTCGGACGTCACGCGGGTGCTGTCCGACCAGCACGTCAACATCCTGTCGGCGGCCGTGCAGACCTCCCGGGACCGGGTGGCCACCTCGCGCTTCACGTTCGAGATGGGCGACCCCAAGCACCTCGGGCACGTCCTGAAGGCCGTGCGCGGCGTCGAGGGCGTCTACGACGTCTACCGGGTCACGTCGGGCCGCCAGCGCTAGCGCAGACCCGCAGCGGGGCGCTGAGCGCCGCTGCGGGCCCCCGGACAGCGGAAAGCGGCTCCCGGTGCCTCGCGCACCGGGAGCCGCTCCGTGTCACCCGACGGGCCGGGCGGTCAGCCGCCGAACTCCTGGAGGCCCTTGAGCGCCTGGTCCAGCAGCGCCTGGCGGCCCTCCAGCTCGGCCGCGAGCTTGTCCGCCCTGGCGGTGTTGCCCGCCGCGCGCGCCGTGTCGATCTGGCCGCGCAGCTTGTCCACCGCCGCCTGCAGCTGGCCGGTCAGACCCTGGGCGCGGGCCCGTACCTCGGGGTTGGTGCGCCGCCACTCGGCTTCCTCGGACTCCGCGAGCGCCCGCTCGACGGCGTGCATCCGCGACTCGATACGCGGCCGGGCGTCGCGCGGCACATGGCCGATGCCCTCCCAGCGCTCGTTGATCGTGCGGAAGGCGGCGCGGGCCGCCTTGAGGTCCGTCACCGGCAGCAGCTTCTCGGCCTCGACGACCAGCTGCTCCTTGGCCGCCAGGTTGTCGCGCTGCTCGCCGTCCCGCTCGGCGAAGACCTCGGAGCGAGCGGCGAAGAAGACGTCCTGGGCCCCGCGGAAACGATTCCACAGGTCGTCCTCGGCCTCGCGCTGCGCACGGCCCGCGGCCTTCCACTCGGTCATCAGCTCGCGGTAGCGGGCCGCGGTCGGCCCCCAGTCGGTGGAGTCCGACAGCGACTGCGCCTCGGTGACCAGCTTCTCCTTGGTGCGCCGGGCCTGCTCGCGCTGCGCGTCCAGCGACGCGAAGTGCGCCTTGCGGCGCTTGGAGAACACCGACCGCGCGTGGCTGAAGCGGTGCCACAGCTCGTCGTCGCTCTTGCGGTCCAGCCGGGGCAGGCCCTTCCACGTGTCGACCAGCGCCCGCAGCCGCTCACCCGCGGTGCGCCACTGCTCGCTCTCCGCCAACTGCTCGGCCTCGGCGACCAGTTGCTCCTTGGCGGACCTGGCCTCCTCGCTCTGCCGCGCCTTGGCCGCGCGGCGCTCCTCACGCCGCGAGTCGACCAGCGCGACGAGCGCGTCCAGCCGACCGGCCAGCGCCGCCAGGTCCCCGACCGCGTGCCCCTCGTCCACGGCCGCCCGCAGGTGCTCGATCGCGGCCAGCGCGTCCTTGGGCGCGAGGTCCGTGGTCTGCACCCGGCGTTCCAGGAGGCCGATCTCCACGACGAGCCCCTCGTACTTGCGCTCGAAGTAGGCGAGGGCCTCCGCGGGGGAGCCCGCCTGCCACGAACCGACCTCCTTCTCCCCGTCGGCCGTACGCACGTACACGGTCCCCGTCTCATCGACGCGGCCCCACGGGTCGCTGCTCACAGCGCCTCCTCCACGTGATGCCCGGCCGGGTGGCGGCTCGACGGCATCGTCCACAGTGTCTCCCCCGGCGCAATCCCCGGGTGAATCTCCGGCCGGGCTGTGCGCACGGACCGGTCCAACGCCAACATAGGCGACCATCGCCCCGGCTGTCCGCATCCGGTGCGGCGGGAATCAGGATTTGCCGACGGTCGCCTTGTTGATGACGACGGTGGCGTTCGGCGCCCCGTCGCCCTGCCCGCCGCTGTTCTCACCGGCGCCGGCGATCTTGTCCAGCACCTTGAGGCCGTCGGCGCTCAGGGTGCCGAACGGAGTGTAGTTGGGCTGCAGCGGGCTGTCCTTGTAGACCAGGAAGAACTGGCTCCCGCCGGTGTTCGGGCCGCTGTTGGCCATCGCCACGGTCCCGGCCGGGTACGTGACCGCGCCGGTCGAGTCGGCCTTGCCGAACGCCGTCAGGTTCTCGTCCGGGATCGAGTAGCCCGGGCCGCCGCTGCCGGAGGCCGTCGGGTCGCCGCACTGCAGCACGTAGATGCCCGCGCTGGTGAGCCGGTGGCAGCGGGTGTGGTCGAAGAAGCCCTTGTCGGCGAGGAACTTGAAGGAGTTCACCGTCTCCGGCGCCTTCGCCGCGTCCAGCGAGATCGGCATCGTGCCGCACGTGGTGTCGAGGGTGAAGGTGTACTTCGCGCTCTTGTCGATCGCCATCTTCGGCTTCGACTTCCAGGTGGTGGTGCCCGGGTTGCCCGCCGCGGGCTTCTCGCAGGGGTCGGCCGCCGCGGTGGGCGCCGCGGAAGCGCTGCCCGACGCGCTCGGAGTGCTGGACGCGCCCGCGGCGTCGTCCTTCTTCTTCGAGCTGCCGTCGAAGGCCCCCGCCGCCCACGCCCCGCCGGTGCCCGCGAGCGCGACCACCACGACCGCCGCGATCCCCGCGGTGCGCCGGCGCGCCCTGCGCTGGTGATCCACCCTGCGATTCTGCTGCCGCTCGAACTTCTCCCGGGCGAGCTGCCGCCGCCGCTGATCCTTGGTGACCACTTCGCCTGCTCCCGGTCGCTGGGCCGGACATGCCGGCCGCCTCGTGTACGCGTGTGTGCTCTTGCGTCTGTCTGGGGTCTGTCTGGGTAAGTCTGGTGCGGTTTGCTGTGTATCTGCTGGGGCGTGCACCCGGCCCGCAGAGGCATTCTGCCGCAGGCCGTGTGAGCTGTGCTTTTGCTGTGGGTCCACAGAGCGGGCGCGAACCCGTACGAGGGTGTGTCCGCAGATCTTCGCGTCCCGCGGCGGGTCGAGTCCAGTCCGCAAACACGCCGATGCGCGCCCGATACGAGTTCGCGACCGCGATGTTCTCGCCGGTAGGCTCGTGAGCTGCCGACACCGCCCGCGGACGACAGAAGGACGAACGTGCTCATTGCCGGGTTCCCCGCCGGGGCCTGGGGGACCAACTGCTACGTGGTCGCCCCCGCCGCAGGCGAGGAGTGCGTGATCATCGACCCGGGCCACCTCGCGGCCCAGGGCGTCGAGGACATGCTCGCCAGACACCGCCTCAAGCCCGTCGCCGTCGTCCTCAGCCACGGCCACATCGACCACGTCGCCTCGGTCGTCCCGGTGTGCGGCGCGCACGGCGTACCGGCGTATCTGCACCCTGCGGACCGCTACATGCTCACCGACCCGGAGAAGGCGCTCGGCCGCAGCATCGGCGCCGCGCTCATGGGGGAGCTGACCGTCGGCGAGCCCGACGACCTGCGGGAGCTCACCGACGGCGGCACGCTGTCGCTGGCCGGACTGGAGTTCTCCGTCGCGCACGCGCCCGGCCATACCAAGGGGTCGGTGACCTACCGGCTGCCGGAGGCCGCGGACGTCCCGTCCGTGCTGTTCTCCGGCGACCTGCTGTTCGCCGGCTCCGTCGGACGCACCGACCTGCCCGGGGGCTCCACGCCCGAGCTGTACGAGTCGCTGGCCCGCGTGTGCCTGCCGCTCGACGACTCCACCGTGGTGCTGTCGGGGCACGGCCCCCAGACGACCATCGGCCGCGAGCGCGCCACCAACCCGTACCTGGGCGAGGTGGCCCGCGGCCAGGGAGCCCCTGACACGGCGGCTCCCCGACGAGGATTGTGACGACTGCTGACGTGAGCACCATCCAGGCCCCCAAGGGCACCTACGACCTGCTGCCGCCCGATTCGGCGGTCTACCTCGCGGTGCGCGAGGCCATCGCGGCACCGGCCCGCCGAGCCGGCTACGGCTACGTCGAGACCCCCGGCTTCGAACACGTGGAGCTGTTCTCCCGCGGGGTCGGCGAGTCCACCGACATCGTGACCAAGGAGATGTACACCCTCACCACCAAGGGCGGCACCGAGCTGGCACTGCGCCCCGAGGGCACCGCCTCGGTGCTGCGCGCGGCGCTGGAGGCCAACCTGCACAAGGCGGGCAACCTGCCGGTCAAGCTCTGGTACTCGGGCTCCTACTACCGCTACGAGCGCCCGCAGGCCGGGCGCTACCGGCACTTCTCGCAGGTCGGCGCCGAGGCGATCGGCGCCGAGGACCCGATGCTGGACGCCGAGCTGGTCATCCTGGCCACGGACGCCTACCGGGCGCTCGGCCTGCGCGAGGTGCGGCTGCTGCTGAATTCGCTCGGCGACCGCGAGTGCCGCCCCGTCTACCGCGCCGCGCTCCAGGAGTTCCTGCGCGGGCTCGACCTGGACGAGGACACCCGCCGCCGGATCGAGATCAACCCGCTGCGGGTGCTGGACGACAAGCGCGAGTCCGTGCAGCGCCAGCTCGCCGGCGCGCCGAAGATCTCCGACCACCTGTGCGAGGCGTGCAAGGCCTACCACGAGCAGGTCCGCGAGCTGCTGGACGCGGCCGGCGTGGCCTACGAGGACGACCCGAGGCTGGTGCGCGGCCTGGACTACTACACCCGCACCACCTTCGAGTTCGTGCACGACGCGCTCGGCTCGCAGTCCGCGGTCGGCGGCGGCGGCCGCTACGACGGCCTGTCGGAGATGCTCGGCGGCCCCGCGCTGCCGTCCGTCGGCTGGGCACTCGGCGTGGACCGCACGGTGCTCGCGCTGCGCGCCGAGGGCGTGGAACTGCCCCTGCCCCGGGCCACCGACGTCTACGCGGTGCCGCTCGGCGAGGAGGCCCGGCGGGTCCTCTTCGGCGCCGTGACGCAGCTGCGCAGGGAAGGGGTCGCGGCGGACTTCGCCTACGGCGGCAAGGGCGTGAAGAACGCCATGAAGTCGGCCAACCGCTCCGGCGCCCGTTTCGCGCTCGTCGCGGGCGACCGGGACCTCGCCGACGGGGTGGCCCAGCTGAAGGACCTGGACAGCGGCGAGCAGGTCGCGGTGCCGCTCGACGCGATCGCCGCCGCGGTCAAGGAGAGGCTGGCGTAAACCGCTCCTTCGTGTACCAGGGCGGCGCAGGCTTATTCCCTCCTGACCGCTCTGGTGCACAATGAGTGTGCCCGCCCCCACGGATCTGAGAGATCGGCGACCATGACGACTTCCGCCCTGGACGAGACGCGTACCTCCGGAGAGAGCGCACCACGCCCGGCCGCCGAAGGCATCGTCGCGGGCAAGGCGTTCACCTGGCTGCTGGTGATCTGCGGCGCGCTGGGCCTGCTGGCCTCGTTCGTCATCACCGACGACAAGTTCAAGCTGCTCCAGGCCAAGGTCGAGGGTAAGTCGTACACCCCGGGATGCAGCCTCAACCCGATCATCTCCTGCGGCAGCGTGATGGAGAGCGACCAGGCGCACGTCTTCGGCTTCCAGAACCCGATCATCGGCCTGGTGGCCTTCCCGGTGCTGATCACCCTGGCCGTGGGCATGTTGGCGGGCGCCCGCTACAAGGCCTGGTTCTGGTACGGGCTGCAGGCCGGCGGACTGTTCGGCGTGTGCTTCATCAGCTGGCTCCAGTACCAGACGATCTACAACATCAGCGCCATCTGCCTGTGGTGCTGCCTGGCCTGGATCGTGACCATCGCCACCTTCTGGTACACGGCGGTGCACAACATCAAGCACGGCCTGTACAAGGTGCCGGCCAAGGCGAAGGCGCTGGTGCTGGAGTTCCACTGGGTCGTGCCGGTGCTGTGGTACGGCATCATCGCGATGCTGATCCTGGTGCACTTCTGGTACTACTGGAAGACCGTCATCTGATCTTGGTCCGGGCTGCCCGCGGGCGGCTCCGGCCGCCGGGGATCCCGGCTGTCAGTGCCGTGACCTAGGCTTCAGGACGTGGAGCCAGACCTTTTCACCGCCGCCGCCGAGGAACGCCGGGAACGCGACCCGGGCGCCAGCCCGCTCGCCGTGCGGATGCGCCCGCGCACCCTGGACGAGGTCGTCGGGCAGCAGCATCTGCTGCGGCCCGGATCACCGCTGCGGCGCCTGGTGGGGGAGAGCGGCGGCGGCCCGGCCGGGCCCTCGTCGGTGATCCTGTGGGGCCCGCCCGGCATCGGCAAGACGACGCTGGCGTACGTGGTGAGCAAGGCCACCAACAAGCGCTTCGTGGAGCTTTCGGCGATCACCGCGGGCGTCAAGGAGGTCCGCGCGGTCATCGAGAGCGCCAAGCGGCAGTCCGGCGGCTTCCAGCGCGAGACGGTGCTCTTCCTCGACGAGATCCACCGCTTCAGCAAGGCCCAGCAGGACTCACTGCTGCCCGCCGTGGAGAACCGCTGGGTCACGCTCATCGCGGCCACCACCGAGAATCCCTACTTCTCGGTGATCTCCCCGCTGCTGTCCCGCTCGCTGCTGCTCACCCTGGAGCCGCTCACCGACGACGACGTGCGCGGTGTGCTGCGCCGTGCGCTCGCCGCCGAGCAGGGCCTCGCGGGCGCGGTGGCCCTGCCTGAGGACACCGAGGACCACCTGCTGCGGATCGCCGGCGGTGACGCCCGCCGGGCGCTCACGGCGCTGGAGGCGGCCGCGGGCGCGGCGCTCGCCAAGGGCGAGGACACCATCACGCTCGCCACCCTGGAGCAGACCGTCGACCGCGCCGCGGTCGCGTACGACCGGGACGGCGACCAGCACTACGACGTGGCCAGCGCCCTCATCAAGTCGATCCGCGGCTCGGACGTGGACGCCGCGCTGCACTACCTGGCCCGGATGATCGAGGCGGGCGAGGACCCGCGCTTCATCGCCCGGCGGCTGATGATCTCGGCGAGCGAGGACATCGGACTCGCCGACGCGACCGCGCTGCCCACCGCCGTCGCCGCGGCGCAGGCGGTCGCGATGATCGGCTTCCCCGAGGCGTCGCTGATCCTGTCGCACGCCACCATCGCGCTTGCGCTGGCGCCCAAGTCCAACGCGGCGACCACCGCGATCGGCGCGGCGCTCGCCGACGTCAAGGCGGGCAAGGCGGGTCCCGTCCCGGCCCATCTGCGCGACGGCCACTACAAGGGCGCGGCGAAACTCGGCCACGCGCAGGGCTACGTCTACCCGCACGACGTGCCCGGCGCCGTCGCCGCCCAGCAGTACCTGCCGGACGTGCTCGCCGGGCGCCACTACTACGAGCCGACGCGTTACGGGGCGGAGGCCCGCTACGCCGACGTCCTGGAGTGGGTGCGCGGCCGGCTGGAGGGCAAGGGCGGCGGCGAGTAGCCGCGTGCGCCGGGCCGGGCCGTGATCTGCGGCACAGCCGGGCACGGCGGCCGGGGCGGCGGGAATCGGCCGCTCCCGGGCCGGGTTACGCTCGAACGGAGTGCGCGCGCCGTACGGCCGGCAGGCCGCCGGGCGCTCCTTCCTCTTCGGGACGCGGCTGACCGCGCCGCGGCCGTCGCCGGCCGCCGTGCGGGGTTCCCGGGTCGAAACCTGCGCACTCCTTCAGTTAAGGTAAGCCTTACCTAATTTCGATGGAGGTTCGACGCACGTGAACCAGTCGCGTCCCAAGGTCAAGAAGTCCAGGGCACTGGGCATCGCGCTGACCCCGAAGGCGGTCAAGTACTTCGAGGCCCGCCCCTACCCGCCGGGCGAGCACGGCCGCGGTCGCAAGCAGAACAGCGACTACAAGACGCGGCTGCTGGAGAAGCAGCGGCTGCGCGCCCAGTACGACATCAGCGAGCGGCAGATGCAGCGCGCCTACGACGCCGCGAAGAAGGTCGCCGGGCTGCGCACCGGTGAGGCGCTGATCATCGAGCTGGAGCGGCGCCTCGACGCGCTCGTGCTGCGTGCGGGCCTGGCCCGCACCATCTACCAGGCCCGCCAGATGGTCGTGCACGGCCACATCGAGGTCAACGGCCGCAAGGTCGACAAGCCGTCCTTCCGGGTCCGCCCCGACGACGTCGTCCAGGTCCGCGAGCGCTCCCGTGAGAAGACGCCCTTCCTGGTCGCCCGCGAAGGCGGCTGGGCCGGCGAGGGCGAGACCCCGCGCTACCTCCAGGTCAACCTGCAGGCGCTCGCCTTCCGGCTGGACCGCGACCCCAACCGCAAGGAGATCCCGGTCATCTGCGACGAGCAGCTGGTCGTGGAGTACTACGCCCGCTGAGCCCGCCCCGGGCCCGCAGCTCAGCCCGCCGTCTCGGGAGAGGCGGCGGGCTCGTGCGTACGGGGGGCGGGCGGGCGCGCCGCACCGCGCTTGTCCTGCTGCCCCGCGCCGGCCTGCGGACGGTTCAGCGCCCGGTGCGCCGCCGCGTCCAGGCCCAGCAGAGCGCCCTCGCCGAGCGCCGCCGCATAGGCCGCGTCGCCCAGCGCCGCCCGCACCCGCTGCTCGCACACCGCGTGCGGGGCGTTGAAATACCGCGAGCCGAACAGCCGCAGGCCCACCGACTCCCACAGCCGCCGCGCCGCACCCTGCAGCACCGCCGCCTCGTACGGCGCCCCCTCGCCCTCGGTGATGAGCGCCAGCAGCTCCAGCGCGAGCACCGTCCCGACCAGGTCGTCGAAGCTGTGGTCGATCGCCAGCGCCTCCTCGGCGAGCCGCCGCGCCCGGTCCGGCCGCCCGTCCAGCCAGGCCGCGTACCCCAGCACGTACAGCGCGTACGCCTGCGTCCACCGCTCCCCGTGGTCCCGGCAGATGTCCCGGACCTCCTCCACCAGGCCCACCGCCTTGGCGACATCGCCCTGGAAGGCGACCGACATCGCCAGTTCGACCTGCGCCATCAGCACGTTGCTGTTCAGCTCGCCGATGCTGCGGTAGCGCAGCAGCGCGTCGCCGATGAAGAGCTCGGCGCGCGGCATGTCGTCCGAGACCAGCGCCAGGCAGCCGAGCCGGTGCACGGCGTACGCCTCCGCGGTCGCGTTGCCCGCCGCGACCGCCTGGTCGCGGCAGTCCTGGAGCACCGCCAGCGCCGCGGCCGAATCGCCCTGGAGCAGGGCGACATAGCCGTACACCCACATCGCCTTCGCACGCGCCTCGGTCGGCTCCGCCGACACCTCCAGCGCCCGGTCCAGCCAGTGCCGCCCCTCCGCGAGCCGCCCGCAGCCCACCCAGCAGAACCACAGCGTGCCCGCCAGGTACTGGCCGACCGCCGGGTCCTCCGGCGGCTCGCCCGGCAGCCCGTCGAAGCTGAACTCCAGGGCCAGCCGCAGGTTCGGCAGGTCGGCCGCGACGCGCTCGGCCACCTCCGACTGCCGCGGGCTGAACCAGTCCAGCTCGCACCAGGTGGCCAGGCCCAGGTACCAGTCGCGGTGCCGGCGCCGCACCCGCGGCTCGTCGCCCAGCGCCGCGAGCCACCCGGCGCCGTACTCGCGCACGCTCTCCAGCATCCGGTAGCGCACCCGGCCCGCGCGGTCCTCCTCGCGGCTCAGCACCGACTGCGCCACCAGCGCCGCGACCGCCTCCACCACGTCCTCCTCGGCGAGCCCGGTGCCCGCGCACACGTACTCCGCGGCGTCCAGGTCGAAGTGACCGGCGAAGACCGACAGCCGCGCCCACAGCAGCCGCTGCGCCGGGCTGCACAGCTCGTGGCTCCAGCCGATCGCGGTGCGCAGCGCCCGGTGCCGCTCCGGCGCGCTCGGGTCGCCGCCGGTCAGCAGCCGGAAGCGGTCGTCGAGCCGGTCGACCAGCTGCTCCACCGACAGCGCGCGCAGCCGTACCGCCGCGAGCTCCAGCGCCAGCGGCAGGCCGTCCAGCCGGGTGCACAGCTCGGTGACGGCCGCGATGTTCGCGGCGGTCACGGCGAAGCCGGGCAGTACGGCGGCGGCCCGGTCGGCGAACAGCCGCACCGCCTCCGAGCCGGCCGGCAGCGGCTCGAGAGGCAGCAGCCGCTCGCCCGTCACGCCCAGCGCCCGGCGGCCCGCCGCCAGCACCCGCAGCCCCGGGGCGCGCCGCAGCAGCTCGCCCACCAGATCCGCGCAGCCGTCCGCGAGGCGGTCGAAGCCGTCGAGGACGAGCAGCGCCTCCCGGTCGGCCAGGTGCTCGGCGAGCGCGACGCGCGGCCCCCGGCTGGTGTGGTCCGGCAGCCGCAGCGCCTCGGCGAGCGTGAGCTCCAGCAGCTCCGCGGCGGGGAGCGCGGCGAGATCGGCGAGGAAGACGCCGTCGGTGAAACGGTCCTGCAGAGCAGCGGCCGCGCGCAGCGCGAGGCGGGTCTTGCCGACGCCGCCCGCGCCGGTCACCGTCACCAGCCGTTCCGCTCCGCGGAGGGCGGCCGTGACCCGCTCCAGGTCGGCCGCGCGGCCGACGAACCGGGTCAGCTCCGCCGGGAGGTTCGTCCTCATGACTGACGGAGCGTACCCGCATGCTTCCGCTCCGTACAACGGCGCCTCGGGCTGCGCCCGGCGGTGAGGGCCGCGCCCCGGGGGTGCCGCTTGCGCCAGGTTCCGCGACCCTCCCGCCGTCGTGGCCGCGCGCGCTGTTCTCCCCCAGGCTCCGCCTGGGGGAGAACAGCGCGCGCAACCCGCCACCCACCGCAAGATCCCGCCACCGGCGGAACCCGGCACCCGGGGGGTAAAGCGGTGCGGGGCCAGGCTCGCGGAGCGGTAAGGTCAGGAGTCACTGACCTGGGGACGAGAGGAAGGCGCGGCAAGGTGTCCGGTGGAGAAGTGGCCGGCGTGGCCGGCCTGATCGTGGCGGTGTTCTGGGCGATCCTCGTGTCGTTCCTGGCCGTCGCGCTGGCGCGGCTCGCCCGCACGCTGCGGAGCACCACCGAGCTGGTGGCCGGCATCACGGAGCAGGCCGTTCCGCTGCTCGGCGAGGCCTCGGACGCGCTGCGCGCGGCGAACGCGCAACTGGACCGGGTCGACACGATCACCGCGGACGTGGCCGAGGTGACGGCCAACGCCTCCGCGCTCTCCTCCACTGTCGCCAGCACCTTCGGCGGCCCCCTGGTGAAGGTCGCGGCCTTCGGCTACGGGGTGCGGCGGGCGGTCGGGCGGCAGGCCCGGGCCGGCGCCGACGTACCGGCCGCAAGGCGGCGCGGACGCCGCAACCGCTCGAAGGACTGAGGCCCATGTTCCGCCGTCTGTTCTGGTTCCTGACCGGTGCCGCCACCGGTGTGTGGGCCACCAGGAAGGTCAGCCGCGCGCTGCGCCGGCTGAGCCCCGACAGCCTCGCCGCGACCGCCGCGGACCGCGCGCTGGAGACCGGCGCGCGGCTGCGCGAGTTCGCCGCCGACGTCAGGTCGGGGATGGCGCAGCGCGAGGGAGAGCTGCAGGACGCGCTGGGCCTGACCGGCGGCGAGCCCGACGGGGCCGCCCGCCGCCCCGCACCGCGGGAACTGGACACCGACCTCCCGGCACCGCGCCGGGGCATCACGTACAACACGTACGACCGGAAGGACGAACACTGATGGAGTCGGCAGAAATCCGCCGCCGCTGGCTGCGCTTCTTCGAGGAGCGCGGGCACACCGTTGTGCCGTCGGCGTCCCTCATCGCCGACGACCCGACGCTGCTGCTGGTCCCGGCGGGCATGGTCCCCTTCAAGCCGTACTTCCTCGGCGAGGTCAAGCCGCCCTTCGCGCGCGCCACCAGCGTGCAGAAGTGCGTCCGCACCCCGGACATCGAGGAGGTCGGCAAGACCACCCGGCACGGCACGTTCTTCCAGATGTGCGGCAACTTCTCCTTCGGCGACTACTTCAAGGAAGGCGCCATCCGCTACGCCTGGGAGCTGCTCACCGAGCCCCTGGACAAGGGCGGTTACGGCCTGGAGCCGGAGAAGCTCTGGATCACCGTCTACGAGGAGGACGACGAGGCCGAGCAGATCTGGCGGGACGTCATCGGCGTCCCCGCCGAGCGCATCCAGCGGCTCGGCAAGGGCCCGAACTTCTGGTCCATGGGCGTGCCCGGCCCGTGCGGTCCGTGCTCGGAGATCAACTACGACCGCGGCCCGGAGTTCGGCGTCGAGGGCGGTCCTGCCGTCAACGACGAGCGCTACGTGGAGATCTGGAACCTGGTCTTCATGCAGTACGAGCGCGGCGCGGGCGAGGGCAAGGAGGACTTCCCGATCCTCGGCGACCTGCCCGCCAAGAACATCGACACCGGCCTCGGCCTGGAACGCCTCGCGATGATCCTGCAGGGCGTGCACAACATGTACGAGACCGACACCCTGCGGGTCGTGATCGACAAGGCCACCGAGCTGACCGGCGTGGCCTACGGCCGCTCGCACGACACCGACGTGGCGCTGCGCGTGGTCGCCGACCACATGCGCACCTCCGTCATGCTCATCGGCGACGGCGTGACCCCGGGCAACGAGGGCCGCGGCTACGTGCTGCGCCGCATCATGCGACGCGCCATCCGCAACATGCGGCTGCTGGGCGCCCACGACGCCGTGGTGGCCGAGCTGCTGGACGCCGTCATCGGCATGATGGGCCAGCAGTACCCGGAGCTTGTCACCGACCGGAGGCGCATCGAGACCGTCGCGCTCGCCGAGGAGGCCGCGTTCCTCAAGACGCTCAAGGCCGGCACCAACATCCTCGACACCGCCGTGACCGAGACCAAGGCCTCGGGCGGCACGGTGCTCGCCGGCGACCAGGCCTTCCTGCTGCACGACACATGGGGCTTCCCGATCGACCTCACCCTGGAGATGGCCGCCGAGCAGGGGCTGTCCGTGGACGAGGACGGCTTCCGGCGGCTCATGAAGCAGCAGCGCGACCGCGCCAAGGCCGACGCCCGCGCCAAGAAGACCGGCCACGCCGACCTGTCCGCCTACCGCGAGGTGGCCGACCGCACCGGCGGCACCGAGTTCACCGGCTACGCGGCCGACCAGAACGAGGCCACGGTCGTCGGCCTGCTGGTCGACGGCCTGCCGTCGCCCGCCGCCACCGAGGGCGACGAGGTCGAGGTCGTCCTGGACCGCACCCCGTTCTACGCCGAGGGCGGCGGCCAGCTCGCCGACACCGGGCGGATCCGGATCGAGGGCGGCGCCGTCGTCGAGGTCCGGGACGTGCAGCAGCCCGTGCCCGGCGTCAGTGTGCACAAGGGCGTCGTCCAGGTCGGCGAGGTCACCGTCGGCGCATCCGCGCTGGCCCAGATCGACCTGGTGCGCCGGCGGGCCATCGCCCGCGCCCACAGCGCCACCCACCTGACCCACCAGGCGCTGCGCGACGCCCTCGGCCCCACCGCCGCCCAGGCCGGCTCGGAGAACTCGCCCGGCCGCTTCCGCTTCGACTTCGGCTCGCCCACGGCCGTGCCCGGCACGGTGCTCACCGACGTCGAGCAGAAGATCAACGAGGTGCTGGCCCGCGAACTCGACGTCACCGCCGAGATCCTGCCGATCGCCGAGGCCAAGCGGCAGGGCGCCATCGCCGAGTTCGGCGAGAAGTACGGCGAGCAGGTGCGCGTGGTCACCATCGGCGACTACTCCAAGGAGCTGTGCGGCGGCACGCACGTCGGCAACACCGCCCAGCTCGGGCTGGTCAAGCTGCTCGGCGAGGCCTCCATCGGCTCCGGCGTGCGCCGGGTCGAGGCCCTGGTGGGCGTGGACGCGTACAACTTCCTGGCCCGCGAGCACACCGTGGTCGCCCAGCTGACCGAGCTGGTCAAGGGCCGCCCGGAGGAGCTGCCCGACAAGATCGCCGGGATGCTCGGCCGGCTCAAGGACGCCGAGAAGGAGATCGAGCGCTTCCGCGCCGAGAAGGTCCTCCAGGCCGCCGCCGGGCTCGCCGAGGGCGCCGAGGACGTCAAGGGCGTCGCCCTGGTCACCGGCGCGGTGCCCGAGGGCACCGGCGCCGACGACCTGCGCAAGCTGGTGCTGGACGTACGGCAGCGCGTCACCGGCGGCCGCCCGGCCGTCGTGGCCCTCTTCACCGTGGCAGGCGGCCGCCCGCTGACCGTCATCGCCACCAACGAGGCCGCCCGCGAGCGCGGCGTCAAGGCCGGTGAGCTGGTGCGCGCCGCCGCCAAGACGCTCGGCGGCGGTGGCGGCGGCAAGGACGACGTGGCCCAGGGCGGCGGCCAGAACCCGGCGGCCGTGCCGGAGGCCGTGGAGGCCGTGCGGCGGCTCGTCGCCGAGAAGGCGTGAGCGTGCACGACGCAGCGGACGGCGCCGAGCCGCCGCGCCCCGCCCTGCGGCGTGGCCGGCGGCTCGGCGTCGACGTCGGGGACGCCAGGATCGGGGTCGCCTCGTGCGACCCGGACGGCATCCTGGCCACCCCGGTCGAGACGGTGCCGGGCCGGGACGTGCCCGCCGCGCTGCGCAGGCTGGCGCAGATCACGGCGGAGTACGAACCGATCGAGGTCGTCATCGGGCTTCCGCGGTCACTCAACGGAACCGAGGGGCCGGCCGCGGCCAAGGTGCGGGCCTTCGCGCAGGGTGTGGCGAAAATCATCAGCCCCGTGCCGGTGCGGCTGGTGGACGAGCGGATGACCACCGTCACCGCCACACAGGGCCTGCGCGCGTCGGGCGTCAGGTCGAAGAAGGGACGCTCCGTAGTCGATCAGGCAGCCGCGGTCATCATCCTGCAGAGCGCCCTGGAAGCCGAACGGCTGTCGGGTAAAGCTCCCGGGGAGAGCATCCAATCCTCTGTCTGATCGCGATACGGTAACGTTCCGCGCGACACGGCGGCGCCTCATGGCGCCGCCCGTTTCGCAAGGTCGGCAGGCCCGATGCCGGCCGCGTACCAAGGGGACCGATGACTGACTATGGCCGGGGCTCCGGCTCCGAACCGTGGGACCCGGACGATCCGCTGTTCGGCGACTCGTACAACCGGGGTCAGGGGTACCAGCAGCAGCCGCAGGGACAGTACGGCGGCGACTGGCAGGACCCCTACGCCACGGGCCAACCCCAGCAGCAGTACCCGCAGCAGGGCACCGGCCAGTACCCGCAAGCGCCCCAGCAGCAGTACGGGCAGCAGCAGGGCTACCCGCAGCAGCAGGGCCACACCGGCCAGTACCCGCAGGCCGGCTACCCGCAGCAGAGCGGCTACGACACCGGCTCGCACGGCACGTACGACACGGGGAGCCAGGGCGCGTACGACACCGGCTCGCACGGCACGTACGACACGGGGAGCCACGGCACGTACGACACCGGCAGCCACGGCACGTACGACACCGGCTCGCACCAGACCGGGAGCTACGGCACGCCGGAGGCGTACGGCCGCGGCCCGCAGGCCCCGTACGGCCACCCGCAGCAGCAGAGCGGCTACTACGACCAGGGCACCGGCCAGTACCCGCAGTCACAGTTCCGGCAACCCCAGCAGCCCGGCCCCGGCGGTCAGCAGGGCATGGGCGCCCCCGGCCAGGGCCAGGCTCCCGGCCCCGGGCAGGGCCGTGTGCAGCAGCCCCCGCCCGGTACCCGGCCGCAGGAGCCGCACACCACTCCGCTGAGCAGCGGCCCGGCCGCCACCGACTGGGACGCCGACGAGGACAAGGGCCCGCGCGAGCACAACTTCTTCGCCAACCGCGACGACGACGACGATGACGACGACGCCCCGGCGAGCGCCGGCCGCCGCGCCGGCCGCGACCAGCAGGGCGGCCGCAAGCGCCGCAGCGGCTGCGCGTGCTTCGTCGTCGCGCTCGTACTCGTCGGCGGGCTCGCCGGCGGCGGCTACTACGGCTACGGCTTCTACCAGGACCACTTCGGCCCGGCCCCCGACTACTCCGGCCAGGGCACCGGCTCGGTGCAGGTCACCATCCCCAAGGGCGCGACCCTGACCACCATGGGCAACCTGCTCAAGCAGGCCGGCGTGGTCAAGAGCGTCGAGGCCTTCACCACCGCGGCCAACAAGAACCCCAAGGGCACGAGCATCCAGGCCGGCGTCTATTCGCTCAACAAGCAGATGTCGGCGGACGCGGCCGTCGCGATGATGCTCGACCCCAAGTCGCAGGACGCCCTGATCATCGCCGAGGGCATGCGCGACAAGCAGATCTACGCGGCGATAGACACCAAGCTCGGCCTCAAGGCCGGCACCACCGAGGGCGTCGCCAAGGCCCAGTACAAGACCTTCGGCCTGCCCGACTGGGCCGTCGTCGGGCACAACGTGAAGGACCCGCTGGAGGGCTTCCTCTTCCCGATGAAGTACAGCGTCGCCAAGGGCATGAAGCCCGAGGTCCTGCTCAAGCAGATGGTCGCCCAGGCGAACGCCGAGTACTCGCAGCTGGACCTCGCGGGCGAGGCCAAGAAGCACCACCTGTCCGGCCCGTACCAGTTCCTCACCGTCGCCAGCCTGGTGCAGGCCGAGGGCAAGACGGACGACGACTTCCGCAAGATGGCCAAGGTCATCTACAACCGGCTGGACCCGGCGAACAAGCAGGGCACCAACGGCCTGCTGCAGTTCGACTCGACGTACAACTACGTCAAGAACCGCAGCCAGGAGAAGATCTCCAACGAGGAGATCCTCTCGCTGAAGGACAAGTACAACACCTACGTCTACAAGGGCCTCCCGCCCGGACCCATCGGCAACCCGGGCCTCGACGCGCTCAAGGCCGCGATGAACCCCGACTCGGGCCCCTGGTACTTCTTCATCTCCAAGGACGGCAAGACCACCGAGTTCACCGAGACCCGCTCGGAATTCGAGAAGATCAAGAACAGCTAGCAGCCACCAGCGAAGACGGGCGACGACCCCAGTGAACCCCACCGCACCCTCCGGCGGCGCCCGCCGCGCCGCCGTGCTCGGCTCGCCGATCGCCCACTCGCTGTCCCCGGCGCTGCACCGCGCCGCGTACGCCGCGATGGGCCTCGGCGGCTGGCGCTACGACCGCTTCGAGGTCGACGAGGCCGCCCTCCCGGCCTTCCTCGGCGGCCTCGACCCGGCCGAGTGGGCGGGGCTGTCGCTGACCATGCCGCTCAAGCGGGCCGTGATCCCGCTGCTCGACGGGATCACGCCCACCGCCGCGTCCGTCGAGGCCGTCAACACCGTGGTGTTCGGCCCCGACGGGCGGCGCGGCGACAACACCGACATCCCCGGGCTGCTCGCCGCCCTGTACGAGCGCGGCATCACCACGGTGCCCTCCGCCGCCGTCCTCGGCGCAGGTGCCACCGCGTCCTCGGCGCTCGCCGCGCTCTCGCGCATCTGCACCGGCGAGGTCACCGCGTACGTCCGAAGCGCCGCCCGCGCCGCCGAGATGCGGCAGTGGGGCGAGCGGCTCGGCGTGGCCGTACGCACCGCCGGGTGGGACGGCGCGGCCGCGGCGTTCGACGCCCCGCTGGTGATCGCCACCACGCCCGCGGGCGCCGCCGACCACCTCGCCGACGCCGTGCCCCAGGAGCCGGGCGCGCTCTTCGACGTCCTCTACCACCCCTGGCCCACCCCGCTGGCCGCCGCCTGGTCCGCCCGCGGCGGCACCGTGCTCGGCGGTCTCGACCTGCTCGTCCACCAGGCCGTCCTGCAGATCGAGCAGTACACCGGGCACACCGGCATACCCGTGGACGCCATGCGCGCGGCGGGCGAGGCGGCTCTCGGCGGCGGCTGAGCGCCGAGCCCCGTCCCGCACCCTGGACGCCCGTCCGGGCCGCGCCGCGAAACGTGGGAGGATCGGGGCGAGAACGGCAGGGCTTTGTCGAGGGAGCACCGTTGAGCAGGTTGCGCTGGCTGACCGCGGGGGAATCGCACGGCCCCGCACTCGTGGCGACACTGGAAGGGCTGCCCTCCGGGGTACCCGTCACCACCGAGCTGGTGGCCGACGCACTGGCGCGGCGGCGGCTCGGCTACGGCCGCGGCGCCCGTATGAAGTTCGAGCGGGACGAGGTGACCTTCCTCGGCGGCGTACGCCACGGCCGCACCATGGGCAGCCCGGTCGCCGTCATGGTCGGCAACACCGAGTGGCCCAAGTGGGAACAGGTCATGGCGGCCGACCCGGTCGACCCCGAGATCCTCGCGGGGCTGGCCCGCAACGCCCCGCTGACCCGGCCCCGGCCCGGCCACGCCGACCTCGCGGGGATGCAGAAGTACGACCTGGACGAGGCCCGGCCGGTCCTGGAGCGCGCCAGCGCCCGTGAGACCGCGGCCCGTGTCGCGCTCGGCGCCGTCGCCCGCTCCTACCTCAAGGAGACCACCGGCATCGAGATCGTCTCGCACGTCGTCGAACTCGCCGCCGCCAAGGCCCCGTACGGGGTGGTGCCGGTGCCGGCGGACGAGGCCCGGCTCGACGAGGACCCGGTGCGCTGCCTCGACGCCGACGCGAGCAAGCGGATGGTCGCCGAGATCGACCAGGCCCACAAGGACGGCGACACCCTCGGCGGCGTCGTCGAGGTGCTGGCCTACGGGGTGCCCGTCGGCCTCGGCTCGCACGTCCACTGGGACCGCCGGCTCGACGCCCGGCTCGCCGCCGCCCTCATGGGCATCCAGGCCATCAAGGGAGTCGAGGTCGGCGACGGCTTCGACCTCGCCCGCGTCCCCGGCTCGCAGGCGCACGACGAGATCGTGCCCGGCCCCGACGGCATCCGCCGCAGCTCCGGCCGCTCCGGCGGCACCGAGGGCGGCATCAGCACCGGCGAGCTGCTGCGGGTGCGCGCCGCGATGAAGCCCATCGCGACCGTGCCGCGCGCGCTCGCCACCGTCGACGTCGCCACCGGCGAACCCGCGCAGGCCCACCACCAGCGCTCCGACGTGTGCGCGGTGCCCGCCGCCGGCATCGTCGCCGAGGCCATGGTCGCCCTCGTGCTCGCCGACGCCGTCGCCGAGAAGTTCGGCGGCGACTCCGTCGCGCAGACGCGGCGCAACGTCCAGGACTACCTCGACCACCTGGTCGTACGGTGACGGCGCCGGCCGCGGGCACAGCCGGGCCCCCTGCCGTCGTGCTGGTCGGCCCGCCCGGCGCGGGCAAGTCCACCACGGGCCGCATCCTCGCCGAACGGCTCGGCGTCGGCTTCCGCGACACCGACGCCGACATCGAGGCGACCGCGGGCAAGCCGATCCCGGACATCTTCATCGACCACGGCGAGCCGCACTTCCGCGCGCTGGAGAGCGCCGCCGTCCGCGACGCGCTGGCCGGCCACGGCGGAGTCCTCGCGCTCGGCGGCGGCGCCGTCATGGACGCCGGCACCCGCGCCCTGCTCGACGGTCTGCCGGTGATCTTCCTCGATGTCGGCCTGCACTCCGCCGTCCACCGCGTCGGGCTCGACGCCCCACGCCCGCTGCTCGCCGTCAACCCGCGGCAGCGGTGGCGGGAGCTGATGGAGGCGCGCCGCCCGCTCTACACCGAAGTCGCCCGGGCCGTCGTCCCCACCGACGACCGCACCCCCGAGGACGTGGCCGACACCGTCCTCGACGCACTCCAGCTGAAGGACGCATGAGCGACACGCCCGAGACCGCCTCCGCCACCGCGCCCCCGGTCCGCATCACCGTCGCCGGGACCGCCGGCACCGACCCGTACGACGTGCTCATCGGTCACCAGCTGCTCGGCGAACTCCCCGGCCTCATCGGGCCGAAGGCCAGGCGGGTGGCCGTCGTGCACCCCGAGGCGCTGGCCGGCACCGGCGAGGCCGTCCGCGACGACCTCGCCGAGCAGGGCTACGAGGCCGTCGCCGTCCAGGTGCCCAACGCCGAGGAGGCCAAGACCGCCGAGGTCGCCGCCTACTGCTGGAAGGCCCTGGGCCAGAGCGGCTTCACCCGCACCGACGTCATCGTCGGCGTCGGCGGCGGCGCCACCACCGACCTCGCGGGCTTCGTCGCCGCGAGCTGGCTGCGCGGGGTGCGCTGGATCGCCGTTCCCACCACGGTGCTCGGCATGGTCGACGCGGCCGTCGGCGGCAAGACCGGCATCAACACGGCCGAGGGCAAGAACCTCGTGGGCGCCTTCCACCCGCCCGCCGGTGTCCTGTGCGACCTCGCCGCCCTCGACTCGCTGCCCGCCAACGACTACGTCAGCGGCCTCGCCGAGATCATCAAGGCCGGCTTCATCGCCGACCCGGTCATCCTCGACCTCATCGAGGCCGACCCCGAGGGCGCCCGCAGCCCCGGCTACGCCCACACCGCCGAGCTGGTCGAACGCGCCATCCGCGTCAAGGCCGGCGTCGTCTCCAGCGACCTCAGGGAATCCGGCCTGCGGGAGATCCTCAACTACGGCCACACGCTCGCCCACGCCATCGAGAAGAACGAGCGCTACCGCTGGCGGCACGGCGCCGCCGTCTCGGTCGGCATGGTCTTCGCCGCCGAACTCGGCCGCCTCGCCGGCCGCCTCGACGACGCCACCGCCGACCGGCACCGCGCCGTCCTCGGCGCGGTCGGCCTGCCGCTCACCTACCGGGGCGACCAGTGGCCGCGGCTGCTGGAGACCATGAAGGTCGACAAGAAGTCCCGCGGCGACCTGCTGCGCTTCATCGTCCTCGACGGCCTCGCCAAGCCGACCGTCCTCGAAGGCCCCGACCCCGCGGTCCTGCTCGCCGCCTACGGGGAGGTGTCCGCGTGACCCGCCCGGTCCTCGTCCTGAACGGCCCCAACCTCGGCCGCCTCGGCTCCCGCGAGCCCGACGTCTACGGCTCCACCTCCTACGCCGGCCTCGTCGAGCGCTGCACGGCCTTCGGGGCGAAGCTCGACTTCGCCGTCGAGGTCCGCGAGACCAACGACGAGGGCGAGCTCATCCGCTGGCTGCACGAGGCGGCCGACGGGCAGGTGCCCGTCGTCCTCAACCCCGGTGCGTTCACGCACTACTCGTACGGCCTGCGCGACGCCGCGGCGCAGCGCACCGCGCCGCTCGTCGAGGTCCACATCTCCAACCCCTACGCCCGCGAGGCCTTCCGCCACGAGTCCGTGATCGCCCCGGTGGCCACCGGCACGATCGCCGGCTTCGGCCTCACCTCCTACCTCCTGGCCCTCCAGGCCCTCGCCGACCTCCCCACCGAGTAGGGCGTCAGGGGCGCGTGGGGGCACCTCCCGGGCGAAGCCCGGGGGAGAACCGCGCGCGCAGCCCACCACAGTCCGGTGGTCCGGTACGGACCGAACTGCCCCTTCGGGTCGGTGAAGGCCCGCGCGCGGGTGGGGGCTGAGCGCGCAGTTCCACGCGCCCCTGATGGTTGCCCGGCGCGGCAGCGCCAAGCCCTCCCGCGCCCGGGAGAAGCGCCGCCCTGCGCAGAGGGCAGCCCCCGAAAGCCCGCCCGGCGAGGGCAGGGCACCGGGGAGGTTTCCCGGGCGTTCACCAAACGAAGCACGGGAACGGTACCGTTCCATGTCAACCCGCGCGGCAGCGCACACCGCACGAGATGGAGTCGGCCGACATGCAGCACGCTGTGGGGGCGCCGCAGCCCGGCGGAGGCCCGACGCCCCCGGCCGTGAGCGTCACCGGGCACTTCCCGCTGCCCCCGGCGGCCCCGGTGCAGGCGCCCGTGCCGGACGGCAACGGCTCGCTGGGCGGCGCCGCCCACGGCCCGGTGGCCGTCCTGCTGATCGGCGCCGCGGGCGCCGGGAAGACGACCATCGCGCGGCACTGGGCGGACAACCGCGGCGCCCCGACCGCGCACATCAGCCTCGACGACGTCCGCGAGTGGGTGAGGGCCGGGTTCGCCGACCCGCAGGCGGGCTGGAACGAGCACTCCGAGGCGCAGTACCGGCTGGCGCGGCGCACCTGCGGTTTCGCGGCGCGCAATTTCCTGGCCAACGGAGTGTCCTGCATCATCGACGACGCCGTCTTCCCCGACCGCCCGGCGGTCGGCCTCGGCGGCTGGAAGCGGCACGTGGGGCCCGGCCTCGTCCCCGTGGTGCTCCTCCCGGGCCTGGACGTCGTCCTGACCCGCAACGCCGAGCGCTCCGGCAACCGCCGGCTCTCCGACGAGGAGGTCGCCCGTATCCACGGGCGGATGGCCGGCTGGTACGGATCGGGCCTGCCGATCATCGACAACTCCCACCTCGACGTCGCGGCGGCGGCCGCGGCCCTCGACCGCGTAGTGCTGCGCAGCTTGCAGGGCCCCCCTACCTGGTGAAGCCGTCCCCGCACACAGGGCAGGGCCCGGCTCCGCAAGGCGGCGGAAAAGGGGCGGCGGTCGGCACGCCGACTTAAGCTCGCCGCATGGCGGAGGTGCATGGGACCCGGCGGGACCGGCTGCGCGAGCGATGCGCCGCGGCAGGCGCGGCCGCCGCGCTGATCACCCGACCGGCGAACGTCCGGTATCTGACCGGCTGCGCGCCACCCGGCTCCGCGCTGCTGGTCGGGCCGGGCGCCGAGGACACCCTCGTCCACCTGCGGCCGCCGCCGGACGACGACGGCGCGGCCGCCGGCCCGCGGGGCGGTGGGGAGCAGCCCCCGGAGGACCTGCGGGCGACCGTGCTGCCCTCGCCGGACGGTGACGCCGCCGTGGCCGCGGCCACGCTCGCCCGCGAGCAGCACGCGGGGTCGCTCGCCGTCGAGGAGCACCACCTCACCGTGGCGCGCCACCGCGCCATCCGCTCGGTCGCGAACGGCATGCCGATGTCCGACCTCGGCGGAGCCGTGGAGCAGCTGCGGCTGGTCAAGGACGAGCACGAGATCGCCGCGCTGCGGATCGCCGCGGAGATCGCCGACCAGGCGCTCGGCGAGCTGCTGGAATCGATCCTGGTGGGCCGCACCGAGCGGCACCTCGCGCTGGAGCTGGAGCGCCGGCTCGTCGACCACGGGGCCGACAGCGCGGCCTTCCCCACCTCCGTGGGCACCGGACCGAACAGCGGCACGGCCCGGCACGTCCCCACGGACCGGCGGGTCGAGGAGGGCGACTTCCTCACCGTGCGGCTCGGCGCGTGCTACCGCGGCTACCGCTGCGAGGTGGGCCGCACATTCGTGATCGGCACGGCCCCGGCGGGCTGGCAGATCGACCTGTACGACCTGGTCTTCAACGCCCAGCGGGCCGGCCGGGAGGCCCTGGCACCGGGTGTGGCCTGCCGGGACGTCGACCGGGTGGCCCGGCAGCCGCTGGTCGCGGCGGGGCACGGCGACGGTGCCGCGCAGTGGTCCGGGCACGGGGTGGGCCTGGAAATCGACGAGGACCCTCAGTTGTCACCTGCGGCCATGGGTAAACTGGACGCTTGCGTGCCGGTCACCGTCGAGCCGGGGGTCCACCTTCCGGGTCGCGGCGGGGTCCGTATCGACGACACACTCGTCGTACGCCCCGCGGCGGACGGCGGGCCCGAGCTACTCACCATCACGACCAAGGAACTCCTCGCCCTGTGACGGGCAGGGGGTGTCCGCGGTCCCCGAAGCAGCACATTCAGGAGATCCGCAACCGTGGCCACCACGAACGACCTCAAGAACGGCCTCGTGCTCAAGCTGGACAGCGGTCAGCTCTGGACCGTAGTCGAGTTCCAGCACGTCAAGCCCGGCAAGGGCCCCGCCTTCGTGCGCACCAAGCTGAAGCACGTGCTCTCCGGGAAGGTCGTCGACAAGACCTTCAACGCGGGTGTGAAGGTCGAGACCGCCAACGTCGACAAGCGCGGCATGCAGTTCTCCTACAAGGACGGCACCGACTTCGTCTTCATGGACACCGAGACCTACGACCAGATCACCATCACCCCCGAGGTCGTCGGCGACGCCGCCAACTACCTGCTGGAGGGCTTCGACGCCACCGTGGCGATGTACGAGGGCTCGCCGCTGTACGTCGAGCTGCCCGCGGCCGTCGAGCTGGTCATCGAGTACACCGAGCCGGGCGTCCAGGGCGACCGCTCGACGGGCGGCTCCAAGCCGGCCCGGCTGGAGACCGGCTACGAGATCGGTGTCCCGCTCTTCATCACCACGGGTGAGAAGGTCAAGGTCGACACCCGTACGGGCGACTACCTCGGCCGGGTGAACAGCTAACCGTGGCCGCACGGAACAAGGCCCGCAAGCGCGCCTTCCAGATTCTTTTCGAGGCGGAGCAGCGGGAGGCCGACCCGGTGACCGTGATGGCCGACTGGATCCGGCTCGCCCGGACCGACGACCGGCAGCCGCAGGTCACCGAGTACACGATGCAGCTGGTCGAGGGCTACGCGGCGCACGCCGGGCCGATCGACGAGCTGCTGTCGCGGCACGCCGTTGGCTGGACGCTGGACCGGATGCCGGTCGTCGACCGCAACGTGCTGCGGCTCGGCGCCTACGAGCTGATCTGGGAGGACGACGTCCCGGACGCGGTGGTGCTGGACGAGGCGGTGGAGCTCGCCAAGGAGTTCTCCACGGACGAGTCGCCGTCCTTCGTCAACGGCCTGCTCGGCAAGCTCATGGAGCTCAAGCCGACCCTGCCGCGCTAGCCGCGGGCTCCCGCTCGCACCCCTGACCAGGCCCGACAGCAGAAGGTGAACAATATTCTGCTTCGGGCCTGGTGCATGCCGCACACCGTGGCCTAGATTCCCGCGCATGGACGAAGCGGCGGGCCCCGGCGGCGACGACACGATCCTGGCCCACCTGGAGCGGCTGCGGGCCGCCGACCTGCCCGTGCGCGGCGGCCGCACCATGGCCTACGTGTACGACGCGGGGCTCGCCGGCCTCGACGAGCTGGCGGCCCGCGCGCACGCCGCGTACGCGGGCGTCAACGGGCTGGACATGACCGCCTTCCCCAGCGTCGTCGCGCTGGAGAACGACGTCGTCCGGCAGGCCGCCCGGCTACTGGGCGGCGGCCCCGCCACCGCGGGCACCTTCACCAGCGGCGGCACCGAGAGCTGCCTGCTCGCGGTGCTCACCGCCCGCGAGCACGCCGCCCGCACCCGCGGGGTCACCGCGCCCGAGATCGTGCTCCCGCAGACCGCGCACGCCGCCTTCCACAAGGCCGCCGCGCTCTTCGGGCTGACCCCCGTCACCGTCCCCGTCGACCCGGGCACCTTCCGGGCCGACCCGGGTGCCACGGCCGCCGCCCTCACCGACCGCACCGCCCTGGTCGTCGTGTCCGCGCCCTCGTACGCGCACGGGGTGGTCGACCCGGTACCCGCCGTCGCGGCGGCCGCCGCCGAGCGCGGGGTGCTCTGCCACGTCGACGCCTGCATCGGCGGCTGGTACCTCGGCCACCGGCGGCTCGCGGGGGAGATCCCCCCGCCCCCGCCGTTCGACCTGGCCGTGCCCGGCGTCACCTCGCTGTCCGTCGACCTGCACAAGTACGGCTACACGCCCAAGGGCGCCTCCGTCCTGCTCTTCCGCGACGCCGAGCTGCGCCGCCACGGCTGGTTCGCGCACGCCTCCTGGCCCGGTTACCCGGTCGTCAACGCCACCCTCCAGGGCACCAAGTCCGCCGGGCCGCTCGCCGCCGCGTGGGCGGTGCTGCGGAAGGTCGGCACCGCCGGGTACACCGACCTCGCCCGCCGGGTGGACGGGGCGACCCGGCGGCTCACCGAGGGCATCGGGCGGATCGAGGGCCTGCGTGTGCTGGGCGCTCCGGACGCCTCCCTCGTCGCGGTGGCCGCCGCCGAGGAGGGGCCGGACCCCTTCGTCGTCGCCGACGAGATGCGGCTGCGCGGCTGGTACCTCCAGCCGCAGCCCGCCTTCGGCCCGTCACCGGCGAACGTGCACCTGACCGTGACCGCGGCCGTCGCGGACCCGGCCCGTATCGACGAGCTGCTCGCCGAGCTGGCCGCCGCGGCAGGCCGGGCCCGCGCGCTGGGGCCCGCGACCGCCGACCCCGCCGTTGCCGAGGCCGCGGCCGGGCTCGACCCCGCGGCGCTCGGGCCCGACGAGGTCGCTTTCGCGCTCGACGTCGCCGGCGTCGGCGCGGACGGAGCGCTGCCGGAGCGGATGGCGCCGGTGCTCGCCGTACTCCAGGCGCTGCCCGCGCCGCTGACAGAGCGTCTGCTGCCCGAGGTCGTCGCCCGGCTCTACACCGCCTGAGCGGCGCCCGCGGAAAACCCGGTGCCCGCCGCACTTGCGTCGCGCTACGCTCACGCCCGGAATCGCGCGCCGGCCTCCACGAGGGGCGCGCCCGCTGACGAACGAGGGGAGACCGGCCGTGCGTACCACTGCTGTCATCCCCGCGTCGCGGCACCGGGTGATCCTGGTGTCCTCGTGCCTCCGGCGCCGGCTGCGCGGCCGGCCCCGGACCCCCTGACGCACCCGCACGCCCCCCGCCGCCGGCCGATGTCCGGCGACCCGTGGGCCCGGTGCGCCCGGGGAATCGCGCCCGCCCGTTTCCCGGATCACCCGAAAGGCCCAGGGCCGTGCGCAGCACCCGCACCCGTCAGACCGCCAACCCCCTCGCGACCGTCCGCAACATCGGCATCCTCGCCCATGTGGACGCGGGCAAGACCACCGTCACCGAGCGGGTCCTCTACCTCACCGGCGCCACCCACAAGCGCGGTGAGGTCCACGACGGCACCACCGTCACCGACTTCGACCCGCAGGAGCGCGACCGCGGCATCACCATCTTCGCGGCCGCCGTCTCCTGCGACTGGGACGGCCACCGGATCAACCTCATCGACACCCCCGGCCACGTCGACTTCGCCGACGAGGTCGAACGCTCGCTGCGCGTCCTGGACGGCGCCGTCGCGGTCTTCGACGCGGTCGCCGGCGTCGAGCCGCAGAGCGAGTCGGTGTGGCGGCAGGCCGACCGGCACGGCGTCCCGCGCATCGCCTTCGTCAACAAGCTGGACCGGGCCGGCGCCGACCTCGACGCCGCGGCCGACTCCATCCGGCGGCGGCTGCACACCGTGCCGCTGGTCGTGCAGCTGCCGATCGGGCGCGAGGACGGCTTCACCGGCGTCGTCGACCTCGTGGCGATGCGGGCGCTGGTCTGGGCGGACGGCGCCGCCGCGTGCACCGAGGGCGACGTGCCGCCGGAGCTGCGGGACGAGGCCGCGCGGCGCCGCCGGCTGCTGGAGGAGACGGTGGCGGAGCTGCACCCGGCCGCGCTGGAGGAGTTCTGCGCCGGGCGGGCGCTGACCCCCGAGACGCTGACCGCGGTGCTGCGCGACCTCACGCGCGGCGGCGAGGCCGTCGTCGTGCTGTGCGGCTCGGCCTACCGCAACCGCGGTGTCGAACCGCTGCTGGACGCCGTCACCGCCTACCTGCCCTCGCCGCTGGACGTCCCGGCGGTACGGGGGCGGGCGGCGGACGGGCCCGCCGAACGGCCCGCCGACCCGGCGGCGCCCTTCGCGGGGCTGGTGTTCAAGGTCAACGCGACCGCCACCGGGCGGCTCACGTTCCTGCGGATCTACTCGGGCACGCTGCGGAAGGGGGACACCGTGCTGGACGCGGGCACCCGGCGCACCGAACGCGTCGGCCGCATCCTGCGGGTGCAGGCCGACCGGCACGCCGAGGCCGAGCAGGCCGTCGCCGGCGACATCGTCGCCGTCGTCGGGCCCAAGGCCGCACGCCCCGGCGCGACGCTGTGCGCACCGGGCGCGCCGCTGGTCCTGGAGCCGCCGCAGGTGGCCGAGCCGGTCGTCTCCGTCGCGGTCGAGGCGGCGCTGTCCGCCGACACCGAACGGCTCGTCGGCGCGCTCGCCCGGCTCGCGGAGGAGGACCCCTCCCTCGCGGTCCGCACCGACGCGGAGACCGGCCAGCTCGTGCTGGCCGGCATGGGGGAGCTGCACCTGGAGGTCGCGGTGGAGAAAGTGCGCATCGACCACGGCATCCGGGTCGCGGTCGGCCGCCCGCAGGTCTCCTACCGGGAGACCGTGCGGCGCGGGGTGACCGGGCACGTCCACCGGCACGTCAAGCAGGACGGCGGCGCCGGGCAGTACGCGCACGTGGTGATCGACGTCGCCCCGCACGACGGGGGAGAGGAGGATTTCGTGTTCGCGTCCACCGTGACCGGCGGGCGGGTGCCGCGCGAGTACGTACGGGCTGTCGCGGACGGCTGCCGGGACGCGCTCGTCGAGGGTCCGCTCGGCGGGCACCCCGTCACCGGCCTGCGGGTCGTCCTCACGGACGGGGCCACGCACCCCAAGGACTCCTCGGAGCTCGCCTTCCGCACCGCCGGGCGCGACGCCCTGCGGGCGGCGCTGCGCAGCTGCGAGCTGGGTCTCCTGGAGCCGGTCGTCGAGGTCACGGTGACCACGCCGGACGACTTCGTCGGAGCGGTGCTGGGCGACCTCGCCGCCCGGCGAGGCCGGGTGAGCGCCCAGCGCTCCGTCCCCGGCGCGTCGGAGGTCGCCGCGACGGTGCCCCTCGCCGAGCTCTTCGGCTACGCCGGTTCCCTCCGGAGCCGCACGCAGGGCCGCGCGACCTTCACCACCCGCTCCGCGGGCCACGCGCCCGTCTGACCCGCACGTGGGGGTGGCCCGGGAAACGCCCCCGGGCCACCCCTCGCGGCGGGCGCGCGGCTCTCCCGCCGCGGGGGATGCCCGCGGCGGGCGGCGTTTCCCACCCGTCCCCGAACTGCGTCCGGGGGCCACCGGACCCGTGCCGGTGAGACGTCGGCGGACGGTCTTCCTGTGGGGCGAACACACCGTTGGCGGCGAAGCGCGGTCCCTCGCACGCTCACCCCCACCGGCGGGCAGCCGCCGACGAGACGTCGGGAGGGGGGCGATCCGGGGGTGCCCCCGCAGGAATGCGCTTGCCAGTCCGGCACCGGATACGGGTGAGGGTGAACGCGCATTCCGAGGAGGTACCCCCGGAGTGGCACCCGAGCCACCCACCGAAGCAGGCGCGCGACGCCCCGCCGCGCGACCCCAGGTGCGCGTGGGGCCGCCCCCAGCCGAAGCCATGGGGGACAACGGAGCGACCAGCCCACCACCGGCGGAAGATCGCGCGGGCCACCGCGACAGGCACCCCGTGGCGCACGCCGGCGCGGGGGCACCCCGTAAACTCACCCGGCCGCAGCGCCGGGCCACGCGGGGCGGAGCCCCGGGGAAGGGGGACCGCCCCGGGGCGGGACGTTTCTGCTCAAGGCGAGGGCGTCAGCCCTCTTCGTGCTGGACCGCCCGGCGGGCATCCGCGTCGAGGACGCCCCAGCCGATGAGCTGCTCGGTCAGGACCGACGGCGACTGGTCGTAGATCACGGCGAGCGTGCGCAGGTCGTCCTGCCGGATCGACAGCACCTTGCCGTTGTAGTCGCCGCGCTGGCTCTGGATCGTCGCGGCGTACCGCTGCAGCGGGCCGGCCTTCTCCGGCGGGACCTGGGACAGCCGCTCCAGGTCGAGGACCAGCTTCGGCGGCGGCTCGGCCGCACCGCCGGGGGTCGAACCCGGCAGCAGCTCCTGCACCGGCACGCCGTAGAAGTCGGCGAGTTCGGCGAGGCGCTGGACGGTCACGGCGCGGTCGCCGCGCTCGTACGAGCCCACGACCACTGCCTTCCAGCGGCCCTGGGACTTCTCCTCGACACCGTGCAGCGACAGTCCCTGCTGGGTGCGGATGGCGCGGAGCTTCGCGCCGAGCTGTTTGGCGTAATCGCTGGACATATGGCTCCCCGGACGGAATCTCGGTGACTCACTGTGAGGTTACGCAGCGTAATCCGCGCTCGTCAAGCCGAATAGGTCCGACCGGTCCCTGACCTGGGCGGTCCGGGTCACCTGATACGGTGATGGGCGTACCCCCGACGTCCTTTAACGCCCGTCCCGTGAGGCGGGGAAGGAGGTCCCCGACCCATGGTCGAGAACCGCACGACCGCATCGGCCGGCGAAGCCGTTACCGCCGGTACAACCGATCCGCGACAGGACCGCCCGGTCCTCGAGGCACCCGACATCGCCCGGGTCCTCACCCGCATCGCCCACGAGATCGTCGAACGCGCCAAGGGCGCCGACGACGTGGTGCTCCTCGGCATCCCCACCCGCGGGGTGTTCCTGGCCCGCCGACTGGCCGCCAAGCTCGCCGAGATCACCGGCCGCGAGACCGCCGTGGGCTCCCTCGACACCACCATGTACCGCGACGACCTGCGGCTCCGCCCGCCGCGCGCGCTGGCCACGACCGAGATCCCGGGCGACGGCGTCGACGGCAGGCTCGTCGTCCTCGTCGACGACGTGCTCTTCTCCGGCCGCACCATCCGCGCCGCCCTCGACGCGCTGGGCGACATCGGCCGCCCGCGGGCCGTCCAGCTCGCCGTGCTGGTCGACCGGGGCCACCGCGAGCTGCCGATCCGCGCCGACTACGTCGGCAAGAACCTCCCGACCTCGCAGCGCGAGACCGTCCGTGTGCTGCTCACCGAGCAGGACGGGCGCGACAGCGTCCTGCTCGGCCAGCGCGACCCGGCACCGCGCAGCGGCACGGCAGCGGACGAGTAGCGCCGTACGCCAGGGCCCCCGCCGCAGGGGTCCTGCGCCGCCGCATGCCCGAAGGCCGCCCCGCCATGCCCCCGCACACCCGGAGACGAGACACCCCATGAAGCGCCACCTGATCTCGGCCGCCGACCTCACCCGTGACGACGCCCTGCTGATCCTCGACACCGCCGAGGAGATGGCCCGCGTCGCCGACCGGCCGATCAAGAAGCTGCCCACCCTGCGCGGCCGCACCGTCGTCAACCTGTTCTTCGAGGACTCGACGCGCACCCGCATCTCCTTCGAGGCGGCGGCCAAGCGGCTGTCCGCCGACGTCATCAACTTCTCCGCCAAGGGATCCTCGGTGTCCAAGGGCGAGTCGCTGAAGGACACCGCGCTGACCCTGGAGGCGATGGGCGCCGACGCCGTCGTCGTACGGCACCACTCCTCCGGCGCCCCGCACAACCTCGCCACCTCCGGCTGGATCAACGCCTCGGTGGTCAACGCCGGCGACGGCACGCACGAGCACCCCACCCAGGCGCTGCTGGACGCCTTCACGATGCGCCGCCACCTGTCGGGCGTGGGCCGCGACCTGGCCGGCCGCCGGATCACGATCGTCGGCGACATCCTGCACAGCCGCGTCGCCCGCTCCAACGTCCAGCTGCTGGCCACCCTGGGCGCGGGCGTCACCCTCGTCGCGCCGCCCACGCTGCTGCCGATCGGTGTGGAGACCTGGCCGTGCGAGGTCTCCTACGACCTCGACGCGGTCCTGGCGAAGTCCGACGCGGTCATGATGCTGCGGGTGCAGCGCGAGCGGATGAACGCCGCGTACTTCCCGACCGAGCGCGAGTACGCCCGCCGCTACGGCCTGGACGGGCGGCGGATGGCCGCGCTGCCCGAGCACGCCATCGTCATGCACCCCGGCCCGATGAACCGCGGCATGGAGATCACCGCCGAGGTCGCCGACTCGCCGCGCTGCACCGCCGTCGAGCAGGTCGCCAACGGTGTCAGCACCCGGATGGCGGTGCTCTACCTGCTGCTCGGCGGCTCCGAGCCGGCCCTCAGCACCGAACGACCCGCACCCGGCACCGACCCGGGCAACGCCGCCCGCACCGAGGAGAGCAAGTGACCATGAGCGACACCACCCTGATCCGCGGCGCGAAGGTCCTCGGCGGCGCCGCGCAGGACGTGCTGATCACCGGCGAGACCGTGACCGCCGTCGGCGAGGGCCTCGCGGCCCCCGAGGGCGCGGCGGTCGTCGAGGCCGCCGGACACGTCCTGCTGCCCGGCCTGGTCGACCTGCACACCCACCTGCGCGAGCCCGGCCGCGAGGACTCCGAGACGGTGCTGACCGGCACCCGCGCGGCCGCGGCCGGCGGCTACACCGCCGTGCACGCGATGGCCAACACCTTCCCGGTCGCCGACACCGCGGGCGTCGTCGAGCAGGTCTGGCGGCTCGGCCGGGAGTCCGGCTACTGCGACGTCCAGCCGGTCGGCGCGGTCACCGTGGGCCTGGAGGGCAAGCAGCTCGCCGAGCTGGGCGCGATGGCCGACTCCGCCGCGCAGGTCCGGGTCTTCTCCGACGACGGCAAGTGCGTGGACGACGCCGTGATCATGCGCCGGGCGCTGGAGTACGTGAAGGCCTTCGACGGCGTCGTCGCCCAGCACGCCCAGGAGCCGCGGCTCACCGAGGGCGCGCAGATGAACGAGGGCACCGTCTCCGGCGAGCTGGGCCTGACCGGCTGGCCCGCGGTCGCCGAGGAGTCGATCATCGCCCGCGACGTGCTGCTGGCCGCGCACGTCGGCTCCCGCGTGCACATCTGCCACCTGTCCACCGCGGGCTCGGTGGAGATCGTGCGCTGGGCCAAGTCCAAGGGGTGGGACGTCACCGCCGAGGTCACCCCGCACCACCTGCTGCTGACCGACGAGCTGGTCCGCTCCTACGACCCGGTCTACAAGGTCAACCCGCCGCTGCGCACCGAGGCCGACGTCCTGGCGCTGCGCGAGGCGCTCGCCGACGGCACGATCGACTGCGTGGCCACCGACCACGCCCCGCACCCGCACGAGGACAAGGACTGCGAGTGGGCCGCGGCGGCCATGGGCATGGTCGGCCTGGAGACCGCCCTGTCCGTGGTGCAGCACACCATGGTCGACACCGGCCTGCTCGACTGGTCCGGCGTCGCCGACCGGATGTCCGCCCGCCCCGCCGCCATCGGCCGGCTCGCCGGGCACGGCCGGCCCGTCGCCCCCGGCGAGCCCGCCAACCTGGTGCTGGTCGATCCCGCATACCGTGGGACCGTCAATCCCGCGGGGTTCGCCTCCCGCAGCCGCAACACCCCGTACGCGGGCCGTGAGCTGCCGGGCCGGGTCGTCGCCACCTTCCTGCGGGGCCGTGCGACGGTCATGGACGGAAAGCTCGTATGACGCCACTGGATCGGCTCACCCTCGCGGCCGCGCAGGCGGAGGACAGGCACTCGGCGAAGGTCACCCACTGGGGCGACCGGATCGGCTGGCTCGTGGGCCTGGCCCTGGTCGTCGGCCTGGTCTACTGGCTGATGCGGCAGGGCTGGCAGTGGCGCCGCACCCTCCAGGGCGGCCTGCCCGCCCTCCCGCAGGCCCCCGAGGCCACCGGCGAGGTCCTGCTCCAGGACGAGGGCCGCTACCACGGCAGCACCACCGCCGGGCAGTGGCTGGACCGCATCGTCGCGCACGGCCTGGGCGTCCGCAGCCGCGCCGGGCTCACCCTCACCGCGGAGGGCCTGGACGTCGACCGCACCGGCGCACCCGGCTTCTTCGTCCCCACCGCCGCCCTGCGCGGCGCCCGGCTCGACAAGGGCATCGCCGGCAAGGTGCTCACCGAGGGCGGCCTGCTGGTCGTCACCTGGGAGCACGGCGGCACCCTCGTCGACTCCGGCTTCCGCCTCGACAGCGCCGCGCGGCACCCCGCGTGGGCCGAGCGGATCACCGAACTCAGCGGCGACAGCGCTGTCGCCTTCACCGGCATCCGGCCGGAATCCGAGCAGCACCAGAAGGAAGGCGCGAAATGACGACCTCCACCCGGGCGGCGCGTACGCCCGCCGTACTCGTCCTGGAGGACGGCCGCAGCTTCCGCGGCCGCGCCTACGGCGCGGTGGGGGAGACCTTCGGCGAGGCCGTCTTCTCCACCGGCATGACCGGCTACCAGGAGACCCTCACCGACCCCTCCTACCACCGGCAGGTGGTCGTCATGACCGCCCCGCACGTCGGCAACACCGGCGTCAACGACGAGGACCCCGAGTCCCGCCGCATCTGGGTGTCCGGCTACGTCGTCCGCGACCCCGCCCGCCGCCCGTCCAACTGGCGCTCCGTGCGCTCGCTGGACGAGGAGCTGACCGCGCAGGGCGTCGTCGGCATCAGCGGCGTCGACACCCGCGCCCTGACCCGGCACCTGCGCGAGCGCGGCGCCATGCGGGTGGGCATCTTCTCCGGCAACGCGCTCGCCGACGAGGGCACCCTGCTCGCGAAGGTCCGCCAGGCCCCCGAGATGACCGGCGCCGACCTGGCCGGCGAGGTCGCCACCGAGCAGCCGTACGTCGTGCCCGCGATCGGCGGGAAGCGCTTCACCGTCGCCGCCCTCGACCTCGGCATCAAGGGCATGACCCCGCACCGGATGGCCGAACGCGGCATCGAGGTGCACGTGCTGCCCGCGAGCGCCACCGCCGAGGACGTCTACGCGATCGCGCCCGACGGCGTCTTCCTGTCCAACGGCCCCGGCGACCCCGCCACCGCCGACCTCACCGTCGTCAAGGCGGTCCTGGAGCGCGGCACCCCGCTGTTCGGCATCTGCTTCGGCAACCAGCTGCTCGGCCGCGCCCTCGGCTTCGGCACGTACAAGCTCAAGTACGGCCACCGCGGCATCAACCAGCCGGTGCAGGACCGCGCCACCGGCAAGGTCGAGGTCACCGCGCACAACCACGGCTTCGCCGTCGACGCCCCCCTCGACGAGGTCAGCGAGACCCCGTACGGGCGCGCCGAGGTCAGCCACGTCTGCCTCAACGACCAGGTGGTGGAAGGCCTGCGGCTGCTCGACCGGCCCGCCTTCTCCGTCCAGTACCACCCCGAGGCCGCGGCCGGCCCGCACGACGCCGCGTACCTGTTCGACCGCTTCGTCAAGCTCATGGAGGCCCAGCGTGCCTAAGCGCACCGACATCCGGTCCGTTCTGGTCATCGGCTCGGGTCCGATCGTCATCGGCCAGGCCGCGGAGTTCGACTACTCCGGCACCCAGGCCTGTCGCGTCCTCAAGGCCGAGGGCCTGCGCGTCGTCCTGGTCAACTCCAACCCGGCCACGATCATGACCGACCCGGAGATCGCCGACGCCACCTACGTCGAGCCGATCACCCCGGAGTACGTCGAGAAGATCATCGCCAAGGAGCGCCCCGACGCGCTGCTGCCCACCCTCGGCGGCCAGACCGCGCTCAACACCGCGATCGCGCTGCACGAGAACGGCACGCTCGCCGAGTACGGCGTCGAGCTGATCGGCGCCAACGTCGAGGCCATCCACAAGGGCGAGGACCGCGACCAGTTCAAGGGCGTCGTCGAGGCGGTCCACGCCAAGATCGGCCACGGCGAGTCCGCCCGCTCGGTCATCTGCCACTCCATGGACGACGTCCTCGCCGGCGTCGACACCCTCGGCGGGTACCCCGTCGTCGTCCGCCCCTCCTTCACCATGGGCGGCGCCGGCTCCGGCTTCGCGCACGACGAGGAGGAGCTGCGCCGCATCGCCGGCCAGGGCCTGACCCTCTCGCCGACGACCGAGGTGCTGCTGGAGGAGTCCATCCTCGGCTGGAAGGAGTACGAGCTGGAGCTGATGCGCGACAAGCACGACAACGTCGTGGTCGTCTGCTCCATCGAGAACTTCGACCCCATGGGCGTGCACACCGGCGACTCCATCACCGTCGCGCCCGCCATGACCCTCACCGACCGCGAGTACCAGATCCTGCGCGACATCGGCATCGCCGTGATCCGCGAGGTCGGCGTCGACACCGGCGGCTGCAACATCCAGTTCGCCGTCAACCCCGACGACGGCCGGGTCATCGTCATCGAGATGAACCCCCGGGTCTCCCGCTCCTCCGCGCTGGCGTCCAAGGCCACCGGCTTCCCGATCGCCAAGATCGCCGCCCGGCTCGCCGTCGGCTACACCCTCGACGAGATCCCCAACGACATCACCGAGAAGACCCCGGCGTCCTTCGAGCCCACGCTCGACTACGTCGTGGTCAAGGTGCCGCGCTTCGCCTTCGAGAAGTTCCCGGCCGCCGACGCCGCCCTCACCACCACCATGAAGTCGGTCGGCGAGGCCATGGCCATCGGCCGCAACTTCACCGAGGCCCTCAACAAGGCGCTGCGCTCGCTGGAGAAGAAGGGCTCGCAGTTCGACTTCGCGACCCCCGCCGACCCGGCCGCGAAGGCCGAACTGCTGGAGCGCGCCGCCGTCCCCACCGACGGGAGGATCAACACCGTCATGGCCGCGATCCGCGCCGGCGCCACCCCCGAGGAGGTCTTCGCGTCCACGAGGATCGACCCGTGGTTCGTCGACCAGCTCTTCCTCATCCACGAGTACGCCCAGGAGCTGGCCGCCGCCGACCGCCTCGACCCCGACCTGCTCGCCGAGGCCAAGCGGCACGGCTTCTCCGACGCCCAGATCGCAGGCATCCGCGACCTGCGCGAGGAGACCGTCCGCGAGGTGCGGCACGCGCTCGGCATCCGCCCGGTCTACAAGACCGTCGACACCTGCGCCGCCGAGTTCGCCGCCGCCACGCCGTACTTCTACTCCTCCTACGACGAGGAGACCGAGGTCGCGCCGCGGCAGAAGCCCGCGGTGATCATCCTGGGCTCCGGGCCCAACCGCATCGGCCAGGGCATCGAGTTCGACTACTCCTGCGTGCACGCCTCCTTCGCGCTGCACGACGCGGGGTACGAGACGGTCATGGTCAACTGCAATCCGGAGACCGTCTCCACCGACTACGACACCTCCGACCGGCTCTACTTCGAGCCGCTCACCCTGGAGGACGTGCTGGAGATCGTGCACGCCGAGAGCCAGGCGGGCCCGGTCGCCGGCGTCGTCGTCCAGCTCGGCGGCCAGACCCCGCTGGGCCTCGCGCAGGCCCTCAAGGACAACGGCGTGCCCGTCGTCGGCACCTCGCCCGAGGCCATCCACCTGGCCGAGGACCGCGGCGCCTTCGGCCGCGTCCTCGCCGAGGCCGGCCTGCCCGCGCCCAAGCACGGCACCGCCACGTCCTTCCCCGGCGCGAAGGCCATCGCCGACGAGATCGGCTACCCCGTCCTCGTCCGGCCGTCCTACGTGCTCGGCGGGCGCGGCATGGAGATCGTCTACGACGAGACGCGGCTGGCCGCGTACATCGCCGAGTCCACCGAGATCAGCCACGACCGCCCGGTCCTGGTCGACCGCTTCCTCGACGACGCCATCGAGATCGACGTCGACGCCCTCTACGACGGCCACGAGCTCTACCTCGGCGGCGTCATGGAGCACATCGAGGAGGCCGGCATCCACTCCGGCGACTCCGCGTGCGCGCTGCCCCCGATCACGCTCGGCGGCCACGACATCAAGCGGCTGCGCGCCTCCACCGAGGCCATCGCCCGCGGAGTCGGGGTCCAGGGCCTGATCAACATCCAGTTCGCGCTGGCCGGGGACATCCTCTACGTCCTGGAGGCCAACCCGCGTGCCTCCCGTACCGTCCCCTTCACCTCCAAGGCCACCGCTGTGCCGCTCGCCAAGGCCGCCGCCCGCATCTCGCTGGGCGCGACCATCGCCGAGCTGCGCGCGGAGGGCCTGCTGCCCGCCACCGGCGACGGCGGGGAGCTGCCGCTGGACGCGCCGATCTCCGTCAAGGAGGCCGTGCTGCCCTGGAGCCGCTTCCGCGACCCCCAGGGCCGCGGCGTGGACACCATCCTCGGCCCGGAGATGCGCTCCACCGGCGAGGTCATGGGCATCGACGCGGTCTTCGGCACCGCCTACGCCAAGTCCCAGGCCGCCGCGTACGGGGCCCTGCCCAGCAAGGGCCGCGCCTTCGTCTCGGTCGCCAACCGCGACAAGCGCGCCCTGATCTTCCCGGCCCGGGCGCTCATCGAGCACGGCTTCGAGCTGCTCGCCACCTCCGGCACCGCCGAGGTGCTGCGCCGCAACGGGATCCACGCGAAGGTCGTGCGCAAGCAGAGCGAGGGCGTCGGGCCCGAGGGCGAGCCCACGGTCGTCACCCTCATCCACGAGGGCGAGGTGGACCTGATCGTGAACACCCCGTTCGGCACGGGCGGCCGCCTCGACGGCTACGACATCCGCACGGCGGCGGTGTCGCGCGGCATCCCCTGCCTCACGACGGTGCAGGCGCTCGCGGCGGCCGTCCAGGGCATCGACGCCCTGACCCGCGGCGAGATCGGGGTCGGCTCCCTCCAGGAGCACGCCGCCCGCCTGGCGGCGAGCCGGGCCTGAGCCCACGTCGCCCCGCCGGGCACGCGCCCCTGAAAAGCGCCCGCCCGGCGGGGCGTGCAACCGTACGAAGCAGAAAGCGACGCATGTACGAACTGCTCTTCCGGATCCTCTTCCGGCGGATGGACGCCGAGAAGGCGCACCACCTGGCCTTCGGGTGGATCCGGGCCGCGGCCCGGACGCCCGGGGTGCGCGCGCTGGTCGCCCGCGTGCTCGCCCCGCGGTACGCGGCGCTGCGGACCACCGCGTTCGGGCGGACGATGCCGGGGCCGTTCGGGCTGGCGGCCGGGTTCGACAAGAACGCCGTCGCCGTCGACGGCATGGCCATGCTCGGGTTCGACCACGTCGAGATCGGTACGGTCACGGCGCGGCCGCAGCCCGGCAATCCGCAGCCGCGGCTCTTCCGGCTGGTGCCCGACCGCGCGCTGATCAACCGGATGGGGTTCAACAACGACGGCTCCGCCGCCGTCGCGGCCCGGCTGGCGGCGCGGCGGGCGGTCTTCCCGGTCACCGTGGGCGTCAACATCGGCAAGACCAAGGTCGTCCCGGAAGGGGAGGCCGTACAGGACTACGTCACCTCCGCCGAGCGGCTGGCCCGCCACGCCGACTACCTGGTTGTCAACGTGTCGTCGCCGAACACTCCGGGACTGCGCAACCTTCAGGCCACCGAGGCGCTGCGGCCGCTGCTGGCCGGGGTGCGGGAGGCCGCCGACCGGGCGGTGCCCGAGCGGCGGGTCCCGCTGCTGGTCAAGATCGCACCGGACCTCGCGGACGAGGACGTCGACGCGGTCGCCGACCTGGCCGTCGAGCTGGGCCTCGACGGCATCATCGCCACCAACACCACCATCGCCCGCGAGAGCCTGGGCCTGACCGGCGACCCCGCGGTCGCGGCCGAGACCGGCGGACTCTCCGGGGCGCCGCTGAAGGACCGCTCGCTGGAGGTGCTGCGCCGGCTGTACGCGCGGGTCGGCGACCGGATCACGCTGGTCGGCGTCGGCGGCGTGGCGGACGCCGAGGACGCCTGGCAGCGCATCCTGGCCGGTGCGACGCTCGTGCAGGGCTACAGCGCCTTCATCTACCGGGGGCCCTTCTGGATGCGCGCCGTCCACAGGGGGCTGGCCGCCCGGCTGGCCGCGAGCCCGTACGCCACCCTCGCCGACGCGGTCGGCGCCGACACCAGGAAGGCCACCCCGTGAGCACCGAGCTGGAACCCTTCGGCGCGCGGCTGCGCCGGGCCATGGACACCCGCGGGCAGCTGTGCGTCGGCATCGACCCGCACGCCTCGCTGCTCGCCGAGTGGGGGGTCGGCGACGACGTCGCCGGGCTGGAGCGCTTCACGATGACCACGGTCGAGGCGCTGGGGGAGCACGTCGCGGTGTTCAAGCCGCAGTCGGCGTTCTTCGAGCGCTTCGGCTCGCGCGGTGTCGCGGTGCTGGAGCGGGCCGTCGCGGCGGCCCGGCAGGCGGGCGCGCTGGTGCTGATGGACGCCAAGCGGGGCGACATCGGCTCGACGATGGCCGCGTACGCCGCCACCTACCTCGACCCGGCCTCGCCGCTGTTCAGCGACGCCGTCACGGTCAGCCCGTACCTGGGCTTCGGCTCGCTGCGGCCCGCGCTGGACGCGGCTCGGGCGGCGGGCGCGGGCGTCTTCGTCCTGGCGCTGACCTCGAACCCGGAGGGCGCCGAGGTGCAGCGGGCGACGGCGGCGGACGGCCGGCCGGTCGCCCAGGTGGTGCTGGACGCCATCGCCGAGGAGAACGACGGGACGGCCCCGCTGGGCTCGGTCGGCGCGGTGGTCGGCGCGACGCTGGGCCGCGCCGGGGTGAACCTGGCGGTGAACGGGCCGCTGCTGGCCCCGGGCGTCGGCGCGCAGGGGGCGACCCCGGCCGACCTCCCGGGCGTCTTCGGCGCCGCGCTGGGCAACGTGCTGCCGAGCGTGAGCCGCGGGGTGCTGCGGCACGGACCGGACGCGGCGGCGCTGCGCGGTGCCGTGCAGCGGTACGCCGACGAGGTCCGTGCGGCCTTCGCGGCGGCCTGACCGGTCCGCGGGGCCCCTGGCCGGGCAGGGGGGAGCGCCAAGCGGGGCAATAGTGCGGTAATACCTGCGGGTAATACGGTCGAATATCGAACAGAAAAAGGGCCGGATTCAACCACCGGCGACTTTGCAGCCGCACGCTGTTCCGCTTTGTCCCAAATATCCCCTCGGATCAAGGCTGACCAGGACTTTTCGACTGTTCTCGCTGACTTGAGCCGTCCGGACCGCTAGTCTCCGACAGGAGCGCGCAGTTCACCCGCGCAGCTCCTCTTCCCCGCACCCGTGCGGGGGAGCGTGTTCCACACGGTCCATATCCGATTGCTCTACTTCCGAGGTGACGTAGGCGTGGCTCTTCCGCCCCTTACCCCTGAACAGCGCGCTGCCGCGCTCGAAAAGGCCGCCGCGGCTCGCCGGGAGCGCGCCGAGGTCAAGAACCGACTGAAGCACTCCGGCGCGTCCCTGCACGAGGTCATCAAGCAAGGCCAGGAGAACGACGTCATCGGCAAGATGAAGGTCTCCGCCCTGCTCGAGTCCCTTCCCGGTGTCGGGAAAGTGCGCGCCAAGCAGATCATGGAGCGGCTCGGCATCTCCGAGAGCCGCCGGGTGCGCGGTCTTGGCTCGAACCAGATCGCTTCCCTGGAGCGGGAGTTCGGCGGCACCGCCGCCTGATGTCCCGGGTCCTCCGGGAACCAGGGATAATCGCTCCATGAGCTCTGCTGTCTCCCGGGGGGCTGCCGGCCCCCTCGCTCCGCAGGGGGCCACTGCGGCCCCCCCGGTCAGACGTCCGCGACTGACCGTGCTCTCCGGCCCCTCCGGGGTCGGCAAGAGCACGGTCGTCGCCCACCTGCGCACCGTGCACCCCGAGGTGTGGCTCTCGGTGTCGGCGACGACCAGAAAGCCCCGCCCCGGTGAACGGGACGGCGTGCAGTATTTCTTCGTCGACGACGACGAGTTCGACAAACTCGTCGCCAACGGCGAACTGCTGGAGTGGGCCGAATTCGCCGGCCACCGCTACGGCACCCCGCGGCAGGCGGTCCTCGACCGGCTCGCCGCCGGCGAACCGGTGCTGCTGGAGATCGACCTCCAGGGCGCCCGGCTGGTGCGCGAGTCGATGCCGGAGGCCGATCTGGTCTTCCTCGCCCCGCCCAGCTGGGACGAGCTGGTCCGCCGGCTCACCGGCCGGGGCACCGAGTCGCCCGAGGTGATCGAGCGCCGGCTGGCCGCGGCCCGGGTCGAGCTGGCCGCCGAGGCCGAGTTCGACCGCACCCTTGTCAACACCTCCGTCGAGGATGTAGCGCGTGAGCTGCTAGCCTTGATGCACATCGACTGAGTGGCATCTTCGTCCCGCGCGCCGGACCACGGTCCGGCTCCCGCGCCCGCCACCCCGTCCGCACCGTCCACTCGTTCCCGTCAGTAGGGGTAGGTAGAGCGTGTCCTCTTCCATCACCACGCCCGAGGGCATCATCAACCCGCCGATCGACGAGCTGCTTGAGGCCACCGACTCCAAGTACAGCCTGGTGATCTACGCGGCCAAGCGCGCCCGCCAGATCAACGCGTACTACTCCCAGCTCGGCGAGGGCCTGCTGGAGTACGTCGGCCCGCTGGTGGACACCCACGTCCACGAGAAGCCGCTGTCGATCGCGCTGCGCGAGATCAACGCGGGCCTGCTCACCTCCGAGGCCGTCGAGGCCCCGGCCACCTGAGCAGCCGCACGGCGCACAACGTACGACGCAAGACCCACAGGCCCGGCGGCGCGACCGCCGGGCCTGTGGTGTGTCATGGGGGCAGCGGCGCCGGGACGGCCGGGGCAGGCGAAGGCGCGACGGCAGACGGGAGAGACGCATGGAGCGGCAGGCGGACGGCGTGGACGGCGCGGACGGTACGGCAGCCGGGACGACGGGCGCGCGGCCCCGGGTCGTGCTCGGGGTCGGCGGCGGCATCGCGGCGTACAAGTCCTGCGAGCTGCTGCGGCGGCTCACCGAGTCGGGGCACGACGTCACCGTGGTGCCGACCGAGTCGGCGCTGAACTTCGTCGGGGCGGCCACCTGGTCCGCGCTGTCCGGCCACCCGGTCGCCACCGGGGTGTGGACCGGCGTCCACGAGGTGCCGCACGTCAGGATCGGCCAGCACGCCGACCTGGTCGTCGTCGCCCCCGCCACCGCGGACCTGCTCGCCCGGGCCGCCCACGGCCTGGCCGACGACCTGCTCACCAACACCCTGCTCACCGCGCGCTGCCCGGTCGTCTTCGCCCCCGCCATGCACACCGAGATGTGGGAGCACCCCGCGACCCAGGAGAACGTCGCCACGCTGCGCCGCCGCGGCGCCGTGGTCGTCGAGCCCGCGGTCGGCCGGCTGACCGGTGTCGACACCGGCAAGGGGCGGCTGCCCGAGCCCGCGGAGATCTTCGAGGTCTGCCGCCGGGTCCTCGCCCGCGGCGGCCTCAGCCGGGACCTGGCCGGTCGCCATGTGGTGGTCAGCGCCGGCGGCACCCGCGAGCCGCTGGACCCGGTCCGCTTCCTCGGCAACCGCTCCTCCGGCAAGCAGGGCTACGCGCTCGCCCGTACCGCGGTCGCCCGCGGCGCCCGGGTCACGCTGGTCGCCGCCAACACCGCGCTGCCGGATCCGGCGGGCGCCGACGTGGTGCGGGTCGGCAGCGCCGAGCAGCTGCGCGACGCGGTGCTCGCCGCGGCCCGGGACGCCGACGCGGTCGTGATGGCGGCGGCTGTTGCGGACTTCCGTCCGTCTCATTACACGGATATGAAGATCAAGAAGCGGGACGGCCAGGGGCCCGAGCCGATCCGGCTCGCGGAGAACCCCGACATCCTCGCGGGCCTGTCCGCGGACCGTCCGCACCCCGGACTGGTCGTGGTCGGCTTCGCCGCCGAGACGGACGACGTACTCGCCAACGGGCGCAAGAAACTCGCCCGCAAGGGCTGTGACCTGCTGGTCGTCAACGAGGTGGGGGAGGGAACGGCCTTCGGTACCGACGACAACGCGGCCGTCGTCCTGGGCGCCGACGGCAGCGAGACCGAGGTGCCGTACGGGCCGAAGGAGGCGCTCGCCGAGACCGTCTGGGACCTCGTGTCCGTCCGGCTCGGCGGTGCCCCCCGGACGGGCTGAGGCCCCCCGACCAGGCCATTCCGCGGAAATCCCCCGAACGGGCGTACCGAAACGGGTGGAATCACATGAAAGTCCGCTGTGGCAGGACTGATCGTCATACCGCCGCGGGAAGTGACGCAGGTCATGCCGCATCCAAGGAACGAGATGTCGTGTCCGCTCGGGCGGCGCGAACGATAAACTTGCCGCCGGAGTGCCGGGCGCAGCCCCGCGCACCCCACCACGAATCAGCCAGCAGCCGCTGCAACCCCAGGGAGCGATGTGTCCCGCCGCCTCTTCACCTCCGAGTCCGTCACCGAGGGCCACCCGGACAAGATCGCTGATCAGATCAGCGACACCATTCTCGACGCCCTGCTGACCGCCGACCCCGCCTCGCGCGTCGCGGTCGAGACGCTGATCACCACCGGCCAGGTGCACATCGCGGGAGAGGTGACGACGACCGCGTACGTGGACATCGCCACCCTCGTCCGCAGCAGGATCCTCGACATCGGCTACGACTCGTCCAAGAAGGGCTTCGACGGCGCCTCCTGCGGCGTGTCGGTGTCCATCGGCGCGCAGTCGCCCGACATCGCCCAGGGCGTCGACACCGCCTACGAGGCCCGTGTCGAGGGCGCCGCGGGCGAGGACGACCTCGACAAGCAGGGCGCGGGCGACCAGGGCCTGATGTTCGGCTACGCCTCGGACGAGACGCCCGAGCTCATGCCGCTGCCCATCACCCTCGCGCACCGCCTCTCCCGGCGGCTCACCGAGGTCCGCAAGAACGGCACCATCCCCTACCTGCGGCCCGACGGCAAGACGCAGGTCACGATCGAGTACGACGGCGACAAGGCCGTCCGCCTCGACACCGTCGTGGTGTCCTCGCAGCACGCCTCCGACATCGACCTGGAGTCGCTGCTCGCGCCCGACATCCGCGAGTTCGTCGTCGAGGTCGAACTCAAGGCGCTCATCGAGGACGGCATCAAGCTCGACACCGAGGGCTACAAGCTGCTCGTCAACCCCACCGGGCGGTTCGAGATCGGCGGCCCGATGGGTGACGCGGGCCTGACCGGCCGCAAGATCATCATCGACACGTACGGGGGCATGGCCCGCCACGGCGGCGGCGCCTTCTCCGGCAAGGACCCGTCCAAGGTGGACCGCTCCGCGGCGTACGCGATGCGGTGGGTCGCCAAGAACGTCGTGGCCGCCGGGCTCGCGGCGCGCTGCGAGGTCCAGGTCGCCTACGCGATCGGCAAGGCGGAGCCCGTCGGGCTCTTCGTCGAGACCTTCGGCACGGAGAACGTCGACGTCGAGAAGATCGAGCAGGCGATCTCGCAGGTCTTCGACCTGCGGCCGGCCGCGATCATCCGCGACCTCGACCTGCTGCGGCCGATCTACGCGGCCACCGCCGCGTACGGTCACTTCGGTCGCGAGCTCCCCGACTTCACGTGGGAGCGCACCGACCGCGTCGAGGCGCTCCGCTCGGCCGCGGGGATCTGAGCAAGTCCCCTGCCCCTCGCGGCGGGCGGTCCGCCGCCCCTGCGAGGGGCTTTGCCTTGCCCTTGTTCCGTGGGGGGCGCCACGGGCTGCCCCTCGCGGTGTCCCGCGCGACCCACCACCGAACGGAGGTGACATGCCACGCCATGTGGCCACCGCGTGCTCGGCCCCCGACGGGGGAAGGTCGCGCCGCCCACCGAAAAGGGCAGGCCGGGGCGTCCTGTCGGAGGCGTCTGGCACGATTGCCGGGTGAGTGAGCAGGACGAACCGGCGGAGCAGCTCGCCCTCATCCGGGGCACCGTCCGGAGGGCGAAGCCGCGGACGTGGCGGGGGGCGGCCCTCGCCGAAGGGCTGCCGGTCGCCCGGGTGCTGGTCGACAAGGGGCTGCTGCACCTGGACCAGTTCTTCGACTACGCCGTCCCCGCGGCCATGGACGCGGACGCCCAGCCCGGCGTACGGGTCCGCGTCCGCTTCGGTGCGCGCGTCGTCAAGGGGCGGCGCGAAGGCGGCACCCTGCACGACGGCTTCGTCGTCGAGCGCCGCGCCGAGAGCGACTACGCCGGGCCGCTCGCCCCGCTGGCCCAGGTGCTCTCCGCCGAGCGCGTCCTCACCCCGCGCCTGCTCACCCTGTGCCGCCAGGTCGCCGACCGCTACGCCGGTGTGCTCGCCGACGTCGTCCAGCTCGCCGTGCCGCCCCGGATGGCCCGCGCCGAACGCGACCCGTCGCCCGATCCGCCGCCTGCCCCCGCCGCCCCCGAGCCCGGGACCTGGGCGCGGTACGCCACCGGGCCCGGCTACCTCCAGGCGCTCGCCCGCGGCGACACGCCGCGGGCCGTCTGGCTCGCCCTCCCCGGCCCGCACTGGCCCGCCGAACTCGCCCGCGCCATGGCCGCGACCCTCGCCTCCGGGCGCGGCGCCCTCGCCGTACTGCCCGACGGCCGCGCCGTCGCCCGCGCCGACGCCGCCCTCACCGAACTCCTCGGCGAGGGCCACCACGTCATGCTCACCGCCGACGCCGGCCCCGAGGAGCGCTACCGCAACTGGCTCGCCGTCAGCCGCGGCGCGGTCCGCGCGGTCGTCGGGACGCGCGCCGCCATGTTCGCCCCCGTCGCCGACCTCGGCCTCGTCGCGGTCTGGGACGACGGCGACTCCAGCCACTCCGAGCCGCGCGCGCCCTACCCGCACGCCCGCGACGTCCTGCTGCTGCGCGCCACCGAGGAGCGCACCGCCTTCCTGCTCGGCGGCCTGACCAGCACCGTCGAGGGCGCCCAGCTCGTCGACAGCGGCTGGGCGCTGCCGCTGGCCGCCGCCCGCGGCCAGGTACGGGCCGCGGCCCCGCTCATCCGCACGATCGGCGACACCGACGAGGCCAGGGACGCCGCCGCGCGCGCCGCCCGGCTGCCCTCGCTCGCCTGGCAGGTCACCCGCGACGCACTGGCCCGCGGTCCGGTCCTCGTACAGGTCCCGCGGCGCGGCTACGTCCCCCGGCTGGCCTGCGGTTCCTGCCGCGCCGCCGCCCGCTGCGCCGCCTGCTCCGGCCCGCTGGAGCTGCGCGAGCAGGGCGGCACACCCGCGTGCGGCTGGTGCGGTCGCCCCGCCGCGGACTGGCACTGCCCCGAATGCGGCGGCTTCCGGCTGCGCGCCCAGGTCGTCGGCGCCCGCCGCACCGCGGAGGAGCTGGGCCGCGCCTTCCCGCGGGTGCCCGTGCGGACGTCGGGCCGCGACACCGTGCTGCCCTCCGTCGGCGCCGCCCCCGCGCTCGTCATCGCCACGCCGGGCGCGGAGCCCGTGGCCGACGGGCCCGGTTACGCCGCCGCCCTGCTGCTCGACGGCTGGGCGCTCCTCGGGCGGCCCGACCTGCGGGCCGGCGAGGAGGCGCTGCGGCGCTGGGCCGCCGCGGCCGCGCTCGTGCGGCCCGCGGGGGAGGGGGGCACGGTGGTCGTCCTCGCCGAGCCCACGCTGCGACCCGTGCAGGCGCTCGTCCGCTGGGACCCCGCCGGGCACGCCGTTCGGGAGCTCGCCGAGCGGGCCGAGCTGCGCTTTCCGCCGGTGGCACGAATGGCGTCCGTCGCCGGTTCGGCCGGTGCGGTGGCGGAGCTGCTCGCGGTGCTGCGGTTGCCGCCGGGGGCGGATCAGCTGGGGCCGGTGCCGGAGCCTTCCGGCGGGGAGAGGGTGCTTCTGCGGGTGCCGCCGGGGAGTGGGGGGGCGCTGGCGCTGGCTCTGCGGGAGGCGCGGGTCGCCCGGGCCGCGCGGGGTGGGGGGGAGCCGGTCGCTGTCCGCCTGGATCCGGCGGACATCGGTTAGCTTCCCTTTCCCGCCCTCCCCCATGGCTTCGCATGGGGGTACCCCCGTGCCGTGGGGGTGCTCGGCCGTCTGCCGGTGCCGCCTGTGGGCGGGTCGGCGGCCGCCCCGGGGGGCTCCTCGGAATGCGCGTCCGAGGTCACGACGTAGGTGGCGGGGATGCGGTGCGCATTCCTGCGGGGGACCCCGGACCGTCCCCCTCCGGCCGCGTCGGCGGCGTTCCACCCGGTGGGGGTGGGAAAGACGGGGAGTGCGGCTTGCCCCCGGCGGTGCGTGCGCCTCGCGGGGTGCAGGGTGGGGGCCGGCGTCCGTCCCGCACGGGGCCCCGACGGAGGCGCCGCACGCAGGGTGCGGGCACGGGCGGGGGCCCGTATCGGTGCCCCCTGTGAGCTGGTGCTGTGACCGGGAGGGTTCACCGGCTTGCGACGCCCGGCACGGCACCTCGCTGCGTTGCCGGATCGACCGAGTAGGCCCGCTACGAGGCCGATCCGGCGCCTTGCGACGCACCGCACCGGACGCCGCAAGCTACCGGCAAACCCTCCCGGCCACAGCACTAGCCGTTGCGAGGGCTGGGGAGGAGGGGGTCGCTGGGGGC